>CAJTFL010000008.1:12178-201810 GCA_910575565.1 Lachnospiraceae bacterium | reverse complement strand
TTTTCTCGCTGCTCATAAATTCTCCTTTTCTTGAAATCAAACTTTGTTATCCCTTACTCACAATCTCCTTCGCCGCCGCTTTGGTCGCCCTGGCTCCTTCTTCCCGGAAGTTCTTACCGGAAAAGAGAACCGGCGCGCACCGTTCCAGTATGCGGTCATAAATCCTTGCGTGGGCAAGGTCTGGCGGGTTCTTGATTTCTTCCAGTTTCAGGTTTGTCGTGACAATCAGCGGCTTCTTACTCCGATATCGGCTGTCAATGACGGTGAACATCTGCTCCATGGCATACTCGGTACTGCGCTCCACTCCTAAATCATCAATGACAAGCAGGCTGTAATCGTCCAGGCTGGCGATAAAGGCCGCCCTGTCCTCGGCAAACACGCCGGTCAGCCGGTTCAGGATAGACGGAAAATTTGTCATCAGTACCGGCTCGTCACGGTCAAGCAGGGCATTGGCGATACAGCCGGCAAAAAAGGATTTCCCGGTTCCTACGTCACCAAAGAGCAGAAGGCCGGTATTGTCCCGGTATGCCTCCTTCCAATGCTCCACATAGGCGCGAGCCTTCTCCATGACGGGATTCTGGCCGTTATCATTGGCGAATGTGTAATCATAAAGGTATCTGTCCTGAAGCCCCTGTGCTTTCCGGCGTTTGATACGCTCCATGCGTTCCCTCTGTTCCTCCATAGCTTTCCATTCCTCCTGCGCTTTCTGCTGGCAGGGGCAGAGGCAGCGGGGCATGAAATAGCCGGAGCCTCCGAACCTGGGCACAACGGTCTGGCGGCTGCCATTGCATTTCTTACAGTGGATAAGCCCGTCAGCCGGTTCTATGTATTCGTCCCCGGCAAGTTCCATATCCCCGGCGGCTCTGTCTATGGCCGCCCGGACTTCTGCGGTAATCTCTATCATATGGTTTCTCCTTCCTCCACGCTGTAATCACGGTTCCGGGCAGGCGGTTCCTCCTTCTTTTTGTCGGCGTTCGCCCAGCGCCGGATTGTGGCGGCATGGTTTTTATATCCTTTTCCGCTGGATTCCATGTACTCGGACAGCCGCTCAATGTACTGCTCCCAGAGAGAGGGAAGTTCCGTCTGGAGTTCTGCCAGTTCTGCAGAAGATAAAAATACATTCCGGTATCTCCCATAGGCGTGTGCCATATCTCCCTCTCTATTCTCTATACTCTTATCTCTAATCTCTTTATCTCTATACTCTAATATAGGCGGACATTTGTCCACCCGGCCATTAGACGGACAAATGTCCGTTCCTCCGGACGGGAGCAGGTTCTGGCGTTTCAGCCTCATGCGCTCCTTTTTCTTCCGCTCCCCCTCGCTGGACGACTGGCCGATCAGCAGCTGGATGTCGCTCATGTAATAGGCCCCGTCCGTCAGTATCTCCACAAGCCCAAACTCCTGGAATATCTTCAAAGCCCGCTCCACCGTGCCTGCCTGATGCCGGGTAAAGGTGGCTATGGTCTGCACGGTATGGGGCAGGTAGTCATTCAGCAGGAGTACGCCGCTGCTTTTCAGGGACATTAAATACATCTTGAGCAGGAGATTGGAGTACAGAAGGCCGTCCTGCATACTCTCCAGGATGACCATGGTTTCGCTGTTATAAAAATTCTCTTTCAGCTTGAGGTAATAAAATCGTCGGTTCTCTGTCATTTGGTTGCTCCTTTGGTTCAGAATGGGTTATTTCGGCTCCTGTACGCATTTTAATGGGGCTTTTGGGGTGTCGGTGATAAAAAGTATTGCCTCCCCTCCGACACGCTCCAAAAGTGCTTGATTTACAAGGCTTTTTCCGCTCCTAAAGCGTGACATAAGCGCCTTTGTTTCCGTTTCCGCTCTGTGGCGTGTTTCCGCTTCATACGAGCGGCACACTCCCTACAGTATTTCGCCCGGTTGGAGCCGGGCAGGAAAAGAGCGCCGCACTCGCTGCACCGCCTGCTTTCCAGCCGGTGGTAAAGAGCCGTTTCCAGCTGGTGGTCTAAAGGCAGCACCGCCACACGGAACCAGCGGCAGAGCAGGGAGTGGGAAATACTCTGAACACAGACGCACCCGTCCCCCTCGTCAAGCGCCATACACTGGCCGTTGTCATAGTTGCAGCACTCACGCACCAGCCGCCTCGCCCTGGGGTACTGCCGGTAGTCCATGGCCGGGATTCGCTCATGCCGCCTGTTTCCCATATCTCACCTTGCAGTAACACAAAGGCGGCTGCCCCTCCCTGAAAAGGAAAACCGGCTCCGGCGCTTTCGCCCCCGCAGGCACTGGCGGCGTGGGTGGCATGGGTATCTTTACGGTGATAGTGATTGTCATGGTGATAAACTGCTGTGTCATAATTCCTGTTCCTCCTTCTTTCTGACCGGTTCATTTTCCGTCCTAGCCAACTGATCCGCTGTCTTTTTCAGGTTCTCCACCGCCCTGATGTCCTCCCGCATGGCCTTCATTTTCTGGTACTGTACCGATTTCTCCACTTTCAGGCGTTCGGCCTCGGCCTGCCATTTCTTCGGGGTGATTTCTTCGCCGTTAGCTTTCAGCTTTTCCAGATACCGGACAGCGGCCTCATATAATACCAGTTCCGCATTGTGCTTTTGCTCAAACTGCTCCTTTTTCTTTCCCGGCTTCATCTTGTCAAGCTGGCGGCGGGTTCCTTTGTTCCTCTCGTATTTCTCCCACATGGAGAGATGTTCGTCCAGCACTTTGATACGCCGCTCGGCGGTGACAATCTTCCCACGCAGGGAATAGTAATCTTTGTTCATGGCAACCACTTTTTCATAAAGCTGCTCCATGGAAGTGATGTGGTTGCCGTTCAGGAAATTAAACAGGGCGGCGCTTTCTTTTAGGTTCCTTATCTTCCCATACCGGGAGCCGGGATTCCCTGTTAACAGCTGCGCCTCGTAAAGCTGCGCCATGATACTGTCTTTTCCTTCCGGTTTCCCCGCCTGCTCCTTTGTCCATTTGTAGAGCCGGGTAATCCGTGCTTTAATCTCCTTCAGCAGCTTATTGTCGGCGGCAATCTGGCGGTTGACATTTCCCTTCTCCGTGGCAATGCCTTTCCGTTCCATCTGGCTGGCGGCAACTCCCAGATGGATGGAAGGTATCTTGTCAATGCCCTGACGCTCGTAGGAGCGGTGGTCAATCCGTTCCGGCCTGCCAGCAGCCTCCAACGCTCTGTTGGCGTAGGCAGCCCAGGCAGCCCGCCATTTCTCTACATTCCCCTTGTCATTCCAGTCGGTGGTGTCCTCCCGGTGGCTCTTCCAGCCGCCTTTGCCGTTGGGGATTCTCTGGCCGTTTTCGTCCAGTTCGTAGACCTTCCTGCATTTCGCTCCCCACTGTCCGTCCTCCTTTAGCGGCCTGATGGTGAGCATGACATGGAAGTGGGGATTTCCGTCTTTCTTGTCATGGATAGAGAAATCCGCACACATACCGGCGGCGACAAAGGTATCGCTGATGAAGGAGCGGGCAAGCCGCAGCTGTTCCTCCCGGTTCAGTTCCACCGGCAGGGAAATCTCTATCTCACGGGCAAGCTGTGCGTCACGGGTCTTTTCAACCATTTCCACACTGTTCCAGAGAGTGTTTCGGTCTTGAAATTCCGGCGGGGCATGGGGCGACAATATGATTTCAGAGTGGACTACGCCACGTTTCCGGGTGTAATCATGGGTAAGCCCGTCCCATTCATTGGTCATTTTGGTTCCGCTTCGGTAAGCGGCAGCGCCTACGGCAGACTTGGCCTTGCTACGCTTGATAATCTGGACGGGCATATGGAATATGGCTATGGCGGTTCGCCTCCTTTCGGGTGGGGATAGATTGGCTTCGCTGGAAAGGGCAGAGGCAAAGCGGGTGTCCTCTCTGGCGGAGCGCACAAGGGGTTTGGGGAGTGTAGCTCCCCATTGCGTCCAGAGGACGCCACGCTCCCGGCAGGGCGCACGCACCGGAACGGTGTATAAGTGCGCCGTTGGATTTTTAAAGCTGCTGTAAATCCTGACTGTCAGATTCATTTTTCAGCAGCCACATGACTTCCGGCAGGCGGGAAATAGCAGATAAAAACGCCTTGACTTCTTCGCC
The DNA here is from genome assembly GCA_910575565.1 of Lachnospiraceae bacterium. Taxonomy (GTDB): domain Bacteria; phylum Bacillota; class Clostridia; order Lachnospirales; family Lachnospiraceae; genus Caccovicinus. The sequence continues at coordinate 197,757 of CAJTFL010000008.1, read as the reverse complement.
GGTCATGGCGGCAGCGGCAGGGAAGATACTTTCCAGAACCGCCCCATGCTCAATCAGGCGGCGTGTCCTGGCTTTTCGTTCTGCGTCCGTTTTTCGATTCAGGAGAATCTTCTGTCTATTCTCCAACTGGCGGATTTCTGTCTTTACTTTTTCCTGCTGGGCTTTCAGCTTATCTATATCCGGCATTTGTAATCACCTCCTTTCAGATGGCAAAAAAAGACAGCCGTTTCCGGTTGCCTCATGTGATAAAATGTTCTGTTTTTACAATTCACAAGCAAACTAATTTCTTTCCCCACACACGGTCAATATTCTCTGATAATCGTTTTTATCTTTTCGATTTTGAATAAAAGAGGGAGTATACACGCACCATATGATTAAGGCTTACCGACAGTTAAAATACAAGGGAAGGGAGCTAACAGCATGATTAAATATGACCGGCTCTGGTCTACCCTTAAAGAGCGGGAGATTAGCCAGTACAGACTAATCAAGGATTTCGGCATAGATAAAGCACAGCTTCATCGGCTGCGGAAAAACATGGTTGTCAAAACCATGATTCTAAACAACCTGTGCCGGATTCTAAACTGCCGTATTGAGGACATCATGGAGTATGTACCAGACGAAGATACGGACTAAAGGGGCAATGCAGATTTGGATTTGCAGAGCCTCTTTTTTTATTGCCTTCACCGTTCCTGCGCCGGCGGTTTCTTATCCAGGTAGAGTTTCCCGGCCATGACAGCGGCATGGTTCCTGATTTTGATTTCTCCACGCTTCTCACTGGCTCTGGCATTTTTATAGCCTTCGTCAGAAAGGAAAAAGCGGTATCGCTCTCCGGGGAATCCCACCGGGCTGTCACTGTTCAGAATATCCACCGTTACCATGTGCCTTGTTTCCGGCAGAAACCGCTCCATGCCTGCCAGGTCATGCCCCTGCAGAACCGGCTCCCCCTTCCTAGCTTTGGCTGCGGCAAGCCTCTGGCGGATAGAATTATCCCATTTTTCGATAAAGGCTGCCCGGTTATCCGCAATAAACCGGCTGCACTCCGGCTCCGCCAGTTTTTCCAGTTTCCGTATGGTATTCTCGACAATCACTTTTGAGAGTAGATCGTCCTTCCTTTCCAGAACCGGCACAATCTCTTTCAGCCGGCAAGGGTTTCTTCCTTCGTTGGTGCGGCATACTGGTAGAGCATTTCCAGTTCGCTTTTGGTAAAATTCATTTCCCTTATTCCCTCCACTTCTTTTTCTCAAAATAGTTCCGCATTCGCTTTAATCCGCTCTTAACGGTCTGCTGTACTACAGATACGCTCACGCCTTCCTCTGCGGCAATCTCAATCAGTTTTTTGCCAAGTATGTAGCGTGCGTGGATACGCCTTGCCTGTATGTCCGTCAGATTATCCATAGCTTCGGACAGATGTCCCAGTGTGGCAAGGAAAAGCTGTTCTTCCTCCTGTTCCAGCAGAATCTCCTCCGGGGACTTGGCGGTAAAATCAAAGGCACAGTTTTCAATTCCGTCCTCACAGTCAAGGGAATAGTACGCCTTGTGATACCAGATTTTGCGGGTGCGGTTGTTTTCCTCTCTCCGCATAAGCAGCAGAGCCTCGGCCACCTCGTCCGATACCTCGATCATTGTGTCCGTGACAAAAAGCGGGTAATAATATTTTTTCAGGTTGATTGTCTGCATAGGCCGTACCTCATTCTGTCTGCTGGCGGCTGTAAAACTCACGCATACATTTCAGGCCACGGTGTACGGAACGGTTTACCACACTTTTGTCAACGCCTTCCTCTTTGGCAATCCGGGTAAAATCTAATCCCCTGATGTAATAGCCCTTAACACGTCTTGCCTGCATGGGAGTGATAATGGAGAGCGCCTCGTCCAGCATGGCAAGCAGCTTTTCATGGGCGGCCTGTTCCTCTTTCATCAAGATAATTTCTTCCGCTGACGGGCTGTGTTCCAATGCGTACTTCTCCGTCCAGTCAAAAGCGTCCAGGGAGTAAAATGCCTTGTGGTAACGTGTCCGGCGGTCATAGTTGTACATCTCCCGGACAGACTGCACCATGACCTCGGCCACTTCGTCCGATACCTCCACAAACACGTCCCCGGTGTAGTAGGGATAACAGTACCTTAGATTGATTGTTTTCATGACTGACCTCCTAAAATACAGAGAGGACAGGCAGTGGTTTCCTGCCTGTCCTCCCCGAAAATATGATAGGGAAAAAGTTCCCTTCACTGGTTAGCCCGAAATCGGCCAATCGTAGGGTCTGTATCAGAAAAATTTTTTGATTTTCTTCCGTACCGCTTCAATGCTGTCCTGTATGGCAGCTTTGGAGCAGCGGCAAAGCCCGGCAATCTCGGCATAACTCAAACCGTCCAATGCGTAGAGCAGGAACCGGCAGCGCTGCGCCTCGGTACAGAGCGCAAGGGCGGCCTTAATCTCCAGCATGGTTTCTTTCCTGCATACCCACTGTTCCGGTGTCTGGTAGTAGCAGGAGCGCCCTTCGGTGAGGATTATGTACTCATCAAACTCCCGGCTGTCCCAGTGCCTCCGCTTTTCATGGGCAAGGTTTTCTTCCTTGTGGCCGGCTTTGTCCAGATACTCGTATACTTCGACTGTGACCTCCACGGACAGGGCTTGTCCGTCTATATTGATGGTGACTTCCATCTTCCTTTCCTCCGTTCAGATTTTTTGCAAAGATTTCTGAACGGAGTGAGGCGGGGAACGGCAGTGGGGAGCGTGTGCGCCTCCCAAGAAAACAAAAGCGCCCGGATGGTTAAATTCCATTCGGACGCATAAGATACGGTATTCAGTTAGAATATGACAAATTTCGCATTTGTGTGTAGACAGTTCCCTTTGTGGGAAATGGATTTTTTTAATCGCTTATTTTTTAGCCGATTTTGTAAAAACAGGTTATGATTCATGACGGCTCCTTTCACCAGCCGCCATTTTGGGAAATACTAGGGCAACAATCTTTTTGTAAATAAAGAAACAGCGGCTTTGCCTTTCTCAAAACCGCTGTCTTATGGGCACATACAAATATGTCTGCTGTATAACGGCTTTTTTTCTTTCGCCATTATTCGGCAGATGATTTTTCTTAATTCAAATTCTACTCATTTGTAGTTCATTATCAAAAACAAGGGTAACACCTTCTTTCAATTTACATTTTTTTAAATCCTGATTGGGAAAACTCTTTATTTTCCCACTTGTGATCAGTTGTAGATATTCCTTTTCTGGCAGAAGTAATTTGCTTCTCACAACAGAAGATACCTTAACAGAAAGAGAATATTTACTTTTGATTTCAAGTTGTACGGTTTCATTCAGAGAAAAGCAATCACCAATAACAGAATATTGGGGCAAACCGACTTCCACACCATTCTCTTGTAAAAACTGGCTATCCATTGCATATTTCTCTACAAGTTCGTTATCATTTTTATAAAATCCGTCCAATAGCTGCGGCTTTATTGCTTGTGGAGAAATACGGGAATAAACAGTAGCGTTCCATGTGGTATTGCAATCACAGCATTTGTAAATTAACCAAATATCCAGGTATCTGCGCTGGGCATTTACCCGGAATTGCCGTGAACAAGCAAACCGATTTTTCCTTCCACATTTCTTGCAATATTTTAATACAGGCAACAAGGAAAGGCTTTGTACTTCCCATATAATTTTTTTCACTCCGTAATTCCTCCTGATTCTTAAATCTAAAAACTAAAAGGCGGATTGTCACAACATTTTTTCATAAAAGCCATACCTCCTTATGTTTCTTGCAAATAAATTGTATCATCATACAATACAGAACCAAACCTAATACTCTTTTTATAAATAAACATAAGAAATGGGCTGATGTATTTTGAAATAATACCAGCCCATTTCTGTCAATTATATTCTTTTTTTAACTGCCCGATAATTCTCTGAATACTTTTCAAAGATAGAAAATATTTTTCGGCAAGGAATTCCATTCGTTTCCCTGCAAGGTAGTCATCATAAATACGTTGGTTTCTATCTTGTAATTCCTGACGTGTTGAGGTTGTTTCTCCCCAGCTTTTTTTGTTATCAGAAATTCTGGGGATATACAAAAATTCTCCATCAATGTATTCCTGAACTTTCAGAAGTAAATCATGCGGCAGAACGTGTGTTGCTTTTTTGTAACCCATTTTGCACTCCTAATGTGATTTGTCTACCAGGAACTGCAAGGTCTATCCGCAACACCTATTCACTTTTTAATCGTTGCGATAGCCTTGCTTACGCAACAATAACGATAGGATTAAGCATAAATCCCCAATCCTCCTTTCCTTTTACTCCACACTAAAAAATTTTATTGCAGAGTGCGACAAGGTGAAACCTCAAATTCATTTATGAAAAGAAAATGAGGAATATTTTATTATTATACCTTGCCTTTAGTTATAAATCAATTCTGCACAAATGATTTCTTCCGCCTGCGCCTTACAGTTATTTGCCAGCCCCACCCATTTCATCTGGTCGTCCGCTTTCAGTTCCTCGGTCACACCGGCGGCCTTCATCAACTGTGGCATAAGAATATCCATTCGCTCATTGGCGACCTCGTCAATTTCCAACAAATGGGGATAGAGCTTTTCCGTTAGGAGCAGGCTGGTATACAGCCCTTTCCGGTGTTCTTTCAGATAACGGAGCCTCATGCGCCCATACCTGCCGATTGGCGTGTCCGGCTGCTCCTTCAATACCAGATTCGGGATATAGTAATCGCCAACTTTTATATAAGTCAGTCCATTCATGTGTATACCTCCTTGTCCTTTCTGTGATATGCCAGCCGCCTACATAGCGGCTCTGTCCGGTACTGGTGCTTTTTGGGGGTCTTTTTTTGGCAGGCTGCTGACCGGGATAAACACGCCTTTTTCCATATCCTCGGCACGGATAGCGGCTTTCTTTGCCTCGATTTCAGCCTTTTTCTTTGCCCTGATTTTATTCTCGTACCGTTTTTGTGTCCCGTTGGCTTTGCGCCGGAGATACGCCTGGTGTAGCTTGTCCTTGCGTTCCTCCTTTTTCCGCAGGGCTTCCAGTTCCTCCGGCGTGAGGTTCACTTCCCCGAAATGGGGCGGTATGTACCTCCCGACAAAATTGAAGTAAATCTCAATCTCCTGCGTGGTTTCAGCACTGCCTTTTCGGTCACGCTCATGGACAAGGATTTTCTCCACAAACTCATTCAGCATGGTGGTAGTCAGGTTATTAAAATTCTCGTACTTGTCAACAAGGGCGATAAATTTCTCCGCTGATTTCCGGCTCTGCTCATATCCGGCGATTGCCTTTTCCAGTTCGGCAATCTCACCGGAAAGGGATTCCTGCTCCTTTGCGTACTGTGCGTCCAGGGCGGCATATCTTGCGTCCGGCAGCTTGCCCAGCACATTGTCCTCATAAATCTTGCATATCAGTTTTTCCAGTTCCCCGGCTCGTTTCTGTGCTGCCGCTAGCCGTTTCCGCTTTCTGTTGATGTCGCTGGCCTGCTGCTCGGCCTGGGTTTCCTGAACCGCTTTGATAAATTCTGCCCGGTCATTCCTGGAATACTCCGCAATCGCCCGGAGCATATCGGAAACCAGTGTCAGGACGGCGCTTTCGTTGATTCGGTGCTGTGTGGCACAGAGAACGCCAACCGGAACCTTGCTATATTGGGAGCAGGTATACTGTGAGATACGCTTGCCGTTGTTGGTGCGGTGGACATACATCTTGCCGCCGCAGTCGGCGCAGTAGAGCAGGCCGGTGAGCGGTGCGGCTTCTCCCCAGCCGTCCGGGTAACGCTTCACGTTGGAGCGGATTCTCTGCACATTCTCAAAGGTTTCCGGGTCGATAATGGCGGCGTGGGTATCCTCAAAGATTACCCATTCATTTTCGTCAACGTAGTGGCTTTTCTTGTCCTTGAAATGCTTGCGGGTCTTAAAGTTGATGGTGTGGCCTAAATACTCACGCTTTTTCAGGATATTGACGATAGTGGAAGAGCCCCAGCCATAAGGGTCTTTAAACGTCTTGGATTGATTCACGCCCTCTCCGTAATGGGACAGGTGCAGGGATGGTATCTCAATCTTTTCCTGTGACAGCCGATTCGCAATCTGGTAAGGGCCATATCCCTCCAAAGTCATAGCGAATATCCGGCGCACCACATCAGCGGCTTCTTCGTCCACAATCCAGTGTTCCCGTTTTTCGTCCCACAAGTAGCCGTAAATGACCGTACCGGTCAGGTGCTTGCCGCTCATGCCTTTTGCCTTGAATACGGACTTAATCTTGCGGCTGGTATCTCTGGCATAAAATTCATACATGATGTTCAGGAACGGGGTAAAATCATTCTCTCCGTTGGCGCTGTCCACTCCGTCATTGATGGCGATCAGCCGGACACCTCTCTGCCGCAGGATTTCCATGACCTGGCCGACTTTGAGATAATCACGCCCCAGGCGGCTCATGTCTTTGATGATAATTGCCTCCACGTTCCCGGCCTCCACTTCCTCCATCATGGCGGTGAATCCGGGTCGGTCGAACCGGGTTCCGGAGATTCCATCGTCCGTGAAATGGGTCGGGTTGGGGAAACCGTTGCGGCGGGCGTAATCTTCCAGCATGGATTTCTGGTTGCTGATGGAGTTGGATTCCCCATTCAATTCATCGTCACGGCTCATCCTCTCGTATAATGGAGTGATTTTGGTTTTTGTCATAGCGTCTGCCTCCTTACATGAAATATGCTCTAAATGGGTTCTTCACTAACCATGAGAAAATCTCGTGATTAAGAAGTCATTTAGAGCATATATCACCCGCCGCCAGCTTATATTTTTTGTACTGCCGCACCGCAAAATGGTTGAGCCAAGAAAAAAGTACATCAACAGGACAACGCGCCTTTGCTCCGGCAGTCTGCACAATGCGTCTGCTAATCTCTCGCTTACTACAATAACCTCTTGTCCTTGCACAACAAAGACCGTCGGTTTATCGTATTTTTCAAAATAACTATCCATTGTAAACGGTTCAAAAGGCGTTTCAGACATCAGATAGTCAAGAGATACTTCCCGTTTCTGCTTTCGTCCAAAATCCCGATATGCGGTAAATGCCGCATTACGGAGAACAACTTTACAAAAGGCGGCAAACATATACTCAATACGCTCCTTGTAATCTTCGGAATAACTCATTTTTTCACCCCCTTTCTTCCCAGTAGGGGGCTATTACAACAAACGCTCATGCAGAATAAGACCGCATAAGCATTTAAGTAATATGAATTATTAAGACATACTAAATGAGTATATAGTTCATATTCATGGGCAGAATACTCCGCTGTATGAAGCAGGATTTTTTTAATAACTGTCTGTTAGCCGATAGAAACATGGCGATACCTCCTTGATACCGCCATAAACATTTTTATCCACATAATAAAATAGGCGGCTCTGAATTTCAAAGCCGTCCATAAAATATTTTTACACATGAGTAATGATTGCTGTACGACGGCTTTTTTCTTTTTCCGTCGTGCGGCAATTTAACGCAAATATTCGATATTTCCTAACTGTATCTCGGTTATATGCTGTCGGATATGTTCTTCAGACCAATTCCACCATTTTATTTTAAGCAGAAAATCAATCGTTTCTTGGGAAAAACGCTTTCTTATAGGCTTTGCCGGAACACCGCCAACGATTGTATATGGAGGAATGTTTTTTGTAACGACAGCTCGCGCTCCGATAACAGCACCATCTCCAATCGTAACACCTGCTAAAATGACCGCCTCATAACCAACCCAAACATCATTTCCGATAACGATATCACCTTTGTTGTCCCACGCATTTTTAATATCTTTTACATCTAAATTCCATTCCTCAAAAAATATAGGAAATGGATAGGTGGATAGAGAAGATAACCTGTGATTTGCACTGTTAAATATAAACTTTGCTCCGCAGGCAATAGAACAAAACTTACCAATTATCAGCTTATCTTGATTGATTGGGTATTGATACAAAACATTATTCTTTTCAAATTCTCTTGGCTCTTTAACAAAATCATTATATATTGTATAATCGCCAACTATGATATTGGGGTTGCTAATAACGTTTTTTAAATAAATTGTTTCCCTGTCTTTTGAACGGGGATAAATCTTCTGTGGCATGACGATTCCTTTCTTGTTATACTGGCAAAAATTTAAATTTTCTGATATGTTCAAAGTTGTTATTTTCTACATAATATACTGTCTGGTCATTTGCTGAATACACAAAAGAAACTCTGGTCGCCCATTCGCCTTCTTGACGGACAGTATAAAGCAATTCAAATGCGTTGGAAAGCGAAAACTTGCTTTTGTAATTATCCAATAATGGCAATGCCCGTTCATATCTATCGTCGCCGGACACAATATAATCTTTTGTGCTTTCTGGTTTCATCAAGGAATAGTTTGTTATCAAGGAATATTTACTTTGTTCTTCCCGATACCCAATTCCCGGTTCAATTACTAATGTACGCCCTTGAACATCGGACAACATCGCCTGCATAGTCGCATCTGGCGCATAAACAATTTTCTTTGACTTGGCAATTTGAAGGACATCATCAAAGGAAATTTGTGCTTTAATAAACTGTTCTGTTAAATCTGCAATCGTTATAAATTCTCTGCCTTTTTGATATTCTCCGGCAGGATTGCCATGCACATATAACAGCGTTCCGACATTCCCATTTTGATTCACTCCATGATAAGAATGATATACCCCGTCTGGTCGCAAAATCCCGATATAGAAGCGTTCTCGTTCTTCAATCACTTTATGCTTCCATACAGAAAGGTCAATATCAAAATTAAAGCCTGTTATCATGTCATTTCCACGATAAACAAATCTTGTACACATAATAGCCGCCTTTCACAAAATATTTATATACTTCGCTCTTATCTTACCGCCATTCATAGAAATATTCTATACACCGTACAATACCGAAACAATTTGTATAAAATAAGAGGCTGCAACTTGGCAGCCCCTTACGGTTACTTTTGATATATGATTTTCCGGACAGCATATACAGATAAGCAATATTTTTCAGATAGACACTCCATAGAAATACCGTTTTGATACTCCTCTTTTATCTGCTGATTGCGTTGCTTTAGTTCTTGCCGATAGCCGGAAACTTCTCCCCAACGCTTTTGTTGCTTCTGTTCGACAGGAACATAGATATATTCTCCTTGAACATAAGTTTGCAATTCCTTTACCAATGCGTCTGGAAGAATAACTTGTGCATTAAGATATTTCATGCGGGCTTCCTCCTTGATATAATAGTCAAGTTGCAAAGCTAGCATTTTTATTTTGCGACTCCCTTTTACTCCATGCAACTGTCGCAATTTACTGGCTTTGCATGGACAAATGCTTTGTTTCTTTTTTTGGTGTTGATACACATACAAATCACTTCTTTCTCTATGTCTGACACATTAATTTGAAACGAATACAGTCTAACATATTCTCAAGCCTATATCAATCTTGATTTTTAAGATATTTGGCATTTCCAACTTATTTTTCCGTAGTAGGAAGTAAGAAAAACTTTTTTATAAAATTTCGCTAAAACTTTGGCAAAATCGTATGGTGCGGTGTAGTAGGTAGTGAAAGAAGTTTCAGAGGGTTTGGGATTCTTCCCAACAAGCAAAATCTGTCCGTCAAGCCATAGCGCGGACGGGCAGATTTACGGAAAAGGGTACCCTTTTCCTATGCTTGCTCCGAAACTTATCATTTAGAAAATACGGAAAGGAAGGGAAAAGAATGGATTGGGAACTGGAAATCAAGGACAGCGGCTATCTGCCGGAAAAAGGGAAACCAACAGAGGAAACCGTCTATTACAAAATCGGCGGCACATACTATGAAGTATCTACCTCCTGCGGCGGATCGGAACGGCTCCGCGACAAGATGATACGGCTCATAAAATCAGAAACCGTCAAACCGCCCAATGACAAACAGGGTTAAGTACGCTATAATAAGGTTAGCACTACTGTTTGTCGGGCGTTCATTACAGGAGGAATGAACACATGACAGCAAATACATATAAGCCCGGACAGATAACAGCATTATACGCCCGTCTTTCGCAGGAAGATACGTTAGAGGGCGACAGCAACAGCATTGTGAACCAGAAAGCAGTTCCTCTCCAAATATGCGGCGGACAACGGCTTTACAAATCCCGTTTTCTTCATTGACGACGGCGTATCGGGTGTGACGTTTGACAGACCAAATTTTAACCGCATGATTGCAGAGATTGAAACCGGAAACGTGGCAACGGTCATTGTCAAGGATATGTCAAGATTAGGGCGCGATTATCTGAAAGTCGGCTACTATACGGAAATCTTTTTCGTAGAGCGCGACGTGAGATATATCGCAATCAACGACGATGTAGACAGCGCAAAAGGCGACAACGATTTTACCCCGTTCCGTAACCTGTTTAATGATTTTTACGCCAAAGACACAAGCAAAAAGGTGAGGGCAATCAAACGGGCGCAGGGACAGGCGGGGGAACATCTGACAAAACCGCCCTACGGCTACATGGTAAGCCCTACGGACAAAAAGCAATGGATTGTAGACGAGGAAGCCGCCGCTGTGGTGAAACGCATTTTTGATTTATGTATCGCCGGAAAAGGACCTATGCAGATAGCAAAAATCCTCAAAGAAGATAAGGTACTGACTGCCAAAGCCCACTACGCAAAGAAAAAGGGGAAACCATTTCCTGAAAATCCCTATGATTGGAGAGATAGTACCATTGTCGGCATTTTAGAGCGTATGGATTACTGCGGGCATACGGTGAACTTCAAAAGCTATTCCAAATCCCACAAGCTGAAAAAGCGGATTCCTACCACAAAGGAACAGCAGTCTATCTTCTTCAATACCCATGAAGCGATTGTGGAAGACGCAGTTTTTGAACGGGTGCAGGAACTAAGGGCAAACAAACGCCGCCCCACAAAAGCGGACAGACAGGGATTGTTTTCCGGCTTGGTATACTGTGCAGACTGTGGGAGTAAATTACATTTCGCTACTTGCAAAAGTTTTAACGGCTCACAAGACCATTACCGCTGTGCAAAGTACAAGAGCAATACAGGAAGCTGTACGGCTCATTTTATCCGCGAGGAAGTGTTGAAGCAAATCGTATGGAGCAGGATATTTGACGTGACCGCCCTTTTCTTTGATGACATCATGGCTTTCCATGAAATGATGTATCAGCAGCGCTCCGCTGAAACGGAAAAGGAGATGAAGCGCAGGAAGCGTGAAGTCGGACAGGCGAGGAAGCGTATAGCGGAACTTGACCGTATCTTCAAGCGGATTTATGAGGACGATATAAGCGGCGCAATCAGCCACGACAGATTTTTGAAGTTGCCCGCAGAGTATGAAGCGGAACAGCGGGAACTGGAAGAAAAGGTCAAGGCAGACCAGCAGGAAGTCGATACCTACGAACAGAACAAGAGCGATTTTGACAGCTTCGCCGCGATTATCCGCAAGTATGTGGGGATAAAGGAACTTACCCCCGCAATCGTCAATGAATTTATCAAGAAAATCATAGTCCATGCGCCGGAAAAGATGGACGGGAAACGGGTACAGAAAGTGGATATTGTTTTCAACTTTGTAGGGGAAATCAATTTCCTTTCTGCCACACAACCGAAACGGCAAGGCGCATAGGAACTCGAAAAGACGGTACAGCCCTTGTAATTGGGGCTATACCGCCTAATCTGAAATTACTTCCCTCTAACCGTAAACATTTGATTTTCCGGGGTTTTTGAGCAATTTTGATACGCTCCCGACAGCCAATTAACGCTTGCTGAACTGCGGAGCGCGACGAGCCGCTTTGAGGCCGTACTTCTTTCTCTCTTTCATTCTCGGATCCCTCGTCAGATATCCGGCCTTCTTTAAAATCGGGCGGAAATCAGCGTCTGCCTGGAGCAGCGCACGGGAAATGCCATGGCGGATAGCGCCTGCCTGGCCGGAAAAACCGCCGCCGCGCACATTAACCTGTACGTCATACTTGTCCGTCGTCTCCGTAGCCACTAAAGGCTGGCGTACAATCAGCTTCAGGGTTTCTAATCCTAAATATTCGTCAATATCCCTTTTATTAATGGTAATCTTGCCGTTACCCGGCACTAAATATACTCTAGCGATAGATTTTTTTCTTCTGCCTGTTCCGTAAAACTTATCAGCCATTTTTTCTTCCTCCTTCCGACACACTCAGGTTAAAATGTTAAAACTTCCGGTTTCTGTGCAGCCTGCTCATGCTCTGGGCCTGCATATACGTGAAGCTTCTTAATCATGCTTCTCCCCAGTGGTCCCTTTGGAAGCATACCTTTAACAGCTAACTTGATCACTTGATCCGGCTTCTTCGCCATCATTTCCCGAAGGGTGGTTTCCTTCATGCCGCCTACGTAGCTGGAATGACGGTAATAAATCTTCTGGTCAAGCTTCTTGCCGGTAACTTTAATATGCTCAGCATTGACAACAATTACGTAATCCCCACAATCCATATGAGGAGTGAAGATAGGCTTATTCTTGCCTCTCAAAATCTTAGCTACCTCTGAAGCTAAACGGCCTAATGTATATCCGGTAGCATCTACTACATACCATTTTCTCTCAATTGTCGCTGGACTAGCCATAAAACTCTTCATGGTTTAACCTCCTGTTAAAATCCCTTTTGCTGCTTCTATCGTTTATCAAAAGATGCTCTCCGGGGCTTTTGGTGCATACTTTTGCCTAACGTCACAGTTATTAATTATATAATAGCTGGTAATCCATGTCAACCTTTTTCTCAAGGTTTTCCTTATATTTTCCTTATATTTTTAAGGTTTTTCAAGGTTTTCCTTAAGCTTTTCCCTTCCCCTGACGCCCTGCTTCCTTGCCCATTTCATGCTCATTCAGTGCCCGCACAAAAAAACTCCGGCCTGCGCCTGGCCGTCCTAAAACCGGCCTTTTCATATAGCCTCCTGGCCCTGCTGTTGGTATCGGCCACCAAAAGCGTCAGCTTTAAGATGCCCCTTTCCCTTGCATACTCCTCTATGCATAAAAGCGCCTCCTGGCCATATCCCCGCCCGGTAAATTCTTTTTTTATGGCAATCACATCGATCATCACTGCCTTTTCGGTGCTTTCCCCGTTCTTTTCCCCATCTGCCTCCAGGCCAAGCACCAGCGTCCCCACTGGCCTTTCATCGGCACAAATCCAGAAAAATCCGCTTCCTTCCTCCTCCTGCCCGGCAATGGTTTTCCTATCATACGTGGCAGATCCGGGAAGATCGAAAAAGCTTTCATTGTACCACGAAAGCCATTTCTCCCAATCCGCTTTCTCCAAAGGGCAAAGCTTTACCCTGCCTTGCTTTTCTCTGTCCGGATTTCTTCCTGCCCATCCTTCTCCCTCTGCCCTTTTCCCTTTTGCCCCTTCCCTTTCAGCCCCTCTTCTTTCGGCCTCTTCCTTTTCGGCTCCTCTTCTTTCGGCCTTTTCCTTTTCGGCTCCTCTTCTTTCGGCCTCTTCCTTTTCGGCTCCTCTTCTTTCGGCCTCTTCCTTTTCGGCTCCTCTTCTTTCGGCCTCTTCCTTTTCGGCCTCTCTACTTTCCGCCCCTTTCCCTTCCGCCTCATTTCCTCTTAAGATCGGTTCTCCCAGCGTCTTTTCCATTTCCAGGTAAGCATGGCTCCGCCTCATCTCATAACAGCCAAACCTCTCCCCGTCCCGGATTCTGCCTCCATAACGCAGTTGACCAGATCCGCTAATTTCTTCACCCCGGCAAGCCTCCCGTCCAGCCTGATCTTTTCCGCCTATTCCCGCCAGCGCCTGCCTTTCCCGATCCCAGCCTTCTATATCCGCCATATAAATCCACTTTGCCCCATTCCGGGCGGCCTGGCGAAGAAGCCTTTCGGACAGCTTTCGGAAATCTTCCTCCTTGCAGCGGTAAATCAGCAGATACGCCTTCTTTTTCGCCGGGATTTCCCTTTGCACCAGAAGGTACTCCCAATCCTTGTTTGCCGCCTTGATTTCCGGCTGAAGCCTTTTTTCATACTCCAGGCTAATTAATGTCAGGCCTTTCGCGGGAAGAGTCGGGCCTGCAGCCTGCCGATCCCTGGCATCCAGGATTTCCTCCACCTTCTGGGGGCTGTACAGGCCGGTTCCCACCCGCAGCAAGGTTCCTGCAATAATCCTTACCATATTATAGAGGAAACCGCTTCCGCAGATACGGATTGACACCACGTCATCCGCTCCCCGCTCTACGGACAGGCTGTATATCACCCTCACCGTATCCTCCGCCTGGGTGCGCACCGTGCAGAAGCTTTTAAAATCATGCTCCCCCACCAGGTACTCTGCCCCCTGGCGCATACGCTCCACGTCTATGGGAAAATAGCAAAAATACGCATACTGACGGCCTACCGGCATATCAATTTTCCGGTTTAAAATCCGGTATTCATAGGTTTTTGCGCAATTCTGCTTCCTGGGATGCCAATCCGCAGCCACTTCCTCAGATGACTGGATCCGAATATCCTCAGGAAGCCTTTGGTTTAAAGCAAAGCAGATCTTATCCCCCGGCATCCGGTTTTCCGTGTCAAAAACCGCCACATTGCCCAGGGCATGGACACCTGAATCCGTGCGGCTGGCTCCGATTACCGTAATCGGCTCCTTTAGAAGGGCAGACAGCGCCTCATTTAACACCGCCTCCACAGACAAGCCATTTGGCTGCATCTGCCACCCATGATAATTCGTCCCCTCATAAGCAACTACCAGTTTAATTCGTTTCATCATCTTCTCCCGCCGAATTCATACAAAATTCACGCCATCTTTCCCGTGGGCTTCATCCGAAATCCATGCCGCCTTTCCCGCTGGCTTCATCCGAAATCCATGCCGCCTTTCCCGCTGGCTTCATCCGAAATCCATGCCGCCTTTCCCGCTGGCTTCATCCGAAATCCATGCCGCCTTTCCCGCTGGCTTCATCCAAGCAGGCACTCTTCCTCGACTGCCCCTTAACCACACATTTACATCGGAACGAAACGCAGCCCGATCATCCCGGCTAAATAAAGCAGCAAGAGCCCATACGCCGCCCGATCCCGGTGAGCGTAATGGAGGGGCTTCATTTTCGTCCTTCCCGCCCCGCCCCGATAGCACCTGGCTTCCATGGCCATCGCCAGATCCGTAGCCCGGCGGAACGCCGAGATAAACAGCGGCACTAAAAGAGGAACCATGGCCTTTACCCGCTGGATTAAGTTTCCGCTTTCAAAATCTGCCCCCCTGGCCATCTGGGCTTTCATAATCTTGTCTGTCTCTTCCACCAGGATAGGAATAAACCGGAGGGCAATGGACATCATCATGGAAATCTCATGCACCGGCACTCCCACCCGGCCCAAAAACCCCATGCTCTTTTCCAGGCCGTCAGTCAACTCGTTAGGCGTCGTGGTCAGCGTCATAATCGTGGAACCCAGCACCAGGTAAACCAGCCGCGCCGCCATAAATCCGGCGAGCCTTAAGCCCTCTCTGGTAATCCTAAAAATCCACACCTTCACCAGCACTTCCCCGCTGGTTAAAAACAAATTAAAGCTGACGCTGATCAAAAGCAGCACCATAATCGCCTTAAGGCCCCTAACCATAAAAGAAAAAGGCACTTTCGTCAGCCTGATCACTGCCGCCAAGGCAATGGAAGCCAGCACATATCCCCAGATATTCGTTGAAATAAACAGGGACACGATAAAGACCAGCGTGCCAAACAGCTTCGTCCTGGGATCTAATCGGTGAACCACCGAATCCGCCGGATAATATTGTCCTAATGTAATCTCTCGCAACATATTCCTTAACTCCTGTCAATTCCCTTTTGCCTGCGCCCGGGAACGTGTTTGAAAATTCATAACCGTTCAGACGGAGCATCTTCTTGGCGTCTGCGACGGACAAGAAGCATTTTTCAAACGCGCTCTAAAGCGGCAAGGATCCCGTCCCTGGCTTCCTCCACCGTGGTCAAGTCATCTGCAATATCCACCCCTTGAGCCTTTAGCTCATGGACGACATATGTGATCTGCGGGGCGGCCAGCCCCATCTTTTCCAGTTCCTGGTAATGCCGGAAGACGTTTTTCGGGGTATCGTCAAACACCTTCTCCCCATGGCTCATTACCAGGATCCTGTCCGCATACCGCGCCATATCCTCCATACTGTGGGATACCAGGATAATGGTCATCTTTTTTTCCCGGTGAAGGGCGGATATCTCATCCAGGATTTCATCCCTTCCCCTCGGATCCAGCCCTGCCGTAGGCTCGTCCAGGATCAGCACCTCTGGATGCATGGCCAGCACCCCGGCGATAGCTACCCGGCGTTTCTGCCCGCCTGACAGCTCAAAAGGCGACTTTCGGTAAAAGCCCTCCCCCATCCCCACCTGTGCCAACGCATCCTTTGCCCTTTCCTCAATTTCATCCTTGGAAAGCCCCAGGTTTTTTGGGCCAAAGCACACATCAGAAAATACGTCCACCTCAAAAAGCTGATGCTCCGGATACTGGAACACCAGGCCCACCTTACTGCGAAGCGCTTTCATATCGTAGCCCTCGGCATAAATATTTTCCTCACGGTAATAAATCTGGCCGCTGCTTGCACGCAAAAGCCCGTTTAGATGCTGGGTCAGCGTAGACTTGCCGGAACCGGTATGCCCGATCAGCCCCACAAACTGCCCGTCCTCTATGGAAACGCTCACATCCTTCAGGGCATACTGCTCAAAGGCTGTGCCTTCCCCATAAATATAATTCAAGTGCTCAACCCGGATCGCCATCTTTTCTCCTGCCTTTCCCGCTGCGCCGCCATCCTCTACCCCGGCACTGCCTTCCTTCATCTTCCCTGCCGCAGCCATATCTCCTTTGCCCTGCCGCAGCCATGTTTCCAGCCGCCTTTTCCTGCAGATCAATCACGCCCTGCCGCTTTTTCCCCTTTCGCCATCGCATCCCTCCCAAATAACGGAAGCAAATGCCTCATAAGCTCTTCCCGGGTAAGGATCCCCTCTGGCAGATCCACGCCTTTTTGCTTCAGCTCATAGGCCAGCTCCGTGACCTGGGGCACATCCAATCGGTAAGCTTTCAGCCGTTCCACCTGGGAAAAGATTTCCTTAGGCGTCCCGTCCATCACAATCTTCCCCTCATCCATCACGATCACCCGGTCAGCCGCCACCACTTCTTCCATATAATGGGTAATCAAAAGAACCGTGATCCCTTCCCTCCGGTTTAATTCCTTTACCGTCCGGATCACTTCTTTCCGCCCGTTAGGATCCAGCATGGCGGTAGGCTCGTCCAGGATAATGCACTGGGGCTTCATGGCCATCACCCCGGCGATAGCTACCCGCTGCTTTTGCCCGCCGGACAGCTTATTGGGCGATTTCAGCCGGTAAGCCGTCATTCCTACCGCCTCCAGGCTTTCATCCACCCTTTTCCAGATCTCCTCCGTGGGCACGCCGATATTTTCCGGCCCAAAGCCCACATCTTCTTCCACTACATTGCCGATAATCTGGTTATCCGGATTCTGGAAAACCATGCCCGCAGTCTTCCGGATATCCCAGAGATGGGCTCCATCCTGGGTGTCCATGCCGGAAATCCAGACTGTCCCCTCCGTAGGCAGAAGTATGCCGTTAATATGCTTCGCCAAAGTGGATTTTCCGGAGCCGTTATGACCTAATATCGCCACAAAATCCCCCTTTTGGATTTCCACATCTACCTGGTCTATGGCCCGGTTCACCGCTTCCACCCGGTCGTCCTCATCCCTGCGGATATATTCAAAAATCAGCTTGCTTGCCTTAATTATTCCCATACCAGCCCTCGCCATACAAAATCGGATTTGCCTCTCACTCGTCTTTCATTCGTTTTTCCATTGTAGTAGATTCTTCCCCATTAGTCAAGGATTTCCCAAAACCTTTCCCCCCAGTAGCTTTCCCGCCCAGTAACTTTCCTGCCCAATAAGCTTTCCCGCAAGGCAGCCTTCACTGCCAGCTCCTGCAGCGGGATGCCAAACCCAAATACAAAACGTGCCTGCCCCCTATCCTCTGCCCTTTTGCAGAAGACGGTGCGCACGCACGCCCTAAGTTCTATTCCTAAGTGCAATTTTCTTTTCATTTTCCACTGGTCAGGCAAACGCCGCTGGCTCTTGCCTCCCACAGCATTTCCCACTCCTAGCATTTTCCAGCTGCCCATACGAGCCACTTTAAGCTGCCCATATCTGCTCTTATTCCGCCACAGGCGGTAAAATCATGCCTGGTGCTTAAAAATAAATGCGGCTTTAACCTATCAGGGAAGTCCCCCGCTTCTAAGTCGCAAAGACGAAAGCGGTGGGTTAGGGGACTTGCCCCAGTCAGGCGGGGTGCAAGCCCCATCTGACAAACCGCGATAGCAGCATAGAGATATGGAGAAGCAGGGGCGCGAAGGGTCTGCCCCGCTTTACCGGGCATTCCGAATTTCCTTTGACTAAGCACAGCTTAAGCTCAATGCAGCCCTTCATCTGGGTTCAGGCACTTGCCGTCGCTGCCCACAGAGTACTTGCCCTCCACCACCGTATCTACGGCCATAGAGCCGTCTGGGTTTAAGTAATACCACTGATTCGGCCCATCCTGGATCCAGCCGGTTGCCATCTGGCCTTCCGGGCGGAAGTAGTACCAATCCTGATCTAACTTCTTCCATCCCGTTTCCAGCTCTCCCTGCTCGTCCATATGATACCAATGGCCGGAAGCCTCATCCTGGATCCAGCCGGTAACGGCATATCCGTTTTCATCAAAATAATACCATTTCCCCAGGATCAGCTTCCACTGGCCCGTAGAAAAGCTGCCGTCCTCTTCCTGGTATTTTTTTCCTTCCTGGTAATGCCTCCAGGTTCCTCCTATCGCCCCCAGCTCCTCTGCATCCATCACCAGCACATCCGAAGAAGGGACATACTCCCCGGCCAGCAGGTATTTCCTCTCCTCTGCCGTCTTTCCCTTTGCCCGCACCTCATAGAAATAGCTGCCTTCTTCCTTAAGATAGGGGCTTAAATCAATAGCTGTGGCCGTTGTTTCCACCGTCTTTACCCACACATCATCCTGGTAAAGGCGCAGCTCATACTGGGTAGCATAGGGAACCTTTTTCCATTTTGCCTTGGTTTTTCTGGCATCGCTCCACCCGGCTTCCTCCGTCATCCCAAGCTT
This sequence comes from Lachnospiraceae bacterium, assembly GCA_910575565.1. GTDB lineage: Bacteria > Bacillota > Clostridia > Lachnospirales > Lachnospiraceae > Caccovicinus. The sequence continues at coordinate 178,675 of CAJTFL010000008.1, read as the reverse complement.
AAGCACCGGGATATAGCGGATCGTCACCTTAAGAGTTCCCTTATCTTCCCCCTCGGCAAAGGCGCTCCGAAAATCCGCCCCGCTTACGCTGCACTTGCTGCTGGAATAATTCTGTTCAAAAACCCTTCCCTCATCAGCCGTAATGGTCAGATACCCGTACACCAGCTTCCCCGGCTTCCATTCCTCCACCGGCTTGCTCCAGCTGACCTCCGCAAGTACGCAGCTGGAAGGGGACACGCGGATCACCGGCTCTGCAAGCGTCCCTTCTGACTCCCCTTCCTTTACCGTAATCGCCAGGTTTCCCACGGTGCTGGCTCCAAAAACCGTAACCGCTGATGCCGCACAGAAAAGTGCCGCGCAAACCCCAACCAAAAACTTCCCAGCCCAGTGCCTTATCCTCATTTCCTGCGATTCCTTCCCTACGATTTTCTTCATCACAAGCGATGTAAACGCTTTTCTTCATCACAAAGCAGTGCGCTTGCGCTTCCCGGCATAACGCAGCCGCCTTTTCCTGCCGCCTTTCCCTTACTTATGCCATGCCCCATTGGCATCCAGCGTAAAGCCGTCTATGGTAGTATTTGCCGCCCTTATCCCAGTGCCGGGATAAAAGTAATAAAAGCTTCCCTCTATCTCTGTCCAGCCCTCCGACCGGATCCCGTCCCCATTTAGGTAATAGTAATTTCCCCCGTCTATAATCCAGCTGTTCGTAACCATAATGCCTTCATAATCATCTTTAGAGGGGTTTAAATAATAAACCTTATCCCCGGCCTGAACCCAGCCGGTAAGCATGGCTCCGCTTTCATCCAGATAGTAGTAAACGCCGTTGCGGTTCTGCCACCCGGTAAGCATCCAGCCGTTTGCGTCAAACAGATACCATTTGCCGTTCCAGGCAAGCCATTCATCCTTCGGGCTGCTTCCGTCAGGATAGCGGAAATACCAGCGGCTGCCGCTTTGCATCCAGCCTACCGCTGTGTTTCCCCCGGAAGGCGTAGAGCCCTGGTTTCCCTGGCCGCTCCCATCTGCCACATCCTCCTCCGGAAGGTAAATCTCGTCAGAAGAAATCCAGTCGCTGCTTTTCCCGTACTTGCCTTCCGCGGAATCCGCCGGAATCACCCGGACACGGAAATGGTAATTCCCCTTCTTTGTCATATATGGATAAAAATCGTAACGGGCGCTGCTGGTCTCCGCCTTATGAACCTGGGAATTTCCCCGGTACAAGGCGACCTCATAACGGTAATTGGAGGAAGCATCGCCGCTCATCTTCCACCTGGCGCTCCCATAGCCCGTTCCGCTCCAATAAGCCTCCTCAGGCGATTCAAACTGCCCTTTAACAGGGTTTAAGTCTACGGTGACAATCAGCCTCTTGCTGCTGATGGAAGCGGACTTAAACGTGCCGCCAGTCACCTTCACATTGCTGGACTGGTAGCCGCCCTTAAACCTGCGGTTATCGTAATCTGTAGGCTCCAGCCAGATTTTCATCCTGGGGACATCCCCTACCTGGATCACCTTATTTTGGGAAGTCACCCACTCCGCCTTTTCAATAAAGTAATAATCGCTTTTGGCGTAAGCATAAGCTCCCCCTCCGCTGTCCTTATCTCCCAGCACAATATCCGGCAGCGTATCCCCCGGCTCAAACTCATTTAAACCTACCCGGATGCTGACCGAATTGATGGTAGACGCCCCGTATGCCAAAGCCGGGTTAAACGCCATTCCCAAAAAGCATACCGCTAAAATGCTGCTTAACAATCTACGAACCCGTTTCATATGGCTCCCTCCTGTTCCCGGTTAATCTGGCGGCCTTTTCAAAAACCTTCCTGCTTCCCTTAAGCTGTCGCCTGCCGCCCATGCTCCGATGCATATTGCACAAGTTATTCCACTAATGGTAACTACATTATAAACAATACTTACAGGAGCGTCAACTTACAATATTCTAACCATTTCCTTAATGAAAAAGCGGGCTGCCAGAGTGTGTTTGGAAAATGCTTTCCGTCAGATAGCGGGAATGAGTTTTCAAACACGCTCTAAAGCTTTTGCAAAACAGAAAAAAAGAAAAACTGCCTTACCACAAAGGATAAGACAGTTTATGCCAATTATGCCAAAAGTCCAGCCGAAGGAACAATATTTTAATATATCCCTATACTAACTCCAGCAGCACTTCCATAGCCGCATCGCCCTTACGAGGCCCGATCTTAATAATCCTGGTGTAGCCGCCGTTGCGGGAAGTATACTTCGGTGCAATCTCATCAAATAACTTTGCCGGCATATCCACCTTCTTAGTGTTTTTCTTTCTCCCTGCCGCTTCCTTGGGAACGTCAACAACGGGATAAAGAACCTTTAACATCTGGCGGCGGGCATGGAGCCTGGAAGGGCGATCCTTCTTGATCTCCTTCTCCACCTCATCAAACACCGTAACCTTCTTGCCGTCCACTACTTCCTTTACCCTCTTGCCGTCTTTATCCTTGCGGGGTACTTTCGCCATCACCTTAACGGTGTCAAAATTATCCTTCTCCCTTACAGCCATGGCAATCAGCCCTTCCGCCACCTTACGGATCTCCTTTGCCCTGGTCTCTGTCGTCCTGATCTTTCCATGGTAAAGCAATGCCGTAACCTGGCTCCTGATTAAAGCCTTCCTCTGGGAAGATGTCCTTCCTAATTTGCGATATCCTGCCATAATTCATCAACCTCCAACATCGTTTCCTAACTCCTGCCCTGCGCTTTACGGCATACCCGCCATAGGGATAAGCCTAAAGACAGGCAAAGATAAGGAAACGTAATTATTTGGAGAGCATGCCGCGCCCGTCGGCCTTACCGGCATACCTCTCTTTCCTTACCGCCTGCATCTTATCTTTACCGTATTTACAGGCGATAGACAATAGAATCAAATACCCAGCCACGCATCATCGGACTTACTGGCCGGGCAATCTCATTTTATTTTTTAATCTTCTTCCCTGCGCGATAAAAGAAACTTGCTTCTCTTCGTTCATTTCCCCTTACTCGTCGCTGGGATTTAACTGCAGGCCCAATTCCTTCAGCTTGTTCAACACTTCTTCCAAGGACTTGCGGCCCAAATTGCGGACTTTCATCATGTCTTCGGAGGTTCGGTTGCACAGCTCCTCCACCGTATTGATCCCTGCCCTCTTTAAGCAATTGTAGGAGCGCACCGACAGCTCTAACTCGTCGATATTCATCTCCAATACCTTTTCCTTTTCGTTATCTTCCTTCTCCACCATAATCTCAGCGGTCTTGGCATTTTCAGAGAGATCGATGAAAAGGTTTAAGTGCTCGCTTAACACCTTGGCCGCAAGGCTGACCGCCTCGTCCGGAGCCAATGTGCCATTGGTGAAGACATCCAAGGTAAGCTTGTCGAAATCCGTAACCTGGCCCACGCGGGTATTCTGCACCGTCATGTTCACGCGCTCCACCGGGGTATAGATGGAATCCACGGCAATCACGCCGATGGGCAGATCCTCGCTTTTATTCTTATCTGCGCTTACGTAGCCCCGCCCTTTGGTGATGGTCAGTTCCATGTAAAATTTACTGTCCGAACCGCCGCTTAATGTGGCGATCACCTGATCCGGGTTCATGATCTCAATATCCGCATCCGCCTGGATATCCGCCCCAGTGATGATCCCGTCGCCCTCAAACTCGATGTAGGCGATCTTTGGTTCGCTGGTATCGCTGCTGTTCTTTATGGATAAGCTTTTGATGTTCATAATGATTTCCGTCACATCCTCCTTTACCCCGGGGATGGAACTGAACTCATGCAGAACGCCGTCGATTTTCACCTGGCTGACTGCTGCACCCGGCAAGGATGAAAGCATGATCCTTCTAAGGGAATTACCTAAGGTGGTGCCGTAGCCTCGCTCTAATGGTTCCACTACAAACTTACCGTATTTCTTATCTTCTGAAATTTCTGCAATTTCAATGTTTGGTTTCTCAAAATCGAACACTTATAGCCCCTCCTTTTAGGGTGGATCATCAAAGCTTAACACTTAATTATTTTGAATACAACTCAACGATAAGCATCTCGTCAACCGGAACGTCAATCTCATCCCTGGTCGGCAGCTCTTTTACGGTTCCCCGCAGATTCTCCTGATCCGCCTCTAACCATGCCGGAACCATGCGCCCGCCAGTAACTTCTAAGATGTCTTTGTATCTCTGGGAGGATTTGCTCTTTTCCCGGATCTCAATCACATCCCCAGCCTTTACTAAGTAAGAGGGAATCCCTACCCGCTTGCCGTTTACCAAAACGTGCTTGTGATCAACGATCTGCCTTGCTTCCTTTCTGGTGCGGGCTAACCCTAAACGGAATACTACATTATCCAGCCTGGTTTCCAAAAGGATCATCAGGTTTGTACCAACCATGCCGTTCATCTTGGAAGCCTTCGCATAGTAGTTGCGGAAAGGCTTCTCCAGCACGCCGTAGATAAACTTCGCTTTCTGCTTCTCCCTTAACTGCAGGCCGTACTCGCTTATTTTTCTATTTGCTCTTTTTAACTCTCTGTTAGACTTTTTATCAATTCCTAAATAGATGGGGTCCATACCAAGGGATCTACATCTTTTAAGAACAGGAACTCTATCAACTGCCACTTTTATTACCTCCTAATTAGACTCTTCTACGTTTTGGCGGACGGCATCCGTTATGGGGAACGGGGGTAACGTCCTTGATGCTGGTTACTTCCAACCCACACGCCTGCAAAGCGCGGATCGCTGCTTCTCGGCCAGAGCCGGGTCCTTTTACCATAACATCTACGGATTTCAATCCATGTACAAGAGCTGCTTTGGTTGCAGTTTCTGCGGCCATCTGAGCTGCATATGGAGTAGATTTTCTTGAACCTCTAAATCCCAGACCACCAGCACTTGCCCAAGATAAGGCATTGCCCTGTGCATCCGTTAACGTCACGATGGTGTTGTTAAAAGATGACTGGATGTGTGCTTGTCCGCGTTCAACGTTTTTCTTTACACGCTTTTTTGTCACTTTCTTAGCAGTGGACACTTTCTTAGCCATTTTAAACTAACCTACTTTCTGAATTTTCATGAATCGTTTTCCTGTTTTTAAAACATATAAATCCGATTCTTCCTTTTTAGTTACATTTGCCGCTATTGCCACAAGCTTAATTATTTCTTCTTATTGGCAACGGTCTTCCTGGGGCCTTTGCGGGTTCTTGCATTGGTTTTCGTCTTCTGCCCGCGAACCGGAAGGCTCTTCCTATGACGGATTCCACGGTAGCAGCCGATCTCCTGCAGCCTCTTGATGTTCATGGCGATTTCCCTGCGCAAATCACCTTCCACCACCTGAGTCTCCGAAATAACCGCCGCCAGCTTCCTTACTTCGTCATCCGTTAAATCCTTGACACGGGTGTCCGGATTTACCCCGGCTTCCTTAAGGATCCGATTGGAACTGGATCTGCCGATACCGTAGATATAAGTCAATCCGATCTCGACACGTTTTTCTCTTGGCAAATCAACGCCTGCAATACGAGCCATCGTTTTTACTCCTCCTAAAATTTTTAACCTTGTCTCTGTTTATGCTTCGGATTTTCGCAAATTACTCTGATACTGCCTTTTCTCTTTATGATCTTGCATTTTTCGCAAATCGGTTTCACAGAACTCCTAACTTTCACCGTAATTCTCCTTTCTTGCCGTCATCACAAAGTTGCTAAAACATTATACCAAAAACGCCCAAATAATGCAAGCACTTTTTGAACCGGCTATTTATCCCTCCAGATAATCCTTCCCTTGGATAAATCGTAAGGAGACATCTCCAGCGTAACCTTATCCCCGGGCAAAATCCGGATGTAATTCATGCGCAGCTTTCCGCTGATATGCGCCAGCACCTGATGGCCGTTTTCCAGCTCCACCTGGAACATGGCGTTTGGCAATTTCTCCACTACTGTTCCTTCAATCTCAATTACGTCTGCCTTAGACATTCCTTTTACTACCTCCTTGCTGCAAAAACCCTTTATGCCGATCCAGGCACTCCCTAACCTCCTGGTCGGATACGGTTTTTCCTTCTTTCAGCTTATGCACCAGGCAATCATCCTGGGGACGCTGAACCTGCATATGCTTTTTCTTTTTCCGTTTCGGCTGCTTTACCGGCCGGATTTTTCCATCCGTCAGATCAACATATTCGCCATCTGCCTTCAGTATGATATAAAGCCGCCCTTTATCATGGCCTGCAAGGCTTCTTGCCAGGTATCCCGGTTCTAATCCTACCATCTGCGCAAAACCCTTTCCTCGCTTCTTTCGCCCATCCACTAGTAAACCTTGCTCCACGCCAATCAGCTTGGCAGGGACAAAATTTCCGGCTCTCCCTCCGTGATTAGGATTGTATTCTCATAATGCGCAGAAAGGGAGCCGTCGTCTGTTACCACCGTCCAGTTATCCTCCAGCCAGGAAACATCGTAGCGCCCCGCATTAATCATAGGCTCAATAGCCAGCGTCATGCCGGGCCTTAAGCGGACGCCCCTTCGCTTCTGCGAATAATTAGGGATTTCCGGATCCTCATGGAGATGGGAGCCTATCCCGTGGCCTACCAGATCCCGGACTACCCCGTACCCAAAACGTTCTGCATAAGCCTGAATCGCAACAGAGATATCATTTAAATGATTTCCAGCTTTTGCATATTTAATCCCTTCAAAGAAACATTGCTTCGTCACGGCGATCAGCTGCTCCGCTTCCCGGGAGATCCTGCCGATCCCGTGGGTTCTGGCCGCATCAGAATGGTATCCCTTATAAATCACCCCGGCATCCAGGCTGACGATATCCCCTTCCTTCAGCAAATGATGCTTTGCGGGGATCCCGTGCACCACCTCATCATTCACGGACACGCAGATGGATGCCGGATAGCCGTTATAATTTTTAAAGGAGGGAATGCAGCCATAACGCCTGATAATCCGATCCCCCAGCCGATCCACGTCCAGGGTGGACATCCCAGGCGCCAGGGCTTCCCCCAGTTCATCGTGGACGCAGGCAAGAATCTTGCCTGCCTCCCGCATTAACTCAATCTCTCTCGCTGATTTGATGGATACCATACGTTATGCTCCCAAAACCTTCACAATATCCTGGAATACCTTCTCCATGTCCTGGGTTCCGTCCACCTCAACCAGGACTCCTTCCTTATTATAATAATCAATCAAAGGCTGAGTCTGGTCATGGTATACCGTAAGGCGCTTCTGCACGGTCTCCGGCTTGTCATCATCCCGCAGGATCAGCTTCTCCCCGCAGGTATCGCAGATATCTTCCTGCTTCGGCGCGTTGAATACCACATGGTAAGTAGCGCCGCAGCCTACGCAGGCCCTGCGCCCGGACATCCGGTTAACGATGTTCTCATCAGGAACATCTACATTAACCGCGTAATCAATCTTCTCCCCCCGCTCCAAAAGGGCGGCAGTCAGGCTTTCTGCCTGGGGGATAGTCCTGGGGAATCCGTCCAGCACATAGCCGTTCTTGCTGTCATCCTGGGAAATCCGGTCCAGGAGCATCCCGATGGTCACTTCATCAGGAACCAGCTGCCCCTGATCCATGAAGGCCTTGGCCTTCATCCCAAGCTCGGTTCCCGCCTTGATATTTGCGCGGAAGATATCTCCGGTGGAGATATGGGGGATCTGATACTTCTGGGCAATCTTTTTTGCCTGCGTGCCTTTTCCTGCGCCTGGGGCGCCTAACATAATAAGCTTCATATGGCTTTCCTCCTCTTTATACTCCAAAAGCACCCTCCAAAACGAGAGTGCTTTTCCGTCTTAACTTAATGTGAGCCAAAAGGCATCCACGCCAAGGCACACTAAATTAATCGTTCAAGAATCCTTTATAATTCCGCACCAGCATCTTGGACTCAATGGATTTAATGGTTTCCAGCACTACACTGACAATAATGATCAGGGATGTTCCGGAAAACGAAATCCGGCCAACGCTGAAAATCCCGGAAAACGCGATAGGAATCACCGCCACCACGGTTAAGGCAACCGCGCCGATAAAAACGATATAATTCAGGATCTTATCCAGGTAATCCGAAGTAGGCTTTCCCGGACGGATGCCTGGGATAAAGCCGCCCTGCTTTTTCATATTATTGGCAACTTCCAGCGGGTTAAAGGTAATGGACGTATAAAAATACGCAAACAAAATCAGCAGCACAATATAAATCACCAAACCGATGGAATATATGGGACGCTCCGGAACCAGCCAGTTTCCTGTGTTCAGCACCGCCAGGATCTTTCCGCCGATGGAAGTCTGGCTTACGCCTAAAAACTGTCCAATAATTACCGGGAACGACATAATCGAAGAAGCGAAGATTACCGGCATAACACCAGCCGTATTGATTTTCAGCGGGATATGGGAAGACTGCCCCCCTACCATCTTGCGCCCCTGCATCTTCTTGGAATACTGCACCGGTATCCTTCTCTCCGCATCATTTAAAATGATGACGTACACCACCATGGCAAAAATCACCGCCAGGATAATGATCGCGGAAACTACGGCCACCGGAACCTTCTTCCCCCGGATAAACCGCGTAAATAAGGTAACGCCGTCGTTGGGAACACTAGAAATGATATTGAACAGGAGGACAATGGAAATCCCGTTGCCAATACCTTTCTCCGTGATCTGTTCGCCTATCCACATCAGGAATGCGCTTCCCGCAGTCATACAGCTGATGGCCGTAATCACGCTCCACGCATTATAATCAATCAGGAAACCCTGCCTGCCAAAGCCAATGGCCATGGCGGAAGACTGCAGCAGGGCCAGGCCAACCGTCACGTAACGGGTATATTCCAGGATTTTCTTCCTGCCGTCCTCGCCATCCTTCTGCATCTCTTCCAGCTTAGGAATCGCAATCGTAAGAAGCTGCATGATGATGGACGATGTGATATACGGAGTGATGCTCAGCGCCAGGATGGACATCTGCTCAAAAGAGCTTCCGGTCATGGCGTTAAAGAATCCCAAAGCATCCCCTGCCTGCTCAAAAAACTGCTTTAAATAGCCGGGATTCACGCCAGGGATAGGAAGCTGGGAACCAAACCGAATCACTACCAGCATCATGAAGGTGTAAAGGAGACCCTTGCGGATTTCCTTCACCTTAAATGCGTTACGAATCGTTTGAAACATATTAGATCACCTCGCAGGTTCCACCTAAAGCCTCGATTTTAGCTTTTGCGCCTTCGCTGAAGGCATTTACCTTTACAGTCAGCTTTTTGGTTAATTCTCCGTTTCCAAGGATCTTAACTCCATCATAAGCGTGCCTGATCACGCCGGACTCAAGCAGCGTATCCACCGTAACCACGGAATCTGCATCAAAACGCTCTAATTTCTCTACATTAACACCTACAATAGTCTTGGAATTGCGGTTGGTGAACCCTCTCTTCGGCAGGCGTCTGTATAATGGCATCTGGCCGCCTTCAAATCCAATCCTTGTTGCACCAGAACGGGCTTTCTGCCCCTTATGGCCCTTGCCTGCGGTTTTGCCGTTGCCGGATCCATGTCCGCGGCCCCGCCTGAAATCACCACTGTGCTTAGAACCTTCTGCCGGCCTTAAATTCGATAATTCCATGTCTGCAACCTACCTTTCCTAGATTTCTTCTACTTCCACTAAATGGCGTACTCTCTGAATCATCCCCCTGATGGCATCGTTGTCCGGTTTCTCAACCGTCTTATGCATCTTCTTCAAGCCAAGGGCCTCAACAGTAGCCCTCTGCTTAGGGATTGCGCCGATAGGGGATTTTACTAATGTAATTTTTAATTTCTCTGCCATCGTCCTATCCTCCTATTAGCCTAAAATCTCTTCCACGGACTTGCCCCGCAGCCTTGCAACCTCATCGGGGGTTTTTAAGGAGGTAAGTCCCTGGAGCGTAGCTAAAACTACGTTCGTCTTATTATTGGAACCTAAAGATTTGGTACGGATGTTCTTTACGCCTGCCAGCTCCACCACGGCACGAACCGGGCCGCCTGCGATGATGCCAGTACCTTCCGGAGCCCTCTTTAACAGAACGTTTGCGCTGCCGAACTTCCCAAAGAAATCATGGGGGATGCTGTTATTCTCATCCATGGGGATTTCCACCAGGTTCTTGGCAGCCGCTTCTTTTCCTTTCCGGATAGCCTCCGGAACCTCTCCTGCCTTGCCAAGGCCTACGCCCACATGGCCGTTGCCGTCACCAACTACCACCAGAGCGGAAAATCTCATGGTACGTCCACCTTTTACGGTTTTGCTGACTCTTTTGATTGCCACTACCCGGTCAGTAAGCTCGAACTGGCTGGCATCAATAATTGTACGCTTCATGCTCATTCTCCTCTCTACTAGAATTTCAGACCAGCCTCACGGGCCGCATCTGCTAATGCCTGAACTTTTCCATGGTAAAGGAAGCCGCCTCTGTCGAACACAACTTCTTCAATTCCCTTTTCCAATGCCCTCTTGGCAATTACGGTTCCCACATATGCTGCGGCAGCTACGTTGTTGGTCTTCTCCAGCTCTGCCTTCACTGCCTTCTCGGCGGTGGACGCGGCAGCTAATGTATGTCCTACCGAATCGTCAATAATTTGAGCATACATATGATTATTGCTTCTGAACACTGCCAGACGCGGACGCTTCGCAGTACCTGCAAAACGATTGCGCAGTCTCATGTGCTTTTTAACGCGAACTTCGCTTCTTGACTTTTTGCTAACCATCTTTACACTCTCCTTACTTATTTCTTGCCAGTCTTACCAACTTTGCGCCGGATTACCTCATCAGCATACTTGATGCCCTTGCCCTTATACGGCTCAGGTCTTCTCTTATCCCTGATTTCAGCAGCATACTGGCCAACTTTCTCTTTGCTGATGCCCTTGACGATGATCTTGTTCTGTCCCTCTAAAACGGTCTCAATTCCTTCCGGATCAACCATTTCCACCTGGTGAGAGTAACCCAGGTTCAGGATTAACGTTTTGCCCTGCTTCGACGCACGATAACCTACGCCGTTTACCTCCAGGACTTTCTCATAGCCTTCCGTAACGCCATGAACCATGTTATTGATCAAGGTCCTGGTAAGGCCGTGTAAAGATTTCATCCTCTTTAAATCATTTGGCCTGGTAACGATAATATGGCCATCCTTCTCTTCGATGGTCAGCTCCGGAACCAGCTCCCTCTCAAGGGTTCCCTTGGGGCCTTTTACCGTCACTTTATTATTCTCTGCAATCGTAACCGTCACTCCGGCAGGGATTGCAACCGGCATTTTTCCAATACGTGACATATGCCTTTCTCCTCCTACTTAGATTTTCGGAAAACCCGTATGGGTTTTCTGTTTTCAGTTGCACCAAACATTTGTTCTTCCTTGCAGTGCGTTCGCTCATCTAAGCTCGAAAAGACCTCGCTAAGATTCCCGAACGGCTTTCGCACTAGACTCGAAAAGACCTCGTCAAGTGCTCAATGCCTACCAAACAAATGCCAGCACTTCGCCGCCTACGCCAAGCTGGCGGGCTTCTTTATCAGTGATCACGCCCTGGTTTGTGGATATGATGGCAACTCCCAAGCCGCCTAATACCTTGGGCAGCTCATCCTTGCCTGCATATACCCGAAGGCCGGGCTTGGAAATTCTCTTAATCCCGGAAATGATCTTCTCATTCTTATCTTTTCCGTACTTTAACGCGATGCGGATGGTGTTAAAACCACCGTCTTCAACGATATCATATTTCTTAATGTAGCCTTCCTTCAGCAGGATGTCGGCAATCGCCAGCTTCATCTTGGAAGAAGGCACATCTACTGTATCATGTTTCGCAGTGCTTGCATTACGGATTCTCGTAAGCATATCTGCAATCGGATCACTCATAGTCATGGTGGTTCAAGTCCTCCTTTTTCATTCTCTGCTATATTTTCCAAGTTGGAATGTTCGCTCATCTAAGCTCTATTGATACTCTCCACTTCGTTCCGAGTATCCGCTTTCACACTAAGCTCGGAAAAACCTCGCTAAGTGTTCAATGCGTCGCTAAGATTCCCGAACGACCTCGCACTAAACTCGAAAAAACCTCGTTAAGTGCTTCCGGTCTACCAGCTTGCCTTCTTCACTCCCGGAATCTGGCCCTTGTATGCCAGTTCGCGGAAGCAGATACGGCAGATACCATATTTCCTTAAATAAGCGTGTGGACGGCCGCAGATTCTGCAACGGTTATATTCCCTGGTAGAGAACTTAGCAGGACGCTGCTGCTTAATCTTCATCGAAGTTTTAGCCATGGATAACTCCTCCTATTATTTAGCAAATGGCATATTAAATAATGTCAAAAGTTCACGTGCTTCTTCATCCGTCTTCGCAGTGGTCACGAAAACAACATCCATGCCCCTTACCTTGTCAATCTTGTCATACTCGATTTCCGGGAAGATCAGCTGCTCTTTGATTCCCAGCGCGTAATTGCCCCTTCCATCAAAAGCATTGGGATTCACGCCGCGGAAGTCACGTACACGAGGTAAAGCCAGGTTAATTAAGCGATCCGCGAACTCGTACATCCTCTCGCCCCTTAACGTTACCTTGCAGCCGATTGCCATGCCTTCACGGATCTTAAAGTTTGCAACAGACTTTTTTGCCTTGGTGGTCACTGCCTTCTGCCCGGAGATAACCTCCAGATCCCTTACGGCGGAATCCAAAACCTTGGCATTTTCCTTTGCCTCGCCTACGCCCATATTAATTACAATCTTTTCCAGCTTCGGCACTTCCATGATATTCTTATACCCGAACTTCTTCATCATGGCATCTACAATCTCGTTCTGGTAAATTTCCTTTAATCTAGCCAATTTCGTTCCTCCTCTCCCCAATTAGTCAATGACCTTGCCGGTTTTCTTGGCAACGCGAACCTTCTTGCCATCCTTAACGGTAAAGCCTACACGGGTTGCGTTTCCATCAACAACCAGCATAACGTTAGAAATGTCAATTGGGGCTTCCTTGCTTACGATGCCGCCCTGAGGCATGGCAGCGCTTGGCTTGGAATGCTTAGTAACCATATTGCAGCCTTCTACTAAAATCTTGCCGGTCTTGGTATCTACACGAAGGACCTTGCCCTGCTTATCTTTATCTTTGCCTGTGATGATCTTCACCAAATCGTCTTTTCTGATTTTACGCACAGTGGACACCCCCTTATAATACTTCCGGAGCCAGGGAAACAATCTTCATAAACTGCTTCTCTCTCAGCTCTCTTGCTACCGGCCCAAAGATACGAGTCCCTCTTGGGGTCTTATCGTCTTTAATGATTACCGCGGCATTTTCATCAAACCTGATGTAAGAACCGTCTTTCCTATGAGCACCTTTTACAGTACGGACAACAACGGCCTTAACCACGTCGCCCTTCTTTACAACGCCGCCTGGCGTTGCATCTTTAACGGAAGCAACAATGATATCGCCGATATTTGCATATCTTCTGGTTGAACCGCCCATAACACGGATGCACAGGAGTTCCTTTGCACCGGTATTGTCGGCAACCTTAAGTCTGGTTTCCTGCTGGATCATACCTGATACTCCTTCCTGAATTCATTATCTGGCTTTCTCGATAACCTCAACCAGTCTCCAACGCTTATCCTTGGACAAGGGCCTGGTCTCCATCACCTTAACGGTATCGCCAATGCCGCATTCGTTTTTCTCGTCATGGGCCTTTAATTTATACGTTTTCTTTACAATCTTACCAATCAAAGGATGCTTAATATGGTCTTCGATGGCTACGACGATGGTTTTATCCATCTTGTCGCTGATCACCTTACCCACACGCACTTTTCTTAAATTTCTTTCCACGGTAACTGTTCTCCTTTCCCAAATTAAGCCAGCTTCGTTTTCTCAGTGATAACAGTCTGGATGCGGGCAATGTTCTTGCGAACCTCTTTAATCCTGCTGGTGTTATCCAACTGATTGGTTGCGTTCTGGAATCTTAAGTTAAACAGTTCCTTCTTGGCAGCAACTAATTCTTCATTTAACTCTGCTGCGGACTTCGCCTTTAAGCTCTCAACATATTTATTCGTTTTCACTGTTATCACCGCCTTCTAAATCTGCCTTGGAAACGATCTTGCATCTGCAGGGTAATTTATGCATGGCAAGGCGCAGCGCCTCACGGGCCGTCTCCTCCGGTACGCCAGCAATCTCAAACATAACACGGCCTGGCTTAACAACTGCTACCCAGTACTCTAAGGAGCCTTTTCCTGAACCCATACGGGTCTCGGCAGGCTTTGCCGTAACCGGCTTATCCGGGAAAATCTTAATCCAAACCTTACCGCCACGCTTAATGAAACGAGTCATGGCAACACGGGCTGCCTCAATCTGGTTGGACTTAATCCAGCAGGGCTCCACGGCCACCAAGCCGTACTCGCCGTTTGTAATCTTATTCCCTCTCAAGGCTTTTCCAGCCATGCTTCCGCGGAACTGTTTACGACGCTTAACTCTTTTCGGCATTAACATTATTTATCGCTCCCTTCCTTATTTCCCTTAGTAGGAAGTACTTCGCCCTTGTAAACCCATACCTTAACGCCAACCTTGCCGTAGGTGGTGTCTGCCTCAGCGAATCCATAGTCAATATCAGCTCTTAAGGTCTGCAGCGGAATAGTCCCCTCGCTGTAGAACTCGGTACGGGCCATATCGGCTCCGCCTAAACGGCCTGCAACGGCAGTCTTGATCCCTTTTACGCCAGCCTTCATGGAACGGCCCATGGTGGACTTCATGGCACGGCGGAAGGAAACACGGTTCTCCAGCTGCTGGGCGATAGACTCGGCAACCAGCTGGGCATCCCTGTCCGGGCGCTTGATTTCCTTGATGTCGATAAATACTTTCTTGGAAGTCATCTTCTGCACTTCCACTTTCAGCTTCTCAATCTCAGCGCCGCCCTTGCCGATAACTACCCCTGGCTTTGCCGTATAGATAACGATCTTTACCCGGTCAGAAGCCCGCTCAATCTCAATCTTGGAAATGCCGGAGCTATATAATCTTTTCTTCAGAAATTTACGGATATCATGATCTTCAATCAGGCAGTCAGCAAAATCCGCTTCTGCGTACCATCTGGAATCCCAGTCTTTAATAATGCCGACTCTCATGCCGTGTGGGTTAACTTTCTGTCCCATGTTTTGCCTCCTCCTTATCTTTCATTCAGCACAATGGTGATATGGCTCATTCTCTTCTCGATTCGGTAAGCCCGTCCCTGTGCCCTGGGGTGGATCCTCTTCATGGTCGGTCCCTTGTTTGCGTAGCATTCCTCCACAAATAAGTTTTCCCGGCTCATGTTATTGTTGTTCTCAGCGTTTGCAATCGCTGACTCCAACAGCTTCTTGATCAGGCTGGATGCATATCTTGGGTTGTAGGTTACGATAGCCAATGCAGTTTCCACATCTTTGCCTCTGATGGCATCTAATACAAAACACGCTTTCTGGACGGAAACCCTTGCGTAAGATAACTTAGCGCTTGGCCTGGTGTCCTTATTCGCATTTCTTTCACGTTTAATTTGGGATCTATGTCCTTTAGCCATGGATAAAAACCTCCTTTCAAACCACTAAAATTATCTCGACTTCTTCTCGTCCTTACCGTGGCCCCTGAAGGTCCTGGTAGCAACGAACTCTCCCAGCTTATGGCCTACCATATCTTCGGTAATATAAACCGGTACGTGCTTTCTTCCGTCGTGTACAGCAATAGTATGACCAACCATCTGTGGGAATATGGTAGAACGCCTGGACCAGGTCTTAATTACCTGCTTGCTTCCGGATGCGTTCAGCGCATCTACTTTCTTCAGCAAATGAGCGTCTGCAAATGGTCCTTTTTTTAATGAACGAGCCATAGCTTCAAACCTCCTTAAATTACTTTAATGTTTTACCGTCGCGTCTTCTTACGATCAGCTTGTTGGACTGCTTGTTCTTCTTCCTGGTCTTTAAGCCGAGAGCAGGCTTGCCCCAAGGAGTGCTTGGGCCTGGACGGCCGATTCCAGTCTTGCCTTCACCACCGCCGTGGGGATGGTCATTGGGGTTCATAACAGAACCGCGAACGGTAGGTCTGATGCCCATATGGCGCTTCCTTCCTGCCTTGCCGATATTGATCAGGGCATGGTCGCCGTTGCCTACTGCGCCGATGGTCGCGCGGCAGATGATGGGAACCATGCGCATCTCGCCGGAGGGAAGACGCAGCGTAGCGTATTTGCCTTCTTTAGCCATTAACTGGGCGGAATTCCCGGCGGAACGAACTAACTGGCCGCCTTTGCCCGGATATAATTCAATGTTGTGGATCTCTGCACCAATCGGGATCTGGGCCAGAGGCAGGCAGTTGCCGACTTTCGCTTCGGCAGCCTCGCCGCTCATTACCGTCATGCCTACGGTTAAACCCGCTGGAGCCAGGATATATGCCTTCTCGCCGTCTGCGTAGCAGATCAGGGCGATATTGGCTGTCCTGTTGGGATCGTACTCGATGGCCGTTACCTTTGCAGGGATGCCATCCTTGCGGTTTCTCTTAAAATCAATGATTCTGTATTTTCTCCTGCTGCCGCCCCCGTGGTGGCGAACAGTGATTTTTCCCTGATTATTGCGGCCCGCGTTCTTCTTTAAGGAAACTACCAGAGATTTCTCCGGAGTCTTCTTGGTGATTTCAGAGAAATCAGAACCGGTCATGTGTCTTCTGGAAGGTGTATATGGATTATACTTCTTAATTCCCATGACATTTACTCCTTTTCATTCTTTATCACGGTGGCTATGCGCACCGTATATTCATCCGCTAAGATTCCCGAACGGCTTTCACACTAGGCTCGAAAAAACCTCGCCAAGTGTCCGGGTATGTTCGCTCATCTAAGCTCGATAAGACCTCGCTAAGATTCCCGAACGGCTTTCACACTAGGCTCTATTGATACTCTCCACTTCGTTCCGAGTATCCGCTTTCACACTAGGCTCGAAAAGACCTCGCTAAGTGTTCAATGCGTCGCCAAGTGTTCAATGCCAATGCCTATAGACCTTCGAAAAGTTCGATTTCTTTGCTGTCTTCGGTCAGCTTAACAATCGCCTTTTTGGTCTTTGCGGTCTTGCCGTAGGTCATTCCCCTTCTCTTAACCTTCCCTACCATATTCATGGTATTTACGGAAGCTACCTTGGTTCCCGGGAACATCTTTTCCACGGCTTCTTTAATCATGCTCTTGTTGGCTTCGGTGTGTACCAGGAAGGTATACTTTTTTTCTGCCATAGCATTCATGCTCTTCTCCGTAATCACTGGTTTTAAGATTACGTCATAATATTTAATATCTGCCATTATGCATACACCTCCTCAATGTTTGCCACCGCAGCCTTGGTCATCACTAAGGTGTTGTACCGCAGCACATCGTACACGTTAATGTTCCCAACGAACGCCGTCTTGATGCCCGGTAAGTTCCTGGCGGATAAGATGGTGTTCTCATCCTTCTGAGCCAGCACCACCAGCGCCTTGGACACCTTCAGGTTATCCATAACGGCCTTGAAGTTCTTGGTCTTAATCTCATCAAATTTCAACTCGTCCACAACGATGAACTTGTTCTCCTGCACGCGGCTGGTCAGGGCGGACTTAAGGGCAGCCCTCTTCTCCTTCTTGTTCAGCCTAATGCTGTAATCCCTTGGGGTGGGGGCAAACACAACGCCGCCGCCTTTCCACTGGGGAGCCCTGATGGAGCCCTGCCTTGCATGGCCGGTTCCTTTCTGACGCCAGGGCTTCTTTCCGCCGCCGGATACCTCGGAACGGGTCTTTGCCTTCTGCGTTCCCTGACGTTTATTCGCAAGCTGTGCCACAACTGCCAGGTGTACCAGATGTTCGTTAATCTCTACACCGAACACGGCATCGCTCAGCTCTAATGTGCCAACTTCCTTGCCTTCCATATTAAAAACAGATACGTTTGCCATCTGTGTGATCCTCCTTTCCGGTTAAAAGCTTACTTTGAAACTTTTACGGTTTCTTTAATGGTTACTAATGCTTTCCTGGGGCCTGGCACAGCACCCTTTACCAGGATCAGGTTGTTCTCGGCATCTACCTGCACAACCTCAAGATTCTGGACGGTAACGCGCACATGGCCCATGCGCCCTGGCATCCCTTTGCCCTTAAACACGCGGCCTGGGGTGGTTGCAGAACCGTTGGAACCCTGATGGCGGTGGAACTTGGAACCATGGGTCATCGGTCCTCTGGACTGGCCTAACCGCTTAATCGCGCCCTGGAAACCTTTACCTTTGGAGATCGCCGTAGCATCAATCTTATCGCCTGCCGCAAAGATGTCTGCCTTAATCTCGTCTTTCACGGAATACTCTTCCGCATTATCAAACCGGAATTCCCTCACATAGCGCTTGTAGGAAACGCCAGCCTTGTCAAAATGGCCTTTCATCGGCTTATTTACCAGCTTTTCCCTCTTGTCCACAAAGCCAACCTGAATGGCCTTGTAGCCATCGTTCTCAACCGTCTTAACCTGAGTCACCACACAGGGTCCTGCCTGAAGAACGGTTACTGGAACCAGCACTCCTGCTTCATTGAAGATCTGGGTCATCCCGACCTTCGTCGCCAAAATCGCTTTCTTCATTAATTTTACCTCCTGCTTTCATGATCTACAGCGGAACGCATCCCGGCCCCGGCTCTCCTTAAGGAGCCTGCCGTCCGCGTTCATCCTAGAGCAGTCTAATATAGGTGGAACACTATAAATTTAGGAAGTAGTGTTGCTTTTATATTGAAACTATTCAGGATTAATCACTTTCGGTAGCGGCTAACTTACCTGTCAGCCTTTGTTCTTCATCTTGATATCAATGTACACGCCGGCCGGCATTTCCAACTTGGACAGGGCGTCCACCGTCTTCTGGCTGGGGGTGATGATATCAATCAGTCTTTTATGAGTCCTCTGCTCGAACTGCTCCCTGGAATCCTTGTACTTATGAACGGCACGCAGGATGGTCACTACCTCTTTCTTCGTGGGCAGCGGAACCGGCCCGCTCACCTGAGATCCCGTCTTTTTTACAGTTTCGATGATTTTTCCGGCAGACTGATCCACCAACTGATGATCGTATGCCTTTAATGTGATTCTCATAACTTGACTTGCCATAAAAAAAGTCGCCTCCTTTTCGCACTTTTACGAAGTACGACAAGCGGTGACTGTACACGTTCCCGTGTGTGTCATAAACTCACACGTTATCCTGCCCCTTTTGGGGACAGATGTTCAATTGGTACAGTGACTTGTCGCCAGTTTTCTAACTTGACATTCGCTCCACGGAAAACCTGTCCTTATTAGGGCAGCAACCTCGCGCTTCAACGCTATCATGCCACAGCACTGTTTACAATAGCATAGATTTCCTTTTCTTGCAAGTACTTTTTTAAGATTTTTCGTAAAATTTTATCATAAAATCTACTGTTCGTCCAGCCAACAGAACCCTCTTACCTGCGCCAAAAAATGCTATGCCGCTCTTCTTCCATATAAACGGCCTTATCGGCGCACAATACAGAAAACGCAGCATAGCATTTTTATCACATTTCCATCAATCTGTTTAACCAAAATTCATGATCAGCTCTAACGGCCACCCATTTCCTTAATTATACCAATCATCGCTCGTCCAATCCGGCTCTATAGGATCCCTTCCAGTGATATTGGACACATCCGCATCATCAATCTTAACCACCTGGCCAGCCGCGCCGGTTTTGTAGCGGCTGCCATCGCTCATCTTTACCGTGGTATTCTTTAACACCTTGCCGGAGCTGTTCACCAAAACGCCGTAATCCTTCCCCGGCACATTGATGATCTCATACTTGTCATCCTGGGCGGCCTGCACCTTGCCTACATAATATAAGTAATTATCCCGGATCCCGGTATATCCCCGGCCGGCATCGGTGAAATAAAAGGCACTGGTCTCGCCGCTGTCCTCCTGCACCTGCTGGCGGCCTTTGTGCGCCCAGCATTCGTTTTCATTCCTTCCGAAATAGTAGGACGTGTACTCACCCTGGCCGCTTTCGTTCAGGTATACCTTCCGCAGGCCGTAAACCGGATTGCCGTACTCGTTAAATAAATACGTCTTTCCGCCAATGGTAATTAAATCTTTAACAGTAGCCGTGCCGTCCTCGTCCGCCTTAGGCACGCCTTTATTATTGAAGTAATACCAGTGGATTTCCCCTGTCCCCTGATCCAAGCCTTTAGGCGCCTCCGCCGTATACCAGCCAGTGACCATCTTGCCGCTGGGGAGAAAATACTTGTAGCCCGTAATCCCGCTGTCGCCGCTTACGTTCTTCCAGCCAAACTGCAAGGCTCCGTCCATGTTCATGCAGTAATAATCCTTGTCAATGCGCACCACGCCGTTTTCCCCTCCGTCTTCCTTAGGGGTAAGCTTCTTGCCATTGGACTTAAAGTAATACCAATATTGGCCATCATTGTCCGCCAGGGCAAAGGGATCGTAGTCCTCATCGGAATCCTGGCTGTAATCCGCGTCCGCCGGGGGATCCAGCCTCTGCCAGCCTATCATCATCTCGCCGTTTGCATCGGTATGGTACTGGTTTTCATCCACCCATCCCGTCTGCATCAGGCCTGTCTCGTCGAAGAAATACCATTTATTGTTAATCTTTTTCCAGCCTTCCTTAACCGCCTTCCCTTTGCCGTCAAAGTAAAACCAGCAGACGCCGTCCGCATACTCCGAGCCGTCCAGCCTCAGCCAGCCGTCCGTCACCATAATCCCGTCAGAACCTACGTAATACTCATCATCTACCCACATATCCACGGCAATATAGCCGGAGCTGTTTAAGTAGCGCCATTTGCCGTCCGCGCCCTTCTGCCACTCATTCTTTACAATGTATCCGTAGTTATCCTGGTACTGCCACTGGCCGTTATTCTGAACCCATCCTGCCGCCGCCCAGGCTGGGGACGAGGCTCCCAGGGCAAGGGCCGCCGCAATACCGGCTAACACAATTTTATTTTTCCTCATGCTTTCCTCCGTTCTGTGCCTGCCATTCTGCACAAATTTCCAAAAAATTCCCTTTATCTGCCTTTCTATACTACTATATAAAGGAAATTTTATCAAGATTTTTCCTTACCTGCAACTACTTTTCTTTGTCGATTTTATTACGTTTCTGCGACAAGCACGGTATGCTTCCTGTTAAGCCTTTTGGATATCCGCCTGAGCGCCCCGGCTAATTTCATGCCGCAGCTCATAGACCTAGAGCGTGTTTGAAAAATGCTTAAATCCTTTGCCGGGCGGACATCCCAGTACTTCCTTACAGAAATAACAGCGAATATCCGCGCCCGATATTTGCGTCAGGGCAAAGGGGAGGAGGGAAGGGATGCCTGGCCTAAAGTGCAGCAATTTCACAGGAATCTGCAGGCAATGGCATATTTTCCGCCTTGACATTTGTACGAAATCGTACTATAATCCATTACCAGGTACGATTTCATACCATAATGCAACGCATGGTACAAACTTCCCAAATTCATGCCTTCTCATCCTGGCATGAAACCCTGGCCTTTTGGCACTTATATCTCACTTATCCATTATAGGAGGCACAGAATGCATACTTACCCTTCAACAGCAATGAAACGGTATAACCATCTGCTTGGGGAGATCGACAGCGTATACCACGAAATGTCCCAGAAACTGGGGTTATCCGACAGCGCTATGATCATCCTCTATACCATCTGCAACAGCGGGGACAGATGCCCCCTGCAGGATATCTGCCGTCTGTCCGGCATCAGCAAACAAACCATTAACTCTGCCATCCGCAAGCTGGAAGCGGAAAACATCGTGTACTTAACACCTGACGGAGGCAAAAATAAAACCGTCTACCTGACGGATAAGGGCAAAGAGCTGGCAGGACGCACAGCTCTGCGGATCCTCGAAGCCGAAAACGCCATATTCGCCTCCTGGCCCGCAAAAGACCTGGAAAAGTACCTGGCGTTAACCGAAAAATTCCTTGCCCAGCTTCGGGAAAAGGCACGGGATATATGGCAAACGCCATAAGAAAGGGATTTATGCCGTCTGCCACGCATCCGCAAGATATCTGCCATGCATCCGCAAGATATCTGCCACGCATCCGCAAGATATCTGCCATGCATCTGCAAAATAATGCCAGAACCGATAAAGGCATTAATTGTAACTAATTTAAAGAAAGGATAATCATTTGGTGCAAACATGGCCATTCAGTTATCAGAACATTTTACCTATCAAAAACTGCTCCGCTTTACTTTTCCTTCCATCATTATGCTGGTATTTACCTCAATCTACGGCGTAGTTGACGGATTTTTCGTGTCGAATTTTGTGGGAAAAATCCCGTTCACCGCCGTAAATTTTATCATGCCATTTTTAATGATTTTAGGCTCCCTTGGCTTTATGTTCGGAACCGGGGGAGGCGCACTAATCGCCATAACCCTTGGACAGGGCAAACATGAACGGGCAAACCGCCTGTTCTCCCTGATCGTCTATTCTTCCGCCGCCTGCGGCGCTCTGCTGACCCTTATCGGCTTCCTCACCATCCGGCCTTTGTCCCAGGCGCTGGGAGCCAGCGGGCAGCTCCTTGAAGACTGCATTACCTACGGGCATATTATTTTAGCGGCCATCCCGGCCTACATCCTGCAGTACGAATTCCAATGCCTGTTCGCCACGGCGGAAAAACCGGCTATGGGGCTTTACGTAACCATTGCCGCCGGGCTTACCAACATTATCTTGGACGCTTTATTCGTCGCGGTTTTCCGGTGGGGTCTTGAAGGCGCAGCAGCCGCCACCGCCTTAAGCCAATGCGTAGGCGGAATCATCCCCCTTATCTACTTTGCCCGCCCCAATAAAAGCCTTCTGCGCCTCGGACGCACCCGGTTTGACGCCAGCGCCTTAAAGAAAACCTGCATAAACGGTTCATCCGAATTAATGAGCAATATTTCCATGTCCGTGGTCAGTATGCTTTATAACGTCCAGCTGCTTCGCTATGCCGGGGAAGACGGCGTTGCGGCATACGGCGTGCTGATGTACGTCAGCCTGATTTTCCAGGCAGTATTTATCGGCTATTCCGTAGGGACTGCCCCGGTTATCGGATACAACTACGGCGCGCAAAACAGCCGTGAATTAAAAGGGATGCTAAGGAAGACCATGGTGCTTATGGGAACATTTGCCGTAATCATGTTTGCCGCCGCCAATGCGCTGGCAGCTCCCCTTTCCTATATCTTTACCGGATACGATGAAGGACTGTTCCGGCTGACTTCCCGGGCGTTTTTCTTTTTCTCCTTCTCCTTCCTCTTTTCCGGCTTTGCGATTTTTGGCTCTTCCTTTTTTACCGCCCTGGGCAACGGATTAATTTCCGCCGCCATATCCTTCCTGCGAACCTTGGTATTCCAGGCCGCCGCTATCTTAACCTTCCCATTAATTTGGGGCGTGGACGGGATATGGCTGTCTACCGTGGCGGCGGAAGTGTTGGCTTTGGGCGTAACCATGTTCTTTTTAAAGGGGAATCGGGAGAAATATCACTATTAGGGCGTGCTTGGAAAATCACCGCCGCCCTTACCGATTCAGCCGTTTGCGGAACGCAAACAGATAGCAGCCGTTCAAACGGCGGGAAAACGGATAAAAACAGGTGTCAGCAAGTTACCGTTCACAGATATCCTGTGAACGTAACCGCATATGCCCATTTGAAATCGCCTGCGGCAATGGGGCATATGCTTTGGCTCCATAACTGTACTGACCCATGACTAATCAGCGGAGTGATTAGTCATGGTGTGAACAGTTATGTCAGCAAATACTTTATGCCGCCAGGAGATTTTTGCCCTTGACTTTACGGTTATCTGATCATACGATAATATTGATGTTGGAGGCAAAAGAAGAGCAAAGAATTTGACAAAACTTTCACAACTTGTTTATGTCTTAGAAAGGAACGGCAAAAAATGAATTTAATCCAATTTTTAAAACAAGTTGATCAATTGGTTTCCTGGCTTTCCAAAAACGAATTGGGGGCTTTTATCCATGAAACCGCCCGGACACTCCCGGAATACCAGCGGGATATGTTTTTAGGAAAATTAAACGCCATGGGAAAACGCAAACCAGAAGAACTGTCCGCTTCCCCCATATCCGACTTCGGCACGGAAGCTCTGCGGCAAAAAATCACGCAGCTTGAACAGGAACTTACGCAAATCGAAGACGGACAGCTTTGCCCTGTAGGCTATTTAAACGAAGAATATGACGACTGGTACGACAGCTCCGCAGACGAATTTTTATTTGAAGATCCGGAAAATGTCACGGACAGGCTGTCCGAAGCCTGCCGCCTGATCCATCAGTGCGTAGATCAGGAACTGTATCCGGAAGGATTCCGGCTTTTTGCGCAGTTAGCAAGGCTGACCATCACCATTACCGGAGACTACGAAGAATACTGCGACCCAGAAATGTCCTTTTATGATTTTATCGACGCCGTGCATCTGGACATTTGCCAGAAGGATCTGGTTCTGGACGGTCTATATTTGGCTTACCAGGCAGTCCCCATGCCCCAGCGCCCGGAAATGCTCTTTGCCATTATCCAGGAAGCCTGCTGCCGCGATATCACTCTGGAAGCCCTGATGCAGAAAGGCGAAAACGATTTGCCGGAATGGGATACGTTTTTAACGCAATGGATCGAATATCTGGGCCGCCAGAACAATTCCCTTTCCAAAAAACTGTTAAGCGAAGCCGCAAGCCTTCAGGACAGCCCGGAACAATTCCTGGAATCCGCAAGAAAATTCGCGGATCTCCATCCGGAAATGTATGAGCAGTACCTGCGCCAGGGCTTAAACGGCCAGGAGGATGCGAAAATGCTGGCTACAGGCCAGGAAGCGCTCCAAACTATCTCCCCCCAGTTTACCATCCGAAGCCAGGCGGCTTTGCTTACCGCCACATACGCCCTGCGCTTAAACAAGCGGGAAACCGCGGAAAACTGCTGGCTGGAAGCCTTCCGCTCAGACACAAACGAGGTAAATTACCTGCGGCTGCGGCTGGAAAGCCTTGATTTTTCCTTATACCAGGAAGAAACAAACCAGATAATCTGCGCCGCCCATAAAACCATGGAAACCCCATATGCCTTCGTCTCCGACAGTTCCGGCAAAAACCGGATTGCTTCCAATACATACTATGGGCTGGTTTTCTTTAACGGCAATTTCCGCCAGGTAATCCAGGAAGCAATGAATACGAAAGACGCCCTGGGCTGGTCTTCCACCTTTATGAAATACGGCCTTGCCCTGTTCCTTCCCTATTTGTATTCCGGCGATTCCTTAGAAAACGGCTGCCGGGCCATGTGCCAAAGTGCCGCCGAATACAGCAATTTCCGCAGCGAAAGCTACAGGGCAGGCCTGTCCCGCCCCACAGAACCAGACGACGGGCAATTATTCTGGCAGTGCTTTTCTCGGTGGAAGAAAACCGTATCTATATCTTCGGAAGAAGCCGAGCAGATTATCCAAAAGCTCCAGGACATGATCACCATGCGGGTAAAGGGAATTATGGAAAGCAACCGGCGGAATTATTACGGCGAGTGCGCCGCATTTATCGCCGCCCTGGGAGAAGCAAAAGAATCCAGGGGAGAGCGAAACGGGAAAGCAAAATTAATGGAATATTATAGAACCATGTACTCCCGCCGAAGGGCATTCCATGAAGAACTGCGGAAATTTGGGATGAGGAAATAGTAGAGAAATGGGTAAAATCAACGGTAAATCCTATTGATTTCACCCTGCCAAAATGCTATGATGAATTTGTAATAGAAAAGGGCGGCGATGAAACTGCCGCCCCACGCTTACTTAGCGATTACTTATGCAATCGCCTTTGGATCCATCAGATGCTGACAAGCTAGCTGATGGGTCTTTCTCTGTCTCTGCCTTCTGCCGCTCTATGTAAGGCTTGCACTTCTGGACTAATGCGATCAGCCCGTTAAGGCCTCCTACAAGGTTTTAGGCAAAAAATGAACTATCGATAAAGAGATATTTTGCCAAAAGACGCGCTCGCCTCCGTTAATCCATATTCACCTGGCTGTCAAATACAATTTCAAAGGGATGCTCATGCATCAAAAAATTCACAAGCCCTTCCCCATAGCAATATGCTCCGGCTTGGGTGTATACAACGATATCCCCAATATCCGCTTTTTCAATCGGCACATCCCAGGATAATCTGTCAGACACAATACACAGCGGCCCGCTTATATCTGCAATCTCAGCACGGACAGAGGGCTGCGCGGCATATAATTTCGGCTTGCCCCTGGATATCAAGGCTACCGGATGCTGACGCCTCATTTCCAGCGGGAGTCCCATATGGTTTATCCCGCCAGCGATAATGATATGCTTTTTCCCTTTTATTTCTTTGATGTCGATAATCTCAGAGGTGTAGTATCCTGCATTCCCTACAAGATACGTTCCCAGCTCCATAATAATTTCTTTATCGCCAAACCCGTGCCGCTTAATTAATCCTTTCAGCGCTTTCCCATAACGCTCAACATCGAATTGCCGGATTCCCTTTAAGTAATCTATCCCTAAGCCGCCCCCAAAATCTATCACAGAAACTTCCCCTGTTTCAGACTGCAGTTTCTCTACAAAATCAAAAATATACTCATCAATCCTCAAGAGAATTTTATCATCCAAAACCCTGCTGGCGGCAAATGCGTAAATTCCCTTTACACACACCCAATCAAGCCGGCATACTTCCTTATAGGTTTCCACAAAGTCTTTTTCATCCACTCCCATCTTCGTCGAATAACCGGTCATGTTTTCGGCTCCATCTATCTGGGGGAAATCTAAATTAACCCGCAGCAGGACATCTACCTTCTCCATGCCCAAACCGCCGGGCGATTCGGGCAATACACACAGCCTCCGCCAGGCTTTCCACGTTGATCAACTGGATGCCGCTCTTTATCGCTTCCTCAAGCTCATATTCCGTTTTGCCCGAACCAGTAAAGATAATCCTTTGGGCAGTACAAAATTTTCTCGCCGCCTCTAATTCACCGGCGGACGCAATCTCAATCCCTGTAATAAAATCTTCATTACAAACACAGTCTAGCACTGCATTATGGGGGGTGCTTTCATCGCGTAATAAAGCTTCGTCTGGGCGGGCAAAAACTTTTGCAGCCTGCATATATTGCTGCAAATGATCGCCAAATCATAAAAATATGCCGCCGGGTTTTTACACAGGCTGTCCTTAGCATATGCTTCACGTATAAATTTTTCCGGGATTTTAATCATTGCATTCTCTTTCCTCACATCCTCATAGTTCCCACGCAAGCTTTTCTATAACACCGCCATTTTCTTCCATGGGGATCGGTATATGTTTGCGGCGCAATATGTCTTTCCATTTCTTATACAGCTTAATGCAGCCGCTATAATAGTCAGAATAAGGTTTTATTTCCCGTTCTTGAGCAGAGGGATTGTTAAGCGCAATGAAAAAACGGTATGCTACTAAGTCATTGATAGCGCCCAGCCGCAAGATATTATTGTTCACAAGCGCCGCAACAGCCTCCAGGTGCACGAGATAATTCACTAATGCCTGCCTGTCTTTTTCCCCGTTCACGGGATCAATGCCCAATTTTAAGCCGCTGACTGAATTTTATTTTCTTTGTAATCATCGAAGTATTTCTCTAATTTAGACTCAATTTTAAACAAATCTTTGTTATTGATAAATTCACTGTTTAATTCCTTAATCAACTGGCCTTCCGTTATCTTTGCATTTTATCCCATTGTTAAAATGGCGGCAAACACTGATGCAATAATCGTTGTAAACTCTACATTATCCAAACAAAATTTTATAAACCGTCCGAGATAAGATGCCGTTTCTCCATTTAGCCTTGCCTACCAGTAACCGCTTATTGATAATGCAATAATTACTATTGAAAATATGCATATGTACCTATAGTTGGAAATCGTTAAGATTATCCGGTGCTTTATTCTATTTATTGCTTTCATCTTCATATTTCCCTCCTGGTAATAAGCTGCCGCACACACAAACACACATATACACCAAAATCTGTGTTATCCTTTTCATAAGGACAATCCATATTCTGGAAAGGCAAAACGCCTATGTTAAAATCAATTGGTGAAAATTTCTTTTGTCCGGTTAATCACCTACATTTTGTACTCATGAGTATATTGTTTGTTTCCAACCACTTAGTTCATTTCTTATGTGAAAATTAGGCCAACAAATTAGGATGAAAGAGCCTCAAAGCTTACTACTTTTTTAATACTTTTTATCCTATCTATTTTTAATGGAACAACTGTCTTTTTGGACTTTTCATTTAGCATTATTCTGCTCAAAAAATCTATTTAATATCTTTCGTAGACTAATTTACAATTTTAAGAGAAATAGAATATCATCTATAATACAATCACTCACATTTCTCATCGACTCCCAAATTATAAATAATTTTTCCAATAAATTCTGCGATTTTAAAATCTTCTTCCGTATTAATATCTACCGCTTCAAATTTACTTACAAAATGTACATATGGTTTACGTCCAATACGACAACGATACCTCCTTAAGCTTTCCCTTGAAATACCATATAAACCCGTCGTTTCTTCTATAACAGGCATCATATCTTGACTTCTTGGAAGAATTCCAGGACGATAATTAACAGGAGTACCTGCATACCAATAAAAACTATGATTTTCAATTGCTGTGAAACAGGAATCATATTCTTCACTGGCAATTAAGCGATCATAACAAATTTTTATTGTTGCTGGCTGCATATATGGCGCAGTGGCAAATAATTGAAAATAATAATCGTAATCAGAAAATTTCTCAAAATGATATACTAATAAATCATTGCCATTTGCTGTATTTAATGCAAGTTCTGGCCTTCTTTCAATCACATGAAATCCAATACTATTTGCATATTTTGCTATTTCAGAACTATTTGTATCAATATACACATCATCAAACACATCTGCATCTTTCACATTTTCACAAATATACTGATACAATTTTTTACCATTAAGTTTCCTGAGATTTTTACCTGGTACTCTTTCAGAATTTTCTTTAATTGGAATAAAACATGCTGTTTTCATAATTCTTAATTACCCCTTATCATTTTTATTATTCATAGAATATTATCTGTTTAATCGTATCCTTTTCATTATATGCTGGTATAACTATATATAATTTTTCCATATTTTTCACCATTTCTTTTTTATGCATAAACAATTCGTGAAAATTTCATTCAATATTTTTACTCTTCTTCTCTTTTAAATAAAAATGTAGCTATCCTCTCTCAGCCATTGAGAACATCATTCAAATTTACTCGTTCAAACACATCCAGGTGGCCACCCCTTGTGGCATTGTAAATTCTAAACCCGTGCTCCCGAGAATATTTTTCTGCATACTCGTATGCAAGTTCCATCTCCCAAACACCTGCTGGTGCTTGCTCTGATGTATCTTTTATATTCCCAAAATATGATTTGGCATTCGGATCAACGATAATATTTCCTCTTCTTGTTTCCATATTCTTGTAATGATGATCTGCCCCTATAATATAAATTTTATCGAAACCCATAAACCTGGCTATTTGAATAAGATTATAGGTTACTGTTGCTATTCCATAAATTCCTTTCGTCAGATCATCTGAAAATTTCGGATTGTTTAAATAGCTCCTGTTATCCCACGAATGAAGGTAACATATTCGCCCCTTTATTCCTTTAAAATCAAGATACCCTTTATCTCGTGTAAATTTCATCTCTGCCGGAATAGAATTTATTCCATCTACGGCTCCATCTAGTTTAATTACACCAACATCAAAAATTGCCCAGAATGTCGGTCTCCATTCTGTCTTAGAAAATATATTATATATTCGATTAGATGCAAACGTAATTTCATTCTTTAACATATCCAAATCAGACGCTGTCAGACTCGGCCCATTACAAATAATAAAGCAGTGTTGTCCTTTGTATTTATCCCGATAATTCTCCAAAATCATTTTTGAACTTTTTGCTCTGCCACTAATATATACGATTCCACAAGATATAACAAATTTGATTTTTTCTCTAACACGCCATATCGGTATCATAACTTGATCCTTTCCCTAAGCATTTTCTGTATCTGCATTAATAATTCATTATGAATAAAATAATTTAAAAAGATATATACTAAACAGCCAATGCAAACCAAAATCATAACAATCATAAAACCTGATAAAGATAAATAAATTTTTACTAAGCACAGTACCATTCCCATTAACACAGATGTAATAACAGCCTGTCCTACAGCCTTCTTATCTATCGGCAAAACAACAATTTTTCTCATAACTATAAACTGATACAGATTAACAATAAGTTCACTTATCACAGATGCAATTGCAGCACCATTCTCAGCAAGCGTTGGAATTAAACAAATATTTATTATAATATTAATAATTGCACCTGCTGCATATGTCGGTAGTCTCTTCCTCTCATTCCCTGTACATAAAACCACCTGATAACATAGGAGATTTCCAAATCCATTAATAAAAATTAATGGCACAAAAATTTTAATCGTAACTGCCGAGGCGATAAATGCTTCTCCAAATAATAACCTGACCATCTCGTCCGCAATAACGAATACTCCAACTGCCATTGGAAAAAGTAAAAAAGACAATATCTGTGTTCCCTTTTTAATTAACCTTTTAAATTCTTCTATATCATATTTATAGCTATAACTTAATCTCGGTAAAAAAACCGTAGAGATTGCAATCCCGGCAGTGACTGCCATAATTATAATTTTATGTGCATAGGAATAATATCCTACCTGCTCATCTGAAGCCATAAAACCCAACATAGTTATATCTGTCTTATTATAAAGTGTACTCAGAAAAATACTTGCAGCTAGTATAAAATTAGGCTTTAAATGTCTTTTTAGATTTAAATCAGAAAAATCTAAAGAAACAAATTTTTTAGTATGTACAATATTGAAAATATAATTTCCCCCAGTTGCCAAGCTTCCTATTAATGCATACACCACATAATCTGATGAAGTCTTCACGAACACTAAAAGTGCAAAAAAAGATGCGATTTTTACAACAATACTCCTACAAGAAATATATACATATTCTTCCTCACCTTGATACAGCCAATCTACATTAATATAATTAAATAATATTGGCAAACCACATACAACATACAAACCCAAACTTGCTCTCATCCCGTTATTTACAAGAACAAGCACTGTATATGCAATACTCGCCACAGTTGAAGAAATCGTATTTAAGACAATCAATTCTGTAAATAATTGATTTAACTTTTCCTGATTCCCCCTAACCTTTGCCACCTCACGAGTTCCATATGAATTAAGTCCCAATATAGCCAACGTTACAAAATAAGAAGCTATGTTTTGCGCATAAGATACTGTCCCAATCTTTGCGGGCAATAGGATTCTCGAAATATATACTGATGTAATAAGAGGAAATAATAAATTGACCAAAGTATATATTATATTAAATATCGAATTTTTAATTAATGATTTTTTAGCCATACTATTTCAACTATTTCTGCGACAAACCTTCATACACCCACTTGTGAACACACGCCATAAATAAAGGCAATAGGGCATACTTGGCTTTCCTGAATTTGTGTTGCTTATGCCGAATTTTCACAATAAAGAATACTGCCACTTAAAGCAATTAATCACTCTATTATCCTATTCCTGTTGCAGAATCCATGGATTATATATTCCAAACTCCAACACATCCGCTATTCTTTTACAAGCAAAACCGTCTCCGTACGGATTTACCGCATACGCCATTTTATTGTATTCAACTTTATTTTCAAGAAGCAGTTTAAAATTTTTATAAATATTTTCTTCATTTGTTCCCACGAGCTTAAGAGTCCCTGCGGTTACTCCTTCTGGCCTTTCAGTACTATCTCTCATCACTAAAACAGGTTTTCCGAATGCCGGACATTCCTCTTGAATCCCACCAGAATCCGTAAGGCAAAGAAAACATCGTGATTCAAAATTATGGCAATCGAAAATTTCTATTGGTTCTATAATATGAATTCTGTCACAGTCAGAAAACTCTTTCTCTGCTATTTTCCGAACCGCAGGATTCATATGAATAGGATAAATAGCCTTACAATCCGTATGTTCATCAAGCACTCTTCTTATTGCGCGAAACATATGATGCATTGGTTCTCCCAGATTTTCTCTTCTGTGAGCTGTAATAAAAATCATTTTGTCATTTCCCACCCAATCAAGCTCTGGATGCCTATATTCTTTTATCACCGTATGATGCATTGCATCAATAACTGTATTTCCTGTTATATAAATACTCTCACGACTTTTCCCCTCATTAATTAAATTATCCGCGGCCAAACGTGTCGGTGCAAAATTATATTCTGAAATAATGGATATTGCCTGACGGTTAAATTCTTCCGGATAAGGCGAACGAATATTATATGTCCGAAGGCCAGCTTCCACATGACCTACTGGAATTTGAAGATAAAAGCAAGCAAGCGCTGTTGCAAAAGCAGTAGATGTATCTCCATGCACCAAAACCACATCTGGTTTTACCTCGTTTAAAACATTCTTAATTTTTTTTAAAATTTCTGATGTAATATCAAACAATGTCTGTTCTTTCTTCATCACTGAAAGATCGTAATTTGGAAAAACATTAAATGTCGAAAGCACTTGATCCAACATCTGCCTATGTTGTCCTGTCACACAAACAACTGTTTCAATACTTCTTCTTTTTTTTAATTCTGTGACTAATGGGCACATTTTAACAGCTTCTGGACGTGTACCAAATACAAGCATGATTTTTTTCATTTGATTCCCATTCCTTTTTCATTTATTCCCGTCCATACCAAACCCTCTTAAAAATTTCCTTTGGATGAAATAGGTATTTATATATTTTAAAAATTACAATTCCTGATTTGCCAAACTTATTAATGCAATTTCTTCTCACTTCAAGATATTTCTTTTCACTTTCAGTGTGCCACGAACCATCAAAATGGTGTATGCAAGCTGTATTGTTTGTGATAAGTACTTCCCTTGTATCATGATTTTTAGGGCAAAAAAAATCATTGGAATAAAAGGTCATTCCACAGATTGTTTGTTTACTATTATTCAAAATCAACCCATTTTCAACACATATATTTGTAATTGTCACTGTATTTGTCTTTTGATCGTATCTGCCATCAGATAATTTAAAATGTCTGTTATTATAATATTCAAGCCATACCCCTATAAACGGATGTTTCCTTTCTGCTGCCATTATTCCCGTAGGCACAAAGTTTTCAGATTCAAAACCCGAAAAAGCATATTCAGTTAAAAACATATCCAAATTCTTGCATACTTCTACATCAGTATCCATGTAAATTCCACCAAACTCATAAAGGACTTTTAACCTTACATAATCTGTTATAAATGCCCATTTTTTTGCTTCATATGCTTCCTTTGCATAAATATTTTCA
This sequence comes from Lachnospiraceae bacterium, assembly GCA_910575565.1. Taxonomy (GTDB): domain Bacteria; phylum Bacillota; class Clostridia; order Lachnospirales; family Lachnospiraceae; genus Caccovicinus. Next base: position 145,385 of record CAJTFL010000008.1, on the reverse strand, counting down.
TTTAAGTCAAAATTATTTTCATTCCATTCTTTGATTTCATATTCAGGAAGATATTTATTCCATGACTCAATACATTTCCTTCCCAATTCTGACATAGGATTTCCGCCAAACCAACAATAATGTATTATTTTTGGAATCATACTATTCTCACTCCCAAATGACAAATTTATCTTCTATTTTTTCTATTCTAAATTTTGTTATCAAATATAAAAACACAAATGATATATATATACTAAAAATACTGCTTTCAAATAAACCATAAGTTAAAATCAAAAGCTGAATAATTAATAATTGCGGATGGTTTTTTTTATAGATTTTATATGTTAAAAGGATATTTATAACAAAAACAATAATCATCGCCATAATCCCCATTTGGATCAAACCACTTACATATGCATTATCTACTGTATTATATGTACTAAATGTATCTGTAACGGGATTATAATATTCTATATCTGTAGTAAATAATTCTATTTTTTGACCTAATAGTTTGAGTTTATTCAGACTTAAATTGCGATAATTAAGATCTATTCTATGCGTTACAATTAAATTTATCTTTTGTATAAATTTTGAAACGGGGTAAAGATATGCTGTTATTAAGGATAACGCTGTATAAGCCAATACTGTAAAAGGAATGCTTTTTCTAACTATTTTTTTATACAATATTTTATAGATTTTTTCATTTGTAAGAATTATTCCAAGTACAGCCAGTCCAAATCCTGCTCTTCCATCACTCAAAAAATATCCGCTTAAATTCATAGTAAATAGGATTAGTTTCACTTTTATGCTGCTAATCCTTTGTGTTGCCAATATTAAAAAGGTTATCATCATTAATACAACACTCACTGCATTTGCCTGATTAAACCCAAGTGCTATTGCATTCCTTCGTTGAACCGGACTTACGGATATTCCAAGTATAAACATTGCCATTGTAATTACCATTAAAAAAATTAGTACATACGCAAATATGCGACATATTTTTTCAAAACTAACATTTTTGGCAAAAGTCACAAGAAAAAGGCATTTTAAAAGTTCAGCATAGCTTGAAACTGCTGCAATAAGAAAAAAAGCTATTCCTACTATTCCGATGAATAAAATTTGTCTTGGCTTATATTTATTTTCTAATACCATGTAAATTAGGCAAATAAAATATATACAATCTTCAATATGATTTATCATATTAACCATATCATTGCTTGAAGAAATAATTGCTGTCTTTTTGAAATAATAGAAAAAAAATAGAAATCCGAGAAAAAACAGCGGAATATTTATTTTAATAGGTCTAATTTTAATTTTTAATATTTTCTTCTCCATTTTCATCCAACATTCTTATAGTCATTTATGCCTTCTTTAAATGCACAAATTATTTTTACTGAGTCATATTTAAGTACAAAACATTTTTTAAGAATTAGCTTAATCCATGTCTTTATATAGCAGCTTCTTAAATAATTCTTTTTTCCGTCAATTAAATGTTTTCTATACAGTGCGCCTATTCCTTTATAATAAGAAGCTAGTTTATCGCTCGAACACTTTCTTGTCCTACTGGTTACTGGAACTGGATAAATTAACTTCATTTAATGAACATAATTCACTTTATATCCTTGTTCCAAACACCTAATGATTAAATCTGATTCTTCGCCTGCACCATATCTTGCCCCTATTCCAAACTGTTTATCAAAAAAACCAATAAAACTTACAAGTGGATAGCCTAAAACCATACTGGATTGACCAATTCCATATAGCGTATACCATTCAGTCATCAATCCTCTTATCGCGTTTGTAAAAGGAGCAATAGCATAATGAAAAACACTGTATTCTGGTCGCCAATAGTAAATTATCCCTTGTGAAATCATTAGAGAAATTTGAGATCCAAATTGACCAACACCAAAAAGTCCATTTAATCCTAACATCTCCTTTAATGTTCTCAGAAAAAATTCGTATTTTTTATTATACTGACTGTTGTAAATATATGCATTAATAAGCCTTTCAACTGTTCCACTCCAATTAATCATGTTTTTTGATAAGCCAAACACTGACACAATAACAATAAACGTCATTGCAGAAACTAATAATGTGAGCTTATTCTTTATCCACAATCGATTAATCAATCTCACAACCAAATATGAAAAAACAAATATCAATACAACGTGTTGTGCATCTGAAGCAACTACAAGAACGAATATCAACTTACCTTCATACTAGATATTCTCCTTTTTTAACTGAACAATTCAATATCACAAAATATAGATACACCATTAAAAAAGCACCTAGATAATGCGCTGATATAAGTGTTCCTTTAACCGTATCACCCAACTGACGATAATAGCAATTTCTATCACACTAGTTATAAGTTGTAGCACAAACATTTTATCCAAGATAATCAACATTTTTCTCAATTCAATTCTTTTTCCGTATGAATTAATCAAAGCGAAAGTAAAATAATAAACTGCCACCTGGAATAGTGTTCCATCGATAAATCCGTTATAGATCAAACAGTTAATCGTGCTAACTATTGTAATATGAAAAACAAACATTCTCGCCATTTTAAATGATTTGACACTAAATTGCCTGTAAAAAACAAATACATTGGAACAGCAAGAAACTGTAAATACTTGTTTGGTATGAATAAAGCATAGATAAGAAATTCGTCAGCCTTAAACTTTTTCGTAATTAAACATACAAAAATATATAAAAGCAAGACATACTCTAAATATTGGTTTCCAAAAATAATGTTAACTACAATTTTTAGCATAGATAACAAAATATAGAATGGTTCTATTATCTTTACTTTGGTCTTGTTCATTCTGATTCCCCATACAAGTAAACACTCATTAAATTTCTTTACTATTTCTTTGCATAACGGGAATACCCCTCTTTAAACCCGTTATATTCATTTATTGCCAATTCTTTCTTTTCTCCTTTAAACACAAGTATTTTTGCTATAAGTCTCAACTTATGTTCAATTCTTAATAAAGTTAATATTTTATATCCCTTATGTTTACTAAATAACGCACCAAGACCCTCTGCATACATTTTCCTTTTCTGATGAGATAATTGTCTCTTTATTGCTGGCACTGGATGACTTAATGTCATTTCGGTTAAATATTTTACCCTATATCCATACTTTAATGCCCGCAAGATCAGATCCGTCTCCTCACCAGAACCATAAAAACCGCCTATTCCAAATTGTTCATCGAAAAATCCGCTTTCTTGAATCATCTTCATAGGAAACACAAGCCCTGCTGAAGGACACGTTCGAATAATCATGCGCAAAGATAATTTTTTTTTATTATACTTCGTTTTATAGCCAACAAAATCACCTTGCTTTACCGTATCATAGATATGTCCTGAAAGAATTGTTCTTGAATCGGTATTTTCTGCTGCAATAGATAAATACTCAGAAGCATAATTCGCATCATCATCAATTAAACAAACGTATTCCCCCGTTGCCATTCTTAAAGCATCATTTCTCGCTTTAGAGAGCCCTTTATAACACACATGTTTATACTTTATTCTCTTATCTTCAAGTGTGTTGATATAATTTTCAGTAAGTTTATTGCTGCTTTGATCAATAATAATAATTTCATAGTCCTGCCATGTTTGTTCAAATATTGATTTCAGACAGATTGCTATTGCCTCTGTTCTATCCAAAGTTCCTATGATAAGTGAAAACTTCATATTTATTGCTCCATTACAATTTTCTGTATTTCTTCATTACATTTTATTCAATTTAAGCTCTTTTCCCTTTTCTATTTTATATAATCCACCTGATTCAAAAGTTTCCACATCCGCATATACGCCAATGATCTGATCTACCGCGTCACAGGTATCATAAATATAAAGATAATCACATTTTTCTATACCACATATAACATTATTCCAAAATTTATCATCAGCCATATTTATTTTTGAGAAATCTGTTGTGTTATAATCACCAAATTTTCTTCCCTCAAGATAAAACGCTAAATAGGTCATATTCATTCCTGCGCTGGGAGATGAATTGACAAGAAATATTTTTGATCCTTTTTCTGTTTTTCTTACAATTGCTTCTGCCTGCTCCCGATATGTGTATAAAATTTCTCCTTTAAATATTTGAGGTGTTATCCTTACAATTTTCGACGAATCACACAATAATACACATCCCCCCAATAGAATCAACAACCTTTTCCAATCCGCCTGTACTGTTCCCTTCCTTTTCAGCAACTGCACAATCCAATAAACCAGAATCAAGCACTCTCCACACATATAGGAACTCATATATCTTGGAAATCCTGAAAGCAATTCCATATCAGCTGGGCTAAAGCAAAACATATATAAAATTAAAATAGTTAATGCATATCCAATTCTTCCACACAAAAAAACAATTGCTGTTTTAATCACTTCTCCTTTTGTAAAATAATCTTTGAATATTATATATAAAAATGCCAAAATCCCTAATACAACAAAAAATGAAGAAAGGTATGTTAACTTAAAAATCCCTGTTGTCATGGTTGATGAAAATAAAGCATTGATAATATTTTTATACGTTATATGCTGTGCTTCTGTCCCGCCTCCTACCAAAATAGAAATAAAATTTTTTATGTTTATTTTATTTAAATCGAACATTCCCTTTAATCCCAGTTTATCCACATAAAAATCCCATGCCAGATAAAAAATTAAAGGAACCAGAATAATACTCAAACTCGACAATAGCTTTTTTTCGGGTTCTTTGAAATCCCAATGTAAATCATCATCTACAAATTCATTTATCGTATATGCAAACCATGTCAATCCAACAAATGCTACGCAAATTTGTTTTGTCATAATTGTCATTGCCATCGTCATCAGCAATGCATTATATCCAAATTTAGTATGAACGAATTCTTTATCAAACGTTAATGCTATGCCATAGGCAAATAAGGCTGATACGAAGATGTCTAAATATGTGGTCGAAAAAATTCCTTCTCCGTCCATATTCAGCGGAATCATTATCAAAATCAAAAATATAATCCATGAATTCAATAATTTATAAATCCCTTTTTCTACAAAATTTACTTTTTCGATCAGCCATGGAATCATAAATGAAAAAATCAGAAAATGCAGCGACATAGTCTGTCCTGCTTCTGACCACCCCCCCGACATCCTGCACCAAAGCATTTCAAAAATCGGTACACCGGGAGGATAATATTTATGTACTAACAGTTCTGATGCTGGATCTGTGTAAAATTTATCTAGCCTAAGCATTTCCTGCGTCATCTTGCCCCAATGCATCAATTCATCCCAATGGGTAAAATGTCTTCCATAATCAATGAGCAAGGCCATAAAGAATATAATTATATATCCCCAAAATCCATTGGAAAAAAATCTCTTTATAAATTTCAAATCTTTTCTTTTAATAATCAAAAATCCTGCCGAAAAATATGACATAATAACAAGGCTGTAATATCCAACATTAAATGTCTTAAAACAAGCCTGACTCATAAAAAGTATAAACACTGATGTCATCAATGTTACTGGCAATGTCTCACCAAATTTTTTATTTCCCGCAAAAACAAACCATACGTTCAACAACGCAAAAAATATAGCTGGTATAAAGTAACACATTTCTTTCTATACCTCCTACCCCCCCAATTTCTTCTTATTATTCTCTGCACTAAGCAGTTCCATTTCAAAATCCTGACGATTTTTCTGTACAGAATTTTGTAGCTGCATTCCGGCAAAAAATGACTGAATTGATGCAATCACCATAAATCCACATACAATTAATGTTGGAAATCTCGGAACCATACCTGTTCTCAAATACTCAATAAGAACTGGAACAAGGAGGACTACAGAAATTACAATCAGGCAAATTGACGCAGTTCCGAAAAAGCCCATTGGATTATAATTTTTGTAGAGTCTTATAATTGTTCCTATCACTTTTATGCCATCAGAATAGGTATTAAGCTTCGATTCACTTCCTTCTGGGCGATCCCGATATTCTATGATTACATTTTCTACATACATATTTTTTTCAACAGCATGTATACTCATTTCTGTTTCGATCTCAAATCCCTTAGATAAAATTGGAAATGTTTTAACAAATCCATAGCTGAAAGCCCGATATCCAGTCATAATATCCTTTATCTTACTATGGAAAAGCACATTGATACATTTTCTAACCAATGAATTACCTAGATTATGAAATGGTCGTTTATTTTCTTCAAAGTATGTCGAAGATAACCTATCACCAATCACCATATCAACATTCCTGTTTAAAATAAGTTCTACCATCTCTTTTGCACTCTCTGCTGGATAAGTATCGTCCCCATCCGTCATTATGTAACATTGAGCATCAATCTCTCTAAACATTCTCCTAATAACATTTCCTTTGCCCTGCATATATTCATTTCTTACAACTGCTCCTGCTTTTTTCGCAAGTTTAGCAGTATTGTCTGTAGAATTATTGTCGTAAACATAAATAACTGAATCTGGCAAGGCTGCTTTAAAATCATTTACTACTTTTTCTATTGTTTTTGCTTCATTGTAGCATGGTATTAATACTGCAATCTTATCCATCTCATCCCTGCCCATTTTATTTTATCCGTACCCATGTTTTTCACTTAATCAGTACCATTCTCTTCATCTTAATTATCAGCTTCAATTAATCTCAACACTTTATTTGCTGATCGTTCAAAATTATATTCCTTCCTTTGGTACTCATTTAATCCATGCGGCATCATATTAAGGTGTTTCTCTAGTTCAATCAGAATGTTCTCTAATTCGCTGACAGAATCATTTTTAAAATACGTTGCCTGCTTATGAAGAATTTCTGGAATGGAAGCCGCATCAGAGGCTATAACCGGAATTCCCAATGCCAATGCTTCTACTGGAGGAAGCCCAAATCCCTCATATAAGGACGGAAAAATAAAACAGAGTGCATTTTTATAAATCAATGAAATATGTTTATCTTTAACAAAACCAGTAATGTGAATTCGTTTTTGCACATCATATTGTTCAAGCACCGTATCCATCATCCATCCCTTTCTTCCCACCAGCACAAGATCGTAATCAACTTTATCCGCGACTTTTGAAAAAGCTTTTAATAGTACGGTTATATTTTTTCTTGGCTCCAAAGTTGAAAGTGTCATGATATATTTATCTGGAAGATGATATTTATTTTTTATTACGTTATAATTTAGTCTAAGATTTTTTGTTATTTCATCAGATACAGCAGAGTAAACCACATAAATTTTTTCTTTGGGATATTTAAGCAATTCCGAAATTCTTCTTTTGGAAAACTCCGATACAGTTATAATACCCTCCGAAAATTCTGCTGCCACTCGTATAGTTACTCTCCAATACAGTCTCTGTAATTTTTTCATTGCACCAGGAGAATCCCATGCTCCCATATCATGAATCGTATTATATATCCCCTTCTTTTTAAAAATAATAGGACTGTTAAATGCCAAAAACAAATAACGGTCAGCCTTTATTTTGTAAAGATTATACGGCAATACAATCTGATAAAATATAAGCTTATGATTCCCTTGAAGAATTTTTGCTATAACCCGCTTCCCGTCTATTTTATTCTTAAATAACGGATATATCTCATTCCGAAAAATAAGTATATAATAATTACTAACATCCTGTTCTATCATTTTATTTGAAACATTTGCCGCATAACGCTCAATCCCTGTCAAATGATATGATAGAGATGTCAAATCTATTGCGATTACCATATTCTCACTCTCTGTACTGTAGATTTCCATATTTTTTTGCAATACGAATTATTGCCACATCATCCACAAAATATCTTTTTAAAAGTCTCCTTGGATCCTGAATACATCTCCATATCCATTCCAATCCATGTTCACTCATCCATTTCGGAGCACGTTTTACATTACCTGCCAAAAAATCAACAGTAGCTCCTGCGCAAACAGAGACTTTTGCATCATATTTCTGATAATTTTCATATATCCACTTTTCCTGCTTAGGACATCCAAAACACGCTATTAGAAGATCTGGTTGGGCAGAAGAAATTATTCGGTTTATCTTTTCTAGTTCATCTATATCTTTCTCAAATCCAATTGGCGGAGCATATGTTCCAACGATATTTATTTTTTTTAACTTTCTTTCTACATTGATTTTTGCTTTTTCAGCGACACCATCAGCCCCACCGATAATAAAGATTCTATAATTCTTTCCTTCAGCTCTTCTAAAAAGCATTGGCACAAGATCAGAACCTGAAATTTTTTCCTTTACTGGATGTTTATGCCATTTAGAAATCCAAACCAAAGGTTTGCCATCAACTAATACCAAGTCTGCATTATCCGTTATTTCTTTAAGATACCTATCTTTTTCTATTTTCACAACAACGTCAACATTAATTGCAACGACATAAGATTTCTTTCCAGACTCAATCATCTTTTCAATGTTCCAAACCGCCTCTTCCATGTTTACATTATTTACATATGTATTAAGAAGCTGCTGCTTTTCCATTGTTCTCTCCCAAACCCCATTTTTCACTTCAATTATCTGTTTCCTCTTCTGCTCCGTTGTCACCCCATCTCCCTCACCACCTCCACCGCATATCTGCCCAGCCCATTTTTCAAATCCTTCGGTGTGCATGCTTTTTCAATCCCCGCCCGCACCCGGTACTTTTCAAAAATATTCACCACCATTTTCATCGAAAGCGGTTTCCCCAGCTTTGACAGAAACATTCTATTTTGATACATCTCATCATGTTCAAAGTAATCATGGTCATCCAGCCACTGAGCCATCCGCCCCTGCAGCTCCTTAGAAAATAAATACACCGTCCGTTCCTTCTCCCGTTTCCTTGGCACGGTCAGTACCGCTGTCTTCCGGTTATAATCCGACACTTCCAGCCGAAGAAGTTCGCTGACTTCAAGCCGGTGATAAAACAGCAGCTCCATCATCACCTGATCTCTTAAGCAGACACGTCTGCGGAACTCGCTGTCCAATTCCTCATATTCCTGCTGGATCGCCAGAAAAAATCGGTCAATCTCCTTTTTGGTCAGGTAGCGATCTAAGGAAATCTCTTTTGGCGGTTTAGGCTGTTCCCTTAATTTCAGCGGCCTGTACCGCTCCACAAGCCCCTGCTTTGCCAAATAGGCCAGATAATAGCGGAATACCCGATGCCTTCTGCTGATTGTGGAAGTGCGCAGCCCTTTTTCTTCGGAAAGATAATTTAAGTACTTCTCCATCCACTCCTCATATCCCCATTCCTTACCTTCTTCCAGGCATCGTTTTTCCTGCAGTTCTGCTTCTCCCAGCTGTAATCCCGGCTGAATCCCTGATTCTGGTTTTTTCCGCACTCCCTGCAAATCCGTCAGCACTTGGCTTACTAAGCGACTGCTTTCCGTCTGCTCCCTTTTTTCTTTTATTTTCAGCTCCATCCAGGAATGGAACTGCTCCAGATCCATCCGGTAAGCTATGGCTGTCCGTTCATCTAAACCCCGGCTGACTACCTGGGTATTGATAAAGTCTTCTATCTGTTTCTGAAGATTTTGGCTTGCCATTTTCCAAATGCCCCCTTCCTGGATCTTCCTATGCCCAAACGGCTCTAAAACGCTTCTTTAATTCCTCAGCGGTTAACCAGCAGTCCAAGGCCTCCATCGCTGTATTACGTGGCTGATAACCAATAAACCATTGCCTGGCATTTCCGGTTAACATCCTTGCCTCACGAAAGGCTCTTTCCATTCAATCTTTTCGTTCAATTTTTGATACAATAATCCATACAAAACCTATGCAACACCTAACACTGCACAAAATCAGTCCCTGCGCATTTCCTTGGCATCAAATCCCCTGTTTGCACAGGGCACAGCCTGTTTGTCTGCAAAATTTCAGGTATCTGTTAGATAATTATGATTATTTGTAGGTATTGGCTTCTATCATTACCCCCTCTTGTTTCGTGGATTCCTCCAATCTGCGAAATCTTTAACTTGGCAAACCTATTTTAACCGCCTAAACACCTGAAATTCTTTGCAAACACCGACAAATACGGACACTCCTGCCCTTTTTCTTTTCCTTATCAAAAAGATTTTCCGCCAAACTGACCACAAATTTGACCACAAATTATTTACATATTTAAGTATAGATTCAGTCGCATATTCAATTACATATCCAGCCACACAATTAGCCGCATATCCAACTACACATCCAGCCATACATTCAATCGCACATCCAGTCATCCATTCAATCACGCATCCAGCCACACACCCAATCACACCCCAAACCACGCATCCAGCCACACACCCAATCACGCCCCAAACCATACATCCAGCCGCGCATCTGATCACACTTCTAACCACACATCCCGTTGCACATCCCGCCACCCTGTCCGCACATTCGTTCATAAAATCCCGCCAGTGCATCTAAATGCCTGCGTTTCGTATCCATAGATGGATGCACATATCGATTTAGGGTAATCTGCACGTCAGAATGTCCCAGAAGTTCACTCAGGCTTTTTACATCCGTTCCGCCCTCTATGCAGTTGGTCGAAAATGTATGACGCAGGGCATGGAAATTTTTGTCAGACAGCCCCGCTTTTTTCAATATGCGTTTAAAATGGTTCTGCATGGTTCTTGGTTCCACCGGCTTGTCCCCGCCGAACACATATTCTTTTTTGTTTTCTTCTTGAAGTGCCTTAAGCAGGGCAAAAACAGCGGAGGGCAATGGGATTTCGCGCCGGGAAGATGCACTTTTAGGCGCAGTCTCCAGCAAAACCGTTTTTGTCATATGCCCTTCCACGTAAAGCCTTTGCACTGTCCGCCTGACTGCAATTAACTGGTTTTCCATATCGATATCTTCCCATTTTAATGCGCACAGCTCCCCTAGCCGTAATCCTGTATACAGGCATAAAAGAATGGCTGTTTTAAATACATCCCTTTCCTGGTAAAGCACGGCAAACAGTTCAGATTGTTCTTTTCTGGAAAATGTCTCCACAGTCCTTTTCGGCATATATGGTATTTGTCGTTTCAGAGGCATTAACCGTAAAGCGTATTTTTCCGATGCATATTTTAGAATCTGGTTCAGCACACAGTAAACACTCTTTCCAATGCTTTCCGATAAAGAAGCAGGGATTTTTTCCTGAACAGTTCGGTCAGTAACCAAAGAAATTTCCATATTTCGGAAATGCTTTTCTAAGTAGTTTTTATAAATCAGCCAATATTTTATGTAAGTTGAAGTTTTCCTGGCAAACCGAACCTTCGCCAGCCATTCCTCCGCCACTGCCCAAAAATATATTTCTATTGAGGCACACTTATTTTCTGGATTTTCCTTGCCGCTCCCGCCGTTGCTATTCCCTTCGCCCCCATGCTCTCGACCATCACTTTCCCTGTAATCACTTTCCCTGTAATCACTTTCCCCGCAATAACTTCCTCTGCCATTTCCCTTTCCTTCATTGCCGTCTGTACCGCTAATCTCTGCTTTACTTTCCACACCACTCTTTTCCCGGACATCCTCCGCTGTCATCATTTCGATCCTCCCCGCAGCGGATTCCTTTAATGAATTTTTCCAAAAATGCAATTTCTCCCTAGCTTCTTCGTATGCTCTTCCATAGACCGAGCGATAAAGCCACTTCTCCTTTTCCTCGCTATAAGCCAAATAACGCCCTTCCCATCGTCCGTCCTTTCGCTTCCTTATGTTTTCCCCGTGTCTTGCCATCTTGTTATCCTCTCCTTTTCGTTGGATTTTGACCACAAATCTGACCCTAAATCCTGCCAGCGAACCCTGTTTTCTTCCAATTTCAGCCCATATTCCCATAACCTAACAGAAAAATCGAAAAAAATTAGTAGCAATTCCTTTTGATCTGTGGTAGAATTACGTCAGTGTAATCATAATTAAAGCAAAACCCCTTCTTTTTATCGAGAAAGTCCGCGATTTTCCCTTTCGCAGATTGGAGGAATCCACGAAAAAACGCCTGGCGAACTTGCCAGACGCTTTATTTTTCCCCTTTTTAAATAGCGGTTTCTAATATTTGATTAGCCAACACTAACTTACACCCATAAAACAAATATGTGTTCATATAAAAAACCATGCCCAATATGCGCCTTACTCTTTCGCACCATAGCCATCGCTTCCATAACCCTTCAGAAGTTTAAGCGCGTCCCAGATACCAAGTCTGGCTCCAAATGCTGCTGCGAGGAGCTGTAAAACGCTAACTGTACTGTTAAAAATGCCATAAATGTTACAGACACCAGTCCTATGCAACATCGCCAAGTGATTTCACTTGACAAACCCAATGAAATTAATTTTGCACACAATAGTTCAGCCAGCGGGAACCGCATGGATGAAAATCATGCTCGCACGAATTTTCATCCATCGGCTTCCACTGGCTGAACTATTCTCATAAAAACAAAGGACTCTCAAACCTTTTCCATATAATATCCCACTAAAATTCCATATCTTTATCTCGCCGAAAGCTTGACCATCCGCCCCGCCTCAGATATAATCAAAAAAGCTCCTCACCGCTTTCCTGCGGCCGGGGAAGCTGCCATACATAATGAAACGAATTGCCGTTGACAGTGTTTATCTTAATAACCATTGGCGATGTTTGCCTTGATTGCTATTAGCAATGTTTACCTTAATGACCATTGGCAGTAATTATTTTCATTGCCATTAACGATACTTACCTTAATCGCCACTGGCGACAATTATCTCTTAGGAAAGGATATTAATATGTGGAAAGCGACAGGCTGGAACGATTATGAAGTCATTGACTGCTCAAAAGGCGAAAAACTGGAGCGCTGGGGGGATTACCTGCTGATCCGCCCTGATCCTCAAGTAATCTGGGACACGGAGCGGACGCTAAAGGGCTGGAAAAAACCCAATGCCCATTACCACAGAAGCTCAAAAGGCGGCGGGGAATGGGAATTTTTCGACTTGCCTGCCCAATGGGCCATCCATTACGGGGAGCTTACCTTCCAATTAAAGCCCTTCAGTTTCAAGCACACCGGCCTGTTCCCGGAGCAGGCGGTAAACTGGGACTGGTTCGGGGACAAAATCAGGAAGGCGGGAAGGCCGGTAAAAATCTTAAATTTATTCGCCTATACCGGCGGAGCCACCTTAGCCGCCGCCAGAGCCGGGGCCTCGGTAACTCACGTGGACGCCTCTAAAGGCATGGTGGGCTGGGCGAAGGAAAACGCCAAGGCCAGCGGGCTGGAGAATGCCCCTGTCCGCTGGCTGGTAGACGACTGCATAAAATTTGTGGAGCGGGAAATCCGCAGGGGAAACCGCTACGACGGGATCATCATGGATCCCCCTTCCTACGGAAGAGGGCCAAAGGGCGAAACCTGGAAGATTGAGGACTGCATCCATCACTTGGTCAGCCTTTGCGCCAAGCTGCTGTCCAAGGAGCCTCTGTTTTTCCTGATCAATTCCTACACCACCGGGCTGGCCCCTTCCGTGCTTTCCTATATGCTGTCCATAGAAATCGGGAAAACACGGGGCGGAAAGGTCAGCGCAGATGAAGTAGGCCTTCCCGTATCCTCCACCGGGCTGGTGCTGCCCTGCGGGGCTTCCGGAAGATGGGAAATGGAATAAGCAGCAAAACAGCCCAAAAGGCCGAATTAGGAAGGCACTGATATGGACGGAAAAATCCGGCCAGTTCTCTATCCACTGGGAACTTAGCCGGACTTTTGCGTGCAATTTATGGATATTATAACCCATACAGAACAAAAAAGGCCTAATTTACTTTGCTTTTCTCACGAAACAAAAATATATGTACGTCTATTATTCATATTGCGTTTTACCTTACCCGCCTGCATTATCTATACTCCGTAAACCACCATGCCCGTACAAGCTGATAATAGGATAAGCAAAATGGGAGAAATTTTCTTTTTCAGTACGGGTTTGCTACCGAACGTAATTGCTGCTAATACAATGGCAATGATGCCGGCTCGGGTATCTGCTATGGCGTGATTAACGGCCATAAATACACCCGTTGCAAAAATTATGCCAATAATACAAGGCTTTAATCCACGAAGAACAGCTTGAATATATTTGTTCTTCAATGCATTTTTTAAACAGGCCATTACCAGAAGAATAATGATAAATGAGGGAAGGACAACCGCAAGGGTGGCAATAATGGCTCCTAACAACCCGCCTTGACTGCTGCCGACATAAGTTGCAAGATTGACCATGATAGGTCCAGGCGTGCTTTCGCTGATGGCAATCATATAAGTCAGCGCCTCATCCGTCATCCAGCCATAAGACAAAACCACATCACGAATAAGAGGAATGGCTCCATAAGCGCCGCCAAATGCAAAGCAGCCTACCCGCAGAAAGCCGAAAAGCAAATCCAGATAAATCATTTCTCAGCACCACCTTCCTGCCCTGGCTTACCCTTAACGCAGAAGATGGCAAGGCTGATGGCAGCCGCCACAAGCATAAGTGCGATAGATGAAAAATCCCAGGCAAAAATGTTGATAAGCAGCATGGCTGCAAAAGAACATAGCATAATCACTTTTGGCAGAACTCTCCTGTGCATCTTCCTAATCATTGTGATTGCCGCATCCAATACTAAAATGCCGACTGCGACTTTAATCCCTTTAAATGCATTGGCAATTAACGTAATTTCCAGAAAGTTATCTAAGAACATTGAGACGGTATAAATAATCACAAAAGATGGAAATACCATTCCAAATGTAGCAATCAATGCGCCCAAAAGACCAGCCTGCTTGAAGCCTACAAAGGTAGCACAGTTAATGGCAATGGGGCCTGGCGTGGACTCGGCAATAACGGTCACATTCATCATTTCATCATGGGTAATCCACTTCTTTTTTTCGACGCAGTTGTTCTCTATCAGCGAGAGCATGGCGTAGCCGCCGCCAAAGGTAAATAAACCAATTTTTGCAAAAATAAGAAAAAGCTCAAATAAAATACTCATTTCCGTTCCTACTTTCTATATTCACATTGTCAGACAACCATATCGCAGCCAAGATCTATGGATTTTTGCTGCATTGCCTTAATCAGTTCCAAAAGGTCATCCAGTATTTCCTGCTTCGGCAGATAATGGGTGTGGCATGCCAACTTCATCCGGATCAAGCGTGTATACAACCTCATAACCGCTACACTCTTTCAAAACATAATCGACAAATGCCTGCGTATTTTCTTCACCCACAAAAAATTTTTTTCCTGTTGATAAAATATTGGTAATGATATACCCCTCTTCACGGACACTAAGACTAATATTCTCATATCCAAGGATAGGAACGCTAACACAAATGTCTAAAAGTTCTTCTGGCTGCTCATTATCAAAGTCGCTATATTCATTTACAGCTTCCCCATTAGATAATAGCAAATCAAAAACCTTACTTATGTCTACATTTTCAAAGCGGACTTCGGTATCTTTGCTAATAGGTTTATGGTATTCATAGGAAGCCCAGTTGACAATCAGCGTATCTTTGAGGTTTATGTCTTCTATAAATTCTCCTAATGTGTCTGGATGATAAAAATTATTTACAGCAGCATAATAGGCACTTGTACCCTCATACTGAACTGCGACAGCGCATTGAGCAGATATATTTTGAATTTCATAAATGGCTGCATTGCAATAACGGATTGCATCCTCTCCGGCAATATTCGCATATTCATCCCAACCATATGCGGTAATATTGCCCAGCTCCACACCTAGCTGACTTGCAGAAACCTCTCCCCAATTTGCTTGATACTCTAATTCATTGATGATAATTTGAGGATACTGGTTGTAAATCTCCATATCTTCCCAATGCGGCAGTGTATATATTTCTGCTGAATCACCGTTATTTGTACTTGCGACTTCTTTCATTGGATAACGGTTTTCAGCCTGATACAGAAAGCCGCCAGACAATACAAGACACAAACAAGCTGCAATAGCTCCCCATTTAGCCCAAATGGGTTTCTTAGTTTTCCTTTTATAATTGATGGCTTCATCAACATACTTGGCATCAAGCTCACTCATGGCTTCGGAAAACTTCTTTGCATTCATACAAATACCTCTCTTTCCGCTAAATAGCTTTTCATTTTCTGACGGATACGGCTCAGCCGGACAGAGATGTTTTTCTCCGTAAGCCCTACAAACTCGGCTATGTCCTTACAGCTATCCAAAAACCAATAGCGGCGCATGAAGATAACGCGGTTTTCAACAGTCAGCGTGTCCAGAAAACTTTCCATGATACGTGCTAACTCTCTGGCTTCAATCTCGGCTTCCACTGTGTTGGGGTCTGCTATACAGGCTTCGATTTCCTCCATAGCAATCGTGTAAGTGCTGTTTCGTTTAGCTGCTTCCTTTCTGTAATGGATTTTCAGTGAAGTGTTCCGAACGATTTTACAGATAAAGGCCAGCAGCGGGCTCGGCTTCGCCGGGGGGATTGCGTTCCAGGCTCCTAAGTAAGCGTCATTGACGCACTCCTCCGCGTCTTGCCTGCTGTTTAAAATGTTATACGATAACTTGTGGAAAACTTTACCGTATTTTATATCCAGCTCCCGTATGCCCTGTTCTGAACGCACAAAAAACAGTTCAATAATTTTTTCATCTTCTATCATCACACCGCCTCCTTTCCGGCTTCACCTATATACTACAGTTTCAGCGGCAAATACTACATCAAATCCAAAACCTTTTCAAAAATTATACCACACTTTTGGAGAGGGGGCAGCAGGCTATCTCCTTCAATATAATTTTCTTTCTGCCACGCAGCCGAAACGGCAAGACGCATGGAAACGCGAAAAGACAGTACAGCCCTTGCAATCGGGGCTATGCCGCCTAATCTGAAATTACATCCTTGCAACCGGAATCCCTTGCCATTATTCCGTTTTTTCTTTATAATGGATCTGCAGGCAGCAAATTTAACCGCGGCATACAAAGGTGGGAAATTTATTGAAGGATACAACGCAATTACAAGGCACGGCAAAACTGCCAGATCGCCTAAAATGGAACAACAGCGCAAATATCTTATGCAATTATATGAAAGAGCCGGAATTTTTGGAAATGATCCTAAAGAACCAGGCAATCATCCCCCGATATGTCATTGAACCCTTGGATTACTTAAGGATCGAGGGATTACATAAAATCGCCTTCCCCATGACGTGCTTTTGTGACATTCCCCTTTCAAAGGTCAACGGCCATATGTCACGCTACGGAAGATACGGCATCGCTTTAGACAAGCAGGCAATTATCAGCAAATTCAATGTACAGCCCATACATTATATCAATCCCCTGTCCCCATTGGCAAATGATTTTAAAACCGCTTTTTCCCAGTACTACCGCACAGAAAAAGCCGTGCATCCCGAAGACCAAGTATTGCTGGATTACCTGATAAGCGCACTTATGTATATGAAGCCCATCTCCGGGATAGAAGAAATCGAAGGGACGAGAAAGCCATACGTCTTTCAGGATGAATGCGAATGGCGTTTCATCCCGTCAGCAAACTTTCCGGACACCTTAACATTAACGCTGGCGGAAAGCGGGGCAACCGAAAAGGCAAAAAATTATTACTCCCAGGCCTTGCTTGACCATAAGGAAACCTGGCTTAATTTCGATTGGGAGGATATCCGCTACATCATCGTGCCGGATGAAGCGTCATTGAAACGGATTATTGAACAGATTAAGGAATTGCCCCTGGGAGACACTCAGAGATACCTATTAATTTCAAGAATCGAAGTCAGCATGAGATTCTCGGAAGACTTAACATAGCACCATGTTACGGAGGATTTAACATGATCGCAGATTTTAATGATGTATTTAATGACAATGATGCCGGGACGCAAATCCCACAGGAAATCTTAGCGCTTATCAACCGGGATCTGCCAAGCAATTTCTGCTGCTATGAAGATCCGGACAAAGGTATTATCGTCGGCCCAAGGCCCACCCCACTTGACCCTAAGTTTACCTTAAAAGTTAATTTTATTTTAGATGATAAGTTAAAGAATATCCTTAAGGACATCCCCAGGGAGCGGTGGCTGGAATACTTTTACCGGACGCAAAAACCAATCCCCGTGGAAAATGTGCGGGTAGGGGATGAGGAAAAGCAAATCCCCATTGAGCAAACCATGCAAAATCCCTTGAGTGATTCCGTCAGAGTAACGGAATGCTATATGTGCCCGGAGCCATTCCCCGATCCCGTCCCTATCACCATTAAACCTGAGGACGGCGATGCGCTGACATTAATGATCAAACGCCAGCCATATGAAAGCATGGATGAAATCATGTTTTCTAATGTAAACCTTCCAGTCATAAAAATGACCATTATCCTAAACGAGACCGATGCCCGGAAATCTAAGATTAAATATTCCGTGATTCCCACCAAGGCTGCTAACGTTTCCGAAGCAGTAACTGCCCTTCATGCTTTTAAGGGGCTTTATGATGGGACTGCAAGCATCAATGGGCATAAGGAAACCGCTTCACGGATCACCGATGAGCAATTCGATGAAACGCAAATAACCTCCGCTTTAGATTTATGGACTTCGCTGGAAAAACTGGAAAAAATTTTATCCGTCACCTTTAACCCGGCAGCAGAATTCCCACAGGAAGATGAGTTTTTCCTGTCCGAACTGGAAACTACTTTTCTGGAGAAAAAGTGCCTGAAGTGGAACCATCCCTTCGACCATTTCCATGTGGAAGGATTATCCTTAACCGCTAAATCTATGGAAGAGATCATCGGAAAAGGAAAAATGTCCATGAAATTCTTAGAAGGTCCTATCCCTGCCACACTGTTAGGCGCTGAATTTGAATTATACAGCGAAACGGAAATGAGCGGGTTTATTATTACCAATATCGAATGGGATGATGAATCGAGGACTTCGGGGGAAATGTATATCGCCGATGAAGTTAATGGGGAAAGCTGGGTGCTTTCCAGGAAGTATTTGACAGTTGGGGAGTGGGAGGAGAGGGCAGAAGGGTCAAAAGGGAAGTGGGAGAAGTAAATACGATAAGGAGAGGTAAGGCGGGGGAACACATAATTTAAACGGGAAATCAACCAAAGGCTGTTTAAAATATCCTTTAAATTCTATGTCATTAGAACGCTATATGGCTTGGAAATTTCCTAATATATCACCACAAATATTCCGGGATATGGATTTGATCTTAAAAGAATTAAAATTATTTGGATTAAATACAGTTAAAGAATTAGATCAATTAGTGACTCTTGATTTTGAAAAAGAACTCCAAAACACTGAATGGAGATCTTTAGATGGCATCATTCGAAACATACTAATTATACAGGATGCCGATAAATACTTTACAAAAGTTTGGAATCCGTCTATGAATCAGATGAACAAAAAGAATTTTAAATTATATCAAAAATTTAACATCGATATACAAAGCTTTTGCGAAAAGAACAACATCTGTGTCATATAAAACGGAGGGAAATTATGGAGAAAAAAACAAGGTATTTTGGTTATGATGAAGAAAAAATCAAAGAAATTTTCCGTAACAGCAAAGATCAAATTGATATAAACAGCAAAATCGAAAATGCATCAACCTTATCTCAATTAGTTGACTCAAGCAGTAAATTATTAAAGGAAAACCGTGATTTTTTACACATGATCTACAACGAATTGGATGAATAGGATGAATAAATCTTTTGGAGGCATGGTTATTATATGTCAGAAAAATACAAATGGATGACTGAACAAGAGTTCCTGGATGAAGTACATAATCTGGATAAATTGCTGCATGATTTTTGCGAAGGCTGCGATCTGTATCCGTATGAATCGGTTAAGACTAACATTAATACTTTGAGAGATATCATCGTCAGAGTTCACAAAAGGAAACACTACTTTAAAGTATTCCATAACGAAATGATCACCTCCGAATATAAAGAAACCGCATTATACTGTTATTGGTTTTTAAAATTACGTCCCTTGTGGATTGATCCGGCTAATAAAAGTTCTGATAGAATTAACGAAAAATTCGCGCTCCATTTATACATTTCTCTTTTAAAGAAATATAATGAAGGATTTTCAGAAAGTGACGGAATAAACCGATTGCATATCAGAGAACTTTTGTATTCATTCCGATTTAGGGACATTACAAAAGAATCGATGATATTAATGTTAGAACCATATTATTATGATTATTTGAAGAAAA
This sequence comes from Lachnospiraceae bacterium, assembly GCA_910575565.1. Classification (GTDB taxonomy): domain Bacteria; phylum Bacillota; class Clostridia; order Lachnospirales; family Lachnospiraceae; genus Caccovicinus. The sequence continues at coordinate 125,338 of CAJTFL010000008.1, read as the reverse complement.
AAGATGCCGTATTTTAAGAAAATTTAGGGTTAATTTGTATTGCCGAGCCTGGGCTCAGGCTCGGTATCCCTGCGGTCATTTTTTGCAATGTCTTTTCTGGCTGACCACAGCATTTTCTCTAAGGATTGGTCGCTGGGAAATTTATTTTTGATTAGAGTTTAATATTTTCATATTCCAACATCGGTTTTATTGCTTCTCTTTCTGCTTCTATTTGCCTACTCAAACCACCATTCTCATACACCCCCCAATAGGCAATACTATACGGATTTATTATTACCAATATCGAATGGAATGATGATGCGCAGACTTCGGGGGAAATGTATATTGCCGATGAAATTAATGGGGAAAGCTGGGTGCTTTCCAGGAAGTACTTGACGGTTGATGAGTGGGAGGAGAGGGCAGCTTATTCAAAAAGAACTTGAGAGAAATAGCTACGATACGAAGAGGTAAGGCGGCAACCCCCGCCCTTTCGGCGATTACCGCCTTTTTCAGCCAGCAATCGCCTTTTTTCTACCAATTAATATCACTATCTTTTACATATTCCCCGCTGTCTACCCTCTGTTCCGCCGCTTCCAGCTGCTTCCGCTCTTCCGGCGTCAGTTTTGTAAAATCAGGATCCCAGGCAAGCACCAGCCGTTTGATAAACTGGCTTGCAAATTCCTGTTCACTCTCTGGAAGCATTTCCAGCATTTTAACCGATTCCTGAATCGCCTGTGTCATGCACTCAACCTCCATTCTATTTGTAAATATCTCCACGGCTCCCAATCTCCATAACAATCAGTATCTCCACTTTACCATCTTGTGCATACCATAAATCACACGGTACTTTCCAACTCTCAAGCGGTATCTGCCATCTTTATAACCCTGCATAGGCCTTATATCGCCTTTAGGTGGTTTCTGTGTCAGCCCCATGATTGCATCCCTTATGGAATTCCCTTAATATCTGCGGAAACCCTTGCAAATACTTTACCGCTGCTTTATCATACCTAATTTCCATATCCACCACCAATTTCTCCTATGATTACTTTATTATATACTTACGAAAACACGTGATCAAGTAGTTATTTGACTATGCAATTTACTGTACACCTTTAATTTGCCATACACGATACAAGCCGATATTCATTACCAAAAATAGTTATGGCAATTTAGTCATTATGGGCATCGAAACTTTCGAAATAATGCTTGAATCCAATAAAACTGATGCTGCGTTCGCGGAAGCTGAAGCAGAATTTGAACAGAATAGCTAACTCTTTGATGCACGGTAAGCATTTACAACATTGAGGAGGAAACATTTTGGATAAGTACTACATTAAACTAATGAACCTCGCTTTCTCTAGCCAAACGGATAGAGGAACAAATCTATTCTTTGGAATATTTACCATACCGTTGTCCAGAAAGAAAAATAGGCGCGTATGCCAATCGAGGGTATCGGCAACTGCTGGTGGAGAGCTATATGGTTATTTATCGGATAGACGAAGCCCAAAAACAAGTTATTGTTGTAACTGTTCGTTATTCGCCTAGTGTACTGACTCGATTTTATCTAACAAACTCTGCAGGGTATTCGTTCTTCTGCAAGGCAGATTTACTTCCAAAGAATTATGGTTAGCTTATTTAGCATTTTCATAAAATGTAAAATCTATTTATGAGTGCTTTCATTTATAATTTGCCTTAATAAACAAATTACTTTTTTAAATTCAGGCAATTTATGATAAAATACTACAAAAATCAAATTAGGTATAAAAACACAAATTATCCCCTTAATGATAATTTCTTGAAAACTATTAATATTAATAAAAAGACATATCTTATATGTAAAACACATTACTAAAATTGACACTATAGCATAATAAAACTGACGAATTATATATTTCTTAGGATCTTTTTTTAATAATACATTAAAAATTATTCTTATATATCCTATATCATATACTAATAGAATACTTATAATTGACGAAATTAGCACACCAGACAATCCATTTATCCGAACCAAATATATATTTAATGTTAAATTAACAATTGATGCTATAATAGGTACGTATCGATTTTCCCACCACAATCCTGCTGCTTCCTGATACACATAATTCATATCCATCCATTTATAAACAAAAAAATAGCAGACAAAAAGAAATACAATTTTATTTGGAAGCATCAATGATTTACTATTCATCCACAATAACATAAAAGGTTGATATAAACATAGCAAACAGACCGAGAACCACGACACAATCCAAACATAAATAAAATTAAACTTGCTAAAATCATCATAATTCTGATTTAATGTCTTTATATTAATTGCATTTCCTATGCTTGGTATAATTGAATTCATAATCACTACTAAAATTCCAAAAAGCGATGTAACAATCATGTAATAATTGTTATATAATGCTAAAGAAGATAATCCCAAAAACGCAGAAATTACAATATTATCTGCAGATACAAGCACCACATTTCCTATTTTTTGCAAAAACATTCCTTTTATTTTTTTAACAAGTTTTATCTTCGCTTCACTATCTATTTCCCCTATACATTTTATCTGTGGATACAACATATCTACAAAATAGGCTGTCATCAAATTAGAACCAATTGTTATAAACGGAGAAACTATGATATATATATAATAGTTCTTAAATACTAATAGTAGTATAATTTGTACAACATATTGAAAAATTTGCCAAAAAGTCGCAATATTACTTTTAATATCGTTTCTTTGATATACAGTCAAAATAGCGCCTTTATAAGCAAACACAAAGTAACTAATTATTGTATTAAAAAGATAAATGCAATATAGTAAATATATATTAATATCCGTTGGATACTCTCCATGTATAAAATAATTTAAAAATAGCATAAGCAACAATCCAATTATAAGAATAATAATGCCGATAGTCTTATAACATTGTCTGTAAAAATTCAATAAAGCTGATACAGTTTTTTTATCTTCATTTGCTGCTGGTGCATACATACTAAACGTTAATGCACTTCCTATCCCTAATTCAGCAAGATTTAAAATCCCTAAAACAGAAGAAAATAAACTATTCAATCCAATGTATTCAATTCCTAAAAAGTAAATAAGAAGCGTGCGCATCAAAAATGGCATAACAATTCCTATAATTCTATTTACCATTCCCCATACTATATTACGTATTGAATTTTTAGTTCTACTATCTTGCATCACCTACATCCCCATGTTATTTAAAATATTTATATTTATTAAATTTTTCAATTAACTTTAATTTCGCATAATATACCTTTTAGATAAATCAAAAGCTTTATTAAAATCAAAAAGGCCTATTTGAATATTTCATATATTTCCTTATCCAATTGATTATATTTCGCATAATATGCTTTCATTTTTCTATATTGCTTTATTCTATAACTTTTATTATTTTCCAAATAGTGTATTGTATCAATAAACTCCTGTGCCGTATCCGCTATGGATATTTCATCAACCAAACCATAATCTTTTGCCGCAAATCCCGTTGCTATTGTCGGTATTCCTCTTCCTATAGATTCCAACACCTTGATCTTAGTACCAGTACCTTCAAAAAGTGGCACTATACTTATGTCACACATTTCAAAATACGGATCAACTGCAGGAACTTTACCCGTTACAATAATATTTTCAGGCCATTGCTTCGATAAGGCCAAAATTGAATCTGATGGATTATTACCCACAATAAATAATTTATAGTTTTCTTCCATCAGCTGTGTCATAACCTTTTCAACAAACCAAACAATCCCATTTACATTCGGATACCATGACATTGAACCAACAACTAATATCTTTTTATTATAATTTTCTAAATCTATCTCTTCCTTGTTGCATGGGAATGAAATCACTGGTTTTAAAAAATAACTTCTTGTATTTACATGATATATTTGCTGATGTAATTGAATATCTGTTTTCGAAGTTGAAAAATATCCTGATGTTTTTTCAAGTACGCTTTTCTCTCTTTTTCGGGATTCAAAAAGTTTTCCTTTTATATAAATATTGTAAACTATTTTTTCTATTCCCCTTTTCATTTTAAGCTTATTTTCATATTGCTCAATATCATTTAAGTATTCTACATTATGCGAAATATACATAATTTTCTTTGTAGGATATTTTTTCTTAAGACGGCAAAAATACTTATACATCAAAATATGACTAACTAATATAATATCAACGTTATATTTATCTATATATTCACAAACGTCTTCAACCATTTGATTACTAATTGAATTATATCCCTTAGTAATTTTATAAAAAATAATACCTTGTGTCTTTATTTCTATTTCTGTAGTTGTTAAAGAAAAAATTTTAATACTCGATATTTTTTTTAATTCATTATAGATGCCCCAATTATATAAAGCATCCCCAGAGTTTAATGGATAAATTTTGTGCGTCAGCATTACTGAAGAACTCAATCTCTTTCACCTACTTTCATAGCAATACTTTCCGTATATAACTTTATTTAAAATCAAAAATATAATATTCCCTTTAAAAAGTTTATTCTCGCACATATAATTTTTATCGGTATCCCTTAATCCATGAGTTTTAAGATTACTCAATATCATTTTATGAATCTCCATATTTTTCTTCCCCTTTGCATAAACAAACATTCTTTTAGCAGCTTACGAAGATAAAAAAATTTCTTATCTATTGATTGTAACCAAAGGCAAATTACTTTTTATCGCCCTATTTCCACATTCCTTTAACCACCAACCACTCTATAAAATCTCTTACTGCCCCATTTCCACCATCATGATCTGCTACATAGTCAGCAATCTCCACAACCTTTTTAACAGCATCTCTTGGACAGCCAACAAAACCTCCTGCTTCTTTAATAGATATCATACAGGATAGATCATTAATATCATCCCCAATATAAGCTATCACAGAAAAATCATCCGTAATCGTTTTAAGTTCTTCTATTTTATTAGAAACATCTTGATGAATTTCAGTAATTTTAAGTTCCTTACATCTATTAAAAAGAATTTTCGATTTTCGTCCGGTAATTATAACTGGAACAATGCCTGCCGGAATAATAATATCATGAATACCACAGCCGTCTTTAACATTAAAAGCTTTCATGGCTTCTCCGTTATTACCCATATAAATTTTTCCATCTGTCAAAGTCCCATCTACATCCATAACAAAATATTTAATACTTGTCTTCATCATGTTTATCACTCATATTTAGAAGGAGTGATAAATTCAACAACTACACCACTCTTTCTGATTCTGCCAATAAACTCCTTATAATATTTATTTCTCCTGTTAGCCTGTTCAATACTTACCGGATAGCGCATATTCGGATCATAATAATTATCGTTAATGTTAACAGAAAATCCATCAAAACCCGCTAATCTTATCTCCTTAACTCCACACGCTTTCAATAAGTTCATAGCAATAACAGCAGAAGAATCATGTGTTCTCTCATCTATTTCAATCCATTTACTATAATTTAAAACTTTAACATTGCCACGTCCTCCTTTTGATACACTAGAAGGGACAATAATATTTTTTCCTGCAGCCACTGCTGAATCATAAATATCTTGACGAGTAGTAAGAAGATATTCATTAATATCAAGAACAGTATTCAAACCAATCGCAACTACATCCTCTTGTTTAACCAATTCCATCAGCTTGTCCATGGCATCGGAAATACTCTTGCCAGGCGCTACCAAAAGAACCTTTTTACCTGCAAATTCAACCCTCAAATCTTCTACAACAGAACTATCATCTACTGCCTTGGATTCATTATATTGACGGTATATTTCCTCAGCATAATTCTTATCAAAAGAAATCTTTTTTTCTTCAGCAATCATGCCAAGAAGTTCTCCAAGTTGATCGATCGGGAGCATATGTTTATTATAGAAATGACTTGCATAACTCGGTGTACATTGATTAGCTGCTGACAAGTAATATTCTGGTGCATATCCCCAATAAAACTCTGTATGAAGCTGGTTAATAACTTTATCAATAACCTCAAGTAATGGCGAAATCTGATAATTCTTTCCATAATATAGGTTCAAATGTTCCAGCAGTAACTCCGTATTAAGATTTCCAGCACCTTTACCCATACCCATGATAGAACAATCTAGCATAAGATCACGGTTAGTTGGGAACTGTAGCATGGCAATCGCATTTGAATAGGACATCTGAAGATTATTATGAGAATGAAAGCCTAACGTCATGGAAGGAATAAGGTTATGGTCAACTAAGTTTAAAACTCGACTCATATCATTTGGACGCATCTCACCAAAACTATCTACAATATAAAAACCAGATGCACCTGGTAATTCTCTATTAACTAGATCAATCAACTCCAGTAATTCAGCATCACTGTAACGCAGAGTAATCATGGGCTGGATATAGAATTTATATCCCTTCTCCATAATTTTCTTGCCAAGTTCGATAATATCAAAACAATTCTTCTTGTGAAAAGCCATACGAATTCCATCAATTCCATTTTCACCTTTAACTTGTAAATTATCTACATTAAATTTACCGTAATCCATCATAGCAACATAAGTAATTCCCGATTTTTTACTTTTTAAATAATATTTTGAGATAATCTGCTCATTTTTAAATTTGGTTCGTTCAATTTCAGAATCACTATTTTCATCAATATAACCTAACTCAATAATATCTACGCCAGATGCTTCTTGTGCTGCAATAATCTTCTCTATATATGCCTGTCCAAAATTGAAATCATTAACACAACCACCGTCGCGCAGTGTAACATCCAAAACTTGCAAATTATTCATTAATAATTCCTCTTTTCTCTTATAATACAATATTTACTAATGCTTCAGCCAAATCAAAATCCTCTGGATTATCAATATCAATGGCTTCCTTAACAGAAAGTTCTTTAATAAATGGTTCTTTTCCAATTCTGCGTCTGTATTTTTCATAAACGCTCCTTGTAAATACGTATATACCGGATGTTTCCTGATAAATTGGTTTTAAGTCTTGTGTCCTGGGAAGATTTGAGGCATCAAAATTTAAAGGCTTACCATCCTGCCATAGATAATCTTGCAGTTTAACCGCACAGAAAGCCGAATCATATTTTCCAGATTTAACTGCATTGATACACTGCTTCATTGTCTCTACTGTAATAAAGGGAGCTGTTGCATGAGCATAAACATAAATATCAGCTTTTACTATACGGATAAAACTATCAAAAATCTGGTTAAAATTTGATATTGGAAGATCTAAAAAAACTGGTCGCTGAATAAAATTCACATTCTCCGGCAAATAAGGAATAACCGCTTCATCACTACAATACACGCTAATGCTATCGCAAAGCTCTGTTTCCTTCAAATTGTCTAATTCATACTGCAACAACGGCTTAGTTCCAAGTATTCTGATATTCTTACCAGGGCATCTTTCATTTTGCAGTTTTATTGGCATAATCGCTGTAATTTTCATTATTTAATAATCTCCTTTGCTATAATCAACCTCTTTCAGCTAATTCTTCCTAAAAACCCCTTGAATACCTCCCTAATCCACCCTAGTTTAGTATCGGCAAAACCACCATAATTCCAAACTTTGCATACCATATTGGCGTATATATCATAATAACGGCTTGAACAATTAATAATACTTATATTATCAATACCTTCCAATATTTTTCTACGTTTTTAACCCCCAGAACGAATAACTAAGTACTTTTTCTAAATTTATGTGATTTATATGCAAACCATTCTCCCACAATAATTCCTGTGGTTATACATTGAAAAGTAATATATAAAAAGCTGCCATTTACAACTAAACATAATAATAATACAGGAAACATTAATCCGGCTAATACAAAATAATCCTCTTTATCTCTTTTAAATGCTCCCAAAAAGCAATTAAGTCCTTTCTTACAACAGACAAGCACAATACCAATTGATGCGAACGAGCCAAAAGCATCATATAAATAGGTAATCGGCACATCAAAATATGCTCCAAGTGTACCTATACTTTTTCCAACCAATCCTCTGGGAATTACCCTAGGCAAAAATGAGGTTAAAGCTACGCTAAACATTTCAAACCGTTCGGCTTCTCTGCTCATATCAAAATCCATCTTGAATAACCCTTCGAGCCTTTTGGTTACTCTATATACAGCATACTGGCTTGTTCCTAAAACATTTGCTGAAAATTCAATTAATGCATCATAATTTATAACAATAAATCCCACTGCCATAATTGCAACAATAGGAATTATCATTTTTCCAATTATTGTAATCTTATTCTTTTTTTCATTCGACATAACCATCCATATAATTGATTCTAATACTATTAAAATTAATACAATTATTCCTATTCTATATCCACTATTTATTGAAATAATTAGCCCCAATATTGAACATATAACAAACATTACATAGTTCTTTTTTATCATTGGTATTAATACCATTATAGCTAAACACGTTGTATTAATAGAAGCAATATCTGATCCAGAATACTTTATTCCATAAAATAGTTCCCCCAACATTGATGCCAAAGATACTATAAACATTTTTTCCACTGAAAAGGACTTTTTCTCTTCAAATATTAAAGCAATTAAAATAATATATACTAAAGATCGACTCATTGTAATCGTATTAATTGGATCAAATGTATATACAATTCCCATAGCAATATCATAAGCAATAAGCATTGTCCAAAAAACAAACTTTTTTTTCTTTATAATTTTTTGCAAGTAATTTATATATTCAGGCCATGTATAAATTAAAAATGGCATAAAAAAAATTTCTATCAAGTAAAATGGCAAATGCAGGATACTAAATATTACATATTGACTCATCCGCGAAAAGCCAATAAAGCCTAAAAAAAACAGATAGATTTCCTCAATTGCCGCTATTCCCGATATTTTTTTTATTTTCATTGTATACCTTCTTTTCAGCAATCCAATTAATCAGTAGCTTAGGAAAGAATTTTTTTATCATTTGCCTTATAGATAATCTATATACTAAATATTTCTTCTTAATAAAATTAAATTTTTCCAATCCAAGCTCCTCACGAATTGAAATTTTTTCTTCTAAATGCCTTACAGTATTCCTTTCTGATATTCCTCCCATCAAATAATTTGAAATAACAATAGGACAGTATCTTGCAATTTTATTATCTAAACAAAATAAACAAAAGAATTTATAATCTGCTGCTTGTTTATATTGCAAATCAAATTTCATCTTTTTTAAAATTTCTGTTCTTACAAAAATCGATTGATGACAGAACGGTAACGGAAAGCCATCCTTTATTGTTTCCAGCTCATGTCCTTTAACAAGGATGTGCTTATTGCCATAAATTCGAACTGTATCCCCATAAACAGCATCTATACCTTTATAAGCGTAATTTTCAAACACACGGCTAATTACATCCATATCATAAAACGAATCGCCTGCATTCATAAACAATAACCATTTTCCCGTAGCCCGATCGATGCCTTTATTCATTGCATCGTATATGCCATTATCTTCTTCAGAAATAACCTTTAGATCAATTGCATTATGTAAATATTTAATTTTACAATTTTCAATTTCCTGCAACGTTCTATCCTTAGACTTTCCATCGATTATTAAATATTCAATACTACTATAAGTTTGTCCTAAAACAGACCTCATTGTTTTAGCAATTATATTCTCTGCATTATAGCAAACTGTCACTATTGTGATCCTATCCATACACTCTCCATCTATTAAAACAATGTATCAAAATCAGTCCTGGTAAACACTTCCAATTTTCCTCCACGGGTAGCATTACGGATAACAATCCCATGACTATCACAGTATTTCTTTGCTTCTTTAAAGGCAGCAGTTGTAGCTTCATAATTCATCGCTGTTATTGCTGTTTTTTCAAGCCCATCAAAATAATCTTTTATCGATCCATCTCTCGTTATACGGCCTTTTGCATTGACTTTTACTGAGTAGTTATGATCAACCCCTAATAAATATATTTCTGAATATCCCATGTAGATTGCCAATTGTATTGCATCAAAAGTCACCGTAAAGCAAAAGCAAAAATGTTCACTTACATCTTCACTAATATAAGGAGGATCAAATCCCCATCGATTAATTTTAAATTTAGAATAATCATATAAATAATGAATATTCTCTGTTTGTGTCTTCACAGAATATCTCGCAATATTAGATAAAATAATATTCGGAAGATTCAACTTTTCAATTTCTGGCAAATTCATTCCCAGAACGCCTGTATCCACACACATATAATATGTAGGACGCCATTCCGTTTTGTCAAAAATATAGTAGATTCTATTAAACGCAAATGTATCTTCCTCTTTCAATTTATTTAGATCTTCAACTGTTAAACTTGGCCCATTCCCAACAATAAAACATCTCTTACCTTTCTTTGTATTTTTTAACGTTCTTATATACATTGCGTCTAAAGTCAACTTGTACTTTTGTTTATCCGAAATACGTCGATAATTTATAAATGGATATACTAAAATTCTTACAATCTTATTTGTCCTTATTTTAAACAATATGGCTTCCTTTAACTCCAAAAAATTCATTTTAATCTCCTGATCACCTTTGCCGGATTTCCAACAATCACACAATTATCCTCAAATTTTCCGGCAACTACGGCCCCAGCCCCCACAACGCAGCCCTCTCCTAATACTGTTCCTTTAAGAATTATACTGTTACATCCAATAAAACAATTTTTCCCTATCTTTACTTCCTTACTTGGTACTAAATCACTATCTCCGCCATGCACATTTTTCATTAACTTTAATCTATTTTCTACATCAAGTGGATGAAAATCATTGTCTAGAATTTTACAGTTTCCGCCAATAGCAGTATTGTCACCTATTTCTATTCTCTTCCGAGCATAAATAGTTGTTCCAGAAATCCCCACGTTATTGCCAATAATAACCTCTGCTGCTGAAACTCTTGTCACAATAATCGTCCTATTATATAAACCAACTAAATTACTGAGAAAACTGCTTTTGATTGTAACATTATCACCAATTTCAATCCGTGCTCCATGTTTATTAAAAATAATAGGCATTCCTTTTAGCAAAAGATTTTTACCATATTTAATACTCGTTATTTTCATTATCAACTTAAACCAATTGCTATTCACTATATTTTACCTCATAATTTTAATATCTCTTCTGCATACTTTTCTATGCTTACGCTTTTGCTTAAATTAATCAGCAAATTTTCTCGGCTTCTTTTTCCCATTTCTGTAATTTCATTACTATCAGCATGACAAATAAACCATTTTATATTTCCTTCTACGCCTGCATAATCACCTGGATCAGTACACAAACCACCTTTTGTTTCTTCAATAATACATCGTATCTCTGATCCCTCTTCCAATACAGAAAGACACGGTTTCGCAGCTGCAGCCACTCCATAATATTTTGACGGGCAACTCACACCTTTAATTCCCCTTGCACTTACTACCCAATGAACATTTCCTGCATTTAAGCTATAAATCAACTCTGATTTATCCTGATAAGGAATAAAAACTACATTTTCCATATGATGCTTTTCTTTATATTTAATCAATTTGCCTAGCATCGAACCTTCACCCACAAATGCAAATATAACTTCTCTTCCATCAGAAGTTTTTGTTCCCGGTTTAAATTTTTTGACTACTTTCAAAAGATTTTCAAGATCATAGTAAAGTCCCAGATTACCAGAATACATGATAATAAATTTATTAGCCAAACCATATTTTTCTTTAAATTTTTCTACTTTAGGATATTTTTCATCTAAAGGATATATTTCATGTTCATTAATCCAATTATTTATCATTATTACTTTTGGCACTTTCTTTCCATCAAAACGCTTATGCACAGTTTCTACCAGATCTCGACCAACAGTAATAATCAGATCACTTTTTTTACAACTATATTTATCTAAAACCATCATAATGTTGCTTAAAAATTTATTTTTGCTATAATGCACTGCTAACACTTGCTCAGGATTAAAATCTTGTATATTATAGATAAATTTAGCCTTCTTTTTTCGTTTTCCATATACGCCAAGTAACCCACCAAGAATAGGTGGCTGTGAAATGGATAGTACATAATCTGCCGGTTTAGCTATTTTTGTTGCCTTTTTCGCTCCCCAAAAATATGCAAGAATATTATTTATTCGACTAATCTTATTTGACTTATCAAATTCAGGAACTCTTACCCGTATAACATCTACACCATTAATATTCTCTTCGTAAAATTGCCTAGCTTTATATTTTTCCTCCACTACACCTAAATAGGAAGGCACTACGCAAATTACCGTGATATTAAATTGCTGTAATATTCCTTCTGCTAATTCCTGTAATATTTGTCCGGTAGATGCTATGTCAGGACTATAATAATGAGCGTATATCAACAGATTTTTCCTTTGATTATCATACATTTCATCACTTCTCATTCGTTATACTCCCTATGAAAATTCCATTTCATCCATTCTGTTCACCCCATCTCCCTCACCACTTCCTCCGCATACCTCCCCAAACTATTTTTCAAATCCTTCGGCGTGCACATTTTTTCAATCCCCGCCCGCACCCGGTATTTATCAAATATATTTACCACCATCTTCATCGAAAGAGGCTTCCCCAGCTTAGACAAAAACATCCTGTTCCGGTATGCCCCGTCATGCTCAAAATACTCATGCTCTTCCAGCCACCGTGCCATCTGCCCCTGCAGTGCCTTAGAAAACAGGTAAACCATCCGCTCCTTTTCCCGCTTGCGCGGCACAGTAAGGACTGCCGTCCTGGGATTATAATCGGATACCTCCAGGCGCAGCAATTCACTAATTTCGATCCTGTGGTAAAAAAGCAATTCCATCATCACCTGATCCCGCAAACAAACACGCTTGCGGAAATCGCTGTCCAGTTCCTTATACTCCTGTTGGATTGCCTGAAAAAACAAGTCAATCTCCTTTTTCGTTAAATACTCGCTGCCTAACCCCTCCTTAGACCGTTTAACCTGCTTTAAGGGTCTGTACTCTTTCACGATTCCCTGACTTGCCAAATAGGACAGATAGTAACGAAATACCCTTTGCTTTCTGCTGACTGTAGAAAAGCGCAGCTTTTTCTCTTCTGCCAGATACTTTAAATAAGCTTCCATCCATTCTGCAAACTTACCCTTTTCCGGATCTGCCTGCTTTCGCAACTCTGCCTGTTCCCCTAACCCTATCGGTTTTCCCAGCTCCGCCTGTTCCCCTAATCCTATCTGCTTTCCCAGCTCCGCCTGTTCCCCTAATCCTATCTGCTTTCCCAGCTCCGCCTGTTCCCCTAATCCTATCTGCTTTCCCAGCTCCGCCTGTTTCCCTAATCTTGTCCGCTTTCCTAACTCCGTCTGTTCCCCTAATCCTATCTGCTCTCCCGACTCCGTTTGCCTTCCTAACCCCGCCTGCTTTTCCCCACCCGCCGTTTTTCCTAAATTCACTATTAAAAAAGGCTGTTTATCCGCCGTTCCCACAGCAGTTAAAACCTGATCGAACTGTCTGTTCCCATCTTCTCCCTGCGCACCCAGCCATAAATAAAACTGTTCCAAATCCAACCGGTAAGCCTTAGCTGTCCGCTCATCCAGCCCCCGGCTGACTACCTGGGTGTTAATAAATCTTTCGATTTGGTTTAAGCCCAGACCTTGGCTTTGATTTGGATCTTGGTTTGGATCTTGGTTCGGATTTGGGTTCGGATTTTGGTGCAAGTGTTCCTCTTGGAAATTCTGTTCCTTCATGATCCTGTCCCTCCTTCCAAAATTCATGGCTTTTTTCTTTTCCCATTAGGCTTTTTCCCAGATCTTTAGTAAAATAGATGTATGCTAATAACAAAACGGGTATATGCTGGCATTTGTACGCTGATACCGGCGACAAATCGCATTATATTCTAAATAATTTTAATTATTTGTATATAATATCCCTTATTGCTTCCCCCTCCTGATTTCGTGGATTCCCCGAATCTGCGAAGGGGGATATAGCGGTTTGGTTTCCATAAAAAGGTAATTTCCTGCCCTAAAAACAACCACAGGGCTACATTGACGTAATTCTACCACATATCCTGGAGAATTGCTACTTATTTTTTTCGGTTTTTTTGTAAAATTAGGGAAGAATAAGGAAGAAAAGGAAAAATCCAAGGCTTTTGGGGTCAAATTAAGGGTCAAAATCGGGACAAATATTTGTATATGCATGGCATCTGGCTTAGTATCTACGAAAATCAGTGCCAAGAAAAGGGAGAGGATATCGTATGGCAAGGCATGGAGAAAACATCAGGAAGCGGAAGGATGGACGTTGGGAAGGGCGTTACCTGGTTTATAGCAAGGAGGAAGGGAGGAAACTATATCGGTCGGTTTATGGGAGAAGTTACGGGGAGGCAAAAGAAAAATTGATCGTGAAGAAATATCACCTCATTAACGAGGATGAGGCAGAAAACGAATATGCAGAGACAAAAACGAATAATCGAGAAAAGAGGCAGGGGAGGCGAAAAGGCAGTGGAAATGGGGATGGTTTGAAAGATGATATGGATAAAACGCATATAGAAGGAAAGACTAGCGAAGAAATTTTTAATGAAGAAAAAGTTGGCGGAGAAATATCTAACGAAGCGGATATTAGCAGAGAAATATCTAATGAAGCGAATATTAGCAGAGAAATATCTAATGAAGCAACTGCTGGCAGAATAATTTTTAACGAAGGAAATGCCAGCACAGGAAATTCAAATCGCGAAGGCATGACAGAAAAAAGAGATGGATATGAAATGCAGGAAAGAAAAGCAACAAAAATCTTGGAATTTTCTATAATTGCTTCGGAATGGTTAACGATGGTTAAAACATTTAGAAAACCTTCTACATATGTAAAATACCAGATAATTTACCGAAATTATTTGAAAAATCAATTTAAAAACGCAGAATTATCAGCACTTACATCCCCTTTTGTCCAGGAAAAAGTTTCTGCTGCATTATCAGAAAGCATAGGGAAAAGTATTTATTGTGTCTTAAATCAAATCTTGAAGTATGCTGCTGAAAAATATGCCGTGTTCATTCCATCTTTAAAACGCCCTGCCGCTCATCTGCCGAAAAAGCTGATAAATGTTTTTTCAAGAAAAGAGCAATCCAGGCTGCTTGCTGCCCTTTATCATAAAACGGATCGGTTTAAGGCGGCGGTTTTATTGTGCTTGCATACGGGCTTACGATTGGGGGAATTGTGCGCTTTGAAATGGACGGATATCGATATGAAGAATCAGTTTGTCTTGATTGCCAGAAGCGTGCAGCGGCTTTACGTGGATGGACACCAAACAAAAACAATTTTATTGGAAGCACCACCGAAGAGTGTACATTCCCGGCGGGAAATTCCGCTGCCACCGGAAATGTTCAAATTGTTTTCAGAGTATTCAAAAGAAAAGGAATATGTCTTTGGCGGAGACCAGCCAGTGGATCCACGGACAATGCAGAACCAGTTTAAGAAAATTTTAGAAGAAGCAGCCATTGAAAACAAAAATTTTCATGCCCTTCGGCATACTTTTTCCACAAACTGTATCGAAGGTGGGGCGGATGCAAAAAGCCTTAGCGAGCTTTTAGGCCATTCGGACGTACAAATCACCTTAAACCGTTATGTCCATCCGTCCATGGATACGAAACTTAAACATTTAGAGGGGCTTTCCGCCTTTTACGCTCGGATTAGTGGTCAAATTCATGGTCAAGATTGCGACTAGGATTATATATAGATGTGCTGTTTTACGTGTAATGCGCCGAGTGCCGTGTTTGCGCAAGCATTTAGAGCATTGTATGTGCATTTAGCGAGCATTTAATGAATGGCCGTGGAAGTCAAAGCCCATGCTGTTTAAGCGGTGCTGCAGCTTGATTGTTCGTTGCTTACAGCCGGTTTTTGAATTTTGGCGCTATGTGTGGAAAGGTCTGTGCCATGGATTGATTTCGCAGATTCGGGGAATCCACGAAAAAAACGCCCGGCTAAAGCCAGACGTTTTATTTTATTAAAATAGTTCAGCCAGTCAGAATCGCATGGGTAAAAATCGTGCTCGCACGAAGAGGGTGTAAATAATTTTGTGTCTTTAGATTTTTCCTCGGCAGATTTTTACCAACTATAATTAGCCGGAAACCCAGCATTTATAAGGGCTTGTGGGCTCTGCCCACACCTGGCCTCTGGAATAAGATGGAAGGGAAAAGACACAAAATTAAAAACACTACCCGCACACGAATTTTCATCCATCAATTTTGACTGAGGGAGCGCCCGTCTATGAGCAAAAGGAGCTGCGTAAGCAGCGGAAAGTGCCGCCGGGCACGATTTTCCCTAAAGGGACGCTGCGCAGTGCGAATGGGTGCAGCTGAACAGGCAATATGTTTTCATGTATGTTTTTCCTAAAAACTACGCCCGCTCAAAACCCAAAATAACTGCTCCAAAACGTATTGGCATTGTATTCCCCGTAATCAGCGAACCCGCTCTGCAAAGCCCTTATGCCCATCCATCTCCAGCTCCAGCCACTGGTGGGTATATTGGCTGGGATTGATGTGCGTCCAGGAAAGATTCATATAGTCTAAAATAAGTCCCAGCGCCCTTGTAAGCAAAATCTGTTCCCATTTCCAAAATAAATTTTTCCAAGTCTGCCAAGATTGCGTTTTCTAAATCTTTGCTCATATTTTTCACAATGGATATTCCATATTCTGCCTTCTGTCCGTTCAAAATATTATCTTTTAGCTCTTGTCCTATATGCCAAAACAAATATACGGTCTGAAAATTAGCAGTCTCAAATATTTTATGTTTTGCAGTTTCAATCAGCTTCAATCATTTTCACAATCTTGTCATATGTTTGTTTATAATTTTCCGGCAAAATCAATTCATTTCCCATCTTGGTCTCCTTCTCGGAATTTTTGTTATTGATTTTAATCATGGTTTTAACACGATTCAATACTCTATATTCATCCAGAAGGATAATTACCCTTCCGCCATAATAAGAGTTTCCCCCTGCCCTTTACCACTGGATATTCAGCACGCAGCTTCCCGCATTGCCTACCATCACCCTGGCTCCGTTTCCTTCCTTGCTTCCCAGGTTAAAGCTGCATTCTCCGAAATATTCCCCGAACGTCCCTCGGTCAAGGCCAAGCTCTGGGGAAGATAAAAAGGCATCCTTAAGGGCCGTCCACTCTGCTGTCCGGTTTCCGCCGGAAGAGGATACAATCAAGGTTTTTCTCTGGCCGCTTGCCTGGTCAAAAGTAATCCTCACGGAAGTTCCGCCTGGGGCTTTATAGCCCACCAGGAGAAGGTTTTCCCCCACATCCTTTGTCTCCTTTACGAGGGCAATCCCTGTGGCGGCGGTGATGGATTCCATCAATGCATCCGCCTCCCCCTCCGCTCCCGGAGCCTGTTGGGGCTGCTGGTATTCCTTAGGGATTCCTGGCCGTTTATCCTTTACGGCATCCTCTCCTCTTTGGAGGACTGTGGAAATAAAGGTATAATCGTTAGCCTGGTAAAGGATGCCGCTTCCTGAGCGTTCCATGGTAATGCAGGTAAAGACGCTGCCCCGCAGCTTCCTTAAATTCTCCTCCAAAGGATTTTCCCCCTGCTTTAAGCAATTATACACATACTCCAAGGGCGTATCCAAAAGGCTTAAATTCCTGGTTCCCAAAGCCGCATTGGGATCTCCCTGGTAGCTGCTCTGACCCCAGCCAATGTGGCCTCCTATATAGTCCATTACCAGCTTCTTATCTTCCACATGATATACGGTAAAAGGACGGCTGCCATAGGTAGTGTAATCCGTCATGGAGCTGTACCCGTAAAAATAAAATCTGCCATCCTGATCCTGCACGCCAAATACCATCGGACCCCAGCTTACCCGTTCCATCTCCGTGATATATACCGAATCCAAAAGCTGCACCTGGCCGTCCACCGCGCCGTACAGCTGCAGATCCAGGGCAAGGCAAGGGGCTTCTCCCCGGTGATACCCTAAACGCCCCAGATCCGTTTCCCCCATGGTGGTGCAGACCACATCGATGGCGATCATCTCCTTCGCCCCATCATTGTCGTAATCCCGCACATCTCCGCTTAAAAAGCCCAGCCCGCCTGCCGGCTGCAGCAGGATCCCCATGCTCTCCATATTCTGCACGTTCCCCACCGTCAGGCCTTCCCGGGAAGCTTCCCCCACATCCGGGATATGGACTTCCCGCAGATACTGGTAAAAATCCACTTCCTTTTTCAGTAAAATATCGTCCAGAAGCACGGTAGCCGTATCTTCATCTACCGGAACCCCCATTTCACCACTGTCTTCATAGCCTTCCTTCGTCACCAGCAGCCGGTACTGCCCCGGCTCCAAATCCGGGATAGAAAAACACCCATTATCATCCGTAAACACCGACGAAGCCGTCCCTTCCAGCTGCCACTGCACCGAAGCTCCCTCTATCGGCTCCCCGGTATCCTCATCCTTTACCGTGCCGCTCATTTCCCCCAGCAAGGCCGATTCCGATCCTGATCCATTAGATCCGCCAGCCCCGCTTCCTCCCCTGCCGTTTCCGGAAGAACCATCCCCTGTCCTTAAATTCCCCTGGACAATATAATAATACCAGGCAAATCCCCAGACCCCGGCTAAGGAAAGGCCGGTTAATGAAATTGCTATCCACAATGCTAAAACCGATTTTTTCATCTCAAATCCCCCTAATCCTAATCTTTTGCTGCACATCCATGGACACAGCCAAGCCAAAGCTGTAGTTTCCTAAACGGCTCCATGGCAATCTTCTATCCATCTAATTCCACGTATTTCTGTAATTCCGGATATTCTGCAAGATGTTCCCGTACATAACACCGTTTAAATGCCGCAAATGCAGATTCCCTTTTTAATAAACAGCAAATTGTCCGCATAGTTATTTTAGAATTTGGATACTTATATAGTTTTTCAAGCTGTTTATATAAAATATTCATTTCCTTTTGAAGCAACTTCAGACGTTCATCACTTGTATAAGTCCGCATCCCTGTATTCCTCTTGGAAAATACTTCTGTCACTAACAACGCCGTCCATTTCTGCACCTCATCCTGCAAATCCGATATGCTCACAGCCACTTCATTATCGTTAAGGTGAAAAGATAAATATTTTTCCGGATCCTGCAATTCTTTCATTTCGCAAATATAGCATTTATTGTGGAAATCTTTCTGTAACCGTTTTATCACATCTTCTCTATCGTATTTTCCGTTTCTCTTCGCTTCCTCGGCTAACGATGAAGGCGCCGGAAAAGAACGCTTAATCTTAACCATGCATATCCTCCCGGTTCATAAATTCTATTTTCAATCGCTGATACTCAGTTGTGATACCCAGCGCAAGATAATCCGGTATCTCATCCAGATATAATTCCAATTCTGCAAGCTTATTCAGTTCATCATCCGATAAATTTTCCTTTTTTACCAGTCGCTTATATTGCCCAAATTTTTCTTTCAGCATATCGGACAGCTTATCTGCGCCAAAATATCCCTCCACAATCCCATCATATGGTACGTTGTCCAACCCATTTTCCACTAATAGGTGATTTTCCAAATCGTAAATCACGGCATTCCTTATACTGTTAAGGATAAATGGCGAATGTGAAGTTACAATAAACTGAATATTAGGAAAAATTGTTGTCAGCAACGGCATAATATTCTTTTGAAGCTCCAGATGCAAATGCGCATCAATCTCATCAACCAACACGATTCCCGGAACATGGAAATCAAATGAACGCTGCGTCTGGTTCTGCATACGCATAATAATGTCTAAGACGATATCCAGCACAGCCTGATATCCTCTGGATAATGTATTAAAGTCAAAAGGCTCTTTCCCCTGCTGTAAAATATGGAAAGCAAAAGCATCCTCGTCAAATTCCAATTTTATCGATTCATCTTCAAATATCTTCTTTAAAAGCTTTTCAAATTCCGTAAACCATGTTTTTATCCCGTCAGCCTTCTCTGTTTTGTGACTATTCCTCGCTAACGCTTCCGTCATTTTCAAATCCAATAAATACTTCACAAACTCATTGCGCGGAAATTCCCCTATCCCATAATCATCCCTTAAGGATACTTTTTCTATATGTTTCGGCTGAACCACCTCAAATATCCGATCTGCCTGATAATATGCTAAAACATAATGGTATCTTTCTTTCATGGCAAAAATACTGCCTGCTTTTCGGTTAAACTCTATCTTTAATCCATTTCTGCTTCGTTTTATATCCTTTTCCAACCGATTGATTTCCTTTTCCAGCCTAAAGATTTCCCCTTCATCCTGTCCATGCTGCACTGCACCCTTTTTTAAATTTTGGTTGTTAATCAGCCACTCCTCTCTATCCATAAAATGTATATCACTAAATACATTACTTAAATATTTTGCCATCGCCTCCACTACGCTGGTCTTCCCGCTGCCATTCTTCCCAGTCAAAATCAAATGTTTCATTTCATTTTCCGAAAAAGGAATGGAAATACCGCTTAAATGCCTGACCTGATTAATATCCAATTTTGTTATAAACAGACGATCCATTCTCCCCCTCCTAAAGCTTAGACAAATCTCTTCCAACATTCTTACACAACAGTTTCCTGCCTTTAATATTTTAATTTTACCACACAATTCTCCTACATAATACCGAAAAATATACTTTTTCACGCATTTTTCTATTCATGCAGCTATTCAAACTTTCTCTGTTGGACGGACATCTCCGTTTTTGTCTAATGCTACAGCGCACCTAAGAATCACCTTCCGCCATACGAATCAAGTAGGGGTGGTTTTTTTCCTACTCGCCGTGCCGGGGCGAGCCGCTTCAGCGGCATATTTCCTTTCCGCCCCGTGTACATAAAAAGGCTCCCAGGAAAATTCCCAGAAGCCTTAATCTCATTAATCTTACTCGATTATCGCTTATCAAAAATTGCAGAGCAATTCTCGATAAAAATCCTGCCAAATTACTCCAGGATAGAAACAACCCTGCCGGATCCAACGGTCCTGCCGCCTTCACGGATAGCGAAGCGAAGACCCTGCTCCATAGCTACCGGATGGATCAGCTCTACGGTCATCTCTACGTTGTCGCCAGGCATACACATCTCAGTGCCTTCGGGCAGATCGCAAACACCGGTAACGTCGGTAGTTCTGAAGTAGAACTGCGGACGGTAGTTGTTGAAGAACGGAGTATGACGGCCGCCTTCATCCTTGGTCAGGACGTATACCTGAGCGGTAAACTTGTTATGGCACTTTACGGAGCCGGGCTTGCAAAGGCACTGGCCTCTCTCGATCTCCGTCCTCTGAACGCCACGAAGCAGAGCACCAATGTTATCACCAGCGCGGGCCTCGTCTAACAGCTTACGGAACATCTCGATACCGGTAACAACAACCTTACGGGTCTCCTCGGAGATACCAACGATCTCAACCTCGTCAGACAGATGCAGCGTACCACGCTCTACACGGCCGGTAGCAACCGTACCGCGGCCAGTGATGGAGAATACGTCTTCTACAGGCATTAAGAACGGCTTATCGGTATCGCGTACAGGATCCGGAACGTAGGAGTCTACGGCATCCATCAGCTCGACAACCTTGTCGCCCCACTCGCTGGAGGGATCCTCCAGAGCCTTTAACGCGGAACCCTGGATAACCGGAATGTCATCGCCCGGGAACTCGTACTCGTTTAACAGGTCACGGATTTCCATCTCAACCAGCTCTAACAGCTCGGGATCGTCTACCATATCGCACTTGTTCATGAACACTACGATATAAGGTACGCCTACCTGACGGGATAACAGGATGTGCTCACGGGTCTGAGCCATAACACCGTCGGTAGCAGCTACAACTAAGATAGCGCCGTCCATCTGAGCAGCACCAGTGATCATGTTCTTTACATAGTCAGCATGGCCTGGGCAGTCAACGTGTGCATAGTGACGGTTAGTCGTCTCATACTCAACGTGTGCGGTGGAGATGGTGATTCCACGCTCTCTCTCTTCCGGAGCCTTATCGATATTCTCGAAAGCTACAGCTTCACCAGTACCAAACCTTTCATGTAAAGTCTTGGTGATTGCAGCGGTTAAAGTGGTCTTACCATGGTCAACGTGGCCGATGGTGCCAATGTTACAATGGGGTTTGGTTCTCTCAAACTTAGCTTTTGCCATTTTATAACGTCCTCCTTAATTTGCGCCTTATCGGCTATTATAGTTTTAATATCAGGCTAGTTTCCATTATATTTGATTTAAACGGATTTTTCAAGCCTATTCTTTACCATCTGGTTAAGCAAATTGATTTTAATTGATTTTATTTCCCTTTATGCTCGCTGAGCACCTTCTCCTGGATGGACTTGGGCACCGGCTCGTATTTCTCAAAGAACATGGAGTAGTTGCCGCGGCCCTGGGTCTTGGAACGAAGGTCTGTGGAATAGCCGAACATTTCCGCTAACGGCACATAGCCCTTAACCATCTTGCCGCCGCCGATATCTTCCATGCCCTCGATGCGCCCCCGGCGGGAGTTAATGTCGCCGATTACGTCGCCCATATATTCTTCCGGCATGGTGACTTCCACCTTCATGATCGGCTCTAACAGCACTGCCCCGCCCTTGTTCATGGCGTCTTTAAAGGCCATGGAACCGGCGATGTGGAATGCCATCTCCGAAGAGTCAACTTCATGGTAGGAGCCGTCGAATACATTTGCGTGGACGCCCAGCACCGGAAATCCGCCCAGCACGCCGGACTTAGCCGCCTCTTCGATGCCTTCGCCTACAGCCGGGATATATTCCTTCGGGATGGCGCCGCCCACAACAGTGGACTCAAACTCGAAGGTCTTCTCGCCGTTGGGATCCATAGGCGTGAAGATAACCTTGCAGTGGCCGTACTGTCCGCGTCCGCCGGACTGCCTTGCGTACTTGCTGTCCACGGAAACTTCCTTGGTGAAGGTTTCCTTATAGGCAACCTGGGGAGCGCCTACGTTCGCCTCCACGTTAAACTCGCGAAGGAGACGGTCTACGATAATCTCCAGATGAAGCTCGCCCATACCGGAAATGATGGTCTGGCCGGTTTCCTTGTCCGTGTGGACGCGGAAGGTAGGATCTTCCTCGGCAAGCTTTGCCAGGGCAATGCCCATCTTATCCTGGCCCGCCTTCGTTTTCGGCTCGATAGCGATATCGATAACCGGCTCCGGGAACTCCATGGATTCCAGGATAACCGGATGCTGCTCGTCGCAGATGGTATCGCCGGTAGTGGTCAGCTTAAAGCCTACCGCCGCGGCAATATCGCCGGAATAAACCTTATCCAGCTCCGCACGCTTATTGGCGTGCATCTGTAAGATACGGCCTACACGCTCTTTTTTGCCCTTCGTCGCATTTAACACGTAGGAACCGGAATTCATGGTTCCGGAATATACCCGGAAGAATGCCAGCTTCCCAACGAAGGGATCGGTCATAATCTTAAATGCCAAGGCGGAGAACGGCTCGTCATCGGAAGAATGGCGCTCTACCTCGTTGCCCTCTAAATCCGTGCCCTTGATGGCCGGGATGTCCGTGGGGGCCGGCATGAACTCCAGGATTGCATCCAGAAGCTTCTGCACGCCCTTGTTCCGGTAAGCCGTCCCGCAGCAAACCGGGATAGCGGTGCACTCGCAGGTGGCCTTCCTTAAGCCTGCCTTCAGTGCGTCTATAGAAGGCTCCTCGCCCTCCAGATACTGCATCATCAGATCGTCGTCCAGCTCGCAAATCTTCTCTACCAGCTCGCTGCGGTACAGCTCCGCCTCATCCGCCATATCCTCCGGGATATCGGTGATGGAGATGTCCTCGCCCTTCTCGTCATTATAGATATACGCCTTCATCTCAAACAGATCGATGATGCCCTTAAACTCGTCTTCCTTGCCGATAGGCAGCTGCAGGCAGATGGCGTTCTTGCCCAGACGGGTACGGATCTGCTCTACCGCACCGTAAAAGTCCGCCCCAAGGATATCCATCTTATTGATGAATGCCATACGGGGTACATTGTAGGTGTCGGCCTGACGCCATACATTCTCGGACTGGGGCTCAACGCCGCCCTTTGCACAAAACACACCCACTGCGCCGTCTAATACACGGAGGGAACGCTCTACCTCTACCGTAAAGTCAACGTGTCCTGGGGTATCGATGATATTGATCCTGTGCTCCAGGGCCCCTGGCTTATTCTTGCAGTTTTCCTGCAGCGTCCAGTGGCAGGTGGTTGCTGCCGAAGTGATGGTAATGCCTCTTTCCTGCTCCTGCTCCATCCAGTCCATGGTGGCAGTGCCTTCATGAGTATCACCGATTTTATAGTTAACACCAGTATAATAAAGGATACGCTCGGTCAATGTGGTCTTGCCCGCATCGATATGAGCCATAATCCCAATATTCCTGGTTCTTTCCAACGGATATTCTCTTCCAGTTCCAGCCAAGGCTTTTTCCTCCTTCTAGTCTTCCATTAGAAACGGTAATGGGAGAATGCTTTGTTTGCCTCTGCCATCTTATGCATATCTTCTTTCTTCTTTACCGATGCGCCGGTATTGTTGGCCGCGTCCATAATCTCATTGGCCAGCCTCTCCTGCTGGGTCTTCTCGCCTCTCTTGCGGGAATAGGCAGTCAGCCAGCGAAGGGCAAGAGCCTGCCTTCTCTCCGGCTTAACCTCGATGGGAACCTGATAGGTAGCGCCGCCGATACGTTTTGCCTTAACTTCCAGCACAGGCATAATGTTGTTCATCGCTTCTTCAAATACTTCCAGTGCATCCTTGCCGGTCTTATTGGCAACGCGGTCAAATGCACCGTATACAATCTTCTGTGCAATCCCCTTTTTCCCGTCCAACATAATATTGTTGATTAACTTGGTTACAACCTTGTTGTTGTAAATCGGGTCTGCCAGTACGTCCCTTTTCTGAGTATGTCCTTTACGTGGCACGTTACTTCCCTCCTTAATATGGTACGGAATCTCCTTCCGTATGCATTAGATCATAGGTACTCATGCTGGGCAGGATAAGCCCTCCCCGGCACGTTCATGCACGGAATCACCTGCTGACGGTGATCAATCTCTATCTCCTGCAACCTACAGGTTCAATATCATCATTCCGGCATAAATCCTATTTCGTCTTACTGCTTCTTACTGCTTATTTTTTCACTTTCGGCCTCTTAGCGCCATACTTGGAACGGGCCTGCTTCCGGTTTGCAACACCGGCGGTATCCAAAGTTCCCCGGATAATGTGGTATCTCGTACCGGGAAGATCCTTTACCCTGCCGCCGCGGATCAGCACTACGCTATGCTCCTGTAAATTATGGCCTTCGCCCGGAATATAGCTGGTCACTTCGATCCCGTTGGATAAACGTACCCTGGCAATCTTACGAAGCGCAGAGTTCGGCTTTTTCGGGGTAGCAGTCTTAACAGCCGTGCACACGCCTCTCTTCTGGGGAGAAGAAATATCCGTCGCCCTCTTCTGTAACGAATTGAAGCCCTTCTGCAGCGCCGGAGCGGTAGACTTCTTTACACTGGTCTGTCTTCCTTTTCTAACTAACTGGTTAAATGTTGGCATTCGTTTCACCTCCTGTGATATTGACTGTGGTTGCCTTATTGCAGCTTTCGGCATACAAAAAACACTGGCGGCTTTTTGCACACCTTAATGATTATAGCCATATCGTCCCATTCTGTCAAGGAATTTTCATGAAGAATCTTCCTCTTTTTCCGATTTTCTTTCGGAATTTCCCCCGAATGCTATTGATCCGGGCAAAGGGATATGGTAAACTGGTAGCACTTAGCGGACATACATCCGCACGATAACAGGAGGAAGAAACATGAAGAAAGTATATGCAACAACGAATGCGCCTGGGGCAATCGGGCCTTACTCTCAGGCCGTGCAGGCTGGAAATATGGTTTTCGTTTCCGGGCAGCTCCCCATCGATCCGGCTACCGGGGAATTTGCAGGGGATGACATTAAGTCCCAGACCCGCCAGTCCCTGACCAATGTAAAGAATATCCTGGCCAGCGAGGGCGTGGAGATGAGCCAGATCCTGCGCGTGGGCGTATTTATGAAGGATATGAATATGTTCGCGGACATGAACGCCGTGTACGGGGAATTCTTTGAGAAAGATTTCCCGGCCAGGGCTGCCGTGGAAGTGGCACGCCTGCCGAAGGATGCTTTAGTTGAGATTGAGGCGGTGGCCTGCACAGACAAATAAGACAAATAAAGCAAAAAGAAAAAGCTGCCATATCAAGGCTACACGCAAATTAGCCGGTATGGCAGCTTTTTGTCCATAAAAACATTTGCTTTTCCGCCCCGCCAGGAGTATATTCCATCGTCACCGCGCTTTCGCTCCGTCTCCAACGTAGCGGACGCTAAACTCGTGAGAGACCTCGTTAAGCGCCGACGTTTCCGAAGGGGATTCCTCATGGAATATACTCCTGGCGGTGCTAGTGTACTGGCAAGCTATAAATAATATCTTTTCAAGTAGAGCCTAAAGTTAAAATCTACCTTACCAGTTATCCAAGTTGACAAAGCATTCGCTTTTATGATAAATCTACCGCCTTAAACTTCAAAAATCAAATCCCCATAACTTGGCATGGGCCAGAATTCCTTGTCTACCACCATCTCCAGCTTATCGATAGGAGCCCTTAAGGCTTCCATGGCGGGGATTACCTTGCTGTGGCAGAAGACGGCCTGAGCACGCCCTTCTTCCATCTTCCCGGCCTCCCCGTCGATTTCCATAAGGGAGGACAGCGCCAGGCGGGTTTCGCTTAACAGGTCGGAGCATTCGGTAAGCAGCTCGGCCTGCACGCTTACGTCAGCGGCGGGGCAGGCGGCTTTCACCGCATTGATGGACTGGGCAAGCTGGGTGGTGTATTTAATTACCGCCGGGATGAACTGTTTGCCTGCCATGTCAATCATGGTTCTTGCTTCTATATTAATGGCCTTTGCGTAGGTTTCATATTCGATCTCAGCCCTGGATTCCAGCTCGGCCCTGGTGAATACGCCGAACTCCTCAAACAGCTTTACCGCCTTGTGGGTGGTCAGGGAGGGGATAGCGTCTACCATGGACTTTATGTTGGGAAGTCCGCGCTTTTCGGCTTCCTCTACCCAGGCATCGGAGTAGCCGTTGCCATTAAAGATGATCCGCTTATGGGCAGCCAGCATTTCCTTAATCATGTCATGGACAGCCAGCTCAAAGTCTTCCGCCTTTTCCAGCTCATCCGCCGCTTCCTTGAAGGCCTCTGCAACGATGGTGTTTAACACCACGTTAGGGGAGGAGATGGAATCTGCGGATCCCACCATACGGAATTCAAATTTGTTCCCGGTAAAGGCAAAGGGAGATGTACGGTTCCTGTCGGTGGCATCCTTATCCAGATCCGGCAGGGTGGCTACGCCGGTCATCAGCTTCCCGCCCTGCTTGGAATGGGTGGCCTCGCCGGTGCTGCAAAGCTGGTCAATTACGTCTTCCAGCTGCTCCCCTAAGAAGATGGAGATGATGGCCGGAGGCGCTTCATTGGCCCCTAAGCGGTGGTCGTTCCCCACGTCCGCCGCCGACTGCCTGAGGAGATCCGCATGGATGTCCACTGCCTTTAAGATACAGGCTAACACCAGGAGGAACTGGATGTTCTCATGGGGCGTTTCCCCGGGATTCAACATATTGATGCCGTCGTCGGTGGTGATGGACCAGTTATTATGCTTGCCGGAACCGTTTACCCCGGCGAAGGGCTTTTCGTGAAGCAGGCAGGTTAAGCCGTGGCGTCCGGCTACCTTTTTCAAGGTTTCCATCACCATCTGGTTATGATCCACTGCCAGGTTGGCCTCGGAGTAGATGACCGCCAGCTCATGCTGTGCAGGCGCAACCTCGTTGTGCTGGGTCTTGGCGGATACCCCAAGCTTCCAAAGCTCTTTGTTTACCTCGTTCATATAGGCTCCAATCCGCTCCCGGATGGTTCCGAAATAATGATCGTCCATTTCCTGGCCCTTAGGCGGCATGGCGCCAAACAGTGTGCGCCCGGTATAGATTAAATCCTTCCGCTGCAGGTATTTCGCCCGGTCTACCAGGAAGTATTCCTGCTCCGGGCCTACGGAAGGCGTTACCTTCTTTGACGTGGTATTGCCAAACAGCCGTAAAATCCTTAATGCCTGCTGGTCAATGGCCTGCATGGAGCGGAGCAGGGGCGTCTTCTTATCCAGCGCTTCCCCGGTATAGGAGCAGAATGCGGTGGGGATGCACAAGGTAACGCCCGTTGCGTCTTCCTTTAAAAATGCCGGGGAAGTGCAGTCCCAGGCGGTATAGCCCCTGGCTTCAAAGGTGGCTCTTAAGCCCCCTGAGGGGAAGGAGGATGCGTCCGGCTCGCCCTTTACCAGCTCTTTCCCGGAAAATTCCAGCATGATCTTTCCGCTGGCATCCGGGGCAGAGATAAAGGAATCATGCTTTTCCGCCGTTACCCCGGTCAGAGGCTGGAACCAATGGGTGTAATGGGTAGCGCCCCGCTCTACCGCCCACTCCTTCATGGCCTGAGCCACAGAATCCGCGATGCCCGCTTCCAGCTCCTTGCCCTCTACAATGGTTTTTTTCAGCTTTTTATAAACGCTTTTGGGCAGCCGTTCCCTCATCACTGCGTCATTAAACACGTTTTCGCCGAAAATCTCAGCTACATTTACGATTTCTCCCATAGATTTTTCCATCCTCTCTGAATATGTGGAAAAGGCGCCCTCTCCAATGAGAGAACGCCTTTGTCTGTAATTAAAATAAACCATTTCCGGAAAAAAAGCAAGTGCTTTTTTTATTTTTCCCGATCATTTTTTCATTCACTTTTCCCCAGGGATTTGCAATCAGGCCTTGTTTGCGGAGCCGAACAGCTCAATCTTCTCCCGCACGGTAGCCTTGATGGCCTCTGCGCCGGGAGCTAAAAGCTTCCTTGGGTCAAAGCCCTTGCCCTGCTGATCCTTGCCTGCCTCGACATACTCACGGGTAGCTGCCGCAAAGGATAACTGGCACTCGGTATTTACATTGATCTTGGCAACGCCTAAGCTGATGGCCTTCTTGATCATATCTGCCGGGATGCCTGTGCCGCCATGGAGCACTAAGGGCATCTCCCCTACCTTCTCATTTACTGCCGCTAAGGTCTCGAAGCTTAAGCCAGGCCAGTTTTCCGGGTATTTGCCATGGATATTGCCAATGCCTGCAGCCAGCATATCTACGCCCAGATCCGCAATCTGCTTGCACTCGTTGGGATCCGCGCACTCGCCCATGCCCACTACGCCGTCTTCTTCGCCGCCGATGGAGCCAACCTCAGCCTCGATGGATAAGCCTAACTGATGAGCCACATGAACTAACTCCGTGGTCTTCTCCACGTTCTCCGCGATGGGATAATGGGAGCCGTCAAACATGATGGAAGAGAAGCCGGCCTTGATGCACTTATAGCAGCCGTCATACGTCCCATGGTCTAAGTGGAGCGCTACTGGGACGGTGATGTTCATCTCGCTGATCATCGCCTTAACCATAGCCGCAACCGTGCCGAAACCGGTCATGTACTTGCCTGCGCCTTCGGATACGCCTAAAATCACCGGAGATTTCATCTCTTCTGCGGTTAACAGCACTGCCTTGGTCCACTCTAAGTTGTTGATGTTGAACTGGCCTACTGCGTATTTGCCCTCTCTTGCCTTCTGGAGCATTTCTTTTGCGGAAACTAACATGGTAATACCCTCCTCGTGAAATAAATTATTGTGTTTTAATCAACACGCTCTATGGTTCATTATATCTCATTTTCCCGAAAAATAAAAGCACTAATTCGCAAAGCTTAAGATCTCTTTTACCTCGGCTTTCATTCCCTCCACATCGCACTCCCGGCTGTGGCGGATGGGGGCGCTGCGGATCTCGTCCACCGCCTTCGGAACCGGAACCTTGGAGAGGGCGCTCATCTCATCAATGAGCACAAAGGGCTCCTGTTCGCTCTTCTTTCCGGTTATGGCCTCCATAACGCTGGGGGCAAATTTATAGGGGCTGGCGGTGGAAGCGATAACCGCCTTCAGCCGGTCTCCAGTTTCCCGCACATATTTTTGGTAAACTGCCGACGCTACCCCAGTATGGGTATCCATCAAGTATCCCGTATCGGCAAATACCCGCTTAATCTCTGCCCCGTTTTCCTCCTGATCCGCAAAGCCGCCCCAGAAATCCCCCATCTTTTCCTTCATCTGGGGCGTGACGGCGTACCGGCCGGTCTCCTTAAGCTCTTCCATTAATTCCCAGTTCTTCTCAGGGCTGCATCCGGCGCTTAAATAGATCAGCCGCTCTAAATTGCTGGAAATCAGGATATCCATGGAGGGGGAGCTGGTAAGGATAAACTCCCGGTTCCGGTCATAGATGCCAGTGGTGAAAAAGTCGTACAGGACCTTATTATCATTGGATGCGCAGATCAGCTTATGGATAGGCGTTCCCATCATTTTCGCAAAGTACGCTGCCAGGATATTGCCGAAGTTTCCTGTAGGCACGACCACATTGATCTCTTCCCCGTCCCCAATTTCCCCATGGGCCAAAAGCCGGGCGTAAGCATAAACGTAATAAACCACCTGGGGCACTAGCCGCCCTACATTGATGGAATTAGCCGAGGAAAACTGGAAGCCTTTCCCTGCCATCTCTTCCTGGAAAGCCTGATCCCCGAAGATCTGCTTTACCCCCGTCTGGGCATCGTCAAAATTCCCGTGGATCGCCACCACTGCCGTATTTTCCCCCTTCTGGGTGCGCATCTGCAGCTCCTGGATCCTGCTTACCCCGCCCTTGGGATAAAACACGATAATCCTTGTCCCTGGCACATCGGCAAACCCGGCCATAGCGGCTTTCCCCGTGTCGCCGGAGGTAGCCGTAAGAATCACAATCTCCTTGTCCGCCTGGTTTTTCCTGGCCGCCGTGGTCATTAGGTGGGGGAGGATGGATAAGGCCATATCCTTAAAGGCGATAGTATTGCCGTGGAACAGCTCCAGGTAATACGCACCGCCCGCCTTCGTCAGGGGGGCGATCTCCTCCGTATCGAATTTAGCGTCATACGCTTTATTAATGCAGCCCTTTAATTCCTCCTCCGTGTAATCCGTAAGGAACAGCTTCATCACCTCATAGGCCGTCTCCTGATAGGTCATGGAGGACAGCTTTTCCCAGGAAATATCCAGGCCGGGAATCCTGTCCGGCATAAACAAGCCCCCGTCCTTTGCAAGGCCCTGTAAAATCGCCTGGGATGCGGTCACGCCGGACTGCCCTCCCCTGGTGCTTTGATACGTTACTTCCATAGTCAGATTCCTTTCCTTCCCGCAGTCAGATACCGGGGAACCTTATATTCTTTATGGCAGGGCAAAAGATCTTTTGAGCCAATATCTTGCCGTTTACTATAGCATATTTTTATTTGGCACGCAACCTGAAACTGCACGCGGCAGGCTTCCTTAAGGCTTATGCCAAACCTTGCCAAGGGCTTCCAAAAGGACTATAATTACCAAAAGCAATTTTTTAGGCATACCAGCCGCATAACGCGGCATCAAAAAACAAAAAGGAGCTGCCTTCCATGCACTATGAACATATCGCCACCGGCACATTCCTCTCCCGCCCCAACCGCTTCATCGCCCACGTGATGATCGGCGGGAAGGAAACGGTCTGCCACGTGAAAAATACGGGACGCTGCCGGGAACTGCTTGTCCCCGGGGCAAAGCTAATCTTAGAATACCACCCAAACGCCCAAAAGTCCGGGCGGAAAACCAGCTACGACGTGATCGCCGTATACAAAGGCCGGATGCTGATCAACATGGATTCCCAGGCTCCCAATGCCGCAGCCTGCGAATGGGTAAGCTCTGGCGGGCTTCTGGCCAGCCTTCCCGCCCACGCCCAGATTTCTGACATCCGCCGGGAAGCCGTCTGGGGGAATTCCCGGTTTGACTTGGCCTTTATGCTGGATGGGAAGCAGGCTTTTATGGAAGTGAAGGGCGTAACCTTAGAACGAGAAGGAACCGCCGCCTTCCCCGACGCGCCCACCATACGGGGCGTAAAGCATTTGGATGAGCTGGCATCTTACGCAAAGGAAGGCCACCCTGCCTTCCTCCTTCTGGTCATCCAGATGAAAGGCGTAACCCGCTTTATCCCAAACACCGAAACCCACCCGGAGTTCGGAGCCGCCCTTCTGCGGGCAAAACAGGCAGGCGTAACCCTTTTGGCTTACGACTGCCTGGTGACGGAAAACGCCATGGTGATCCATGAGCCGGTTCCCATTTGCTTAACAGAAGGCCAAATGAAGAAAGGATAGAAGGCCATGCTCACTGAATCTTGCTCCAATATGCTGCGTACTGCGAAATGACAGGCATATCCATCCGTTCTACGGCATATGCTGATCCTAACCTTTTCCATTCCCATCTGGCCGCTGCGCTGCTGCCGCAAGTTTCCAGCAGGCAGGTTTCCAGCAGGCAGGCTCCCGGAGCATTTGCGATTTGCTGGAGGCCAAGGAAAACGCAAGGAGGATGTTATGGTGATTCCATTAAGCAACTTAAGCCAAGGCAGACAGGCACGGATCGTCTGGATGGCGCTGCCGGATAAGCAAAAATCCCTTCTTAGCCAATGGGGCTTTGAGGAAGGCGTCCCCATCGCCTGCGTCCATAAAGGCAGAGGCCGCGGCCTGTCTGCCTACCAGATCCGCCATAAGGTAATCGCCCTGCGGCCTGGGGACGCTAACGGGATTTTCGTAAAGCGTTAAGCCTTTACCCTTCGCCGGCCTGCTTTCCTCCCTGCCTTTCCCCTTGCTTCTCCCCCTTGCGCAAAGTCCTTGGGCGGAAACGAGGCCTTCCGGGCGAGGCCGCAGCCCCACCGTCGCCGCGCCGCCGCCTGCGGTCTTTCGGAGCGCCGTTTTCCGGCGGAAACTTCTTCGCCGAAGCTTCCTTCCCCTCCGGCAGCCCCTGGCCAGGCAGCACCTTGGCTGGCATCCTCCTTCTGGCCCCGCCCCGTCCCCGGTTCTCGCTTTTTCCCCGCTCAAAGCACCTTTGGCAGATGGAAAAGCTGTAATTCCAGGGAAGCTCCCGCTTGCACACCGTGCATTTCCGGGAATAGCTGGAACACTCCATCTTTAGGATCCGGCTAATCTCTTCCTCTGTCTCATGCCTCTCCTGAGCTAAGTTCTCTGCCTGGACAGGCAGCCCCACCTTCCGCGAAAACTGGAAATAAAGATCCAGCATCTTATAATAGCTTTCCAAGTCGTACAGATCGCCCCCGGGGCTGTAAGGAAATTCCAATTCCTCCGCCTTGCGGTATTCCCGGCAGTAATCCTTCCACAGATCCACCACCAGCTTATTATTAATGTCGATGGCGCAGGTGATCAGCTTATAAATCTCATGCTTGGAAAATTCCTCCATATGGCTTCCATGGACGGCCAGGAAGCTTTGGTACAGGGATAAAAGCTCGTCCACCTCCATCTTTTGGTAAAGAGGCGGGGCGTCCATCCCGGCCCAGATTTTTATCAAGCCGTCAATGTCCGCAGGCAGGGAAAGGAGCTGCTCCGGGAACCCGATAAAGGCTTTCATAATCGGAATCGGCATCCGCCCAAGCCCGTCCTCAATCAGGTCTATGTGATCGATGGCGGCCACAAAGCCTTCCTCATAAATCCCAAACCTTCCGGCTCTTCCGGCAATCTGCTTGATCTCCCCCGGCTCCAAGTCCCGCTTGGACACGCCGTCAAACTTCTGGGTTTCCACGAACACAATCCGGCGGATGGGAAGGTTTAACCCCATGCCGATGGCATCGGTGCTGACGACGATATCCGTCTCCTTCGCCAGAAAGCGCCGCACCTGCTCCCGCCTGGTGGCCGGCGGCAGGCTTCCGTAAATCACGCTGCACTGCACCCCCTGCCCCTCCAAGTGGGCCGCCAAGGCCAGCACCGACTTCTTGGAAAAGACAATCAGGGCATCGCCTTTCTTTAAGTCATTTTTCAACGAATAGGGCTGCCTTTCCACCGTAAGGCGGGTGTTCCGCTTATGGCGCACTACCCGGTACTGGTCGCCGCACCGCTTAATCATCTGGGTAATGATGGACTCCGCCTCCGGCGCCATGCACAGATGGATCTCCTCCGCCCTTAAGCCTAAAATCGCCCTGGTCCAGTTATGTCCCCGATAAGGATCGCCGATCATCTGGCACTCATCCACCACCACCAGGTCAAAGTATTCATGGTCATTTAACATCTCCACCGTGCAGGACTGGCAGACCGCCCCCGGAACCTGGATGGTTTCCTCCCCGGTAATCATGGAACAAGGGAGCCCCTCCATATTGCACTTATCATAAACCTCCAGGGCTAAAAGGCGCAGGGGACCGAAATACGCGCCATGGGTGCAGCTTTTCAGCCGCTCTAATGCGTCATGGGTTTTCCCGCTGTTGGTAGGGCCTACGTGAAGGATGAACTTCCGCTTCATCAGCCTGGCCTCCGGGTACTCTTCCTCCGGCTTCTGCTTTATGGATTCCCGGATCCCTTTCTGGATTGCCTTGGGAATATAAAACAGCTGATAGCCCCTCTCCAGGGAATTAGAAAGCAGGTATCGGCGGATGCCCTGCATCTTTAGCACCTGCACCAGCTCCCCTTCCTCCAAATCCGGCAAAAATTCCAGATCCTTTGCCGCCAGCGCCCCGCAGAATTCCTTCATCTTCCCGATCCACTCCTGCACTTGGGCCTGCTGCTCCTGGGGCGCGGTTTCCTCCTTGCGCATTAAGTAGGCACACACCTTGGACAGCATGGCATGGACATCGCTTAACTCATTCGCCTTTTCAATCCCGTCTAAACTCTGGCGGTTTAATTTCTGGCAGCGCTTGCGCACCTCCGCTAAGGTCATCGCCCGGTAACGTTTATTCACATTGCCAAAAAACAAGTTTTGGTAATATTCCGCTAAATACTGTTCTGATTCTATCATAAGCTATGTTCTCCGTTCACTAAATCCCTCTGCAATATTACTAACTATACCATAAATTTTCGGAAAAAGATACCAAATCAGGCAAATTACCCATTGACTATTTTTCAGAACGTGGTAAAATGATAAAAGATGGAAGCATAGCTCAGCCGGGATGAGCGTTCGCCTCACACGCGAAAGGTCAGGAGTTCGAGCCTCCTTGCTTCCATTTTTCTTTGCCTCATTTCTGGAAATTTTTGTAATTTTTCTTTTCCTCCAGGGGAAACTCCCACAAGCCCTGCCGCATACCCTATAGAAAACGAAAACACAAAAACGGGAGGCGAAAACATGGATCAATCCTCCAGGCAAGGGCAAAGTCCCGTTATGGTGAGCCTCATTGACCGCCAGGCCCAGGGATGCTTTTGTATCACCTTAAGACCCAGAAACTTAGCCTCTGCCTACACCTATATGGAGCAGCCTTATCAGGTGCGCCACTTTCCCATCGCCCTCTTTTCGGAAGGCCTGGATGATCTCCTTTTCCAGGACCGGCCTGCCGGGGACAATGCACCTTGCCCTTTGCCGGATGTCATTTTGCTGGCCTGGGACGCCAGATACGCAGAGCAGGGCCTTGGGCTGCTGTCCCGGCTTACTAAGGACAGCCTGGTAAAGGATCATGCCATCCCCATTGTTTTCTGCCTGACCCACTGCGGCAAGCTGAAGACTTTGGGAATTTCCATCGATTTTAACCTTCTTGAGGACGTGCTGCAGCTTCCGGTCGTTCCCTGCTTTAATCCCCGCACCGCCGCAGATGATGTAAAGGCCGCCATCGCTTACGCCAGGAAGCGCCGTTTTTCCTACGACTGCCTGGACTTTTCCCCTGGGAAATTGGCAGACGAAACCATAAGCTTTTCCAAAAGCTGTTACGGCCTGCCTGAACGCCTTCTGGACAAGGGCTTTTCCTGCCCATGCCTGGGGCCAGCCTTATGTATCCTTTCCTTCCTTGCCCTGTTTTATCCGGCATTTGCCGCCGTGAGCCTTTCCTCTGAAAAGCTTATCGGTGCTTTTTTCCAGGCGGAATATCTGCTGGCGGAATGCCTTGCCGTCCTCCGCCTCCCTCCCCTTTTTGCCGATTTTTTCCTCAGGGGGATCTTCCTCCCGTTAGCCTGCGTGTTTTCCGCCATGCTTCCTTCCCTGGTTCTTTCCATGCCCCTTTTTTTCCTTTTTGAGGAATCCGGCTTCCTTCCCCGCTTCTCCTTCCACGCCGATCCCATGATGACCCGGTGCGGCGGCTGCGGAAAGCAATGCGCCGCCATGGCTATGGGCGCCCACTGCCATATGGCCGGCGTGCCTGCCTGCCGCGCCCTGGAGGGCAAAACAAAACGCCTGCCTGCGCTTCTTGCAAATACCCTGCTTCCGTGCGGCGGGCGCATTCCTGCGCTGCTTATTCTGTTTTCCTTAAGCCTCACCCTTGGCCGCCATAGCCCTTTAAGCCCTGCCGCCTTCCCTTCCCTCCTTTTCCCAGAAGGGGGAAACCCTGGACAAACTGCTTTTCCCCTGTTTCCTGCACTGCTCCTGCCAGGAATCCTGGCGGCCCTTAGCTGCACCTTCCTTCTGTCCGCCACAATTTTTAAGGGGCAGCCCTCCTTCTTCCTTTTAGAGCTTCCTGCCCTTAGCCGCCCCTTGCTAAAGCCTGTGCTATGCCAGGCAGGAGACTTCATCTGCTTCCTTCTTGGCAAAGCAGCCATGGCGGCCATCCCGGCAGGCATCCTGATCTGGTGTCTTGGACACACCTTTCTCAATGGTCTTTCCCTTTTGACCCACCTTGCCAGCCTGTTAGATCCTGCCGCCCGCCTAATCGGACTGGACGGGGTGCTCCTTGCCGCCTTCCTCCTTGGATGCCCTGCCAATGAACTTACCTGGCCCTTAAGCCTTGCCATATACTTATGCCTGTCCGGCAAAAGCACGGCTGCTTTTGGAGCCTGGCCCTTAAGCCCCGCCTCCGGGACAGAGCTTGCTTCCTTCCTTGCCGCCTGGGGCTGGAACAGGCGCACCGCCCTTTCAGCCTTCGTGCTTACCTTGTTTCACTGCCCCTGCCTTCCGGCCTTAAGCGCTATCCGCAGGGAAAGCGGGAGCTGGAAATGGGCCGCAGCCGCGGCCCTAATCCCTACGCTCCTTGGCCTAAGCCTCTGCCTGCTGATCAATCACATTTAAAATTTCCTTCCTCCGCCCCCTGCCTGATGTCCGCCATAACTGTGGGTGGAGCTTCGGCCGGAAAAGCCGCCGCCCCGCCCCCCTGCGCTTTGCGGGGGATCTCTGGGAATCACCACATGGGTAACCAGGGTATTCACCAGGGTATCCTTAGGGTTTTGGAAACGGAACTGGCAGTCCGTGCGATAAGCCAGCCGTTCTCCTTCCCTGTAAGGCTCCTCCATGCGGTACTGCCGCACCACCCCCAGGCATGCAAGCCCCGCCACCGCCCCGCTGGCAGCAAGGGCAAACAAAGCTTCGTACCAGCGGATGGAACGGTAACGGCTAATCTTCCCTGTTTCCGTATCGTAAATATACTGGTTAGACTGGATCCCCTTGCGAAAATATTCACCAGCCTCCGAAATCCCAGCCAGAGCCGCCTGCCCATACTGTCCGCTGGCAGCGGCAGCGTAAACCTTATCCAGGATACGTTCAATCCGCTTATCGGTCAGGACGCGGATCATGGAACCATACGTCCCTAAGTACAGTTCCCGGTTATCCATATCCACCAGCATCAGGATCCCATTCTCGTGGTAAGCCTCCCCGAAGCCCTGATCAAAATAAAACCCGTCTGCAACCTCCTGGGCAGACCGCCCGCCAGCTTCCTTAACGGTCAGCACCACAACCTCCGCCTTCATCTCTTCCCGAAGCTGGGTTATGGTTTCCTCCAAAAGATCCTTTTCCCCTTCCGCAAATATCCCGGCATAGTCAAATACCCGCTCCGGCTCCTGGGCCTTCCCTGCCCCCAAGGCCGGCTGAAGGCCAAGGCCGGAAAGCAAAAGCCAGAAAACCAGCGCTGCCGCCCACACTGCCAAGAAAGCCCCCCGGCGGCATCTTTCTTTAATCTCCATCGCCCATCCTCCTTGCGCACCGAAAAAACACCTTATGGCATACGGCTTCTCCCCGCCTTGCCCTCCCTGCTTATATCATATACCCCAAAACCAAAAGCAGGGCCATCAGCGGGGAAAAAACCGACAAAAACAAAAAGAGCAGCTTTTTCCCATCCACCGGAAGCTCACCGCACACCTTTCCGGTCTGCCCATTTAAAGCAAAATAGTAAATTTTCCCATTTCTAGGGCTTTTGTAGGTCAGCGTCCACACAGGAAACAAGCCGTAATGCCAGGACGCATCCCGGATTTGAGCCGTCAGCTGCTGCACCCGCAGGCCGGAATAGCCGGAGGCGCTTCCCTTCAAATTGGATACCGCAAGATCCTTTACCTCCCTCTCCACCGCTTCTTTAATCTGCTCCTTTTCCATATCCCGCTTTTCCGCCTGGAAGCCGGTAAGGTAGCCGATATGGAAAGGCTGAAGGCCATCCGGCGTAAAGGGAAGGACACCGGCGGAAAGCTTGGCATTGGCTTTTTTCAGCGCATTGCGGGCCACGTCCTTTACCGGCATCTGACCGCTGCGGCTGATATGGTACGTCTTTTTTTCCGTGTACCGCAGATTTCCTGCATCCCATACCCGCAGCTTCATCCCTTCTGCCTCCATCTTCCCCTCTACATTACAGCGGTAAAGCCAGTAAGGAAAGTAAACGCCAGTCATGGACGCAATCTGCTGTTCCGAGTAAAATCCGGCAGGGACGTACCGCTTGCCGCGGATCCACTGCCTGAATATTTCCTCCGCCTTTTTCCGGTCAATGGCAAAGGGAACTACGTAATCCGGGCTGAAACGGCCATCCAGGCGTCCTTCCAGCACAACCGGGTTATGGCAGTAATAGCAGAAAGAAGCCGCTGTTGTCTCATCTGTAACAATCTCCGCCCCGCAGCTGGGGCAGTGGTATACCACCGCCCGGCTTTCTTCCTTTTCTCCCAGGCCAACGCCTTCCTGCCCTTCCCCCTGCCCCTTACGCTCCTTGTCATCCTGGGCTTTTAAGCCCGCCTCCCATTCCTTAAGCTCCTTTAAGCCAAACTGCGACAGGCAGAATTCGCACTTATACTGCTGGGTTTCCGGGTTAAAGACCAGGCCGCCCCCGCAATTGGGACACTTAAATGTAATCGCTGCCATCCCCTATTATCCTCTGGGCTTCCCGCACTCGCTGCAGAATTTCCCTGTGTTCACCGTACCGCAGCTGCAAGTCCAGCTTGCCGCCGGCCTTGGGCTGCCGCATTCACTGCAGAATTTCCCCGTATTCACCGTGCCGCAGCCACAGGTCCAGCCCGCCTGACCCTGGGCAGGGGATCCGTTTCCCGAACCGGATGCGCTGCCTCCTGCCGCCTGGCCCTGGCCGCCTGGATACGCGCCTCCTGCCATCTGCCCCTGGCCGCCTGGATACGCGCCTCCTGCCATCTGCCCCTGGCCGCCTGGATACGCGCCTCCTGCCATCTGCCCCTGGCCGCCTGGATACGCGCCCCCTGCCATCTGGCCCTGATTCATCTGCATCTGCTGCATATTCGCCGCCGAGGCCGCGCCCATAAATCCGCCTCCGGCCTGCATTCCCATGCCCATGCCCATAAAGCCGGCCATGGCTCCGTTGGAATTTGAACCGGCGCTGCGCAGCCCTTCCGCAATGGCGCCCTGCACATAGCCTTCCCGGATCGTGGGATCACTGAGCATCGCGCCCTGGTTGCGCAGGTTGATTAACTTCTGGGATTCTTCATTGTAGGAAATGCTGGCTACGCCTACCGACTGCACCTCCATGCCCCGCATCCTGCGCCAGTCCTCATCCAGCACATCCGCCATGTATTTGCCCAGCTCCCGGCCCTTTGAGGCCACATAGGAAATCCGAATGCCGTCCGCCGACATTTGGTTAATGGAGCTTTGAAGAGCCTCTAAAAACTCGGACAGATACTGTTCATTGATGGAATCCATCTCCACCTGGCCTGCATTTTTCGGGATGACCTCTGCGTAAAACAGCAGGGGATCGGTAATCTTAACAGAATATGTGCCGTGCGCCCTTAAAAACAGCTCCGCATTATAAAAATTATCAAAATAATTAATGGGATTCCTGGTTCCAAACTTCAGCCCTTTTATCTCCTGGAGATTTATGTAAAACACCCGCTGAAGAGTAGGCGTCATCCCTCCATACCGGATCCGGTTAAAGGATTCCTTTAAGCTATCGCCAAACTGGCCGTTAAACAGAGACGGCAGGGAAGAATTATTCACCATATAGTACCCTTCCTCCGCCGTATAGTCCACAACCTTGCCGCCATCCACCAGCATCATAAACTGGTTGGGATACACATGGATCACTGAACCGTTGGAAACCGTCCGATCCGTCCCTTTAACATTCGCACCCTTCCTGGTTTTCACCCCTTCTGCAAATACGGTTCTTTCCCCCATATTGCCTGGCTCAATCACCTCAAGCCACTGATCGGCAAAGGATCCGCCTATGGCCTGCGCCGCCGCCCTTATGATTCCCATATTCTTCCTCCTTTTAAAAAAGATTTATTTTCAGCTCTCCTGGATCCGGTTTAACGACCAGACCCGAAGATTAATCGGCTCTATTCCGCAGCCGCAGTACTCGCAGAATTTGCTCCCCAAACGGTTAACCGGAGCACCGCACTGGGGGCAGATCACTGCCGCTGCCGTCTGCCCAGGAAGCAGCTTTTCCGGATCCTGGACATACATAAATTCCATATTATAGCGGGTCTGCACCATACGGGATCCTGACTTGGCTGGCTGCTGTCCGCCAGGCCCTTCCTCCCAGTGCTCATGCTCCACCGCCGACTGAAGCGTAATCACGCAGCAGCCTTCCCGCTTCTGGTATCGGGCAATCTCCGTCCGATGCACCTTAATCTTTTGGAAATGCTCCCGCATTCCCCTTCTCTGGCCATCCTCAATCCGCAGGCTAATCTGATCTTTCAAATCCTGGGAAGCCTGGCTTAACCGCCCCAGATCCTGGGTTTCTATCGCTGTCAGGCTGGCCTTTAGCTGATTTTCCGCCCGCTGGACAAACTCATCTAAGGAAAATTCCGGGAAATCCCGCTGGATCTGCGGCAGGCAAAGGCTGGTCATCCCTGACACAGATTTTGGCGTAGTCGCCAAACGGTCTT
Organism: Lachnospiraceae bacterium; assembly: GCA_910575565.1. Classification (GTDB taxonomy): domain Bacteria; phylum Bacillota; class Clostridia; order Lachnospirales; family Lachnospiraceae; genus Caccovicinus. The sequence continues at coordinate 84,313 of CAJTFL010000008.1, read as the reverse complement.
CCTGGCTGCGTATCCCTTCAATAAAAGAATCCGTCCCAAAAGCCAGCCTGGAAATCATGCGCAGCTTCCTTCGGATTTTCACATACAAAATAACCCCCGATGCCAGGATAACCGCCAGCAAACCGATAATCATTGTCTCGCCCAAGGCCATCCCCCCCTTCCTCACCATGATTATAATCTTTGGCCGGACATTTGTCCAGGCCAGAGCCTAATCCGTTTCTTCCCAGGCCTTACGCATCATTGCAATTTCCCTGGCATACCCGTCCAGCTCATTGGGTGTTTCCAGGTAAAAGGGAAGCTCCCTGAAAACCGGATGGCACACCACACAAGCCAGAGCCTGGTATCCAATATGCCCCTCCCCAATCCGTGCGTGCCGATCCTTCTTAGATCCCAGCGGGTTCATGCTGTCGTTTAAATGAATGGCTTTCAGCTTATCCAGCCCGATCACCCGGTCAAATTCCCCAATCACCTCATCTAAATGATCCTTAATATCGTACCCCGCATCCCAGACATGGCAGGTATCCAGGCAAACGCCCACATACTCCTTTTGCTCCACCCGATCCAAGATCTCCCTTAGCTCCTCAAAGCGCCCTCCAACCTCGCTCCCTTTCCCCGCCATGGTTTCCAAAAGCATTATTGTATGCTGCCCCGGGGTTAAAATCCCATTGAGCATCCCGGCAATGTAACTGACGCCCGCCTCCATGCCCTGCCCCACGTGGCAGCCGGGATGGAAATTATACAGGTTTCCCGGGGTGTATTCCATCCGCCTTAAATCATCCGCCATCGTATCCCTGGCCAGATCCCGCAAATGCCCATCCTTTGCGCAGGCATTTAAAATATACGGGGCATGGGCCAGGATGGGGGAAATCCCTTCCCTGGCAGCCAAGGCCAGGAAGCGTTCCACATCCTCCTCCTTAATCGCCTTTGCCCTGCTCCCCCTGGGATTCCTGGTAAAAAACTGGAAGGTGTTCGCCTGTATGGAAACCGCCGATTTCCCCATGGCCTCAAAGCCCTTGGCAGAAGACAGGTGGCAGCCGATTTTTAACATATCTATCCTCTCCTTGCATAAAACTGGATTTTTGTATATATGGTATCCTATTATATCAAATTCCGGGCCGTTTGTCCAAGGTCTTCCTCCCGTTGATCTGGCAGGGATTCTATGGTATGATTGGCATCAGAATATTCTATTGCCGCAAACGTATGCCGAAAGCCATTTAATGCGGAAAGGGGTGCACACAAACAATGATTTTTTGCGTGGAGGATGAGCAATCCATCCGTGATTTAATGCTTTATACCTTAAGCTCTGCCGGATTTGAGGCAAAAGGCTTTGCCTGCGGCAAAGACCTTATTGACGCCCTTCAGGCAGAAACGCCTCAGCTGATTATGCTGGATATCATACTTCCCGGCGAAGACGGCCTTTCCCTGCTGAAAAAGCTGCGGATGCAGCCAGCCACAAAAAGCATCCCCATTATTATGGCCACTGCAAAGGGGACGGAATACGACAAGGTAATCGGCCTTGATCTTGGCGCAGACGACTACCTGGCAAAGCCTTTCGGCATGATGGAAATGCTTTCCCGGATCAAGGCCGTTCTGCGGCGTGTGCGCCCGGCTGAGCCCATAAAGCGCCTGGCTCTTGGCCATTTGGCATTAAACCAGGAAACCCACACCGTTTTCGTCCACAATGTGCCTGCCCAGCTGACCTTAAAGGAGTATCAGCTGCTTTGCTTATTTTTGGAAAATCCCGGACGGGTTTTTACCCGCGAACAGCTTCTTGAGCTGATATGGGGGATAGCCTACACCGGCGAAACCCGGACTGTAGATGTTCACATCGGCACGCTTAGGATGAAGCTGGGGGAATGCAAAGACTATATCGAAACTGTCCGGGGCGTAGGGTATCGGATAAAGGAGAAGCCATGACCAAACGTATTTTCCATTCTATCTGCCTGGCGGCCCTTGTGGTTTTCTTAGCTTCCGCCATTTTGATTATGGGCGTGCTGTATGAGTATTTTTCCAGCATCGGACAGGCGCAGCTAAAAATGCAGACCAGCCTTGCCGCCCAGGGCGTTGCCAATGAAGGCATTGGGTATTTCCAGCATCTTGAGGTGAAGGACTGCCGCATCACCTGGATCGATGGCAGGGGCAATGTCCTCTATGACAGCGAATCTGACACCGCAAATATGGAAAACCATTTGGAGAGGGAAGAGGTACAGAAAGCCATCGCCGAGGGGTATGGGGAAAGCAAACGGTATTCTGCCACCTTGACAGAACGCTCCCTTTATTCCGCCCAAAAGCTTGCCGACGGCACAATCCTGCGGCTTTCCCTCTCCCAAAATTCAATTTTCATCCTCCTTCTGGGCATGGCACAGCCAGTCTGCGTAATCTTTGCCATTGCGCTGGCCATTTCCATCGCATTGGCCGTCCGGGTTTCCAAAAAAATTGTCATGCCCCTAAATGAAATCGACCTTGATCACCCTTTATCCAACAATGCATACGACGAGCTGGCTCCCTTCTTACAGCGCATCGACCGCCAGCAAAAGCAGCTGCAAAGCCAAAAGGCCCTGCTTCTCCAAAGGGAAACCGAACGAAATACCATTATCAGCTGCATGAATGAAGGCATGATCCTGTTAAACCAAAGGGGAAAAATCCTCACCATGAACGCTTCCGCCAAAAAGCTGCTGGATACCAGGACAGACTGCATTGGCGCGGATATCCTGTTTTTAACCCAGGGCCTTGGCCTGGAAGAAATCCTTTCCAAAGCATTAAACGGAGCGCCTGGGGAACAAATTATCCGGATTCACGGGGAAACCTACCGCGTTGATGCCAGCCCCATCGCTTCCCAGGATACTGCCAGAGGAACCGCGCTGTTCTTTTTTAACATCACCGAGGAAGAAAATGCGGAAAAGATGCGCCGTGAATTTACCGCCAATGTTTCCCACGAGCTGAAAACCCCCCTTCACTGCATTTTAGGCTATGCCGAGCTTTTGAAGAATGACTTGGTGAAGGAAGAGGACCGGATCCCCTTTGCCGGAAAAATCTATGACGAAGCCCAGCGCATGGTACGGCTTGTGGAGGATATCATCAGCTTATCCCGCCTTGACGAGGGTGCAAAAGATATGCCCCGGGAAACGACCGACCTTTACGAGCTGGCCCAAAGAGCCATGCAAAGCCTGATGCCGGAGGCAAGGGACGCTGGCGTCGCTTTAACGCTGTCCGGCTCCTCTGCCGTTCTTAAGGGAATACCCCAGCTCCTTTACGGCATGATCTATAATCTTGGCGACAATGGAATTAAGTATAACCATAGGAACGGAAAAGTTTCCATAACGGTCCGAAAAGAACACGACGGCATCCTCCTTGCGGTTGCAGATACCGGCATCGGTATCCCGCCGGAATACCATGAGCGCATTTTTGAACGGTTCTACCGGGTAGACAAAAACCATTCCAGGGCGGTAGGCGGAACGGGTCTTGGCCTTTCCATCGTAAAACACGCCGCGAAAATCCATAACGGGAAAATCCGTGTTGAAAGCATCCCGGAAAAAGGCACGGTTATCACGGTATATTTTTCATAAAAAACGACTGCTTAATCGCTCTATTCCACGCGCCTTAAGCAGCCGTTTTCCCCTATCCGCAATTAGCAAGCGGCTTGGCCCTTCCTCAAGGAAGCCACCCAGCTTCCTTAAGGAATTTTCAGGCTCATTAACATACTGATTCCTATCTTTCCATCCCGGCAGGCAAAAACGCCTGCCGGTTTTCTCCTAATGCCTTACCGGCTGCCTAGTACACGCTGTCCCCAGGGCAGGCTGGCTCGCTGCCTGAACAGCCGCATCCATTATTGTCCCCCTGGCCGTAGGGGCTTGCCACAGGCGGGCAAATCGGAATACAGCCACAACCACAGCTGGTATTGCTTCCGCAGCCACAGCCACAGGAAGTATTGCTTCCGCAGCCGCAGCCGGTATTGTTCCTGTTGCCGCAGCCACAGCCGCAGGAAGTATTGCTTCCGCAGCCGCAGCCGGTATTATTTCTGTTGCCGCAGCCACAGCCGCAGGAAGTATTGCTTCCGCAGCCGCACCCGCAGCTGGTATTATTTCTGTTGCCACAGCCACAGCCGCAGGAAGTATTGCTTCCGCAGCCACACGTAGTATTGCTTCCGCAGCCGCACCTATTTCCGCAGCTTCCGCAGCTCCTTAAGCATCCGCATAAACAATTACATCTTCCTAATATACACATATGATTGAACTCCTTTTTTATATGGTTGTACTATATCATATGTGGGCAGGGACAAAGTGTGACTCATCCTTTCTTTTTAATTTTCCTTCCTGCCATAGGATCCACCGCCCGCACGGCCACCAGCAAAAACACCACCGCCAAAAGGCACTGCAGCCCGATGCTCACCGGAATCCATGCATTTAACACCGGGTTAGGCACTCGGTTCCCAAACCATTTCAAAAGCAGGGACGAGGCCTCCCGGCTGCCTACCTGGCCGCTGATCACCTGGTAAAACGTTAAGGCAGGGTTCAGCAGCAGCAGATAAAAGAAGCCCCCTGAATTCACCTGGAAGGCCATGGACCCCACCTGGTTGGCATATCTGGCCGCCCCCATCTGAACCATCGACCAGATAAGGGCATTGACCGCATAGGTTCCTACCAATAGCAGGCCTAAAAACCCATAGGACATGGCCGTAGCTATGGCGGAACGTCTGCAGAGGGCGGAAAAGCAAATGCCGAAGCTTGCCGAAAGGAGCGCCACTACCAGGTACAGCAAAAACAAAAGGCCTAAATCCTTGATCTGGATCCCGCCGTACACAAACACCAGGAAAAACACCGGGAAGCTGGAAATCACCAGAAGAACCATGCTTTGCATGGAGGAAAACAGTTTCCCAAACACAATTTCTCCGGGAGTCATCTGCGTTACCAGCATCAAATCCAAGGTTTTCCTTTCCCTCTCCCCGCTGATGCTGCCTGCCGTCAGCGCCGGCATAATGAAAAACAGCATCAAAAATTCAATCAGCGCCACAAATACGTATAATTCCAGGAACCCGGAATACTGGATTTCCGCCGTCACCTGAGCCTGGGCGGACATGGAATACATATTTAGCAGGGCAACAAAAGCCAGGATGCCGTTAAAGGTAAGCATAATCAGCGGAAGGCGGATGCTTCGGCTGCTGACTTTCCTTTCCCGCCTATAAACCGGGTTTCCCCTCATACAGCAGCACCTCCTTTTCCCCGTGATCCGTGATCTGCATAAATAGCGTTTCCAAGTTTCCCGGCTGCCGGAAAAATTCGTTTACCAGCACATCCGCGTCTATCATCTGCTGCAGGAGAAGGGCTTCATCCTGGGCATCCCCCGCAAACCCTACGGACAAGCGGTTATCCTTGATGGAGATCGTCCGAACGCAGCCGTGGCTGCGCAGGATCGCCATGGCTTTTTCCATATTTTTGTAAACCGTAATGATCAGCGGATTAGATTGATCCACCCGTTCCATTATCTCCCTGATGCTCCCGCTTAAGATCAGCTTTCCCTGGTCAATGATCCCGATATCCGAACACATCTGCGCCAGTTCCGAAAGCACATGGGAGCTGAGCAGCACGGTTTTCCCCTGTTCATTCAGCTCCAAAATCAATTCCTTAAACTCCAGCCTGGTTTTCGGATCCAGGCCGGAGGAAGGCTCATCCAGCACCAAAAGCGGCGGATCATGGATCAGCGCCTGAGCCAGGCAAAGCCGCTGCTTCATCCCCCTGGAAAGGCCGTCCACGTAAAAATCCATCCTGTCCTCCAGCCCCACCTGCTCCAAAAGCAGGCTGCACCGGTTCCTGGCCACCAGCCCCTCCATGCCGTAGCAGGAGGCAAAAAATTCCATATATTCCCTTACCTTCAGGTTATCATACGTTCCAAACTCATCCGGCACATAGCCGATCTTCCCTTTCAGCTTTCGGCCGCGCCCCAAGGCATTCTCCCCGTCAAGGAGCACCTGGCCGCTGTCTGCCGCCAAAAGCCCCGCAAGGATCTTTATGGTAGTGGTCTTTCCCGCCCCGTTAGGGCCGACGAAGCCATACAGGGCGCCCTCCTTCACTTCCATGGACAAACCGTCAAGCGCCTGGTACTTCCCATATGCCTTCCGCAGATTTTTGATTTGAAGCATGGTTTTCCTCCGTTCCCAGGGTGTCTTCTACCGCTTACTCCCTGTCACCGCAAGCACCGGCAGGGAAAGAGCCAGGGTATAGTCCTGAGGCGTATCATAAGCATATTTTATGGTAATCTGGTTTTCCGAAGAAAGATAGGGCTCCAGCTGCCAGCTGATAAACTCTTTTTGGCCCCTGTCCATCTTATCGAAGTTCTCCGTTTCGTAATTATAAAAATAGATATCCCCGTCGAACACTGCCAGCCCGCTATACCTGGGATTCCCCGAAAATTCCTCGGACACGGAAACCAGGGACAGCTTCTCAATTTTCAGCTCCTGGCCCAGGGAATACTCCAGGGTAAGGGGAGACAGCCCGTCCATCGTATTGTTCCTGGCGCTGTATATCCCATTCACCGCTTCTGCCTGGAATTCCGCCAGCGTCCGGTAAACCTGATTTCCCTTCTGGTAGTCTGTGTCCACCAGAGCCGTATACATGGTAAGCCCATCCGATTCATATCCGGTATCCAAAAGGAAGCCATCCTGCTCTTTGCCGGCGGCAAAGGCAACCACCCTGGCTCTATGCTGGTAGCCGGAAAGGAAATTATCCAGGTAAAAGCCCAAAAGGTTCGACCGCTTTAAGGAATCCATGTATGCCTTTGAAGAAAGATCCGCTTTTTCAAACCGATATCCCCCTGCCACCCAGTCAGCCACCGCAAAGGAGCTGGCTACCGGGTAGGAAAGGGTAGGCAGATCGTCTAAAACGACCGTTTCCCCTGCCCGGACAGAATCCAAAAGGACGATATGGTTAGCGCACAGCACTGCCCCCTGCTCCAAATCAATCCCCAGCCCATTAGTAATGGAGCCGGTAAGCTTGCCCCCAAAACAGGAAACCACGCCGGTAAGCTCCAGATGCTCCTGGTTTTCTTCCCGTTTTTCCAGCCGGAAATAATTCGGAGAGAAAACCTCCACGTTCTCCATAGACAGGCGGGGTTCTTCCGTTCCATAGCGGACATTTACGTTCGCCTTTTCCTCCCCGGTAAACTGGGTACGCCTTGCATAATCCTGCCCCGCCGGGCGCACCAGGGGACGGATGTCATAAGCGCTGTCCAAATCCACCCAGTAAGGCTTATTGTAAGGCGTGCGCATATTCATATACGTGGAAGAAACAATGGCATCCTGGGAATATTCCCGCACAGATGCATACTGGAAAAACGGATTCTCAAACCGGGTGCGGCTGCCCATCAGGTAAAGCATACCGCTGCAGCAAAAAGAAAGCAGGATGACAAAACTTCCATAACGGCGGCGCATCCCCCTTTGCTTTAAGAAAAAGTACAGCCCAGGGCCTGCCAGCAGGATATAGCTGAAAATCACCACCGCATACAAAGATATCTTGGGAAGCCTGCCTGCGGATCCGAAATTCAGCATATTCTGTGCCTTCCAATACAGGCTGTTCCCGCCGTCGTAAAGATACTCGGCCAATTCCTGTATCCGCTCATCCCCCAAAAGCCGGGTAAACATCTTATCCACATACCCATGCTCCTCACAAAAGCTGCCGATATCGCAAAAATCATAGGCCGCTACCGCGATAATCCCTTTCCCACGAACTAGGGAAGTAATCACCGGGAAACCGTCCCCGGAAAGCACCAGCGTGCCTCCTTTTACCTTTACTTCCGTAGTCATCAGGGGGATCCTTACATCCGCCGCCCCATAGAGGGCAAACTCGTCCCCCATATTTACCGTCCGCTCCTTCGGCTCCGAAAGCTCCCCCTCCAGTTCATTTTCCAGGAAAGCTTCCACCGCCTCCTGCCCGGCAGCCCCGGTTCCCAGGAGCAAAATCCCGCCCCGGCTGACCCACTCCCGGATGGTATCGGCCTGCCCGGCATTTAACCGGCGGGTGTCATAATTAGTGATTAGCAGCACGTCCAGCTGATCTAAGCCCGCCGCCTGCTGGGGAATGCTCCCCGCCACCATGGCGCAGGTCCTGGTGCGCAAGGTGCTGGAACGGATCCCCACATCATCCAAATATTCCAGTTTATCCTGGGAATCGCTTAATGTGCCGATCAAAAGCTCCGGCGTGTCCTGGCGGAAGTTGATCTTTAACCGTTTCTGCAAGATCTGGTTCCGCTGCGAATCGTAAAGCTTTACATACATCTGATCGCTTCTAAGACCTAAGGGGATGTTTAAGTTAATCTGGACGGCTTCCTCGCCCTCCAGCGCAACCGGATATTCATATTCATAAATATCTAAATCCGATTCCCTGCTCTTTACCATAAGGCTCCCGTTAAAAACTTCCTTCCGCTGGTTTTTAAGGGTAACGTAAACCGGGAGATACCGCCCTCCCTTAGCCATATTATCATAGCCGTAGCTGGCTTCCATGGCTACCGGGGCGTTTTTATAGCCGTAGGCGGCATTTACCGCCTCTGCCTCTTTTGCGTCCGGCCACCCCTCGGCTCTCCCGGCCTCATCCGCCTGGCCGGCAAAACGGCTTTCTGCCCACAAGGGCAGTCCCCCTTCCGCCGCCCAGGCCAATTTTCCTGGGAAAAGAAGGAGAAACGAAAGAATGGCAAGTGCCGCAGCCCTTGCCTGGATTTGTCTTTGCAGCCTCATAAGATTTCACCGAATCTTTCCAAAATTTTCCTTGTTTAAATCAAAATTTACCTTCAGCTTTACGGTAAAGGTAGTTCCGCTTAAGCCGCTGGATGCCTGGATAATCCCACCGTGCATATCCACGATGTTTTTTGCGATAGCCAGCCCCAGGCCTGTGCCTCCGGTGGCCAACGACCGGGACTGTTCCACCCGGTAAAATTTATTAAACAGCAGCGGGATATCTTCCTCCGGGATCACATAACCGTAATTCGTCACCGACACGGTGACAATTTCTTCCGTGGCATGAACCCTTACCAGAATCCGCTTTCCCTCAGCGCCGTACTTGATGGCATTATTGATCAGATTATCAAAAAGACGGGCCAGGAGATTTCCGTCGGCGGTAATCACCTGGCCTGCCACATTGGATTTTAGCTCATAGACCAGGTTTTTATCGGCAAAGCTGGGATAAAACTCCTCCAAAAGCTGCTCCAGAAGCTTAATAATATCCACGGGAGCCACCTTCATGGCTACCTTCCCATAGGTCATTTTCGTAAAGCCGAATAAATCCTCAATTAAGTTTTCCAGCCGTTTGGCCTTAACATACGCGATGCCGATATATTTCCTTTCCATATCCCGGGGAAGGGATTCCCCCTTCTCCCCGGACAAAAGCTCCAAATATCCGATGATGGAAGTCAGGGGCGTGCGCAAATCATGGGCGATATTGGTAATCAGCTCATTTTTCGTTTTCTCTGACTCCCGTTCCCGGTCCATCAGCTCCCGGATATCCCCTACCATCTTATTTAAGTTTGCCGCCATGGCGGAAAACTCGTCGTCCCCCACCACCTCAATGGAAGTATTTAAGTCCCCCTGGGAAATATTTTGCACCGCCGCGGAAATTTTCCCCATATAGACCATGGATTTATGCTGCAGAAATAAAAACGACGCCGAAAATACCAGGATCCCCAAAAGCACGCAAACGAGGATCCCCACAATGCCTTCCTGCTCCCAGGTCAAAAAGCGAAGCAGGCGGCTTTCCTTCCCCTGCTCGCTTAAATACCTGGAAATAATGGAAAGATTCGTAACCAGAAAAATTTCCATCATGCAGGCAATCAAGGCGCTGTAGCCGATATTGGCCGCCATGCGCCCGTAAAACCGCCTGCTCATATCCTTATTTTTCAATCTTATACCCTACTCCCCATACCGTTGTGATAATCTTATTCTTCCTGGCATCCTCCTTCATCTTCCCTCTCAGGCGGCGGATATGTACCATAACCGTATTATTCGCCTCGTAAACCTTTTCATTCCACACATTTTCAAAAATTTCATCCGTGCTGAACACCCGGCCCGGATTAGAGGCCAGGAGATATAAAATATCAAACTCGATGGGCGTCAGTTTAATTTCCTCCCCATCCACCGTAACCTTATGGTTGTCCTTATTAATGGTCAGCTCCCGGATGGAAATCTCATTTTTCCCTGACTCGTGGACACTGCTGTTGGGGTTAAGCTGGGTGTACCGGCGCAGCTGGGACTTCACCCTGGCCGTCAGCTCCAGGGGATTGAAGGGCTTGGTCACATAGTCGTCTGCCCCTGTCCCCAGGCCTAAAATCTTATCTAAATCCGTAGACTTGGCGCTGAGCATGATAATGGGGATATTGTTGGTCTCCCGGATCTTTTTGCACATCTCCAGCCCGTTCATCCCCGGCATCATAATGTCTAAAAGCACCAGGTGAACATCCTCCTTCCCAAGGATTTCCAAGCCCTCCTCCGCATTGTCCGCCTTCAGCACTTTATATCCGTCACTTACCAAATAAATCTCAATTAAGTCTGCAATCTCTTTCTCATCATCCACCACTAAAATCCGGGTTTCCGCCATGTTTGCGCCCTCCTTGTCCTTTCTTCGGGTATTCTGCCTTTCCTTTATAACGATTATTCCCCTGCTTTTTCCTCAATGTTCCGAAATTTCTCTCTATTTTACCAGTATAACATAATATTTTTATTTATAGTTTACCATATCATGGCAAAATTTACATTACAATTCTCTTACAAATTCACAGGAGCTTTGTTTGCAGATTATTGTCCGTCAATGCTTCTATTGCTTCTCCCTATCCCAGATGAGCAAACATTCGCTTTTTCATAAAATCTGCCATCCATTCAGTCCATGCATTTGTAAGACTATAGGTTGACATCGTATACTTATTGTAGTAAAATATAGCAAAAAGGAGGAAACGCCATATGTCCGCCACTATACCTACACAAATACGAATCGAAGAAAATACAAAAAAAGAAGCCGTCAAGCTTTTAGAAGGCTTAGGGCTAAATTTATCCGAAGCAATCAATATCTTTTTAAAGCAAGTTATCTTAAAAAAAGGGATACCATTTGAAATAAAGTATCCAGAAGAAAGCCGGGAATTTAAGCCGGAAGTCCTTGAAGCCATGGAAGAAGCGCGAAAAATCAGTCGCGATCCAACCGTTAAATCTTATACCGATGTCAAGGAAATGTTCAGGGAGATTTTAAATGATGACATTGAAAATTAAATATTCATCCCGATTTAAAAAAGGCTTGCGGCTTGCAGTAAAAAGAGGGCTGAATATTTCCCTGCTGGAAGATATTGTAGAACGATTAAAAAATCGAATTCCACTGGAAGCAAAGCACAAAGACCATGAATTAATCGGCAATTACAAAGGATACCGTGAATGCCATATCCAGCCAAATTGGCTGCTTATCTATCTGATTGAAGAAGAAATATTAACCCTAACGCTGGTAGACACCGGAACACATTCAGATTTATTTAAAGAATAACCCAACTTTTCAAATATGCACATACGCCAAATAGCCGGGGCTGCCTTATGGACAGCCACCGGCTTTTATCTCTTATATCTCACTTTCCACCGGCACAAACACCCTGGTGCTCACCGGGTCATCTTCCCGCTGGGCCATCTTTGCCTTATAGATGGCTTCCTCGCAGAACTGCCTCTGGGAATTTATCTGGATTTTCCCCCGTTTATCCGGCTTCTCATACGTCCCGTCAGGCTGCAAAAGATGAGCCTTTACATTGTCCTCCAGCTCCACTTCCAGGATATGGAAAACCTCTTCCTTCAGCTTCTCATCCTCCACCGGGAAAACGATCTCCACCCGCTTATCCAAGTTCCTGGGCATCCAGTCGGCGCTTCCCATGTAGAGCTGGCAGGAGCCGCCGTTTTCAAAATAGAAGATCCGGCTGTGCTCCAAAAAGTTCCCCACGATGGAGCGCACCTGGATATTTTCGCTTAAGCCTGGGATGCCCGCCTTCAGGCAGCAGATCCCCCGGATAATCAGCTGGATCTGCACCCCCGCGCAGGATGCCTCATACAGCGCGGCGATAACCTCCTTATCGCACAGGGAATTCATCTTGGCAATAATTGCCGCCTCCCGCCCTGCCTTGGCATAAGCGATCTCCCTGCGGATCAGCCGCAGAAAATGCTTCCTCAGCCACAAAGGCGCCACCGCCAGCTTGTTCCAGCTGGGCGGCTCCGAATAGCCGGACAGCATATTAAAGACCGCCGTAGCATCCTCGCCGATAAGGGGATTGCAGGTCATCAGGCCGCAGTCCGTATATAATTTTGCTGTGGAATCATTGTAGTTGCCCGTCCCCAGATGGACATAACGGCGGATGCCGTCCTCCTCCCGGCGGACTACCAGGGTAATCTTGGAGTGAGTTTTTAGGCCTACCAGGCCGTAAATCACGTGGCAGCCTGCCTTCTCCAGCATTTTCGCCCAGTTAATGTTATTTTCCTCGTCAAACCTGGCCTTTAACTCTACCAGCACGGAAACCTGCTTGCCGTTATCCGCGGCGGCAGCCAAAGCCGCGATAATGGGAGAATGGCCGCTGACCCGGTACAAGGTCTGCTTGATGGCCAGCACATCCGGATCCTTGGCTGCCGTCCGGACAAACTCCACCACCGGGTCAAAGGTCTGGTACGGATGGTGAAGCAAAATGTCGCCCTTTCGGATATTGGAAAAAATATCCTCCTCATTCATCAGCGCCGGGACAGGCTGAGGCGTGTAGGCCGGGGCTTTTAAGTCATCGAAGCCGTCCAGGCCGCCGTACATTTTCATCAAAACTGTCAAATCCAGAGGGCCGCCAATCTCAAAAATATCCTGGGCACTTACATCCAGCTCATGCTTTAAAATCTTTAACAGCCGCTTATCTGCCTTTTCCTCCACCTCCAGCCGGATCACCTCGCCCCACTGGCGCTTCTTTAGCTGCTTCTCGATCTCTTCCAAAAGATCCTCCGCCTCTTCCTCGTCAATAGTCAAATCGGCGTTCCGCATGATCCGGAAGGGATGGGCTGCTAAAATATCATAGTTTAAAAACAGCGTCTGCATATTGCGCTCGATAATCTCTTCCAAAAGGATCACGTTGCGCATCTCCTTGCCGTTTTTCCCGGCAGTAACCGGAAGCTCCACCACCCGGGAAAGGCCGGAAGGAACCTGCACCATGGCAAAGTCCAGCTCCCCGTCGCTGTCCTTCTTTTTCTTTAAAAGCGCCGCGATATTTAAGGACTTGTTCCGCACCAGGGGGAAAGGCCTGGAAGAATCAAAGGCCATAGGCGTCAGCACCGGATATACATTATCCGCAAAATACTGATCCACGAATTTCCCCTGCTCCTTGGTCAGGGATTCATGATCCTCAATCACATTCAGGCCCTGGGCGCGCAAGGCCGGGAGAAGGGAACGGTTATAGGTGGAATACTGGACGTTCACCAGCTCATGGGTCTTTACTGATATTTTTTCCAGCTGCTCCTCCGGCTTTAAGCCGGCGATATCCGGTTTCGTGTATTTGGCATGGATCATGTCCCGCAGGGATGCCACCCTGACCATGAAAAATTCATCTAAGTTGCTGGCGGTAATGCTTAAAAATTTCAGCCGCTCAAACAAAGGCAGCGTCTTATCCCTTGCCTCGCTTAACACCCGGTAGTTAAATTCCAGCCAGCTTAATTCCCGGTTAACGTAATTTCCCGGTTCCAAAAAATCCACTGTGTTCTCTGCCATGCTCATACCCTCCTTTTCTGCTTTAACACCGGGCGGATCCCAAAGATTTCCTCGAAGAAATCTGACTTCTGCAAAAAGGATCCGCTTTCCAGGGTAATATCCCCCGGATAATCTGTAGTGATCACCAGCTCGTCATCCCGAACGCTCATCTTGCAGCCGGAAAGCTTCTGGCTGTGGCTCCGATCCATGGAATTGGCCAGCCGGAGGATCGCCGTAAGCTTGGCAATCTTTATGGTAATGTCATGATGGCTTAAAATATCGGAAGAATCCTTATAAACCCTGGTTTCCAGCTCCATGTGGCCGTAATCAAAGTCCCGGATATTATAGCGCACCACATTGGCGATAATCTCCCTTTCCAGGCGGCTTAAGCCGATAATCTCCGTAGCCATGATAATGTTATAGGCACATTCATTGGCATCCCGGATGCTGATAAACTTGCCGCAGGCATGGAGGATCACCGCAATCCGCAGAAGGAGCCTGTCCCTTGCCGTCAGGCCATGGAAACGGCGCATGGCGTCAAAAATTTCCAGCACAAACTGTTCCAGCACCTGGTTATGGCTGTTATGGCATTTATAGCGCTTTGCCAGGTTCCGGGAAGCCGCCAGGATATCATCCTCAAAGCTATGCTTAAACTTCACCTGACGGATGGATTCCCCATACTCCGCAGCCATCCCGTCGCACAGCCGGATACCGGGAAGCCAGAACTGCTCCGCCCCCGTAATCTCCATAATCCGCTTGTAAATCACGGCGCTGGGCAGCATCATTTCCACATACCGTTCGCTGATGCCGAAGATATCCTCCAGCTCATGGATGCTCATCTTAAACAGCGTATCGTAAAACCGGTTCACATCCTCCGCCGTCATCCTGCCGGAGGCTGACCCCTTTTCTTCCAGCATCTGCTTAAACACATACAGGGAATTATCCCCGATGCCAATTAAATTTTTGATCTCCCGGTCTTTCAAATAAATCTTGCGGAAGGTAAACAGTTCATTATCCACCAGCTCCCGGATAAGTCGGCTTTGAAGCTCTATCCCCGCAGGAACCTTAGACACCAGCTCCCGGAGGCGCAGCGTCCCTAAGGGAAGGTTTTGGGTGGAAATCAGGGAATCCTTGTCAAACAGGGAAATCTGCATACTGCCAAAGCCCACGTCCACAATCGCCGTCCCCTTCTGGATAGTGGTGTTAAATTCCTGATCCTTGGCGGCAATGGCTTTGTAGCTTAAATACCGCTGCTCTGAATTTTCAATCAGCTTTACTTCAATCCCGGTGCGCACCAGGATCTGATCCAAAATAATCTGGTTATTCCTGGCATCCCGCAGGGCACTGGTGGCATAGGCTTTGTAAGCCTGAACCTTATACCCTTTCATGATCACGGAAAATTCCTTTAATACCTGGCACAGCTCCTCCACCAGGTCATAGCCAATCTTCCCGTGCCCATACGTATCCCGTCCCAGGGCAATCACGTGGCGCACATGATCCACCGGGCGGATGCCAAATTTGTTTGAAATCTCATAAATGCCAAGCTCCACTTCAAAAGAGCCTACATCGATGGCTGCGAATGTCTGTATCGCCATACCTTTATTCCTCCCCGCTCCTTTGCCTTAACGATCGTCAGCGCTTCCTGAACCTTTTGCTTTCTGACTCGCGTTTTTTGCTTCCTGTCCCGCGTTTTCTGCTTCCTGTCTCGCGTTTTTTGCTTCCTGTCCCGCGTTTTCTGCTTCCTGTCCCGCGTTTTCTGCTTCCTGTCCTGCGTTTTCTGCTTCCTGTCCCGCGCCTTCCTGTCCATTCCCCTGCCCTAAAAGATAGGTAATGAACTGAGCCGCCGTCCGGCCCGACAGGCCGCCATGGCTTAACTCCCACTGGTTTGCCTTAAGCAGAAGCTCCTCGTCCGAAAGATTAATGCCGCTGCGCCTGGCTAAGGACTTCACGATCTCCTTAAACTCCTTCGGCTCAGGGGCGCCGAAATAAATGGTGACGCCAAAGCGGGCCACCAAGGACAGCTTCTCCTGAACCGTGTCATTGGCATGGAGATCGTCATCGGAAAGCTGGCGCTTATCCCCAAAGCTCTCCCGGATCAGGTGGCGGCGGTTGGACGTGGCGTAAATCAGCACATTCTTTGGCGTCTTCCCCAGGCCGCCCTCGATAATCGCCTTTAAATACTTATATTCCAGCTCCGTTTCCTCAAAGGACAGATCGTCCATATAGATAATAAACTTATAATTCCGATCCTTCACCTGCTCCAGCACATCAGACAGCGCCTTAAACTGGTGCTTATATACTTCGATAATCCGAAGGCCCTGATCATAATACCGGTTTAGCACCGCCTTGATGCTGGAAGACTTCCCTGTCCCTGCATCCCCGTAGAGAAGCACATTGTTCGCTTCCCGCCCCCGGATAAAGGCCTCCGTATTGTCAATCAGCTTTTTCTTCTGGATCTCATAGCCCACCAGATCCTCCAAGGCCACGTGCTCGATGCTGGTGATGGGATCGATATACGCCTGCTCGTCTTTTTCCAGGATCCGGAAGGCTTTGTTCAGCCCGAATTTGCCTACGCCAAACTCTTTATAAAACTGAACCACCTCCCCCTGGAAGGCAGCCACGTCCCCGGCCTGCTCTAGAGCCTTCGCCAGCTCCACGATCCGATCCCGGATCCGCTTGTTAAACACCCGGCTGTTTTCCTTCGCCGCCTTATAATCGGCAATCAGCCCCCACACGCCTCCTTCCTGGCCATCCCCGTCCAGCTTTCGGATATCCAGGTCAAACAGCGCCTTAAATATCGCGAAATCATGGCTTGCTAAGGCGTCTAAAGAGCCGCCTGCCGGGCCTAAGATCTCGCAGGAGGTGCTGTAGGCGTTCTCGTGGTTTGCCAGGCAGAATGCCAGGAAGCAGTGGTACAAATTGCCGCTAAAGCCATATGTAACCGCCAATTCAATCAGCTGATTGGCGCAGGGGTAAACCGCCCCGCCTTCCCCCTCCCCCAGCAAAAGCCGCTCCATCGCCTCAAACAGCTTTTGGTATCGGAAATCCCGGTAAATAATTAATTTTTCTGTCATCATCCTGCTGCCTCAATCCTCATTTAATGTTAAAGCCAAAAGGCTTAGTGTGCATACACATTCATAATTGAACTAATAGCACACTAATAACTTCCTAAAATCCGCATATTCACCGCTTCCTTCTGAATCCCTAAAAGGGCGTTCCTCACCGGCCCGTCTTTTAGCGTGCCTTCCACATCCACGAAAAAGCGGTATTCCCAGTTCCGCTCTAAAATCGGCCTGGACTGGATCATCAGCATATTCACATGATTGTAAATAAAATGGCCCAGCATATTATAAAGGGAGCCGCTCACATGGGGAAGCTCAAAGCAGACGCTGACCTTTTTCGCATCCAGCCGGTATACCGGATCACGCCCTAAGATAATAAAACGGGTCGTATTGCAGGAATTATGGTTGATCGCCGGCTTTAGCACCTTAAGGCCGTAAAGCTTTCCTGCCGTTTCGCTGGCAACCGCGGCCTGGGACACGTCCTTGTCCCCTACCACCTTCTTCGCCGCCACCGCCGTATTTTCCAGGCTGATCTGCTTCCATTCCCTGTGGGAATTTAAGAACCGGCTGCACTGCATCAGCGCCTGGGGGTGGGAATACACCGTCCGGATCTGGGAAAGCTCCGCCTCCAAAAGCCCTAAAAGGGCGTGGTTAATGGGAACCTCCGTCTCCCCTACGATGTAATTGTCATATTTTAACAGCAAATCGTAATTATCAATCACTGCCCCTGCGGAAGAATTCTCAATGGGGAGCACCGCGTAAGCCGCCCTGCCCTCCGCCACCTCCCTCATGGCATCATCCCATGCCGGAACGTGATACACATCCGCCTGCTGGCCGAAAAATTGGATGGCGGCGGCATGGCTGTAGGCGCCCTCCACCCCCTGGTATACCACCCTTTTCCCATATGTAGGAAGGTACTCCACCAGCTTAAATTTCCACTCATCCCCGCTGCTGCCAGCACCGAGCACCTGGTACTGGTAACGGCGGCTGATAGCCATAATCTGTGTAAACAACTCCCCCAGGGCAATCTCCGTAAAGGGGCTTTTCGCCAGGCTGCGGATAGCCGAAAGCTTCTCCTTCTCCCGCGCCGGATCGTATACTGCCTTCCCGCTTCCCAGCTTAAACTCCGCCACATCGGCACACAGCTTCATCCGCTCCTCAAACAGCTCCGCCAGCTTCGCATCCACCTGATCCAGCTTTCCTCTTATCTCCTGCAAATCCAATCTGTCCATCCATCAATATCCTTTCCCTAACGGTTTTCTTCCCCATCCTCTTTCCCCAGAATGTGTTTGAAAAATGCTTTAAGAAGCCGCTTCGTCCTCCATCTCCTTAAGCATCCCGATAATCACCTCCCGAAGGTAAGCGCCGCTTTTTTTCTTAAGCTCCTTTGGCAGCTCCTTCACCATAATCGGCTCCCCGTACCGGATCCGGACGCTCCTTTTCCGGATAAAGGGAATATGCTTCTCAAAAATATCCGCATTCCCCACCATGGCTACCGGAATCACCGGACAGCCGGACTTTTCCGCGATTTTTAAGCTCCCCTCCTTAAAAGGGAGCAGTTTAGTAAGCTCCGTATTTTCATTTCTGGTTCCTTCCGGGAAAATCCAGATGGAAATCCCCGCCTTCACCTTTTCCACCCCGGTCAAAATGGTCTTTAGCCCCTCTTTTAAATTCTCCCGGTCCAAAAAAAGGCAGTGCACATACTCCATCCAATTCTTTAAGAAAGGATAGCGAAGCATTTCCTTTTTCGCCACAAAGCCTAAAAGCCCCTTGGTGGTGGTATAACCAATCAAGATATCAAAATAGCTGGTATGGTTCCCCACATACAAAACAGCCTGGCCTTCAGGGATATTCTCCCTTCCCTCCACGCTTACCTTAGTCCCCGAAATCTTTAACAGCAGCCCGAACATAAACCGCACAATGGCAACGCACTGCCTGTCCCTGGCCTGGGGATTGGATTTTCCAAGAACCCACTCATATAGCAGCAGCGGGCTGCCCAGTCCCAGAAACAGAAACAATGTCGTTGCCAATATGATAAATCGTATCATCTGAATCACCTCTTACCCCATTTAAAAAGATTATAATCTAGGGAAAGGCGAATTACAAGCCTGCGGAAGATTTTTTTGCCTGTTTTTTATTGGTTTTTCCCAAATTAAGGGCGCTGGTTCCCAGCCCCTGTGCGGCGGCGGAATTTTCCCGTAATCCCCTCAAAAAGAAGGCCTGTCCCAAACCATAAAGGGGCGAAATCCAGGCGGATCAGGCCGTTTACATTCGTCGGCCTGCCGCTGTAATCCCAGGGGCAGATGCCGATCCTGCGCATCCAAAACCCAAAAAGGTACTCCGCGCAGAAAATCAGCACCATATCAATCATGCCATGACGCAGAGCCAGATCCCGCAAAGGGATATCCGCCAGCAGATGGCTGCCGGCTGTGCCTTTCCTCTCCTTATCAAACCCCAGCAAAGCAGAAGCGGCGATAACGCCTGGCTCCCACACCCCCTCATCCAGCCAGCGGTCAATCCACCGCCCGATAGGCCCCAGAAGGGCTCCCAATCCGTAAATCGGGAACATTAAAAGGGATGTGCGCCCCATCAGCCGCCAGTCCCTGGACAATATTGAATCCACAGACGTAAATAAGATTTCCAAGCACCACCCTACCGTGCCGCATTTCAAAAAATTTTGCAAAAATTCCTTTTGTTTTACCCATGTCTTTTCCATGGGGTTATTATGCGCCGGGGCGGGAAAAATCATGCATATGGAAATAAATAAACGCCGCCTTCAAAGCAGCGGCGAAAGCAGCCTGCAAAACTGCTCCTTCACCCGGATGACCAAATTCCGGTTCTGGTAGGACTCCCTGGTCAGTTCCCGGCAATGAGGCAAATCATCCAGGAATATCTGCTCCAGCTGTTCCGTGGAGGCCTCGTCATAAATCAGCGCATTCACCTCAAAATTCAGCTCAAAGCTGCGGATATCCATATTGGCCGTGCCGTAGCAGCTTACCATCCCGTCCACCATAACACCTTTGGCATGAAGAAAGCCGTTTTCATAGACGTAACACTTGGCCCCGGAAGCCAAAAGCTCCCCGGCGTAAGAATAAGTAGCCCAGTAAACAAAAGGATGATCCGGCTTGCAGGGAATCATCAGCCGCACATCCACGCCGGAAAGGGCGGCAATCTTAAGGGCTGACAGCACGGCATCATCTGGAACAAAATAGGGCGTTTGGATATAGATATGATCCTTTGCCTTATGGAATAATTCCAGGTAGTTGTCCCGGATATTCTTCGTCCGGGTATCGGGACCGCTGCTGATAATCTGAATCCGCACATTATCCGTTCTTTGGCCCGATGCCCGGGCAATTTGGCTGCGGTTTTCCTGTTTTCCCAGCATTTCATCCTCCGGGGCTTCCCCGAAATATTTCCCAAATAAAAACAAATTCTCATGGACGGTGTAATTCCAGTCCAAGGCAAACCGGATCTGCAGGCTGAGGGCAGCATCCCCGCGGATCTTTAGATGGGTATCCCGCCAATAGCCAAATTTCGGATCTTTGGAAATATATTCCTTTCCAATATTAAACCCGCCTACATATCCTAAATTCCCGTCAATCACCACAATCTTCCGATGGTTCCGGTAATTCACCCGGAAGTTCAGCCTGCCCAAAACCGGGGGAAAGAAAATCCCCAGCTTAATCCCTGCCTGCCGCAGCTCACGCCACAGCTTCCTTGGCATAAACCGGCCTCCCATGCCGTCCACCAGAACCCTTACCTCCACGCCCTCCCTTGCCTTTTCCCGCAGGATGGGGACGATGGAATGGAACACCTCATCATTCTTAATGATGTAATACTGGATATGGATATAGCGCCTGGCTCCCCTAAGCTCCTTCCTGAGATCCGCAAATTTTTTCCGTCCGTCCGTAAAAATTTCCAGCTCATTCCTGCCGGTCAGCACCGCCCCCGAGGTTTCTAAATTATACAGCGCCAGGCTTCCATAATCCTGAGCCGCAGGATCATGGGTATCCATAATATGGGCGTCCCGGATTATCCGCTCCTGGTTTCTGGCGGAATATTTCAGCCGATCCTCCACCTCTTTAATCCTGAACATCTTGCTTTTCCGCAGATCCTGGCCGAAAAACAAGTAAAACAAGATTCCGAAAACCGGGATAAAATTCAAGGCAAACAGCCAGGTCCATACGCTTTTCGGATCCCGGCGCTGAAAAAAGATAATCAAAACGCTTAATAAAATGTTGAAAATAATAATATTCTGGATCAGCCAGTGCCATCCTGTACCGATGCCCTCGCCTGCCAGCTGCAATACCGCCATACTGCCGCCTCCTTGGCTCATTTCACCCTTCATATTTTCCGTTTTTTATCATTATATTCATGCCAAGCTTTTCTTCTCCCTGCCCCTTAAGCTTAGGGGTAAAAATAAACATCCCCAGGGAAATCCTTATCTGCCGCCCCCAATCAAGATTTCCTTTCCCCGGAAAGCAAAGCCGTACTTGCGAATTCTTTCTCTTGGGATACCTTTTTCTATTAAAAGACTTTCGTATTTCTTCTCTTCTATCTGCTTTAATGCCGCTTCTGCCGTATCCTCCAGCCCTTTTTCCCTCTTCGACTGGAAAACTTTAAACTCCATAATTATCCCATCATCTTCTGCCCTCCTGGGCTCCAGCATCACATCATAACGGCCGAAGCCACTTTCCCGATTAGAGGTCAGCACATAACGCCCAGATAACTCTGCCATCAACCCCAAAACAAAACCGTGATAAAAACGCTCTGGATCCCCATCACCTGGGTTCTTCCCTGTATCAAAATAACTGAACATCGATAATGCTACCTTATTCATGTACAAATTCATAGCATCCAAATCTCCTAGCAGCAAAGCTTTGACAAAATCATTATACGCATCTTCTGAACGCGCAAACCAGTCCCGAATCATAACCCGGAACATTATCTTCACTTCTAAATTCGTCAATGCCAATTCATATTTTGGTTCAGCAGGCATAAAGTGCTCATCAGCATCCTCCCCATAACCCTCATAGCCAACCACTTTCAAATATCCGCTGGCAAGAAGCAAACTCCAAATCGCATTCTGTTTTGTGGAAAGCTGACTGTAAGCAAGCTGCTCATCAATTTCCGCAACCAATGTCTTCCCGGAAAGAAGCCTTTCCATCTCTATCTTAATCTCTTTGCTTCCCTCCTGGATCAATTTCCCCACCAGGCTATTGGAACTGGCATTGGCCCAATATGCCCCCAGTTTCCCCTTATCTAAATAATTGATGATTGACCAGGGATTATAAATATCCTTTTTCCCTCCAAAAGTAAAGCCATCATACCATTTCTTTACCTCTTTTTTCCTGTCTGCAAAACCATAAGCCTCTAAAGCGGCAAATACTTCCCCCTCAGTGAAGCCGAAGCTGTCCCCATATTTTTCAGAAGTAGCCGTTACTACTTCAAGGTTATTTAAATCGGAAAAAATCGACTCCTTGCCTATCCTGGTTATACCCGTCATTACTGCCCGCTCCAAGTAAGGATTCGCCTTAAACGCTGCATTAAACATATTCCGAATAAACGATGCAAGCTCATCCCAATACTCATTAACATAAGCTTCCTGCATCGGTGTATCATACTCATCCAAAAAGATAAGCACTTTTTTACCGTAATAATCATGAAGGAATTTAGAAAGCTGATGGATGGCCGCTGCCGCTGCCGCTTCCGGCATATCCGCAGAAACGCTTCTGGCATAATTTTTTTCTTCCTTTGACAGCAAATCTCCATCCAGCAAAAAACGGTTATTGCTGTACAGCTCCGAAATAATCTGGCTGATCCGCCAAAAAGCGCCCTTATAAGTCCTCTCCTTTACATTAGCAAATGACAGGCTGATAACCGGATATGTCCCTTGGAGCTTTCTGTATTTCTCCTGCTTCCAAATCTCCAGCCCCTCAAATAAATCCCTGCGGCCTGCGAATCGGACAGAGAAAAATTTTTCCAGCATACTCATATTCAACGTTTTCCCGAACCGCCTTGGACGGGCAATTAAGGTTACTTTATCGGCATATTCCCACCACTCCCGGATAAAATCCGTTTTATCAATATAAAAAATACCGCCATCCCTAATTTCCTCAAAATCCTGGTATCCAATCCCGGTAATTTGCCTCACAAGCCCGGCCTCCCTTCCGCCTCGCCAATCCATCAGCATTTATCCCTATACGGCATCATAAACATCACATAGTTAGCGTTTACCTGATTCCTTTAAATGATTAACTAAATTGTACTGTAATCAACGCTAATATTCAATACTTTTTCATTTTTCTTCCAAAAGCAACCGGCGCAGCATACGCTGCGCCGGTTGCATCCATTTCGATTAATTTTGATTAACCTTGATTAACTTTGATTAATCTTGATTAACTTCGATTAATTTCCATTAACTTCTTTCGTGATCATTATGATCGATTTACGCTTTACTCCCGTTTACTCTTCCTCTTTCCGCTTCTTCACATGGATTCCGCAGGCCGCCATCAGCGATAAGAGCATCATTCCGATAAGCGCTCCTGTGGCAACGCCCCGGTCTCCGGTTCTGGGAAGGCCGAACAGCGGAACGCCCTCATCATCAATAACCATTGCCTCCGCGGGACTCTCGCTGGGCATCATCGCCAGAGGAACGTCTTCCGGATCAATGTTGGCTAACGGCACTTCTTCCGGAGGAATCGGCGTAGGTTCTGGGGTCAGGCTGGGATTTCTGTCCCGATCCCTTCCGCCGCCGCCTCCACCGCCGCCGCTGGGCCTTGATGGGGTAGTCGGGTTCTCCGGGGATTCCGCAGGAGTGGTCGGCTCCGTGGGGGTGGTTTCCTCGGGAGTGGTTGGTTCCTCAGAAGGAGAAGTTTCCTCAGGAGTGGTTGGCTCCTCAGAAGGAGAAGTTTCCTCGGGAGTGGTCGGCTCCGTGGGAGTGGTTTCCTCGGGAGTGGTCGGCTCCGTGGGAGTGGTTTCCTCAGGAGTCTCTGGCTTGTTATTTACAAACTTCACCGTCTTCTCCTCATCCTTCACAATAATCCCTACCGAATCCGTCACTACTGTCGTATAACCGCCCCGGTTAGCTTCTGCTTCGGTTACTTTATATTCCGCATCTACTGGCAAGCCGGATACTGTAATTTTCTGACCATGCTTCAAGGTAATTCTCGCTTCTCCTCTGGCATCAAACGTCATATTTCCGCCCTGCGGTGCGCTTACGCCTTCTGCCACAGTACTTCCGGTATATGGATACGTTCCTGCCAAAGGATTCCCCTTATAAGTTAATGCTATGGTAAACGTAAATTCTTTTTCCCGCTCCCCGGCCTTTCCGGTCACGGTCTTTTGAACAGACAATTCACCTGTATCCACTACATTGATAAAGCTTACCGGGATAATAGTTTCACCTTCAATAATCCCCGATGCGTTATTAGGTGCATTGGAGGAATAACCATCATGCTGGCCTTCCTCTATGGTGTAATGAACGCCTTCCGGCAGCCGGTCAACAAGCACCGACTCATTATCCGCCAATTCAAATTCTGCAACGCCATTTACGAATGTTACATCGCCATGTTCGCCGTTCACTGCCGGATTATCTACGGTCAAGGTGAAGGGGAACTTTCTTCCTTCCACAGGCTCGATACCAGAAACCGTTTTCTTGATTTCCAGGGAACCAACTTTTACCGTATTGGTAAACTGAACTGCAGAGCCGCCGTCGCCTACCAAGGTTCCTTCTCCGCCAATCAGCTTATCGCCAAAGCCTTCCACGCTGCTGCATCCCTCGCCGCTTACGCTTGCCGTATAGCCGCTGGTGTTCGTGGTCTTTTCCCATACGGTATACTGGGCTTTTTCCGGCAAGTTCTGAATCGAAATCCATTCCCCATCTTTCAAGGTTACGGTTTCACCGCTGGTGATCGTGCCTTCCTTCGAGCCGGTATAAGGATATCTGCCAGTAAGAATGCTTCCGTCCCTATCCCTTAACTCTACCTCAAAGGTAAACTCCGTATTCCGGTTTGCCTCCGTCAGGCTGTCGCCTAAAACGGCTTTGCTGATCATCAATCCGCTGGTAAGCACTGTATTGGTGAAGGCCGCTTCTGCTGTTTCTTCCTTCTCAATTACCCCGGTAAAGCTGTCTTTTACCACCGTATAGCCACTTTCTCCAGCATCATTCTCATTCACCGTATAAATCGTCCCTGCCGGTAAATTCGTGAGGATAACCTTCTGGCCATGCTTTAAGGTCAGCTTTAGTTTCAGACTGTCTTTCCCCGGCTCAGTTACCACAAATGCATCATCTGCCGGTACAGCAGCCCCTTCAATTCCTTCAACCACACCAAATTCATGAAGGATGTTCCGAAGATCGCCATCTGTGCCTTCGGGCTTCGTTAATTCAACGTCAAAGGTGAATACATCGTTCTTGTTCCTGTCCGTCAAATCACCGCCCAGGACAGCAACCTTCTTGCTGATTTCCAAACTGCCGGTATTCAGCTTGTTCTTAAACACAACCTCTGCGATTTCGTTTTCCGCAATCTTGCCTTCTGCGCTGTCAGAAGCTGCTTCAACTGTTCCTACCACGGTTGTGCTATAATTACCCTGATTAGCCTCCTTCTCTTTCACGATATAGTTGGTTCCTTCAGGCAAACTATCGATTTCCACAGATTGATTATGCTTTAATACAATGTCAACCTTTCCATTCTGGATCGGTTCCCTTGCAGAAGCAATTTCTTTTTCCTCTGGCCCTTCAAAATAAGTAAATGTGTAAACCTTACCAATGGTATCCAATGGCTTGCCATCCCGATCCTGCAGCTCGATACTAAAATGCCAGTCTTTCTCCAGATCCCCGTCTTCCACGATCTTCCTGATTTTTAGTTTTCCACGAGGCTCCTCTACCTTGTTGAGACACTCAACCTGGTTAACACCTATCTGAATCGTCCCTTCGGCAGTATTTGTTATTTTCCCGTTTACTCTGGTCTCATAGCCGCTCTCTTCTGTTTCTGTGACAGAATACTCCATTCCAGCAGTAAGCTGTTTCAAGTGAATATATTCATCTTTACCCAGTTCTACAGAAGCTCTGCCGTCTGTGAATACCACATCCACAGCTTCCTCTGTTTGGCTCATATCCTCATTTGAGGAAACCATGCCTTTCACTGCTGAGATCATACCATTATAAGGGGTTGCATCAGCCTTCTTCAATGTAATTTCAAATGTAAACTTCTTGTCAGGCGTATATTTATTGTAATTATCTTCCACTCTCTTCATTAGTTTTAGGGAATATGTGGGCATATTGATAAATGTCCAGGAACTGTTTCCTGTTATTTCATCCGTCTCATGCTTTGTATCCACAAGAATATACCCATCGTCAGTAAGCTCAACAACCCGGTACTCTACCGCATCCCCGTCTGAATCTACCTTGCGCAAATTCAGGAAGGTAATCGTTGACCACTTCTCTCCGTCTGGTACAGAACTAGCCTTTCCGCCATAGACAACATCTTTCCATCCCTGGCCGTTATCTTGTTCCCCATCCTTTAGTTTCTTTCTCTCCTGCAGCTGGAAGGTAACAGATCCAATTGCCGCATTTATGGGCTTCAAGTTTTCAATTCCAGAGACAACCTCGCCATCCTGATCATATTTCCATTCTTTGCTTACGGAAACCTCGATTAGATCCGGATTGTCCTTTCCGATAATCACATCACCATTAGTACCGATTCCCCCGCCGTTCGTATCCGCTGTATTGCCCGTGATCTTAACCGGCAATTCATCATCCGTCACCGATACTTTCTCGGAAGCCGAATATACACAAAATTCATTCGTTGGTTTATCTTCCACATTCGTCCAGTCATAGGATGCCCCGCCCTTCATATAACGGGAAAGATAAATCCCTTTAGAAGAATATTTGTTATAACCAATATTGGTGCTGTAAATATCAAATTCCTTACCACTACCCTGGTTATACTTGATTAGTCCTCCGTCATCTAGATATATTTTCACATTTGCACTGGGACACGCCGCAACTCCGCCGCCTTTCCCAGAAGCTTCGTTATTGCTGATCTTAACATTTTCAAGCTCCAGCAAACCATTCTTTCCAAGCCCGGTTCCGCCATTGACATAGACACCGCCGCCGCCGAATGCGCCGCCATGGCTCTTGTTGTTGGTGATATTTCCCTTTGTAACTTTCGCACTGCAATTTTCCTGAATGAAAATACCGCCGCCTTCTTTTTCTGCTTCATTGCCGTCAATGGTTCCACCTACCATGGTAAATGTACTGCCAATGTATACATTATGGTTATTGCCAAGGGAAATACCGCCGCCTATTTTTGCCGTATTCCCGGAAATTACAGCATCGCCAGACATGGTCATTTTACCGCTGTTTGCGATAAATACACCACCGCCTGCATTAAAGATCTCTTTCTTGTAATTCCCATTTTTGTCAAGTGTGCCGCTGGATCTGTGCTTTCCCTGCCCGGCATTATTTTTAATTTCACCGCCGGAAAAGGTAAATGTACCGCGGTTAAACACACCGCCGCCGCTGACCGCGCTGTTTGCTTCAATCACGCCGCCTGTCATCTCAAGCATCCCTGCATTGCGGACAGCCCCGCCTTCATAGGAAATGTCTTGATAAGTATTATGGTTATTCCGCAAAACAGCGCCGTTTGTAACCGTCAATTTCCCATTGTTCATTACCAAAGGAGCTGTTACCGATGCGTCCTTGGTGTTAAGCTCATTTCCGCCGCCGTCAATAATAATGTCCCTCAAGGTAAGCTCCGCTCCATTCGGCACGATAACCAACGGGCCAAAATACTTCAAATAGCGCTGAACCTTATACTGTTTGCTGCTGCCTTCATTACCCGCCAGATCCTCAAATGTCCATTCTGCATCAGATGCGTTAACGGTTACAGCACCCACCACATAAATGGTATCATATTCTGTCTGGCTTAATAATTCTTTAGCCCTCTCAAAGGATTTAACCGCATCGTCCGCCGCCAGACCTGAATTCTCCTCATCATTCCCTTTTTCTCCATCCAGATAGATTCCAGCAGAAACGGATTTCCGCAAAACAAGATTTCCCTTTTCGTCAATTGCCGGCCTGACAAGGAAACGCAGGAAATTATCATTCCCAGTCGCATCGGCTGGCTTCTTCCAAACAACATTTTCCAGGTTATTGACTTCATCTGCTTGAATAAAATGTCCTTCACTTCCCTGGATCATAATGATGTCGTCAGCCTCTTTTTTCGGATCGAGCAGAATATCGTAAGCCGGATTTGTATAGCCCAGGGAAGGTGTCAGCTGTATTGCTTCCGCGCTGAAATTCTCCCCGGCATAAGTATTCGGCAGTCCATTGCTGCAGCCTTCATGCTTTAATGTAAGTGTTCCAATCCTGCCATTCAATACAGCCTCTGCCGTATCTGCCTTTTGGGTTCTTTTCTGCGTTAAAATCAGGTTTTCTACATAACCATTGATGACCAAATTTTTCGGATATATTTTCTTAAAACCAACCGTTTGCAGGATATCCAGCTTACCGATATGCACATCTTCAGCTACTTCAACTTTGCCTTTGTAGCTGTTAATCATCAGGTTGTCTATATCCTTTTTAACAACTACTGTACCATAGCTTTCAATTGGCACTTCATGGCTTGACAATGACTCTATTCTAATGTTTCCTTCTAAATACAGCGAACCTTCCTTGCCGCTATTCCTTTCCTTCACATCTGCGATTTCAATCCAATGTCCTATTGTTCCCTCGCCAGAAAGCGTGAGCGATCCTCCACTTTTAACCGAAATCAACGGCTTCATTATCGTATCCATATTAGCATCCGGCTCTATCTTGTGGTTGTTCAAGTCAATTACAATCGCTTTATTGATTTCAAGCGTTTGAGAAACAGGAGCCGATTCCTCAATCAAGGTAATAACATCTCCAGCCTGCGCCGCTTTTATTGCCTGGCTTAAGGTTTCAAACTTCATTTCACCAATCTGAACCACTTCGGACATTGCTTTTTCAACAGCTTTCCAAACACCCGTTTTAGATTTTGTATCATGGGTCACAGTTTCTGTCACATCCTGATTGCCGTCATTCCAAGCGCCCCACTTGAGTTTGGAATCTGCCGGATCACGCATCTTATCTGCGGGCAAAATCGTAATACTTGAAAAACCGGTGTTCAAATACAAATCTCTTGGTTCGTCGTTATACAAATTGTTATATACAGCGACATCCCCAGTATCTGCATTCATCTTGAAGGTTCCGCCAGCTACATCAATTCCGCCAGCTGAATTTTTGTATGTGGTTATAACCGAATTGTTTTTGATTACTGCTCCGGATATTGTCACCGTACCGCTTTGTGCCCGGATTGCGCCGGATGCATAGGTTCCGCTATAAACAGCCGTTCCCACATTTTCTGCGAAAACAGAACCGCCTTTAATGGTTGTTACCGCAGATTTTGTAATAAGCGCTCCGATCCTTCCTTCATTACCAATAAACGTACAGCCGTCTACTGCTACATCTCCCTTACCGGCAATATAAAGCCCGCCGCAGGTATCTCTTGTTTTGACATTTGACGCATATGTCCCCCCATAGGTAGAAGTGGCAGAGTTTCCTGAAAATGTGCAGCCCGTTAATGTTTTTGCCCCTCCAACCATAAAGTATACCGGAGCCATAGTTTTCTGGCTGCTCACAAGATGATTGCCAGAAATATCGCAATTCGTCAAAACTGTTTCGCCTACATTATTTACATAAAGCGCATTCACAACACTATGGCCGCTAAACTCTGCATTCTCAAATACAATATTGTTTTCCGCCTTTGTATTTTTAATTTCAATGCCATGGAATCCATTAGCAGAAATCTTAGCGTCTTTAATTTGGACAGCGCAATCAAGCAAATATATGCCGTTAGTCGTCGTAGAAGTACTATTATTATTGCTTATTTCTATTGTTCTCTCAGTGCTTCCCTCCTGTCCATTTTCCGTAACAAGGCTTCCGCCTTTAATGTATAAACCGCCGGCAGAGTTAGAATAACTTCCTGTGTTCCCATTTACTTTGGAATTGCCTCTAATTCCAACCTTACAATTAAGGGCATAAATGCCAGCGCCATAATTTGCTTTATTTTCTGTAACCTTACAATCTTCCAGCGTAAAACTTCCACCCTCTGCATAAATACCGCCGCCATAGCTATATCCTGCATTTTTCTCAATTACGCAATTTTTCAATGCCACATCCGCATTTACAGATCTTATGCCGCTGATATTCACGCTTCCGCTTTTTTTCGTACCTGTAATTGTACCATCCTGAATAGTGACTTTTCCTCCGTTAATGGTATACGCGCTTTTTCCCGCTGCTTTTGAGGTAAGCTTCATCCCATTCAAATTCAGCGTATAGCTCTTGCCATTGGAGACTACATTCTCACTAATATCTTCCAGCAAAACGATTGTTTCATTTTCCTGGTCTGTTATGGAATTGATTGCCTCGGTTATGGTTGAATAGCTCTTTCCATCCAATTCCACAGACGCCGCCTTTTCTGCCGCGATGACATAGATAGAAAAACCATCTGTCTGGAATTCAAACTCCTTCTCCTTTACATCCTCAGCACTTGCTACTACTTCCGCTTTATCATTTTCCGGCAAATGAACTACTGAGATTCCTGTAACATCCGTCTCTTCCACATCTTCAGGCACTGCAGATTTCTTTAAGCGAATGCTTACTTCTACTGCTTTAGACGGTTCAACTTCATTTCCGGTCTCCGCTGAAACAAAAGTAACATCATATGCCATGATTCCTGCTATTGCTTTTTCCGTCTTTATTGCACTGTTGGCCTGATCGGATAATTCTTCCAAATGCTGCTTATCAACGATCTTCGCTACCCGCAGTTCCACTTCTTCCTCAAATGCACCATCCGGCACATTTACGCTAAATAAGGCATCATCTGTTTCACTGGTGTACACCTTTGATGGAATAACAGGGACTAACTCTTCCAGATTTACAATCACTTCCAAGTCCTCTGTCACATTTTCCACATAATATACATAGGAATATCCTCTCCACTCAGGAGCGGTCTCCCTCACAAGGCTATCCAAATCCTCAACTGCTTCCAGCCATTCCCCATTAACTAATACTTCTATAATTTCATAACCATTCTTGGGTTCAACTGCAAAATAAAGGTTTTCCCCTTCTTCTACAGAATCCGCGCCTTTAATTTGGGCTGCATCTTCCAAATTGATCATGTAGTCTACAGAGAAACCTGTGCTGATTGTTTCAGGGATTTCCTCCCCTTTAGTTGCCTCCACAATCTTCTGCACATACTGCAGTTCCACACAATACGCCCTGGCATTAATGGTCTCCTGGATCGTTACTGTTTCATAAACCTTGCCTGGGATCTCCCAGTCGTCGCTTAATTCTTCTCCATTGCTTTGAGAATTATCTGCTCCGCCCTGGTCGCTTCCTTCTGCTTTTGATTCATCCTCTGCTTTGGAAGACTCCTCCTTGCTCTCATCCGCAGTTTTGTCGGCGCTTTCTTCAGAAACAGTTGTTTCTGCTTCCTCCTGGGACTGGGTTTCTTTTGATTCTTCTTGGCCTTCTCCTGTTGCCTCTGCCCCTTGCTCAGAATCCATCTCAGGCTCGGTACTCTCTTCCGCCTTTACGGTTTCCTTCTCCGTCTCCTTAGTTTCCGCGGCTGTCTCAGTTCCTTTTTCCGTCTCTTCTGCCTTGGATTCCTCCTTGGCAGTTTCTTCCTTATCTGCCTTCTCTGTGGTTTCCGCCTCGGTTTCTTTTTCCGCCGCTTCCTCCGTAGTCTCAGCCTCGGTTTCCTTTTCCGTCGCCTTCTCTGTGGTCTCTTCCTCGGCTACATTGCCCTCGGTCTCTTCTTTAACGGCCTCTGCCTTGGTTTCCTTCTCGGTCTCTTCTTCCGTCTCCTTAACCGTAGTCGTCTCTTCTTCCGTCTCTTCCTCGGTTTCCTCTACCGTGGTGGTCTCTTCCTCTGCTTCGCCTTCATCCTGGATCTCATCCAGCTGAATGGCTACGATCCCTGCCTGATGGCGGGACATGGATAATGACAGCCTGTTTCCGTCATGCCTGTCGCTAGAGCCGCCGTCATTGGAGGAATCAGCGCCTGCCCCATCGGAACCGGAATCCCCGCTGCCAGAAGATTTATCTTCATCTTTACTGGAAGAGGCATCGTCTGATCCGCCGTCTGCCTTATCTGCAGAATCTCCCTTGGAGCCGCTATCGTCCGCTTTGTCTGCAGAATCCTCTTTGGAATCGCTGCTGTCTGCTTTGTCCGCGGAATCCTCTTTGGAATCGCTGCCATCGGCCTTATCCGCGGAATCTTCTTTGGAATCGCTGCCGTCGGCCTTATCTGCGGAATCCTCTTTGGAATCGCTGCCGTCGGCCTTATCTGCGGAATCCTCTTTGGAATCGCTGCCATCGGCCTTATCTGCGGAATCTCCCTTGGCATCGTCAGAACCTTTGTCTGCCGCGTCTTCCTTATCATCCTTGGAACCCTGATCCCCGGCTTTATCTGCGGAGTCATCTTCCTTGCCGGCATCCCCTTCTGCCTTATCGGTGTCTTTCCCGGAATCGGCATCGCTGGGCTTTTGGCTTCCATCTTTATCCGAAGTTCCCTTATCCTGGCCTGAGCCTTCCGGCCTGGCGCTTTCAGTTTCCTTCTTGTCAGCTTCTTCCCCGCCGTTTTCCGCCTTATCGGAATCGGCACTTTCCTTTTCGTCCTTATCGTCCTTTCCGTCAGTTCCTTTTTCCGGCTGCTCTTTGCCGTCCCCATCCGCTTCGGACTTGGATTCTTCTTTAGCGCTGCCAGTTTCATCCGCCTTGGACTCTTCCTTTGGCGCTTCGGCTTTCGTCTCTTCTTCAGAAGCCTTGTCTGCATCTTCTTCTGATCCGTTTCCCTCATCGGCTGAGGAAGCTTCCTCCTTGCTGCCTTCCGTTGCTTCCCCGCTGGTTCCATCCTCAGCGCTTTGCCCATCGGATGCTCCACTGCTTCCGCTGCCGGAACCGCCGTTTCCTGAACCGCCGGATCCACCCGTACTGCCGGAACCGCCGCCGGAACTTCCGGAGCCGCCAGAACCATTGCCAGGCTCCTCACCGGTTTCTTCCCCTGCGGTGGTCTCCTGCACCCCTGCCGTCACATTGGCGTCATTGGCTTCTACCGTCACCACCTTGGTTTCGTAACCATCGATGTTCACATAGCAGTCCACTGACTGTCCGCTTTCATTCATGTACAGGAAGATAACTTCCTTCGTTTTCCCATTGTAAAATACCTGGAGGGCAGTCCCTTCTAACGCCAGCTCGGTATTAATGTTTAACGCCAGCTCATAGACTTTCCCTTCTTCCGGCAGAAGGAGCTTCTCATACTTTTTAAGCACCCCTTTCCGGCTTGCATCCAGCCCCATCTCCTCTAAGTCTTCCTTGCTGAATGCCACCTGATCCTTCAGGCCCTGGATAGCTTCCAGGATTTCCTGGCCGTCTACCATGAAGATAGCGGACTCCCGCTCTTCCTGACCTTCCGCCGCAAACACCGTCCCCGCATTTCCGCCTACGTTGGTGATAATCATCGCCGCAGACAGGAGGAATGCTACCAGACGCTTGTAGTTTTTGCGAACTTTTCTTAACATCCTTGTTCTCCTTTCCCTTTTTGCTCCCTTAATACTGCCTTACAGTACACTAAACGGTTTCCCTGCTGCTGTCCAGCCGCTTGCATCTTAAAATTTATAGAAAACGACCAAAAATTTTTGCTTTTGGCGTTCTCTGCGCCGATTTTGCGCTGCGTAAAACGCGGCATTTACCTCTATTTGCTTTTTATCCGCCTTCGCCACTGCAGGGACTGACCGCCGCGTCAATCAGCTTGATCAGTTCCAGGAGGCTGCGGAAGCTCTCCTTCTTTTCCTGATCCAGCCAAGTCACATCTCCCTGCCATGTGGCATTCTGATTCTCAATGATGTGAACCAGGAATGTCTGGTTATTCCCCATATTATATGGCCTCCTTCCTGGATGGTTCCCCTACTGCCTGGATTTCCGTTTCTACCCTGACCTGTTCCTCCATGCCGAAAGCTTCCCAGGCCTGCAAAAGCCGTCCTTTCGCTTCCGTCCATTGGCTTTCTCCAAAGCCGGAGAGCAGCGCCAGATACTGGTTTTGGCTGTACCGGGTATACACGTCATGGCTACGGAGTGTCGCCGCCAAAAGCTTCCCGAACCGCTCCATCTTTTCCTCCGGGATGGGCTGAAACCCCGGAGCCTTCTGGCCTGCTCTTTCCTCCGAAACTTTTCCACCCATGGGATCAGCTCTGCTTTCCAAACCCCCAAAAGCCCCGGCTTCCGCGCCTAACGGTTCCAGGGTGCACAAAAGCAGCCCCAGCTTTACCTGACCCCTCCCTGACATCCGCACCATAAACCGGTACACGTCAGTGAACTGCGGGCAGCTGCATTGGTACGCTCCTTTTGGGGCATTCGTCTCCAAAAGGTTCCCCATCACTTCCCCCATGGCTCCCATATCCGGCTCAATGTCTGCCCATAGGCTTTCCTTTCCATCTATCTGCCCATCAAAGGGCGCTATGCCAAGATCACGGACAAACAGCTCATTGGCCTGTCTGCGCACCTTCCGGGCATCCTGAGGCTGGTTACTGGCCACCAGGCAGTCAATCTGCACCGCCTGCCACTCATCATAGGGGTGTATCCGGCTGGCCTCCGTGCAAAGCTGCAAAAGCTCCCCGTAGTTTCCCCGCTCCTTTAATGTCCGGCACAGTTCATTTACACACCGGGAGTACACCGAACGGTAATGGGCATTTTCCACCAGCGCCCATTCCTCCGCCACCAAAAACGGCAGGAATTCGCCCTGGTAAAGCCTGCAGATCTCCCATAGGAATCCTTCCCTGGCTTCCCCTCCCGCTTTCCTTCTGGCCTCGCGGTACAGCCGGTCAATTTTGCCCGTGTCCGTTTCCACGTCATATTCAAAGCTAAAGTAATACCGCCCTTTCTTCGCCTGTATGTATTCCCCTTCTGGAAACCCTGCCTCGCTGATTGCTTTGCGCAGGTTGCAGGTCTGCCTCCTTAGGTTGTTCAGCTTTTTCTCCCAGCTGTCCCCTCCCCATTCCAGCATCCCAATCAAGTCCCGGCGGGTGACGCCTTCACGGCCTGCCTTTAAGAGGATCAGGAGGATCTGCATACTTTTCTGCTTCATGTTTTTTGTGATAATAATCCGCTCGCCCTTAAATTCCAGGAAGAAGCCTCCCAGAAAGCGGGCGCAAAAGCCTGGCTCCGGCTCTTTTGGCATCTGGCATCCCTCCTTTTGCATCGGGCGCTCCCGCCTTGGCGGGGAGTAAAGTATAGGTTATGCACCATGCCCAAAATTTCCCAAAATCGCCTGTTTATCCTTATTTTTACCCATTATAACACATGAAGCATTACGAAAATCATTTCATCACCCCACTTTCACCAAGAATTTTAAAAAAATTTCCGTCATCCGCTGTGGCGCGCAACCTATACTTTACGCCCCCACAATTCGATCAAAACATAAAAGGGATCCTGAGAACGAAGCTTAATGGCAGGCGATAAGCAAGCATTCCTCTTCTTTATTTCATACTTATGCTAATTATATTTAGAAGCATTCGTCCTGGGATGCCCCCATTCCCCGATTTGAGCTATCACCTGGGAATTCCTCACGTTTAAAACAGCGCTATTTTTTCATTGAGTATATTTGTACGATATGATAAACTATAAGCAAAGGAAGCAAGGGGCAGAAAATTTGACAAAACTTTCACAACTTGTTAGCGCTTTGGAAAGGAATGGCGAAAACAATGGAAAATATACGGATAACAAGCACACCTTATGATGATGTGTTCCGCACACTGCTGAACGACTGCAGCCATTTAATCATTCCCTTGATTAATGAAATATTTGGGGAACATTATTCGGGGCAGGAAAAAATCATCTTTTCGCCAAATGAACACTTCCTAAACCAGCAGGGCGGAAATGAGGATACGCGGATCACGGATACCAGTTTTAAAATTGTGGGAACAGAAACAAAAAAATATCATTTAGAATGCCAAAGCAGCACTGATAACAGTATGTTGGTGAGATTCTTTGAATATGATACACAAATCGCCCTAGATGAAGGGAACATTAAAGGAAATGTCCTTACTGTAACGCTGCCACACTCTGCCGTATTATTTTTAAGGCATCATAAATCAACGCCTGATACACTGAAAACCCGGATAATCACGCCAGGAGGAACCTCAGAATATGATATTCGGGTAATGAAGTCCCAGCAATACACACTAGAGGAAATTTTTGAGAAAAACCTCTTGCTGCTTATTCCTTTTTATATCTTTTCCCATGAGACTCAGTTTGAACAATATGAAAAAGACGAGATAAAACGAAAAGCATTACAGGAAGAATACGAACAGATTAAAAATAAGCTGGAAGAACTCTTAAACCAAGGAATCATCAGTGAATATACCAAATGTACCATTATCGAGATGTCAAGCAAAGTATTGGAACATATCGCGATAAAATACAATGCTGTTCGGGAAGGAGTGAAAAAGGTTATGGGAGGAAAAATTCTGGAATATGAGGCAAAGGCCATAAGGCAAGATGGCATTAGTCAAGGCATTAGCCAAGGTATTAGCCAAGGTATTAGCCAAGGCATTGAAGGGACTGTCTCCATATTAAAAAATTTAGGCATACCGCCACAGACGATCCTTGCAAAAATTCAGGAGCAGTATAACCTAACTCCTGAGGCCTCTAAAAAATACCTGTAAAGTCAATTTTGCCAGTCTTGTATTTTCCTTACAAGACTGGCAATTTAATAAACAGCGAGCAAAAGAATGCCGCGCAAGCAGCGGAAAGCCCATGAAGAATCAAGGAGGAGGAATATGTCCTTATTATCAGGCTATGAGCAGCAAACCGCCTGGAAATATGAGCCTATCCACGGATCGTTCCATACACATGAGGGATTATCCCAGAAAGTCAATCCAGATGGGAGCTATGCTTCTTTTCCTGGCAGTACGGTGGTTTTCCGGCTGGAGAATCAATGCCTGCAGATCAT
The DNA here is from genome assembly GCA_910575565.1 of Lachnospiraceae bacterium. GTDB lineage: Bacteria > Bacillota > Clostridia > Lachnospirales > Lachnospiraceae > Caccovicinus. The sequence goes on along the minus strand of CAJTFL010000008.1, from coordinate 47,503 downwards.
ACAGCTTATGCAGAAAGTGCTTTACCATAAATTGGGCGGCGATATGCTGGCGTCAATCCTTCCTGCATCCTCGCTTCATATGACGCTCCATGATCTTATCTCTCGGGAAATGTGCATATCCCATACGGAAGAAAGTTATCGAGCCAAGAAAGCCGAAAGCCTGGACAGCGCAGCGGCCATCACAGAGGAAATCCAAAAAGACTATGCCGGCCAGACCATCACGATGGCAGCCGATCGGATCGTCAATATGGTTTCCAAATCCCTGGTGCTGCTGCTGAAACCCCAAACGGAACAGGACTATGAGCTTCTCCTAAAAATATATGGTCAGTTTGACGCCATCATGCGCCTTCCATACCCCCTGACCCCGCATATCACCCTTGCTTATTTCAAGCCAGGTATGCTTGACGGCGAACGCCTTGGAAAAGCATTGGATTTCGCGCAGATCCATCGGGAGAATGCCCCCGTGTTTACCTTCCGCCCGGAAAGCCTCACTGCCCAAAGCTTTCTTGATATGCAGAGCTACTTGGACATCCCTAAACGGATCTGTTTCTGCTGTGACGGCGGCCTAAACCGCAGCATCATGGCCGCCAATATCGTGAACCACCTGGCGAGAGAACGGAATCTGCCGGTAATGGGGGCGGCACGGTCTGCTTACCCAAACACACAAGGCTGGCCAGTTTCCGAAGAAGTATGGGGTATACTGGAAGAACGCGGGATAAACCCGGACAGATCCTATTCGGCAGCAAAGTACCTGGAGGATGAAGAAATTCCATTCTTCAGCGATTTTGCCGCAATCACCACTGGTGCGATGGAGCGTATGTCGTGGCTGTGCCTGCCCAAGGAAAAATTTCACCGTGTCAGCCGCTTTTTCTGCGGCGTACGGGATCCTGAATATGGGGAAATCACCCGCAGGCAGGCGTTTGATGAGCTTTATGAACGGGCAGTGAATTACCTGGACACATTTGAAACGGAATACAGGAAATACGTAAAGAAATAAGGGACATACCAAATGAATGATTTAGAAGAACGCTATGACATAAGGACAGCGGCAGCATGGCTCCTTGGCCATGGAAGAAGGACGGGAATCCCAGCCTTGCCAGAATGTATGCGGCAAAAAACCGCTGATGAATGCACGGACGATGAATTAATCCAAATCGTCACCGCAGGCCAGGAAGCCGGACTGAAGCTATATCCCTTTAAAACAGGCACACAGATCCTGCCGCGAACGAAAAGGACACTGGGCTTCCTGCACTCGATTTCCTTTGAAACGATGCTGGATGTGGGGAGCGGGCGCGGCGTATTCCTGATCCCCTTTATGAAGGAATTTCCCTGGGTTCAGGTAACATCCTTTGATCTGCTGGAAAAGCGGGTAACGTTCCTCAATGAACTGGCCGACGGCGGATTTTGCCAGCTTCATGCAGAACAAAACGATATCTGCCATCAACCCTATCCTGATGACAGATTTGATGTGGTCACTATGCTGGAAGTCCTGGAACATATCCCCGATGTGGAAAGGGCGGTGGCCACGGCGGTGAAGATGGCTAAACAGTACGTGGTTGTAACTGTGCCATCCAAGCCGGATAATAACCCAGAGCACATCCACCTGCTGACAAAAGACAAGCTGTCGCAGATGTTTAGCGCAGCCGGATGCACAAGGCTGCATTTTGACGGCGTAGAAGGCCACCTGTTTATGGCAGCGGCCTTAGCGCAGTAGAAAGAACCATCTGTTTATGGCAGCGACTTTAGCGCGGTAGAAAGAACCATCTGTTTATGGCAGCAGCTTTAGCACGGTAGAAAGGAACGTCTATGGAAACCCACGGATTGTTTAACGATACGATATGCAAATACCCCAGAACCCCCCACATCGAAGGCTCCCGCCTCCAGCCCGGAGATGAGGATTTAAGCCAGATCCCCTTTGAATCCATCAAGGACAGGCATCTAGTCATTGAAGAAAAATGCGACGGCGCAAATTCGGCAATCTCTTTCGCTCCAAACGGAGAGCTTTTGCTACAAAGCCGGGGGCATTACTTGACCGGCGGATATCGCGAGCGCCATTATAACTTGATGAAGCAGTGGGCAAACGCGCACCGGAACCGTTTTTTTGAGCTTTTAGGCACAAGATACATTATGTACGGCGAATGGGTTTACGCCAAGCACACGGTTTTCTATGACGCGCTCCCCCACTACTTCCTGGAATTTGACATCCTGGACCGGAAAACCGGGATTTTCCTGGACACACCGGCAAGGCACAAAATGCTAAAGGGCGCGCCTGTGGTATCTGTCCCGGTTCTCGGCGAAGGGCACTATAAAACGAAAGACGCGATGCTAACGCTCCTTGGAAAATCCCGGTATGTCACCGGAAACCAACGGCAAAACCTGTACGATGCAGCAGTTAAACTGGGGTTGGATCCGGAAAGAAGCTGCCGCGAAACGGAATTGTCCGGGATGATGGAAGGGCTTTATATCAAAGTTGAGGAAGGCGGTCAGGTTGTGGAGCGGATGAAGTTTGTGCGGGCAGCATTCCTGCAATGCGTGGACTTTTCGGAAGCACACTGGATCGACAAACCGATTATCCCTAATCAGCTGGCAATTCCTGTGGAAAACCTGTTTGGATAAACCTACTGGGATAAACCTATTGGAATAAAGGGAACAAGGAGGCAGGGCATAATGAACCTGATGAACGAAATAGAACCATACATCCCCAAATCCCCGTCAGACGAAATTCCATGGAATGAAGTCCACCGGCTGTTTTCCGGTACTTGTTTCCCGGAGATGGGGAAAACGAAACAAAACCCAGCTTTCCATGGTGAGGGGGATGTATACACCCATACGCAGATGGTATGCCGCGAATTAGCCAAGAACACGGCTTTCCACCAACTGCCACCCCGGCAAAAACCCCAGCTGTTTCTGGCAGCGCTGCTTCACGATCTAGGCAAAGCAAAAACTACCCGGCTGGAGGAGGGCGTCTGGACATCGCCCCACCACGCTTCCACTGGCAGCCAGATCGTCAGGGAATTCCTGTGGCGGGACTGGGGACTTTGCGGAAATCCTCATGCTATGGCAATGCGGGAAACGGTTTGCACATTAATCAGATACCATATGCTTCCGGTTCGTCTGATGGAGCGGGAAAACCCTGAAAGGAAAACGCGGGAAGTGGCAGCTATTGGCGAGCTTGCTCCTGGGTTTTCCTGGAAAATGCTGTGTATGCTGGCTGAAGCCGACGTGAAAGGCCGGATTGCCGATGATATTGAGACAGGATTGGCACAGGTACAGCTGGCCGGGCTAATGGCTCATGAGTCAGGCTGCCTTAACGGGCCTTACCCCTTCTCTGATCTTTGTGCCAAGCACGCCTATCTGTCCGGACGGAATGTGCAGCCAGATCAAGCGCTCTACGATAATACTTGGGGGGAAGTGATCATGCTGTCCGGCCTGCCAGGGACAGGGAAGGACACCTGGATCCATGAGAACGCTCCCAGACTGCCCGTGGTATCATTAGATGACATAAGAACTAAGCTTCGGATCAAGCCGACGGATAACCAGGGACTGGTGATCCAGACGGCGCAGGAACAAGCGCGGGAGTATTTGCGAAGAAAACAGCCGTTTATCTGGAATGCCACAAACTTGACGAAGGATACAAGGCTGAAGCTGGCCGGGCTGTTTGAACGGTATGGGGCAAGGGTACGGATCGTTTATCTGGAGACGGCCTGGGACAAAAGGGTGGAACGCAACTGCAACAGGGCGGATGCCGTCCCGGAAAGTGTGATAAATAAGATGCTTGGAAAAACCCTTCCCCCGACTCCGGAAGAAGCTCAGTGTGTTGAGTGGGGGTGTGTTTAGTGTGTGTGCAGCCATCCCCTTTTCCTTCCTGGGGTGCAAGCCCCCTTTGAGCATATATGAGACTTATTCCTCCACACCTTCATTTTCTAAAAACTGCGCTACTGTCATGCATCGTGGATGCTCTATTTCAAGACTTAAAAAATCTTTGTCGCCAATATCCTTATTATCAAATTATCGCTAACCAAGCTTTCTTCAATGCTTTGATGTTCAAACTCTTCAAATGCCTGATAAAAACAACGCTGGTCAAAAACGCCCAATTTCAATGCCACATCATCCATATACGCATTTTCCACGGCCATGCGCCTTTCCCATTTTTCATCCCGGGGAAATAATCTTGCTTTCATCCAATTATTCCAATAGCAGCCTTTAATGATTTCTTTTCCATCATACCGTATTGCTGCCCGTCCTTCATGATCGGGGCTTTTTCGATATGATGTTGCGTAATACTGAATATGCCCTCCCCTACAGATTTTGATCCATCATCCGCTTCTCTCCAATTTTATAGTGAACGACAAAAATTTTTTGTTTTTGGCGTTCTTCACCGCTTCCATTCGCTTCTATAAATACAATTATACAATAATCTTTTTTCAAATGGAATGAGATTTTTAACAATAGAAAAGGAAGGCTGCAAAGTCCTTTTGCAGCCTTCCCATTCCTTTTAACTTTAACAAGCGGGAACGATCAGCTTCCCTTTTCTTCCGTCCCTCTATTCCTCTTCTTCCCGTTTCCTCACATGGATTCCGCAAGCCGCCATCAGGGATAAAAGCATCATCCCAATAAGTCCTCCTGCCGGAATGCCTCTGTCCCCGGTTCTTGGAAGGCCGAACAGCGGCACGCCTTCATCATCAATAACCATTGAATCGATAGGGCTTTCACTGGGCATCATTGCCAGCGGAACATCCTCCGGGTTAATATTTGCCAAAGGCACTTCCTCCGGGGGAATCGGCTCAGGCTCCGGGGTCAGGCTGGGATTTCTGTCCCGATCCCTTCCGCCGCCGCCACCGCCGCTAGGTCTTGCAGGCGTGGTGGGATTCTCAGGCGGCGTGGTCTCTTCTGGGATGCTGGGCTCTGTGGGAGAAGTTTCCTCAGGCGCAGTCGGCTCCGCAGGAGTAGTTTCCTCAGGCACAGCCGACTCCGTAGGAGCAGTTTCCTCAGGCGTGCCAGACTCTGTCGGGGTGGTTTCTTCCGGCGTGTCAGGTTCCGTCGGAGTAGTTTCTTCCGGCGTGTCAGATTCCGTCGGAGTAGTTTCTTCCGGAACATCCGGCTTGTCATTAACAAACCTTGCCGTCTTCTCCCCGTCTTTCACAAGCGTTCCCTCCGCATCCGTTTCTTTTGTCGTATAGCCATCCTGGTTCGCTTCTGCCTCTGTCACCTTGTAGGATACCCCTGCCGGAATCCCGGTGAAGGTTACTTTCTGACCGTGCCTTAAGGAAATCTGTGCCTCGCCCTTGGCATTAAAGGTACAGCTTCCAGAGGGCGGCGCTTCTGCGCCTTCTTCCGTAACGCTTCCCGTGTAGGGATAAGTCCCGGTTAAGGGCTGGCCGTCTTTGCCGGTCAGCGTTATGGTAAAGTTGAAACGCTTCGTTTTATCGCCTTTTTGGCCAGTTACGGTTTTTTGGATGGATAAGCTGCCGGTTTCCCGGGTATTGATAAATTTCACGCTAACCTCTTGGTTATCCTGATTGATTACGCCAGTGGCATTATGATCTTCCACTTCTGTTTTATAATGATCACGATCTGCTTCCGTCTCAACCACTGCATATCCTGTCCCCAATGGCAGTCCATAAATAATGACATACTGGTTATGGGTTAATGCAATCTTCTCGCTTCTGCCCTTTTCATTTGTGAAAAGCGCAAGCCCGTAGTTTGCCGTACCAGGAACAGCCTTCGGCATATTTACTTTTCCGGACTCTATTTTCTCTCCGCCTCTTTCGTATTTTTCATAAAGGAATTCGTAAATTTTTCCGCCTGAAGGCTCCAAGGCAACCTCTTCTCCTTTATCGTTAACCTTGGTTAACTTCACTGTAAAATGCCACTCTTTTTCTTTATCACCGTCTTTTCCTGATACTTCCTTGCTGATGGTCAAATTCCCATGTGGTTCTTTTGTCGTATTGACAAATTCTACCAAATTTTCTCCTGGCTTAACCTCTGTTTCCTTAACCGTGCTTCCGATAATCGTACCATTAATCCCAGAAGATGACGCATCATAACCCGGGCTTAACTGCTCCTCAATGGAATACTTTGTTCCCGCCAAAAGGCCTTCAAGCCGGATAAATTCACCATCTCCTAATGAATGCTTAATCTGCCCCTGTTCATTAGCAATTACGGTAATTTTCTCATCATCCTGATTAACTGCTTTTATTTCCCCTTGATAAGGATTCCCGTTTTTATCCTTTAAGGTAATGGTGAAGGTAAACCGTTCTTTTTCCGTTCCGTTTTGCCCATACATATCCCTGACCGTTTTCATCACTTTCAGGGAATATACCGGTTGGTTATAAGCTTTCCAGACGGATATTACCGAATTATCCGAATCTTCTTCCCATTCATTTTTCACATTAATGAATGCATCGCCGGATGTTTCTGTAATCTTATATTCCCACTCTTTTCCTTCCTTATTTTTCTTTTGTAAATGATTAAAGGTACAGATTTGCCATACGCCATTACGCAGCCCAGAATAGCCTGATTCTACCAACTCCCAGCCTTCATCCGGATCTTCCACACTGCCCTTAAGCCTTCTCCACAGCTTAAACTCAAGAAGATCAATGGACGAATCTATCACATCCTTCAATTCTTCCGGCGATAATTCCTTTCCATTTTCATCCTGCCAAATTTTTTTCACTTGAATCTGGAAATCCGGTTCATCTGCATCACCAATGATGATCTCGCCATTTGATCCGATGCCGCCGCCCTGAGGCGCTTTGTTGCCGGTGATGAACACTGACAATCCTTCATCCTCTTCAACCGTCGCTGCAGAATAGATACTGAGATACGTGCCTTCCGCCGAGTTAAAATAACGAGATAAATATTTCGCTGGCACTTCCCGATCGTCTTCTACATACTTCCATTTATATAGCTCTCCATTATGCATATACCTTGAAATATAAATCCGCTTTGGATCAGGATTCCTGGGGATATATTGGATCACTGTATTGTCAATATATACATCTCCTTTTCCGCCATTATTATTGCAGATCATTCCCCCGTTTTTCAAATAAAGTTTTACCCCTGAACTGGGACAAGCAGCAATCCCGCCGCCAGATGCAGATGCCGTATTCTCACTGATTTTTACATTCTTTAGCGTAAGCACCCCATTTGGCAAACCGGTTGCCGCTTTCTGAGCGTCTCCGCCATTAACGTAAATTCCGCCGCCGCCAAAGTCTCCGCCGTTGCTTGTGTTGCCTGTAATTGAGCCTGCCGTAATTTCTGCCTTACAGCCCATCTGGACGAAAATTCCGCCGCCCTCCTTATTGGAAACGTTTCCGGTAATGCTGCCGCCGCCAGAACCGTCACTGCTTTCCATAAACAGTTCGCCGCCTACATATACATTATGCTCATTTCCCAGGGAAATTCCGCCACCTATATAGGCACTATTTTCGGAAATTTCTCCCCCTGTCATTCTCATCGTCCCGCTCTTAGCAATAAATACACCGCCCCCAGCGCTATTAATCCCACTGCCACTGCTCACGCCATTTGAAGTATGCGTTCCCTCAGCGTGGTTATCCTTAATCTTACCGCCAGAGAAAATAAATTCCCCGCAATTAAATATCCCGCCGCCGCTAACTGCATGGTTGCCCTGTATGGAACCGCCTTGCATTACAAGCTTCCCGGCATTGCGGATCGCCCCGCCTTCAAAGCCTACATTTCGATATTGGTTATAGTTATTCTGAAGAACAGCGTTCTCCCTAATCTCTAATGTACCGCCTGCCTCATTCATAATTATCGGGCGATCCGACAGATAAGATCTATCCCCATCCTTCGGCCTGCTCCCGTCTATTGTGATATCCTGCAAGATAAGTGAACCGCCTTGCTGTACGCGGATCAGCTCGCTAGTATAAAACGGATACCGCTGAACCATCCCTTTACCGCTAAGCGTCCATTCCTCTGCGCCTTTAATGGTTACAGCTCCAACTATCCATATTGTTTTGCTTACATTTTCCGGGTAATCTGTGCTTTCTAATAATTTTTTAGCTTCCGCAAATGTTTGAACCGGCTTATCTGCCGTCCAGCCATAGCCTTCCTCATCCTTTCCTTTTGTGCCGTCCAAATAAATTCCGTCCGAATTTGATTTATGCAAAATGATATTTCCATCCTCACTCAGCATAATTTTTATCAGGAACTTGTAGACGCCGCTGCCGTTGCCAACAAAAGGATCCGTCCATGTGGTTTGTTCTAAATTAACCTGATCTTCACGGATTTTTTCCCCGTCTAATCCTTGGATTACAACAATATCATCCATTTCCTTTTCAGGATTAATCGCATCCTCACGTGATATGCTGTCCCAGGCAGGGGTCAGCACCATCTTATCCGCGTAGAAATCCTTCCCGGCATACGTTTCCGGATAGCTTGACTTATCATTTGTTGAACCGTTAAATCTTTTGTAATGGCCTAATTTAAGCGTTCCTATTTTGCCATTAAGCGTTGCCTTTGCCCCCAAACCAGATTGGCCTAACTCCAGCTCATCCACGGAGCCATTGATTACGGTTTCCGATATCCCTAACTGATCATTCTCCGATATCGTTAATTTACCGACAGCAACATTTGCCGGAAGTTCAAAGCTTCCGCCGTCTAATTTCACTTCCACCGCATCCAGCCAGTGGCTTACCGTTACCTTCCCGGTTTTCCTGACCATAACCGCATTAGCCAGCACTGCATTTTCATTTAACACCAAGCTTCCTTCATTTTGAATCGTTCCGGTAAAAACGGCATTGCCGTTTAAGTTCAATTTTCCGCCAAGCCGAACCCCAATATTGATATCGGATTCACCTGTGCCAATAAAGGTTAAGGACTTGCCTGATTGAACATAAATCCCATTAGACCCACGGGATGAGAAATTCCCCAGCAGTTTACAACCATTCATATCAATCGTAATATCATGATCAATAATAAGGGATTCCTCCACAGGCAAAGACTCGGCAGTAAGCTTAATCACATCCCCATCCTTTGCCGCCTTTAATGCTTCACTTATGGAACCATACGCTGTTCCCCCAATCTGTACCACATCTTGCGATTTTTCTTTGAAGGCATACCAATTTCCACTGTTCGCCTTCAAAGCTTCCGAATACGTACCCGCTCCGTTCACTTGTTTCCAGACATAGCCGCCAAAATTAACCTCCTCATCTTTCATATCCTTGGCAGCTAAAATATTGACGGCAACACTGTTTCCTAATTTCACATCATGGTTTTCTTCCTGGCATATATTGTCATACAAAGCGCCGCCATCCATCTGGAATTTTCCCCGGGATACATAAATCCCGCCTGTTGCTGCACCGATATTATTTTTAATTATTGTATCCGCTACCCTAACGCTTCCATTTCTATTGTTCGTGCCGTCATTGGTATAAATTGCTCCGGCTTGGTTTCCAGTATTCCCTGCAATAAAAGAATGATTGACATTTATAATATTTGCTTTTCCGTTATTATAAATTGCCCCAGCCTTTCCTACGTTATTATCCAAAAACTCACAGCCGTCAACGGTGATATTACAATAATAATTTTCAGTGCTGTTAAAGCCAATAACGCCAAGTGCTGCATTAGTGCCTGAATTTTCCTGGAACATACACTCTTCAAAGGTTTTTGCTCCCTTTCCAGACAAGAACACAACCGCATACTTTCCTGTAACATGATTATTGAAAAACCTACAGTCATTCGCTTTAAATTCGCCTGCAATATCACTGCCCCACAGCGCTTTATGGTTGCTTATATATAATACTGACTCACCTTTATTTTCGTTAAAGCTTACATGGTTAAGCAGAACATTTTTTTCGCCTCTGTTTTCAACTCTAAATCCGCCATTTTTGCTGAATACTGCATTCCTGATATCCGCATTGCTATTGCTTAGGAAAACACCGACCGCCTTATCATTGCTGTATCCATTCCCGCTAATTTCGGCATCATTAATTGAGATATCTCCTCCGCCCACGTATATGCCATATCCATTTGACGAAGCGGTATTATTGGTTATTTTCGATCCTCCTTTAATAGCAAGGCTGCCGGTATACAGATAAATGCCACCGCCGCTTCCGCTTGTGTTTTCTGTTATTTCACTGCCACTATCTATAGTAACAGTATCTGCAGAAGATGCGTAAATGCCGCTGCCTGAACATCTTTTCACTGCGCAGTTTTCTAATGCCAGTTTCGCCTTTTGCGTAACATATACTCCTTTTCCTTTAGTGCCGCTTCCAAGTTTATCACCATCAATTATACCATTTTGAATTACAACCGTTCCGCCATTTATCTTATAAATATTTTTTTTGGCATCTGCATTGGTAATGGTGAAGCCGCCTAAATCTAATACGTAATTCTTGCCGCTGGATACGATGTTCTCCGCCACATCATGCAATAAATAAATCGTATTGTCCTCGCCATCGACCGCGTCTATCGCCGCCTGAAGCGTATCAAACCGTTTATCCCCGACTATCGCTGTTCCTTCAGCTTCCGCCACCGTTGCAACCACAAAAATCGAAAAGCTCTCCGCTTCAAATTCAAAATTCGTTTCCTGTACATTCTCCGTCGCCGCAACGACCTCCGCCTTCCCGTCTTCCGGCAAGTGCACCACGGAAACCCCTGTTGCCTCTTTCTCTGCTGATTTCGCCTTTTGCTCCGCCGCTATCGGTTCTTTTACGCGGATGCTCACCGACACCGCTTCCGCCGGTTCCACTTCTTTCCCGGTTGACTGGGAAATAAAGGAAATATCGTATGCCAAAAGGCTGGACACGGTCTGCTGCTTTTCCAGGGCAGCCTCTGCCTGATCCGCCAGATCGCTTAACTGCTTTTCATCCTCTATCTTGGCTACCTGGAGGATTACTTCCTCCGTGAACGCTCCGTCGGGAACGTTTACGGTAAATTCCGCGTCATCCGTTTCCGCAGTATACACCGCGGCCTGCGCAGCCAAAGCCGCTTCTTCCAGTTCAATCTCAATATCCAATGCCTGAACTACTTCTTCTACCTGGTACACGTATGTATATCCATCCCAAGCAGAACTATCCGCCAAGCTGGCGGCATCCGCCGCTTCCAACACATCTCCATTCGCATATACCGCGGCAAGCTCGTAACCTTCCTTCGGTTCAACCCCAAAGCACAGGCTTTCCCCCTCCGCCACAAGCTGATCGCCTTTAACCTCTGCAGCCTTCGCCGGATTCACCCTATAGCTTACCTGGAATTCATTGCTAACTGCTTCTGCCCCCTGGTTAGCTTCCACGATCCTCTGCACATCTTCCAACGCCACGCAGTATGCCCTGGCATTGACGGTTTCTCTAATGGTTATGGTATCATAAATCCTGCCAGGGATTTCCCAGTCATCGGTGATTTCCTGGCTGTCCGCCCCTGAGCTGCCTGCCGAAAAACGGTCTGAACCGCCTTGGTTGTCGCTCTCTTCCTTGGACGCTTCTTCCTCGCCTTCCTCAGCCGGTTTAGACTCATTTTCATCTGTGCTTGATGTGGAATCTGCCGATTTGGTCTCAGTGCCTTCCGCTTCATCCTTTGCTTCAGACTCTTCCTTAGCCCCTTCCGCCTCTGTCATCTTTTCTATGGTTTTTTCAGGCTCGGCTTTTGCCTCCTCTTCTGCGGTTTCCGAAATTTCGGCTTTCGTCTCCTTCCCGGCCGCTTCTACCGTCTCATCTTTCGCTTCCTGTTCTGCCGCTTCTGTAGTCCCGGCTTTCATCTCTTCGTCTGCCGCTTCCCCAACAGTTTCTACCTTGACTGCTGGTTCCGAAGTCTTATCAGAATTTTCCCTTTCTGCTGCTTCTTCCTGCTTTTTCGCAGCTGTCGTTTCCTCCTTGGCTGCACTTTCCTTTTCGGTTTTCTTCTCAGTTTCCTTTGCAGCCGTTGTTTCTTTTTCCTCTTTTTCCCCCTCTTCCTCAGTCACGGCTTCCGCTTTAGCCGTAGTTTTTTCTTCGGTTTCTTCCTCATCTGTTTCCTTTGCCCTATCTTCTTCCGCCCCTTCACCTTCCCGTACTTCGTCCAGATTAATGGCTACTGCCACTGCTTGATGGCGGGACAAGGATAGAGAGGGAGTATTTTCCCTGCGTCGTTCACCAGAATCGCGATTGCCCGACCCGCCGGACACATTTTCCTTTTCGCCTTGATCATCAGACTTATTCCCGGAGCCTTCCTTCACACCTTTGTCATCAGACGCTTCCACGGAGCCTTCCTTCACACCTTTGTCATCAGACGCTTCTCCGGAATCTTCCTTTACACCTTTGTCATCAGACGCTTCTCCGGAATCTTCCTTTACACCTTTGTCATCCGACGTTTCCCCGGAATCTTCCTTGTCAGCGGCATCCTTATTTCCTTGATCTACGCCCTCTTCTTTAGAATCGCCCTTATCGGGCTTTTCCTCATCTTTTGAGCCGTTCCCGTCTTCTTCCTTGTCGGAATTTTCCTCTTTTCCAGCACCTTCCTCTTTAGATGAACCGTCACCATTTTCTTCATCTTTGCTAGATGCCCCATGGCCAGGCTTTCCTTCTTCCTGCTTCCCTCCATCCGTTTCTTTCCCAGGCTGATCGTTACGATCTCCGTTTTCTTCAGCCTTCGTTTCTTCCTTGGCACTGTCTTTCCCGTCATCAGCTTTCGATTCTTCTTTAGCATTATCTTTAGAACCATCGACCCTTGATTCTTCTTTGCCTTCATCTTTAGCGCCATCGGCCTTTGATTCTTCTTTTCCATCGTCCTCAGCGCCATCGGCCTTTGATTCTTCCTTGCCGCTGCCTTTTGTCTCACCGTCTTCATCGGCTTTGGAGTCTTCCCCGGGATTTTTTCCTTCAGAATTCTTATCCTGGTTGTCCTCCCCACCATCTTTTTCAGCCGGATCTGCCGAAGGCGCATCTTCCTTGCTCTCTTCTCCTATTGCTTCTTTACCGGTTCCATCCTCAGGCCTTTCGTCACCAGAACCACTTGACGGGCTGCCAGAGCCTTCATCGCCAGAATCGCCTGACTGGCCGCCAAAGCTTTCATCGCCAGAGCCGCCAGATGCGTCCTCAGAACTTTCACCGTTGCTGCCATTAGAACCGCCGCTGCTGCTGTCACCACTGCCGCTGCCGGAACCGCTGCTGCCACTGCCGCCGCTAGAGCTACCTGCCCCGTTACCATCGGGAGCTTCCCCGTTTTCTTCCTCTGATCCAGACCCGTCTTCTGCTGAAACATTAGCCTCATTAGCTTCTACTGTCACTGCCTTAGTTTCATAGCCGTCGATATTTACGCAGCAGTCTACTGCCTGGCCGCTTTCATTCTGGTACAGGAAGATTACTTCCTTGGTTTTTGTGTTGTAGAACACCTGAAGGGCAGTTCCTTCCAAGGCCAGATCCAGATCGATTTTTAGGGTCAGCTCATAGACCTTCCCCTCTTCCGGCAGAAAAAGCTTTTCATATTTCTTGATTGCCCCTTTCTGTCCGAGTGCCGGTTCCAGCTCTTCCAAGGCTTCCTTGTCCAGGGCCTCCTGATCCCCAAGTTCCCCGACTGCCTCCAGGATTTCCTGGCCATCCACCATAAAGATGGAAGACTCCCGCTCTTCTTGGCTCTCTGCTGCAAGCACCGTGCCCGCATTTCCGCCAACATTGGTGATAATCATCGCCGCTGACAAAAGAAATGCCACCAGCCGCTTATAATTTCTGCGGATTTTTCTTAACATTTTGATCTCCTTTCCCTTTTACGTCTGATTCTTGACATTTTTTCCATAAGGATACCAAATAACTGCTTTTCTTTCTCTTGCTGTGGCAAAGCCCGCCTTTTCCGCCCTGCCATAGTTTTTTACCTTAATTGATTTAATCCATCAGCCTTCTTCCCCGCAAGCCCCCACCGCCATATCCATCAGCTTAATTAATTCCAGGAGGCTGCGGAAACTTTCCTTCTTCTCTTCATCCAGCCAAGTAACATCCCCCTGCCAGGTAGCGTTCTGATTTTCAACGATATGCACCAGAAATGTCTGCCTATTCCCCATATTACATAGCCTCCTTCCTGTTTGGCACTTCCACGGCCTGGACTTCCAGCTCTACCAAAAGCCCTTCCTCTTCCTCAAAAGCTTTCCAGCCCCTGCGCAGCCTTTCGGCCACTTCCGGCTCCTTGCTTTCCCCAAAATTGGCCAAAAGTACCAGGTATTGGCTCAGGCTGCAGCGGGTATACACGTCATTTTCCCGGATAAGCCCTGCCAAAAGCTCTCCGAACCGTTCCATCTGCCTCAGGGAAACCTGATGGGACACTAATTCCTGGCTTCCCCCCTTATCCTCAGGAAATTCCCCTGCCCAAGGAACCTCCTGGCACGCTAAATCCCCTGCGCCTTCCGGCTCTCCCCCGGCTGGCTGCAGGGTGCACAGCAGCAGGTTCAAGCTGGCCTGGCCCCTTTCCGACATCCGCACCATAAACCGGTACACATCGATAAACTGAGGATAGTCGCAGCGGTATGCGCCTTTGGGCACGTTTTCCTCCAAAAGCCCGGTGATTATTTCGTCCATCACTTCTTCATCCACTGCGTTCGGCCTCTTCTGGCATTCCTGCTTCCCTTCCCCGCCGACAAAAGGAGCTATCCCTAATTCCTTGGAGAAAAGCTGGTTAGCCTGCCTGCGGATCTGGTGTGCATCCTGGTAGCGGCGGCTGGCCATCAGGCAATCGATCTGCACTGCCTGCCATTCGTCATAAGGGTGTATCTGGCTGGCCGTGCTGCACAGCCGCAAAAGCTCCGGATAATCGCCCCTGCCTTTCAAGATCCGGCACAGCTCGTTCACACACCGGGAATACACAGAACGGTAGTGTGCATTTTCCACCAGCGCCCATTCCTCTGCCACCAGGGACGGCAGAAACTCCCCTCGGTAAAGCCGGCAAATCTCCCACAGGATGCTTTCCCTGGCCTCTGGATCTGTCTGGCCTTTGGCTTCCCGGTACAGCCGGTCTATCTCCCCGGTGTCCGTCTGCACCTGGCAATCTAAACGAAAATAATACCGGCCCTTGGCTACCTGGATGTATTGCCCTTCGGGGAATCCTGCTTCGGCGATAAAGCTCCGCAGCTTGTAGGTATGCCGCCTTAGGTTATTCAGCTTCCGCTCCCAGCTGTCCCCTCCCCATTCCAGCATTTCAATCAAATTTTTCCGAGTGACTCCTTCCTGTCCTGCCTTTAGAAGAATCGCCAGAATCTGCATACTCTTTTGCTTCATATTTTTAGTAATTACCACCCGTTTTCCTTCATATTCCAGGAAAAAGCCGCCTAAAAAACGGGCGTAAAAGCCCTTCTTCACGTCTTCCGGCACTTGGCATCTCCCCTTTCTCTATTTTTTCGGGGCATAATCCAGCATTTCTGATATCCGCCATACGCTACGCCCAATAATTTCCAAAATTGCCAATCAGTCCTTTTATTCATTATAGCATACCAAGCGTTACCAAAATCATTTCATAGACTCATATTTTCCAGAATCTATAATTTATTATTCATTTTAAAACGCGTATGCCCCCACCTTTTCCATTAACCAGGGAATTTTACTGGAACGCTCGTCGGGAATCCTGCTGAAAAACCTGCCGATAGCCCTACCAAAAATTTCAGCAGCAGCTTCCACCAAGAAATCGAAAAAGGAGTGCGCCCATGATAACCCCCTCTGGATTCTACCATCTCTGCGCACTCCGTTTTTCTCAAGCTGCCGAACCGCTATCACAGCCCAACCGGCTATTTTCTTTACTTGCTGCTCCAACCGGCTATTTTCTTTACTTGCCGCCCTAGCCAGCTATTTTCTTTACTTGTCACCCTAGCCAGCTATTTTCTTTACTTGCCACCCTAGCCAGCTATTTTCTTTACTTGTCACCCTAGCCAGCAGAAAGCTTTGCCTTATGCAGCCGCCTTACCCACCAGCTTCCCCAATCAGTACTTCCTTTCCCCGGAAAGCGAACCCGTACTTGCGGATCCTTTCCTTAGGAATCCCTTTCTCTGCCAAGGCTGTCTCATACCGTTTCTCTTCGATCTGCTTTAATGCCGCTTCCACCGTGTCTTCCAGCCCCTTCTCCTTCCTTGGCTGGAATACCTTGAACTCCAGGATTATCCCATCGTCCCCGGCCTTCTTCGGCTCCAGCATCACGTCATACCGGCCAAAGCCGCTCTCCCGGTTGGATGTTAGCACGTAGCGGTCAGACAGATCCACCATCAGCCCCAGGACAAAGCCATGGTAAAACCGTTCCGGCTCTTCGCCAGATGGGCTGCTTCCGGTGTCAAAGTAGCTGAAGGTAGCCATTGTCACCCTGTTCATATAGGCATTCATGGCATCCACATCACCCAGCAGAAGCGCCTTGATGAAATCATTATAGGTGTCCTCCTGGGGCGCGAACCAATCGCGGATCATGCCCTCAAACATAACCCGCACCTCCTTATTGGTTAATTCCAGCTCATAATAGGTGCGTCCTGTCCGCTCTGCAAATTCCGTTCCCGCCACTTTCAAATACCCGCTGGCCAGCAGCAGGCTCCAAACCCCATTCCGCTTTTGGAAAAGCTGGTTATAGACAATCTGCTCATCAACTTCCACCACCAGTTTCTTTCCTGAAAGCAGGCCTTCCATCACCTGCTTCGTCTCCTTGCTCCCTTCCCGGATCAATTTCCCCACAAGGCTGTTGGAGCTGGTGTTGGCCCAGTAGGCCCCCAATTTCTTTTTATCCAGGTAATTGATGATGGACCACGGGTTGTAGATATCCGTCTTGTTCCCAAAGGTAAACCCATCGTACCAATCCTTTACTTCCTGCTTCCGGTCAGAAAGGCCATGCTCATCCAAGGCGGCAAACACTTCCTCTTCCGTGAAGCCAAAGCTGTCCGCGTATTTTTCGGAGGAGACCGTTACCACTTCCAGGTTATTCAGGTCAGAAAAAATGGATTCCTTGCTTACCCTGGTGATGCCCGTCATCACCGCACGTTCCAGGTAGGGGTTGGTCTTGAAGGCTGCATTGAACAGATTCCTCATAAAAGGCACTATCTGATTCCAGTAGCCGCTGACGTAAGCCTCCTGCATGGGCGTGTCATACTCATCCAGAAGGATAATTACCTTTTTCCCATAGTAGCGGTACAGATAAAGGGACAGCTGATAGATTGCCTTGGATGCCGTTAACTCATCCATGCCTGCTTTCACCGATTGGAAAAACTGCTTTTCATTTTCATTCAGCACATCTGCATCCAGCAAAAAGCCATACTCCGAATACAGGTTCATCAATATCCAGCCAATGTCCTTAAGCGCCGCCTCATACGCCCTGTCCTTCACATTGGCAAAGGACAGGCTGATCACCGGGTACGTTCCCTGGAGCTTTCTGTATTTTTCCTCTTCCCAGATCCTTAAACCTTCAAATAAGTCCCCGCGCCTTGCGTACCGGACAGAGAAAAACTTTTCCAGCATACTCATATTCAGCGTTTTCCCAAACCGCCTGGGGCGGGCAATCAGCGTAACGCCGTCTCCTGACTCCCACCATTCCCGGATAAAAACGGTTTTATCCACATAAAATAGATTTCTTTGCCTTACTTCCTCAAAATCCTGCCATCCGATCCCGATTTTCTGCGCCACACACTCACGCCCTTTCCATTTCCCATTCCATTTTCTGCCTTGTCCCAAATTTCTTTCCACGGTATTGCTGGTTTTTTATTACTAACATTTATTAAATTCTGTAATTTTATGTTAAATTCTATTATTTTGTGTCAAATTCTACTATTTTGTATCAAATCCAGCTATTTTGCATCAAACTCAGCTATTTTGCATCAAGCTCAGCCATTTTACATCAAACTCAGCTATTTTACATCAAACTCTCTTATCTATCTTACCTTAAATTCTCCCATTCCTCTGCAATATGGTGACAGCTTCCTTAAATGTAAAACCCAACGAAAAGCATATGAGATCACTGGACTTACCGCAGTATTTAGTTTGTCATCCTTCCCCAATCAGCACCTCTTTCCCCCGGAAAGCGAATCCATATTTACGGATCCTTTCCTTGGGGATCCCTTTCTCCGCCAAGGCTATCTCATACCGTTTCTCTTCGATCTGCTTCAATGCTGCTTCCACCGTATCTTCCAGCCCCTTCTCCTTCCTTGGCTGGAACACCTTGAACTCCAGGATTATCCCATCGTCCCCCGCCTTCCTCGGCTCCAGCATCACGTCGTACCGGCCAAAGCCGCTCTCCCGGTTGGAGGTCAGCACATACCGGTCAGACAGATCCACCATCAGGCCTAGGACAAAGCCATGGTAAAATCGCTCCGGCTCTTCGCCGGATGGGCTGCTTCCAGTGTCAAAGTAGCTGAAGGTAGCCATTGTCACCCTGTTCATATAGGCATTCATGGCATCCACATCACCTAGCAGCAGGGCTTTAATGAAGTCATTATAAGTGTCCTCCCGGGGCGCGAACCAGTCGCGGATCATGCCCTCAAACATAACCCGCACCTCCTTATTGGTCAATTCCAACTCATAATAGGTGCGTCCTGTCCGTTCTGCAAATTCCGTTCCCGCCACTTTCAAATACCCGCTGGCCAGCAGCAGGCTCCAAACCCCATTCCGCTTTTGGAAAAGCTGGTTATAGACAATCTGCTCATCAACTTCCACCACCAGTTTCTTTCCTGAAAGCAGGCCTTCCATCGCCTGCTTCGTCTCCTTGCTCCCTTCCTGGATCAATTTCCCCACAAGGCTGTTGGAGCTGGTGTTGGCCCAGTACGCCCCCAATTTCTTTTTATCCAGGTAATTGATGATGGACCACGGGTTGTAGATATCCGTCTTGTTCCCGAAGGTAAACCCATCGTACCAATGCTTCACTTCCTCCTTCCGGTCAGAAAGACCATGCTCATCCAGGGCGGCAAACACTTCCTCTTCCGTGAAGCCAAAGCTGTCCGCATATTTTTCGGAGGAGACCGTTACCACTTCCAGGTTATTCAGGTCAGAAAAAATGGATTCCTTGCTCACCCTGGTAATGCCCGTCATCACTGCACGCTCCAGGTAGGGGTTGGTCTTGAAGGCAGCGTTGAATAGATTTCGGATGAAGGGCACGATCTTCCCCCAATATCCACCCACATAAGCCTCCTGCATGGGTGTGTCGTACTCATCCAGAAGGATGATTACCTTCTTCCCATAATAGTAATACAGGAATTTTGACAGCCGGTGGATTGCCGTAACCGCTGCGACCTCCGGCATTTGGGGAGAAATGCTTTTCGCATAGCTTTTTTCTTCCTCCGAAAGCAGATCGCCCTCCAGCAGGAAACGATTGTCGTTATATAAATCTGCCATAATCTGGCTGATCCGCCAAACCGCCTCCTCATACGTCCTTTCCTTCACATTGGCAAAGGACAGGCTGATCACCGGGTACGTTCCCTGGAGCTTTCTGTATTTTTCCTCTTCCCAGATCCTTAAGCCTTCAAATAAGTCCCCGCGCCTTGCGTACCGGACAGAGAAAAACTTTTCCAGCATACTCATATTCAGCGTTTTCCCAAACCGCCTGGGGCGGGCAATCAGCGTAACGCCGTCTCCTGACTCCCACCATTCCCGAATAAAGGCGGTTTTATCCACATAAAATAGATCTCTTTTCCTTATTTCCTCAAAATCCTGCCATCCGATTCCGATTTTCTGCGCCACACGCCCACGCCCTTTCTATTTCCTGCCCTGTCCATTTTCTGCCCTATCCATTTTCTGCCCTATCCATTTTCTGCCCTATTCATTTTCTGCCCTATCCATGATTTCTTTCCGCAGTATCTATTTTGTCATCCTTCCCCAATCAGCACCTCTTTCCCCCGGAAAGCGAATCCATATTTACGGATCCTTTCCTTGGGGATCCCTTTCTCCGCCAAAGCTGTCTCATATCTTTTCTCTTCGATCTGCTTCAATGCTGCCTCCACCGCGTCTTCCAGCCCTTTCTCCTTCCTTGGCTGGAACACTTTAAATTCCAGGATTATCCCATCGTACCCGGCCTTCCTCGGCTCCAGCATCACGTCGTACCGGCCAAAGCCGCTCTCCCGGTTGGAGGTCAGTACGTACCGGTCAGACAGATCCACCATCAGGCCCAGGACAAAGCCATGGTAAAACCGCTCCGGCTCTTCCCCGGATGGGCTGCTTGCCGTGTCAAAGTAGCTGAAGGTGGCCGCCGTCACCCTGTTCATGTAGGCATTCATGGCATCCACATCCCCTAACAGAAGCGCTTTGATGAAGGAATTATACCCGTATGCCGCCCGGCCAAACCACCGGCTGATCATCCCCTGGAACATCACCAGCACCTCGAAGTTCGTCAGCCCCAGTTCATATTCCTGCCCCCATTTCCCGGACTCGCCAGCATGGCTCCTTAGCGCCTTCACTTTCAGATACCCGCTGGCCAGCAGCAGGCTCCATACTGCCTGCTCGTCCTCATCCAGCTGGTGGTAGACCACCTGCTCGTCAATCTCCGCCGTCACCGTCCCTCCCTTTAGCAGGGTTTCAAAATCTTCCTTCAGCCCCTGGCTTCCTCCCTGGATCAAATTCCCCACAAGGCTGTTAGAGCTGGTGTTGGCCCAGTAGGCCCCCAATTTCTTTTTATCCAGGTAATTGATGATGGACCACGGGTTGTAGATATCCGCCTTGTTCCCAAAGGTAAACCCATCGTACCAATGCTTTACTTCCTGCTTCCGGTCAGAAAGGCCATGCTCATCCAAGGCGGCAAACACTTCCTCTTCCGTGAAGCCAAAGCTGTCCGCATATTTTTCGGAGGAGACTGTTACCACTTCCAGGTTATTCAGGTCAGAAAAAATGGATTCCTTGCTCACCCTGGTAATGCCCGTCATCACCGCACGTTCCAGGTAGGGGTTGGTCTTGAAGGCAGCGTTGAATAGATTTCGGATAAAGGGTACGATCTGGTTCCAGCAGCCACTGACGTATGCTTCCTGCATGGGCGTATCATACTCATCTAAAAGGATGATTACCTTCTTCCCATAGTAGCGGTACAGATAAAGGGACAGCTGATAGATTGCCTTGGATGCCGTTAACTCATCCATGCCTGCTTTCACCGATTGGAAAAACTGCTTTTCATTCTCATTCAGCACATCTGCATCCAGCAAAAAGCCATAGTCAGAATACAGGTTCATTAATATCCAGCCAATGTCCTTAACCGCCGCCTCATACGTCCTTTCCTTCACATTGGCAAAAGATAGGCTGATCACCGGATACGTTCCCTGGATCTTTCTGTATTTTTCCTCTTCCCAGATCCTTAAGCCTTCAAATAAATCCCCGCGCCCTGCGTACCGGACAGAGAAAAACTTTTCCAGCATACTCATATTCAGCGTTTTCCCAAACCGCCTGGGGCGGGCAATCAGCGTAACGCCGTCTCCTGACTCCCACCATTCCCGAATAAAGGCGGTTTTATCCACATAAAATAGATTTCTTTGCCTTACATCCTCAAAATCCTGCCACCCGATTCCGATTTTCTGCGCCACACGCTCACGCCCTTTCCATTTCCTGCACTGCCTATGATTTCTTTCCACAGTGTTGCCAGTTTTATAAGGCTAATTTCCATTAAATTTTCTATTCTTCTATATATGATGGTAGCATACTTAAATGTAAAACTCAACGGAAACATCAGTGTACAAGGGGCTACAAACGATATAAAGAAATGTTTCAGATATGCAGGGGCTGTTGCAAAACAGCAGCGCTTTACAATATATAGGCCGGATATTTTCATCAGTTCCGCTATATATTGTGGAGACGCCAAATTTTGCAGCGGCTCCTATTTTTACATACTCGCTGGTTGCGCTGATTGATGAAATCAGGCCGTCCGTGGCTTTCCTCTTATCCTCAAAGCTGATATTCTCCCAGTCGTCCAGATAACCGGACAGCAGATCAAGTAACTTTTCAATTTCCGCCTCTGCCTGTGCCAGCTCCACTTGATAGGCGGTCAATTTTGGGTTGGCCTTTTCCTCGCCGCCCCGAAGGTGTTGGAAATCCCGGAATTTCTCCCCCATAGCGTTAAAAATGAATTGCTCAAATTCCACTTTGCGGAGAGTGCCGCATCCCGGACAGCCCTTGTGGTCAGACCGTTTATTGCACCAGAGGTATTCATAGCCGGAAGGGTTGCGGGTGACTTTTAAAGCATAACCACATTTTCCGCATTTCACTTTACCGGCCAGCCATGTGTTCCGGGCCTTCCTCCCGTTCTGGAAGGTGATGTTCGCCATGAGCTTTTTCCGGCATTTCAGCCAGGTGTCAGAGGAGACCAGCCCTTCATGGGGAGTGATAACAAGTATCTGGTCTTTCAGGCTCCTGTCCTTGCCCTCCTTCACGTCCCGCCCCTGGTAGAGATAGCAGCCGTTTGTCCCGGCGAAGTCGGCGGCGTCATTGATGACTGCTGCCCCCTGGCCCTTGAAGAACTCATACAATTCCAAGTCGGCCTGCGGTCAAACTCCGCCATTGCCTCCGCCACCTCGTCAGGCACTTCAATAAAGGAATCCGCTGTATAGTACGGGTAAAAATCCCGAAAATTGATGTAACTCATGGGTATTTTGTAAAAACAAAATGGACATGGCTGTACCTCCCGGAAACCGCCATATCCATAAGAAGGGTAACTCTAATACACCCTCTGTATTTCTATTTTAAAAGAAAAACGGCGGCTTGAATGAAATACTTTCAAAACCGCCGTTATAGACATTTTTAATATACTGTTTTGGCACACGGAAATTCTCTACCACAACAACGATTTTTTATTACCCTTTGGGCAGTTAATTATAGTCTTATATTTCCATATTATAAGAACTGCATTTTTCGATTCACATTATTCATAATTAACAGTAATTTCTACAATTTCGCTTTTGGTTCCTATACGAATGGGTGGTCCCCATGTTCCTGCTCCTGATGTTACAATTACTTGTATGCCATTATCTTGATAATATCCATAATCAACAGTAAATGCTTTTTTGGTAAGCAGATTGAATGGAAATACTTGTCCCTGATGGGTATGACCGGACAATATTAAATCTACATATTTGTATTCATCAATATTAGAAGGCTGATGATCTAAAACGATAATAGGCAAGCAATCAGATATTTTTTCCAGCTTATATGAAATATCTGTCCGATTCTCGCCCTGATTCCCTATGGGAGAAGAATCCTTTCTCCCAACCAATACAACCTTATCATCAATCGTGATTGTTTCATCTTCCAGAATAGTTATATTGGCAGACATGATAAGGTTTTTCATTTCCTCATAGGTATCTCCTGCATCGTGATTCCCCCAGGACAAATATGTACCATATGTAGATTCGATTTGGCGTAGCAACGATATTATTTCTTGTGTTTCTTGAACTGCATGATAGTTTCCGTCAAAAAAGTCGCCAGGTATAACAACTATATCAGGGTTAGTACCATTTATTTTTACAACAATTTCTTCTAACCTGTTTGCGCCGTTAACATACCCCAAATGCAAATCTGAAAACATTGCAATTTTAAATGTGCCTGCATGATTGGTAGAATTGATATTAACTTCATACGGGGTAATTTCTATGCGGTTTGCTGTATATATCCCTATTGCATATAACATAAAAATTATGATTGCATCCGTAATCCGTAAAATGAGTAATATATTAGCAGAAAAACTGCTTTTAGTAATATGACTGATTATAGAAATCAATATATCAGTCATTCCCAATATAATGAAAGCCAGTATTACAAATCCGAACCAATAGATTCCGATTGTCCCTATTATTTTCCAATTCTTCGTAGGCTGTAAATAGGCAGCCAAACTCGATAAAGTCAAAATTAAAATTGGGAGATAAACACATAATGATAAATTAAATGTAAAGTAGTTTTTTGCTATATTCATTATTCTATTTCCTATATAAAAATTTGCCAAACCATATAATATAGAGACTAAGAACAGTGCTATACTTCTCATGCTATGCTACCTCTCTTTGCTATAATTGTGCCTACTGTTATTTCAGTTTCAATACCGTTTTGTGATTTTGTAAATATGAAGGCATCTGGCTGTAAAACATTTTTCTTAAAAAGCAGGATAACTGTAGAACCTCCAAATTCAAAATATCCTTTTTCTTGAAAAAACGAAAAGGAGCCTTCTTTAATTTCATTAGTTATTTTTCCGACTAACAGTGCGCCAACTTCTATTTGTACAACCTTTCCCCAATAAGAAGTATTCATAACGGATATTTCCCTGCTGTTTTTTATAAAAATCTTCTCATAATCAAATGCGATGGGCTGTACAGTATGTAATATCCCAGGTATGTGTTTAAACAAGATGATGTTCCCATGGTCAATGAAATAATACCTATGGTAATCGTTGGGTGTCAGTCTAAAAATCCATATGGTTCCATCCTCATATTCTTTTGCCAAATCCGTATCTTCTAACAATTCCTCCAGTTTATAAAAAGAATGTTTGATAGGAAATACACTTTCTTGTTGTATTGGATATACAGATACTTTCCCGTCACATGGGGCGTGCAAATATTTCTTATTTAATGTTTGAGGATCTAGCGGAACTAATAATCTTCTTTTAAAAAAATCATTAAAAGACTTATATTCCTCCGGCTTATATCTACTCATATCAAGTTTATTCCATTTGATGAAAGGACTAATGATTGCTTTTGATATAGGTGTTTCTAAAATAAAACCAATAATTTTTGAAAAAAATGGTTGTACCAATACTTTTAAAATACTTCTACCCAAAATAGTAGTATATAAAAACCGCAATGCTGGATTTGATTTTCTATTAACTGCGTTAGTCATTCTTAACTGATGTTTGTTCAATTAACCGTCTCCTTCTTTTAATATGGTGGGGAAAATTTTTAGTTACATCTATTTTGGGGATTTTGATTTTCAACAGAAACATAAAGCCAGTTACCAAAAATACGGCAGGAAGTATGCTTGCTATTTCTAAATGTAAGAGGTAAAATGCAACAGAAAGCATTGGGAATATTATTGCTGTACTGGTAACTAGCAATCCTTCATAATATTTTCTGGAATCCGTAGTTGTGCTGCACCGTTCTAATTCTGTCACATTAAAATGTGCCAATCTAATCAAACCAGCAAGGATAAAAAAACAATAAGCAAAAATCATATGGCACCCCAATACAAAACCAATGATTGTCGGCAATACACAAAAACTTACTAAATCAGCAAGAGAATCAATTTGTATACCGTAATTCTTTTCTTTCCCTGTACGATTCTTTTTTGTTTTTGCTACTACTCCATCAAACATATCGCATATCCCCGCCAATATAAGCAGTAGAAAACTATACGATAAATTACCAGTAAAGGATACAAAAATTCCCATTACTCCAAATATAAGATTTGCATATGTCAAAATAACAGTATAATCATATATTCCAATCATATTTTCCTCCTCCATTATCCCTTTTCTAAACAGACTTCTTGTGAGCCTGTATTTTAAGTTCTATCCATGCTCTGGCCTCCGACAAATCTTTCTCATTGGGATGTCCCTTTGCAACCCCTCCAATTTTTTCAAATGGACCAAAAGTATCAAAACCTCTACACTGGAAACTTCCTATGACTTCAACCCCTTTCTTGTTTAAAATTCTTTTTGTACTTTTTGTATAGTCCCGGTAAGCAATTCCACAAGTGCAAACCAGAAATACACGTTGCTTTTTCAAAAAGTCGGTTTCTGCGGCAAACTTTATAATCCTTTCGTGCATATTACGATAGAAACAGCCAGAGGCAAGGCCAATCACATCATATTCAGCAATATTAACTTTTTGCTTTGTAAGGTCAAACAAATCTGCGTCTAAGACCTCTGCCATTTCGTCCACTACTTTTTTTGTGTTTCCATGATGTATAGATATGTAAATAATCGCTGTTTTCATTTTCTGCTCTCCTTGATATGTCATTCGTTTTCTTTATACGGTAACTATATCACTAAACCTAAGTTTAGAGTCAAGTGGAAACATTGACATTAAACCCAGGTTTAGTGTTATACTATATATACAAATGAAAAGGAGGCAGTCAGAAATGAAAATTAAAGAAGTCAGTAAAAAATTGTCTTTGCCAATATCAACACTTCATTACTATGAAAGGGTAGAGCTGGTTACTCCAGAACGGGGAGAAAACAATTATAGATACTATTCCGAAGAAGACTGTAATGACTTGATTCTAATTTCAATTATGTGGGAATTTGGTTTTTCCATTCAGGAAGTAAAAGAAGTTATGGATCGATATACTGTGACGAATCCAACTGATGATTTAGTACATGAAGCAAAAAAGTTTTTTAAAGATAAAATCATGTATTTGGAGGAAAAGATTCAAGAATATCAAGATTTAATTCAAATCATCAATACCTTGCCAATACTTTCCGAAAATCCCATGGATTGGAATGACAAAAAGGAACGAACAATGGTATTAGCTTCTCATTTATATGAAAAAGTTAGAGAATAAGTATTTTGTATATGAACTATCAGCTGCCTATGTTTCGGGTCAACTTGACCCGAAGCATAAAAACACACATGAAACAAAATAGAATACTGCATGAAATTTAATTGCATTCACATACTATTACCGGAAATGTAGAATGACATAGGGTGATAGTGAATGGAAGATTTCATCAAACTTGTTACTATGTTCGACATCCCGGTAGACCAGTTTATTCACATAGATAGCGGTCAGGGAGAAAGCAGTTGTCGCAAACAGATTGACATCCTGCTTAATGCCATGAATGATTTTGAAAAACTCTCAACGTCATTGAGAGTTTTTATCCTCATCCACTATTCAAATTCTCCAATTCCCCAATAAAGGTCAATCATTGTAGCATTCACCTGATAGGCTGCTTTCCGGCGGGCATCTGCTATCATTTGCAGGATGGTATTAAAATCACTTTGATAGCTTAATGCTAAATCGTCCATACATTTCCCTCGTTCCGATAGTCTGTTTGGATGATTATATCATGGAATAAGTTCAAGATAAAGATATATTTTTCCATTCAGGAAATATGTTATACCAGCTTAGTTTAAATTTTAATACCTTAGTGTTACGAAATACTCCCAAAAACAAGAAGCAACGTATATGAGATAAAGAAAGCCCCGCGATAAAATCGTTCGGATCTTATCACGGGGCTATGTTCTTTTTCATGATTAACAGCTAATAACCGTCATCTTCCTTTTCTTCTGTTTCTCCTATTCCTCGTCCTTGTGCTTCTTCATTTGGATTCCGCAGGCTGCCATCAAGGATAGGAGCATCATCCCAATAAGGGCTCCCGCAGGAACGCCCCTGTCTCCGGTTTTTGGCAAGCCGAACAGCGGTACACTTTCGTCATCGATTACCATCGCCTCTGCCGGGCTTTCGCTGGGCATCATTGCCATGGGCACATCTTCCGGGTCAATGTTTGCCAAGGGCACTTCCTCCGGTGGAATCGGCGTGGTTTCCGGGGTCACGCTGGGATTCCTGTCCCGATCCCTTCCGCCGCCACCGCCGCCGCTGGGCCTGGATGGAGTGGTCGGGTTCTCTGGGGATTCCGAAGGAGTAGTTTCTTCCGGGGTAGTCGGCTCCGTCGTCGGTTCCTCGGAAGGTGAGGTTTCCTCGGGGGTGGTCGGTTCTGTTGTCGGTTCCTCAGAAGGAGTGGTTTCTTCGGGAGTAGTCGGTTCTGCCGGGGTTTCCTCAGGAGTCGTCTCTTCGGGAGTAGTTTCCTCAGGAACATCCGGCTTATCATTTACAAATGCTGCCGTTTTCTCCCCATCCTTCTCAATGGTTCCT
The DNA here is from genome assembly GCA_910575565.1 of Lachnospiraceae bacterium. Taxonomy (GTDB): domain Bacteria; phylum Bacillota; class Clostridia; order Lachnospirales; family Lachnospiraceae; genus Caccovicinus. The sequence goes on along the minus strand of CAJTFL010000008.1, from coordinate 19,799 downwards.
TCTGCGCCGGTTTCCTTTGTGAAATACCCATCCTGATTAGCTTCAGCTTCCGTTACCTTATATAATGTTCCGGCAGGCAAACCAGAAAGCGTGATCTTTTGGCCATGTTTCAACGGAGGAATCTTGGCCTCGCCATTGGCATCCAGCGTCAGGCTTCCGGGCTGTGGAACATCTACACCTGTTTCGGTAGCACTTCCAACGTATGGGTACGTTCCGGCTAATGGATTTCCGTCTTTGTCGGTTAAGGTTACGGTAAAATTAAAGCCTTTATCCTTGTCCCCAGCTTTGCCGGTTACAGTCTTTTGGATGGACAAGCTTCCGGTATCCGCATCATTCACATAACTCACCATGACAATGATGTCTTTTTTCTGGATAATGCCGCTCGCATTAACAGGGGAATTTGCGGTATAGCCGTCATGTGACATCTCTTCCACTGCATACTTCGTGCCTACAGGCAAATCTGGGATGGTAACGATCTGGCCGTCCTTTAACGTAATGGTTCCCTTGCCTTCTTCCAAGGTCAGCTCCCTTACCTCCGGTTCAGCCGCTTCATCTGCCACTGCACCCTTGGTATAGGAATAGGAACCGGTTAACGGCTGATCATCCTTTCCGGTCAGCTTCACTTCAAAAGTAAACTCATCGTCATTCCTGTTTTCCAAACCGGTTACGGTCTTCTGGATGGACAAGCTTCCAGTATCTACCGTGTTAATAAAATGGATTGCACCGCCTTCATTTTCAACAATCGTACCCATTCCGCCAACCAGCATACCTTCCTGGGTTCCAGCTTCTTGGATATTGCTATTTTCCTGAATACTTGCGGTATAACCATCCGCACCTTCTTTCAATTCCCATACGGTGAACTTTGCTCCTTCCGGAAGACCTTGGATAGCAATCCGTTCACCATGCTGCAAGGTTATTTCGCTGCCGTTGGTAATATAGTCTTCAGTAATGTAGCCTTCGTAATCAGATTTCTTACATGGATATCGTCCAGTAAGTGCTGTTTCGTCCCGATCCTTTAATTCTATTTTGAAAGTAAACTCGGTGCTGGTGTCTAAGTCATTCAGATATTTACCGAGTACTTGCTTGCTGATAACCAAATCGCCGGTTTTTACTACATTAGTAAAAGCAGCTTCTGCCGTCTCATTTTCCACACCGGTAATACTTCCGCTAATACTATCTGCAATCGCGCCATTTACGCTTACTGAATAACCATCTCCGTCAACCTTTTTCTCTGTAATTGTATATTGCGTTCCTTCCAAAATATCCTTAATCGTTACCTTCTGCCCATGTTTTAATTTCACTTCGGCTTTTCCCTGAACCACTTCCAAAATCCCATCATCTGGCGGTGTAACGTCCTCTGCACTTTCTATCACACCACCCACATAATTAAATTTTGTCCCGTCAGCTAATATTTCCTGATTTTCATTTTTAAACTCAATAACAAATGTAAATACTGTGTTCTTATTTCTTTCGCTTAAGTTGTTCTCAGAATCAAAAATTTTCTTGCTGATAACTAAATCACCTTTTTTCAAGATCTTTTGGTTTTTAATCGTTATCTGCCAATTCTTTTTCGTTCCATCTCCAACAGCGTAATCATCGTCTACTTTTTCTTCGTTATTCGTTTCACCTTCTTCTTTTACGTAATAGCTAACATCATAACCAGATCCTGCATTCTCTTCTACTACCCGGTATTGATATCCACATGGAAGATCAAAGAATGTGTGCGACCATTTATTATCAGCATTTAATTCTATACCGGAATCCAATAATTGTGGTTCACCGCCTACTTCCAACCGATATAAACTTACTTTAATTGATTCTGGAAGAGAATCTGTCATTTCTGTTCCGTTTAAATCCAGCCACTTTTTTGTTACCGTAATTGCGATATCTTTGTCTTCTCCAATGATCAGGGAACCATTGCAGGCAATTCCGCCACCTTGATTTCCTACATTATTTATAATTTTTAAGCTATAGTCATCAATGTTGACTGCACTTTCCGTTTCACTATGCAAACTTGCCTCGTCAAGTTTTGTTAACCAACCAGGAGAACCTGATACCAATTCATGTTTATCCTGTTCACGGTATCTGTTGTTGTTGACATCTTTATACCAGTCTACTTTTTGTCCGCCAGCTAATCTTGTTGCTATATGAAAATCTTCTGCAATTAACCCAAAATTAGGACACCACCAAGTAAATTCATCTGCCATATCAATATCATCGCTTTGCTTAAATGCTGTATTTTCAGAAATATACCCTCCTGAAGAAGCATAAATATAACCATTGCCATATGCACAATACCATATACCACCTCCTGCCTGTGCAGAATATCCCTCATACTGCGCACTATTACCATTAATGGCCACATTAGATAACGTTAGCTTTTGACCAGTTTTAATATAAATCCCACCACCTGTCGGTGCCATATTACTTTCAATTGTACCAGAATATAATAAAATGCTATCATCAGGTATATTTTGCATACCATCAATACCAATACAAATTCCGCCACCCTTAGAATGCGCACTATTACCAGAAATAATAGTTTCATCGTCCATCATTAGCGAAGCATATGGAGCAATGTAAATTCCGCCACCACAACCACCGGGCTCTCTTAAGTAATATCCATCACCAATTTTTTTCCTTGCTTTATTTGATAAAATCTGACCATTTCCTTTTATTTCAATTTTTCCTTCTGTATAAATACCACCACCTGTCATAGCACTATTATTTTGAATTATGCCATCTTTTATCTCGACAACACCTTGATTGTAAATAGCACCCCCAATGCCTCCCTCGTTCTCAGGTTTGTAATTTTGCCACCTATTATTAATATCAGAAGCAATATTATGGTTATTTTGTAAATATGCACCTTCGTTTATTACTAATTTACTGCCTTCATCCACTTTAATAATTGGGCCTTTACTAGCAGAATCCTCATTTCCCTCTTCACCTCCACCATCTATAATAATATTGGAAAGTGTTAATGATCCTCCTTGTGTTATTTGAATCAATGTCCCTCTATATCCATTAGCAACATCAGCATCTATTAAATAACGCTTTAAAACATATCCTGAATCCAGAAATTCCCACACCTCATCCTTAGCAGAAATATCCACCTGGCCTACAATATAAATAATCTTTTGCCCTTCACCATCTCCCAAAAGACTTTTTGCTTCTTCAAATGTCTTAACAGGTTTTGTTGGACTAAGCCCAATATCAGGATCATTTTCTGAAAGGTTTGCTCCCTTACTGCTTAAATACACACATTTACTTACTATTTCAACATTTGCTGTCCTTACAAGCGCATATGTTGAAAAACTCTCTGCTTCAAATTCAAAGCTTGTTTCCTGTGCATTCTCTGTTGAAACAACAATTTCTGCTTCTCCTTCATCTGGCATATGTACTATAGAAACGCCTGTTACTTCTTTTTCCTCTGCTTTCTTCGCCTGTGCTGAGTCTACTGGCTCTTTTACACGAATATTTACAGATACAGCTTCTGCCGGTTCAACTTCTTCTCCATTTGCTAGTGAAATAAAAGAAATATCATATGCTTGAATATCAGATACAGTTTTCCCCTTTTCCAGTATTTCTTCTGCCTGATTCGCTAATGTTTTTAACTGTTCTTCATCTTCAATTTTTGTTACCCGCAGTTCTACTTCTTCAACAAATGTTCCACCGGGAACGTTTACAGTAAACTCCGCATCGCCTGTCTCAGCAGTATAAGTTCTTGCTCCAATCAGGTTATCTTCAATAAATTCAATCCCCTGGTTTGCTTCTACAATCCTTCTCACATCCTCCAACGCCACGCAATACGCCCTGGCATTGATAGTTTCCCGGATTGTCACCGTATCATAAGCTTTGCCCGGAATCTCCCAGTCATCCGTGATTTCCTGGCTACCATTCCCGGAATTGCCGGACACATCCTGTCCGCTGCCTTCTGAGCCTGCCGCTTCTTTGACTGCCTCCTCAACTTTAGAAACATCCTCAGCCTCTGTCGCTTCTGCAGAAGTTTCTTCGGCTTTTCCTGTGGTTTCCCCTGCTGTTTCTTCCGTCTCTTTTACAGCCGTTTCCGCCTCAGGTTCCTTCTCAGCCCCTGCTTCATCCGCTTTTTCCGTTCCCGCGTCCGTCGTTTCCTTAGGCTGCACTTCTGTTTCCGCTTTGGCTTCTTCCCCGGATTCCTCTGAGGCACTGGTTTCTTCCTTCGGTTCCGCTCCCGTCTCTTCTTCCGTTTCCTTTACTGTAGACGTTCCTTTTTCTTCTGTCCGCTTAGTTTCCTCTGCCGCAGTAGTTTTCTCTTCTTCCTCTTCCTCGGTTTCCTCTATAGCAGCGGTTTCCTTCTCCCTTTCTTCTGCAGCCTTTTCTGCTTCATTTTCCGCAGCTGTCTCTTCTTCAGGCTCTTTCTTATCTTCATCAGAAACCTCATCCGCCGGGATGGCAACTATGACTGCCTGATGCTTGGACATGGATATCAAGCTTGGTCTGCGTTCCCAGCCATCAGACCTTCCACCGTCATTGCCGGAAGAACCGGAACCAGCACCGTCAGAATCCGCTTTATCGTTGGATTCTTCCTTGACAGGCTTGTCATCCGCTTTATCCGATGCTTCCCCTGCATCCTTACCGTCTGTTCTATCAGCTGCTTCTTCCTTGGAACCGCCGCCATCGATTTTATCAGCGGAATCTCCCTTTCCGGGCTCCCCTTTGTCTGCGGAACCGGCATCTTCCTTGCCAGCTTTATCCTCATCGTCCTTTTCGGGGCTGCCTTCCTCGGGTTTTCCCTCTTCTTTTGTGCCGGTTCCATTATCTTCCTTGCCTGTATTTTCTTCCTTAGCCGGAGCATCTTTCTTGCTGTCTTCATCGCCGGAGGCTGTGTCATTTGGCTTTCCAGTGCTTCCTTTGTCGGGGTTTTCTTTGTCCGTATCTTTGCCCGTATTTTTATCCGTGTTTCCTTTATCCGTATCTTTATCGGCGCTTCCCTTATCGGCACTTCCGCCTTCCGGTTTAGCCCCATCCGTTTCCTTCGTGTCCGGGTCGGCCTTCTCGCCGTCTTCTTTTACATCGTCAGTCCCATTTTCCGTCTGGCCTTTATCTTCACCTTTATTCCCAGCTTCATCCCCGCTGTCACTCTCGGCCTTGGATTCGTCCTTAGGTTCTTCCTTTGGCTCATCTGCCTTAGATTCTTCACCAGAGGCTTTATCGGAGTTGCCTTCCGTCCCTTCTTCCCCAGCCTGGTCTGTGGACGGGGCTTCTTCCTTGCTACCCTCTTCTGTAGGTTTCCCGCTGTCTTCGCTTTCGGAATCAGATTCCTCAGAGGAAGTTCCTGTGCTGCCATCGGACGTTTCGCTCGCTTCGCTGGATCCGCCGCCTGCACCACCGGAACTTCCAGAGCCGCCGCCATTACCGCTTCCGCCGTTAGATCCGTCTGCACCACTCTCACCAGGAGCTTTTCCGTCCCCTTCTTCTGGTGCGGAAGCCTCTGTTTCCGCCGAAACATTAGCATCGTTCGCCTCCACCGTCACCAGCTTTGTCTCATAGCCGTCTATGTTCACATAGCAGTCCACCGCCTGCCCGCTTTCGTTTAAGTACAGGAAAATAACTTCCTTCGTTTTCTCATTATAATATACCTGGAGGGCAGTCCCTTCCAACGCCAGTTCGGTATCAATATCCAATGCCAGTTCATAGACTTTCCCTTCCTCCGGCATCAGGAGCTTCTCATACTTCTTGACTATCCCTTTCCGGCCTGCCGACAATCCCAGTTCCTCCAGTTCCTCTTTGCTGAAGGCTTCCTGGCTTTTCGTGTCCTGTACCGCGTCTAGGATTTCCTGGCCGTCCACCATGAATATGGAAGACTCCCGTTCCTCCTGTCGTTCTTCCGGCCTTTCCGCCGCAAGCACTGCCCCTGCGTTCCCGCCTATATTGGTGACGATCATCGCCGCTGACAGGAAGAATGCTGTCAGACGCTTGTAGTTTCTGCGAATCTTTCTTAACATCCTTGCTTTCTCCTTTCCTTTTCTAAGTCCCTATTCTATTTATTATCGGCCAAATATGCACCGCACCATTTACCCACCTTCCCCGCCACAAGCCCCCACCGCCGCATCCATCAGCTTAATCAGCTCCAGGAGGCTGCGGAAGCTTTCTTTCTTCTCCTCATCCAGCCAGGTAATTTCCCCCTGCCAGGTAGCATTCTGGTTTTCTATTATATGTACCAGGAATGTCTGCCGCTTCACCATGCTACATGGCCTCCTTCCTGTTTGGTCCTTCCACGGCCTGGGTTTCCAGATTCACCCGGAGTCCTTCTTCCTTCTCAAAGGCTTCCAGCCCCCGGCGCAGCCTCCTGGCCACTTGCGCCTCTTGGTTTTCCCCAAAGCTGGCTAGAAGCACGAGGTACTGGCTGGAACTAAAGCGGGTATACACATCATTTTCCCGGATAAGTCCAGCTAAAAGCTCACTGAATTGTTCCATCTGCCTTTCCGAAATCTGAGAACCCGTCGGCTCTTTGCTGCCTTCCCCGGCCTTCACGACTTCCGGGCTTTCTCCCATTTCCGGCCTCTTTCCCATTTCCAGGTCTCCCCCTGCCCCCGGCAGATCTTGTTGCCTTAAGCCTTCTGCCCACTCCGGCCTTCCCCCAGCTGACTCCAGAGTACACAAAAGCAGGCTGAGCCTTATCTGGCTCCTCTCCACCATCCGCACCATAAACCGGTACACATCGATGAAGCGGGAATAATCGCAGCGGTACGCGCCTTTCTGCCCGCTATCCTCCCACAGCCCGGCCATCACCTCAGCCATCACCCCATCGTCCGCACCGGCTGATTCTCCATGACTTTCCTCCCTGCCGCCAAAGGGGGCGATCCCCAATTCCTTAGTGAAAAGCTGATTGGCCTGGCTGCGGATCTGGCGGGCATCCTGGTAACGGCGGCTGGCCACCAGGCAGTCTATCTGCACGACCTGCCATTCATCATAGGGGTGTATCTGGCTGGCCGTGCCACACAGCTTTAAAAGCCTTGTGTACTCCCCACGGCTTTTTAAAATCCGGCACAGCTCATTCACACACCGGGAGTATACCGAGCGGTAATGGGCGTTTTCCACCAGCGCCCATTCCTCGGCCACCAAGGACGGCAAAAATTCCCCCTGGTAAAGCCTGCAGACTTCCCACAGGATACCTTCCCTGGCTGCCGGATCCGCCTGTTTCCTGGCTTCCTGGTACAGCCGGTCTACTTCCCCAGTATCCGTCCTCACCTGATACTCCCGGCTAAAATAATATCTGCCTCCGGATACCTGGATGTACTTCCCCTCCGGGAATCCTTCTTCTGCAATGAATGCCCGCAGCTCGTAGGTCTGCCGCCTTAAATTATTCAGCTTCCTCTCCCAGCTCTCCCCTCCCCATTCCAGCATTTCCGTCAAACCCTTTCGAGAGACTCCTTCCTCCCCTGCTTTCAGGAGGATAGCTAAAAGCTGCATACCCTTTTGCTTCATGTTTTTCGTAATCATGATCCGGCTTCCTCCATATTCCAGAAAAAAGCCGCCCAGAAAGCGGGCATAAAAGCCCTCCCTTATTCCTCCCGGCAACTGGCATCTCCCCCTTCCCTGTCCTGGCGGAGCATGAAGTATAGGTTGTGCGCCGCAT
>CAJTFL010000008.1:0-12086 GCA_910575565.1 Lachnospiraceae bacterium | reverse complement strand
CACTATTGGTTTTATTCAATATAGTGAAAATTATAGGGAAAGTCAATAAGATCGGCAATAAAAGCCGAAAATACGGCAGTTTGGGATTACCAATCTACAACCTGGTTAATGATCGCCTTCTGTTCGCTGCTGCTTCGGCGCAGATAGATCCTGGTGGTTTCAATGCTTTCGTGGCCTAAAAGGTTGGAAAGCAGGGTGATATCGTCGCAGTGTTCCATGAAGCTTTTGGCAAACCGGTGGCGGAAGGAGTGGGGGTGGAGCACTTGCTCGTCTAAGTGGTAGCGGGCTGCAAGCCGCTTAAGCTGCTTGCGGATGCCGTCGGGGCTGATGCGGTTTCCGGAAGGATTCAGGAAGATATCTCCCTTGTTCCGGCCAATCCAGGCCAGCCATTTTAAGGCGGAGGACTGGAGGGAAGCGGGGATGTAGATATGGCGGGTTTTGTTTCCTTTGGAAAAAATTCCCTTGCATCCTTCCCTTACATCCTCCACGGTAAACTGGATGACTTCGCTGACCCTGGCTCCGGTGGCGGCCATAAAGCGGATCAGGAAGTAGTAAAGGTACTGCTCGTCTTCAAGGAGCCGGGCCTTTAGGTATTCATAATCCCCTTCGCTGATGATATGTTCCAGAAACCATTTTTGCTGGACGCGGATCTGCATGATCCGGCTGTCCGGCCATTCTAAGTAGGTTAAAAAGCTGTTTAAGGCATTGATCCTTAGATTAACGGTCTGGGGTTTGTAGTGTTCCAAAAGATACAGCTTATACATCTGCAGACTGGGGTGGTTAAGCTCCGGGTAAAGGCTGAAGTACTGGCGGATGGCGGCTAAGTAGGCGCGCACGGTATTGGGGGACAGGTTTTGGGTGGACAGATAGTCCGTAAAGCCATGGATCTGAGATTCTTTCTCCATAAGGTTCTCCTTTCTCTAGAGCGTGTTTGAACATTGCTTTCCGTTAGATGGATCTTCCGTCTGCTATAGTATTTCCTGAAATATCCAAACGATTCCAGAACGCTCTAAGAAAAGCAGCCGGCTCAGGCAGGTTTTTCGGTAAGAAAAAAGGGCTGCTGCAAAATCTGCAGCAGCCCGGTTACGGATAAAAGGGTTTCCGGTTTAGGCTTAAGGGGAAAGAGGAATCCGTCAGATTACCAGGATTTTACTTCTTTCCACAGCGCATTGTAAACGGCGTCGTCCTCGTCGCCTAAGTAGCGGAAAACCTCGCTGTTTTCCAGCTTGGTGGTATCTGGAAAGACGGCGTCATTCTCCTGGATTTCCGGATCCAAAAGGACAAATGCGCCTTGGTTTGGGGTGGAGTAGGTGATGTATTCAAAATTCATCAGGGCAATCTCCGGGCGGCAGAGGAAATTAATCCACTTTTCCGCGTTTTCCTTATTGGCGGCATTGGCCGGGATAACCCAGGAATCCAGCCATAGGTTCGTGCCTTCCTTGGGAACGACGTATTCCAAGCGGTAGTCCAGCCCTAAGTTTTCCACTTCTTCCTGGATATAAAGCATTTCGCCGGAGTAGATTACCCCTACGGCGGCCTCCCCGCCGATCATCTTGTCCCGGACCTGATCGATCACGTAAGCCTGAACCAAGGGCTTTTGCTGGATTAGCAGCTCCTTTGCCTCCTGCAGCTCTTCCCTGCTGGTAGTGTTCATGGAATAGCCCAGGTCTTTTAGGGCGACCATAAAGGCATCCCGGACGCTGTCCTGCATCAGGATCTCCCCGGACAGAGCCGGATCCCACAGATCGTGCCAGCTGTCCGGCACATCCACGCCCAGCTCTTTTAGCCGCTTAGTATTGTAGAGAATGCCCACCGTGCCCCAGCAATAGGGGACGGAATACTTATTTTGTGGATCGAAGGATTTGGACATCTCTAAGTAGGCCGGGCCAATCTGGCTGATGTTGGGGATGTTGTTAAAATCAATCTCCGCCAGCATATCGTTTTCCATCATTTTTTGGATCATGTAGTCGGAAGGACAGACCACATCATAGTTTACCGCCCCCGCCTCGATTACCGGGTACATTTCCTCGTTGGTCTCAAACATATCGTAGGTGACATGGATGCCCGTTTCTTCCTCAAACAGGCGGATAACCTCGTCATCGATGTACTCTCCCCAGTTATACACATACAGCTCATTGCTGGTTTCCGTGGAATATTTCTTAATGGTGATCCAGGCCACGGAAAGCACGATTGCGGCTGCGGCTGCGGCCATGGCTCCTTTCTGGAACCGTCCTCCCCTGTTCCTCCCGGCTTCCGAAGAGGAAGGGGAAGCCATGCCGGGAATGGCTTTCTTTTGCTTCGGCTTATAGTTGGCGATGAGCAAAAGCACCAGCACAGTAACGAAGATCACGGAGGATAAGGCGTACATGGAAGGCTGGATGCCCCGGCGCACCTGGCTGTAAATCAAGGTGGATAAGGTATTGATCCCTGCCCCGCGGGTAAAGTGGGTGATGATGAAATCATCCAGGGACATGGTAAAGGCAAGGAGGAAGCCGGATAAGACCCCAGGGAATATATCCGGGAACACTACCTTAAAAAAGGCGTAAATGGGGCTGGCGCCCAGATCCAGCGCCGCCTCGTAGGTGCTTTTATTGGTCTGTTTTAATTTCGGCATTACGCTTAAGATCACGTAGGGGATGTTAAAGGTAATGTGGGAAATCAGTATGGTTTTAAAGCCCAGGGAGATGCCGAAGGCGATAAAGGCCAGCATCAGTGAGATGCCGGTGACGATATCCGCATTCAGCATGGGGATATTGGTGATCCCAAGAACCACGGTTCGCCCAAAGGACTTCATGCTGCTGATGGCTACCGCCGCCGCGGTTCCGATGATGCAGGCGGCCAGGGCGGAGACAAAGGCGATCAGCAGGGTATTATAGAGGGCGGAGATGATGCTGGGATCCGACAGCATCTGCTGATACCAGCTTAGGGTAAAGCCGCCCCACTGGGTTCTGGATTTTGAGGTGTTAAAGGACAGCACCATCATGGTCAGGATTGGCGCATAAAGAAACACCAGCACAATCACCAGGTAAAAATCGGAAAAAAACTGCTTTAAGGGTTTGTTCCTGCCGTTCATCAGAATGCATTTCCCTCCCCGTTCTTATCGTATTTGGCAATCAGTGCCATGCTGATTAGGATAAACACCATTAGCACCAGGGACAGGCCGGAGCCTAAGTGCCAGTTGCTTCCCTTGGTAAATTCCTGCTCGATCACATTGCCGATTAGCAGGATCTTGCTGCCGCCTAAAAGGCTGCTGATGACGAAGGTGGTCAGCGCCGGAACGAACACCATATTGATGCCGCTGATCATGCCGGGGACGCTTAAAGGCAGGAGGATGTGCCAGAAGGTCTGGAAGCTGTTGGCTCCCAGATCCTTGGCGGCGTTAATGGTGTTATCATCGATTTTGGACAGCACATTGTAAATGGGAAGAACCATAAAAGGCATAAAATTATAGACCATGCCCAGGACAATGGCCGCCGGGGTGTTGATTAAGTTTTGGGGCGGCAGATGGAAAAAGGAAAGGATCCCGTTAATCACGCCGCCTTTTTCCAGCAAAGTCTGCCAGGCCAGGGTGCGCAGCAGAAAATTCATCCACATCGGCAGGATGAAGATAAACACGATAAAGCCGCCGGCCCCGGCTCCCCTTCCCCTTAAGATCATGGCCAGGGGATAGGCGAGAAGCAGGCAGAGCAGGGTGGATGCCAGGGAAAGGCCCAGGGAAAGCCAAAGGGCCTTGGCGTGCTCCGCGGTGGCGATGGCCAGGACATTTTCCAAGGTAAAGGCCCCGGTTCGGTCAGTGAGGCCGTAGTACAGGATTAAGGCCAGGGGAATGATGGTAAAGCCTACCATCCATACCAGGTAAGGCCCGGATAACAGTTTCTTACTCATTGACTCCTATCGCCTCCTCATCTTCCGAAGCCGGCTTATTCATGATCTGGATGTCGAAAGGATCCACCTTTAAATCCACAGCCTTCCCTACCGGGAACAGATCGGTGGAATGCACCAGCCATTCGTAGCCGTCAGGGGTAGTGACTTCCATCTCGTAGTGGACGCCCTTAAAAATCAGGTGGGTGACGACGCCGCTTAGGGAGCCTTCCCCAGGAGGGACCAGATCGATGTCTTCTGGGCGGATCACCACGTCCACCGGCTTATTCGTGCCAAAGCCCTTATCCACGCAGACGAATTTCGAGCCGAAGATCTCCACCAGCTCATCCCGGATCATAATGCCGGGGACAATGTTGCTGTCGCCGATAAAATCTGCAACAAAGGCATTTTCCGGTTCATTGTAAATGTTTTCCGGAGAACCCATCTGCTGGATATAGCCTTGGTTCATGACGACGATGGTGTCAGACATGGTAAGGGCTTCTTCCTGGTCGTGGGTCACGTAGATGAAGGTGATGCCCAGCTCATTCTTTAACCGGATCAGCTCATACTGCATATCTTGGCGCAGCTTTAGATCCAATGCCCCTAAAGGCTCGTCTAAAAGCAGGAGCCTGGGCTCGTTGACGATAGCCCGGGCGATGGCGATCCGCTGCTGCTGGCCGCCGGATAAGGAATCTACAGAGCGGTTTTCATAGCCATCTAAGTTTACCAGCTTTAAGGCGTACTTGATTTTATCGTTTATGTAAGCCTTGGGCTTATTTTTGATTTTCAGTCCAAAGGCGATATTGTCGGCAATGGACATATGGGTAAACAGCGCGTATTTTTGGAAAACCGTGTTCAGCGGACGCTTATTGGGCGGAAGGCTGGTAATATCCTGCCCGTCAAAGATCACTTTCCCCGTGTCAGGGGATTCAAACCCTCCGATAATGCGCAGCGTGGTGGTCTTCCCGCAGCCGGAAGGGCCAAGAAGGGTGACAAAGCTGTTCTCCTTTACCGTAAGGCTTAAATCGTCCAGTACCATGGTGCTGTCAAAGCTTTTTGAAATATGCTGCAGATCAATAAGTGGCTGATGCATGGCCATTCCTCCTAGTCATGTAATAAGTGCGGTAATGCGCCGCAGCCTAAAAGCTGGGCGGGGAGCTTACCCAGATAAGCACGGCTCCTCCCTTGCTGGTTAAATAATGGCTTTTATCCGCGGTGTAATAAAAGGATTCCCCTTTTTTGGCTTTGATGATCTTATTTCCTAAATGGATGGAAACAGATCCGCTTAAAAGGTATCCGAACTCCTCGCCCTCATGGGGGTTGTCCGGATAGGTGGAGCCGCCCGCCTGCAAGGTCAGCAGGATAGGCTCCATGGAATTTTTCTGGGCATTAGGGATAATCCAGCGGATGGCGTTTAGGTACTCCGAATCCTCTTTCTCAAAGTAGTCTGCTTTTCCAAAAACAATCTGCTCGTCGGAACCATCGTTGAAAAATTCGCCGATGGACGTGCCAAGGCACTGGAGGATATCCATCAGGGTAGCGATGGAAGGCGAGGTCAGATCACGCTCTACCTGGGAGATAAAGCCCTTTGACAGCTCCGCCCGGTCGGCCAGCTCCTCCTGGGTCAGGCCCTTAAGCACCCGCAGCTCCTTTAATTTTGCTCCGATATCCATAAAACCTCCTTTTCCTATGCTGTAACCATTCAGGCAAGCATTCCTTCGCCCGTCTGCGCCGGTTGCCCTATAATTAACTTGAAGTTTACTAATGCTAAATGACAATAAAAATAATTTTCAAGTTTAGTATTTTTAAACAAACTGATTCTATTATACAGAAACTTTTGCCGGTGTCAATACCTGGAGAGAAAAAATAAGGGGAAGCCGATTTTTTTGTTAACAAAATGACGATTATGTGCTATGATATGGATAGCTTACTGAATTTGACATTTGAGGAGGTTTGAAGGAGATGAAAGGGAAGTACATGGCCTATGTAGGATCTTACTCTTACACCGGGAAGGCAAAGGGGATTACCGTATACGACGTAGATGTGGAAAAGGGAGTGTTTAAGGAACGCTGCGAGGTGGAGGTGGACAATTCTTCTTATGTAATTGCATCCCACAACAAAAAGAACCTGTACTCCATCGCCGACGAAGGGGTAGTCGCTTTCCGGATTCTGGAAAATGGAAGCTTGAGCCGATTAAACAGCAGGAACATCAAAGGGATGAGAGGCTGCCATTTATCTACGGACAGTGAAGACAAATATATTTTTGTTTCCGGCTACCATGACGGGAAGGCTACGGTTCTCCGGTTAGAGGAAGACGGCTCTATCGGCCCTATCGTGGACGGCGTGTTCCATAAAGGCTACGGTTCGGTGGCAGAGCGTAATTTCCGCCCCCATGTAAGCTGCACCCGGATGACGCCGGACAGGAAGTTTGTGATGGCGGCGGATCTGGGGATCGACCAGGTGAGGCTCTACCGGTTTGATGATGAGAAGCTGGTTCAGGTGGATGCCATTCGCTGTGAGAGGGAGTCGGCTCCCCGGACATTCCGCTTCAGTCATGACGGGCAGTTCATGTATTTAATGTATGAGCAGAAAAACGTGATTGATGTATACACCTACCAGACTGGCGAGAAGGCGCCTAAGCTGGAGCTGGTGCAGACCATCCCCACCACGAAGGTAAAGGATCGGTATTCGGAGCTGACTGCTGCCTGCGCCATGCGCCTTTCCGCAGACGATAAATATATGTACTGTTCCAATGCAGGGGACAATGTGCTCAGCGTGTTTACCAGGGATGAGGAAACGGGGATGCTGGAGCTTTTGTGCAGCCTGCCCATCAGCGGCGACTATCCGAAGGATGTGTCGGTATTCCCGGATCGGGAGCATGTAGCCAGCATTAACCATGAGACGGGAGATATTACCTTCTTTAAAGTGGATTACGAAAAAGGGCTTTTGATTATGTGCGGAAGGCCGGTTAAGGTGAATGAGCCCAACTGCTGCACCATCGTCAAGGTCGCGGATTAAGGAGAGGAAGGATGGCAGGTTCGACATTTGGCAGCCAGTTCCGGGTAACGACCTGGGGGGAAAGCCACGGGAAAGGTTTGGGCGTGGTGGTAGACGGATGCCCGGCAGGCCTTCCCCTGTGCGAGGAAGATATCCAGAAGCTGTTAGACCGGAGGAAGCCGGGGGGGAGCAAGTTTGCTACCCAGCGCCGGGAGGGGGACGTGGCGGAGATCCTTTCCGGGGTGTTTGAGGGGAAGACCACAGGCACGCCCATCGCCATGGAGGTGCGCAATACCGACCAGCGCTCCAGGGACTATGGCGGGATCAAGGAGATTTACCGCCCGGGCCATGCGGATTTTACCTTTGATGCCAAATACGGGTTCAGGGATTACCGGGGCGGGGGGCGTTCCTCTGGCCGGGAAACCCTGGGGCGGGTGGCGGCGGGAGCCGTAGCCCTTAAGGTTTTGGAAGAATTAGGGATCTTCGTCCGGGCTTATACGAAGTCCATAGGCCCTATAGCCTTGGATCCGGAGCGGTTTGATCTGGAAGAGATGTGGAATAACCGGCTGTATATGCCGGATGCCGCGGCGGCTAAGGAGGCGGAAAGCTTCCTGGAAAACGTCATGGCCGAAAAGGACTCCGCGGGCGGGGTGGCCGAGTGCGTGATCCGGGGCCTTCCGGCAGGAGTGGGCGAGCCGGTATTTGATAAATTAGATGCCTGCCTGGCCAAGGCCGTCATGTCCATCGGAGCGGTGAAAGCCTTTGAGGTTGGGGACGGACTGGCGGCGGCCAAGGCAGCAGGAAGCGCAAATAACGATGGGTTTTGCCTGGATGGGCAAGGAAAGGCAAAGAAGATCACCAACCATGCCGGAGGGATTTTAGGCGGGATCAGCGACGGCTCCGCCGTGGTGTTCAGAGCTGCCATCAAGCCTACGCCCTCCATCGCCCTGCGCCAGCGGAGCGTGACGAGGGACGGAAAGGAAAAAGAGATTGCGATCCACGGCCGCCATGACCCGGTGATTGTGCCGAGGGCCGTGGTGGTGGTGGAAGCCATGGCTGCCCTTACGGTGCTGGATCTGATGCTGGCCGGGATGGGCTCCAGGATGGAGTGGCTGCGCCGGATCTACGGGAAGGAATATTAAAGGCGCTCCGGAGGCCATAGTCGAGCTTGCGAAAACAGAAGCGTTCCAATATGTTTTGGAAAATATAGCCGGGGAAATAAAGCCCTATATAACAGCGGCGTTTTGGGGAACGTGGGATGAACTGTACAGTACGTCTGAATATGGTGAGTTTATGAAAAACAGCGCTCACATATTTGATATACAGCTTATGGAAATCCATGAAGCACTCAAAGCTTAAAAAAGGCCAATGCATTGTACGGTGACATGGATGAAATCAGAGCATCCATGAATGAATTAAACATCAAATTGGAAGCGTAAAGGAAAGCAGGAATTTACATTGCGTTTCAGGTTTTATGCAGCAGGAACACTTTTCCGAAAAGAGGGAAAGAATTAATGATGGAGGAGGGACGATATGGTTATTGTAATGGGAAACGACCACAGCGCGGTGGATCTGAAGCACGAGATCAAGGCGCATTTGGAGGCCAGGGGCTATGAAGTCAGGGATTTTGGGACGGATTCCAGGGAAAGCTGTGACTATGCTTACTACGGGGAAAAGGTAGGGCGTGCGGTGGCGGCGGGGGAAGCGGATCTGGGGATTTTGATCTGCGGAACCGGCGTAGGGATCTCCCTGGCGGCCAATAAGGTCAAAGGGATCCGGGCCTGCGTGTGCAGCGAGCCTTTCAGCGCTAAGCTGTCCAAAATGCACAATGATACCAATATCCTGGCCTTTGGCGCCAGGGTGGTAGGCTCGGAGCTGGCGAAGATGATTGTGGATGAGTGGCTTGGCGCTAAGTTTGAGGGCGGACGCCACCAGAGACGGGTAGATCAGATTATGGAGATTGAAAATCGGTAGTAAGGCACTGTATTTAAAGACAATCCAGGCAGAAAAAGTCAGAGAATCGTAAGATTTGTAAGGTGTTCGCACCCTTGAAATCGTAATATATCCGTGTTATAGTTAAACCATCAAGAAAATGTCTTTGCCGTTTCCTGAAGAGGCTTTGCAGAGGGTTTCTGATAGGCTTTCCGGGCGGCTTGCTGATAGGAGAGATTACGATGAACAGGAAATTTAGCGGGTTGCTGACAGTGCTCATTACGGCCTGCTTGTGCCAGGCTTGGTTTTTCACCAGCTTTGCCTACGTATTCGAGACGGAGGGGATTGAGATATCCATGAACCAGGATGCTTCCCAAGTGCTGTCGGAATTAGGCAAGGCGGAGAGTTTTTATGAGGCGGACAGCTGTACCCACCAGGGAAAGGAACGGGTATTTACTTACAATGGATTTGAGCTTTCCACTTATCCTTCCGGGGGCGGCGATTATGTGAAGTCTGTATGGTTTCTGGGAGAGGAAACGTCTACTCAGGAAGGGATCCATATCGGCTCCACCATTGAGGAGATGCAGGAAGCCTACGGGGACGACTATGTGGAAGAAAAAGGAAGGTATGTGTACACTTCCGAGGATGCTGTTCTTACCTTTTATACGAAGAAGGGGCTGGTCAGTGGAGTGGAGTATAAAGCCATAGGTGAGTAGCAGTGAAGATGGAGAAATAGAAAGCCTGACGGAAACCAGGAGATGGATTCCGCCAGGTTTTTTAGTGCGGCAAATTGATTTAATGCGGTAAAAATTTGAATAAAGAAGTCTCGAAATAAGCACGAAATAAGCCGGTACACACTCGTCACGCCTTCCATAAGATATCCCGGTTAATGGTTTGGTAGAAAAGGCGCCGGATCTCTTCCGGGGCTTTCGTCTGCCCTAAAATCCACATCAGCTTGGCCACTGCCGCTTCCAAAGTCATGTCATAAGCTTCCAGCAGGCCGAATTCTTTCTTAATATTTTTCCCCACCTCATAAACCGACATATTGCTGCCCTCATTCGTCACCTGGGTAGCCATAATCACCGTTTTTCCCAATCTTGTCCAATGGGCAATAGAATCGTAAAAATCTTTCCCGTCATAGGAGGGCAGCCCGCCTACGCCGAAGGATTCGATGATTATGCCGTCATAGCGTTCGGCCATATAGTCAAAAAGACCTGCGTCTGCCGCAGGGATCAGCTTTAGCAGCCCCACCTTTTCATTAATGGTATGGAAAAACCGCAGATCGCCGGTGCTCCGATCTTTGTCGTCTAAATAAAACA
Organism: Lachnospiraceae bacterium; assembly: GCA_910575565.1. GTDB lineage: Bacteria > Bacillota > Clostridia > Lachnospirales > Lachnospiraceae > Caccovicinus. The sequence goes on along the minus strand of CAJTFL010000008.1, from coordinate 1,977 downwards.
GGATATGGTCGTCCTGGATAGTGGCAATATAAGGGAAATTAATGCTGGAAAAGGCATTGTAGCTTTTCGTCCGCTCCTTTTTCCCGCGAGTCCCGGCGATAACCTTTCCGTCAAAGACGATATTTACGCCGTAAGCCCTGTCGCAGCAGGCGAAGCGGAGGCTGTCTGACAGGTTGGTTTTCGCGTCGGTGATTTCCATATCAATAGGTTTTTGCGCCCCGGTAATTACGATGGGCTTGCGGGTATTCTGCACTAAGTAGGACAGGGCGGCAGCAGTGTAGGCCATGGTGTCTGTGCCGTGGCAGATCACGAAACCGTCATAATCCCAGTAGTGTTCCTCGATAAGCTGGGCGATAGCCAGCCAATGGCAGGGCTGCATATTGGTGCTGTCCAGGCTGAAGGCCTGGATTGTGGTGATTTGGCAAAGCTTCTGGGCATCCGGGATGTGGGACAGCAGCTCTTCGCTGGATAAAAGGGGAGTCAGCCCTCCCTCGCTGTGGCCGCAGGCGATGGTTCCTCCGGTGGCAATCATCAGGATCCGTTTGTTTTGTTTCGATTTGTCCGTGTTCTTCTGCATAAGATGACCTCCTTGGGGGATGTATGGATAGTTTATCATATTTGCAGGGAAGGGGAAAGGGAGGGGGCGGGAAAATTTAGGGGATATTCAGGGAATTTGTTTTCTGAATAAGCTGCTGGGTGTTTAGTGCGGATTAACGTCAGCGCCAGAACCGAAGGAAAGACTTGAACCAAAGGATAGCTTATATATGTCCCGGATAAGGGCGGGGCTGAAAGTATAGGTTGTGCGCCGCATCCAGGAATTTCCAAATCCAACATTTTATTTGTATTTTCTCTTATTATAACACACCAATCATTAACAAAAGCATTTCATCAACTCTTATTTTCCAAATTTTTTTAGGTTTTCCTTCCTTTTTTAATGCGGCGCACAACCTATACTTCATGCTCCGCCAGGACAGGGAAGGGGGAGATGCCAGTTGCCGGGAGGAATAAGGGAGGGCTTTTATGCCCGCTTTCTGGGCGGCTTTTTTCTGGAATATGGAGGAAGCCGGATCATGATTACGAAAAACATGAAGCAAAAGGGTATGCAGCTTTTAGCTATCCTCCTGAAAGCAGGGGAGGAAGGAGTCTCTCGAAAGGGTTTGACNAAAGCCTGCAGACTTCCCACAGGATACCTTCCCTGGCTGCCGGATCCGCCTGTTTCCTGGCTTCCTGGTACAGCCGGTCTACTTCCCCAGTATCCGTCCTCACCTGATACTCCCGGCTAAAATAATATCTGCCTCCGGATACCTGGATGTACTTCCCCTCCGGGAATCCTTCTTCTGCAATGAATGCCCGCAGCTCGTAGGTCTGCCGCCTTAAATTATTCAGCTTCCTCTCCCAGCTCTCCCCTCCCCATTCCAGCATTTCCGTCAAACCCTTTCGAGAGACTCCTTCCTCCCCTGCTTTCAGGAGGATAGCTAAAAGCTGCATACCCTTTTGCTTCATGTTTTTCGTAATCATGATCCGGCTTCCTCCATATTCCAGAAAAAAGCCGCCCAGAAAGCGGGCATAAAAGCCCTCCCTTATTCCTCCCGGCAACTGGCATCTCCCCCTTCCCTGTCCTGGCGGAGCATGAAGTATAGGTTGTGCGCCGCATCCAGGAATTTCCAAATCCAACATTTTATTTGTATTTTCTCTTATTATAACACACCAATCATTAACAAAAGCATTTCATCAACTCTTATTTTCCAAATTTTTTTAGGTTTTCCTTCCTTTTTTAATGCGGCGCACAACCTATACTTCATGCTCCGCCAGGACAGGGAAGGGGGAGATGCCAGTTGCCGGGAGGAATAAGGGAGGGCTTTTATGCCCGCTTTCTGGGCGGCTTTTTTCTGGAATATGGAGGAAGCCGGATCATGATTACGAAAAACATGAAGCAAAAGGGTATGCAGCTTTTAGCTATCCTCCTGAAAGCAGGGG
>CAJTFL010000007.1 GCA_910575565.1 Lachnospiraceae bacterium | reverse complement strand
CATCCTTTCTTCGAGTATAGCACACCTTACACAGAAAAATAAAGCGTGCTGTTAGATTTGCTGTATTTCTAAACTTACACACTTTATTTTACACTCCCAGGAAATGATAAATTCGCTTTCGTGCTGCTCCCGGTAGGCTTTTCGGGCTTTCTCCGTTTTCTGCGCCCGCAGTCCGTCACGGGCTGGCTTGGTCTTGATGTACGCCAATAGCTGTTTCTGCAAGTCCTTTTTCTCCTGCAAGGTGCTTTCCACGGTTTTCAGTTTCCCGGTCACTTCATGCAGTCCGGCACTGGCAGCGGCAAGGGCGGCTTCCAGTTCCTCCGGGGAAGAAAAGCCGGATTCCTCGTAAACGCTCATGGTAGCCGCCATTTGCTTCAAGTTGTGTAAGGTCGCCCATTTCTCATAGCCTTTCCCCTTGCCCTCGGCTTTCTTGGCGGCTATGTCTACCATGCGCTGTACGCTGTCCTGTTTCGGGGCGTTTACAGCGGCTTTGTTGCGCTGTAAGCGGTCTTTTATGCTGCGGGGGTATTCCTGTTGGGGTAGGGGCGTTTCGGCGGCTCTGGCGGCGTTCTGTGCGTTTATGGTGAGTGCTTCCAGTACGGCGGCACGGTCAAAATCATCACCCAGTTTCCGGGCAGTGATGGCTTCGTCCTGTCCGGCGTGAGATACGATAATCTCCCCCGGCTCTCCTTGACGGTCACGCCCTGTTGTAGCAGCTTCCCGGAAAAATCCTCAAAGGAAACGGCAGAGGACAGGGCGGCTCGGATTGTGCGCCGTAATTTCTCCTTGTCGGTTTCAAACTTGGTCTGTTTGGGCGGCTCTCCCGTGGCGGCTTGGGAAGCGTTCTCCTTATCCAGTGCGGCTTGTCCTTTCCGCTTCGCCCAATACTCACGCTCGGTAATGCGGTTCTTGCTCCCGTTCAGCAAGTCAATCTGATAGAGGTTTTCCCGGTGGCACATCTCCATGACTTCCGCTTTGAAATACTCCATAGCTGCGTCCGTACAGCGGTGCTTGCAGCCCTCCCTTGTGTCGGCTGGTCTTTCCATGTAGGGCAATAGCGGCACTTCGGCAATCCGCAAGCTGTTTATGACGATATGCACATGAATGTTGCCGCTGTGGTTATGCCCGTCTGGGTGAGTACAAACAAGGGCTTGGTGTCCGGGAAAATGCTCTTTACAAAACTGCTCGCCCAACACTTGCGCCCGGTCTACGGTCAAGCCGTTGTCTGATGCGTCACGGGGGTCAAAACTGATAATGTAATGGTGGCTCTTTACGTCCTCACGTTTCTGGTTTTTGCCGTATTTGAGATTGGAGCGCATACACGCTATGGCGAAATCTTCCCCGCCACAATTCAGAGAGGAAATGCGGTAACCGTCACGGGGAACAAGCCGCCCATTCCCGTCCAGTGTGGGCTTCATGGTAAACTCGTCATGTTCAAAAGTTAGGTACTGCTCGGCAGCTCCGTAGTCGGCATTTTTAGAGCTGATATGTTTGAATGTTGCCAACGGCTTCACCTACTTTCTGCAAGACTTCAAACTTCAAGGCGGCAAGCTCCGCTGTGGCGGCTCTTACCTCTTGGGAGAGGGTGTTATAGGGTGCGCCGTACTCGTTCAGACAGCGGGCAATCTGATTCAAGTTGCCGCCGATTTTTCCGTATTCGGCTGTGAGTTTCCCAACGGCAGAGAGTAATTCATCATTGACCGGGGAAACGGTAATGACCAGGCGTATGCTTGACTTGATAAGGGCTTGCCGGATAAACTCGGCTTGGCTCATTTTGCAGAGGGTGACACGCTCGGAAAACTCGGCGTATTCTTCCCCGGTCAAGCGTGTCTTGATTACCCGGTAGCGGTGGGGCGTGTTGTATCTTTTCATGGCTTTCAACTCCTTTCTTTTTATGGTTTGCCCTCTCACCAATAGGAGAAAAACAGGGGGCAAAGCGGAAGTGTTTTTTGAAAAATCCGAAAATATTTTTTCGGGGATTTTTCAAGCGGCGCAAGCCGCAAAAAGGCGGGCTTGGGGTGGCAACCCCAACAAGATTCCCATAGGACAAAATGAGCGATTAGCGAAATTTGGTACTGTGGTAGAATCTTGCTCTTAGAAACTGCGCTGTGTGGTATCTTTGCTTACTATCCGGCTATTGGCGGCTGGTTTGTTGCGTTCCGGCGAAAATTTCTCTCACAATACCTTTAGTGCCATACGGAGAGATTTTGCCAAGGCTACGGAAAATTTCTCTCCAATACCTACAAACCAGCAAAATGCAAAATGGACGTTGATTGGCTGAAATTTCCCCTCATTCCTTACAAAACCACACAAGCCCGGATAGGCGGGAATTTTGAGAAATTTCTTCATTTTCCTTTCATTCCCCACACCACCGAAAATTGAAAACTGCCAAACAAAGAGCGTGTCATGTTTCCCTTTTCGTGGGGCAATACGGCGGTTTTTCAAAAACGCCGAATATAAACGCAAAAAAACAGGAAACCTTTTTATGATTTCCTGTCTTGGTGTGCCGTTCTATGTGGCGGAGGTTATTCAGTTTTGGGGTATGGCTGTTCATCAAAGCGGAACTGGAACAGGGCAGCGATAAGCCGCCGTTTGATATTGTCCTCGGTGTCCTTGTTGACGTGTCCGTTTTCAAGAGAAGCAAGCCGGATTCGCTTGCTGTAATGCCGTAAAACCTCGTCAATGGCTTCCGGCTCTCCGCTGGTCGCTCGGATAATGGTTTCATATGGCACAAGTTTAGGATTCCTCACGGAAAAGCACCTCCATTTCTTCATGCAGCATTTGCAAGGCACTGTGTATGTGATGCCACGCCGTACTCCGGCAGCGTCCGTATAGTTCCCCGATTTCCTGCTGTGTGTAACGCCCGAAAAAGTAAAGGTAAATGACTTCCCTCTTTTTCTCCGGCAGAGAGGACAGGGCGGCGGCAAGCTCCCCGTTTGTGAGGATAACCCTCTGACCGCATATCATAACCGGGTATTGCTTGTAGGGGTCTATGAAATAGGTGTCTGACGTGCTGAATGGGTAAAACTTTTCTTCGGTGAGGTATTCAAAAGATATTTCTCTTTGCCGCCGTCTATCCCTGTCACGCCATGCGTTGATAACCGCATAACGTATAACAACTTTACAAAAGGCGTTAAATGTGTATTCGATATGCTCCTTGTATGCTTCTGTGCAAGGCATAGAAATTCCCCCTTTCTCCCACATAATACATTTAGTTAGTATTCTTTTTTGTGATAAATACCCACGGTCAACGGATAGGATAAAGCGAACATTAACAAAGAACTTAAAAGCAAAATAGCCGCACTTAATAGAATTGTAGTTACGCCAGGGGCTAAATAAAGATTAAGTACACTAATAATTCCTAACACAACGCCAATTCCACAAAGCAAGCTGATTACTAAAAATACATCACTTCTTTCTTCGCCGCCCAGATAAAGCAATGGAAAGAAAAATGCACCTGTAAAAATACTTACACTGATTCCCAATGCAAATATTGAAACTACGTCAATGCTATTATCATAAGGGCAACCATGCAATGCCCATGATAAACTTATAACGATTCCTGCATATAGTATTCCAACAAGCAGCCATATTAGTTGACTGATAAAATAGCTTTTAACAATAGCAGCTCTCTTTACAGGCAAAGTTAATTTGTATTTTCCCCATTTTGAAATAAACTCTTTTTTTATGCTTGTAATTGCATTTACGGAAAAGCCAACCATGCTTAACAGAACGTAACCAATAAGAAGCGGCTGGCTGATAACCGCAACAACAAAAAGCCCCAATATAAGCATAAAAATCGAAAAAACTTTCGCATTAGAATAAACGGTTAAAAAATTATTTTTAAGCAATCCTTTCATACTCGTTCCCCCTTTACCAATAACAACATGATTTCATCAACTGAAACATGGTCTACAACAGAACCTTTATATTTTCGTTGTGCTTCTTTTCCGTTATTAACTAATACATCAATCTGAAAATCCCGTTTTCGGTAAGCGATAATATCACCAGGGTCTAATGCAAGGAACTGACTTTCCTTGCAACGCATAACGGCGTAATTATATACCAAATCATTTTTTGATGCGGTCATAATCAATTTCCCATTATGAATAAATGTAATATAATCTGCAACTTTTTCTAAATCGCTTGTAATATGAGAAGATAAAAGGATAGAATGGCTTTCCTCCTGCACAAATTCAAGAAAAACGTCCAGCATTTCATCACGCATAATGGGGTCTAAACCACTGGTTGCTTCGTCCAAAATCAATAATTGCGGGTGGTGCGACAAGGCAACTGCAATAGCCAGCTTCATTGTCATTCCTCTGGAATAATTTTTGATTTTCTGTTTAACAGGTAAATGAAAATCCTCTAAATATTTTTGAAATAAGGCATTATCCCATTGTGTATAAATTCCCTCCATGACTTGAGATAATTGTTTCGCCGTCCAAAAACCCGGAAAATTATCTCCGTCATAAACCACACCAATTTTTTCTCGAATGTCTGTGTCAATATCCCGCATTTCTTTTCCAAATAGTTTTACCATACCGCTGTCTTTTCTGACAGTGTTTAAAATACAGCCAATCGTGGTAGTTTTACCTGCGCCGTTTTCACCAACAAAGCCCAGAATAGCCCCATACGGTAATGAAAAAGAGAGTTTATCCAATATAAAGTTTGACTTTGGAAAAGACTTACATATTTGTTGCAATTCTAAAATGTTTTCCATGTTATTCGTCCTCCTGATAAAATAAAGTTAATAATTCCGTCAATTTTTCAAGAGAAATATTACTCATTCTCCCTATTTCGGCGGCTGCTTGTAAATGTTCTTCGGCTATACGCTGTTGTTCCTCTTGATAAAATTCTTTGTTCTGCGCCGACACAAAACTTCCTCTGCCAACTGTAGTTTCGATAAATCCGTCCCTTTGTAAATCCTCATAGGCTTTTTGGACTGTAATGACACTTACATGGATTGATTTTGCCAAAGCTCGCATGGAAGGGATTGCGTCACCTGCCTGTAATTCTCCGCTCATTATTATTGCCTTGATTTGTGATGTGATTTGTTCATAAATCGGTTTATTGGCATTGTTGCTGATAATGATTTCCACTGTTCACCACCTCTACTTTCCGAATGTACTTAATGTACAAGTACATTATATCACCTTTGCTATTATAGTCAATCCCCCAAATAAAAATAACAACAACTTAATCTGGTTGTTGTGTATCAAAAATATAGGTCGGTGTAAGGTAGGATTCCGTAGTAGTCGGCATTGTGGGAAAATCCAAAAGTTTAGATTTTCCCACAAATCCAAACTTAGAAGAAATCCAAACTTTCCTCTGTAAATCCTTTATTCAAGGCATTTTCTGATATAAAAGTTTGGATTTTGTTTTGTACTTCTCTTGTCAGAAATGAGAATAAATTGATTGAAACAGAGCTAAATAGCAATGTTTTACGCATTTTGTCATAATTGGAGTATTGTACTTTGTGAAACGAAATCCAAACTTAGGAGAAATCCAAACTTTCCTCTGTAAATCCTTTATTCAAGGCATTTTCTGATATAAAAGTTTGGATTTTGTTTTGTGCTTCTCTTGTCAGAAATGAGAATAAATTGATTGAAACAGAGCTAAATAGCAATGTTTTACGCATTTTGTCATAATTGGAGTATTGTACTTTGTGAAACGAAATCCAAACTTTTTCCAGCAAGAATCCCCAATTATCAAGCTGTTTTCAGAAAAGTTTGGATTTTATATAAGTTTAGATTTGTGGGAAAATCAAAACTTTTGGATTTTCCCACAATGCTTGTCTTTTGGTCTTTGGCTTCTTTGGTTCGGAATAGTGTGGTGCTGGCGGTCTATCTCTTGTTTTCGGTTGCTTGCTTCTTTACCGTACATGAGCATTATTTTAAGGGAAGAAATATTTTGAAAGTGCATCCGCCGCCAGTGGTATCAAATAGCCGGATTCGTCCGTTCAGTTTACTGACTAATTCATTTGCAATACTAAGTCCGAGTCCAAAATGTTCTCTTTTGGTACGGGATTTATCACATTGATAGAAGCGGTTAAATATAAAAGGTTTATCCTTGTCACTGATTCCAATTCCATGATCAATAATTGTAATTATCAATTCATTTTTTTCTACTGATGCATTTAATGAAATTTCGGAATCAGGTGGAGAGTATGAAATGGAATTATCAAGAAAAATACTGATAATCTGGTTTAAGCGGTCTGCATCAGAATAAAGCGGCGGACAGCATTCATCTGGTATATTAAGCTCCAGCAGTATATTTTTTTTCCTGCAAATCTGTTCAAATTTTGTATAAAGGTTTATCAGTAACGTATCAATATTGATCTCATCCATGTGAAGAGACCAGTTTCCAGCATCAAGGGATGATAGCAGGAGTAGATCCTGAATAAGTCTTGACATCTGTGATACCTCTGAATCAATCATCTGTACATGATTTTTAATGGTATCCGGGACACCTGGTACAGATTCAATCATTTCAGCAGAGGAAAGGATTGATGCCAATGGAGCTTTGCATTCGTGCGAAACAGCGGCAATAAAGTTTTTCTGGCTCTGCATGGCTTTTTCGGTGGGACTTACGGCTTTTTTGACCAGTATTTTGGAAAGGAAGACAATGGAAGCAAGAACACCACACCATATGCAAAAATAATAGCCCAATTCCGGTTTTAACAATGCGGCAAAGCTGGAACATTCTTTCATGGCTACAACTGTATATATGGCATTATGGTCTGTTACGATTAGGGAACTTGCACAATAATGTTTTTTCCCATTTATGGCTTGGATTGTATAAGTGCCGCTTTGCCTGCTGTAATAATTGTCTTCCAGACGGGAAGGGTTATAGGTAAAATCTCCTTCTGTATCCAGCAATATGGTCAAAAAAGTATCAATGATATCCGTATTGTTTTTTATATATTCACTCTGGTAAAGAGAATGCCCGTTATCAGATAAAAGCTGAAAGTACATATCCCGTTTTCCTTCATAAAGCTCCAGGCATGTCCGGTAGTCAGATTCATGTTCTAATTGGAGGATAAGGGTGGTCGCCATTCTGTTAAAGTAAGCCAGTTCCGAATTCTTCTTTGTCTTTATGTTTTCATGGATCATCAGAAAAAATGCGATAGAAAAGATGAACATGAGAGAACTGATCAGCAAAACATAAAGATTCCTTTTAAGGCTTTGTATCATGCTTTACCTCCAATATAAATCCGGAGCCATAGACAGAGGAAAGGACACATTCGCTCCCAACGGTGCGGAGCCGTTTGCGTAAAAAATAGATATAGTTATCTAAATTTTTTGATTCAACGGCGGTATCCGTTTCCCAAACCTTTTGTATAAGCTGTTCTCTGGTAAGCACAATCTCCGGCTTTTCAAGAAAAATACCCATTAAGTGAAACTCTGTCGGTGTCAGAGCCAGATGATTACTTTTACATGCAAGCTGTCTTTTTGAAATGTCAAGGGAAAGGTCATGGAAAGAAAGGCAGCTTTTTTCCGCAAGAACAGCCGGCCTGCGTGTTAAGGCCCTGATCCGTGCGGATAATTCACTGATATGGAAGGGCTTTGTAAGGTAATCATCGGCACCATTGTCTAATCCTTCAATTTTGTCCTGCAATTCAGACATCCCGGTTATTATGATGATGGGAATCTGCATTTTTTTATTCCGCATTGCTTTTATAATGGAAAGACCGTCTACAACGGGGAGCATACGGTCAATAACAGCCAGATCATAATCGCCTCTCTGGTCTAAGGCAAGTAAGAAACCTTCTTCCCCGTCATTGCAGGCATCAACAATGTATCCCTCTTTTGTAAGCTGTTGTTTCATATTATCACAAAGGTATTTGTCATCCTCTAATAATAAGATTTTCATATTAACGATCCCCAATTCATTTATTTATGCATTAAGTATAGCAAAACAATTCCTAAAAATCTTCTAAAAAATTCTTAATATTGGTTGGTGAAATAGGAGATTTTTAGGATAGACGGATGCTATTTTTTGAACAGGCAAAAAGCCAAATAAATGAAAAGAGGTATAGAAGATGAAGAGAAAGATGTTGAAAGCAGCAGGAGTTCTTTGTTTATTCACAGTTTTGTGTATGGGCATGACGGGATGTGCAGGAAAGGAAAATGAGCAGCCGGATCTGTCGGATGTACATATGGCAAATGAGAGTGATTATAGCGGAGATATTGTAACAGATGGAGAAAACGGCAGAAACGAGGCAGAGGGCAGTCAGGATGACATGGCTGGTAACGTTGCAGAAAGCAGTAGTGTGATTACGGAGAGCAGCAAAGAAGAAGGGGCGTTTTATGAAGGGGCGAATCTGAGTGGGCGCGTTGTTGATTTTTCAGATGCGGGATGCACCATAACACCTCGGACACTGATCATAAATGAGGATGGATCAATGGAGGGAGGTATTGCAGCTCCGGGATATGAATCGGAAGAAACGAACATTCATATAACTTATGCGGATGATGTTATTTTTCAGGTTATATATTTCAGCATGGGATCGCAGACAGAAATTTCGAGAGAGGACACTGACAAAAACAGTATCAAGAAAGAAACGGATGTGAATATATTCGGCACCAGTCAGGATGATAAACAATGGATTGCTGACAAGGTTGTTATCATAAGGTGGCAGTAGGAGGTCAGGATGGGTTGTTTGGAAAGAGCGCTCTGCTATATCCGGAGAAAAAAGATGAAGTCTGTATTATTGCTGTTGCTGTTTCTGGTCATTAACAGCATGGTTTTAGGCACATTGGGAATACGGAAAGTATCTTTAGGGCTGGCAGAAGAACTTCGGAAGAATGCAGAGAGCAAAATAATATTGGAGAGCATGGAGGCGGATCACCCTTTTGAAGAAACAGATATGCAGGCAATTGAAGAGGAACTCAATGTAAACTGGCTCAACCGGATATCGGAGATGCAGGTTGGTTCTACAACCTGTATCCCGGTTGCAGGCAGTGAAGGTTCTGAAAATACATTTACCGTTCACGGGTACGATGAACTGGAGAAAGACAGCCCATTTGCGGATAAAGTTTATCGGATTACAGAGGGGAATTATCCACAGGGAAGTGAAGATATTGTAGTGAATCAGTTTCTGGCAGAAGATAATGGAATTCAGTTAGGCGATAAAATTGTGTTTGAAACGGTGGATGGAAGGGAGCAGGAAGCGGTCGTTGCCGGATTGTTCCTGTCGGGGATGGAACGGAGCCAGACCGAAAATGTGCGGACAGTGAACCGCATTGAAAACCAGATTTATGGAACGGCAGATTTTGTGAACAGGCTGTCCGGCAGGACTTGCTTTTTAAATGTGGCAGTGTATGTAAATGATCCTGAGCAGCTCACGGATACAAAGGAAGTGCTGGAAAGAATGTATCAGGACAGGGCTGCGATTGGGATAACAGATAATACATTCCAAAAATTAAAAATGATGATCGGACAGACAGGCAGAATTACGTTTTTGATTTTCGCCCTGACGGTAACTTCCGGCAGTTTGATAACAGGTCTTTTGCTTGCCATGTGGATGCGCAGCCGGAAAACGGAGATTGCTGTTCTGATCAGTCTGGGCATATCAAAGGAAAATATATTATCTCAAATGATTTTGGAAGAGATGATATTGTATTTTATCGCATTCGCGGGAGCAGGAATTGCAACAAAGCTCTTACTGCCGCAGCTCAGTAATAGTCTTGCTATCATGCAGGGGAACAGCATGGCGTTGGAATTATCATTTAGCTGGCAGTTAGGAGTTTTATGTATCGGACTGGCTGGTGTTGTAATATTGACTGGGATAGCTATTTTTCCATATATGAAAAAGCCTGTGAAAGAAACCTTGTCAGAAATGGAGGGATAACATGAACATCTTAGAGTTAAGTATACGCTGTCTGGTTCGGAAACGGGCAAAGACAATTCTGCTTTTAAGCATTGTTTTTGTAACAGCCTGCTTTATCTATGCCGGGTGGGCGTGCAAATCCGCAAATGTACAGACGCAGACGGAAGGTAAACAGGCGCTTGGGGCATCTTTCAGGATGGAAGAAAATGAAGCGGACAGGCGTGACAGGACGGCAGAGGCAATAGAAAAATTAGGCGGGCAGAACGGGAGCGTGGATGGATCGCATATAGAGCAGCTTGAATCAGGGGATTGGATGATATGGCATGATAACTCTTTTGAAACCCTGCAGATGGAGGATATTGAAACGCTTGCAGGGCAGGAAGGGATTGCGGAATATAATGTCACCACGGCGAACATAGTGGTCAATCCTGTAAATTTTGTACGGATTGAAGACCCGGATGTAGACCAGCATTCAGACCTGTTGGGTGTGTCATTGCGGGGAAATATGGAAATGCGGCTGGATTTCGATGTGCAGAATGGGAATATAGAAGTAAATGAGGGACGTATGATCACAGCAGAGGATAAAGATGTATGCGTCATATCAAGGGAACTGGCAGAATTAAATGGATTAACGGTTGGGGATAAACTGGAATTTAATGACCGGAAAGAGCGTGAAACATCTAAGGTTTACAGTGCGGAGATTGTCGGGATTTATGATACAATCCATAAGATTACACCCATCATGTACGGGGACAGCTACCGGAGTGAGAACATCATCATGACAGACCTGCGTTTCCCGGAAAAGCCGCAAGGATGCGAGGGAGATCCGCTATATCAATATGCGACATTCTGGGTAGAGAATGTAGATGAGTATGAAACGGTAAAGGAGAGGATCAGGAAAGCTGACATTGACTGGAAACGCTATGATTTCCTTGACAATGCCGGGATGAGCGATACGATGGCAGCGAATTTCGGAGACCTGGATGAAATGAGTACCATAATACTGATCTTAGTTGCCGTTTCGGGCGCAGTTATTATTTTTCTTGTATTCCTGTTCTGGCTGAAAGGCAGGGTGCATGAAATAGGTATATTTTTGGCAATCGGGAAAGGCAAGGCTGCCATTATAGCACAGATGATACTGGAAGGAATCCTGATAGGATGTGTTTCTTTTACGCTGGCAACTGTATGTGCACCTTCATTATCTAAAAGTGTTGCAGATTATCTGGTGGGTTATCAAGTTCAGCAACAGGAGGAACAGAGGAAAGCGGAAGAAGGCATGACAGGAGGTGCAGGAGTGGCAGAATATGAAACAAAGGTAATGGGTGTTAAAACTGAAGTGACAGGAAAAATAGTCCTGCTGTCTGCCTGTTCTGTATTGGGTGTGATTTTGGCTGCGGTTTCATCATCCTGCATATTTGTGGTAATACAGAAACCAAAAGAAATTTTAAGCAAGATGGGCTAAAGGAGGCTGTATGTTAGAGTTAAAGGATGTTTCATATTATTATAAATCACAGAAAGATAAGGCGATTCTGAATCATGTAACTTACCAATTTAAGAAGGGTGTTATGTATGCCATTTTAGGTTCCAGCGGTTCAGGAAAAACAACGCTTTTATCTTTGCTGGCGGGGCTGGATGTGCCGGTTGAGGGGACTGTCTGCGTTGCAGGAGAGGATATTCTGCAAAGGGGATTAAATGCACATCGAAAGGATCATGTTTCACTGGTCTTTCAAAATTATAATCTGATCGACTATTTAACGCCGGTTGAAAATGTAAAGTTAGGTGGGAAAGCCGATGCGGAAGAATTGCTGGCGCAGATGGGAATTGATGAAGCACAGCGGAAAAGAAATGTGATGCAGTTGTCCGGAGGCCAACAGCAGAGGGTAGCCATTGCAAGGGCATTGGCAAGCAAGGCGCCCATCCTGTTAGCGGATGAACCGACAGGAAATTTGGACGAGGATACTGCGAATGAGATTATATCTATTTTTCAGAAACTGGCTCATGAACAGGAAAAATGTGTGGTTGTAGTTACTCACAGCAGGGAACTGGCAGAGCAGGCGGATATCGTCCTGCGGTTAAAGAAAGGGAAAATCGCAGACGACACAGACAGCGGAGAAAATTAGATACGATTGTGAGGAACATGGATGGTAGCAAGTGGCAGAAATGTCAGGATGAACAGGCAGCAGATGGAGAGCAGAAGAAAAAAACAACAGATAAGGTGGAAATCATTATTAGTCAGAGTGGCGGTTTTGGTTGTGATTGTGTTCTGTATCAGAAATATCTATGCCCGTCTGGAAGAAATGCAGATGGAATTGGAGCGGCTGGAGATACAGCAATATGGGAGGGTACAGACCAGCGCAGATGCGCAGCCACCAGATAAACTGAATGATGTAGATTATATTGGCAGCATTGATACATGGGAAGTTGGCAAGCCTATAGAACGCACGGAAGCGGAAGTCCTGCAGCGGCTGGGTGAGCTGGGGCAGGCAAGCTCCCTGATAGAAGGGATTTATCAAAATCATTCCCAGTATCCGGGGGAGCTGCTTGCAGCGTTGGCAAATAATCCGGAAATGGCGGATTTTGTTTCCGGATATCCTGACCGGAACAGAGTGACAGGGGGAATTACTGCATCCGAAAGAGAGCAGGAATTTCCACTGTTCCTCCAATGGGACAGGCGCTGGGGGTATGAGTCCTATGGGGGTAGCTGCATTGGGCTGGCAGGCTGCGGTCCAACGTGTTTGTCTATGGTATTGTTCTATCTGACCAGGGATGAAACACATACCCCGGACAGTATCGCCGCCTACAGTGCGGAAAATGGATATTATGTAGAGGGAACTGGTACATCATGGGCTTTGATGGAGGATGTACCAAAGCTGTATGGCATTAAAGTCTTATCCGTAAGCTCCACTGCAAATAATATGAGGGCAGTACTTGATAATGGCGGAATTATCATATGTGCTATGGGGAAAGGGGATTTCACAATATCTGGTCATTATATTGTCGTATATGGGTATGATAATGAGGGATTTATGATAAACGATCCTAACTGCGTAGCAAGGAGCGGCAGGAGATGGACATTCAGCGAGATTGAAAATCAGATTAAAAGTATATGGGTATATGACAAAGAGAAATAGTAAGAAAGGAACCCTACAAAAGACAAACCGCCGCACTATGGCCATCATCCGCCATATGCGGCGGTCTGCCGTTTCCGCAGGCAGGCCGGGCGGGCGGCCTGATAAGGGAAATTGCTTGGAAAGCGGGGAAATAAGAGGTAATATGCTTACACGACCAGTATCGGCTGTACGCTTATAGTCATTTCGTGCAATTTATGGGAGTTTCGTGCAATAGGATTTGATAGGATACCCCATAATCCGATATAATTTATGGTGGAAATAAACACAGAATTGAGGGAAATGCGATGAAGATAGCGGTCTGTGATGACAGCAGGGAGGACAGGGGTGCGCTGCGGGCGCTGCTGGAAGCCTGCGGGCATGATTTTGAAATAAGGGAATACGGTTCCGGCGAGGAGCTTTATGCGGATATGGGGTATGTGCGGGAATGCGGCATTGTGTTCCTTGACATCAACATGGAGGGTATGGATGGGCTGGAGGCGGCGGGGAGGATCAAGGCGGAATGCCCGAAGGTACATATCGTGCTGGTGACCGCCTATGTGAACTATGCGCTGGACGGGTACAAGGTGAAGGCCAGCCGGTTCCTCTTAAAGGATGACCTGGAACAGACTCTGCCGGAGTGCCTGGATGACATCCTAAGGGAGGAGCGGGTGGTGGAGTTCGGCTTCGTGGAGGGAACCGTGCGCCTGCGGGTGGATGACATCATCTATATTGAGACGAGCAGGCACAAGAACGTGTTCTACACGGCGGGGGAAACATACAGCATCTACAAGAAGATGGATGAGCTGGAGGCGTAACTGGCGGGGATGGGCTTCGTGCGGATACACCAGAGTTTCCTTATCAACATGAGGTACATCGGGAAACTCAGCAGCTATGTCATGGTTCTGACCACCGGGAAGGAGATATCAGTGCCGAAGTCCAGATACCCGGAAGTGAAGCGGCAGTATACATTGTTTAAGGGGGCGGAGTGATCATGGCATTGTGGGTACTTTCATTCTGTATCATGGCGATAGAGGCATGGTGGAGCGTATATTTCTTTGATACCTTTTTAAAGAAAACGGATGTGGGGCGGCTGGGAAAGTGCAGATATGTTGTTTTGTATTTTGCTGACATGGTAGTGGCGCTATTAGGAGGACATTTTGATTTAATGGGAATCAAGGTCATGCTGATAATCCTTGTTTCCATCACATTCTGCACAGTGTTTTACGAAGCAGGCTGGAAACAGGTAAAGATAGAAATATCCCCACGGTCATTCCGGAGGGGATTTCTGCCTGCATTGCCTTTCATACGTTGGCACGGATTCTTCATACGCCACCTCACTTCCAGTAATGCTCACTGACGCCTGCACCCCTGGAGACAACCGTGATGTTCACCAGGTTGAAGTTCCAGAAGCCTCCCAGTTTTGCCCTGCCCGTGATGGTGATGTAGAAGGAGGTGCCAAGCTGGATGGCCCGGCTCATGCCGGACGGGGTAGGCGACTTATAGGAGGCGTCAATGGAGTAGGAGATGTTCTCGGCCCCTTCGATCTGGGAACAGAGGAAGTGAAAAAGCTGGTCTGTCTCTCCGTTAATGCCTCCTGAGAGCTGGATCTGTTTCACCATCTGGTCTGCACAGTGGTCCAGCTCCTGCTTGGTGGAGATGATGCTGAACAGGTCCAGGATGAATGCCAGCAGGAGCACCGCGATAAAGATAAATACCACTGTACTGAAATAGTTTACATCTCCATTCTCGCTTTTCAGTATGGCCGCCGGGTTCCTGCCGGTCCTGCCCTTGTGGGGGGATGCCCTGCCGGCTGCTTTGGACATTGTGCTGGGAATTGTTTCCAACAATAGTAAAACCACCGCCTTTCTGACGAAAACAGCCGTCTCCCGGAATGGAAAACGGCTGCTTTACATATTTTTGACTGTACCAAGTATAGCATGGATGCCTTTACGGGGAAAGAGCAGAACCGTGCCAATGTTGTGCCGATGATGTGCCAATTTGAAGATGCTAATGATTGTTGCCGCTGTTGTCAGCAGGAAAGCAAATTGTAATTTTCGTTTTTTTATGGTAAGATAGAAAATAAGAAAGACTGCGTTGCAAATAGGATAGACAAAAATGGAAACAATAGGATAGAGGTGTCTGCATAGAATGGATCAGGAAGTAAAAACTATATCATCTGATGCTGAAAAGAGGCCGGAACAGGTGGCAAAATATACCGCAAAGGACAGCGTGTTCACTTCACTCTTTCGGGAGCCGAAATATCTTCTGCAGCTATATCAGGCACTGCATCCGGAAGACCATGAGGCAACGGAGGACAGCATCAAAAATGTGACGATCACAAATGTACTGCTGGACCAGTATTATAATGATGTGGGTTTTCAGATTGGGGAAAAGATCGTCATTCTGGTAGAGCAGCAATCGAGCTGGAGCATCAATATCGTGGTACGCTGTCTGTTATATCTTGCCCAGACTTATCAGGAGTATTTTGAGAGCACAAAACAGAATGTGTATGGGAGTAAAAAACTGGAGCTTCCAAAACCGGAAATGTACGTCATTTACACAGGAAACAGAAAGACGAGGCCGGAGTATCTGTATCTGTCGAAGGAGTTTTTTGGCGGGGATGACAGTGTGCTTGATGTAAAGGTCAAAATGATCTATGATGGGAAAGAGGGAGATATCATAAATCAGTATGTAGCCTTTACAAAGATATATAATGAACAGGTGAAACTGCATGGAAGGACCAGGGAAGCGGTTCTGGAAACGATTCGTATCTGCAAGGATCAGAATGTACTGAGCGAGTATCTGTCAGGGCGTGAAAAGGAGGTTGTGGATATTATGATGACATTGTTTAATGAGGAATATATTTTAAAGACTTATGTGGAAAGTAGGGAAAAGGAAGCATTCGAAAAAGCCAAAATAGGAACAGCTCAAAGACTACATGAAATGGGGATTTCTCTACAGGATATTGCAAAGGCATGTCAGGTCACTGTAGAGACCGTAGAACAGTGGCTTGGATTTGCCAAGGTTTAACAGAATTGTGACCATTTGATTATAAAAATCCGAAACCGCCTATAAAATGTGGTTTTGGATTTTTTGACTTTTAATATGATAGTTTTTGTCAGAGAGTGATTAACCACAAATTATATTATTGGTATAATGACAAATTCGTGAATTGGTGTTATAGTGATTACAGTTAAGAAAAAAGCGGACCGAATGAGTCCAGAAAGGAAAAGATCATGGCAACAGTTAATTTCGCTGCGAAGGCTTTCGCATATTATCTGCATAGCGAACATTATGAGGCACTGTTCAGTAAAGAAAAAGAACAGAGTCTGGTTAAGATGCGCTCATGTAAGGTAAGGAAAAGGCGAAAAACTGTGTGATACCTGGACGGCAGATTTTGTACGGATGC
The DNA here is from genome assembly GCA_910575565.1 of Lachnospiraceae bacterium. Lineage (GTDB taxonomy): Bacteria > Bacillota > Clostridia > Lachnospirales > Lachnospiraceae > Caccovicinus. Next base: position 194,448 of record CAJTFL010000007.1, on the reverse strand, counting down.
CTGACAGGAATAGAACATGGATTTATGTACCGCTTATCTTGTATGAGAAAATCTTTACAAGATTGGCGGTATTTTTATGCTCCATTAGCTCAGATGGAAGAGCACTCGACTTTTAATCGAGTGGCCATGGGTCCGAGGTCTACACTTCGTTCCGGTCCGTGCTGGACGTGGTCCACTGGACCACAGCACCCCATATGGAGTATGACCGCCTGGGTATTGAATTTTGATAACAGGAGGTGAAAGACATGGTGAATCTGCCAACCATAGATATGACAGGAACAGGACAGAATATCAACAGACTGCGGAAGCAGGCAGGATTGTCCGTAAAGGATTTGCAGGATATTTTTGGTTTTGCCACACCGCAGGCCATATACAAGTGGCAGCAGGGCGTAGCTCTGCCCACCATAGATAATCTGGTAGTGTTGGCTGCAGTTCTTCAGGTACGCCTGGATGATATTCTGGTCATAGATGCAGCGGCTCAGATGCAGATTGGCGCATGAATAGAAAAGAAAAAGAATGATTGATTAGCAGGCTGAAAATGCCTGCAGTAAGGTCCCCTGGTCTAAAGGTCAGGACACCGGCCTTTCAAGCCGGAGGTATTGGGTTCAAGGTCTCCGCTCTGCTTCGGTCGGTGCTAAGCGTGGTCCACTGGACCACAGCACCCCATGGGGATCATTATGGCTCCTTAGTCTAAAGGTCAGGACGCCGGCCTCTCAAGCCGGAGATGATGGGTTCGAGGTCTACGCTTCGCTTCGGTCGGTGCTGGACGTGGTCCACTGGACCACAGCACCCCGCAGGAGCTACTGTGGCTATAGGACAATGGTAGTCCGGCAGATTGTGGCTCTGCTTATGGGGGCGCAAGATGTCCGGGGGACATCTGCTCTGCGCCGACCGAAGCGGAGCGGAGACCGATTCCCCCTGGTCACTCCATGGATGGGTATGCCTAGTGGCGAGGGCAGCGGACTGTAAATCCGTCACAAAGAAACACCGCAGGTTCGAGTCCTGCCCCATCCACTTTCCGTTTGCGTGTCCGAGAGGTCTATGGTGCCTCTCCGTTCCACTTCGGTCGTCGCAAAGCGGATGTCCCCCGGACATCCTGCGACCTGCTAAGGTGGTGTGCGGCAACGCACCGAAGGTTCAAATCCTTCCGCAAACGCTTTGAGTCAGAGCGAATCCGGCTTTTTAATATGACAACATTTTCATCAAACATTGCCAGTTATTTATTGGTACATTTTCATAAGAATTTCTTCCACTTATTCATTATTTCTAACTGCTTTCCATTTTGCAATCTCGTCTTTGATTCGTTTTTTATGTTTCAGAAATTGCACTCCGGATATTTCAGATAGCAATTCCTCACAGAATATAATTTTATCTGTTACACTTGATGTTCCAGTCCATGAATTAGATACCAGTCCTAAATGGCTGAACAATTCATAATTGGAATTGCAATCTAAAAACACAGAATTGCTTTTTTTCTTATTTCCTTTTTTATATTCAGTAAGATTCCAAATAATTCTATTAAATTTTCACTGTCAGAGTTCGCTCTTATATAATGGATAATCCATTGTTCCTTTCGGTAGTCTATTTCTTTTTGACCATCAGATGAAAGGAGCTTTTGAAAATAACCTTTACTATGCCAATAAAAGGGTTTGCCACAAAGCAATTCCTCAAAATATAGATCAAATATATTTAAAAATTTTTCCTGTTGCCAGCAAGTATCCAAGCGATATTCTTTATCATTTACTGAATAACTCTCCTGTGTTTCCTGAATATACTTGGCGTACCATTTTATCCAATCTATATCTTGTAATATGAATTCACTTAGAAAAGTGCCTCTGTAATCTATATAATTGTTTTCTTCCAGACATTTAAAGTATACATGTTTCAGTTCAGTTTCTGCCCTCTGGTAAATATGTAATACTTCTTTGGGAGTAAAATAATGGGCGTTAAATAAATTAGAGAAATATTTACTAAATATGCCTGTACTATTCCCCGCTTCATTTAATAAAACTTTTGCAATATTGACATATATATTTGGAGAATATTTTATAAATTTATCAAGTATCCTCAGATTGATTACATATTTTTCTTCCCCACATACAACTATTGATTCCGTTACAAGATTCATTAACTGTTGATAATCGTCTTGTGTTACTTGGCTATCATCAATCAATTCATAGTATGCAAACTGCCATTGGTTTTTCATTAAAAACGAAGCGTTCCAGATACTTTCCTGGATTTTCTTACAATCATAATATTTTAACAAGGGAGAAATTAGCATTTCCGGCCGAAGTACAATGTTTTCTCCAAATTTAAAGAAGGCAGAAACAAACGCCCATAGCTTTTCTTTATCATCTGCCAGGAAGATGCAGAGGATTTCTAACCCCTCGCCCATATCTGCCTCTTTGCACCCTAGCATACTGATGATACTGTTAATATGTTGCACTAAGTCGTCCATCTGACCAAAATGGGATCTTTCATAACATCTTTTTATATTTGTTTTAAATACAGCCTCCATTTCTTCATAATTTGAAGTATCTCTATAGAATTGATGGGATAATACTTTATATATGCTCCAATCTTCTGTATCAAATGCTTCCTTGTACTTTTCAGTTAATTTAAAGGAACACATCTCTGATATTCTAAAAAATTTTGAACATATATATGCAAAACGGAATGGTTCCATATGTAACCTTATACATTCCAAAACCAAGCATATATTCGCCCAGTCAAACTTCAGTTCATCTGAAAAGTTACTTTTATTTGCATACAAATTTGGATATGTACATAAAAAATTAACTATATCCTCTAAATTATCTTTATCATTAGCCAGGGAAATAATCTCGGTCCATATCTTAGTCCGATATTGCTTACAGCCTTCTGTCAAAACAACAGAAATCTGGTATGATGTCAGTACATGATCCCTTTCTATTTCTACGCAATCAAAATAAAGTGATGAATAATGGCTGGAAATTTTATAGAACAATTTTTTTATAACAGGAGAATCTAAGTTTTCTCTTATTTTGTCAATAACAAGATTCTGAACAAAGTAGCCTTCATAATAGGAATCTTTATTGACGCTGTAATATGATTTGAAGAGACTATAAACCAGTTTCACAGCATCCTGCTTCTTCATGCAATATTTCACTGTCAGTTCTATTGCTTCTGTTAAACCATGGTCTTTTTTATATCCACCCAGCAACTGAAGTATGTCATCTTTTATATCTACATTCCATTCTCTTTCCTCATTTTCCAATGAATTGATATCAATATTTACGCTTTCTGCCTGTTCAACTTTTTCGCATACATACAGCAAAGATTCCTCTGGTTTGAAAATGTGGAATGCCCTTACAAATTCTCCAAACACTTTATCATCTGTTTTAAATTCATCCCATGCCTTACTTATTTCATCGACTAAGTAATCTTTCATTTTGTCAGAATAAAAGATATTTAAAAGGATATCAACAGATTTAATCGTACTATTTTTATGTTTCCGAAATCCAACTTTTAAAATGTCAGAGAAGTTGATCAGTCTTTTTTCAAAGAAGACATAATATAGCATATAGTTTGACAGGCATTGATCATAAATCCGTGTTACCCGTTTGGGTTTAATTTCTACATACTCCATACTATGAAGAGAATGGATGTTAGTAGTAAATGCCTCTTTATCCATTCCAACTATGTTAAGAATATCTTGTATTCTATCTAAGTTCTCCAAATCTATTATGTTAAAAATAGAAACAATTCCAGCAGTCAGGCAAAGCCTTAAATCGGTTAAGATAGTTGTAGTTTCCAGAAAAAAACCATAATAACTTTTGTATAGTTCTTCCATATTGGCAATTGACCGTAGATCATTTTTTTCTATTGCTAATTTCCCGGCCATATATGCAATACGCGGATTTCCGCCTGCAATACGGACAATTTGTTCTATGTAATCGTTATTCTCTATTTTTAAATTTGTTTTTATAAACTCCTGAATCTCCTGATTGGAAAACTTTGAAATGACATAGCTTTTTACATTCACAAGCTTTTTCGCTTCATTTATAACGGATTTATATGCGTAATCCCTAACTGTAGCTATAATGCGGATATCATATCTATCTTCTTCTTTTATAGTATATTCTATCAGATGTGACAATCCCACTAATTCGTTCGCATCATCTACAAAAATAAGATATTTTCCTGCTGTTGAGATATAACGGGATAAATCTTCCATGATAGGAAGATGATTACACTTAATACAGAGAATTCTGCAGTTATTTTCCTCTTGATACTTTTTCGCAATTTCTAAAGCTAATCGTGTCTTTCCAACACCAGCCTTCCCTAAGATAATTATTGCTTTTTCTTTTTCCAGTGCTTCAAAAATTTCTTTCTTCTCGTTTTCACGATATAAAAAGGTTGTTGTCAGAGGCGCTGTTCTGCCATTTGAATTATCATATTGCTTGATGAATTCTTCTATTGGGAATATTTGGTTACTGTCTATTGGAAAATTTAATTTATCTTTTGCAATATACGGATAAACTCTATAAAGCAAATTTGCAATCCTATCTATGCAACGATAACATTTTTGTGGACATCAAGTCCACAGCAGATGGGGTATTTTAACTTCATCATAAGTATCACCACCTTAATCAAAAAGGAATAGCAGCAGTGACTGTCATCCTGCGACTGAATAAACATGGTTTATTACCAATGATAAGAGTCCGGGCTCAAAGTCCCACTTGTTTGTGCTTGAAAGGATGACGGCACATATAACTATACGGGGTCGAAATAAATTCGCCACTCCTCCTTCCGTGCTCTGTAGTGTATTGCTATTCCTAAGGCTATTATAAACAAAATGGAGGGGTGACACAACAAGCTTTTTCATGTCTTGTTTGTGCCTTGAGCGAAGCGAAAGGAATGATAAAAACTATGGACGTTTACGCCGATAATAAAGGTATCATAGCGGATGGGGTGCCGGAAATTGAGGAATATATGAAGGAGGTTTTACCGAATCTGAGAGAGATAGAAAGTTTTAAAAAGGAACTGTTGGAGATTGTTGTAGATGTAAAAGAATTTCTTCCAGACGCAGGGTGATAGGAAGAACAAAAAGAACAAAAGTTCGATTTCACATCTATACAAATTTAACGATTTGTGGTAAGATAAAAAGGCTCTTTGGTGCTGCCACGTCCGTATGGAATTACAGAGGTGCGCCAAGTTGCAAAAACAGCAAATTGTGAACGGGATTCGTCGTGGGCCTGTTTTTCCCTGATTTGAGTAAAAGCCACGACGAAAATAAAATGTTCCACGACGAATTTTTGTCCGATACGCATCTTTTTTACTATGAATTTTGGAGGTGGTATTTGTGCAAACTGCACAAAAATTATTCGAACTTCACAGCGAATACAAGCCCACCGGCGACCAGCCCCAGGCCATAGAAGCCCTGGTGGGTGGGTTCCGGGAAGGCAATCAATTCCAGACTTTACTGGGGGTTACGGGTTCCGGCAAGACCTTTACCATGGCCAACGTGATCGCACAGCTTAACAAGCCGACTTTGGTAATAGCGCACAATAAGACGCTCGCTGCACAGCTCTATGGTGAGTTCAAGGAATTTTTCCCTGAGAATGCAGTAGAGTATTTCGTCTCCTACTACGACTACTACCAGCCCGAAGCCTACGTCCCCTCCACGGACACCTACATTGAGAAGGATTCCGCCATCAATGACGAGATCGACAAGCTGCGCCACTCCGCCACGGCGGCTCTTTCGGAGCGGAATGATGTGATTATTGTCGCTTCCGTGTCCTGCATTTACGGTCTTGGAAGCCCTATTGATTACAAGGAAATGGTGATTTCCCTGCGTCCGGGCATGATAAAGGATCGGGATGAAGTGATCCGGAAGCTGGTGGATATCCAGTATACCCGGAACGATATGGATTTTCACCGGGGAACCTTCCGGGTTCGGGGGGATATCCTGGAGATTTTCCCGGCATATTCCGGCAATGAGGCTTACCGGGTTGAATTTTTTGGCGACGAGGTAGATCGGATTGGGGAGATTGATACGGTAACTGGGGAGGTGAAGGCACAGCTTGGTCATGTGGCGATTTTCCCGGCTTCCCACTATGTGGTTCCCAAGGAAAAGATGATGGCGGCCACGGAAAATATCCTGGCGGAGATGAAGGAGCAGGTGGCCTTTTTTAAAGGCGAGGATAAGCTTATAGAGGCCCAGCGGATTGCGGAGCGGACGAATTTTGACGTGGAGATGATGCGTGAGACGGGCTTTTGTTCCGGCATTGAAAATTACTCCCGGCATCTGGTGGGATCTGCGCCGGGAGAGCCGCCCTGTACCTTGATCGATTATTTCCCGGATGATTTCCTGATCATAATTGATGAGTCTCATATCACCCTGCCGCAGGTCAGGGGGATGTTTGCCGGGGATCGCTCCAGAAAGACAACCTTGGTGAACTACGGTTTCCGCCTGCCCTCTGCCTTGGATAACCGTCCTTTAAACTTTGAGGAATTTGAGGGAAAGATTGATCAAATGCTGTTTGTGTCGGCTACCCCTTCGGGGTATGAAGGGGAACATGAGCTTTTGCGGGCGGAACAGATTATCCGCCCCACGGGCCTTCTGGATCCGGAAATTTCGGTGCGTCCTGTGGAGGGGCAGATTGACGATCTGGTTGCCGAGGTTAACCGGGAAGTGGAGGGCCGCCATAAGGTGCTAATCACTACCCTGACAAAGCGGATGGCGGAGGATTTAACCGACTATATGCGGGAGGTGGGGATCCGGGTAAAGTATCTGCATTCGGATATTGATACGCTGGAGCGGGCGGAGATTATCCGGGATATGCGCATGGATGTGTTTGATGTGCTGGTGGGCATTAACCTTCTGCGTGAAGGCCTGGATATTCCGGAGATTACCCTGGTCGCCATACTGGATGCGGATAAGGAAGGTTTCCTGCGCTCGGAAACATCCCTGATCCAGACTATAGGGCGTGCTGCCAGAAATTCCCAGGGTCATGTGATAATGTATGCGGATACTGTGACCGATTCCATGAACCGGGCAATTGGAGAGACGAACCGCCGCCGCGCAATCCAGCAGAAGTATAATGAAGAGAATGGCATTACGCCAAGGACCATCCAGAAGGCCGTCAGGGATTTGATTGCCATCTCGAAGGCAGCCGATCCGAAGGATAAGGATTTTGCCAAGGATCCGGAATCTATGGATCGCCAGGAACTGGAAAAGCTGGTGAAGGAACTGACCAAGAAGATGCGCCAGGCGGCGGCGGAGCTGAATTTCGAGGAGGCGGCAAAGCTGCGGGACAAGATGGTGGAGATAAAGAAAATGCTGCTTGAATTGGAATAGCTGCTGCCTGAGGATTGCCGTGCTAAACATCCGCGGCCGAAGCCAAACCGGCGGCCATAAGGGGCGGCCGTAAGGGATCACACTCCTTGTTGACAATCATTCCTAATCAGTTTACAATGATACTGCAAATTGCCCGGCAGGCCATAGAGCGGGTTTTCAAACGAATTCTGGATATGGCTAAGTAGTCCTCCGTAAGGGGGAAGGCGTTTGCTGTGCCGTGGGGTTATGCCTTGCGCATATCCCAGGGAGATGGAGGAATTCATGAAATTAAATGAGTGTGAGAAGGGCAGGACGTACTATGTGAAACGCGTTCTGGTTGCAGAAGCCATCGGCCGCAGGCTGGAGGCTTTGGGCGTTAATGAGAAAACACCGGTAGCCATACTAAACCGTAAGGGAAGTGGATCGGTGATTATCAAGGTAAGAGGAACCCGGCTGGCTCTGGGCAGGAAAATTGCGGAAGGCATTGAAGTGGGGAGGCAGGAGGATGAGTGAGAAAGAGCAGCCTATTCGGGTTGGTTTTGTGGGAAATCCCAACTGCGGGAAAACCACGCTGTTTAATGCGTTTACCGGGGCGAAGCTTAAGGTAGCGAATTGGCCCGGCGTGACGGTAGAGCGGGTGGAGGGGGAGACCAGCTATAAAGGCAGACCCATTAAAGTGATTGATCTTCCGGGGATTTACAGCTTAAGCTCCTTTACGATTGAGGAAAAAGTGACCAGGAAGTGCATAGAGGACAGGGAAGTGGATGTGATTATCAATGTGGTGGATGCCTCGTCCCTGGAACGGAATCTATATCTGACCCTGCAGCTTTTGGAGCTTAAGCGGCCGGTGATCTTGGCACTGAACATGATGGATATCATAGAAGAGCGGGGGATGGAGATTGACCTTCACCGGCTGCCGGAGATGTTAGGGCGGATCCCTATCGTGCCAGTGTCTGCCAGGAAGCGGACTGGCTTGGATGTGCTGATGCACGCGGTGGTTCATCATTATGAGGAGGAGCCGCATGGGATAGTGATGCGCTATAGCCCGCTGCTGGAGGATAAGATCGGGAAGGTGGAAACCGTCCTTAAGGCTCATTACGGAGCTATGGATAACCTGCGCTGGCACGCGGTTAAGCTTCTGGAGTATGATGAGGTGGTGGCGGAGGATCACCCGGTTGATGTGAATAATATTGTTGATAAAAATTACAGCAAGCGGATCATCAATGAAAAATATGATTATATTGAAGAGATTGTGGAAGAATGCCTGTTTAATAAGGAGGTCAAATCCGCCTGGACGGATCAGGTGGACGAGGTTTTATGCCATCCGATCTGGGGGATTCCTATATTTTTGGGCATTATGGCCATGGTATTTTTCCTTACCTTTACGGTAGGCGATTTTTTAAAGGGCTATTTCGAGGCAGGCCTTGGATGGTTTTCCTTGTTTATGCAGCATTTTTTGGAGATGATCAAGGTTTCATCCTGGCTGTCTTCCCTGGTGGTGGACGGGATTATCGCGGGAGTGGGGGGGATCCTGACCTTCCTGCCCAATATCTTCATCCTGTTTCTGGCACTGGCTTTTTTGGAGGACAGCGGCTATATGTCCCGTGTGGCATATGTGATGAATGAAACCATGGGGATGGTTGGGCTGTCTGGCCGGGCTTTCCTGCCTATGCTTTTGGGCTTTGGCTGCACGGTTCCGGCGGTGATGGCTACAAGAGCCTTGGAAAGCCCAAAGGATCGGCGCAAGACGATCTTGATTACGCCCTTTATGTCCTGTTCTGCCAGGCTCCCGATTTATGTGCTGTTTGCGGAGATGTTTTTCCGGGAGCAGGCGCTTTTCGTGGCTTATTCCCTGTACGTGATTGGCTTGGTTACGGCGCTTTTCGTGGCCTTTGTGGTACATAAATGCGCTAAGGACGGGGAGGATAACGGGCTTTTGATCGAGCTTCCCGAGTACAAGACGCCTAATGCCAGGACGGTCGCTATCTATGTGTGGGAAAAAGTAAAGGATTATTTGACCAAGGCGGGGACGACTATTTTTATCGCTTCGATTATCCTGTGGTTTGTGTTAAATATGGGGCCGTCAGGCTTTATCCAGGATGTGTCGGAAAGCTTTGCGGCCATGTTTGGCCGTATCCTGGCTCCGGCGCTGGCTCCGGCGGGATTAGGACAGTGGCAGATTGCCGTAGCGCTGATTTCCGGCTTGTCTGCCAAGGAGGTGGTGGTTTCCAGTTTCTCTGTACTATACGGAATCGGGAACATCAATTCCCAGCAGGGGATGGGGATGCTGATGCAGAGCCTGGCGGCAGGCGGGTTTGGCAGCGTGAATGCCTATGCGTTAATGATTTTCTGCCTGATGTATACGCCCTGTGTGGCGGCTATCGGAACCATAAGGCGGGAGACCGGTTCCAGGCGGTGGACGCTTGGGATGGTGGTGTTCCAGCTTTTGGTGGCGTGGACAGCTTCCGTGCTGGTATATCAGGTTGGGCGGCTGATTTTTTCGTAATGTTAAACATTAGGGGCGTAAATTATGGGGAAGGATAAATTATTAGTGGAAACGGCCGCCCTGGCGGGGGAGATCATGCTGGTCAGCGGGGCGGAGATTAACCGGGTGGAGACGACCATCCAGCATATCCTGGATTTGGCTCAGGGAAAAGAGGGAGCCAATATCGTGTTAAGCACCGGGATTTACTTAAGCCTGGATGATCCGGAGGGTGAGGCGATTGCCATGGTTCGCCGTGTGTCGGATCGCTCCACCAATTTAAACCGGATCACCATGGTGAACCAGGTGTCAAGGGAGCTTTGCGCAGGGAAGCTTACGGTCTCGGAAGCTTACGGGCATCTTCTGGAAATTAGGGATGCGAAGATTTACCCGTCCATTGCCGCCAGTTTGGGGTATGTGGGAACCTGCGGCTTTTTTTCCGTCCTGTTTGGCGGGGATGGGCTGGACTGCCTTGCGGCTATGGTGGTGGGGATCTGCCTGGCCGGGGTGATTGCCCTTGTAAAGCGGGTGCAGCTTAATGATTTTTGCGTGGAAACCATCGCGGCTTTTTTTGTGGGCGCGGTTTCCCTGTGGCTGAATAATTATGCCCATTGGGAGTTCAACCGGGATACGGTGATTGTCAGTGGGATTATGCCTTTGGTTCCAGGGGTGGTATTTACCACGGCCATCCGGGATACCTTAAACGGGGATTACAGCGCAGGGGTGGCCAGGATGCTGGAAGCGGTGGTGACGGCTTTGGCGGTAGCTGCGGGAGTGGGAGCCAGCATGGGGCTGTTCCGTTTCCTGATGGGAGGTGAGTACCTGTGGTAGCCGGGATCCTGATCCGTTCTATGGGGGCGTTTTTAGCGGTGCTCAGCTTTGGGCTGGTGCTGGAGCTGCCGAAAAAATATCTGTTCCATGCAGGGCTTGTGGGCGGCCTTGGCTGGCTGGTGTACCAGGTGGTGGAGGTCTGCCTGGTTTCCGAGCCTATGGCGGCTTTCCTTTCCAGCTTGATGGTGGCCGGAATGAGCCATGTTTTCGCCCGGAAGCTGAAGGCGCCGGTGACAGTTTTTCTGGTGGCAGGGATCCTGCCTTCTGTGCCGGGAGCATCCATCTATCGGTGCGTTTATTATATGATGCGGGATATCCGGATTTTATCTACCCGGTATCTGGTGGAAACGCTGCAGATTGCCGGAGCGATTGCCTTGGCTGTCTTTTTTATTGATTCCGTGTTCCGGCTGGTGCAGCAGTTTACAAGCAATGGCTGAGGGATCGGGAAACAGCCGTAATCTGGCTCAAATCCCGCTCGTAGCGGTATATCTGATTGGAAAGGCGGTCTTCTGGAGGAACCTCGGAAGCATTGATTTCCGTCACCAGGCGGCTTATTTCATCGTAGTCATACTGGCTGTCATCGGCCATTAAAAGGACTTCGTGGATGCTGGAGGGCAGGATAAGGATATCCCGGCCCATCCTGTCTGCGAAGTTTTTTACGGCCAGGGGATAAGCCATGCAGGCCGCCCCATTGACCCTGGCAGGGTTTGTGAGGACGTAAAGGGCAGGAAATGAAGTATCTTCCGGGAGATGGTATTCGGCTGCCGTTTCCAGCAGGGTATCTAAGGGGGCATCCTGGTAGGAATCCCCCAGCATTTCCACTGCCAGCTGCCTTAGCACATCATTTAAGGGCTGAATTACCGGGGGGAGAAGGCTTGGGGTGTTTCTGATGGCAGCCAAAAACAAATCCTTGTCCCGGATTTTCCAGGTTTTTAAGTGTTCTTTGTAGATCAGTGCGGTTACGTATCCCTTTTCCTGCTGTTCAATCAGAAGATAGCAAACCATGGACATATCATGGAAAGGGATGCTGGGGATCTTTTTTAGCAGGGAAGCGTTGGCCTGGGTATTGATTAGCTTGTATACGATCCGATCGTGGATCCGCTCGTAGGAAATAAAAGCCTGGGAGTCCAGGTAAGGAAGGCTGGGGTTTTCCTGGTAGATCTGGCAGATCCGGTCGCAGATCTTGGACAGCGGCTCTCCGTCCAAAAGTTCCTGGTAAAAATCATTTAAGTAGATGGTAGGGGCCACGGTTTCCCCGGCTTTGGATATGGAAATGCCGTCCCGGACGATGCCGTTGTTTTTGGGGATGGATCTTAAGGCAAGCTGATAACCGTCTCCAAGCCTTTTTTCTAAATCATCTTTGACTATCTGCAGAAAGAATTCATAACACATAATTAACCTCCGAAATAATTGATTTGATCAATAGAAAAAATAATGATGTAGGGGTCAAAAGGTTTTTTGACCCTGGTATCACATAATGATATGGGATTTTGCCTGTAAGTAAGAACAGGCAGTCCGACCATGGGACAGAATATGGCGAGAACACGCCGAATTGAAATTTATGGAAAAATTATACAATATTTAGGAAAAAATTACAAGCCCTTGGAAAAAAAACGCAAAAAAGAACAGTTTTTGTGATTCCTGTTCTTTCATGCGCTTTAATGCCTGCAGCATTTCCGCATCGGGGGCGGTCAGTTTAAGGTTTGTGCAGTATGCTTTCCCTTCAGGGGTTTTTGCAGAGATCTGGATAATTGAGCCTTCCATCAGGGCATTTTGGACTGCTGCCTGGAAAAAAAGAGGGAGCTTCGGGTGATTATTCCGGAAGGTTTCCAGCAATTTGCTGGAGCCGTACCAGCTGAAACGGGTAATGGCCATAAAAAGCCCTCCTTAAGGATTATTATGTGCCTTGCAAAACCGTGCAGGACAGCCTGTTAGGTGCAAAAACCGTCCCGGAGATCGGTGCAGCGGAAAGCGCGGTTTCCCCTAAAGGGACGCTGTGCCATTCGCAAAAACGTGAATTTCCCATATTCCTTGCAATTTCCATGGGAATTCTCTATAATGAAGGATACATTATCAATTACTGCTCATATTCATTCATTAAATGGAGGGAAGTAGGATGTGGAGGGGTGACGAATTAAAACAGCGTGCCAGGGACGGCCTAAGCCGGTATTACGGCTATGGCCTTTTGGTAACATTTGTGGCCGGTCTGCTGGGCGTTAAGGGCGGCGCAGGCACAGGGGTGAACTTCTCGGCTCACCAAAGCCGCCACGGCGTAAATTTGTCGTCGGCGCTGAGGCAGCCCTTTGCTATGGGGGTTGTGCTTCTGGTGTGCATGGTGATCGGGGCAGTCTTTACGGCCACGGTACTGTTAGGCGTTCTTGTTTCCAACGTGATTGAGGTGGGGAAGTGCCGTTATTTTACCATCAGCACCATGAGGGGGGATAACGCCGGTTTTGGGGAATTGTTTGGGAATTTTAAAAATGGCTGGTACTTAAATACGGTAAAGATTCAGTTTCTGCGGAAATTGTATGAGGGTTTGTGGAGCCTTTTGCTGGTCATTCCCGGGATTATTAAGCATTATGAGTATTATATGATTCCCTATTTAATTGCGGAATACCCCGAGATGGACAGCAGCGAGGCCTTCCGCTTAAGCCGCGAGATGATGGAGGGGAATAAGCTGGACACGTTTATCCTGGAATTATCCTTTTTGGGCTGGTATCTTTTAGGGCTTTTGGCCTGCGGCGTGGGGATGATTTTCGTGGATCCTTACCGGGAGGCGGCTCTTGGGGAGCTTTACCTGGCTTTGCGGGAGGAAAAGCTGGGGATTCCCAGGAACAGACCCCATATGCCCGACAGGGACGGGGCGGTGTATACCCAGTACATGGAATAAGGGGCAGAAATTACCAATTATGCGGAATGGCGGATAGAAATTGCCAATTACGCGGAATGGCGGATAGAAATTGCCAATTACGCGGAATGGCGGATAGAAATTGCCAATTACGCGGAATGGCGGATAGAAATTGCCAATTACGCGGAATGGCGGATAGAAATTACCAATTACGCGGAATGGCGGATAGAAATTGCCAATTATGCGGAATGGCGGATAGAAATTGCCAATTATGCGGAGCAAGGGGAAGAAATGATCAATTACGTGGAATAACGGATAAAAATTATCCATATTAAGGAGGAATTAGAATGAAAGCAAAGGTTTATGCTGTAGTGGCGGAAGGCTTGGAGGAAGTGGAGTGCTTGGCGGCGGTGGATGTGATGATCCGCTGCGGGATTGAGGTGAAGCTAATTTCCATGTCCGGATCATTGGAGGTGGCAGGCTCCCATGGTCTGCGGATCGTGACGGATATGCTGTGGGAGGATTCCGCGCCGGAGGAGGCGGACTGCATCTTCCTTCCCGGAGGGATGCCGGGGACGAAGCACCTTGCGGAGCATAAGGGGTTAGCCAAGGCCTTGGAGCAGGCATTAGGGGAGGATCGGAGAGTGGCGGCTATCTGCGCCGCTCCCAGTGTCCTGGGAGAGCTTGGCTTCCTTCGGGGAAAGAAGGCTACCTGTTACCCAGGCTTTGAGGAGAAGCTTGTGGGGGCAGAGTATACCCATGAGGGCGTTGTTACCGACGGTTTGATTACCACGGCAAGGGGCCTGGGGTACGCCTTGGATCTGGGTCTGGAGCTGGCAGGCCTTTTGGTGGGCCGGGAGGCTGCCGCCCAGGTAAAAGCTTCCATACAGTACGATCATTGAGGCTCTGCGGTGAAGCTGCCCCGTCTGAACTGTTACATATTTTCATCCGATTTTTTCGTATTTTAGGGCTGGTATTTGGCGGAAGGATATGCTATAGTATTAAATTGAAGTGTAGCGCCCAAAGGCCAGGCGGCTCACAGACAGATTAAGGAGGAACCCATAAGATGAGTTTACAGGTGGAAAAATTAGAGAAGAACATGGCGAAGCTGACTGTGGAAGTTTCGGCTGAACAGTTTGAAGAGTGCATTAAGGCTGCATACAAGAAAAATAAAAACCGTTTCATGATCCCAGGCTTCCGCAAGGGGAAGGCTCCCCAGCATATGATTGAGAAGATGTACGGCCCGGGAGTGTTCTATGAGGACGCTGCGGAAGAAGCCATTGATCAGACTTACGCAGATGCCATGAAGGACAGCGAGTTAGAGATCGTGTCCAGGCCGGAGATCTCCATCGTACAGATAGAGAAGGGGCAAGCCTTCATCTATAATGCCATGGTAGCGGTTAAGCCGGAGGTTACTTTGGGCGAGTACAAGGGAATCCAGGTGGAGAAGGCCTCGGAGGAAGTGACGGATGAGGATGTGGCTGCGGAGCTGGTAAGGATCCAGAACCAGAATTCCCGGCTGATTACCATCGAGGATCGGCCGGTTGAGGACGGGGATCAGGCAGTGATTGATTTTGACGGTTCCGTGGACGGGGTAGCCTTTGACGGCGGAAAGGCAGAGGATTATCCGCTGACTATCGGTTCCCATTCCTTTATTGATACCTTTGAGGAGCAGTTAATCGGCAAGAGCATTGGGGAGGAGTGCGAAGTAAACGTAACTTTCCCCCAGGAGTACCATGCCAAGGATCTGGCAGGAAAGCCTGCCGTCTTTAAGGTAAAGATTAAAGAGATTAAGAAGAAGGAGCTTCCCGTGCTGGACGATGAGTTTGCCAGCGAAGTTTCCGAGTTTGATACGTTAGATGAGTACAAGGCTGATTTACGGAAAGGGCTGGAGGAGAAAAAGAAGAAAGAGGCGGCATCGGAGAATGAGGATCGGGTAGTTGAGGCCGTAGTGGCTAATGCTTCCATGGATATCCCGGAGCCGATGATTGAAAGCCAGGTGGAAGGCCTGGTGCAGGATTACGCCCGCCGGATGTACAGCCAGGGGATTGCCTTTGACCAGTATATGGAGTATACCGGCATGACTAAGGATTCCTTAAAGGAGCAGATGCGTCCACAGGCCGTCAAGCGGATTGAGACCAGGCTGGTGCTGGAAGCCGTAGCTGAGGCGGAGAAGCTGGAAGTGACGGATGAGCGGCTGGAAGAAGAGATCCAGAAGATGGCGGAAGCCTATAAGATGGAAGCAGAGAAATTAAAAGAGCATATGGGCGATGCCGAGAAGAAACAGATGAAACAGGATATTGCTGTTCAGGAAGCAGTTGACTTTTTGGTAGCCGAAGCGCAGCTCGTCTAGGCAATTGTCCGCAGCGGCAGGAGACCGCTGCGGTTTCCTATGAGGTTTTATGCCCTTTAGGCAGTACTGTCACAGGGCGCTTTCGGGAGAGAAAGGGGATTTTCAATGAGCTTAATACCTTATGTAGTGGAGTCTACCAGCAGGGGGGAGCGTTCCTACGATATCTATTCCCGCTTGCTTAAGGATCGGATTATTTTCCTGGGAGAAGAGGTTACGGATGTTTCCGCAAGCCTGGTGGTTGCGCAGCTCCTGTTCCTGGAATCGGAGGATCCGGGGAAAGAAATTTCCCTGTACATTAACAGCCCCGGCGGTTCCGTGTCGGCAGGGCTTGCAATTTACGATACAATGAATTATATTAAGTGTGATGTTTCCACGATCTGCATCGGCATGGCGGCCAGCATGGGGGCATTCCTTCTTGCAGGGGGAACCAAGGGCAAGCGAATGGCTCTTCCCAATGCAGAAGTAATGATCCATCAGCCTTCCGGCGGAGCCAGGGGCCAGGCCACGGAGATCCAGATTGTAGCGGAAAAGATCCTGCAGACGAAGAAGAAATTAAATGAAATTCTGTCTGCGAATACAGGGCAGCCTATCGAGGTAATCGAGAGGGATACCGAGAGGGATAATTACATGACGGCAGATGAGGCTCTTGCCTATGGCCTCATCGATAAAGTAATCACCAGCCGTTAGCGCTGGTAGAAACGAGGTGGATGTATGCCTGGCAGAATGGAAGACAAGGTCAGATGCTCATTTTGCGGAAAGACCCAGGATCAGGTGAGGAAATTAATTGCCGGCTCAAATAACGTGTTTATCTGCGATGAGTGCATCGAGCTCTGCTCCGAGATTTTGGAGGAAGAGTTTGCGGATATGGAGGAAGAGGAACTTTCGGCTTTTAGTGAGATTAACCTGATGAAGCCAAAGGAGATCAAGGCCTTCCTGGATGAGTACGTTATCGGGCAGGACGAGGCGAAGAAGGTTCTTTCGGTTGCCGTGTATAACCATTATAAGCGAGTAACCACGTCAAAGCATATTGATTTGGATATTGCCAAGAGCAATATTTTAATGCTTGGCCCTACCGGTTCCGGAAAGACATACTTGGCTCAGACGCTGGCTAAGATATTAAACGTTCCCTTTGCCATCGCGGATGCCACCGCCCTGACAGAAGCCGGTTACGTGGGCGAGGATGTGGAGAATATCCTGCTGAAGCTTATTCAGGCAGCGGATTATGATATCAGCAAGGCGGAATACGGGATTATCTATATTGATGAGATTGATAAGATCACGAAGAAGTCGGAGAATGTGTCCATTACCCGGGATGTTTCCGGCGAAGGGGTGCAGCAGGCGCTGCTTAAGATCCTGGAAGGGACGGTGGCCAGCGTGCCGCCTCAGGGGGGAAGGAAGCATCCCCACCAGGAGCTTTTGCAGATTGACACCACGAATATTTTATTCATCTGCGGCGGCGCCTTCGACGGCCTGGAGAGAATCGTGGAGCAGCGTTTAAACGCGGGTTCCATCGGCTTTAACGCCACCATTGTGGATAAGAATAAGACAGACATTGATGAGCTGCTGCGCCAGGTGCTTCCCCAGGATCTGACCAAGTTCGGCCTGATCCCGGAGTTTATCGGGCGTGTCCCCATTAATGTCTCCTTAAGGCTTTTGGATAAGAATGCCCTGGTGCAGATCTTATCCCAGCCAAAGAATGCGCTGACCAAGCAGTTCCAGAAGCTGTTTGAGTTAGATGACGTAAAGCTGGAGTTTACTCAGGACGCATTATATGCGGTGGCGGAGCTGGCGGCGGAGAGGAAAACGGGAGCCAGGGGCCTGCGTTCCATCCTGGAAAAGATTATGATGGATTTGATGTATGAGATTCCCTCAGACGACACTATCGGCATCGTGACCATTACGAAAAACGTAATTATCGGGGAAGGGAAGCCGGAGATCGTGTACCGGGACACGGCAGTGCCCAGGGCCGCGTCTTCCAGGCGGTCGAGAAAAGATCAGTCCGGTGAGATTGCTTAGGCCAAAGGTATTTTCGTGTAGCTGAGGTTCAGGCACATTAAGGAAAGGGCGCTGCAGAACGTTGAGTTAGGCAGCGTCTCTTTTATCGGATTAGGAAAAAGGACAGATATGGAGCAAAAAGTATATACATTACCGGCAATCGCATTAAGGGGGCTGACAGTTCTTCCCAAAATGATAATCCATTTTGACATCAGCCGTGATAAATCGATTGCCGCATTGGAAAAAGCCATGGTGGAGGATCAGAAGGTCTTCCTGGTTACGCAAAAGCAGGCGGATCAGGCGGAGCCGGAGCTGGTGGATTTGTTCCAGGTAGGCTGCATTGCCATGGTAAAGCAGCTGGTAAAGATGCCGGGGAAGATTATCCGGGTTATGGTAGAAGGTCTTACGCGGGCGGAGCTGGTGGATATGGACATGGAAGGCCCGTACCTGGTGGCTGAGGTGGAGACGGTGCTTCCTGGGACGCAGTTAGAGCCATTGGAATATGTGGCCACAGAGGCCATGATCCGCATCGTAAAGGAAAAGCTGGAGGAATACGGCGAGGTAAACCCGCGGATGATCAAGGAGATCCTCCCCAATTTGTTAAGCATCCAGGATTTGGAGGAGCTGCTGGATCAGATTGCCATCCAGATTCCCTGGGATTACGCATTCCGCCAGTCGGTGCTGGAAAGCCTGTATCCTTCCGTGCGCTATGAGCACGTGGTTCACAGCCTGGTCTCGGAAATCGAAGTGGCTAAGATCAAGCGGGATTTCCAGAAAAAGGTAAAGGCTGCGGTGGATAAAAACCAAAAGGATTATATCCTAAGGGAGCAGATGCGGATTATCCGAAAGGAGCTGGGGGAGGAGGATATCCAGTCGGAGACGGACGGGTATGAGAAGCAGTTAAGAGGCTTAAAGGCGGATCGGGAAGTGAAGGAGAAGCTGAAAAAGGAGATTGACCGGCTAAAGGCCATGCCTGGGGGGAGCCAGGAAGGCAATGTGATCCGCACATATATTGAGACGCTTTTGGAGCTTCCCTGGAAAAAGGTTTCCAAGGATAATAAGGATATCCGCCATGCGGAGGAGCTCCTGGATAAGGATCACTACGGCTTAGAGAAGGTAAAGGAGCGGATCTTAGAGTATTTGGCCGTGCGGGTGATGACCGGGAAGGAAAGCGGTTCCATCCTTTGCCTGGTAGGCCCGCCGGGAACGGGGAAGACCTCCATAGCCCGCTCGGTAGCCAGGGCGCTAAACAAAAAGTACGTTCGGATCAGCCTTGGCGGCGTCCGGGATGAGGCGGAGATCCGCGGGCACAGGAAGACGTATGTGGGCGCCATGCCGGGCCGCCTGGTGGAAGGCTTAAGGCAGGCCGGGGTTTCCAATCCGCTGATGCTGCTAGACGAGATCGACAAGGTTAGCAGCGACTATAAAGGGGACACCTCCTCGGCCCTTTTGGAGGTGCTGGACGGGGAGCAGAATGTTCGTTTCAGGGATCATTACGTGGAGGTTCCCATCGATCTGTCCCAGGTGCTGTTTATCGCCACGGCCAACACTACCCAGTCCATCCCCCGGCCGTTGTTAGATCGGATGGAGATAATTGAGGTCAGCAGCTATACGGAAAATGAAAAATTCCATATCGGGAAGGAATACCTGGTGGGCAAGCAGATGGAGAAGAACGGCCTTACCGGCGGACAGGTATCCATCTCCGACCATGCCTTGGAAAAGATTATCCATAACTATACCAGGGAAGCGGGCGTCCGCAACTTAGAACGGCGGATTGGGGATATCTGCCGGAAGGCTGCCAGGGAATTTTTGGAAGATAAGAAAAAAGGGATCCGGATCACGGAAAGCACACTGGAGAAGTATCTTGGCAAGCCGAAAGTTACCTTCGAGGATGCGGACGGGGAAGATCAGGTGGGGATTGCCAGGGGGCTGGCCTGGACCAGCGTAGGCGGCGATACCTTGCAGATCGAGGTTAACGTGATGCCGGGGAAGGGCGAGCTTTTGATGACCGGACAGATGGGGGATGTGATGAAGGAGTCGGTTCAGGCCGCCCTTACTTTTGTCCGCAGCATCTGCCCGGATTACCAGGTAAAGCAAGATTATTTTGAAAAGCATGATATCCATATCCATATCCCGGAAGGGGCAGTGCCTAAGGACGGGCCTTCCGCAGGGATTACCATGGCCACCGCCCTTTTTTCTGCCGTGACTGGGAGGAAGGTATGGGCTAAGGTGGCGATGACCGGCGAGATCACCTTAAGGGGGCGGGTGCTCCCCATCGGCGGCTTAAAGGAAAAGATCCTGGCGGCCCGGATGGCCCATGTGGAAAAGGTTTTGGTTCCGGAGAAGAACAGGCCGGATATCAGCGAGCTTTCCAAGGAGATCACCAAGGGCCTGGAGATCGTCTTTGTCTCCCGGATGGAGGATGTGCTTAAGGAAGCGGTGGCGGAATCGTAGAGGCCGCTGTGACGCGTATCTGGCGAAATGTAATCAAGACAGTACACTAGTACAGCAGAAGGAGTCAGTATGGTTGTAAAAAAAGTGGAACTGGAAACCGTTTGCGGCATAACCAGCCAATTCCCGGAGAATGTCCTGCCGGAATTCGCTTTTGCCGGCAAGTCTAACGTGGGGAAGTCTTCCCTGATCAATACGCTGATGAACCGGAAATCTCTGGCCAGGACATCTTCCCAGCCGGGGAAGACCCAGACCATCAATTTCTATAACATTAATGATGCCCTTTATTTTGTGGATCTGCCCGGGTACGGCTATGCGAAGGTGTCCGTGGCGGTGAAGGAAAAGTGGGGGAAGATGGTTGAGCGGTATTTAAACGGGGCGAAAGTCTTAAAGCTGGTGTTCCTGCTGGTGGACATCCGCCATGAGCCTTCGGAAAACGACCGCACCATGTATAACTGGATTACCCGCAGCGGATACCATCCGGTGGTGATTGCCACGAAGCTGGATAAGCTAAAGCGAAGCCAGGTAGCTAAATGCGTGAAGATTGTGCGGGAAGGCTTGGGGATGGGGAAGGGAGAGATATTAATTCCCTTTTCTGCGGAAACCCGCCAGGGGAAGGAAGAGATTTGGGAATTGATTGACCGGTATGCCATCCCTGCCCCGAATAAAGGGCAGGATTAAGGGATGCTTATGCAGCATCCCCTTTTTATGCGCAGCCCCATGTAGAGGAAGTATGCCGCAGAAGCGGCATATGGGGCGCGCGGCGAGTAGGGAGAAAAACCTCCCTACTCGATCGTATCCCTATCCCCAGGCGTATCCATGGGCGTATTTACGGCGATTTCCCGCAGCTTGATCCGCACATAGGTTTTCAGGGCTTTTAGCGCCAGCATTATGGCGAAGACCGGCAGGATCACAAAGGCATACAGGTAAAACTTCCAAAGCCTGTACTTGCGGCCTAAGCGTTTTTTCTTCCGGCGAAGTTCTTCCATGGCCTCCTGCCAGGGGGTCATGGGAGGTTTTTTGGGGAATCGGCTTAAAAGATTCATGGTAGTTCCTCCTGTCAGGCAAACAGCTTTTCTGCGGCCTGCTTATTTAGGGCGGCTCATTAAGGATTTCATGGCAAAGGCGTAAATTTCCTGGCTTTTATCCTGCCAGTTGCTGCACATATGCTCCGCCTGAGCCTTGTCCGGCACGGCCAGGTTCAGTTCGATTAAAGGGGATTTCCCTTCCCGGACTTCGCAGTGGACGATGTAATCCTGGGTGGTGGATTTATAAAAATCGGCGATTACCCCCACCTCGTTGCGCAGGCGGAACTTGTTGTCCTTTAAGTATTGGTCGATATCCTGGATAATGGCCGGCGAGATATTGCTGCCGAAAAAGCTTAAGGCATCGGAGCCTTCCTGGGTGATTTCATACCGGGTGCTGTTGCGGATGGTTTCCTTCCGGACAAGCCCCGCCTCAGCCAGCTCATTTAAGGTTTGCTGGAGGGTAAAGTAAGTGGTATAATCATGCTCCAGGAAAAAATTGGTCAGCTGGGCGTTGGTTAGCGGAAAATTTACTTGCTGCAGCATATATAAATTCATTAACTTGTATAATGTAACCGGTTCCGATAGCATAGTGATTCACCCAATTCCCTTTCCTTTATCTATGATAGCAACTTCAGTCTTTTAAATCAAGCAGAAATGTGATAGAATAGGGTATTAATGGAGTGAATAGCAGATGAAAGAGCGAATTAACCAGCTGGCCAGGGGGATTTTAAATAAGGATGTCCCTCAGATTGTGATTATGCCAGATAAGATAGAGGAGATCATCCAGGCAGGGAAGACGGGAGCCTGGGAATTTTTTGTAAACAGCAGCAACGGGCTGTACATTAAGGGGCTGGTTTATGCCAACCACACCCGGGTGACGGTAAATACCCCGGCTTTTGCAGGGCTTCGGAACCGGATTTCCTATCAGGTAGACGCAGGGTACTTGGTAGATGGGGATACCATAAAGGGAGAGTTTGAGCTGGTGACAGACGGAGGGGAGAGGACGCTTCCTTTTTTATTCCATGTCCGTCTGGGGGTGTCCGGGCAGACCCTGGCGGGGCTTAAGACGCCGGAGGATTTTGCCAGGCTTGCCAGAGAAGAGCCGGATACGGCGCTGCGCCTTTTTGATTACCAGGATTTTGTGGAAACGCCATTTATGCAGGATATGCATACCCGTTCCCTGTATGACAGCTTAAGGGGCCACGGGAACCGGGGCAACCAGATGGAAGAATTCCTTGTTGCCCTGGGGGTAAAAAAGCCGGTGGCTTTTGAGGTTTCCCAGCAGATAAGGAAGTATGATTTTTCGGCGGACGGGGCGGAGGGCGTGATCGAGCTTCAGAAAAATATGTGGGGCTACGTTTCCGTGGACGTGGAGGTGGACGGGGATTTCCTGGAGGTGCAAAAAAAGCATTTTGAAGGCAGGGATTTTGAACAGGACGTGTGCCGGATCCCTTACCGCATCCTTCCCGGAAGGCTCCACAAGGGGAAGAATTTCGGCAGCATCCGCCTGAATACGGTAAAGGAAACCAAGGTTATCCCCTTCCTGGCAGAGGGGGAGAAAAACCGCGACGGTGCTTACATCAGCTGGGCTAAATTTTGGCAGGCCTTCGGCAGGTTTGCCGCCCTGCGTCTGGAGGATGCCTGCGGGCAAAAGGATCATAGCCTTCTTTGCGAGCGGATGCTCCAGGAGCTGGATGTGATGCGGAACGTGCCTGGAAATCGGAACCTGGCATCCCTTTGGATGGCGGAGACGCTTATTCGGGCGGGGCGGCAGGAGCAGGCTGCTTTGCTCCTGGAAGAATGCCGGGATGAGATTCTCCTTTCCCGAAGGGATATGATTGATTTTTACTGTTTTTACCAGTACTTAAACCAGCAGCTAAAATCCAGTCCCAGCCAGAAGGAATCCCTTTTGCGGGTGCTCAGGAAGCATACGCCGGAGGGGAAGTACCCCTTTTTGTTCTTTATTCGGGCGGAGCTTGATCCCTCGGTGAAGGAAGCGCCCTTTACCTTTTTCGGCGAGATGAGGCAGCTGTATGAGAATGGGTTTTACAGTCCCTTCCTGTACCTGGAGGCTTACCGTCTTTTGGAGCGGCATCCGGAGTTCCTTCAGCGGATGGACGAGTTTATCGTCCAGATCCTCCACTTTGCCGCCCGAAAAGGGCTGATCCAGGAGAAGATGGCGGTGCGGATCGCCAGGCTGGCAGCGATTGAAAAGTGTTACAGGAAGTGGCTCCACCGTCTTTTGGAGCGGCTTTACGGCCAGTATGCCAGGAAGGAAATCCTAGTAGCCGTGTGCTCCATGATGATTAAGGGGGAGTGCAGGGGGCAGCAGGATTTTATCTGGTATCAGCGGGCGTTGGATCAGAAGATAGGCCTTACCAGGCTTTACGAATATTATCTGTATTCCCTGCCGGAAAATTATGACCGCCTTTTGCCCAAGGAGGTGCTTTTGTACTTTTCCTTTGCCCAGGATTTGGACAGGCAGAGCAAGGAGGTGCTGTACTGGAATATCCTGCGGTATATGAAGCCTTCCACAAAGCTGTACCAGTCCTATGAGCGGGATATGGAGAAGTTTGCCATGGAGCAGCTGTTTAAATCCCGGATTAGCAGCTGCCTGGCGGTGATTTATGACCGAATGATCTTTAAGGGCATGATCGACGGCCCTGTGGCGAAGGTCCTGCCTGCGGTGCTCCGCTCCTACCGGATCGATTGCCAAAACGGGCGGATGAAGTACGTGGTGGTGCGCTATGAGGAGCTGACCAGCGAGGATGTCTATTTGCTGACGGACGGGGTGGCCTTCGTGCCCATATTTTCCGACAAGGCGGTAATCCTGTTTCAGGATGCCTTTGGGAACCGCTATGGGGACGTATCCCATTTAAAGACGCCAGTGATGGACAGGCCGGAGCTTTTGGAGCGCTGCTTTGAGGTTAATCCAGAGCACGCCATGTTAAGCCTTTCCGCCTGCAGAAGGATGGAGAAAGAGGAAAAAATTGACGAGGATCAGGTTCATGTGCTGGAGCGATCCATACGGGAGCTTCCCTTAAACGAGCCGTACCGGAAGGTGCTCTTGGGAAAGGTCATTCGGTATTACCGGTCTTTAGCCAGCAAGGAAAATTCAGGCACAGGGGAATGCACTTATCTGCTTACCTTGGATACTAAGGGGATGTCCCACCAGGAGCGGGTGCTGGTGTGCGAGACGTTAATCTGCCAGAATTACCTGGAGGAAGCCTACGAAATGCTGAAAACCTACGGCTTTGAGGGCATGGGGATGGGATACTTAGCAAAGCTTTGCGGGAAGATGATCCTTAAGAATTTGTTTGGGGAGGATGTTTTTTTGCTGAAGCTGTCTTTCCAGGTGTTTTTGGCAGGGAAGGCGGACGGCGTCCTCCTGGATTATCTGTGCAGGCATTTTAATGGAAATTCCAGCCAGATGTTTAAGGTTTTGTCCCAGGCGGCATCAGCCAAGGCAAAGCTTTACGATTTAGACGAGCGGCTTTTGTGCCAGATGATGTTTTCCGACAATATCAAGCATTTAGACCAGACCTTCCACTTTTATTCCCGGCGCAGGCGGATGGGGGAGACGGTGGTCAAGGCATATTTTACCGTAAAGTCCATCGGCTACTTCCTGAAGGGCGAGGCAGCTAAGGAGCAGGTCTTTGCCTATTTGGAGAGCCTGGTAAACCGCAGTGATGACGTGAAAAAAGTGCCCACCATCTATCTTTTGGCTTTGACGAAGTATTATTCGGAATGCCGTATGCTGGAGGATGACCAGAAGGCTCTTTGCAGGCGGATGGAGGAAGTCTTAATTGAGGACGGACTGGTTTTTCCCTACACGAAAAAGCTGGCGGCTTTTATCCCTATTCCCCAGAATATCCGGGATAAGGCCATGATCTGCTATATTGGGAATAAGGATGATCAGCTGGAGCTGTTCATCCGGATCCTTCCGGATGAGGAGGATTTCCACCGGGAGGAGCTTAGGCGGATCTATCAGGGGGTGTTTGTGTGCCGGAAGGTTTTGTTTGAGGGAGAAAAGCTGGATTACCAGATCTACCGGTACGACAAGGCCGAAGGGGATAAGGTAAAGGCGGCTCAGGGAACTATCCTCTGTGAGCTTTCCGGGCATGAGGGGAAGGGAAGCAGGTTTGCCAGCCTAAATGAGATGGGGCTGTGCCTTAGCATGAAAGAGGAAACCGGATTAAAGAAAAGTATGCAGGAGTATTTGATGCGGAATGCGGCCCTGGAGGAATTATTCCCCATTGCATAAACATAAGGATTATACAGAGTGCTGCCCAAATTTCTAGCAGGCAGCACGCTGGCAGGAAAACGCGTTAAAACGGATGGGGAGGAAGGATGGGAAATGTCTGCAAACGGGTTAGTGATCGGCATTGATCTGTGTGATGGCCATACCCAGGCTGCCTTAAGCGGGAACGAAAAAATATGGACGTTTCCTACCGCAATATGCAGGAAAAAGGATGGAGGCCAGTGGAAAATCGGCGACGAGGCCTATGCGTTAAAGCTGTCTGGGGAGGGGGAGCTGTTTGAAAACCTCCTTACCTTAGGGCCGAAGAAAGAGATTTTTGCCGGTGAGGTGAAGGCAAGCGGCAGGGAGCTTTTGCAGCGGTTTTTAAAGCAGGTGCTGGATGAGGTAAAGAAGGAATGTGGGACAGGGAGGATTTTGCAGCTGGTAATCGCCCTTCCCTGGGTAAACGGCAGGGTGATGGATTGCTTGCTGTACTGCGTCGATTACCTGGAAGTGCCCAGGAACCGGTTTCATGTGGTCAGCTACAGCGAAAGCTTCCTCCACTACGTCCTGAGCCAGAAAAAAGAGGTGTGGGCAAACCAGGTGGCTCTTTTTGATTTTTCAAAGGAGGGACTGCGCTACTGCGAGATGCGAATCCAGAGGGGCGCGCGCCAGCCAGTGGTGACGGCTCAGGAGGAATTTCCCTTAAAGGAGCTTCAGCTTAAGCTTTTGGATTCCTTTTCCGGGACAAAGCAGGCGGATAAGCTTTTGTACGCCCTGGGGGAAAAGCTTTTGGCTAAGAAGCTGTACTCGGCAATCCTCCTTACCGGGAAAGGGTTTGAGAAAACGGACTGGGCCGTCAGCTTTATGAAGCTTCTTTGCAAGCGGAGGAAGGTGTACGGGGAGCAGTTTTTGTATGTGAAGGGAGCCCTTTTGCGGGCGGAGGATTTCGTGGCGGAGGAGACGGCCTTCCCTTATGTGATGATCTGCGAGGGGCGCTTAAAGGCCACGGTATCCATGGAGGTTATCCATGACGACCGGCCCACCCAGCTGGTAATCGCGGCGTTGGGGGACAGCTGGTATGAGGCGAAAAGCACCATGGAATTTATCTTGGACGGGCAGGATCAGGTGTCCTTTATGATCCGCCCGGCGGACGGCAAGGGGGTGCGGGAGGCGACGATTCCCTTGGAGGGCTTCCCTAAGCGCCCCAACCGGACCACCAGGATCCGGATGCGAGCCGGCTTCGCCGATGAGAAAACCATGGTTGTTGTGATCCAGGATAAGGGCTTTGGGGAGCTGTTTCCCGCTTCCAATGCCATGATACGCAGGGAGATCGTAATATGAGTTTGATTCTATGCCGGATGGAGCCGGTGAGGAACCCTTTTGAGGTTCCGGAGCTTGGGGTGCACCTCCATTCATCCCAGGAGCTGTGCTATGTCATTTATGAAAATCCGCTGCTGGTGATGGAGGATTTTGTGGATAACCGGCTGATCCAGTTTATCCGAAATGACTTAGCCATGGAATCCCTGGGGGAAAAGCTGGATGACTGGAAGCGGAGCGAGGAAAATTCCGATAATATGCTGCTGCTGATCCTGACCAGCTGCCAGTACTATTCCTCCGCCCAGGTGAGCCATTACCGCCAGGTGTTAATCCGGTACAGGAAGATGCATCCGGCAGAGTACGGGAAGGAAAGGGCGGATTACCTTTTTAGGAAAAAGCAGTACGGGAAGGCTATCCTGCTGTATGAAAAGCTCCTGGAAAAAGAGAAGGATCAGGTGGTGGACGACAAGTTTTTTTGCCGGGTATGGTGCTGCCTGGGAGCCTGCCAGGCCAGGCTGTTCCGGTTTGAAAAAGCCTATGAGGCTTATGACCGGGCCTACGCCTGCGACAGCCAAAATGAGGAAATTCTGGAAAAAATATATTGCTTGAAATCCTTTGACCCGGATCTTTTTATCGCGCCTAATTACCAGGAGGCCTTAGATAAGAGGAATAAGGAAGCCTGGGAAAGGAAAATTGACCAGGCCAGGCTTAAGAGCCGTGATTCATCGGGGGTGAAGGAACTGGATGAGTTGTTTATGAAGGATCAGGACACGCGCCTTAGGAGGGCTTCTGCCCTGGTGAAAAAATGGAAAAATGAATACAGGGGAATGCTGTAAGCGGCAGGCTCTTGCGTTAATGGATTGTATAGATGGAGGGATATGAGGATGAAATTTATGTATTGCCCACACTGTGGGGCTAAGCTGGCCAAGCGAGAAATCGGGGATGAGGGCCTCATCCCCTACTGCGAAGCCTGCAGACGCCCTTGGTTTGATATGCCATATGCCTGCACCATTACTTTGGTAATCAATGAATTTGATGAGGTGGCATTAATCCGTCAGGGCTATGTCTCGGAACAGCACTATGTCTGTGTGGCCGGGTACATAAAATGCGGGGAAAGTGCAGAGGAAACTGCCACGAGGGAGGTGAAAGAAGAGCTTGGGCTAGAACCGGAATCTGTCCGTTACACCAAAAGCTATTATTTTGTCCAGAAGGATATGCTGATGCTGGCTTTTGAGGCCCGTGTAAAAAAAGACGAATTCCATCTTTCCGGCGAAGTGGATAAAGCGGATTGGTTTACCTTTGAGGAAGCCCATAAAAGGATGAGGAAGGGGAGCATCGCCATTCAGCTTTTGGAAAACTACTTTGGAAGGAAAGGAGCAGCAGAGCAATCATGTAAATAGGAAGGAATTTGCAGGAATGAAACGAAGAATAGCCGCGTTTTTGGCAGTCTGCATGATGCTGCAGACGCCGTGTTCTGCGCTGGCTGCCTTAAAAGGCAATGTGCACCGTCCTCCGGCCTTTGCTGGCCAGGGGGAGGAGAAAGCGTCCTCTAGCAATGTGTGGGCCACGAAATCAGATGCAGTGACTGCCGTACAGGATGAGGGAATGGAAAATTGCGGGACATTGCGGATCAATGTCAAAAATTTCCTTGGGGCAAAAAACTGCAGGATCTCCGTTTTCTTGGAACCAAGCCAGTCCACTGCCCGGAAACAGGATGTGCCAGGCAGCATAGGGGATGTTTTTGAAACGGACTGGGAATGCCCAGATGGGGTTTTGGGGCGCGTTAGCACCTTTGAGCTGGGGGATATCCCGGAAGGCTCCTACCGCCTGACCCTGGAAGGGGCAGATGAACCTGGCGCTTACTTAACTTACAGCCAGGAAGTAAGAATCCGCAGCCAAATGGCGACCACGTTAAATTTAGCCAATGATTACCCTGAGTATTACGGGTATGGAGACGAGGGGGTTAAGTCAAAGCAAAAGTTTGGCGTGCTGATGGCGGGAAATTTCACTACGGAGGATCAGGATGAGGAGGCGCTGGATGAGGCCGACTTGGAAGTCCTTTTGGATGCCCTTTACGGAGGGGAGGAGGATTTTGACTCCCTCTGTGATTTAAACGGGGACGACGTAGTGGATCTGAGGGACTTGGAAATTTTTACCAAGTTCTACAAAAACAAGGATAAGCGCAAGGCGAAGGCCATAGAAAGCGCAATCCTAACGGAAGACATGATTACCCCTCTTTCCGCTGATGACGGCTCGGAAGCGGATGGCGACGGGATCCGGAAGCTGTTTGCCGGAACCGGGGCGGATGGGGATGAAGCGGCAGTGACCGCAGCCCCGAAGGAGGAAAAAGCCGTTTCGGCGGATAACCCGGTTACGGTATCCGCCCAGTTTAGGGAAAGCATTACCATAGGAGCCTTTGCCATCGTTCCCAAAACCGGATCGGCTAACGCCATGGAAGACGGCGAAGTTACCTTTACCGATGATAAGGGCAATACCTACACGGCGGTGATTGAAGGCGGGAAGCAGAAAGGAAGCCTTAGGACGGCCAATTCCGGCGCCCGCAAAGGGGCCTATGGGCTAAAGGCCAGGAAGGAAGCGGCCCGCAAGGAAGCCAGCCCCTCCGATGCCAGGCAGGAAGAGGAAGAGAGCCAGACAGTTTCTGAAAAAGCGTTTTATGCTGCTGACGGGGAGATTTCGCCTGAGGATGCTCAGCCGATCCAGGGAAGGACGATCCTTATTGACTTAGGCGGGCAGATTCCGGTAAAGCAGGTAACGATCCGGATTACCAAGACGGTAGCCTCCACCAACCTGGCGGATATCTCCAAGGTAGAGTTTTTAAACGGCTTAGAAGACCATATCCCGGAGCCGGATTTATCTATCCCGGATAAGCTGGCTGGGGAAGGCGGGGATGCCCAGATTTCCGTAACCTGGCGGCGCCAGGCTAATGTCACTGGCTATCACGTATACGTGACGGGCGAAACGGAGAAGGACGGCATCCAGGAGCAGGTATTCCCTACGGAATTAAACAGCCTTGACGTAACCAAACTTAACGGTTCCGATTTATGCAACAATAAGGAATTTACCGTAAAGGTGCGTTCCGTTAATGACGACTGGAGAAGCGAGTACAGCAGCCCCATTACGGTGATCACGGAAGCGGCTCAGATACCTAAGCCGCCGGAGCAGATCCAGGTGACGGGGGGATACCGTAAGCTGACCGTAAGCTGGAAGAAGATGAAGAGCACGGACAGCTACACCATCTACTACCGGGAAAAGGATCAGGCAGATGGTACATTTACGGAAATTTCCCAGATCACCGGGACAACGGCGGAGATCACCGGGTTAAAGGACGGAGTGACGTATGAGCTTTATATGACGGGAACCAATAAGGTGGGCGTCAGCGGGCCGTCTAACCGGTACAGCGGCACAACCTTAATCCTGGAAGCTCCGGTAACGCCAAACTTCAAGCTGCTGAACGTTCCCCAGGAAGGGGGCGGGCCGTCCCCAATCATTACCGGGGTTGCCAACAGCGTAAACAACACCAACTCCTGCAGTGAGGAGTTTGCCGTGGTTGACGGCAGGTATGAGACCGCCTGGGTGCGGAAGGACTGGGATGCGGGATGCGCTTACCCGTCAGACGGGAAAGCTCCCATCATCACCTTTGACCAGCCTTATGAGATGGATACGGTGGTGATTGTCCCGGACTATGAGCAGGCTTATGCGTATACCGACGCCAAGGTATATTATTGGGAAGACGACGGAACGGAGAAGAAGACGGCCACCGGCCTTCTGTTAAAGAAGCAGGATGCCAAGGGGAAGGTCTACTACGAGTTCCAGGCCAGGGAAATGTTTAGGGCAAAGCGGGTGCAGATGACCGTCAGCGCATCGGCCAGGCGGATCAGCTACGCGGAGCTTAAATTTTATGAGTATTACGATTTAAAGGATCGGATTTTCGCCATGTATACCGACGACCTCCATATGGTGTTAAAGCCGGAGGTGACTTTGGAGCAGATCAACGGGTTTTATGAGGAGCTGGAATACGTGGATCCCGTATCCGGGGAGAAGACGCCAAAGTACGATATGCTGAAGCTGGAGATCGATACGGCCAAATCCATCTTTGAACAGGGAGTAAGCAATGCGGACATCATCCGGATTGACGGAAAGCTGGCGCAGAGGCAGGATAGCCATACGGGCTTTGCAGGCGGCTTGAATACGTGGCAGCCTTTAGGCGTAACCGGCCTGGCGGGGGATAAGGTGATCCTTTACGTGGGCGGCGAGAAAAAGACCCAGGGAGAGAAAACCAGCCTGGCGGTGATTGCTACCCAGTATCATGGGGAATCCTCCAATGTCTTTACCCAGGTAGGGGCGCTTAGGATCGGGCCTAACGAAATTACCATACCAAAGATTATGAGTATGTCCGACGTGGAAGCAGGCGGGCAGCTTTATATCCGCTACGACGGCGGCTACAATGCGGAAGAGTACGCTGTGCGTGTGGAGATCCCCAAGGCACAGGAGGGAGCCTCCAGCGCGGCCAAGATCCCCATGCTGAATGTGTTCGGCGTGACGGAGGAGGAGCGGGAAAGCCGCATAGCTGCCTATGTGGAACAGCTGGAAGCTTACGACGTGCAGGCAATGCATGAGAAGTACCATCCTTTAGCGGAAGGCGGCTTTGACGAAAGGAACTGTGTATTCGGCGCAACGGATATCGCCGGGGTGCGGGAGATGTTCTCCCTGCCGATTGAAGGGATCCGGTCAGGCATTAACGGCCAGTCGGCGAATTCAGGCCGGGCGAAAACCCAGGTACTTAGCGACACCCTTACTGCCATGGATGAATTCCTTACCTTAAGCTATCAGCATAAGGGCTTAAGCGACGATCCGGCTGCAGGGGAGAAAAACCGTATGCCGGTGAGCC
Source organism: Lachnospiraceae bacterium (assembly GCA_910575565.1). Taxonomy (GTDB): domain Bacteria; phylum Bacillota; class Clostridia; order Lachnospirales; family Lachnospiraceae; genus Caccovicinus. The sequence goes on along the minus strand of CAJTFL010000007.1, from coordinate 162,670 downwards.
GGATCAACATCCGTTACCAGAGGATGTTTGAAGGCGCGTTTATGTACGCCGGCGGCGCACATATCGGCATTGGGTGGGGTTCTGCCGCAGGAATGATGGCCGGGCGTCCCTTGAAGGTAAATGCACAGGGAGAATACGAGGAAGGCAGTTACTTCGGCTGGGGGATTGGCCATGAGATCGGCCATGAGATCAACGAAGGCGCTTACGCGGTAGCGGAAGTCACCAATAACTACTATGCCCTTCTTGGACAGAAGATTAAGCCCACCTATGGGAACCGGTGGGGGGATGATGCCAAGGTTTACGCCAAGGTAACGTCAGGGGCGAAGGGCCCGGCCTCAAACGGCGCGGTCCAGCTGGCCATCTACTGGCAGCTTCACTTAGCTTACGATAAGGATCCCCATTTCACCACTTATGAGGCTTATTCCGATCTGTTTAACAGCGTGTTCTTTGCGCGGGTGGATTCCTATGCCAGGAACGCGGCTTCGGCTCCTAAGCCGGGCGGGGTGGGCTTAACCCTGAACGGGGATAAGGACAATAACCTGATGCGCTTAGGCTGTGCGGCGGCGCAGAAAGATATCCTGGAATTCTTTGAGCGCTGGGGCATGGAGCCGGATGAGGCAACGAAGGCTTACGCAGGGCAGTTTGAGAAGGAAACCAGGGGAATCTGGCTGTCCGGCGAGGATCAGTGGAAAGCAGCCAAGGCAAACAGCCAGCCGGATGAGGAAAAGGTAAGCGCCATCACCGTGGGCGGAAGCATAAGCTACAGCGAATCCGCCGGGAACGGGAATGAGGTAACGATTAACCTGGAAGCTTCCGATACGTCGGAGCTTTTCGGTTACGAGGTTTTCCGCTGCGAGTGGAAAGGCGATACCTATACCCGCAGGCCCATTTGCTTTGTGCCTGCAGGGGAAAGCGGGGCTACGGACGTGATCTCCACCATTAACAACCGGGCATTTACCTATGAAGCGGTAGGCTACGACACCTGGCTTCGCCCCACGGAAAGGGTGGAACTGGGGACGGCAAGGGTATCCCATAACGGCGGCTTAGGCGGCACTGAGTGGGAAGCCGGAACCAATATGGTTACGGTGGAGCCCACGGAAGATATATTCCCCTCTGAGGGAGATGACGGCGACTCCGAGGAAGCTACGGATCCGGATGACGTTAAGAAGCTGGATATCTTAAAGGTGATTGACGGCGACAACGCCACCACCTATACCGGAAAGACGGAAGACGGCGAAGATCCGGAGATTATCCTGTACTTGAACCAGGAAGAGGTGCTTACCGGGCTGGAATACCGGTTAAGCGGAGAAGGGACGCCCATTGGCACGTTTGAAATTTATGTCAGCCAGGACGGCGCAACCTGGAAGAAGGCGGCTGCGGAGGAAACCTCCTTCACCCTTGCCCAAAAAGACGATGTGAAAACCCAGACGATTATCTTCAGCAGCCCGGCAGCCCAGGGAGAGGGAAGGCAGCTTTGCTCTTACGAGGCTTCCATGGTGAAGATCACCGCCCCGGGACAGGCAGGAAAGGCGCTGTCAGTATCGGAGATTATGCTGATCGGGCAGACCGGGGACAAGGTAGATTTGCTTTCTGCGGGAATCGGGATTTTGGCTGAGGATTACTGCAATCCGTCAGCACCGAGCCAGGTGCTGATCCCCAAAGGCTCCTTGATCTTTAACGGAACCTACGCCGGGAACCCAGCTTACAATACGGTGCTCCTTTGGGATGACAAAGGAAATATCGTAGGCGGGACAGACGGGGAAGAGATTGTTGCCAAGCAGCTAATCTTCGCGGAGGATCCCGGTGAAGGGGATCTGCGGAATATTTCCGACGGAAAATGGGTGTACTTTATTGAACCTGACCATATCCCCGCAAGCCTTCCGGCTAAGGTGCGGGCGGAGCTGTACCGGGTGAACAATGCCATTGACCAGACTGGCCAGAGGCTGGTAAGCTCTACCGTCTTTGTTGATGTTCCGGCTAAGGAAGCGCTTCCCCAGATCAGCTTCCAGGCTGACGGGAAGAAAGGAGAGGATGAGCGGTGAAAAAGAAATTTAAGACCCTTCTTCTCGGCGCGGCGGCCTGCCTGACGGCGGCCGCAGTGGCCCTTCCCTTAGGCCTTTTAAGCATCCAGGCGGCGGAACGGTTTGCAGACTGGAAAGACGCCGGGAAAAAGGACGACAGGAATGGGGCGGAGATTTCTATCCAGCTGATGGAAGAGGAAAAATTCGATGAATGCGCGACCTTCCAGCTTGCTTTCCGGCTGGAAAAGACGGACGGCAGCGTGCCGGATGAGGGAGACTGTGATTTCCAGTTCAGCCAGGGGATCAAGGGGAATCCCAAGGTAGTGGTTTATGATTACCAGTATCTGGAAGGCGGCCAAATCCGGCTGGTGGTTTCCGGCAGGAAGGAGTCGGACGGCACAGGCGGGGTGTTAAGCAAAAAAGCCCCCTGCCTTGTGGGGAAGCTGTACGTGGCTTCTGATCAGGATGTGACGGTATCCGTTGTGGAAGAGGAATGCAAGGCTGTAGATGAGCGGGGAGAGTTAGTGGAAATCAGCCAGTTTGGCGAGGATAACGCTCCTTACGTGATCAAGGCAAGCCAGGAAATTCCGGACGACACTGCCCCTGATCCAGGAAATCCCGATGATCCTAATAATCCTTCCGGTGAAAACCCGGATGATCCGAACAATCCTTCCGGTGAAAACCCGGATGATCCCAGCAATCCTTCTGGCGGAAACCCAGAGCAGCCGGATGACGGGAACGGACAGCCCGGCACAGAGGATAAGCCTAGCGGCGGAATCAAGCCAGGCGGCAGCTCAGGCGGCTCAGGCGGATCAGGCGGCGGAAATGGAAGGAGCAGATCTTCTGGCCGGGACAGGGAGGAATTCATTGAGTCCAACCTGGCTCCAGGGCCGCTAAAGGAAGCGGACGGCACATGGGAAGCCGGCGCGGACGGCACATGGCGCTTTAAGTTTTCCGACGGAACCTATGCGAAAAACCAGTGGATTTACGTTAAAGGCCGCTGGTATCGGATAGGGGCGGACGGGATTATGATTAAAGGATGGTTTGAGACGGCTGGCCTTTGGTATTACTTAAAGCCTACTTCCGGGGCTATGGCTACCGGCTGGTATCTGGTGGATGGCTACTGGTACTATATGGGAATCAATGGCATCATGCGCAGCAATGGCTGGCGTTTGATTGACGGAAAGTGGTATTACTTAAATCCCACCCCTGCCGTTCCAAAGGAGGTTGTGGATCCGGTAACGAAGGCCGTTACCATGTCTACAAAAGGCCAGGTTCCCCTGGGCGGTATGTATGCCAATACCAGGACACCGGACGGGTATAACGTAGACGCAGACGGGGTTTGGATCCCGTAAGCTTATGTAAGCTTATGATAAATCCGCCAGCATTTGGCTTAGGGTATCCTAAGGCATGGTGCTGGCGGATTTTTTCGGCCATAGGAAAGAGCGCTTTGGTACAGCATTGCATTAATTCTCGGGTAAATCGCGCGATATGCAGGAATAGTAAATAAAAAACAAGAAAAGATGATGAATTAATTGCCAAAACCCGTATAATGAAAGTGATATCCTGGGAGAAGGAATGCAGAGAGGGATGCAGGGATGAAATTGATCCGCCCACCTCTTGACATTTGCGGACAGAATGCCTACAATGGGCATTGCGTCCGATGGGAAAGGATGGAGAATCGGAAGGGGCAGAAAGTAACAGAAACAGGGATTTCGCAATGATGAAAGGGCAATATTTATGGGAATTTTGTTTAGCCAGGAGCACAAGGTGTTCCAAATTACCACACAGAACACGGAATATTGTATTGGGATTGCCGATGATCGGTATATCGGCCATATTTATTACGGGAAGCGGCTGGATGATCTGCGGTGCGGATACTTAATGCGGACGAAGGAGCCTCCCTTTGTCCCTTCGGCAAACAGGAGGGATAAAGGCCCGTTTATGGATGTTTTCCCCTTTGAATATCCTACATGGGGCGTGGGGGATTACCGGGAAAGCTGCCTGAAGGTAAGGACGGATAAGGGAGCCTGCGGCTGTGAGCTTCATTATGTGGATCACCGGATTACGGAAGGCAAGCCTAAGCTGCCCGGTCTTCCGGCTACGTTTGAAGGGCCTGGGGCAGGAAAAGGGCAGACGCTGGAGATTTTTTGCAGGGATTCGGTTATCGGGTTAAAAGTGGTTTTGCGCTATAGCGTGTTTGCAGACAGCGATGCCCTTATCAGGAGCGTTTCCCTGGAAAATGAAAGCCAGTCTCCCCTGCACATAGAAAAAGTCCTTAGCGCCTGCCTGGATATGGATGGGGAAGGCATGGAGCGGCTAACCTTAAACGGCTCCTGGTGCAGGGAGCGGCGGATGGAGCGCAGCCCAATCGCCCACGGGAAGCAGGCGGTATCCTCCCTCCGGGGGGAATCCAGCCATCAGGAGCATCCCTTCCTGGCGGTTATGGAGCCTGGGGCAAACCAGGATCAAGGGCAGGTTTACGCCATGAATTTTGTCTATTCCGGGAATTTCCTGGCTCAGACAGAGAAAAGCCAGTTTGACAGCCTGCGGGTGGTGATGGGGATCCATCCGGAAGGCTTTGAGTGGGTGCTGGATCCGGGGGAAAGCTTTACGGCGCCGGAGGTGGTGTGCGTCTATTCAGATCAGGGTCTTGGGAGGATGAGCCTTATTTTCCACGATTTGTACCGGAATCATTTGATCCGCAGCCCCTACCTTCACCAGAAGCGCCCGGTGCTGATCAATAACTGGGAGGCCACATATTTTGATTTCGATTCGGATAAGCTGTTAGCGATTGCCAGGGAGGCGAAGAAATCTGGGATTGAAATGCTGGTGATGGATGACGGCTGGTTTGGACGGCGCAATAATGACAACTGCTCCTTAGGCGACTGGACGGTTAATGAGGAGAAGCTTAAAGGCGGGTTAAAGGCTCTGGTGGATCAGGTAAGGGCCGAAGGCCTTTTGTTTGGCATCTGGTTTGAGCCGGAGATGATTTCCCCGGATTCGGATCTTTACCGCAGCCATCCGGACTGGGCGATTAAACTTCCCGGCCGGGAAGCAACCTTAAGCCGCAATCAGTACGTATTGGATTTGTCCAGGCCAGAGGTGGTGGATTACGCCTATGAGTCGGTGGCCGCCATCTTAAGAAGCGCGGATATTTCCTATGTGAAATGGGATATGAACCGCCAGCTTTCAGATATGGGAAGCAGCTACTTAGATGGCGCCCGCCAGGGAGAGCTGTTCCATCGCTATGTCCTTGGGGTATATCAGCTTCAGGAGCGGCTTTTGGAGGAATTTCCAAAGCTCCTCTTAGAAAACTGTTCCGGCGGCGGAGCCAGGTTTGATCCGGGGATGCTTTACTACAGCCCCCAGATTTGGTGCTCCGACGATATGGATCCCATTGAGCGGCTGGCGATCCAGGAGGGGACGGCGTTAATCTATCCCTTAAGCACTATGGGAGCCCATGTATGTGACTGCCCTAACCATACCACAGGCAGGACTACGCCTTTTACCACCAGGGCTCACGTGGCCATGGCGGGAACCTTTGGCTATGAGCTGGATATTACTAAAATTTCCCAATCAGATCGGGATAAGATTCCGGGGCAGATTAGCCAGTACCATAAGTACCAGCCCTTAGTGCGGGAAGGGGATTACTACCGGATTGCCTCTTGGAGGGAAAATCACCAGTATGACTGCTGGCAGGTGGTATCCAAGGATAAGGGCGAGGCGCTGGTAACGTATGTGCAGGTGCTTTCCCAGCCGAATTACCGCAGCCGGAAGATTTGCTTAAAAGGCCTGGATCCGGACAGGGATTACCGACTGGAAATCGAGGATACCCAGGAATTTAAGGAACGGGCGAAGGCTAAGGAGTTTGACGGGATCTGCAGGCTGACCCAGCCGGACGGCCAGGTTTACAGCGGCCGCCTGCTGATGCAGGGCGGCTTTCTGATTCAAAGGCTCCATGAAGATTTTTCCAGCGTGCTGCTCCATTTTATCGGGCAGTAAGCGGCAGGTTTCAATGGACTTTTGCTGGTAATGGTGAAGGCGCCGGGTCATCGCAAAATCCATAAAATAGGGATGCGGCAGGCTGTTGTGGCTTATCGCATCCTTTTCTTTTGTGCAAAATCCCAAAACGTCGCCAATAAAAGGATTCTATTTGACTTTTTTAAGTAAAATTAATATAATAAATTTAAAAATATTGGTGAACAAAAGCAAAGAGAGAGGAAAGGTTAAGGGGAGGGTAAGATGAGAAAAGAAGTCCGCCTGGCGGATATTGCAAATCAGTTAAATGTAAGCACTGTCACCGTGTCCAATGCCCTTACAGGCCAGAAGGGGGTCAGCCAGGAGCTTCGGGAACGGATTAAGGATACGGCAGTTAAGATGGGATACCAGCCCCGCACGGCAGCGGCAGTGCCGGCCAGGAAGATTTTAAGCATCGGCGTGATTATCTCGGAGCAGTACCTAGGGAATTATCCTTCCTTTTACTGGAAGGTTTACCAGACCTTAGCGGTAGCGGCCCGGGAGAAAAGCTGTGTGCTTTTGTTTGAAGTACTGACTAAGGAGGCGGAAAAGTCCCTGATTCTGCCGCTGTTTGCCCATGATTCCAAGATTGAGGGGATTATCGTGATCGGGGAGATTAGCGGGGCGTACCTTAAGCATTTGGGGGAGGAGAGCCGCCTGCCTCAGGTATATATTGATTTCCAGAAAAAAAGCATCCCAGTGGATGCGGTGCTGACGAATAATTATTATGGGATGTATCAGATGGTCAATTACCTGATCGAAAGCGGCCATCGGGATATCGCCTATGTGGGGACGGTGAAGGCCAATAACAGCATCATGGATCGGTATTTCGGATACTGCAAGGCGCTGATGGAGGCGGACATCTCCCCTGTCCCAGAGTGGGTGCTCGATGACCGCAACCAGGAAGGCTATATGGTGGATATCTGCCTGCCTGAGCGTATGCCCACCGCCTTTGCCTGCAACAGTGATCTGACCGCCAGCGCGCTGGTTAAGACGCTGGAGGCCAGGGGATACCGGATACCGGAGGATATCTCCGTGGTGGGCTTTGACAATTACTTATACGACGGTCTTTGCAACATTAAGATTACCTCCTATGAGGTGAATGTGGAGGAAATGGTCAGGGCGGCATTAAAGGATATTGTCCGGCAGATCCAGCATGGCAGGGAGCTGCCGGACAGCTTAAGGCAGAATGTGCAGATTATTTCCGGGCGGCTGGTGGTGAAGGACAGCGTAAAGGTGATCCGCTGATTCGCCGTCCGCTTTTTTGCCCTTAAAACAAGGCGATCACAGACTGCCGCTCCACGATTTCCACGTCCAGCACCGCATGGGAAGGGGAATCGCTCCCTTCCGACAGGATTTTTTCCAGGAGGAGCTTGGTGGCAACCTGAGCCTTCTGGACGATGTTCTGGGAAACAGAGGTAAGCTTGGGCGTGGTGTATTGGCACAGGCTTAAGTTGTCATAGCCCACGATGGACAGATCCACAGGGATCCGTAAGCCTCCCAGCCTTGCCCCCTCCATGACGCCGATAGCGCAAATATCCGCAGTGGTTACTACGGCGGAGATGCTGTTGCTCATGGAGGCAATTTTTTTGCCCGCGGCAAGCCCGCCCTCATAGGAGGCATCATAGGGAAGCACATACTCGTTGCGGAAGGGAATGCCGCATTCCTTTAACGCTTGGCAGTAGCCTAAAAAGCGCTGGGTTAAAATGTAATTGCCCTCATAGTTTGCCACAATGGCGATATGGGTGTGTCCCCGGTTGATCATGTACTTGGTGGAAAGGTATAGGCCCTTCTTGTCGTCGGAGCATACGTTGATTAATTTCGGGATTTGGGCGGGGCTGTCGAAAATCACGAAGGGGCAGGAAGATTTAGCGATAAACTTATCCATGGATTCGATAAAGTCGGGGAAAAGGAAGATCACCCCGTCAATGTTCCAGTTTTTTAAGAACTGGGTAATCTCGTCTTCGTCCGTAACGGAACGAACCATCATATAATAGCCGTTTTTCCGCAATTCTCGCTCAATAATTCCAATCATTGTGCTGATATAAGGGTTTTCCAGGTAATTTTCGTCCGGATGGTAGATATGGATGATTACGCCCACGATGTTTGAAGATTTCCTGGTCAGGCTCCGGGCGCTTAAATTGGGGATGTACCCGCACTCCTCCACGATCCGGTTCACTTTTTCCGCCGTCTGGGCGGAAACCCGGCTGCTTTTCCCGTTGATTACATTGGAAACGGTCATCATGCTGACTCCAGCCTTATCGGCAATATCTTTTAAAGTAGGTTTTTCCATGCAGTTCATTCCTTTTCTAAAAATTTTCCAGAGCAAACCGATCATAAAAGAGTATAAAAAGGAGATAAAGGAGTTTATAAACTTCTATGATTTGGGATAAGTTTATTATAAACTTTAAAGGAAAAAAAATCAATCCAAGTCCTAAAAATGAAACTATGCAATATAGACAAAAATGCGGTTTAAATATTGTATAAAACAGAAAAATGTGAAGTTGCTATTGACGGTTTGCTGGAAATGTGATAGTTTAATAATATATTTAGCGCTAAACTAAAAAGGGCTTGCATAACCCGGGAACGCAGGCCATCGGATATCACACATCCCGCCTAGGGCAGTGAAAAGGCAGAGTCCGGGCTGATAGTTGGGCCGAGGACAAGAACATAACTGATTCAGTAGAAAGTGGAGGTAATGTAATGAAAAAGAAATTCATGGCAGTGATGACGGCAGTAGCAGTTGGAACCACCTTATTGGCTGGGTGCGGCTCAGGCTCATCCGGTTCGGGAAGCTCCGGTTCAGGAGACAGGGGGGCAGCTGCGGAGGTTCCCACCGAACCCTTTGGCGATACCATTAAATACGATCCTTCCGTAGCCATCAACGACGGGAAGGATATTACCGTAGAGCTTTGGGAGTGGGGAAGCGACGAGCTGTTTCAGCAGGTAATCGACGGCTACCAGGCTATTCATCCCAATGTGACCATTAAGCTGGTGAATAACCCCTGGGAGGATTACTGGACGAAGCTTCCCCTGGCTCTGGACGGCGCTAACGGCCCGGCGATCTTTAACGTACATAACAGCTACCATGAAAACCTGATTAATTACATGGCGCCCCTGGAAATCCCCATTGAGGATCTTGAGGCGGACTTTACCGGGGTTGAGGCTCATATTATCGACGGCAAGGTTTACTATACAGATTACGGCATGATGACCGGCTCCGTGTACTACAACAAAGAGATGTGGGAGGCGGCCGGCCTTACGGAGGCGGATATTCCCAAAACCTGGGACGAGATGCGGGAAGTGGCGAAGAAGCTGACCATCAAGGACGGGGATAAGCTGATTCAGGCTGGACTGAACTTTAATGATGATTTCCATCAGAATTATCTTCTGGGCTTAAATTACCAGTTAGGGGAAAACCTGTTTTTAGAGGACGGGAGGACGCCCAATGTGACCTCCGATGCCATGAAGAAAACCATGCAGATGCTAGTGGATATGTATAAGGTAGACGGGGTAGGCTCCGAGAACTTCGGGGAGAAGGGCGCAGACAGCTTTGGCCAGGGGCAGTCGGCCATGGTTATCCAGTGGGGGCATTATTACAATACCTTAAAAACCACCTGGACGGACATTGATTTCGGGGTATTTGAAATCCCTACCTTTGACGGCAATCCTTATGCCTACAACCGCTACAACGGCGAATCTACCTTCGGCGTGAACAAGAACGCCCCCGCTGACCAGCAGGCGGTAGCCCAGGATTTCGTGAAATACTTCCTTGCCAACGACGAGGCTCAGATTGCTTTTAACCTGGCCATGAGCACCTTCCCGGCTAAGAAGTCCCTGGCAGACAGCCCGGAGATTATGGAAAATCCATCTTTAAGCGTGCTGGCAGAGCATATTGACCATTATATCTGGCCGGGTCCAATGCCTTCCACCATGGAAACTTCCTTAAAGAAAGCAGGGCAGGATATCTTCTTTAACGGAGTGGACATTGACACGGCGTTAAACGAGGCTCAGGAGACGATTATCCGGGATATGAAGAGCAGCACTTTTGAATCGGTAGAGCATCTGTACAAATATGCAAAATAATGCCGCCTAAAGGCGTAATGGAAAGGAACCGGGAGCCTTTAAAAACCGAAAAGGCTCCCAGTGCCTTACGGAAAGCAAAGGAGGGAAAACTATGTTTACAAAGTCGCACCCATTGCAGAGCAAAAGCGAGATTATCCTGCGAAACCTTGTGGTCGTTGCCATGGTGCTGTTTTTTGCAGTATTTTTAATTATTCCTATTGGGATTGCCTTTGCGGGAAGCTTCCATGAATGGAATCCCTTAAGCGGCACTTACCGTTTCCTGGGGCTGGAAAATTACAAAGAAGTGATCGTAAGTTCCCTGTTCTGGAAATCCTTTTTAAACACAGCCATCTTTTCCGTGGTGGTGATTATTTTCCGGGTAGGCTTAGGGCTGGCCATCGCCTACGCCATCTATTCCGCATTGGTTAAGTATAAAAGCTTTTTCCGCTCGGTGTTTTATATGCCGGTGGTAACGCCTATGGTGGCGGTGGCTTTTGTGTGGAAATTTATGTACAATCCCCAGATCGGAACCATCAACCAGATTTTCGGCCTGGATGTAAACTGGCTGATGAACCCCAATACGGCTCTGGCGGCGGTAATCATCATGACTATCTGGAAGGATTTCGGCTACGCGGTGGTTATGTTTATGGCAGGCCTTTACTCCCTTCCCGCAGATGCCCTGGAGGCGGCTAAAGTGGATGGAGCCAATGCATGGCAGAATTTCCGCTACATTACCCTGCCCCTGTTAAAGCCCATGACGCTGTTTGTCACCATCACTTCGATTATTTCTTATATTCAGGCTTACGTCCAGATCCTGATTATGACCGAGGGCGGGCCTGGGACGGCAACTTATCTGTCTTCCTACATTATCTATGATGAAGCATTTGTGAAGTATAACTTTGGGTATGCGTCGGCGCTATCTTTTGTGCTGTTCGTGATTACCGCAGGGTTTACCTGGTTATCCTTCCGGGTTTCCGGAAGCGAGGAATAGGAGGCGCTATGAGAAGGAAAGTATGTACTATCGGCTTAAATGTCCTGTTGCTCCTTTTAGGGCTGGTTACGGTGTATCCCTTTGTCTGGATGCTGTTTTCTTCTTTTAAGCAGAATAAGGAGATTATGGCCTTAGAGCAGCAGCTTCTGCCCAAGGTGTTTACCTTTGACAATTACATCAACATGAATGCCCGGTTTAACTTTATGCGGTTTTTCGCAAACAGTTTGCTGGTAACAATCGTTGTCACCTTGATTGTGATCTATACCAGCACTATCTGCGGCTTTGTCCTTAGCAAATATAAGTTTAAAGGAAGGAATGTTCTCTTTGGATTCGTTCTCAGCACCATGATGATCCCCTGGTGCGTGACCATTATCCCCAAGTATTCCATGATCCAGTCCTTCGGCTGGCTGGACAGCTACAAGGCGCTGATTGTCCCAGCGATGTTCAGCGGGTTCGGCATTTTTAACATGAAGCAGCATATCGCTACTCTGCCGGATGAGATTTTGGAGGCGGCTAGGATCGACGGAGCTAACGAATTTTTTATCTTCCACCGGATTATTTTCCCCATGGCGAAAAACGGGATTTCCAGCATAGCGATTTTCCAGTTCTTATGGACCTGGGAAGATTACCTGTGGCCTTACCTGGTGATCAATGCCAAGGAAAAACAGCTTTTGGCCGTAGGTCTTAAGATGTTCAGCGGCCAGTATTCCACGGATTACGGCGCATTGTTTGCCGCCACGGCCATTTCCATTATCCCGGTGCTGCTGATTTACTTAATTTTCCAGAAGCAGTTTATCGCAGGCGTGGCTTCTGCGGCGGTGAAAGGGTAATTTGTTAAAATGATGATACCAGAGCATTGACCGTATTATATCTGACGAAACTCCGCAGGCGGGCAAACAGACAAGGAGGTTTTTGGCCTTGGAACCTGCCGAAAACAGGAAAAAGCAGGGGAGCGGCTGGCTCATAGCGAAGCAGTTAAAGGAAAAAGAGGAAAGGAAAAGCCCTAGGGATGCATAACGCACCAGGGCTTGGTGCAAATAATGAAGGATATTTACAGGATAGGGACGACCCCAAAGGCTCTTTGTGAGAACCAGATTGTGGGAGAACGCTATCGGATCACCATGCTGACGGAAGGGCTTGTGCGGCTGGAATACAGCGAGGACGGGATTTTCGAGGATCGGGGGACGCAGATGGTGCTGCACCGGGACTTTCCCAAGGTAAATTACCGCAAGATTTCCGGTGCTGACGGAATCGAGATCCATACCTCCCGCATCCAGCTCATCTATAATGGGAAGGAATTTTCCAAAAATGGCTTGAGCATCCAGGTAAAGGGGAACTTAAGCGCCTACCATAGCATCTGGCGGTATGGGGAGAAGATTTCGGACTTAAAAGGGACAGCCAGGACCTTGGATGAGGCGGACGGGGCTATTCCCTTAGATTCCGGGATCCAGTCCTTTTTTGGGTATTCCCTGATTGATGACAGCCGTTCCCAGGTGCTTTTGGAGGATGGCTGGGTAGAGCCGCGGAAAAAGGGGATTAAGGATCTGTATTTTTTTGGCTACGGCCATGATTATAAGGAAGCGCTGAAGGATTTTTATAATTTGTGCGGGAAAACGCCCATGCTTCCCCGGTACGCTTTAGGGAACTGGTGGAGCCGGTTTTACGCCTATACGGAGGAGAGTTACCTGGCGCTAATGGATGAATTTCAGCGCAGGCAGCTTCCCTTCACCGTGGGAATCATTGATATGGACTGGCATCTGGTGGATGTGGATCCCAAGTATGGCAGCGGCTGGACCGGGTATACCTGGAACCGGGAGTATTTCCCCGATCCGCCCCGCTTCCTAAAGAATCTCCATGATCGGGGGATGCACACCGCGCTGAATATCCATCCGGCGGAAGGGGTAAAGGCCCACGAGGAAATGTATGTGGAAATGGCTAAGGCCATGGGCGTGGACTACGAGAAGGGGGATCCGGTAAACTGCGACCTAGCTGATCCCAAGTATATCCAGGAGTATTTCTGCCGCCTCCATCATCCCCGGGAAGAGGAAGGGGTGGATTTCTGGTGGATTGACTGGCAGCAGGGCGGCAGCACGAAGGTAGAAGGCTTAGATCCCCTTTGGATCTTAAACCATTACCATTTCCTGGATAATGGGCGTACCGGGAAACGGCCCATGACCTTTTCCCGGTATGCGGGGCCGGGGAGCCACCGCTACCCTGTGGGATTTTCCGGGGATACCCTGATTACCTGGGAATCCCTGGATTTCCAGCCTTACTTTACGGCCAATGCTTCCAATATTGGCTATGGCTGGTGGAGCCACGATATCGGCGGCCATATGATGGGCTATAAGGATGATGAGCTGGCAGCCAGGTGGACGCAGCTGGGGCTTTATTCCCCCATTATGCGCCTTCACAGCTCCGCTGGCGAGTTTAACGGGAAGGAACCTTGGCGGTTTAAGCCGGAGGCGGAGCTTGCCATGGGGGAAGCCCTGCGGCAGCGCCATCAGATGATCCCTTACCTGTATTCCATGAATTACCGGAACTACAAGGAAGATATCCCCTTAATCTGCCCCATGTATTACGATTATCCCGATGAGCGGGCGGCTTACCAGGTTTCTAACCAGTACCTTTTCGGGAGTGAGCTGCTAATCGCCCCCATCACTTCAAAAAGGATCCGCGGGCTGAATGCGGCTTCCGTGACGGCATGGCTTCCGGAAGGGATCTGGTACGATATTTATACCGGGATGCGATACGAGGGAGGAAGATCCATGGCGCTTTACCGCGGGCTGGACAGCATCCCTGTGCTGGCAAAGGCAGGAGGGATCCTTCCCTTTACGAAAGAGATTTCCCCTAAGGAAGCGGTAAAGAACCCAGATTCTCTATGGATCCGCGTCTATGCCGGGGCGGACGGGGAATTTACCCTTTATGAAGACGACAACGAAACCTGCGGGTACGAAAAGGGGATTTGTGCTGAGACCAGGATGAGCTACCGGGAAGACATGGAGGAAGGCCGGGGGGTATTCCGGATCTATCCGGTGTCCGGAGACGCTTCTCTGATCCCGGAAAGAAGAACGTACCAGGTGGAATTAACCGGGTTTTTGCGGGAAGCCTGCGGCAAGGTGAAGGCCGAGGCGGACGGCAGGGCTTTGGAAATTGGGGAAGAGGGAGATCTTGCCGTCCGGTATGTGGAAGAGAAGCAGGCGGTTTTTGTGGAGCTTTGCCAGGTATCCACGGAATGCTTGGTGGAAATTTTCCTGCCCCTTGAGCTGCGCACGGAAGGAAACCGAGTGGAAGAGCGGGTATTCCGCTTCCTTGCTCAGGCCGAGATTGAGTTTCAGCAGAAAAATGAAATTTACCAGGTGATCCGCTCCGGGAAGACGGTTCCGGTGATGCTGGCGCAGTTAAACGGGATGGAGCTGGGAGAAGGGCTGTATGGAGTGCTGGTGGAGATGCTGACGGCCTAGCTCCCTCTTGCCCGATTCCTCCCCATATGGTAAGATGGAGGTAATCTTATACTCGAAGAAGGAAAGGAAGTTTAACGATGCAGACACCATGGTGGAAGGAAGCGGTTGTTTACCAGATATATCCCCGGAGCTTTATGGACAGCAACGGGGATGGAATTGGTGATTTGAACGGGATCACCAGCAAATTGGATTATTTAAAGGAATTGGGGATTGATGTGATTTGGATGTCCCCGGTTTATCAGTCGCCCAATGATGACAATGGTTACGATATCAGTGATTACCAGGCCATTATGGATGAGTTTGGGACGATGGAGGATTTTGACCGTCTGCTGTCAGAGGCACATAAGCGGGGGCTTCGGATCGTTATGGATCTGGTGGTGAACCATACTTCCGATGAGCACGCCTGGTTTGTGGAGAGCCGGAAGGGGAAGGAAGGCCCATACGCGGATTTTTATATCTGGAGGGACGGGAAGGCGGACGGCTCTGAGCCGAATAACTGGGGCTCCTGCTTTAGCGGCTCGGCGTGGCAGTTTGATGAGGGCAGGGGGCAGTATTACCTGCATCTGTTTTCCAAGAAGCAGCCGGATTTGAATTGGGATAATCCCAAGGTGCGGGACAAGGTTTTTCAGATGATGGCCTGGTGGTGCGACAAGGGGATTGACGGCTTCCGCATGGATGTGATCAGCATGATCTCTAAGACGGCCAATATGCCGGACGGGAAGGCGAACGGGGGCCTGTATGGGGATTTTGGGCCGTACTGCGTCCATGGACCAAATGTCCATCAGTATTTAAGGGAAATGAATGAGCGGGTGCTTTCCCGGTATGATCTGATGACAGTGGGAGAGACTTCCGGCGTTACGCCGGAGCAGGCCTGCCTGTATGCGGGGACGGACACCCATGAGCTGAACATGGTTTTCCAGTTTGAGCACGTGGATCCTAAGGGGAAATATGGGAAATGGGACGATAGGAAGATGCCCTTGGTGACGCTGAAAAAGATCTTGTCCAAATGGCAGGAGGAGCTTTATGGGAAGGCGTGGAACAGCTTATTCTGGGACAACCATGATCAGCCTAGGGCAGTGTCCCGGTTTGGGGATGATCGCCCCCAGTACCGGGTGCGGTCAGCGAAAATGCTGGCTACCTGCCTCCATATGATGCAGGGAACGCCGTATATTTATCAGGGGGAAGAGCTGGGGATGACCAATTACCCCTTTAAAAGCCCTGATGAATTCCGGGATATTGAAAGCGTTCATGCCTATGAAGAGTGGTGCGAAAGCGGAAGGGTGTCCCATGAGGAATTTTGGCCCTGCATAGCGGCCATCAGCCGGGATAACGCCCGCACCCCGTTCCAGTGGGATGACAGCCCTAACGGAGGGTTTACGAAAGGGACTCCCTGGATCCTGGTTAATCCCAATTACCGGGAGATTAATGCCCAGGCGGCCCTTAAGGATCCGGATTCCGTGTTCCACTATTACCAGAAGCTGATTGCCTTAAGGAAGCAGTACCCGGTGATTGTCCATGGGAAATACCGTCTGCTTTTGGAGGACGACCCAGATTTGTTTGTCTATACCAGGGAATTTGAAGGGGAGAAGCTTTTGGTGGTATGCAGCTTTACGGAAGAGGAAAGGGAAATTTCGCTGCCGGAGGAATTTAAGGAAGCCCAATGTTTGATTGGGAATTATCCGGATTTAGGGGATGAAGGTAAGGAGAAGCGTTTAGTCAGGCCTTATGAGGCTTTCGTTTATTTTCTCAGGCAGTGAGGCAAGGGAAGCGCTTGCAGATAGGGTTTTCTATCGGAGATCTTGGCCTGTTTGCGATCAGGATGATAAATGAGATGCTTATTGACGAGATAAGTCATTTATGATCCGTATGCCTTTGAAAAAAGAAAAATAGGAAAGGGACTTAAAGAAAAACATAAAGAAAAAAACCTCCTTTTTGGCAAAGCTTTGGCTTTTGCTAAAAAGGAGGTTTTTAATTGGCTAAACGATACGCTAATTCTGCAGTTCGTAGTGGAATTCGCTGCTTTTCATTTTGTAGTTATTTGGGTCCCCGTTTTCATCCATTTTATAGTTGGTAATATCGAATAAGTAATAAACGTCTTCTACATGGCCAAAAAGGTAAGCGCCTTTTCCGTCACCATAATAAGTAATGGAGCCAAAGGAAACCCACAACCTCTATCCCTCTACAGCTGTATCTGCGAATTCTCCTTCCGATAAACCTGGGGCGTCACCCCAAATTCTTTTTTAAAACTCCGAATAAACAGCGTAGGATTCCCAAACCCGGTTTTTGCGCTGATCTCATGGATTTTATCATCCGTAGTCACCAAAAGATTTTTTGCGGCCTCCAGCCTCCTGGAATTTAGGTAGGAGATAGGAGCCTGATGGAAGTACTGGGAAAATTCCCGGGCGATCCGGAATTTGCTTACCTGGAAGCGTTTTTCTAAAAGATCCAGGGAGCAGGGCAGGCTGTACTCTTCATCCAGCATCCGGCGGATGGCTAAAAGGTAGTCCGGGCATAAGGCTTCCTCCCCGGGGCTTTGGCAGAGAGCCAAGGCTTCCGTCAGCAGGGCGGTGGAGAGGAAAATCTGCTGCAGGGGCGATGCGTAAGCATCCCGGTCTTTCCGGGAAAGGCCGGAGAGAAGGGAAGGCAGCCGGGAGCTTGGGGGGACGGGCCAGGGGTGCGCTCCCTTTTGGGAAAATAAACGGTAAAAATATTCGGCCTCCCTTCCGTCCAGGAAAAGGAAGTAATGGTTCCAATGGGAAGAGACGGTGCGCAGGGAAAATCCTTGGCTGCAAGGCCAGAGGAAAAGCTGCTCTTGAGCCAGGGTTATGGGAGCGTCCTTTTTGCCTCCCAAGGTGAGGGAGCCTTGGCCGTTTTCCGTGTAGAGGAAGCAGTATCCGTCACAGCCTTCCTGGGTGTGGCGGTAGGGATATTTGGCCATTACCAAAAAACAGGCATTGATATAAAGGTAGGGACGCTCTGCGGCGAGCGGAAAAAACCCTAAAAGGGCAGCGGACGAACTGTTCGACTGCATAAGGGCGGCAGCGGGCAAAAACAGGTTGGAAGGATTTTCTTTATTCATACGATACCCCATTAGGTGATGGAAGCTGCTGCAGAGCGCTGTTGTTTTGCGGCAGGCCCATGATGTACGGATTTCTCTGCAGATTGCTTAAACAGTATTAATTTAATACTATAATTAATTTCCGAGAAAGTCAAGAAGGAATGGAAAATACTTAATTAATATTAGCCAATCGGATTTAATCTAAAGATTAGGCAAAAAGGGAATAAGGTGGAAAATAAAGAGAACTTTTTGCAAATATTTATTTGGATATCCCAATGGAAAAAATTAGGTTATATTAAAAGTAAATTATTTTTTGAGAAAAAGAACGGATAAAATAGTAAAAATTTAAATTTATACAAAAATTAGATATAAAATTTAATAATTAATGATGAAAAGAATTCCGGATTATGCTACCATTAATTTAAGTGATAAGCACTTAATTAAGTAATCCAAAATGTGAAAGGAGAACGAGAGATGAAAAGAACAAGACGGATCTGTGCGCTGGGAATGGCTGGTATCATGGCGTTTTCCATGGCTGCCTGCGGCTCGAAAGATGGCGGCAACGGAGGAAATGGAGACGGGAGCCCGAAGGGCGGTGACGGGGGGGTGGCATCTGCATCGGCAGATCTTCCTGCTATCGATACGATTAAGCTGGGGGAGGACTATACGGATCTGACGGCTGAGATTAAGGTGCTGACCCAGAGGACGGATTTGATAGACACCACCTTTGCCCAGTATAAGACCAGGTTTAACGAGATGTACCCTAATATTACCATTAATTATGAGGGCGTGACGGATTACGCGGAAAGCATTACCATGCGTCTGACCACGGATGATTGGGGCGATATCTGCATGATTCCGACAACTATGGATAAGGCGGAGCTCCCGGATCATTTTATATCGTTCGGCGCAGGGAGGGGAGCTGACCATAGGGGCTTTCGGCGGATCCATTACCCAGGGGAGCCTGGCCTCGGAGCCGGGGCGTTCCTATGGGGCGCTGGTGCATCAGTGGTGGCAGGCGGCTTTCCCCAAGGCGTCCTTCCGCTATGTGAATGCAGGGATCGGGGGGACGGATTCCCTTTTTGGGGCAGCAAGGCTTGAGCGGGATTTGTTAAGGGAGCAGCCGGATTTCGTGATCGTGGATTTCAGCGTAAACGATAAGGCAAAGGAGTGCTTCCAGGAAACCTTTGAGGGAGTGCTGAGGAAGCTTTTAAGCTGGCCGTCAGAGCCGGCAGTGCTGGTGTTAAATAATGTATATTACGATACAGGGGAAAACGCCCAGGATCTGCATAATCAGGCGGCGGCCCGCTACGGAATTTCTTGGGTCAGCATCCGGGACACGGTTTATGAGAGAATGCTTGAGGGAAAATACCGGAGGGAGGACTTAACCCCCGACGGGCTTCATCCCAGCGATTTTGGCCACAGGCTGGTGGCGGATGAAGTGATTCGTTACTTAGAAAAGGTGAATGAGGAAGCCCTTTCGCGTCAGGATTTTCCGGAAGGGGAAAGGGAAAGAGAAAGGGCGGCAAAGCTTCCGGAGCCGATGACAAGGAATGCCTATGAACAGGCAGTTTGCTTAGACTGCCTAAACAGTTTTCCGGAAGCGTCCGGATTTGCGGCGGACGCCAGGGGACATTTAGATTTTTTGGTTAAGGAAGGGAAGGCTCAGGGAGACTTTTTCCGGAACGGTTGGATAGGAAAAGAACGGGGAGACTGGATCGCCTTTGCGATAACGAGTTCCTGCCTGGCTATCCAGTACAGGAAGTCGGTGAAAGGGGATGCCTGCATCGCCCGGTTAACGATAGAAGGGATAGATGGAAACGAGGAAATTTCGGTAATTTTAGATGGAAATTTTGAGGAAAGCTGGGGAGACTGCCTGTACATGGAAAGGATCTTTGAGCATAAGGAGAGAAGGCTGCGGCGGGTACGGGTTGAGGTGATAAAAAAGGGAAAGGTTCCCTTTTACCTGCTGTCTTTTATTGCGGCGTAAGGGAGGATAAACAGGATGACGGCAAAGGAGATTTATCAGTTTTGGTGTGAGGACGAATATTTTGACCAGGCAACGAAAAAGGAGCTGGAAGGGATTGCCAATGAGCCGGAGGAGATCGAGGAGCGGTTTTACCGGAACCTGGAATTTGGCACAGGAGGCTTAAGGGGGATTATCGGCGCAGGGACGAACCGGATGAATATATACACGGTGCGGAAGGCCACCCAGGGGCTTGCCAACTACATGATTAAGGAAAATGCCCAGGAAAAGGGGATAGCCATCGCTTACGACTCCAGGAGGATGTCGGCGGAATTTGCCAAAGAGGCGGCGCTGTGCATGGCGGCTAACGGGATCAAGGCGTATATCTTCCCGTCCCTGCGGCCTACCCCGGAGCTGTCCTTCGCTCTCAGGGAGCTGCACTGCGCGGCAGGGGTGGTGGTGACGGCCAGCCATAACCCGGCGGAATACAATGGGTATAAGGTGTACTGGGAAGACGGGGCGCAGATTACGTCCCCCAGGGATAAGGAGATTATCCGGGAGGTTAACCGGATAGGCAGTTTTTCCCAGGTAAGGACTATGGATTTAGAGGCGGCTAAGGCAGCGGGGCTTTATGAGATTATCGGGGAAGAGATGGACGATCGGTATATCCAGGCACTAAAAAAGCTGGTGCTGCGGCCGGAGGCGGTGAAACGCCAGGCGGATCAGTTAAAGATCGTGTATACGCCCCTTCACGGAACAGGCAATCTGCCGGTGCGCCGGATCTTAAAGGAGCTTGGGTTTGCCAAGGTATATGTGGTTAAGGAGCAGGAGCTTCCCGACGGGAATTTCCCTACCGTAAGCTATCCCAATCCAGAGGATAAGAAAGCTTTTGAGCTGGCTCTTAAGCTGGCAGGGGAAGTGGATGCGGATATTGTTCTGGCTACCGACCCGGACGCGGATCGCCTGGGCGTTTACGCCAAGGACGGCAGGGACGGGACGTACAAAAGCTTTACGGGAAATATGTCCGGCATGGTAATCCTGGAATACCTGCTTTCTCAGAAAAAGGAACTGGGCATCCTGCCGGAAAACGGAGCCGTGGTGACAACCATCGTGTCCGGGAAGATGGCGAAAAAGCTGGCAAAGCATTACCAGGTGGAGCTAATCGAAACCCTTACCGGGTTTAAGTATATCGGGGAGCAGATTAAGCTTTTTGAACAGGATCGTGCCCATCAGTTTATCTTCGGCTACGAGGAAAGCTACGGCTGCCTGGAAGGAACCCACGCCAGGGACAAGGATGCGGTGGTAGCGGTGATGGCTCTGTGCGAGGCGGCTGCCTACTATAAGGAGCAGGGTCTGACGCTGTGGGATCAGATGGAAAAGCTGTTTGAAGTTTATGGCTACTATGAGGAAGAGCTGTGCACCGTGACCCTTAAGGGGCAGGATGGGGCGAAGCAGATCGCCGGGATGATGGAAAAGATCCGCAGCCAGACCCCGGAGGAGATCGGCGGGTTTAAGGTGCTGGCCTTCCGGGACTATGAGGCAGGGACGGTAAAGGATATGGGGACAGGAAAGGTTTCCCCCTCAGGCCTTCCAAGATCCAATGTGCTGTACTTTGATTTGGAACAGGATGGGTGGTGCTGTGCCCGCCCCTCCGGCACGGAGCCGAAGATCAAGTTCTATGTGGGCGTAAAGGGAAGTAGCAGGAAAGACGGCCAGGAGAAGCTTGAAAAGCTCCTTAAGGCGGTGCAGGGGCTGGCAGGCTGATGGGGAAATGATCATTTACGCTGAATTTAGACGGCCAGGTGATGGATATGATGAGTGGGCATATCGGGGAGGAGTCTTTTGTCAGCCTGCTTTTCATGGAAGGGGAAGGGGAAATTTCCTGTGGCGGGGAAACCTTGGCTTATCAGAAGGGGGATAGCTTTTTCCTTTCTGCGGGGAGCGGGGCTTATGAGATAAATGGGAGATGCCAGGCGTTGGTGACGACGGTGGGGGAGAATTGACACTCCCCCCAAATCTTGACACTCCCGTGGATGCCCGCGATAAAATTCTGACACTTTCAATACAACCCTTTAATCGTTGTATCATATGCAGAATCAGAGTTACTTGCGGCATTGCCTGAATTACCCCTCATTAATGATCAAAGCGATCATTTCCATGTCTTCCTCACCGTTATTTTCCATGCTGTGCCACTGCCCGCATTGAATCGTGCAGATATCCCCAGGACGGACAACGGTCTGGGTTTTGTCATTATCCGTAAAAATCCCCTCGCCTTTAATCACATAATACGGCTCTGTATTCCCTATGTGCTGATGCCAGCCAATGCTGCAATGAGGGGGGATAACCACTCTCGCATACATACTTCCGTGACCCATCAGCTCCTTTTCCTCCAGGATGTGGTAAAACACCACATGGCCTTTTCCTCCCCTAAGATTTTCCTTTACTATCGGTTCATTATGCCGTACCATAAAATTCCTCCTTATTCTCAGTTGATTTTTATTTTCGCCAGCGATTGGATCCTGACAAGACCCGTAATGGTGAAGATACCGAACCGTTACGGTTAGGTTATTGCCTGGAATAAAAAGGGCGCTGCCCATAAATGAATGACCATTTATGAAACAGCTGCCCTGTTTTTACCGAATAATTCTCACTAATCTAAGATACAGATTATTTCTGCGGGCCAGCGGATACTAAAGCCTTGCCTGCATCATTTCCTTCATATTTTGCAAAGTTCTTAATAAACCGAGAAGCAAGATCCTTTGCCTTCTCTTCCCACTGGGAAGCGTCTGCGTAGGTGTCTCTCGGGTCAAGGATTGCCGGATCAACGCCTGGAAGCTCCGTAGGAACTTCGAAGTTAAAGAAAGGAATCTTCTTCGTAGGAGCGTTAGCGATATCGCCGTTTAAGATGGCATCGATAATCCCACGGGTATCCTTGATGGAGATTCTCTTGCCGGTTCCGTTCCAGCCGGTATTTACCAGGTAAGCCTTAGCGCCGCTCTTTTCCATGCGCTTAACCAGCTCTTCCGCATATTTGGTGGGATGAAGCTCTAAGAAAGCCTGTCCGAAGCAAGCGGAGAAGGTGGGGGTAGGCTCGGTAATGCCTCTCTCTGTTCCGGCAAGCTTTGCGGTAAAGCCGGAAAGGAAGTAGTACTGTGTCTGCTCCGGGGTAAGGATGGATACCGGCGGCAGCACGCCAAAGGCGTCAGCGGAAAGGAAGATCACGTTCTTAGCTGCCGGGGCAGAAGAAACGGGCTTAACAATCTTCTCAATATGGGTAATGGGATAAGATACACGGGTGTTCTCCGTTACGCTCTTATCTTTGAAATCAATCTTTCCATCAGCATCAAGGGTTACGTTCTCAAGAAGGGCGTTGCGCTTAATCGCATTGTAGATATCCGGCTCGGAATCCTTGTCCAGGTCGATAACCTTTGCGTAGCAGCCGCCTTCAAAGTTGAAAATGCCGTTGTCATCCCAGCCGTGCTCGTCGTCGCCGATTAACAGACGCTTCGGGTCGGTGGATAAGGTAGTCTTGCCAGTACCGGAAAGACCAAAGAAAATGGCGGTGTTTTTGCCGTCCATATCCGTATTGGCGGAGCAGTGCATGGAAGCGATGCCCTTTAAGGGAAGGTAATAGTTCATCATGGAGAACATACCCTTCTTCATTTCCCCGCCATACCAGGTATTTAAGATAACCTGCTCACGGCTGGTGATATTGAACACTACCGCGGTCTCGGAATTAAGGCCTAATTCCTTGTAGTTTTCAACTTTAGCCTTGGAAGCAGTGTAAACAACGAAATCCGGCTCAAAGGCATCAAGCTCTTCAGCCGTAGGCTTGATGAACATATTGGTAACAAAATGAGCCTGCCATGCTACTTCGACGATAAAGCGGATGGCCATCCTGGTATCTTTATTAGCGCCGCAGAAAGCATCCACAACGAAAAGCCTCTTATTAGAAAGTTCTTTTTGGGCGATGGCTTTAACCGTATTCCAGGTTTCTAAAGAAGCCGGATGGTTGTCGTTCTTGTATTCATCAGAAGTCCACCAAACGGTATCCTTTGAATTCTCGTCCATTACGATAAATTTGTCTTTGGGGGAACGGCCAGTATAAATGCCGGTCATAACGTTGACTGCGCCAAGCTCGCTTTCCTGGCCTTTTTCAAAGCCTTCGAGCCCTGGCTTAAGCTCTTCCTTGTACAGATCCTCATAAGAAGGGTTGTAGACAATTTCCGTAGTACCGGTAATGCCATACTTGGTTAAATCAATTTTGCTCATCTTTATAACCTCTTTCTTTTTAGTTTTCTGCTGATAAAAGATGCAGCAGGATTCATCATAAGGCGGCGGAAGATATGCATACTCAGCTGCCACGCTATATTCATGGTAAGTATAGCAAATTTATCCGTTCTTTTCAATAACTTTCTTTTAAAAGTTCAGCCAGTGGAAAGCGCATGAAGGAAAATCATGCTTGCATGAATTTTCCTTTATCGCTTTTCACTGAGGGAGCGCCCGTCTATGAGCAAAGATAGCTGCGTAAGCAGCGGGGAGTGCCGTAAGGCACGGCTTTGCGAATGGCGCGGGCTGAACGGACGGCAGATTATAAACTAAAAAGTTCAGCCAGTGGAAAGCGCATGAAGGAAAATCATGCTTGCATGAATTTTCCTTCACGATTCCAGCTCCTGCTTCTTATTCCGGATCAGGCAGATGCCCAGTGCGATGATCAGCAGGGCGGCTACAGTCCGCGGAATCGCATGGGAAATCCATGAGAGAATGGTCAGGAATTCCAGGGAAATATTCAGCACGTCCCTGGCCAGGTAGATGAAAAAGCCGTAAATATTGTTCCAGATCATGGACAGTCCAAGGAGGATCAGCACGATGGCCGTTGCCTTCCGATACCGTTCAAAAAGCAGGTATTTTATCGAGGAGATCTGGTGAAGGTGAAGCAGGTAATCGTCCTGGATGGCATAAAATTCATCTTCCGGAAGGCTGTTTAGGTTATGGGTATGGAAAAAACTGTAAAACCAGACTACCGCGCAAAATACGATAAGAGGCGGGGACAGGACTGCCCCCAGGCCAAACAGCAGGAAAAAGATGGTCATGATGCTGACGCCCTGTTTTAAAAACCCTAAGTACATCTCACCGGCTCCTGGGATAAGCGAGCAGCAGAAGGTGAGGAATTTCCCTTTTTTCCTAGTCATGCAGATTACCTCCCTGTAATAATTCACTTGAAAGATCGTATATGGAATCGGATAGCTGCCAAAGGCTGTCCTTCAGTTTTTGCCCCGTCCCTGGGGCTGGGAATTGGCCATAACCCGGACGGAAGGGGTGAGGGGGCGTAAGGGCCGTATTTTCCGAACCCGGGGGGGTGCTTTTCCACATAGGATGTTCCAGGAAGATGGGGGCGGCAAACAGCGAAAGGATCACTGCGGCGGCCGTTAAGCTCACCTTTAAGCTGTAGGCGAGCAGATGAATCTTCCGGAAGCGGCTATCCTGCTGGGTTTTTGACAGAACTGTGTTTTCCAGGTAAGCGGGGGCAGTTACCATCTGGTTGTCTTCCGTATCCTGAATTAAGTCCATGAGCCAGCGGTCATCTTGACAGAGAAAGGCCAGCTCCTTTAGCGTGGTCGTGCCAGGCTGCAGTCCTGCTGGGGGGCGGTTTTCCTGATTTGGAATTAATTGGTTATCCATAAAATAAATCCTCCTTTCTCATCAGCTTTTTTAGCATTCCCTTGGCGCGGTAAATCTGGGTTTGCAGGGTTTTTTTGTTTTTGCCTGTTTTTTGGACGATTTCATTGATATCCAGCTCATAATAATAGTAGTCCAAGGCCACTTCCCGGTAAGGGGAGGATAGCTTACAGCAGCTTTCGTACAGATGGTTTTGGATTTCTGTTTCCAGGGTTTCGCCCTCCGGGGAAGAGCGGCTGTCCGGGAGGGCGGAGAAAAACAGCTCTTCTGTGGGGATGGAACGCCGCCCTGCGCGCTTTAAGTAATCGATGCATTTATTGGTAGCAATCCGGCAGAGCCAGGCCTTTTCATTCTGCCCGTCGAATTCCTGCTGATGCCGGTAGGCGGAAAGGAAGGTGTCCTGGGTTAAATCCTCCGCGTCGAAATAATCTCCCGTCAGACGGTAACAAATGGAGTATATTAAGTTTTGGTATTTTGTCATCCAGTATTCCAGTTGCGTCTGCGGATTCAAAGGATGGGCCCTCCGTTTTTCTGCTGTCTTGGTAGTACAATGATTATACTTCTATTGATTATAACGAAAGATTCCTGGAATTATCTTCAAATTTAATATTATAACCCGGCAGTGATGGAATGCTAAGGTTTAAATTGCATTATGGCGGCGTATAGGGTATAATGGTAGCAAAAGAAGCCAAAAGAAATGAAAGGAAGCTGTGGTTCAGGAAGCTTTAGGCGAGCTTTCCTGGGAGGGATCGCCTGGGGCGGGCAGGCGCGGGCTGAATGCAGTGTTTTTTGGCAATGTATAGCGGAGGGAAGAATGAGAAGGGTATTTTTAATTGTATTGGACAGCGTAGGAATCGGGGAAATGCCGGATGCCGCCCTTTTTGGGGATGAGGGCAGCAATACCTTAAAAGCGGCTTCTGCAAGCCCGTATTTTTCCATGCCGAATATGGCGAAGCTGGGACTGTTCCATATTGACGGGATGGAGTGGGGCAAAAAACAGGAAACATTTACCGGGGCTGTGGCTCGTATGACTGAGCGGTCAAAAGGGAAAGATACTACCATCGGACATTGGGAGATTGCCGGGGTGGTTTCCGGGCAGCCGCTTCCCACGTTCCCGGAAGGCTTTCCCCAGGAGCTTTTGCAGGCGTTTGAGGCGGAAACCGGGCGGGGCGTTTTATGCAACCGGCCTTACTCTGGGACGGAAGTGATTAAGGATTACGGCAGGGAGCATATCCGGACGGGGAAGCTGATTGTTTATACCTCGGCGGACAGCGTATTCCAGATAGCCGCCCATGAATCGGTGGTTCCCATAGAAGAATTATACCGGTACTGCGAGATTGCCAGAAGGCTGTGCACCGGCCCTTATGGGGTAGGCAGGGTGATTGCCAGGCCCTTTGAAGGGGAGCATCCCTTTAAGCGGACCAGCCGCCGCCATGACTTTTCCCTGGTTCCTCCCGGCAAGACCATGCTGGATCGGATCCGGGAAAGCGGGATGGAAGTGCTTGCCGTAGGAAAGATCAATGATATTTTTGCCGGGCAGGGAATTACCCAGATGGTGCGGACGGCAGGGAATGAGGAAGGGATCGATCGGACGCTGGAGTATGGAGCCAGGGATTTTGAAGGGCTGTGTTTTACGAACCTGGTGGATTACGATATGCTTTACGGGCATCGGAATGATGTGGACGGCTATGCCAAAGCCCTGACGGCCTTTGACCAGCGGCTTCCTAAACTTCTTGGGATGCTGCGCCAGGAGGATCTGCTGATGATCACCGCAGACCATGGCTGCGATCCGGCGACGGTTTCCACGGATCACAGCAGGGAGTATACGCCCTGGGTAATCGCCGGGCCGAAGGTGAAGGGGAATGTGAATTTAGGAACCAGGAGCACTTTTGCGGATATCGCGGCAACGATCCTGGATTACCTGGGAGTTAAGAAGGCAGAAGGGATGGCCGGGGAAAGCGTCCTGGGGGAGATATTGGGATAATTATTCAAAAAGTGTATGGATAAATTTTTCTCTGCAAAAGTCCTTGAAAAAGAAAAGGTGCTGTTGTATAATCGATACAGGAAAAACGAAACGTAAATGTGTAAATCCTGGGATGTTCGATACTCTTACCTTATTTGAACCTACAGTTTGACATACGGGATTCCTATATTTTTAGGTGGATGTCAGGCCTCCGATTTGAGTGGAAGGCAGAAGCCTAAGTGCGGTTACCCACCTAGCAAGGCTAGGCGTCAATTAGTAAGAACCGGCATTTTGGGGTTTACCAAGGAGAAAAGCAGCGAGCAATCGCTGCTTTATCTTTTCGCGGGTTAAGGATTTGTACATAGTGAAAGACAGTGGGAGAAAAGGAATTGCATATGGACAATGAACATAAATTTAAGGATTATATCTATTGGGGGGTAACGGCCTTCTGCGTGATTGCCGGAAGCATTGCTTTTGGGTATTTCCTGCTTCGGATTGATCAGGTGAAGAAATTTGGGCTGATGCTGCTGACCGTTCTGATGCCGGTGATCTACGGCGCGGTGATGGCCTACCTTTTAGCCCCGGTATATAACTGGTGCGTAAGGAAGGCGGACAAGTGGCTTAACCCCTGGGTTGACCGTGAAGAAAAGCGGCGGAGCATAGGGCGTTTTACTGGGACGGTGGTCAGCTTGGTGGTGCTGCTGCTGGTCGTGGCAGGCTTAAGCTCCATGCTGATCCCTCAGCTGGTGAGCAGCATCCAAAGCGTGCTGGACGCCCTTCCCGAAAACGTCAATAATTTCATCATTTGGGTACAGCAGGTGCTGGATAATAACCAGGATGTGGTGGAATGGATTGTGGATTATACGGATCAGGCTCTGGAATGGGGGAAAAGCTGGGGAAAGAACGTCCTTGCCCCCAATCTGGATAAAATTATCGGGAGCCTTTCCAGCGGAATGTTCAGCGTGGTGATTTGGCTGAAAAATATCCTGATTGGCCTGATTGTCATGGTTTATCTGCTGAACATGAAGGATGATTTGGCGACCATTGCAAAAAAATGCGTGTACGCCGTCCTGCCGGTGGTCTGGGCGAACCGGGTGATTGATGAAACCCGGTTTATCCATCAGGTGTTTGGCGGGTTTATTATCGGGAAGCTTGTGGATTCCTTGATTATCGGGATTATCTGCTTCTTCTGCATGAGCCTGATGAAGATGCCTTACGTGCTGCTAATCAGCGTGATTATTGGCATTACCAATATTATCCCCTTTTTTGGGCCGTTTATCGGGGCGGTTCCCTCGGCAGTCCTGGTGCTTTTGGTGAATCCTTTACAATGCATCTACTTCCTGATCTTTATCCTGCTGCTGCAGCAGTTTGACGGAAATATCCTGGGGCCGAAGATTTTAGGCGAATCTACAGGGCTGTCCAGTTTTTGGGTGCTGTTTTCCATCCTGCTTTTCGGCGGGGTGTTTGGGTTTGTGGGAATGATTATCGGTGTCCCGGCGTTTGCGGTAATTTACCGCCTGCTGTCTGACGGGGTGAAGGCGTCCTTAAGGAAGCGCAGGCTTCCGGTGGAGACTTCGGCCTATGAAGGCGCAAACCATGTAGACGAGGCGAACTTGGAGATCCGCTGGGAGGATGCAGAAGGAGCCAAGGGGGCGAAAGATAACAAGCGCAGGCGTCCCCAGGTTTCATCGGCCAAGCAGCGGGGGAAAACGGATAAGGACAAACAGGACAAGGCGGAATGAGGAAAAATATAAATCGGAAGGCATTATTCATATGGCTGGCGGCAATCCTGGGGCTTATCCTCCTGCTGATGGTTGCGATCCTGCGTCTGGAGCCGGAGAAGCCGGGAATTCCCAGGGCTCAGGCAGCCAAGGCGGCGGCGCTGTTTGCCGCTTCCCGCCAGGAGTGCATCCAATATCAGGAAGAATCAGGCGGCTCCCGTTTCCAGGAAAAAGAGCAGAAGAATTGGTATGTGCCTTATATGGACTATCTCTATGGCCATGGCGGGCTGGATGAGGAAATGCTCCCGGCTTCGGCTGAACTTGCCCAAAAAGAGCTTACTTACCAGGAAGCCTACAGGCTGGCCGGCTTTTTGGGGAAATCCTATGGGGAGCAGGTGAAATTAAACCGGGCTAACCGGAACAAGGCCTTCCCGGCGGAATACTGGTGGCAGATCTACGACCAGGCGGCAGGGGAGGCAAAGGAAGGCGGGGTGGAAATCCAGGATGTGATCCTCTATGGCACTCCCGGCAATATCGAGACGGCTCCCGGCTGGACCTGCTATACCAGCGGCGGGGATTTCCGTTTTGAAGGCCTGGCCTTAGACAGCTATTTGGATCGGAAAGTCCGGCTGTATGTGCGGGATGGGGAGGTGGCTGGCGCAGGACGGCTTTTATCGGAAGATGCGGTGTATGAGAATGTATGGGTTGACCGTATGGAAGAGGGGTGCTTACATATCCACGCGGGAAGCATTACCCGGAAATTTCCCTCGCCGGCAGGGGAAGAGGAATCTCAGGCCTTTGTCCATAATATCGTAGATCTGCACCTGGAAAAGGGCGAAGTGAAGCAGATTGTGGTGAAAAAGGATCGGATTACGGGAACCGTCCTTTCCGTGGACGAGGGCGGGATAGAGATTGAAGGGTATGGACGGGTGGAGACGGCTCCCGGATTCCGGGTGTACAAGGTTTACGGAGAGTATGAGGAGCGGGAGCGGGGGGATATCCTGGTGGGCTATGACCTGCAGGAATTTGTAGCTTCCGGGGGGAAGCTGTGCGCCGCCCTGATTACCCGCCCCTTTAGCGCGGAGCGGATACGGGTGCTTTTGATGGACAATGATTTCCAGTCCATATTCCACGAACAGGTTACGCTGACCCTTACGGAGGGGGGGACCATCCGTTACGGGGAAAAGGAGAGGGAGGAGAAGGTGGAGGCGGATACTTCCCTTTCCATTCTTCCGGGCGATCAGCGGCTTGAAGGCGGGAGGATGGTGGTCACGCCAGAGGGCAGGGAGGGCGGCATTCGGATTGACAGCCTGTTAAGAGGCCATGGCGTCCCGGTTTATGGCGGGATTCTGGAAATCCGCCAGGAGGGGGATCATTTGGTGCTGGTAAATGACCTTCTTTTGGAAGATTATCTAAAGAAGGTCGTGCCCAGCGAGATGCCTCCCAGCTACGGGATAGAGGCGTTAAAGGCTCAGGCAGTCTGTGCCAGGACGTATGCTTACCGGCAGATTATGGGGAACAGCTACAGCCAGTATGGGGCTCATGTGGACGACAGCACCAATTACCAGGTTTATAATAATGTGGACACTTCTGAGAAGACTGATCAGGCAGTGGACGATACCTGCGGGGAGGTTCTGTTTTACTGGGGCGAGCCAGCCCAGGCTTATTACTATTCCACCTCCTGCGGCCATGGGACGGACGGAAGCGTGTGGGGCGGAGACGGGATTGATACGCCTTACTTAAAGGCCGTGGAGCTGCGGGAGAGGAGGCGGTGCTTAGATTTAATGTCTAATGACGCTTTTGCC
Source organism: Lachnospiraceae bacterium (assembly GCA_910575565.1). Lineage (GTDB taxonomy): Bacteria > Bacillota > Clostridia > Lachnospirales > Lachnospiraceae > Caccovicinus. Next base: position 131,920 of record CAJTFL010000007.1, on the reverse strand, counting down.
CAGTTTATCAAGGATCCGGATATCCCGGCCTATGATTCCGGCTATCGGATGTACCGGTGGACTGCCCTATATAAAGGGAGCACTTTAGGGAATAAGCTTGGCCTTGGCCTGGTAGAGTCGGTGGAAATCAAGGAAAGGGGCATCGGCGGCATCGGGAAAACCCTTGTGGTAACGGATAAGGACGGAAACCAGAAAACGTACCAAAACCAGATGGAGATCCGGAAGGCTTTAGGCGGCATGGATTTGGAGATCCGGCAGAAAAACGGGGAGACGACGGCCATGAGCCTGCTGCCAAGCGCCTTTATCTCCATCGAAGAGACGGGGACGGCAAAGGATGGAAGCAAGCTGTTTACCATTTACGGCGGCGGTTACGGCCACGGCGTAGGCATGAGCCAGAATGGAGCTCAGGGGATGGCTCAGGAAGGGAAAAGCTACCGGGAGATTTTAAATTTCTTTTATGAAGGGACAGAATTAAGGGAAGGCGTGCAGTGAGATGGTTTTTCTTAAATTTTTTGATTTGTTGTCAGTCAGATAGATGAATTAAATTCATTCATGAAGTAATGCCGTCAGCAATAAAGTATTTCTGCCAAAGAAACGCTTTAGCTTACCAAAATCTAATTAAGAGTTAGCCAGTACCTGGTGTACTGACACGATTGCATTTCGCTAAATGACTTGCCTGAATTTCCATCTGCTGCGTTGGTCTTCGCTGCTCCGCTTCGGTCCGAGCTAAACGTGTGCCACTGGCACACAGCACCATCGGTCAACGATGCCACCGCAGAGCCTGCCCCAGCGAAGCGAGGGTATGGCCTCCCTCCATTCCAACATCAGAGCATTCTCGGAAACTCCCTTGCACCCATCTTTGCGGCTGATTTTCCGCCAGAAGAGCTCAAATTTAATCGACGTACACTCCATGTACGCCTCATAAATTTGTGCACTTCTGACAAAAAATCATCTCACAAATCTGGGTACAAAGAGTTTCCGAGACCGCTCCATCATCCGAAACAACCTGGCGTCAAAATTCCCCCCACCAGCTATCCAGGTTGACAAAGCATCAATCCCCCAGCTGCCCAAGTTAACAAAGCATTCAATTTTAACACTAATATTCAACAAAATTTTCTCGAAAAAACGCTTGACAAAAACCGCTTCTCATGATAATCTATTTAAGGCTTGTAAAACAGTAGAGAGCAAGCTAAAGTTTTCCAAATGCTGCTGTGGCTCAGTCGGTAGAGCGTCGCATTGGTAGTGCGGAGGTCACGGGTCCGATTCCCGTCAGCAGCTTGAAAAGTCCTGGATGGAATATTCAGGGCTTTTTTCATATCGTAGCTGTTTTAAGCAAGCTTTCGGGTATGTGCCGGATATTTTCCCGGATATGTGCCAGATATGAAAAAGCCTTAAAAATACATAAAAATAAGGATTTCCGATATCACCCATACCGGAAATCCTTATCCAAATAAAATAATCGGAGTAACAGGATTTGAACCTGCGACCTCTCGGCCCCCAGCCGAGCGCGCTACCAAGCTACGCCATACTCCGACGACTTTTCTATTATAGCAGATAAATCCGGATTTGAAAAGGGGTTTTTTTCATTTTTTTAAAATTTTTTTCGGAGGATAAAAACGTGCCAAAACGTAAGTCGATTATCAGCTTTGATTTGGACATGACGCTTTTAGATCATTCCGGCTATCAAGTGCCAGACAGCGCCATGGAAGCCCTTAGGCGGCTTCGTAAGCATCATAAGATCGTGATTGCTTCCGGCAGGGACATGGACGGCCATTACAGCCGTCAGTTTAAAGACCTTCTACAGCCGGATGGGATCATCCATTCCAACGGCACAAAGGTTACGGCTGGTTCCCAGCTTATCTACCGTTACGAAATGCCCAGGGAGCTTTTGGGGGAGCTTTTAGGCTTTGCCCAGGATAAGGGGTTAAGCCTGGGAGCTACCATCGGCGACCTGGACTATTACACCAGCCCAGAAGCGGTGACGGCCCATGACCGGCGAAGATGGGGGGAGATAAACCGGCAGTTTCGGGATCCCTTTTGGCTGTTGGAATTTCCTGTAGGGACATTGGCCTATATCGGGGATGAGTCCGGGGTAAAGCTGCTGGAAAAGCAGTTCCCTCAAGTAAAGTTCCCTATGTTTGGGGGGAATATGGGAGCCGATGTGATCCAGCGCTTTGTATCTAAGGCGGACGGCCTGATGCGTTTGTGCCGTTTCTGGGATATTGAGCCGAAGCACACGGCGGCTTTCGGCGACAGCATGAATGATCTGGAGATTTTAAAGGCAGCCGGGATTGGAATCGCCATGGGAAACGGCCTTGCAAAGTTAAAGGAACAGGCGGATTACATAACCGCTGCAATCGATGAAGACGGCGTATATAAAGCCTGTGAACATTTCCGCTGGTTTATGGGGTTTTATGAATAGCAAAGACAAAATGAATGGCAAAGGCAAAAGCCAAGGATCTGCAAGGATCCTATTTAAACAGGGAGGATTAAGGCAATGGCAAAACAGTATGATTTAGTCATTATCGGGGCCGGGTCAGGCGGCTACACGGCAGCCATCCGGGCGGCGGATTTTGGGATGAAGGTAGCTGTGATTGAGGAGAAGGAGCTGGGGGGAGTCTGCGTAAACCGGGGCTGTATCCCCACGAAGGCGCTGCTCTATGCGTCCCACATCTTTTCCCTGATGCAGACCAGTGACGAATTCGGCATCTTCACGGATCAGATCTCTTTTGATTATGGGAAGATGCAGAAGTATAAAAGCAAATCCGTGGCCACATACCGGGAAGAAATCCGGCAGATGTTTACGGAAAAAGGCATCACGCTGGTTCAGGGCAGAGGGATTTTGCGGCGTGACCGGACAGTGGAGGTCCGCGGCGAGGATGGCAAGGAGTATTACCAGGGCACGTATGTGCTGCTGGCTGCCGGGGCAAAAGCGGCTATCCCGCCCATTCCCGGCTCCGACCTTCCCGGTGTTGTCACCAGTGACACGGTATTAAATGGGAAAGATTGGAATTACAATCGGGTAGTGATTATCGGCGGCGGCGTTATCGGCGTGGAGATGGCAACCATTTTTAATAATCTGTGCAGCCAAGTAACCATTATTGAGCGCAATGATCACCTTTTAGGCCCTATGGATCGGCAGGTGGCCTTAGAGCTGGAGGAGGATTTAAAACGGAAGGGCATCAATATTTACTGCGGCGCTGCCCAGATTTCCATTGCAAGGGAAGAAAGCCTGGTGTGCACCTTCCGGGATAAGGATCAGCGGGAAATCAGCCAAAACGCCGGAACCGTACTGATTGCCACGGGGAGAAAACCGGATTTGTCCGGGCTGTTTGGGGAAGACGTGCAGATGGAGGTAAAGGACGGGAAGCTGACCGTGGACAGCAATTTCCAGACCAGCGAGCCAGGGGTGTATGCTATCGGCGACTTAACTGCCAGCACCCAGCTCGCCCATGTGGCGGCAGCCCAAGGGACGTATGTGGTGGAAAAGCTGCTGAATAAGGAGCACAGCATCAAGCTGGAGGTGGTTCCAAACGGGATGTTCGTCAGCCTTCCCATCGTCCCCAGCTGTATCTATACTACGCCGGAGATCGCCACTGTGGGAATTACGGAGGAAACGGCCAATGCCTATGGCATGAAGGTGCGTGTAGGCCATTATTCCATGAATGAAAACGGGAAGTCCATTATTGCCCGGGCCGACGGCGGATTCATCCGCCTGGTATTTGAAGCGTATTCCAATACCATCGTCGGCGCGCAGATGGTATGTCCCAGGGCAACCGACATGATCGGGGAGATGGCTACGGCGATTGCTAACGGCCTGACCGCCAGCCAGCTTTCCCAGGCTATGCGTGCCCATCCTACCTACAGTGAAGGGATCAAGGCAGCCATTGACGATGCAATGCGGGATTAAAAAGCTTTTTCAACCGCGCCAGGACTAAGAAAAGGATTAAGAAAACGGAGGAGATCATCATGATAAAAGAACGGTTAAGCCAGCTTCGCAGGCTGATGGAGGAGCGGGGGATGGATGCTTACCTGGTTCCCACTGCGGATTTCCATGAATCGGAATACGTAGGCGAATATTTTAAATGCAGGAAATTCCTTACGGGATTTACCGGCTCGGCAGGAACCTTGGTGGTAACGAAAGATGAAGCCCTTCTCTGGGTGGACGGAAGGTATTTCGTCCAGGCAGAGGAACAGCTTAAGGGAAGCACCGTGCAGATGATGAAAATGGGGGAGGAAGGCGTCCCTGAAGTGGAAGAATTTATTGCCCAGGCCGTTCCTCCTCACGGCTGCCTGGGGTTTGACGGGCGGGTAGTGAATAGCTGCACCGGAAAACAGCTGGAAAAATTGCTGGCAAAAAAGGACGCTTCCATTTGCTACGAGGAGGATTTGGCTGATTTGGTGTGGACGGATCGCCCTCCCTGCTCCGCCCGCCCGGTATGGCAGCTAAAGGAAGAATACGCCGGGAAAAGCGCGGCGGAAAAGATCCGGGAGCTGCGGGATGAGATGGAAAAGGAAGATGCCACCGTCCATATCCTCACCACCTTGGACGATATCGTGTGGCTGTTAAACATCCGGGGTGATGACGTGCCTTGTAACCCGGTGGCTCTTTCCTACCTGGCTGTTACCGGGGAAAAGCTGTACCTGTTTATCCAGCCTCAGGCATTGGATGAGGACATCAAGGCTTACTTGGCCGGGCTGCAGGCCGAGGTACGGCCTTATGACGGGATTTATGCTTACGTAAAGGAATTAAAAAATGAGCGGGTGCTTTTGGAGGAGGAACGGGTAAACTACGCCATTCTTCGCAGCCTCCATGCTTCTAATCAGATCCTTAACCGGCTAAATCCTACCGTGCTGGCCAAGGCCGTCAAAAACCCTGTAGAAATCGAAAACATGAAAAAAGCCCACATAAAAGACGGCGTAGTGATGGCTCGCTTCATTCGCTGGATGAAGGAAAACGCCGGGAAAATCCCCATGGATGAGCTGTCCGTCCAGGAAAAGCTGGACGGGATGCGGAAAGAAGCAGAAGGAAGCCTGGGATTAAGCTTTGATACCATCTCCGCCTACGGCTCCCACGGCGCCATGTGCCATTATTCCGCCACCAAAGAGACGAACATCACCATCCAGCCCAAGGGCTTCTATCTGGTGGATTCCGGCGGGCAGTACTATGAGGGGACGACGGATATTACCAGAACCATTGCCATGGGGTCTTTGACCCAGGAGGAAAAGGAGCACTTCACCCTGGTGCTGATCAGTATGCTGCGCCTGGGGGCGGTAAAATTCCTCTCCGGAGCAAGGGGTTTGACCTTGGACTATGCGGCCCGCCAGGTGTTTTGGGACAGGGGTCTTAATTTTAACCACGGCACGGGCCACGGGGTAGGGTATCTCCTAAATGTCCACGAGCGTCCGGTGGGGATCCGCTGGAAGCTGGTAAAAGAGCGGATGGACAGCTGCGTCCTGGAGCCGGGGATGGTCACTTCCAACGAGCCTGGTCTTTATATGGAGGGAAGCCACGGAATCCGGACGGAAAACCTGATGCTGTGCGTAAAGGATGAGAAAAACGAATACGGCCAGTTCCTGCGCTTTGAATATTTGACCTATGTGCCCATCGACTTAGACGGGATAGAAAAATCCCTGATGAGCGAACGGGATGTAAACCTTTTAAACCAGTACCACAGCCAGGTTTACGAAAAGCTTTCCCCATATCTGGATGAGGAGGAAAAACGGTGGCTTAAAAAGGCCACCAGGGCAATTTAACCGGGAATAACCTCCTCGGGCAGATCCACCAGGGTGTACCCATGATGAATGGCTGGCAGGAAACGCTCCAGAAGATGGGCGGTTTTTATCCGAAGGCTGGAGGTATTGATGCAGGGGTGGCAGCCGATGTAGGAATGACCCTCGATCACTGCCTTGTCAATCAGCAGCCGCACCTGGTTTTCGGTATCGTTCATCAGCCCCAGCACGCTTACCGAACCGGGAGTGATATCCAGGAAACGCTCCATATATTCCGGGCCTGCGAAAGAAAGGCGGGCGCTCCCGATCTGCCTGGACAGATCCTTTGTCCGGAATTTCTTCGTTCCCGGCATCAGCAGCAGGTAAAATTTCGATTTCTGCGCGTTGGTCAAAAATAAATTTTTGCATACCTCAATGCCCAGCATCCGATCTACCTCATGGCAGGCTTCGATGGTGGGCATTGCGTCGTGATCCAGCCTCTGGTATGGAATGCCAAGGCGATCCAGCAAATCGTAAGTCCGGATTTCCTTGGCAAGCCTGCCCTCGCAGCAGGCAGGGCGGCCTTCATATAAGGTAGGATCAATGTGGTAAGCTTGGGTATCTTGGATGGCAGTCATTTGGGTAGTGGTCATGGGAAGCTCCTTTTTGGCTGGATTTAATGATATCAAATTATAACGGCTATAGGGCTGTTTGTCAATTTTTTGGAAGCGCCTTTATTTCCGCGAACAATGAGCCAAGCGCCATGCCTGCGCCCGCTTTTGGCAAGAGCCTGCCCCACTTTATCACCAATGCCGTAAGAACCAAAGGGGCTGCTGCAAAATAGCAACAGCCTCTCTGGCTTTATTCGATGCTTAACCAAGATGATTAGGATTATCCGCGGTTTCCTGCGGCCATCATTCCAGGCATTCCCTTTCCTTATAAAAATTGATCCTGGTCAGAAGGCACATATGTGGCGATATCTTCAATTTTGCAATTTAAAATTCTGCACATATCGTTTAAGGTCGTGGTGGTCAGCGGCTGGTTTTTTCTCAGGCGGTCAAGGGTTGAATGGGACACCCGGTGCTTATTGGTCAGCGAATACGTCGTCTCACCGGCATTTCTCATGGTTTTCCAAAAGCGGTCATATTGAATCATTGCGAATTTCCTCCGTAAAATATAATTTTAAATTATATTTTATGGACTGGTCGTGAAAATGACCATAGTCAACAAAGCGGCTGTGACACTTGAACAATCAACCTTGTTTGCGGTCTGATGCCATACCCATGATATATTCCGCCACTTCGTTGGACACCAAATAGCAGCGATCCATATCCTCCGCGCCAGCCAGGCTGCCTGGAATCCTGTCCAGGATATAATATGCGTCCTGGAAGTTATAGACATTCAGTTCTTCATTTTCCACTAAATTTTTCTTCGTTGTATGCCTTTGGAACTGGAAACTGGTGAGCGTGCAAAGCTTCCTGCCCCCGCATCCCGTAAGAAAAAGAGCGCTGCAAAACAGCGCCCTGCTTATCCATTTCTTCATTATTTCTCCTTTTTGCCTCCAAAAGCGTATTGAGCGTTGCTGCTTTCCAAAATCGATTATACAAAGAAAACTGCTGCGTTTCAAGAGGACACGGATAAACATCCGATGCTTCTTGTCCGTCATAGACGGGCAAAAAGATGCCCCGTTTGAACTGTTGCAATATCATACATTTTGAATCCTGGAGAAACGGCAAAAATCGTGCCTTGAAGGAAATTACAAGAGGCGTTTCAGCATCCTGCGGGCGGGAAGTCCTACAAAAACAGCTAAAATGGAAATCAGGATATCCTTCGGGACAAACGCCACTATGGCATAAGAGAAAATGGCCGCCACGGTTTTATCCCCGGCAAGTGCCGCCCACTGCAGGCCGCCTGCAATTTCCACAACCGCCACGCCGAAAAGGGTGGATAAGATAATCAGCAAGGTATTTTTGCCCTTGCTTTCCGTCTTTGGGGAGATGCCGCTTAATACGGCTAAAAAAGGCCAGGCCCATATGTAGCCGCCAGTTACCCCGGTAAGCACCCCAAGGCCGCCGCGGAAGTTTGAAAAGACCGGAAGGCCTACGGCTCCCAGCAGAATGTAGGTAATCGTGGCAAACAGCCCCAGCCGCCATCCCAATACCACCCCCACCAGCGTCACGCCAAACAGTTGGATGGTGATAGGGACGCCTGTGGGCATGGGGATGGAAAGCTGGGAAATAACGGTTAAGACGGCGGCAAACATACCGCCAAGCACCAGCTCCTTTGTGGAAAAGGCTTGCTTTGCTGCAGAAGAAGGACGGGCAGCAGAAGTAGGATTGGTATGCATAAGGTTAACCTCCTTTGTTATTTAAAAATCTAAGCAGGACTACTATACTATACTCTTTGTGGATTGTCAACTAAATTTGTATTTGGGTTAACAATTTCTTTTTGACGATTTTTGTCGCTATTTATATTACAAAAATATTAAATCATATTGTTTTTTGATTGAAAAAGTATTAATATATAGGAGAGATGCAAGGAAGTTATATCCAGATGCCAGGGGCAAAAGACCTTTTGACCCCAACAACATATCCATTTACAAATTAAAAAAGAAGAATACAGGGAGGAATCATGTTTAACACGAAGAAAAAGAACGATACGGTTAATACCAGTATCATTAATACGATTATTGGTGATAAATCTAAGATTGAAGGTGTTTTGCACGCATCGGAGTCTACCAGGGTAGACGGGCTGCTCCAGGGAAAGATCCTTTCGGAAAGCTCGGTGATTATCGGGGAGAACGGCCTGATAAGGGGAGATATTCACGCGGTGGAAATCCTGGTAGCCGGGACAGTGTACGGCAACCTGACGGCAAAGGAGCGGATTGAGATTACGGAAACCGGTACAATCTTAGGGGATCTGGTGACGAAGACCTTAGTCATTGATGAGGGCGCTTCCTTTAAGGGGAATTGTACCATGGAGGTCATGGAGGAAAAAAGCTCTGGGGCATCCGGCATTTCCCTGCCGGAGCAGCCTTTAGAGGAGGAAAGCCAGGCAGACCAGCCGTCTGCTAAGAAGAAAGCTATGGAGGAGGCGGCCGTTTCTGCGGATAACAAGAAAAAATAAGAAGTTTTTGGTGAAATGCGTATTTCGGGCACTCGTTTAGCAAAAGGAGGGAGCGTTCGCCGATGAGATGGAAAAAATTTAAAAAAGAACGAATTTCCCTGAATTATACGGTTATGCTGCTGCCCCATTCCCAGAAAAAGCCGATTCACTTTAAAACTCCAGTGTGGACTTTCGGGCTGTTTTTCCTTGGGATTTTAGTGTTAAGCGGAGCCTGCCTGTTTTTTGCCGGTTCGCGCCTTCAGCTTAAGCAGGTACGGGAGGAAAAAGCCCAGCTGGAGCAGGAGCGGAATGAACTGGCATCGGAAAAGCAGCTGGCTGATATTGAAAATGAGATGCTTAAGCAGGCCAGGGAGACTCAAGAGCAGGAACTAAAAGATCTGGAGCAAAAGACCAGGGATACCCTTAAGGAACTAGAAGATTTGGTTGAACGGGAAAGCCAGATCCGTCAGGAACTGGGATTAAACCAGGTAGGGGAAAGCGGCGGCCAGGATGGAGAATCGGAAGGGGAAGATTTAAGTGAAGGAGTATCTGATGAAGGAAACCGTAGCGGAGATAGCTGGGAGGGCGGAAATGATGACGCTGCTTTCCGGAGCGGGGAGGCGTCTTTAACTTACGCAGCGGCAAGCGCCGTGCTGCCCCGGTATACGGTTATGCTTGCGGAGGATAATGCCAGCTTCCAGGCTATCCAGGCGGAATTAAGCCTTCTTCAAAGCAGCCTGACGGAGAAAACCAGCCAGTATGACAACTATTTGGCTACCATTGAAGGAAAAAAAGCAGCGGAAGCGGCAGAGATTGCCAGACGGAAAGCGCTGCGGGAAGAAATCGTGGCCCGTGCCCTTCAGTATGTGGGAAACCCTTACGTTTACGGCGGCAATGATCCGAATACAGGAGTGGACTGTTCAGGGTTTACCCGGTATATCCTAAGCCATGTAGCCGGGGTTTATTTAAACCGCACGGCGGCTTCCCAATCTCAGCAGGGACAGGCAATCCCCGCTGATCAGGCCAGGCCGGGAGATTTGGTCTTTTACAGCAACGGCAGCCGTGTAAATCATGTGGCAATTTACATAGGGAATGGGCGGGTAGTCCATGCCTCCAATGAACGGATTGGCATTACTACCTCAAACATGAATTACCGGACACCGGTTAAGGTGGTCAATATGCTGGGGGATTAGTCCATGTATGCCTTGGCCAGGCGCATATTTTTGCCTTTTGACGGATATTCAAGCGCCGGGTTAAGGCGTTATAATGCCGAAAAAAAGGAATATCGGGTATAAGTAGCTGGCTCCGAAGGTTCCTAATTTCTTTGGCCCGGATACCCGCCCGTTAGATGCCTGGGCAGAAAGCGCATTGTGGAAGGACAGGAGGACGGTAGCCTTGGTGATGGACTTATCCTTTCGGGACACAAACATCTCATAACCTTTCAGCACATAGGAAAATTCTAATTTTTTGGCTGTCAGGAACGGATAATCCTGGAATGCTTCCAGGGCATCCCAAAGAAGGGAATCCAGCTGTTCAGCAGAAGCCGTGCCCATGGCCTGAGTAAGGCTTTGGCAGGCTTCTTTCTGCCTGGGGCTTAGGCTGCCCAAGCTGTCTCCTAAAGGGGATTGAGCCTTTGGAAGGGCAGGGGCATCCTGGTTTTCGGTACATGGTATGGGTTTGGCATCAAACTGATTTTTACGTCTTGGCATGGCGGCTCCTTTGTGCAGCAAATTTGGTCGGTATTTTCTGATTATGATTCTACTCACGATTATACACACAAAAGGAGCGGGACTCAATACTTTTCGCAATAATTCGGAAAAAGTCTGCAGGGGCGGATTTTGTATGGAAGAAAAAATTTTAAAAAATTAAAAGAAAATGTATATTCCCTTAAAGAATGGCAATACTGTAAATGTAAACAAAAGAGAAAAGAATAACTACTTATCCTCCCCTTTTTAATCGGTTTCGGTGCGAAGGCGTACCGGAACCGATTTTTTTGCCGTAAAATCAAGGTTTTTTGCAATCCCTTAATTTTCCAAACAGCGTGTGAAACGATATATGCACCACTTTTACACCAATTCGTTAAGCGCGCTGCAAGTATGCGGCAGGATAGTTGACGTTTTGGCGCGGCATCATCAGGATATATCTTTAGCAGGAAATAACATATCCGTAATGATAATTTTGGGCAGTGCTTAAAAAGATTTCCTGTTTTTTTGGTGTCAATACCCGACGTTCTGCCGGCTCTTCCATTTTGGGGAGGGTGGTGTGGGGAACAGGGTTTGTCCGGATTAACTGGTTTTTATAGGCTTGTACATTCCGTTTAAGACAACCGATACTAATTCAATCGTACTTCTGGAATATCCATTTGTTTTTAAGGTATTGAACAGATTTTGAATCTGTTCTGGCCGTAAATCTTTTAATTTTTTCTTGCCGAATGGTTTTTTGATATAGGAATCATAGGTATCTTGATAGACTCCAATCGTTCCACGCTTGACCGAAGGTTCTTTATACTCTTTAATCCAGGTATGGAACCAGTCATTAATGGTGATTTGATTTTCTTTGGCGTAAAGGCCATGTTCTAATTCGTAGCGCAGATCATCTAACTTCCTTTGCAGCTTTTTTAAGTCTTTGTCATAAAGTGTATAGCGTTCTCCATAATAGGTGAATCGCCCCATGTAATTACCATCGGCTCTGAAAAACCCGGCAGGGCAGGCAGCAAAGATATTCCATGAAGCTGCCGGTGAGGTGTTTTGAGAAATATCCGATTTCCAGAAGGTTAAAGGGAAGCTGGTTTACCAGCTCATCAATTTTGACCGGAACCAGGAAATGCTTAAGGGGATCCCATACAAAGGAGTATGCGGTGACTTAACGGCAGTATTCTCCATTGTGCCGGGGCAGAGGGAATACGGGCAAATGACGGCCAAGGTGACAAACCGCCATATGGAGCTTTGGGGGACGGACATGGATGCCTTATGGCGCTTGGCAGAAGAAAATACGCCGAAACTATACCCGGTAAAATGGATACGCCTGCAGGATATCTTAACGGAAATGATGGAAGGGCTGCCGGTCTCTGAACATCCGCTGGAGGATGGGCAGGGTGAGGCGATGAGCAGCCCGATGGAAATCTCAGGAAAAGAAAGCCCAGGGAAAGAAACTCCTGGGGCAGGAAGGGAAAACCCGGCTGGCCTTATGTATGTGCTGACGAACACGGTTAATATAAGGGGAGCAGCGGCTATCCTGTACCCTGGTGTCTTAAAAGAAATAGCAGGACAGCTGGGAGGTGACTTCATCATCTTCCCTTCCAGCATCCATGAAGCCATCCTGGCGAAAGCAAAGGGCTTCTTTGACTGGGAGGCGGCGGAGGCAACTGTCAGGGAAATTAATCTGAAGGAAGTAGAGCCGGGGGATATTTTGTCGGATACGGTATATTATTATCATCAGGTAAAAGACTGCATTATGGTGGCCCGGGAAATAGGGGATGGAACCGGCAGCATATTATGGTGATGGGCAGCTGCAGATAGGCCGCAGATACGGGCATCCATGAAGGGAAATCCGCCTGCCATATTAGAGGCAGGCGGATTTTGGAATTGCCCTTGAAGGGCATAAATTTTTTTTGTATAATGGGGTTAGGGAGGCAGAAGGGGAAAAGACATAAATAAGGACAGGAAATTGGCTGCCCTACAGCAAATGAAGAAGGGGAACCGGATGGAAGGAAAGGATACGAATAGAAAGAAGGATACCGATACCGCGATTGCCTACCAAAACAAAGACATTGTGTCCAAGCTGTTTGGGGACAGGATGAAGGGGAAGCCGCTTTCTTTGTTTGGGCTTGGAAGCAATTTAAAGGTAGTGGATGTAAGGCCGACGAACATCCCTATTGTCCAGGCCAGGGAACTTAGGATGGATAATTTGTTCGAGCTGGAAGATGGAAGCGTGGCAATCCTGGATTATGAGAGCGCCTATAAGAAGGCGAACTTTACCAAATATGGCCGCTATATTATGGATGTGATCGACCGTTACCTCAGGGAAGAAAAAGAGCCGGATATCCATATGATGGTACTGTATACGGCAGACATTGAGGAAGCGAAGGCCAGCATGGAGCGGACTGCCTGCCGAATACAGGTGGAAGCATCTTACCTGGCAGGGGTTCCGTCGGAGGAATGGATGGAGGATGCCAGGAAACGCATAGAGGAAGGTAATATAACGGACGAAATGCTGATGCATCTGGTAATCCTTCCCCTGACCTATAAAGGGGAAGAAAAGAAGCAGAAAGCCATTAAAGACTGTGTAGACTTGGCAAAGCAGATACCAGATAAGGAGCAGGAAACGTTTGTGCTGGCAGGAATCTTAAGCTTTACCGATAAGGTGATTAGTGAGAAAACCAGGCAATATATCAAGGAGGTGCTGGGAATGACACAAGTTGGAAGGATGCTGATGGATGAAGGCAGACAAGAAGGCAGACGGGAAGGAGATATGGAAAGAGCCAGGAAAACTGCGTTAAATATGTTAAAAAGAGGGGATTCGCTAAAGGATGTAGCAGAAATCTTGGAACTTCCTGTAGATGTAATTAAATCTTGGGAGCAGGAAGCGTGTGTGGTGGTGTAAACATCCATACACCAATTTATACACCAAATAATTAAATAATCACAAACCCTAATAATCAAAAAATAAAAGGAGAGGCTGCAGATATGCCGGATTTAAGCGGGAATAAACCATGAAAATCCAGTATATCCACAACCTCCCCTTTTTAATCGGTTTCGGTGCGAAGGCGTACCGGAACCGATTTTTTAGTTTAATCGTTCAGCCAGTGGAAAGCGCATGAAGGAAAATCATGCTTGCATGAACCTAGTACTGCGTTACGTAAAGCTATAGATACACCACTTTTACGCCAATTCGTTAAGCGCCCTGTGGGTATGCGGCAGGATATTTAACGTTTTGGCGCTGCATCATCAGGATATTTCCTTTGATTTCGCGTCTGGGAGGACATGGGCATACAGATCCATGGTTAGCGGGCTTGTATTTTAGAAAGTAAAAGTACATGAATTAATTCCAATAATCAAACGCCTTTCCATCGAGGAACGTTCTTTTTGTTGCCGCAAGGGGCGTCCCAAAATAGCCTTTAATCCCTGTGCTTCTGTTCCATCTGTTTTTGTCGGTGTGTTTTTAAAAGCGCATATAGCAGGACAGCTGGGAGGTGACTTCATCATCTTTCCTTCAAGCATTCATGAAACCATCTTGGCGAAAGCAGAGGGCTTTTCTGATTGGGAAGCAGCGGAGGCAATCGTTAGGGAAATCAACCGGAAGGAAGCAGCACCGGAGGAGGTTTTGTCGGATATAGTATATTATTATTATCGGGCAAAGGACTGCATCATGGTGGCTCGGGAAATAGGGGATGGAACCGGCAGCATATTATGGTGACGGGCAGCTGCAGATAGGCTGCAGATACGGGCATCCATGGAGGGAAATCCGCCTGCCATATATAGGGGCAGGCGGATTTTGGAATTGCCCTTGAAGGGCGCAAATTTTTTTGTATAATAGGGTTAGGGAGGTGGACGGGCAGTTCTTTTCGGCTCTATGGCAAAGGGAACGGCAGCAGAGAAAAGCGATCTTGACTTGCTTGTGGATAGCAAGCTGCGGGGGCTAAAGTTTGTAGGCTTCATTGAAGCTGTGCGGCAAGCAGTAGGGGAATGTGGCAGAAATCTTGGAACTTTCTGTAGATTTTCCTGTAATATTGCCGCAATAGTTGCCGCAAAAACAAAAAATCTTGAAAATCATGATGAAGAAAGGCAGGCCAAACATGAATCAGCTATTTGAACAATACAAACATTGGCGGGAATTATTGGAAAAGGAAGGAAGCTTAGAGGACGATTCCGGCGATGACCGGAAGGCTTTTATGAAGTATGCCGGATTAAAAAAATTGGATTACGACGATTTTGAAGAATTGGAGCTTCAATATGATGAGTATTTGATAGAATTGGAAACGGAGTAAATGACCTTTGCGGTTTTGTCAGGGTTGTCGGGAAAACCGGCCCACCTGTGCTTTCACAAGTGAACCGGTTAAAAAGGGAGGTCGCAGGCATACTGGATTTTCGCGGTTTATTACCGCTTAAATCCGGCATATCTGCAGCCTTCCCCTTGATTTTGTCTACATAACAGTTCGGCCAGCGATCATATGATCAGGATTTCTTCTTGGACAGGCCCATAGATTTGGGCTTTTTTGTCTAAGGTAATGTGGACATCGTATTCCAGCCGCACCCCGCAGCGTTCCGTATAAATGCCAGGCTCTACGGAAAATATTGTCCCGGGAAGCAGGCAGCGGTCGTCGTGGGTTTCGTAGTCATCTAAGTTTGCGCCTATCCCATGGCAGTTATGGCCGATATTGTGCCCGGTACGGTGCATGATAAACGGTTCCAGGTGTTTTTTGGCGAAGAACTCCCGGAGCAGGGCGTCCACGTCACATCCACGCAAGGGCTGGCTGGTGATAAGGCACTGACGGATGTAGGAGAGAGCCTTAGCGCGCGCTTCTTTTATCACATAAAAAAGCCGCTGATATTCCGGATCAATGTCCGGCCCTACATTCATGCACCAGGTAACGTCATAATAAACGGAGGCTTCCCCGAAAAGCCGTCCCGCGATATCGATAATTAATCGGCTTCCCTCCTTTATTGGCTTGAGGAAGCGGTTATTCGGCGGGGAAATCTGCGGTTCATAGCCCGGATCGCAGGCGTGCTCGTCCACCCCAAGGAAAGGCGGGAAATCCATATGGAGGGACGACTGGGCAGATAATTCCTTTAGCTTTTGCAGCAGCAGCCATTCATCGATGGCCTGGCCTTTATTCAGGCAGCTTCGGATCCACCGGGCGCTCTGTGCCAGGATACGGTGGATGATTATCCCGGCCTGGCGGTGGGATTCCACCTGTTCATCGGTAAGCACCGCGCCAAAGTGCTGCATTAAGTCGGCGGAGGAAACCAGGTTAACCTGGAAGGAGGATAAATATTCGATCAGGCCTGCATCCATTGAGCTTACTTGCGGTACGTTCCCCCGGGGGGAATACTGGCAGGCGACGGAATGTCCCGGACGGAGAAAAGCGGCTAAGGCTTCCGTTTGTCCCATAAGGCCTTGGTAGAGAACTTTCCTGCCAGGAAGGTGATCCAGGAGCAAAGGCTCGATAGAGGAGAGGACTTTGACAGGCTCCCCCTGGGCAGGGATATAATAAAACAGCCGCCGGGTGCATTTCCGGCCAGACAAAGGCAAAAAATCCAGGGAAATAAAATCATGTCCCTGGAAATCAGAAAACAGCCATCCGTCTAAATGGAAATCCTGAAGCAAAGCCTGGATTTTCGCAATGTCCATGGAAGGGTATCCTCCTGTTTTAAAAGTGTGAGTTTGGTTATCGTGCAAATTTTGTCCCCATCCGCCCTTTTGCGGCGTCTCTAATCCTAGGGCTTACCGATGAAGGATCCGATTATACGCGGTAGTGATAGGCATATATAGCACGGCGATTCCAATGACGGTAAATCCCGCGTTAATGATGGTGGCTGGGATGGAAGCTATCTCGGCAGTTAAGGCGGCCGGCAGGCTGCTGCCTACAATCATTAATTCAGCCACGGACCAGGCGAAATCCACTACCGTGTTGGAGATGCCGTAGACAACGGCGCAGAGCACTCCGCAAGCATATTCCCTGCGGACATTGCCATTTGCCTTTCTCTTTAAAGCGGCAAATAAGGTTCCTGCCAGCATACAGTTGATCACGGCGCTGACAAACACATTAGGGATGGCGTGGAGATACCCGTTTAACAAATCAAAGATTACCAGGCCAAGTACTGCAGCCAGGGCAGAGCGCTTATTTCCTAAGCAGATTACCGCCAGCATGACGAAAATATGCCCAAAGTGAAGGAAGGGAGTTCCCACAGCCGCCGGTAAGGGGATGCGGAATGACTGGATGCCGAGAAAAATCATGGCGGCAAAAAATGCGGTGATCACTGTGGAAGCCACCGGGGCAGTGCCAGCTGGGGATATGTGGGTAGCGGAATGGACTGCTGCAGATTTTTCATAATTCATGGTAAACACCTCTCAAATGAATGTTTTTTTTAGTATAGCATTAGGGTGGGTGGCT
Organism: Lachnospiraceae bacterium; assembly: GCA_910575565.1. Classification (GTDB taxonomy): domain Bacteria; phylum Bacillota; class Clostridia; order Lachnospirales; family Lachnospiraceae; genus Caccovicinus. Next base: position 114,990 of record CAJTFL010000007.1, on the reverse strand, counting down.
TCATATAGCCAGTTTTTAAAATTTTTATCATGCCAGTTGAGGGATGGGTGAAGGGGGTAAAGGGGAAGAAGGGTAAAAAGCTTTTTATGGGAGTTTGTGCTTGGAGTAGAGGTGGGAATGATCTATGATGGAAAGGGAGGGACAGAACGGGGAGCGTTTAGAACTTTGGAGGGAGGAATTAAGCATGGGGAAATATCTGAATAGCAAAGTACCCTTTGAAGCATATAAAGAAGTTGCTGGAACACGTTTTTGTGGATAAGTCAATGCTGATAGAGGATATGCTGAATGCAGTTGAATTAGATGGATAAAAGTACTTATGCATTACAAGGCCAAGGCGTTTTGGCAAAAGTGTTATGGCGAATATGATTGCGGCATTTTTTGAAAAGACTGTCGAGGCAGGAAATGTTTTTGGGCGGATGCAAATTGCCCGGTCAAAAGTCTATTCCGCTCATTTAAACCAACATTTGGTCATTCAATTAGAAAAAGTGAAAGATTTGTTAGGACGATAAAGGATTCTCAAAAAGTGTAGGTTTTGAGAATGGTATTGCAAGGCATAAAAAGAGTCTTTCCAAAGTTAGTTGATTTTGCGTTTTGATTCAAGCCGCAACAGTTTCCCTTTCAGCAGCTCAAAACTGTTGCGGCCATACATGATCCTTTTGACAACTTTCAGCTTGTTCACGCTTCCTTCTGCCAGCCCATTATTGTAATCAAGGCGAATGGCGTTTTTTACTGCGGTACTATCCCTTTTGATTCCGTTTATAAAACTCTTTAGTTCATCTATCTCAAGAGCTTCGGTTTCTTCTGCCCATTTATCAAGCACGGCCTCTTTTTTGCCAAACAGTGCCCCTTTGAATCCTGTCACAGCATCATAAACACGCCCTATGATGGGATATTCTCCTATGATCCTGTCCAGTTGATCCTGGATGAGGGAACGAACCTCATCAACAGGGTGGTACAAAAGGCTGATCAGCCACTTCCGTTCGATCTTTTCTCCGGTTCCTCCCTGTGCAGCCGCTTCCTTCATGAGCCTCCGTTCCCTTGTGGCAAACATACGGATCGTTCCATCCGCGCCATCATATCCCTTTTCCCGAATCACCGCGCTGATCTGCTTGAACGTTTTCCCCTCACCGAGCATATTTCTTATTTCCTGAGAATAGGGCTTTATTTTACTGGGGATCGTCGTATTGTAATAAGCGCTGGAAGGGTTAAAATCATTCTTCAGGTATTTTGCAACGGTCGCCCTGTTTATTCCGACAACCCTTGCAATCTCACTTTTGTTAAATCCCTGTTTCCCTAATTCCCGTACGCGTTCCACTGTCTTCATTTTCTTCTTAACATTTGCGTTGTGCTCAGCGGCAGGTGCGTCTTCTTTGACAGGTTTATCCCAGTAATCCCCCGTAGGTTTTCCGTTATAATGGGATGCTTCCGTTGGGAGAAGGAAATTTGCCGCCAGAAAACGTGACAAAAATTTCTTTGCCGCGTCCGTAAGCCCCTTCAGCAGGTGAAAACGGTCACTGACCTGCTGCAGATGATTTCCAGCCTGTTCAATGGCGCTTTTATAGGAAACAGATCCATCCCTGGATACAACTTCAAGATTCGGATAGCTTTTCAGCCATTCCGCCACATCCGCAGCTTCCCGGGACGCCAGCAGGTCAATGATCCGGTGTGTGTCAATGTCTACCATGATAGTTCCATAGGTTTTTCTTTTCCGAAATGCGAAATCGTCAATGCAGACCTTTGTAACGGCCTCTTTCTCAGGAATTGGCATATCTTTTTTTTAAGAGACTGCAGATGGTGCTTTTGCCAACATCCGCAATCCCGTTTTTCAGCGTCCTTGAAGCAGTAGTGGAGCTTGTATTCAGGGAAACATCCACGATTTTTTCAATCAGGCGTTTTGTCTTTTTTCCTTTCTGTGCCAGGAAATCAAAACGCTCTGCAAAGGTAGTGAATCCGCAGTTTGGATTGTCGCAAAAGAATTTTCTGTTTTCAATAACGGCTTTTGTTTTTTTGCCCATGATTGGAAGATCCTGAAAACTTTTTTCGTAACGGCTATGTATTCGCGCCGATTCAGAGCCGCAATAAGGGCATCTGCATATTCTTCTGTTTGAGGCTGCATAAATAATGACTTCATTCCCTATTATTTTATGCTCCAGATAATCCAGATTTGGATCAAGTTCCTTGATAAATTCATCCATGGTATAACTCCCGCAAACGCTTTAAAATCCATGCTTATTATACCATGTTTTCCCATTTGATAAAAGCTTTATTTCAACTAACTTTGGAAAGACTCCTTTTTCATATCAAATAAATATAAGATGATAGCAATTTACGGTTATAAAGAACTTGGAGAAAGACTATACGATGAATTAAAAAATTCAGATATTAAAGTACAATATGTTATTGATCGTGCTGCAGATAATATTTGTTCAGAAGTGGATATTTGTACTCCGGATGATATATTGCAGGAAGTGGATGCTGTTGTTGTTACTGCACCATATTATATGGAAGAAATTGAAAAAGAGTTAAGGGAAAAATTGAATTGCGCAATCATATCATTAGAAGATGTAGTTTATTGGTTTGAATAGTGTATTATATACATTTATGATATTTGTTTTGGTTAGATTTGTAATAAAGAAATGATGATCAGTATTTGAATTGGGAAGTTTTGTTTGTAAAATGGTAGGATATATTTATACTTTGATTTGCGGAGGAGAGAATGAATAATCCTAAGGTATCGATTATTACGCCATGCTTAAATAGTGATAAGACAATACGTCGAACAATAGAAAGTGTTTTATGTCAGACATATACAAATATAGAATATATCATTGTTGACGGGATGTCTACTGATAAAACAGTTGATATTATTAAAGAGTATGTTCCACTATTTAATGGAAGGTTGCGTTATGTTTCTGAGAAAGATAATGGAATTTACGATGCTATGAATAAAGGGATAAGGCTATCTAAGGGGGTGTTAGTCGGAATTATAAATAGCGATGATTTTTATCATCGCAATGCAGTTAAAAATATTGTGATGAATATGACAGATAATGACTATCAAGTGATTTATGGGTATTGCAGAATAATTGATCATAATTATACAGTAAATTTTATGAAGAATAGGCATCAAAATTTGAAAAGCTCGATGATTCCACATCCGACTTGCTTTGTTACTAGGAAAGCATATCAAGATTTTGGAATGTTTTTAACAACATTTAAAATTGCAAGTGATTATGAATTTATGCTTAGATTATATTACAGTAAAAAAGTAGTATTTGTTCAGGTGAAAAAAATAATAGCTAATTTTCGTCTAGGTGGTGTGTGTTATCAATCAAAAAAATGTAAATTGGAAAATTTAATTATTAAATATCATTATAAGATACTTTCGTTTAATGAAGTGATGATAAATTTAGTTAAAATGTATTTGTTCCATGATTATAAATAAAAATTCATATTGTATATAATATTACGTTTAAGCATTCTTTTGATGATATAAATGTAAAAAATGTTATTTGTAATTTGAATGAAAGTGAGTAGAAATATAATTTGGAAGTGGTTGTTTTTGGTATAGGAAAATTTTTTCGGGAAAAAGAAGTATTTATTAAAGAAAATACAACGATAATTGCTTTTATTGATAATAATAAAATGTTTTATGGAAAATCATTGAATGCTATTCCTGTTTTTTTGCCTAATCATATTAATAAGCTTTTCTATGATAAAATACTTTTAATGAGTGCAAAAGCAAATGAGATGAAACAGCAGTTAATTGAATTAGGTGTGGAATCAGAAAAGATATGGTATTGGGAACAATTTTTTAGTAACATAGTGCATGGGACGTTTCGCTTTTATTTGGGAAATAAAAACAGGATAGCGAGGCATAAAAAAGTATTGATTATTTCTACAGTTCTTAATTATAATGGTGGAACATTGGCAGCTTTTTATGCAGCAATGGCTTTGCAGAATAAAGGATATCAAGTTGTGTTATCAGCACCAGATGGAAATAAGAAATTAATTCAAGAAATTACAGAAAAAGGCATTAATATTGTTTTATGTTTGGCTTTGCCGTATTTATATCAGGAAGAACTATTCTGGATACAACAATTTGATTTCGTTTTAGTAAATGTATTCCAAATGATTAAGTGTGCATATGAAATTAGCAAGTTAAGGCCGAGTGTGTGGTGGATTCATGAGCCTAAGGAACTTTATGAGGATATTACTCTTCGTTTTTCTGAATATACAAAACCTCCTCGTTCACGGAAAGCCAATCATTGTACATACAATCGAGGTATTCCAATACCACAAGGAAATCGACGGCATTATCGTAGCCTGCATTGAGGACTGGATCCCATACATGGAGGATATGAAATACCGATACCGTTTGGATAAGATCGGAAAAATCGTGCCGGGAGGGCCAACCGGCCAGCTGTCCATCTATAACGGGGTAAAGGCGGCGTCAGAACTTTACGGAACTGAGGATAATATTGTGCTGATCCATGATGGCGTCCGCCCATTGATTGATGAAAACGTAATTCATGAAAATATCCTTGGGGTAAAGCAGTACGGCTCTGCCATTACCTGTGCCCCGGCTCAGGAAACCTTTGTGGTTATCGACGATAAGGATGATATTGTTCAGGTAGAAGAACGGAAATATTCCAGGTTAGCCAAAGCGCCGGAAAGCTTTTGGCTAAGTGAGTTGCTGGCCGTGGAGGAGCAGGCTATCCGGGACGGGCACACGGAAATGATTGACTCCTGTACGCTGATGCGGGCTTATGGCAGAAAGATGCATATCGTGGACTGTTCCTATGAGAATCTTAAGGTGACAACGCCGAATGATTTTTATACCTTCCGGGCATTATACGATGCGAAAGAAAACCGGCAGCTGCTGTAACGAATAACCATAATTTACGAAAGGCTAGGGCGTGCAACCGACAGGAATCATTCTTTAGGCACGCTCTTTATGGAGAAGCAATCATGAATAAGATCATTGTCCAGGATATGGAATACATCAGCGGGAGAATCGGCCATGCCAAGCTTGACGGAACCAGGGTTTTGATTTCAGGGGCAACTGGCCTGATTGGGAAGTATTTAGTCCGGTTTCTGGCTCAGTACTGTAATTGCACCGTGCTGGCAGTCGTCCGGGATTTAGCTAAGGCACATACCTTATGGGGCGACCTTGGGGATAAGGTTTTTTATATCCATTCCGATATTGTCAACCTGGAGCCTGCCCATATGTCGGTAGATTATATCATCCACGGAGCAAGCAATACCTCCAGCAAAAGTTTTTCTGCACAGCCGGTGGAAATCATTTATACCGCGGTGGAGGGAACCAGGAGGATGCTGGAATTTGCCCGGAAAAACCCGGTAAAAGGGTTTTTGTTCCTTTCCACCATGGAGGTATACGGCGCACCGGCTTCGGATGAATTAATTGATGAATTGCATGGGAGCAATTTAAATCCCATGTCTGCCAGAAGCTCCTACCCGGAAAGCAAACGGCTGTGTGAGAATTTATGCGCGGCATATTGCCGGGAATACCAAGTACCAGCGAAGGTACTGCGCCTTACTCAGACCTTTGGCCCGGGAGTGTCCTATGATGATTCTCGGGTATTTGCAGAATTCGCCCGGTGCGTGATTGAGGGAAAGGATATTGTCCTCCACACGAAAGGGGACACAAAGCGGAGTTATTTATACCTTGCAGACGCCTGTACAGCTATCTTTCAGGTGCTGACGGACGGCGCTGTGGGGGAAGCGTATAACGGGGCTAATGAGGACACTTACTGTAGCATTAAGGAGATGGCCGAGCTTGTGGCATCTCTTAGCTGCGATGGGGCAGTCCAGGTAAAAATCGAATTAGAAAGGGCGTCCCAGGAAAAATTCGGCTATGCGCCTACCTTAAGGATGAACTTGGATACCGGGAAACTTCGGGGGCTGGGATGGAAACCGGAGATACCCCTTTTGCAGATGTATGAGAGGATGATTGTATCCATGGAAAAAGCGAAAACAGAGAAGATCGTTCTTTTTGGAAGCGGGGAAATCGGCTATGAAGCGCTTAATTTCCTTGGGGATGAAAATATAGCGTGTTTTTGTGATAATGATCCTGGCAAAACGGGGAAAAGGAAATGGGGAAAAAGGATTATTTCCTTCTCGGAATTAAAACAAAATTATGGTGACGCTGTAATTCTGATTTCCGCAAACTGGGTAAATGCAGACAAGATTGCCCAGCAGTGTGAGGAAAATGGAATCAAGGACTATTTGGTTTACGAACCCCTTCGCCAGATGTTTCCTCATCCGGAAGAATTGCTTTCCTGTATAAGGAACCCGAAAAGGCGGATGGGGCAGAGGGTGGCTTTTTATGTATCCAAGGCTAAGGAATTGCAGATGGAAGTGGACTATTTTAAGCGCCATGCGGATATCCGCTCCATGAAGCCTGCGGAGGGCGGGCTGAGGAAATGGCAGCTTAGGCTGGTACAGGCATCGGCGGAATTATTCCGGCGGATTGAGGGGCTGGGGATTAAGCCCTATCTTTGTTCCGGGAATTTACTAGGCTATGTACGCCATGGGGGCTTTATTCCTTGGGACGACGATATTGATTTTTCCGTGATCCGAGGGGAATATGAGCGGTTAAAGGAATACTGTGGCCAGCATTTTAAACCGGCTGACGAGATCCGAAAGAGCCAAAAAATTGTGGATGGGATAAGGGAGGATAAGGCTGAGATAACCGGATATTACCTGGAGGAAACCTACCATTTTTTGCAGCTTTTTGTGGTTTTTTCCGACGGGTGCGGTTTGAATCTGGATTTCTTTCCCATGGATTACTACGGGGAAGCCTGTGATTTCCAGGAGTTCATGGCGTTTGCCAGACAGATCAAGGAAAATTGGAGGACTGCCCGTTCCAAAGCGGAGCTGAGCCGGTGCATAGAAAAGGCGAAACGGGAGAACCAAAAATATGTGGCAGAGGAAAGCAGCCGTATTTATTATGGGGCAGATAATATGGGGATTTTGCAGTCCTATCATCGGGGGCAGTGGATTCCCCGGGATGTGCTGTTCCCACTGCGTAAGGCGCTTTATGAGGGAGAATATTTTTGGGTTCCTAATGATCCGGTGGAGTATTTGAATTACGAATATAAAAACATATGGGAATTTCCAAAGGATAATCTTGAATTTCCGCAGCATTACTTTATCCATAAGATTAAAGGCTGATATAAACCGGTGTGCCGGAGGAAAGGTGCTATGCTGAGTTTTGCAGCCGTGCAGATGGCTCGGATGACGAGTGTGATTTACTCAGGAATTAGTGCAATGATGAATTAGTACAAAGAGTACAAAGCTTTTATTCTTTGCAAATAAGTGAAGCTGCGATTTTGTGGATGGCAGGATAGGGGAGGAGCAGAGAAGGATGGGGAGGAATAGGGAAGGAAATATGGAAAATCAAGTTATACTTTTTGGATCTGGGGAAATCGGGACGGAGGCATTTACATTTTTTGGCGGAGAATCGGTGGCTTATTTTTGTGATAACGATTTGGATATTGCTGGGACAAGGAAATGTGGGAAACGGATTATTTCCTTTTTGGAATTAAAGGAGAAATTTCGTGATTCCCTTGTGGTGATCTCGGCAAACCGGGTAAATTCTGATGGGATTGTGCGGCAATGTGAGGAAAACGGAATAAGGGATTACCTGGTTTATGAGCGATTAAGGGAAAAGTTTGAAAAACGGGAAGAGCTGCTTTCCTTCATCCGGGAGCCGTCAAACCGCCTGCAGTTAAAGATGGAGCTTTACCAGGATAAGGTAAGCGAGCTTAGGCAGGAAGTGGGTTATTTTAAAAGCCATGCGGATATTCGGGCAATGAAGCCTGCAGAAGGGAAGCTGCGGGAAAGACAGTTAAGGACGGCGCGGGCATCGGCCGAATTATTTTCCAGGCTGTCTCATTTACAAATTAAGCCTTATCTCACCGGCGGGAATTTGCTGGGATATATGCGCCACGGCGGGTTTATTCCCTGGGATGATGATATTGATTTTGATTTGATCCGGGATGAATTTGAGCGGTTAAAAACGTATTGCATGGCCCATATGGATTCAAAGCAGGAATTTGAAGCAAGGAAAGCCAAGGAAGCGAAAAAAATAAGTGAGGCGAAGGAAGCCAAAGGGCCTGTGGAAGATAAAAAGAGCCAGGAAGTTAAAGAGAATCAAGAAGCTGAAAATAAAAATGCAGACGGTTTTCTGAAAAGCCAGGAGCAGGGGCTGGAAAGATACTATTGGGCTGACTGGCTCCATCATTTTCAGGTAAATGTGACTTTCCCAGACGGGGACAGCATAGGGGTGGATTTTTTCCCCATTGATTATTATGGGGAAGACTGCTCATTTAATGGGTTTATGGATCTTGTTAAAGGGACGAAACAGGAATGGGAGTCGGCAGCGGGTTCCGCAGAAAAACGGGCAGCGTGCATTCAGGCGGCAAAGAGGGAAAACCAGAAAAATACGGTGAAGGAGAGCAGCCGTGTTTATTTTGGCGCGGATAATCTGGCAAATTTCCGCTCATACCACAGAGGCGGCTGGATTCCAAAAGATGTGGTGTTTCCCCTGAAGCAGGTGCTTTATGAGGGGGAATATTTTTGGGTTCCCAATGATGCAGATGAATATGTAAAGTATTTGTTTAAGACAATTTGGACGTTCCCCGGGGATAATATTGCCATCCCTAAGCATTACCAGCGCCATAAACTGATGGATGGGGATGTTTGAAATGGGGAGCGGAATGCGGATCATGGTGATGTCAGATATTCATGGGAATAAGACGGCTTTTCAGGCAGTGCTTGAACGGTCAGCAAAGATTGGGAATATTGGTGCTTGTATTCTTTTAGGCGATTTGATTGATTATGGTATGCATTCAAATGAAGTGATCCAAATGGCAAAAGCCCTCCCTTATCCCGTAATCTGCAATATCCGGGGGAATCATGAAGAAGCCATTATCCGGGAGGAATACGACCGGTTTTCCTCGGAACGGGGAAAGGCGTGCGCGAAATATACAAGGAGTGTGCTTAACCGGGAATCCTGGGATTATCTGCTGGGAGAAATGGCAGGAAGGGGCAGGAAAGCATTTGCGTATGGCGGCAAAAAATGCCTTGCCATCCATGGAAGCCAGGGAGATGAGTACTGGAAGAGGATAGGCCCGGAGGAATCTCCGGAACCTTATCAAGGTTATGACTATGTGTTTTCCGGCCATTCCCATTTGCCCCATTTCATGGAGAAATACCTTCCGGCGCAGGATGGCAAAAGGCGGAATAAGCAAAAAGTGATCTTTATTAACCCTGGTTCCGTGGGGCAGCCGAGGAATTTAAATCCATCAGCTCAGTTTGTCATTTTGGATATGGAAAAGGAACGGGTTGTTTTTGAAAAGGCAGCGTATGATATTGGCGCAGAGCAGTCGTCTTATCACGGCCAAGTTGATGATTTTTACCGTGAACGGTTAGAATGGGGGGTTTAAGGATGGAACTGCGTGATCTGTATGTAATCAGCGGCGTTGCTGGAATGACGGGGAATGAGCTTGCAAGAAAGCTGATTTCCTCTGGGAATACGGTAATTGGGTTTGATAATTTTTTTGCATCCTCGATAAAAACGGTGGAAGATCTCCTGGGGGATGGCCGGTTTTGTTTTTATGAATATGATTTAAACAATATTGAGCAGATGGATATGCTTAAACGGGAGATAAGGATAAAAAAGGACAACTATGGGAAGTTAATCTATATTAACTGTGGTGCGGTGGTGCATACGGAACATTTTTATCATATTAACCGTACCTTTGAGACGAATGTTTTGGGGATGAAGCGTTTCTTAGAGCAGGCGGTGGAGGTGCAGGCGGATATTTTTATTAACTGTTCAACATCCGAAGTGTATTCCATGAATTCCTGGGGGGAAAGAGGCGTATCGGAGTCGGATTACGTGACCATGGCGGATGCCGAGCACAGCCAGAGAACCAGCTATGCGGCGGGAAAACTGCTGACGGAATTTTTCATGAAGGACGCGGTGCTGGAAGGACGGATAAAGGGGTGTTCCATCCGCTTTGCCAATGTGTACAGCAAAAATGAGCTGTACCCAAAACATATCATTCCCCATATTTTAAATCAGTTAAAGGAAAGGGGAGAGGTTCAGCTTTTAGAAAATTCAAAGGTAAACCGGCGGACATTTCTCCACAATGAGGACAGCTGCCGGGCGGTGATTGCGTTGATCCAGTCGGAAGCGGCTTTGGACGGATCGGTGTATAATGTGGCGACAGATGAGGAGATTTCGATTATTGATCTGGTGTATTTATGTGCCAGGAAAGCAGGAATTGGGGATCCTAAGATTACGTTTTGCGGCTATCGGGAATCGGATCCGGAGAGAAGGCTGTTAAATACGGATAAAATCCGGGAAAGAACCGGATGGAAGCCGGAGGTGACGCTGGAGCAGGGAATAGGGATGTGCTTAGGGGAGATGGAAGGGTGAAAGAAAAAAGAAGAAAGGTACTGATAGTAACCGTTGCGGGGATGTCAAGCCGGTTTAGTAAGTCTCTGGGCTATCCCTGCCTTAAATGCCTTTACAGCGAGGGTGGAATCGAAAAAACATTGCTTTACCGAATGCTTCATCAGGAAGGGAAATTTGATTATTACCTGGTTGTAGGCGGATTTAAGTTTGAAGAGCTTCAGGCAGCGGTCAGGGAGTATTTTGGGGAATTTGGAGAAAGGCTTCACTTAATTGATAATAAGCATTACCAGGATTACGGTTCAGGCTACAGTCTTTATCTGGCGTTAAAGGAAATTGAGCATATGGATGTTGACGAGGTGGTGTTTGCCGAAGGGGATTTGTATGTGGACAGGGAAAGCTTTAAGGAAATCGTTGACTGCCCAAAGGATGTGGTAACTTGCTGCCGGGAGGCCATTTGGGCGGATAAGGCAGTTGCTTTTTACCTGGATGAGCATTATGGGATCCATTATCTTTATGACACTGCCCACCATGCATTGGAAGTTCATCAGCCCTTTTTAGGGATATTTAATTCGGGTCAAATTTGGAAATTTACCGGCAAGGAACGTGTGTGCAGGACGATGAAATCCATTAGTGAAAATCGGTGGCAGGGGACAAACCTTGTTTTTATCCAGGAATATTTTGGTCTGCTTGGACGGGGCGAATATGAAGTGGTCACTTTCCGAAAATGGCTGAACTGCAATACGTGTTTTGATTATAGGAAAATCGGAGATGATGGATGATGAGGACCTTAGAGGAAAAATTAAATGGATTAAGGAACAGCTTATTTAACCGTAACGTGAAAATTATGATTATGGGGCTTGGCAGCGTGGGGCTTTACCTTTTGGATTATCTGTTATCCCTTAAAGACGGCAGGATGGAAATTTGCGTCGCAGGGCGCAGCAGGGAGAAGATGGTTTCGGATGTAAATATTGTCAAAATCGCGTCCTTAATCCGGGATCAGAACCGGGCGGAAGTAAAGATTATCAGTGGCGTTGATTTTGAGGATGTGGATTCTATGGCAGAATGCCTGCGGGATGAGCAGCCAGATATCATTGTAAATTCCAGCAGGGCGTATTCCGGGTTAAAATACGGGAGCATATCCTGGTCTAAGGTAAGGGCGTATGGGATCTGGGCTCCGTTGGCGATCAAGTATACAAGGACGATTATGGAAGCTTATGAAAGGGCAGGGTGCGGCGGAATTGTGATTAATACGTCTTATTCCGATGCGGTGATTCCCTGGCTGAAATCCGCAGGCAAACCTTATCCGGATTTCGGAAGCGGAAATATTAATCACCTGATTCCCCGGATTAAGCTCGCAGTGGCAAAAACATACGGATTAATGGATTATTGGAATATTGACATTACTTACGCGACCAGCCATTTCCATGATGTGGTGATTAGCAAGGAAGGGCAGACGGAAGGAGTCAGCCAGCTTATTGATATACGCCATGAAGGGAAAAAACTGGAACCGGATATGGACAAGATCTTTGAGGGATGCAAGATTCCTATGCCGGTGGATGGTAAGAGAAATATGATGAATGCCTCCAGTAATGTTGAGATTATCCAGGGGATTTTAGCAGCGGCAAGGGAAGGCAGGCGGGTGAAGCTTCATTGTCCCGGGGCATTTGGCCAGATTGGCGGCTATCCGGTAATCATCGACGGAAGGGGGGAAGGGATAAAAACGTATATTGATGAAGCGCATTTTGCCATGGCGGATATGTGCAGGAAAAACCGGGAATCTATTTATCTGGACGGAATTGAAAATGTGGAAAAAGGTAAGCTCTATTATACGGATGAATTAATTGAAAAATGCAGGAAGGCATTTGGCATTACGCTGATGAAACAGGTAGAGTATGATGGGATTGAAGAAGCAGCGCAATTTTTAATTCATCAGGTGATCGAAAAAAATATTTAATGCAGAGGTGGAAAGGCTTTGAAAACGGTATATACCTGTTTTTGTACGGATGTGATCCATGAAGGCCATTTGAATATTATCCGTGAGGGAATGAAGCATGGCAAGGTGATTGCAGGAGTTCTGGGCGATGAGGCCATGATCCGCTTTAACCGTTTCCCTGCAATGGAATTTGAAGAGCGGATGGAATTAATCCGGGGGATTGAAGGCGTTTCGGAGGTGGTGGTGCAGGATGAAATTATGTATGACCGCATTATCGAAAAGCTTCACCCGGATTACGTTATCCATGGGGATAACTGGATAGATGGACCCATGAGGGCGATTAGGGATAATGTAAAGCAGCTTTTGGAAGGTTACGGCGGACAGGTGATTGAAGTGCCTTGTACATATAATGAAAATACCCGGCGCGTGGAAATGCGGGCGAGGGAAAGGCTGCGCATGCCGGAATACCGGAGAAAGCGTTTGAAGCGCCTGCTGAAGCTGTGCCCTATCGTAAAGGTTTTGGAGGTTCACAGCGGGTTAACGGGCTTAATTGCGGAAAAAACCATTGTGTCCAGCGATGGCGCGCTGGATCAGTTTGATGCCATGTGGATTAGCTCCCTCTGCGATTCTACGGCCAAGGGAAAGCCGGATATCGAATTGGTGGATGCTTCTTCAAGGTTTCGGACCATCGATGATGTTATGGAAGTTACCACGAAGCCGATTATTTTCGACGGCGATACAGGCGGCTTAACCGAGCATTTCGTTTATACGGTACGTTCGTTGGAGAGGATGGGCGTGTCGGCGGTGATTATCGAAGATAAGGTGGGCTTAAAGAAAAATTCACTTTTTGGCACTGAAGTGGTGCAGGAGCAGGATTCCATAGAGCATTTTTGCGAGAAAATTGCTGCAGGGAAGCAGATCCAGCTTACGGATGAGTTTATGATTATTGCTAGGATTGAAAGCTTGATTTTGGATCAGGGAATGGAGGATGCCTTAAAGCGGGCGAGAGCCTATGTGGCGGCAGGGGCGGACGGGATCATGATCCACAGCCGGAAAAAGGAACCGGATGAAATTCTGCGGTTTTGCGATGTATACCGCGAAAGGGATGGGGATACGCCGATTGTAGTAGTACCATCCTCCTTTAATTCGGTAACGGAGGCAGAGCTGATAAAGCATGGGGTGAATATCGTTATCTACGCAAACCAGCTTACCCGCAGCGCGTTCCCGGCAATGGAACAGACAGCTAAAGATATCTTAACGTACCACCGTTCGCTGGAGGCAGACAGCAGGCTTTTGCCGATAAAAGAGATTATTACGCTGATTGATGAGCTGTAAGGGGGCAGGAAACAATGAGGGCAGAAAAATTAGCGGAGATTATGGGGGCGGATTTTTATGCTGGCGTGCCGGATTCCCAGCTAAAGGCGCTTTGCCAATACTTAATCAGAACGTATGGAACGGATCCCAGGCATCATATTATCGCAGCCAATGAGGGAAACTGCACGGCGATTGCCGCAGGGTATCACCTGGCAACGGGGAAAATTCCGGTGGTTTATATGCAAAACAGCGGTGAAGGAAATGCCATTAACCCAATCGCTTCCCTTTTGCACGAAGAGGTATATGGCATTCCCATGATACTGGTTATCGGCTGGCGGGGAGAGCCAGGCATCTATGATGAGCCGCAGCATATTTACCAGGGAAAAGTAACGGAAAGCTTGCTGGATATTATGGGAATTCCTTCTTATCCCATCAGCAAGGAAACTACGGAAGATGAATTGCGCGGGACAATGGCGGAATTTAAAGGATTGCTGGATAAGGGGAAAATAGTTGCTTTTATTGTGGGCAAAGGGGCATTGAGGGATGATGGGGGGATTGGATTTAAAAACGATTATGAGATGTCCCGGGAAGAAATTATCCGCTGTGTAACCCAGGTTTCAGATGGGGATCCGGTGATCACGACGACGGGCAAAGCCAGCCGGGAATTATTTGAAATCCGGGAGAATGGAGGCCAGAGCCATCAATATGATTTCCTGACTGTGGGATCTATGGGTCACAGTTCCTCCATTGCCCTTGGAATCGCCCTGCAAAAGCCGGACAGGAAGGTTTGGTGCATCGATGGGGACGGCGCGGCTTTAATGCATATGGGGGCCATGGCGGTGATTGCTCAGGCAGCGCCTGGAAACCTGGTTCATTTGGTGGTAAATAATGGAGCCCATGAATCGGTAGGCGGGATGCCCACGGCGGCTGGCAGGATGGATCTGTTTAAAGTTGCCCAAGGGTGCGGTTATCCCTGTGTTTACTGCGCAAAGGATAGGAATGGGTTAAAGGATATATTGGCGGAAGTGAAAAAAAAGGAAGGGCTATGTTTTATTGAAGTGAAGGCGGCGATAGGGGCGAGGGAGGATTTAGGCAGGCCGACGAAGACGCCGATGGAAAATAAAAAGTTGTTTATGGGGTATTTAGGAGGAATATAAGGAATAAGGTTTATGGGCGAAAAAGAAACCGCCAAATAATTTACAATAACCTTAAGGAGCTAACCATGGATTTAATCATTTTCGGCGCCCAAGCCATTGCCTTAGGCGCATACCAAGCCCTTAAAAATTTATACCCGCAGAGGGAAATACGCTGTTTCCTGGTATCCCAGCCGGGGAATAATCCGCCTGTTTTGGAAGGCGTGCCAGTGACGGAGCTTTCTGCTTTTGCCAGGCAATTATCCCAGGAAGAAAAAGATCAGATTGAAATTTTAATTGCCACCCCAGAGAATATAATGGAGGAAATTGAACAGGCGTTGGAACATCAAGGCTTTTCCCATTATGCCCGCCTGACTTCATCCCGCTGGTCGCAGTTAATGAGTTATCATTACATATGTGGGAAGGAATATCTGCCTCTGCCTGCCCTGCCAGTGGGATGCCAAAAGTCAGTTGTCCGTATGTTTATGGCGAAATTCCACAAGGACAAGCCATTGACAAAGGCTTATCAGCTGCCGCCGTGGATTACCCCTGTCCAGGTAGGCGCTGCCCTTTGCAGGGAGCGGGCTGCGGAGCTTTTGGACAGTGACGGCATGAATATTTCTGTTAAGAACGTAAACTATTCAGAATTGACTGCGCTGTATTGGATTTGGAAAAATCATTTGAATGTTTTTGGAAATGCCTATTATGGCCTATCCCATTACCGCCGCATACTGGAACTGTCAGAGGATGATCTTCTGCGGCTGGAAAGCAATAATGTGGATGTGGTATTGCCTTACCCCATGCCTTATGAGCCGAATATCGAAGAACATCATAAGCGGTATCTGGCAGAGGTGGATTGGGAGGCTCTCCTTGCTGCGTTAAAGGAGCTGCAGCCAGAATATGCAAAAGCATTTCCGTCTATACTTCATCAGCAATATTTTTATAATTATAATATTATCCTGGCTCGGGAAAAGGTGCTTAATGCTTACTGCAGCTGGCTCTTTCCCATCTTAGAACGGATTGAACAGCTTAGTATCCCTAAAGGTTGGGAGAGGAAGGATCGGTATATTGGCTATATGGGGGAGACCTTGGAAACCTTGTATTTTCTGCATAATCAAAACCGTTTAAACATCGTGCATACCGGGTGCAGGTTCCTGGTTTGACGGACGGCGCGTTTTGTGTTTTTGCGCTGGCGATTTTTAATAGATTTTTGTTAATGAATAGTGAATCGTTACACAGAAAAGATAGAAAGGCTGGCAATATCATGGATTTTGAATTAACTGCATCAATGATGTGCGCCAATTACGGCAATCTGGAAAAAGAAGTGAAGGATTTGGAGGCAGGGGGCATTGATTCCTTCCATATTGACATTATGGACGGACGATACGTCCCAAACTTTGCCATGTCTTTAAATGATATGCGTTACATAGCGGCGACAACGGGGAAACCTTTGGATGTGCACTTAATGATCGAGCACCCGAACAACTGCATCGATTTATTCCTGCATAATCTTCGCAAAGGCGACACCGTATACATTCACCCGGAGGCAGAGTACCACCCTTCCACCACCTTGCAGAAGGTAATCAATGCGGAGATGATCCCCGGCATCGCCATCAATCCCGGGACTTCCGTGGAAACGGTGCTGGAAATGCTGCGTATCGTAAAAAAGGTTCTGGTCATGTCCGTAAACCCAGGAAATGCAGGCCAGATGTACCTTCCCTACGTTGGCAAAAAGATTACCAAGCTGCTTTCAATTAAAGAAGACATGGATTTTGAGATTTACTGGGACGGCGCCTGCAGCGCGGACAAGATCCTGGAATATGCGCCTAAAGGCGTTAAAGGTTTCGTGCTGGGAACCACGCTGTTATTTGGCCGTGGAAAGGCTTATGGAGAGACGCTGCAAAATATTCGGGAATTGAAATTTTAATCCGTTAGATGCAGATGTTTGAATTGGCTTGTTCAGTAAAGATAAAGCCGGATGCATTAAGGCTGGTTTGCATATTATTAATTGAATCGATCCGCCAATACCTTTCAGGACTTTCCCGAAAGGTATTTTTGTGGTATAATATGAACACTTGACGAGGTATTCCACGAGTCTAGTGAGAATATATACCTGGCCACTTAGCGAGGTCTTTTCTATAGGGTCAAAGGCTCATGAGCGAGATGGAGCGAAGCGGAATCGAGCTGCACTGCGCCCTCAAGTCAGAGCGCCATAATCCCCTCACCACACCACATCCAAAATGCAAATCAAAGGAGTATAAAGTAAAACATATGAACATCGCACTAATTTTATCCGGCGGCACTGGCCTTAGGCTAGGGTCAGATACCCCAAAGCAGTACCTTCAGGTAGGAACAAAACCAATTATTTCCTATTCCATCCGCACATTATCACAGCATCACCTGGTTGACGCCATCCAGATTGTGGCAGATTCTCCATGGCAGGAGCCTATCCGGCAATGGCTTAAGGAAGCGGATCCGGAAAAAAAGTTTAAAGGTTTCTCCCTTCCCGGGAAAAACCGCCAGCTTTCCATTCTTCACGGCCTGGAAGGGATCAAAAAATACGCGTCTTCTTTGGATTACGTGTTCATCCACGATGCTGCCCGCCCTCTCCTTTCGGAAAAGCAGATTACGGATTGCCTTTCAGAGGTAAAAGGGCACGACGGATTGATGCCGGTGCTTCCGATGAAGGACACGGTTTATTCCAGCAGGGACGGCAAAACGGTTTCCGGGCTGTTAAATCGCAGCGAGATTTTTGCCGGGCAGGCCCCGGAGGTTTTTCGCTTAGGCGTGTATGAAGCGGCGAACCGTGCTTTGCTTCCGGATAAGATTTTAACCATTAACGGTTCCGCCGAACCGGCGGTGATGGCCGGGCTGGATGTGGTGATGATTCCTGGGGATGAGGGGAATTTTAAGATTACGACAAAGGCGGATTTGGAACGGTTTCGTTCGCTGATGCACGATGAATAAAGGAGTGAGGCCATGGATAGGATGAAAATCCTTATAGATTCATCCTGTCCCTTGGGCCTATGGCCTGGTTCTGATTGCTCACGAAAAAAGTTCACAGATTTTTCACAAAAATTATTAGCAATCCCTCTTGACGAGTGCTAATATAAGTGTTATATTACGTATAGAACAAAGGAAGGGGAAAAGAAATCAACAGAGCTTCGGTTTAGAAGCGTGGTTCCCAACCGGCAGTTCTGGTAAACGACACCTAGGATTTATCCCACAGTGCCAAACGTATTGCCAAGCTATTTTATAGCGGATCAGGAATCGCAAGACGATTCCCGGGATATATTATATCGTGAGAGAGGAGATATGCGTTATGATGATGCCTAGTATTTTTGGAGAGAATTTGTTTGATAATTTTATGGAGGATTTTGCTTTTCCATCTTTTCCGTCCTTCCCGGACATTGACCGGACGCTGTACGGAAAGCGGGCGGGGAACCTGATGAAGACGGATGTGAAGGAAACGGATGCAGGCTACGTGGTGGATATGGATCTGCCGGGATTTAAGAAGGAAGAGATCAGGATGCAGCTGGACAACGGTTATCTGACCGTCAGTGCGTCTAAGGGCCTGGATAAGGAAAGCGGCGAGGGAAATTATGTCAGGCGGGAGCGCTATGCCGGAAGCATGAGCCGCAGCTTCTATGTAGGGGATCATGTGACGGAGGCGGATATCCATCCGAAGTATGAAAACGGGATCCTGACCTTTAATCTTCCCAGGAAAGAGCAGAAGGCGGTGGAGGAAAAGAAACGCTATATCGCCATTGAAGGGTAAGGAAAGAAGGGCGGGAAAACCTCCTGGTCTATTCGTCCATCTGTCACGTTGGATTTCCCGGCCGCAGCTACCGCTGCGCCGTCGAAAATCCGCATTGCAGATGAACGGATTTGCCCGATACGGCGGGGCACGCTGCTTAGTGAAGTTTCGCCAGATATAATCGAGACAGTACACTAGTGTCGTGCCTGTGGCAAGATCACTGACTGACGCGAAAACCTGCCGTCTGCAGGGATGCCTTAAGGAAGCGCAAGCGCTTCTCTTAAAGGGATTTTGGCAGACGGCAGATTTTTTGCGTATGTGCTTCGGCAGTTTTTTTGCATATGCCGTTCATCATTTTTTTGCCATGGCTCCGCTCATTTTCTGATGGCCTGCTTCCGCTGTTTTGAAAGTTTGGAATGGGTAAAATTGGAAAAACAGCAAAGTTATAGGGAAATCAGTTGATATTTGCCAATAAAATCGATATAATGAAAAATAAATGTGACAGGGAGCGTGCTAAAGACCGTGCCTGCACAGGCATTTGACTGGGGGGAGCCATTAATTGGAATCAGCGGATATCCGTTCCAAAAAAACGCTGCTTTTTTTTCTGCTTTTTTGTACGATTGGCCTTTGCTTAGGTTTTTTTGGACAGCGTTTTCATGAATTAGGCAGGAGCGAGGAAGAAAATTACGAAATTTACAGCAAGCATTTTGTGATGATTACCGGCAGCGAGGACAGCGAGCTTTGGGACAGGGTATACGAAAGCGCCCTGGAGGAAGGGAAGGCCAGGGGCGTTTATGTGGAGCGGTTTGGGGAGAACCTTGCCGCTGAGCATGGGCGGAATGATCGGCTTAAGCTGGCAATCCAGGCATCGGTGGACGGGATTATCGTGCCTGGGGATGAGAAGGCAGAGACGATTAGCTTGATTAACCAGGCGGTGAAGAGCAAGATCCCGGTGGTGACGGTGCTCACGGACAGCACAGGGAGCCTGCGGCAGTGCTTTGTGGGAAACAGCAATTATAACCTGGGCCAGGAGTACGGCAGGCAGATGATCCGCCTTCTTAAGGAGCAGGGCTGGGCGGAGGAAAGCGCCCGGAAGGAAGGGCAGACGGTAAATGTGCTGGTGCTGATTGACGAGAGCCGCAGGGATACCAGCCAAAACCTGATCCTTTTAGGCATCCGGGAGACTTTGGACAAGGAGCTGGGGGAGGGGCATTCGGTGGCTGTGGATACCCGTTCTGTGGATAATACCCGAAGCTTTAGTTCTGAGGAATCCATCCGGGATATTTTCCTGGATCCGAAGAAGCTGCCGGATATCCTAGTATGCCTTAGCGCGGTGCATACCCGCTGTGCCTACCAGGCGGCAGTGGATCACAATAAAGTGGGCACGATCCAGATCCTGGGCTATTACGATTCAGAAACCATCCTGGACGGGGTGGCTAAGAATATCCTCTGCGCCACCGCCGCCCTGGATACAGATCAGATGGGGAGGCGCTGCGTGGAGGCTTTGGATGAATATATGGAGACGGGCTATACCAACAGCTACAGGGCGGTGGATACGCGGCTGATTACCTGGGAAGAGGCCAGGAAGCTGCTGGAGGGGGAGCCATGAGCGGGGAAAAGGAGCAGCTTGGGGTCAGGAGGGCGCTTATAAGAAAAGGAAGATATCTTACCCTTCAGCAGAAGCTGACGGCTCTTTTTGTGCTGACGGCCCTTTTTATCCTGACCGTGAACTTATATATGTTTTCTGTCACCAATGAGATGACCGGAAAGGTGGAGGAGGTTTACGCCAGCAACGTCAACTTAAATGAATTGGCGGGAAAGCTGGATCAGGTGCAGAAGAGCATGGAGGAATTTTTAAATACCCGCAGTTCCGATGCCATGGAGGACTATTACCGAAGCGATCAGGCCTACCGGGAGATGATCGAGCGGCTGAACGTGCAGGTGACGGATAATGAATTCCTGCTGACGGAGAAAAATATCCATGGATTGTCGGAAACGTATTTAGGGCTGGCGGCAGATGCCATACAGGCGAAGCGGGGAAGGAACGTGGAGCGGTATGGGGCGCTGTATGAGGAGGCAAGGCTGCTTTATGAGGAGATCCTTACATTCATTTACAGCTTAAACAACGAGCAGTTTAAAGATAATTCCAGAAATTACCAGGCTCTGGTGGATTCCCTGCGGTATATGGAATTGATCAGCATAGCCATCCTTTTGCTGGTCATGCTGGGGAATATCGGCCTGATTGTGGTCAGCACCAGGAGCGTCACCCATCCTCTGCGCAGGCTTGCCCAGGCGGCGGATCAGGTGGCGGGGGGCAATTTTGAGATTGGGCAGATCCCGGTGGAAAGCATGGATGAGGTGGGGATTGTAACCAACACCTTTAACCAGATGGTAGAGAATATTCGGAATTATATTGAGCAGCTGCGCCTTACGATGGAGCGGGAAAACCAGTTAAAGGAGAGGGAGCTGATGATGCAGAGCCATTTAAAGGATGCCCAGTTAAAGTATTTGCAGGCCCAGATTAACCCTCATTTCCTGTTTAATACCTTAAATGCAGGGGCGCAGCTTGCCATGATGGAGGAGGCGGAGCGCACGGAGAGGTTTCTGGCAAACGTGGCGGAATTTTTCCGCTATAATGTGCGCAAGAATGACAAGGATGCTGCTTTGGGGGAAGAGATCCGCTTGGTTGACAATTATGTGTATATCTTAAATGTGCGGTTTTCCGGGGAAATCCTGTTTACCAAGGACGTAGACGATTCCCTTTTGGAGTTTAGGGTTCCCAGCATGATCCTGCAGCCTTTGGTGGAAAATGCCTTTAACTACGGGATCCGCAACATCGGCAGGAAGGGCAGGATTGAGCTGTCTGTGTACCGGAAAGGACAAAAAATCTGCATCAGCGTATGGGACAACGGGACTGGGATGGATAAGGAAAGGATTGAGCAGGTCCTCTCTGGCCAGGCGCAGGCGGATGAAAGGCGGCCGGGCTCAAACGGCGTAGGGATGAAGAATGTGATGGAACGCCTCCGCCTGTATTTCCAGGGGCAGGCGGATTTTGAGATCGTTAGCGAAGGGATTGACAAGGGGCTGGAAGTGCTGATTACCATCCCTGGGGAACAGGAGGGAAAACCATGTACCGGGTAATGCTGGCGGATGATGAGGGGATTGTGCTGGATTCCCTGAAGATGATTATTAACCGGAATTTTTCCGGCCAGTGCCAGATTGAGACAGCCAAAACAGGGAGGGACGTGATTGAGCTGGCGGAAACTTTTCGGCCGGATGTTGCCTTCATGGATATTCAAATGCCGGGGATTAACGGCATAGAGGCTATACGGGAGATCCAAAAAAGCAATCCATCCGTGGAGTTTATCATTCTTTCTGCTTACGATAAATTTGATTATGCGAAGGAAGCCATTAACTTGAGGGTTTTGGAATACATAAATAAGCCCTTTGGCGCGAAAAACATTACGGAGGTACTGGCAAAGGCGTTTAAGGCGGTTGATTCCAAGAGGAAGAAGCGGAGCGATGATTTAAAGATCAAGGAAAAATTGGAGAACCTTATGCCTGCCATTGAAAATGGGTTTATTTACGCGATCATGTTCCAGGATCAGCGTATTGAGGACATGGATCATTACCGGCGGCTTTTAGGGCTGTACGGGGATTGGGGCTGTATGCTGGCTTTGGCAGTGGGGGATGACCATCCGGGAAGCTCTGTGCCGAACACGGTGGATGCCGGGGTGCGTATGCAGATGAACTATGCCCGGGTGAGGGAAATCCTTAAGGGAACCTGGAACTGCGTGGTGGGGGCAGTGATTTCTAATAAGATCCCGGTGTTCCTCCCTATGGATCAGGCGAAAATGGGATATGAAGAGCGGATTGGCATGATTGAGGTATGCCGGGAATTGGTGCAGAAGCTGAAGCAGATGACGGATATCCGCTTCCGCATCGGCATCGGTTCGGCGAGGAAGCTGAATCAGAGCATGGATTCCTATGAGGAAGCGTTAAAGGCTCTGGCCAATTCTACCGGGAGCGTGGCTCATGCGGACGATCTGCCGATCCAGTGCCGGTATGATAAGGAGTACCCGATAGAGTTGGAGAAGGAACTGTTTGACAGCTTGAAAAGCGGCAGGAGCGACGAATGCGAGCGTGCGGCCGCCAGATACTTTGACTGGATGCTGGATAATTATGATGAGCAGGATGTAAGCGTGCGGCTGAAGACCTTGGAGTTTGTCTTGTTTGCGGAGCATGAGGCGTATTTGGACGGCGGCATGACGTATCATTTCAGCGACCGTGGGAATTATCTGCCCCTGGTGGTCAATGCTAAGAGCAATTCTTCCCTAAAGCCTTGGTTTGTGGGGAAGTTTGGCGAGAGCTGCCGCAATATGACCACGAAGAAGGAAGAGCATGAGAACCAGCTTGTGGTGCGGGCGCAGGCGTATATCCAGGAAAATTACCATAAGGATCTGTCCTTGGATGAGGTGTCCCGCCAGATGGATTTAAGCCCGTACTATTTCAGCAAGCTGTTTAAGGATGAGGCAGGGTGCAATTTCGTGGAATATGTAACGAATTTGCGGATTAGGAAGGCCAAGGAGCTGCTTGTGGGGAATGATAAAAGCATGAAAGAAATCTGCGGGGCGGTGGGGTACAGCGATCCCAATTATTTCAGCCGTATTTTTAAGAAAAATACAGGGATGACGCCTACGGAATTCCGGGAAAAGGAGAGAGGATGAAAAAAGCATACCGAAAAGCGGCTTGTCTGCTGCTGTGTATCTGCCTGTTCTCATTTTCCGCCTGCCTCAGGCAGGGGATGCCCCGGAAGCTTTCTGCCAAGGCGCAGGAAGAAAAGATTCAGATCGGCGTTACCTTTGATTCGTTTATTATCGAGCGGTGGCAGCGCGACAGGGATGTGTTTGTGGCCGCGGCCCAGGAGCTGGGAGCCCAGGTGAATGTGCAGAATACTAACGGGGATATGAAGGAGCAGATTGCCCAGATTGATTATTTTATCCAGAAGGGCATGGATGTGATCGTGGTGGTGATGGTGGCAAGCGACGAGGATCGGAGAGGCTTGGTGGATGCCGTAGGGCGGGCTCAGAAGGCAGGGATCCCGGTGGTGGCTTATGACCGCCTGATCCTGGATGCCAATGTGGACCTGTATATTTCCTTTGACAATGGGCAGGTGGGCAGGCTGATGGGGGAGCATATGCGGGAGCATTTAGGCGGTGAGGGGGAGATCCTGCAGGTCTGCGGCCCGCTGGCGGACTACAATGTGCCCCAGGTGATGGCAGGATTTGACCAGGCCGTCAGGGGGGAGAAGCTTAAAGTGGTAAAAACGGAATATGCGAAAAGCTGGCTGGCGGAAACCGGGTTTACCGCAACGGCCGCATACTTAAGCCAGTATCCGCCTCCTGGGGGGATTATGGCAGGGAATGACAGCATTGCCGGGAATGTGATCCGCGCCCTTTCCGAGCAGCGCCTGGCCGGGAAGGTGTGCGTAGTGGGGCAGGACGCGGATTTGGATGCCTGCCAGCGCATCGCAGAGGGAACCCAGTGCATGACTGTCTACAAGCCGGTGGAAAAGCTGGCCCGCAGGGCGGCTGAAATGTCGGTGGCCTTGGCGAAGGGGGAGCCCTTGGATGTTCAGGGGAGAATGGATGACGGAACTTATGAGGTTCCTTATGAATGCCTGGAGCCGGAGGCGGTGACGAGGGAAAATATGGATGAGGTGATTACCGGGAAATACCATGAGGAGAGTGATATTTACCTGAATGTGCGCAAGCAGGGAAGGTAATTGTCGCTGTTGATTAAGAAAAAGAAATATTGCTGGACTTTTTTGTGGTTGATGCACCAAGGAACACAAAAATGTCCAGTTTTTTGTTGGGAAATATTGATTCTGTTATGGAAAATATACAGAAAAAGACAAGTTTGTCCTGCCTGAATTGTGGTATAGTTAAGCTATCAAAATAAGGGAGGAAATGGAAGATGATGAAACGGAAATTACTTGGTGTTTTGCTTAGTGCGGCTATGGCGGCAGCGCTTGTTACGGGATGCGGAGGCGGTTCCACGCCCACGGCTGCAGAGTCTACGGAGGCTCCCAAGGAGACAGAAACGACAAAGGCTGCTGAAGAGGAAAAAGCCAGCGAAGCTGAGAGTAAGGAAGATGCTGCCGGAGGGGAAGGCAAAACCGGCGGCCTGGTAGGCGTATCCATGCCTACCCAGGATCTGCAGAGATGGAACCAGGACGGATCCAATATGAAGGCAGAGCTGGAAGCCGCAGGCTATACGGTCGAGCTGCAGTATGCCTCCAATGAAATCGCAACCCAGGTTTCCCAGATTGAAACCATGATTTCTGACGGGTGTGAGCTTTTAGTCATTGCTTCCATCGACGGCGATTCCCTGGGGACTGTCCTTGCACAGGCAAAGGAGGCCGGGGTACAGGTTATTGCTTACGACCGTCTGATCATGAATTCCGACGCGGTTTCTTATTACGCTACCTTTGACAATTACCTGGTAGGCCAGAAGCAGGGCGAGTATATCGTAGACGCCTTGGATCTGAAGAACCAGGCAGGCCCGTTTAACATGGAAATCGTAACCGGCGATCCAGGGGACAACAATGTGAACTTTTTCTACGGCGGCGCGATGGACGTGCTTCAGCCGTATATCGATGAAGGCAAGCTGGTTATCCCTTCCGGGCAGGTGGAAAAGGATGATGTTGCCACGGCTAACTGGTCTACGGAAACGGCACAGTCCAGGTTTGAAACCATCCTGTCTTCCTATTACGCAGACGGAACGCAGCTGGATGTCGTGCTTGCTTCCAACGATTCCACCGCCCTTGGTGTAGCTAACGCCCTGGCGGCAAACTATACCGGCAGCTACCCGGTGCTTACCGGCCAGGACTGCGACGTTGCTAACGTGAAGAACATGATTGCCGGGAAACAGTCCATGTCTATTTTTAAGGATACCAGGACACTGGCCTCCAAGGTGGTTGAAATGGTAGATGCCATTATGCAGGGCAAGGAAGCTCCGGTAAACGATACGGAAACTTATGACAATGGCACAGGCGTTATCCCCTCCTTCCTCTGCGAGCCGGTATTTGCGGATGCGGATAATTACAAGGAACTGCTGGTTGATTCCGGATATTACACCGAGGCGGATCTCCAGTAAGGCTGGCGAAACAGCATAAACAATACGGCAGGTTGTCCAGGCGGGTTATTTCATAGCCCGCCTGTTTTGAAGAGAAAAGCGGGGAGGGGTTTATTTGGCAAAGGTTTTGCTAGAGATGAATGGGATTACCAAGACATTCCCAGGCGTAAAGGCATTGGATAATGTGAACCTTTTGGTGGAGGAAGGGGAGATCCATGCGCTGGTGGGAGAGAACGGGGCGGGAAAGTCAACGCTGATGAATGTGCTAAGCGGGATCTATCCTTACGGCACATACGAAGGGGAGATTGTCTATGACGGGGAAGCCTGCAGGTTCGGCCGGATTAAAGACAGCGAGGAAAAGGGGATTGTCATCATCCACCAGGAGCTGGCGCTGATCCCTTACATGACCATTGGGGAGAATATGTTTTTGGGCAATGAGCGGGGGAAGAAGGCTGCCATTGACTGGAACGAGACTTACGGACAGGCGGATATCCATTTAAAGACCGTGGGCCTGAAGGAGTCTTCCCGGACGCTGGTTAAGGATATCGGCGTGGGCAAGCAGCAGCTGGTAGAGATTGCGAAGGCTTTGGCGAAGAAGGCAAGGCTTTTAATCCTGGATGA
The DNA here is from genome assembly GCA_910575565.1 of Lachnospiraceae bacterium. Taxonomy (GTDB): domain Bacteria; phylum Bacillota; class Clostridia; order Lachnospirales; family Lachnospiraceae; genus Caccovicinus. The sequence continues at coordinate 88,645 of CAJTFL010000007.1, read as the reverse complement.
GCCGACGGCTTCCTTAAATGAAACGGATTCCCAGGCGCTTTTGGACTTGCTCCTTAAGTTTAAGCGGGAGGGCATGACCTGCATCATCATTTCCCACAAGTTAAATGAGGTGGCTTACGTGGCGGACAAGATCACAGTAATCCGGGACGGGACGACCATTGAGACGCTGACGAAGGGCGTGGATGAGATTTCTGAAGATCGGATCATTAAGGGAATGGTGGGGCGGGAGATCGCTGACCGCTTCCCGAAGAGGCCGGGGGTAAAGATAGGCGGCGTTAACCTGGAGGTAAGGGACTGGACGGTTTACCATCCCCTTTACCCGGAGCGCAAGGTGGTGGATCACGTATCCCTCAAAGTGCATAAGGGCGAAGTGGTGGGGATATCCGGGCTGATGGGGGCCGGGAGGACGGAATTGGCCATGAGCGTGTTCGGAAAAAGCTACGGAACGAATATTTCCGGCCAGCTGGTGATTAACGGCCAGGAAGTCCGGCTGAAAAACGAGCGGGATGCCATTAACCATAAGCTTGCTTATGTGACGGAGGATCGGAAGGGCAATGGCCTGATCTTGAGCAATCCCATTAAGACGAATACCACCCTTGCCAATATGAAGGGGGTAAGCTCCTACACCATCATTGACAAGGACAAAGAGTTTGCGGTGGCAGAGGAATACCGGGAGAAATTAAAGACGAAATGCCCTACGGTGGAGCAGAATGTGGGAAATTTATCCGGAGGGAACCAGCAGAAGGTGCTTTTGGCAAAATGGATGTTCGCCGATCCGGATGTGCTGATCCTGGATGAGCCTACCAGGGGCATTGATGTGGGCGCAAAGTATGAGATTTACTGCATTATCAATGAACTGGCGGCGGCAGGGAAATCCGTGATCATGATCTCATCGGAGCTTCCGGAAGTGCTGGGTATGAGTGATCGGATTTACGTAATGAACGAGGGGAAGATCGTAGGGGAGCTTAGGCAGGAGGAGGCGTCCCAGGAGGCGATCATGTCCTGTATCCTAAAGTCAAGCAAAGGAGAGTAAGGATGGGAAAAACAAGTGTAACGGGATTTGTAAAAAAATATACGATGATTCTGGTTCTGGTTTTGGTCACGGCATTCTTTGCCTGGCGAACCCAGGGCAAGATCCTGCTTCCGCAGAATATCAATAACCTGATTGCCCAGAATGCGTATGTGTTCGTGCTGGCGACGGGTATGCTTTTATGCATTCTTACCGGCGGGAACATCGATTTGTCCGTTGGCTCCGTGGTGTGTTTCGTGGGAGCCGTGGGGGCTACCTTGATGGAATCCGGCAAAATGAATATGTGGCTGGCCATTATCGTAATGCTGCTTATCGGCCTGCTTATCGGCGCATGGCAGGGGTTCTGGATTGCGTTCGTGCGGATTCCGCCGTTTATCACTACTCTGGCCGGTATGCTGGTGTTCAGGGGACTGTCCAACGTGGTGCTGAACGGCAAAACGGTTTCCTTAAGCAACCAGCTGTTTATCAAGATCTTTGGCGGCGGCGCCGACTGCTATGTGCCGGATTTCTTTGGCATGGAGGGTTTTAACTTAACCTGTATGCTGGCAGGGGTGATCGCCTGCGCGATTTATGCATTTACCCAGTTTAAGGGTTACATGGCCCGCAAAAAGAAAGGCTATGAAACCGGCTCCTTCCAGATGATGGCAGCGAAGGTGTCAGTGCTGTGCGTGGTGATTTTATGGTTTACCTTTAACCTGGCAAAGCACAAGGGCGTGCCGGCGGCTCTTGTGTGGGTGCTGGTGGTGGTGCTGGTTTATGGCTACATTACTTCCATGACCACTACAGGGCGTTATTTTTACGCCGTGGGCGGCAATGAGAAAGCGACCAAGCTGTCTGGAATCAATACGGATAAGGTTTACTTCATTGCCTATGCGAACATGGGGCTTTTGGCGGCGCTGGCCGGTATGCTGACCATCGCCCGCATGACTTCGGCTCAGCCCACCTATGGCCAAAATTATGAAATGGATGCCATAGGCTCCTGCTTTATCGGCGGAGCTTCCGCATACGGCGGGATCGGAACGGTTCCCGGGGTAATCGTCGGCGCGGTGCTGATGGGTGTCATTAACCTGGGAATGTCCATCATGGGCGTGGATGCCAATTACCAGAGGGTGGTAAAAGGACTGGTGCTTTTGGCGGCAGTTATCTTTGATGTGGTTTCTAAGAAAAGGGGAAATTAAAGAATAGTGAAATAAGGGGCTGTCCTGAATACGTAATTCAGCGATAGCCCCTTTGTTTTTTTCTGCACTTTCATTACAATTTTATAAAAATTTGGCATTACTACTCGCAAAGAGGCGGAATATATGTTACAATAGGAAGAAGTGTTTCGGGCTGCCGCCAGGCGCTGTGTCGGCAGGGCTTTGGGCAGCCGGATAGAAGGAGCGGCAAGATGCTTAATGAAGAGAAGATCAAACTGATGACAAGCATTGCCATGTTTGAGCAAAAGGAAGGGAAAAAAATCTTTCCCTTGAGCTGCTATTTCAGGAGCGACTATATCAGCCGCCATCTGTTAGGGGCTTTTTTCGGGTACACGCTGTGCTGCCTCTTAGGGCTTGTCCTCTGGGTGCTGTACCATTTGGAGGAGCTGCTGGCGGATATCCGCGTGGATATGCTGCTGTCCGTGGGAAAGTGGTTCGTGATGATTTACGGGATTGGCCTGGTGCTGTATTTGCTGGTTACAGCGGTGGTGTATTGGAGGCGGTACGAATATTCCGTCACCGGTATGCGGATATATATTTCCAAGCTAAGGCGGCTGGAAAAGCGGTATGAGTATCAAAACAAGGTGAAGGAGATGTCAAAGGAGGGCGTTCGCTATGATCGGTCTTCTGGTATTTAAGGAGCGCCTGAAAGCTTTTTACGGAAGGCACAGCTTTGTCGTGGATGCGGTCAGGAAATTCTTCTTTTCCCTGGTGGTGTTCATCCTGCTGAACCATAATCTGGGATTTCATGAATTTTTGAAAAGCCCGCTGGTTCTTCTGGCGGTCAGCTTCCTTTGCGCTTTCCTGCCGGTAAGCGTGATGACCTGCCTTGCGGCAGTGTTTATGATGATCCATTTATACAGCGTATCCTTGGAGCTGACGGTGATTACCGGCATCCTGGTTTTGGCGGTATCCATCCTTTACAGCGGCTTCCAGCCGGGCAATTCCGTGGTGATGGTGGTTACTCCTATGCTGTTTTTCCTTAAGGTTCCCTTCGTGGTTCCGCTGATTATCGGGTTGTCCTGCGGGCTGTCGGCGCTGATTCCCATGTGCATGGGGGTGTTTTTCTATTATCTTTTGGTGTATGCCAAGCAGAACGCGGGGGTGCTGGCGGGAGCCGCGGCCATCGACATTACCCAGAAGTATATGCAGATTTTAAACAGCCTTTTGTCTAATGAGCTGATGCTTCTGATGGTTTTGGCTTTTGCTGCTGCTGCCGTGGTGGTGTACTTGATTAAGAGCTTGGCGGTGGCCTATGCCTGGACGATAGCCATCGCGGCAGGCGTGGTTGTGGAGCTGGCGGTGGTTTTTTTCGGGAATTCCAGGATGGATGTTAACTTATCGGTAGGTTCCATGATCGTTGGCATTCTGGTTTCCATGGTTTTGGCCTTTGTCTTTGAATTTTTTGTGTTTGCGGTTGACTATACCCGGACGGAATATCTGCAGTTTCAGGATGATGATTATTACTATTACGTGAAGGCTGTCCCCAAGGTGGCGGTTACTGCGCCGGATGTGAAGGTTCAGCGGATTAATAAAAGGAAAGAATAAAAATTGGGCTTGGAAAGCAAAACGGTTTAAGGCAGCTGTGAGGAGCTTTAAGCAGTTGCGGTTTAGGAAGGGAGGATATGGCACCATGGCGGAACTAATGGAAGGTATTCGCTCCTGGCTGTCATTTTTACAAAGAATCAGTGCAAAGAATTTAATCGAGATCGTGATTATTTCGATTTTAATCTATGAGGTCTTATATTGGATTAAGAATACCCGGGCGTGGACATTGTTAAAAGGCCTGGCGGTGATTTTAGTGTTCACTGTGTTTGCGGCCATATTTGAATTGCGGACGATTCTTTGGATTTTGGAGAAAACGGCTGCCATTGCAGCCACGGCGCTTCTGGTGATTTTCCAGCCGGAGCTAAGGAAGGCGCTGGAACAGCTGGGGAGCAAAAACATCATTACCAACATCCTTTCCTTTGATGACGGGAAGGAAGAGCTGGGATTTACGGAAAAGACGGTGAATGAGCTGGTTCGGGCAACCTTTGAGATGGCTAAGGTTAAGACGGGGGCTCTTATGGTGATTGAAAAGGGGGATTCCCTAAAGGATATTGAGCGCACCGGGATCGAGGTAAATGGCCTGGTGAGCAGCCAGCTTTTGATTAATATATTTGAGCACAACACGCCTCTCCATGACGGCGCAGTGGTGATCCGGGGCAATCGGGTGGCGGCGGCTACCTGTTACCTGCCTCTTTCTGACAATATGTCCATCAGCAAGGAGCTGGGAACCAGGCATCGGGCGGCAGTAGGGATTTCCGAGGCCACGGACAGCTTAACCATCGTGGTTTCGGAGGAAACGGGCCGGGTGACTCTGGCGGAAGGCGGACAGCTGACCAGGATTAACGATGGGGAAACCTTAAAGAAGGCGCTGTCAAGCGATACAGAAGAGAAGGCCGCTCCTGCCGGCAAGTTTAAATTATGGAAGGGGAGGCTGAAGAATGAAAGAAATTCTAACCCGAAACCTAGGTCTTAAGATCCTTTCGGTGGTGGTGGGCTTTTTCGTATGGCTGGCAGTGGTGAATGTGTCGGATCCTCAGACGACGGACAGGAAGGAGATTCTCCTGGACGTGGTGAACGGGGAAGTGATGACGAAAGCCGATCTGTATTATGAGATAGAAGGCAAGCGGACCAGCGTTTCCATATCCTACCAGGTGCGGACGCAGGATCGGATGAGCGTGTCCTCCTCCGACTTCCGGGCGTACATTGATTTGGCGGATTACTACCCGGCTACAGGAACCGTGCCGGTTTACGTGGAGGTCCTGAATAATAAGGATTACCTGGTGGATGCGGTGACGGCCAAGCCTGCGGTAGTCCGGATAAAGACGGAGCAGATCCAGGTTAAGGATTTTGACTTAAAGGTGAATCCTTCCGGCTTTGAGGCGGATGGGTATGAAGTGGCCGGGTATGATCTGAGCGAGGATATGGTGACGGTGAAAGGGCCGGAGTCTGTAATCGGCCAGATTAATTCAGTGGGCATCGAGGTGAATATCCAGGGGCTGCGGTCAGAGATAAGCGGGACGGCAATTCCCGTCTTTTACGATGCCAATAACAATCAGCTGGCTTTAGATGGCCGGGTGACGGTTAATGTGCCGGAGATTACCTATACGGTCAAGATATTAAAGTCAAGGCGGATCCCCCTGGTGTTTGAGGTAGGCGGCCAGGCGGCAAGCGGCTACCGGTACGTAGGGCTGCAGGCTACGGCGGAGGATGTGGCGGTAGTAGGCCCTGATGAGCTGGTTTCTGCCATCGAATCTATCCGGATTCCGGCAAGCGCCCTGGATTTGGAGGGCGCTTCAGGGGACAAGCTGATTTCGGTGGATGTGGAGGATTATCTGCCGGACAAGGATCGGATGAGCATTCCCTGGAACAGCCAGGTTAACGTAACGCTTTTGGTGCGACAGCTTTCCCAGAGGGTGATCGAGGTTCCCACGAACCGGATTATCCGGGAGGGGGAGTCGGATCAGAATTATTACGAATACAGCTTAGATTCCATCGAGGTAACGGTAGAAGGTCTTTCTGAGGATTTGGAGCTTTTGAATGTGGCGGACATCGTACTGGAGATGGATGTATCCGGGATGGGCGTGGGAAATTACAGTGGAAATCTTACCTTCAAGGGGCTGCGGGATAATTTCAGCGTGGTTGGGTATTCGGATTTCCAGGTTATGGTCAGATCAAAGGAAACAGGTCCTGGCATGGAGGCTGCCGTAAGGGAGACAGAGAGCAGCCAGGAGACGGGCAGCGAGCTTTCGGAAGCCAGGGAGGTTTCCGGGAACGGCATATTGGACAGCGAGAGTGCACTAGAGCCTTCGGAGACGACTTTTGCCGGACCGGGCCAGGAGGAAAACGGCGAGAGCAGCCAGGAGGCCATGCAATAACGGAGGGACAGTATGGTTAGCGAGAAAGTGACAGTCAAAAATCCCAGCGGCCTTCATCTTAGGCCGGCGGGGATCCTTTGCAAGGAAGCGATTAAATACAAGTCCTCCATCCATTTTCATTTCCGCAATACTACAGCCAACGCAAAAAGCGTATTAAGCGTTTTGGGAGCCTGCATAAAAAGCGGAAATGAGCTGGAATTTGTCTGTGAGGGAGAAGACGAAAAGGAGGCATTGGCGGCCATTGTAAAAATCGTGAGGGACGGTTTGGGAGAATAGGGCCGCGTAAATCTGGTTACAGGCTCCTTAGGCGCTGGCGCGGTTACGGCTGGCTAAAGGCAATCGTGTCCGTGTAATCATGCCAGCGTAATCGTATGGCGCGCTAAGGGCTTGGACATAAATTAATCATGAGGAGGGTATTATTATGTACAAGGGTACAAACGCTTCGGCCGGCATTGGCATCGGCAAGGTGGCAGTTGTGGAAGAAAAGGAGCTGGTGATTGCGAGGGAGGCAGTCGCGGATTCCGAAGCGGAGATTCAGCGTTTTAAGGGAGCGCTGGAAGTTGCCAGGAAACAGACCGAGGAGCTGGCCGCCGATCTGGCTACAAGGGTAGGCGAGAAAGAGGCGGAAATCTTAAACGGCCATATTATGCTGCTTTCGGATCCCATGCTTTTAGGCGAAGTGGAAAGCATGATTGAAAAGGATCAGGTGAACAGTGAGTTTGCCATTGAAACTGTCTGCACGAACTATGCGGAAATGTTCGCCTCCATGGGGGATGAGCTGATGCAGCAGAGGGCTACGGATATGCGGGATATTAAAACCAGGATGCAGAAGGTGCTTTTAGGCGTTGAGTCCGTGGATATCGCTTCCCTTCCGGCAGGTTCCGTGATCCTGGCAAAGGATTTGACTCCATCCATGACGGCAGGCATCAATCCGGCAAACGTTGCCGGGATCGTGACGGAGCTGGGAGGACGCACCGCTCACAGCGCTATCCTGGCTCGTGCTTTAGAGATCCCGGCGGTGGTTGCCCTGGCAGGGATTTTGGATGAGGTTAAGAATGGGGATGCCATTATCTTAGACGGCTCCGATGGGACGGTAATCCTTAACCCGAATGACGCTACCTTAGCCCAGTATCAGGGGAAGAGGGAGGCATTCCTAAAGGAAAAGAAGGAGCTGGAAAGATACATCGGCCAGCCATCCATTACCAAGGACGGCGTGCAGGTGGAGATCGTTGCCAATATCGGCAAGCCGGAGGACGTGGATAAGGTGCTCCAGTACGATGGCGAGGGCGTAGGCCTGTTCCGCACGGAATTCCTGTTTATGGATCGGGATGCCATGCCCACGGAGGAAGAGCAGTTTGAGGCTTACCGCAAGGTAGCGGTGGCCCTGGATGGAAAGCCGGTGATTATCCGGACGCTGGATATCGGCGGCGACAAGGAAATCCCATATATGGGGCTTGAAAAAGATGAAAATCCATTCTTAGGCTACCGGGCTGTCCGCTTCTGCCTGGATCGGAAGGATGACGTGTACCGTCCCCAGCTTCGGGCATTGCTTCGTGCCAGCGCTTTCGGCAATATTAAGATTATGGTTCCCTTAGTTACCTGTATTGATGAGTACCGCTCAGTGAAGGCATTGGTGGAGGAAATCAAGGCGGAGCTGGATGATAAGGGGATTAAGTATAACCCAGAGATTCAGCTGGGCATTATGGTGGAGACGGCTGCCGCTTCCCTGATCGCGGATATTTTTGCCAAAGAGGTGGATTTCTTCAGCATCGGGACCAATGACCTGACCCAGTATACCATGTCCGTAGACAGGGGCAATGATAAGATTTCCTATCTGTATTCCACCTTTAACCCGGCGGTGCTGCGCAGCATTAAGCGGATTATCAGCTGTGCGAGGGAGGCTGGCATCATGGTAGGGATGTGCGGCGAAGCAGCCAGCGATCCCATGATGATCCCCCTGCTTCTGGCATTCGGACTGAATGAATTCAGCATGAGCCCCTCTGCGATCCTGCGGGCAAGGAAGCTGATTACCGGATACAGCACCGAGGAGCTTTTGGCAGTTGCAGATAAGGCCATGAGCTTTGCCACCGCGGCAGAAGTGGAAAATTACATGAAAGAGTTTGTAAATGCATGATCATTTATCTGATTAGTTACAGTCTTTGTTTTATCTTTGCCAGGCTGGGATGGTTTTTGCCATCCGGCCTGGTTCTTATGTTGGCCGGTGTCTGGCTGTACTGGAAGGATTACCGGGCTTCGGGAAATTTAATTCATCTGCGGGGCCTGTTCTGCCTGTTCTTTATCGGCGGGCAGGGGTTGTCCTGCTTTAAGTTAAGCAGCCTTCAGCGGCAGTGGAGCGGGATGACCTGGCTTTGCTTCTTCCTGGCAGTGGTGTCTTTTTATCTGGCTTATTGGCTGGCGGGACGTATCCTGGGGGAGGATAAAGGGCAGCACTGGATGAAGAAGCAGGCCAGGGGAAGGGGCGGCGTCCTCCCCTGGGAGCATCGGATGGAACTTCGGAAGTTTGAAGGTTCGCTGTTTACGGCTATTGGCATAGTTACCGGGATATCGGCTGCGGCTTTTTTGGCGGAAGCGTTGATTTTAGGCTACGTCCCTTTTTTTCTAAGGGGCGTTCCCCATGCCTATTCCTATTTCCATATTAGCGGCCTTCACTATTTTACCGTATCCTGTGTGCTGGTTCCTTCCCTGTATGTGCTGTATTTTCTGGGAAAGGATGAGCGGAAGAAAGGGCGCAATGTGCTGGCTTTTTTGTTCACGGCGGTAAGCCTTCTGATCCCGGTGCTGTGTGTGTCCCGGTTTCAGCTGATTTTGGCGGCAGGGATGGCGGCATTTACCGTCCTTGGCGTAAACCGCCGGATCCGGCTGTGGCATGGGGCAGCGCTCCTTGGGGCAATGATCCCGGCTTATTTAGTGCTGACCATAGCCAGGAGCCATGATGTGGCCTATCTAAATGGGATTTTCCAGATGAAAAACCCGGCAATGCCGATCTTCATCACCCAGCCTTACATCTATATCGCCCATAATTACGATAATTTTGATTTCCTGGTGGCAAACCTTCCCGGCCATGCCTTCGGGCTTCGGATGCTGTTCCCCTTATGGGCGCTGACCGGGCTGAAATTTTTGGTTCCTGCTTTGGTGAATTATCCCATATATGTGAATAAAGAGGAGCTGACCACCTTGACGCTGATTTACGACGCCTACTATGATTTCGGGGTGGTTGGGGTAGCCTTGTTTTCGGCCATCCTTGGCGCGGCCTGCTTTCTCTTAAACAGGAAGGCAAGGCAGTTAAAAAATCCGGTAGGGTATGTGTTTTACGCCCAGGTTGCCATGTATATGGTGCTGTCCTTTTTCACCACCTGGTTTTCCAATCCGGCTACCTGGTTTTATCTGGCGGTAACTGGGGCGGTGTATTTGTGGGTGGAATACCGGTGAGGACATTTTTGTGGCTTGGTTTGTTGCTTTAATTGTTGCCGGATTTATTGCTGGATTTTTGCTGAATGCACAATATGGATGTAAAATAATAAAATAAATGCCACAGAATTTGCTTCAAATTTAAAGCCTTTCTGCATGGCGGCGCTGGAAAATAAATGCCTCGCTGCCGGTAGGAAGGCTTTGTTTTGCGTGAAAATATTGCCGGAAATTATGGAATAAATAAGAGAGAAAATGAACATTTTTGAGCCTTAGGACAAGGCTCTTTTCTTTTGCTTTGGATGATTTAATATTGAATGGATTCAAATTTTAAGGGGTGTTGGATGATTAAAAAGTAATGCAAAATATTTTAAAGATTGTCATTTTTGTTTTATTGTGTAATTATATCTTAAGATTAACTTGGCCATGGCGGACGGAAAGGAGAGCAAACCCCATTGGATATTTTCCAAATCTTCATCAGATACTATCCCATATGGTCATCCAGGGAAACTATCGTTATTGTATGTATCTTTTTGTTTTCGTCCATTCTTGCTGTCGTTCTTTTGCGCACTGGAAAAATAAAGCTTTCCCAGGCCATATCCGGGATGCTGCTGCTGATTTATCTCCTTCTTGTTATCGGCTCTACCGTGTTTACCAGGACGCCGAAGAAATTCTTTGCGCTGGTTTAAGATTACCGTTAATCCGACGATATACTTAATAACCAGTGAAAGGGGGGATTTTTATGGGAATCATGATGGTTACGTCCTTAAGTTCCTTTGCGAAAAATATGCAGATGGCGGCGCGGTGGCAGGAACGGCAGGAGAAAAGCGATTTTGCGCCGGATAAGGTTGAGTTTGTGGATAAATCATTCCAGAATAAGGTAGATGAGAAAACTCCCCCGCCTAAGCGTTCCAGCCAGATGGAGATGGACATCGAGATAAAGCTGACTGCAGGGAAAAAGCTTAGTGCCGAGGAGATGCGGTATCTGAAAACCTATAACCCATCTACTTATCAGCAGGCCAAGACCATCGAGCAGGAGCGGAAGGCTTACGAGAAGGCGTTGGAATCCTGCAAGACTAAGGATGAGGTAGAGCAGCTGAAAGCCCAGCAGGCCGCCGCTGCCGTTAAACGGATCCAGACGATCTGGAAGGCTCCCGGCCTTTCCAGAGAGAAAAAGCGGGAACTGCTTCGCATGGAGCATCTTAAGGCGGCTGCCCTGGACGATGCCATGCATGAGTTTACGGACAGCAAGGAATACGAAGGGCTTCCCGATGGGATAGAGCTCCAGAAAGGCGGGAAGGATACAAAGGAAAAGGAAAATGCTGCCCTTGGCCAGGATTTGGAACTGGGCCAGGTTAAAAGAGCCGGCCAGGAGGAAGGTGACAGCCTGGATAAGGCTGCAAAGGAAGCAGCTGAGTATGATGTGGGGCAGAAGGAGACGGAGAAAGAGGGAAAGCTTTTTACGCCGAAAGTATCCGCAGATGATGCCGCCGAAGAGGGAAGCATTATGAGGGCCATCTTAGACGAGGAAGCCAGATTGGCCAAGGAAGACGAAGAAAAGGCCTCCTTTGCCCAGGGAGAAGGCCTTTGGGAGGAAGAAGCATCAGGGGACTATCCGGCAGGGCAGGCTCAGGCCGCCTATCTTGCCTCCCAAGTGTATATAACTTACCCAGACGCTGCCATGTTTGATGTGAAGAAATAGTGTGAAATAGTAATGTGAAATAATAACGTGAAATACGATCAACCGGGGGCTGACGCAAAACAGCGGGTTTCCACAATATATAAGCCGGATGTTTCGATAAGTTCCGCCGTATATTGTGGAAGCGCCAAGTTTTGTGACAGCTTTCGGTTGATTTTTTCCCTGCACTTGAAAATCCCTCCCATATAGATTATAATGAACAGATAAGATTTTTTGTCTGCGGATCTTATTTAGGGGGCTGCTATGTTTAAAGCAAAGGGGATTTACAAAGCGTATCGCAAACGTGCCATATTGCGGGGAATTGATTTTGAAGCTGAACCGGGGAGCTGTGTGGGGATTGTGGGCAGCAATGGCTGCGGGAAAACCACTTTTCTTTCCATCCTGGCTGGGGCATTAAAGGCGGATAAAGGGAGCTTGGAGGCGGATGGGGTGGACTTGTTTGCCAATCGGAAGCGGTTTTACGAGAAGGTTGCCTATGTGCCTCAGGAGAATCCGTTAATCCCAGAGCTTACGGTGCGGGATAACCTGTCCCTCTGGCATCGGGGAAGCAGGGCCGGGATGCTTAAGGATTTGGAAGAAGGCCCTGCGGCCATGCTGGGGCTAAAGTCCATGGAAAAGATGACGGTAAGCCATCTTTCCGGCGGGATGAAGAAGCGGTTAAGCCTGGCTTGTGCCCTGTCTGGCCATGCGCCTTATTTGGTTATGGATGAGCCGGGAGCTGCCCTGGATTTGGAATGCAAGGAGGCTATCCGCCAGTATTTGAAGCGGTATATGGCAGATGGCGGAGCCGTGGTGCTTACTTCCCATGAGCTGGATGAGCTGTCTTTGTGCAGCAGGGTTTATGTGCTGCGGGACGGAGTGCTGCACCTTGTGGAGGGCAGGCAGACGATTCGGTCTTTGATTGCCCAGTTTCATGGAAAATCACAATAAGGGAAAAACCTTTGCAAGCGTTAGCTTTGCGGCCCTGCCCTATCATCTTATATCATAGCAGACGGCATAAATCCTTTTTATGGCGTTTGCCGGGCTGATTTTTGCAAGGGTGTTCTGAAAAGAAAACGGAGGAGGGAAAAGAAGGATGAAATGTCCATTTTGCAACGAAAATTTGCCGGAGGGTTCCATGTTCTGCTCGAATTGCGGAACCAGGGTAGATAATGCCAGTGGGAGCGGCGGCGCAAAAGGGGGCGGCGTAAATGAAGTCCCCTTGTATCAGATTCCTGAGCCTGCTCCGGCCATGATGCCGGAGAGGAAAAAAGGGGGAAAGGGCAAGTGGATTGCCATAGGGACGGTCTCTGCCGTGGCCGTGGCGGGATGCGTGGCGGCGGCTGTGTTTGCCCTTACGGCAAAGACGCCAAAGGAAAAGGTGATTGCCGCTTTTGAACAGGTTTATGATTCCCAGAAGGAGCTTCCCGGGGAGGAAATATTTGGATTTTCCCAGTTTGCGGAGATGGCAAAAAGCCAGGATGTGGAAGAAGGGATAAGCCTTTCGCTGTCCGATACATCTTTCTGGGGAACCCAAAGCTTTGTGGGCAGCGGATTTAGCCTGGATGCCAAATTCAGTCCTTCACGTAAGCAGTCTTCAGCTGATGTGGGCTTTTCTTATCAGGGGATGAAGATGCTTGACGCACAAGTTTACTATGGGGATGATCGGCTTATGGCGGCGGTTCCCCAGCTTTCCTCCTATGCCTTCTTGCTGGATATGAGCGGGGATTTCGGCTCAAAGCTAAAGAATTCCCCTATGGCGGGAGCCGTGCTGCAAAGCCAAGGGGTGGATGGAGATGCCTTGGCTGATTTAGTTAATGAGACTTTGGATCGGGCGTATGATACGGAGAATCCCGCCTTTGACTTAAATGCCCTCCTTAACCGTTACCGGGAAGGCTGTAAAGCAAAGGATAAGTTTAAGGAAGCGCTGACGGTGGAGAAGGAGAAGGGGAATAAGAAAAGCTTTCCGGTAGACGGCAAGGAAAAGAAATGCCAAGGTTATTCTGTCGTAATCAGCAAAGACGCCATGATTGATTTCCTGGAGGAATCCTCGGACTTTTTCCTGAAGGATGAGATCCTGCGGGATGATTTCCTGAACCAGCTGGAGCTGATGGCGCGGTTTAGCCAAGTTATGGGGGAAAGCTTTACCTCGGATTCCCCGAAAAAGCTCCTTGATGATGTTTATCAGGATGTGGAGGACAGGGCGGATGAATTAATCCGAATCCTGGATAAGACCTTGGATGATGTGGAGATGGTGGTGTACCTGGATCGGAAAGGGAACCTGGTAGCTTTTTCCGGCGAGACAAACCTTGGTGCGGATGACGACCTTATCGGCGTGGAATTTGAGGTCAGCTTGAAAGGAGGCAGCCATCCTCTGCAGAATCTGGAAGCCATGGCGGGATTGTCCAATGACGGGGAGCGGATTACCGTCAATGTGGAGCGGGAAGGGACGTTTGATAAAGAGGCCTTGACGGATAGGATTTCCGTAGAGATGAATGTAGTAGGAGATCGGGTCGGAGGAGAGTATGTTATGTCCTATGGCCGGGCGGACGGCGATCTGAAGATGCAGCTGGATATTATGGCAGAACGGCTTCAGGTAGCCAGCATTTCTCTGGAGGCCGTGGTGGATGAACTGGAAAAAGGAAAGTCAATCCATATGGATTTGGAGGAACTGCGGATTGAGGACAGCCTTAATGATCAGCATATGGCCTTTGAAGGGGAATTCTGCTTAAAGCCCTTAGAAGGGGAGATTGAGGAGCCGGAGGGTCAGGTGTTCGACGTGCTGGAGGCCGATCTGTCTGACTGGGGGGCTGTAGGTGAGGAGATCGAAGAAAAAGCGGAAGCTTCTTTCGGCGATTTGTTTTAAAACGGTTTCAGGGACTGGGGAAAAAGGATGTCTGTTGGGCTTAATTTTTTAAGGCTTGAGTTAAAGCGGGCGTGGAAGCGTTTGCCTTATATGGCGGCTGGGGCGGCGGTGCTTATGCTTATGCTGGGCACGGCGGCCTTTGCCGCGGGCAAAGTTTTGTCCGGGGAGAAGGCTTTGGGACGGATCGCGGTGGGAGTAGTGCTGCCTGAGGGGGATAAGATGGCCGAGATGGCCGTGGAGATGCTGGGGTCATTGGACAGCGTAAGCAGCCTTTGCGATTTTTCCTTCATGGATGAGGGCGAGGCAGAGGAAGCCCTGAAAAAGGGGGAGATCCTGGGCATTATGCGGATCCCGGAGGGGATGATCCGTGGAATCATGGATGGGACAAACCCCCCGATTCACATTCTTTTGCCGAAAAACAGCCTGGAGGCCATTGTGTTCAAGGAATTAACCATGGCGGGAGCCAGAACCCTTGGAGCCGCCCAGGCAGGGATCTATGCGGGGGACAGCCTGCTGGAGGAGGCCGGGCGAAGGGAGCTTATCCCGAAGCTGGAAAAGGAATTAAACGAGATTTATTTATCTTACTCTCTTCCCCGGGCCAATTACTTTAAGCAGAGAAAGGTTAATGCCTCAGGGGAGGTAAGCCCCTTTGCTTTTTACGGGATCAGCGCCTTTGTGCTGTTTTTGTTTTTTGCGGTAATCCCGGCGGCAGGCTATCTTTCCGGGGAAAGCCGGGTGATGGAGGAAAAGCTTAAGCTTTTGGGGATCGGCAGGCTTCAGGCTGCATGGGCAAAGATCATAGGCCTGGGGACGCTGCTGTTTGCCATGGGGCTTGTCTTTGGCGGGACGGCCGTATCCTTAGGATTTCTGGAGCTTTCCTGGGCCTTTTTTTCCTCCCTGGCGCTGATGTGCCTGCTTACGGCGTCCATGGCGGTTTTTCTTTTTGGGTGTGCCGGGACGCTTTTAGGCGGGGTGCTGCTTTTGTCCGCTTCCGCTATGGTGCTTCTGTTCTTTTCCGGCGGCATGATCCCGGATATTTTCCTCCCGGAAGGCATCCGCCAGCTTTCGGCCTGGACGCCCCTTGCCCCTATGTTAGCCTGCGGGAAGGGAGCGGTTTTGGGAGAGATCCCGGTTAAGGCGTGGCTGGGTGCAGGGAGCTACGCGGTGCTTTTCGGGTTTTTGGCGGCGGGGGTGAGGTGCAGATGACAAGATGGATAGCGTGGCTGGTTCTCTCTGGCAAACGATATTTAAAACGGCCTGCATTTCTCCTGCTTTTGCTGGTGCTTCCTGTGGCAGCGGCATTTTTCCGGCGGGAGGAGGAAAAAGAGCAGCCAGGGATCCGGATTGCGGTTTATGGGGAGGAAGAAGATCCGGATGGGTTTTCCAAGCAGTTGGCGGAGAAATTGGCTGGTTACGGAGGGGAATCTGGCAGCCTGTTTTCCTTCTATCTGGCGGGGGATGAGGAGGAGCTGAAGCGGGATGTGGCTTCGGGAAAGGCCGAGTGCGGATATGTGATCCATGAAGGCCTGGAAGAAAAGCTTAAGGGGAAAAAGTTTAAAGGAGCCATAAGCCTTTATGAATCGCCTTCCACGGTGGCAGGGCTTTTGTCCACGGAAACGGTGTTTTCGCTGATGATTGAAGCGTATGACAAGGAGCTGTTTTTGGATTACCTGGAGAACGGGCTTTTTGGAGATGGCAAAGATGGTGGAGGTGGCGAAAGGTTAGGGGACGGCAGCCTGGCGGCGGATGGGAAAGAACTGCCAGCCGCTGGGGAATGGTACGACTTATTCCTGGAAAACGGAAGCACCTTCCGGGTTGTCTGTGATGAATATGGGGAGAGGGACGGCAGCCCTTGGGCGGATACAGCTTCAGAAGGAGATGTCCAAAAGGGCCATATGGGATCTGTTTTCCCGGTAAGGGGATTTATGGCCGTATTCATCTTTATTACCGGCCTGTACGGGGCGGTAACTTTAGGAAAGGATGAGCGGCAGGGGCTGTTTTTGATGCTTCCTTGGGCGCAAAAGGGCTTGTGCAGGCTGGCCAGCTTGCTGGCGCCTGTGCTTTTGGCCTCAGCCTCGGGAATGGCGGCTTTGTGGGTTTGCGGGGAGCTTGGCGGATGGGGTAAGGAGGCTGCGCTCCTTTTGCTTTATGCATTGGCGGTAGCTTTATTTTCTTTAGGGCTAAAAAAGGTCACGGTTTCGGAGGAAGGCCTGTGCTGCCTGATTCCCTTTTTCCTTCTGGGAAGCCTGATCTTTTGCCCGGTATTTTTGGATGTGGGGCGGTTTGTGAAAGAAGCGGGGGCGATCGGGAAACTGTTTTTGCCCTATTATTATTTGGTTTGGTTTTAGCCATGGAGGATTTAAGAATGGATAATGAGAAGCTGTATCAGTACATTGACCACACACAGTTAAAGGCGTTTGCAACGTGGGAGGATATCCGGAAATTATGCGACGAGGCCATTCAGTATCATACGGCATCGGTCTGCGTGCCGCCCTGCTACATTAAGCGGATTTGCGAGGCGTATGGGGACAAAGTCAATATCTGCACGGTGGTAGGCTTCCCTCTGGGCTATTCGGTGACAGAGGCAAAGGTGGCGGAAGTAAAAAAGGCAATCGGGGACGGCGCAAATGAGATTGATATGGTGGTCAATATCTCTGATGTGAAAAACGGTGATTACCTGGCGGTGGAAAAGGAAATTAAAGCCTTAAAGGAAGCCGCTGGGGACAAGGTTTTAAAGGTTATCATTGAAACCTGCTACCTGACCGAGGAGGAAAAGATCGCCATGTGCCATGCGGTGACGAATGCAGGGGCGGATTATATTAAAACCTCCACCGGCTTCGGAACCGGCGGGGCAACGATTGCGGACGTGCAGCTGTTTAAACGGCATATTGGCCCGAAGGTGAAAATAAAA
Source organism: Lachnospiraceae bacterium (assembly GCA_910575565.1). Lineage (GTDB taxonomy): Bacteria > Bacillota > Clostridia > Lachnospirales > Lachnospiraceae > Caccovicinus. Next base: position 71,615 of record CAJTFL010000007.1, on the reverse strand, counting down.
GCGGCAGGCGGGGTGAAAACCGTCCAGGATCTGGAAGCCTTTATCGCGGAGGGCTGCGCGAGGATTGGCACAAGTTCCGCGGTTAAGCTGCTGAACCAGGGACAGGCAGAAGCCTACTAATTCGTGCATTCGGCAAGGGCCTGCCTCATTGCTCGTGCCTGCGGCAAGGCTCAAATGCCCTGCCGCAGGCAATCGGTATTTAACTTGCTATATTTCCCCAAATATGCTATGATTACAATGATTCAACACAGAATAAGCAGTCCATGTATCATAGGGGCAAGAACTTTTGGCCCCAACATCAGAGTATGAATTTAGTAGAGGTTACATATGTCAGATCGAAATGGTGAGATTCTTTTAGGGTATTTGCAGAGCATATTGCGTGACCAGCAGATAAAGGATCCGGGGCTTGCGCAGCTGGATGAGCCGTACCGAAGACTAGGGGAGGAAATCATCCGGCTGCGGGAGTCGGTGGATGAGGCAAAGAGCTGCCTTGAGGCGGCCTTGGACGGGAATTACACCTGCCAGGCTTCTTTCCCAGGGGATTTTTCCCATACGGTAAATAAGATGATTGCCCGGCTGCAGGAGAAGGATGGCCTTTTGCAGCATGAAGTGGAGCAGAGGAAGCTGCGGGAGGAGGAGCCTTATAACCACTTGCTGGCGGAGCTGACGAAAAAGCGCAGCGAGTGGATCCTGGTAGTGGAGAAGGGGACAAGGAACATTTTATTTTGCAACCGAAAGACGATCAAGGATGCGGACAGGCATAAAGAAGGGGATTTTTGCGATGTCTGCCATTATAAGCTGTCCTTTAAGCCCCAGATTTTAAATTGGGATAGCGATGAGCCGTATGCGATTTGGGAAGCGGAGGATGTCCATGGAAATGTTTACCAGGTCACTTCTTTCCTGACGGAATGGCAGGAGCAGAAGGCGTATGCCCATGTGATTATGGATACCACGGAGGAGGCTCACGAGGCCAGGCAGCTTGCCAATAAGGCTTACCACGATCCGGGCACGGGGATTGAAAACCGCCGGTATTTCGAGGAATATATGGATGAAGCCTTGAAGGAGAACCGGGAAATTACCTTGTGCTATATGGATCTGGACGGATTAAAGTATGTAAATGATAAGTTCGGCCACTTAGAGGGCGACGAGTATATCCGCAGCTTTGTGGCGCTGATTAAGACCAAGATTCGTACCACGGATGTGTTTGCCCGGATAGGGGGAGATGAGTTCTGCCTGATTCTGCCCGGCTACCATAAGGATGTGGTGAATGAAAAGATCCATGAGGCCCTGGAGCAGATGGTGGCGGAAAATCAAAAGCCTTACCCGGCCAGCTTTAGCTTTGGCGTGATTGAGCTGCACCAGAAGGAAGAAAGGCTGACGCTGAAGGAGATTTTGGAGCGGGCAGACACGATGATGTATTTGTGCAAGCGTGAAAATAAAAAGAAATACCATGAAAATCGGGAAGTGCGTTAAGGCTTAAGAGGATGTTTGCAAACATCCTCTTTCCTGCGTATGCAGCTTATTGCCCACTGCTTAACGGAGACGGCGCATGATGGCTGCGTAAATTCCTGCGGGCGCGCGCCATTGGCTGGTTCAAAGCAGGGCCAGTAATGAATGTGCCGGTACACATTAACCGATAAAGCCTTGGAGGTTTTTATGAAGAAGGATTTGACTAAAGGAAATGTGATCATAACCATGCTGGCTTTTGCAGGCCCCATGATCCTGGGGAATCTGCTCCAGCAGTGCTATAACCTTGCGGACACATTGATTGTAGGCCGTTTCCTGGGGCCGGATGCCCTGGCGGCGGTAGGTTCGGCGTACACGCTGATGACGTTTTTGACTTCCATATTAATCGGGCTTTGCATGGGAAGCGGTTCGATATACTCGTTTTATTTTGGAAAGCAGGATGAGGAGCGGATGAAAAACCGCATGGTCATCGCTTTTTTGTGGATCGGGGCGGTGACGCTGGCGCTGAATGTGCTGGTTTATGCAGGGACAGATGGGATCCTTTTCCTGCTTAATGTTCCGTCGGGTCTTTTGGGCATGATGAAGGAGTACGTATCCATCATTTTTGCCGGGATTTTCTTTGTGTTCCTGTATAATTATTTTGCTTTCCTCCTGCGGGCAGTGGGGAATTCTGTGACGCCTCTGTGGTTTTTAGGCGGGGCGGCGCTAATCAATATTGCATTGGATTTGGTGTTTGTGGTGCGCTTTAGCTTTGGGATTGGGGGAGCCGCGTTTGCTACGGTGATTGCCCAGGCATTCTCCGGGCTTGGGCTTGGGGTTTACGTTTGGGTTCATGAGCCTGGGCTTCGGCCGGGAAAGAAAGCTTTGAAGGGCGGGGATTTGGCGGGATCCGTCCGGGAAGTGCTTCGTTTTTCCACGGCGGCCTGCATCCAGCAGTCGGTGATGAACTTTGGCATTCTGATGATCCAGGGGCTGGTAAACAGCTTTGGGGCGGCAGTGATGGCCGCTTTTGCCGCCGGGGTGAAAATCGATTCCTTTGCCTATATGCCAGCGCAGGAGTTTGGCAATGCCTTTTCCCTCTTTACTTCCCAAAACTACGGGGCGGCCAGGGAGGATCGGGTAAAGGAGGGGATCAAAGGGGCGGTGCAGGTGTCCATGGCTTTTTGCCTGGCAGTGTCTGTGCTTGTCTTTTGGGCCGCTCCCTGGCTTCTTCGGATATTTATCGATGGCAGCGAGGCGGAGATTATCCGCATTGGCGTGTCCTATCTGCGGGTAGAAGGCGCTTTTTACTGCGGGATCGGGATACTGTTCCTTCTCTATGGGTATTTCCGGGGCATCGGCCAGCCGGAGATGTCCCTGATCCTGACGGTGGTCTCCCTGGGAACCAGGGTGGTTTTGGCATATTTGTTGTCCACGGTTCCAGGGATCGGCGTTCTTGGGATATGGTGGGCCATTCCCATCGGCTGGTTTTTGGCGGATATGGCCGGCTTTTGGAAGATTACAGGGAAAGGCCGCTTCTGGCCTTGGCGCGATGGTCGATGATGGACTGGATTACCGGAACCATGAAGATGGCCACGATTCCCCCGGCGAAACCGTTATTGTACAGGTTCATCCCCCCATACACAATCCCGACGTTTAATGCCACGGAAGAGTGGAGGTATCCGGCGATCAGCCCTGCCAGGACGCCAAATTCCCCGGCGATTGGGGCAAGGGTGGTGGAAAAGAGCAGGGCCAGCATAGGCGATGGGTCGTTGATGTGCCATTCCTTGGTCAGGCTTGCCGCAAATACGCCGAACATGATGGGGAAAATATTGCGGATATGTTTTCCTGTGGCGCTGAAGCCTACGATGGTAAAGATGCCGCCGATGGTGGGGCCGTTTAAGTCTCCTTTTACCGCTGCCACAAATAAGGTGGCAAACAAGCCGTTTACCCCCATATTGATCACGGTGGCAGGGCCGCCGCATTCTTTCAGGTAGTCAATTCCCCGGCCGCTGTAGGCGAGGAGGGAGAAATAGCCCTTGACGGCTTCCCTTCCCCCAAAGATTAGCCCGGATAGGATCATGCTTCCAAACAATATGCCCAGGATACAGAGAAAAACCCGGTTGCGCCCGGAGGACCAGATAAGCCGGGAGGCGGTTTCAATGCCGAAGGATTTAAACAGGGATACGATTACGGTGGCAATAATGCCGGAGGCAAAGCCCACATTGTAGAGGGAATAGCCTTTGTGGGAAGCGTGCACATGGGTGGCTAAGGGAGGCAGCACAAAGCCGATTACCAGCCCGGTTAAGACGCAGAGGATGATCCGCGCCGCCGCAAAGATGTGGGGGATCTGCATGACCTGGGTGATAATGGGGGAAAGGCTGGTTCCATACAGCCCGATATAGATGTACCGCTTGACGGATGTCCGATGGTATTTTGCGTACAAAAAAACGCCGGAGAGAATGGCCCAGATATTAAACAGATTTTTGCCGAACAGGGAGAACCCGAACATCAGGCAGCAGGAGGTGATGGTATGGCCGTCCATTTCCAGGCCCAGCCGGTAAAGGATCAGGATGCTGAGCAGGGTGAGAAGGCCGGCATTGGCAAAGGCAGACCCTACCCCTCCGATGAGGAAGTAGTCGGTGATCAGGAAATCCGGCTCTTTAATGATGGTGGCCATCCCGGATAGGATTTCCATAGGGGTTTGGAAAAACAGGCCTGCCAGGATAAAGTAGGCAGGAATCAGGGCTAAGAGGGAAAATTTTTGTTTTTGGCTTAACGGTTTAGAATTGGCATCTGTTCTCAATGGATTTGGCATCTCCTTCCAAAATAAATTCGCTTCTTTGTTCTATCATAATCGAATGATCAAATTTTTGAAAGAAGAAAATGAAAAAACCATAAAGTTTTATAAAAACGCTGGATATTTTTCTGCCTTAATGGTAAAATTTACAATGAAGAATTTTGCGGGTCCCAAGGCCAAAAATCCTGATGCAGGCAAGCTTTTACCGGATTTTTGGCTTTTTGGCCCTGGTGTCATATTATTAGCTTGAATTAAGACAGGAAAGGCGGATAGGTAAGTATGTTTGCAATCGGTTCGGCAGAGGAGAAGGTAACAGGCACGAAACTAAGGATTCCAAAGGAGTATAATTTAAATAAGAAAGGCAGGAAGATATACGGTCTGTGGATGGGAGAAACCACGCTGTATCTGTCGGATGAAAAAGAGCCCCTCCGGGCAAGAGGGGGGAGGAGCGAGATGATCTTTGACGTAAAGGTTCACACGGAGTCCACCATTGAGGTTCCGAAAAGCCTAGACGGCAGGACAGCTTTAATTTCCGGCAGGATATCCTCAATTAAGGTACAGTTCTAAATCATGCAGGGAATAGAAAAGATTTTTTCGGACATAATGGAAAAGAAAGTGCAGAACGGAGGAGAATATGAGCAAGACATTTGATGCGTTAAAGCCGTATTTGGATCGAGCCATGGCCTTAAAGGCGGCGATGGCTTTATTTGAGTGGGATAATGAAACCCTTGCGCCAAAAGAGGCGGGGCGGCTGACCAGCAAGGTGATCGGCATTCTGTCCGGCGAGTATTTTGGCGTGGTGAACCAGGATAAGGTGAAGGAGCTGGCAAAGGCCTGCCGGGAGGATTCGGGGTTAACCCAGGCGGAAAAGGCCCAGGTTCGGGAGCTTTCAGAAGAGCTGGAGAAACTTGGATGCATCCCTCGTGAGGAATATCAGGAGTTTGCCCGCCTTGCCTCTGAGTCCGCCCGTGTTTGGGCAAAGGCGAAGGAAAAGGATGATTTTGATGAGTTTGCCCCCATGCTGGAAAAGGTGATTGGCTTCCAGAAAAAATTTGCCGGATACCGGGCTAAGGATGGGCAGAAAAAATATGACGTGATGCTAAATGATTATGAGCCGGGGTTTTCCATGGAAGTTCTGGATGAATTTTTCGGCGCGGTAAAACAGGAGATCGTCCCCTTGCTTACGGCTGTGAAAAGCAGCGGCGTGATGGTTCGGGATGATTTTCTGACCGGGGAATTTACCGATGAGCAGCAGGAAAGGATTGGGCGGTTCCTGGCGGAATACGTGGGATTTGATTTTTCCCGGGGGGTGATGGCCGTCAGCGCCCATCCCTTTACCACGAACCTTCACAATAAGGATGTACGGATTACCACCCATTATAACCAAAATCTGGATAGTTCCCTGTTTTCCGTGATCCATGAGGCGGGCCATGCCGTCTATGAGCTGGGGATCGATGACGAGCTGACCCAGACGTTTGTGGGCGAGGGGGCTTCCATGGGGATGCATGAGTCCCAGTCCAGGTTTTTTGAAAATATCATCGGGCGGAACCGGAATTTCTGGATTCCCATTTACGGGAAACTGCAGCAGGCTTTCCCGGAAGCGCTGACGGACATAGGGCTGGATCTGTTCGTCCGCGGGGTAAATAAGGCGGAGCCTGGGCTTATCCGCACGGAGGCAGATGAATTGACCTACAGCCTCCATGTGCTGATCCGGTATGAACTGGAAAAGGAACTGATTGAAGGGGATCTGACGGTGAAGGAGCTTCCGGGAGTCTGGGCGGATAAGTACGAGGAGTATTTAGGCATCCGGCCAGAAACCATGAAGGAAGGCGTACTTCAGGATATCCACTGGTCACAGGGCTCCTTTGGCTATTTCCCCTCCTATGCGTTAGGAAGCGCTTTCGGCGCGCAGCTTTATTACCATATGAAAAAGGAGATGGATTTTGATGGGCTGCTGGCTGAGGGGAAGGTGGAGGTGATCCGGGAATATTTGCGGGAGCATATCCACAAGCATGGAAAGTTAAAGGACAGCAGGAGGATCTTAAAGGACGTGACCGGGGAAGATTTTAATCCTCAGTATTACGTGCGGTATTTAAAGGAAAAATATGGGGAGCTTTACCGTCTGAAAGGATAGGGAGTCCCATGAACTGTTACCAAGATAGAAACCGAAAAATAGGAATTAAAAAAGAGGGGCTGGAAAGGCTCTTCTTTTTGTGGTAAAATTAAGAAGCAGAAAATGGAATGAAAAAACAGGAGATGATTTGATTGAAGCTAAAGGCGTATGAGCACAAGACGCAGTACTATGAAACGGATCAGATGGGCATTATCCATCATTCCAATTATATCCGGTGGTTTGAGGAAGCCAGGTCGGATTTAATGCGGCAGATGGGGATTGGCTATGAGGAAATGGAGGGGCACGGCATTATCAGCCCTGTGCTCTCCCTGACCTGTGAATATAAATCCATGACCCGCTTTGGAGATACGGTGCTGATTATCCCAATCTTAAAATCCTATAATGGGATTAAAATGACCATAGAGTATTCCGTGACGGATAAAGAGACCGGCAAGCTGCGGTGCGTAGGCGAGACCAAGCACTGTTTCCTGGGCCGTGACGGCAAGCCTGTTTCCCTAAAGAAGACGTATTTGGAGATGGATCAGATGTTCCAGGATGTGCTTCCCCAGAAAGAGAAGGGGTAACAAAGGATGAAATTGGGCATAGTGGGAAACGGCATGGTGGTCAAAAGCCTGCTGGAGGCTCTGGAGGAAATCCCGGATGTGAAGGTTAAGGCGCTCTGCGTCCGCCGGGGAAGCTTAAGCCAGGGACGGATGCTGGCGGATTCCTACCATATTCGGGAGATTTATACGGAGTATCCGGTTTTCCTCACCAGGACGGATATTGATACGGTTTACATTGGGATTATCAGCAGCCTGCACTATGAGTATGCCAGGATGGCTCTTTTGGCCGGGAAGCACGTGATTTGTGAAAAACCCTTTACCACGGAGTACGATGAAGCCTGGGAGCTGATCCGGATTGCCAAGAAGCAGAAGCTGTTTCTCTGGGAGGCGTGCAAGATTGACAGCTCAAAGAATTTCCTTGCGGTGAAAAATAACCTTGGCCTGGTGGGGGCTATCCGGCTGGTGCAGTGCAACTTCTCTAAGCGCTCCAGCCGCTACGATGCCTACCTAGAGGGAAAGATCCTTCCTGCCTTTGATCCCCTTCTTTCCGGCGGCTGCCTGTACGATGTGAATATGTACAATTTGCACTTTGTGGTTGCCTTGTTTGGCAGGCCCAAGTGGCTGCGGTATGCGGCAAACCTGGGGTTTAATGGGATTGATACCTCCGGGGTGCTTACCATGGGCTATGACGGGTTTCAGGCGGTGTGCTGCGGTGCAAAGGACTCGGGCAGCCCAGGCTTTGGGATGATCCAGGGGGATGAGGGCTGCCTTCGCCTGGAGGGGCCGGTCAGTGCCAGCCGGTATGCGGAATTCCTTCGGGGGGAAGCCAGGGAGGTATTAAGCGAGGAAGGGCCGGATAAGGCCCTGGCCAGTGAGATCAGGGAGTTTTGCCGCCAGTATTCCAGCGGGGATTACCCGGCCTGTTACGATCTGCTGGGTCAAACCCTGCTGGTTATGGAGCTTTTGGTGACGGCCAGGAAAGACGCGGGGATTGTGTTTGGGACGGATTTGTAGCGTTTTGGCATGAGCAAACGAGGAAAGGAGGCAGGATGGAATTTACCCTTCTTTATTGGCTGCAGGGCCTTCACGCCCCGTGGCTGGATCAGGTGATGGCTGCCCTTACCTTTTTGGGGAATGCAGGCTGGTTTTGGATTGTGCTGGGAGCCGTATTGTTTTGCGCAAGGAAAACCAGAGCCTGGGGGCTGGCAGTGCTTTTATCCCTGTTAGCCGGTTTTCTCCTGGGGAACTGCCTGTTAAAGCCCTTGGTGGGACGGCAGCGGCCTTGCTGGATTGATCCGGGGATAGCCCTTTTGGTGGCAAATCCTGCTGATTTTTCTTTTCCATCCGGCCATACCCTGGCCGGGTTTGAGGCGGCAGTAAGCATTTTCCTTTACCATAAGGGATGGGGGAGCGCGGCTCTCCTTTTGGCCGGGCTTATCGGCTTTTCCCGGCTGTATCTGTTTGTCCATTTCCCTACGGATGTGCTGGCTGGCGCCCTGCTGGGGACGGGGATAGCCCTTGCCGTCCATCGGTTAATGGAGATGGCAGGAAGGAAGGATTTTGGCTCCGAGGCAAAATAGTGCTTGCATTTTTTCTCCTATCCGTTATAATCATATTTGTTAAGTCAAATATACCGCAGCACGGCGCTTGGCTCCCTGCTTGCGGAAATAAAAAAAGCAGAGTAGGCTTATGTGCGTTAAGTGCCAGCTGAACAGGGAGTTGTCAGCAGGACGAAAAGAGCCCCGGCGTGCCGGAGCCTTGCGGTACATAGGCCGCATCCCGCTGCAATCTGAGAGCATATCTTCGGCAGGGCAGAGGATTGGCATTTTGTCCCGTCATTTGCTGCATGGTCAGCATTTTTCCAGGATTTGATAAGCTCCGTTGTAGTAGTATGAGTTCTGCAAAGGAGGTAATTTTGATGAGGAGATTAGCAACTTTGTTTACTCAGTCCTGCCAGGAGGCCAAACAGGTGAGAACCATAACCGTTTGCGCCATGTTTGGGGCGATTGCCGTGATTTTAGGGTACTATTCCATTGAGATCGGTCCCTATATCCGCATCGGCTTTGCGGATATCCCTAACCGGCTGGTGGACTACCTGTTCGGGCCGGTGGTGGGCGGGTGTTTCGGAGGGATACTGGATTTGCTTAAATTTATGATGAAGCCCTCCGGCCAGTTTTTCCCTGGCTTTACCTTGACGGCCATAACGGGAGGCATACTTTACGGCAGTATGCTGTATAAGCGTCCATTTACCTTCCGGCGGGTTTTGGCGGCAAAGCTGGTGGTGGTGGTGATCTGCAATGTGCTGATGAACACGCTGTGGATGTCCATGCTGTACGGCAAGGCCTTCATGGTGCTGCTTCCCGCCCGGACGCTGAAAAATATGGTAATGTGGCCGGTGGATTCCCTGCTTCTTTTTACGATTGTGAGCTACATGGAGAGAGCCGGGGTGCTTAGGAGGATCAGGAGCCGGCTGGCGGAATAAGGAAAAGGCAGGGTCTTTAGGAGGGAAGATGGTTATACAGCATCGAAAAGCAGAGGTCTTATGCGCCTGGGAGAAAAATGCCCTGGGGGATCTTTTGTCTGCCTGCCGCCAGGCAGAGCCGATCACCCTTTCCTTTCCGGATGACGTGGAAGAGGTTTTTTGGGCCTGGGACGGGGAGGGGCTTCCTTTGGAGGCTCCTGAGCCGAACCTTCTTGGATGCCTGGCAGTCTGTCTGGCAGAAGAGGATGAGTGGGAATGCTACGCCTTTACCAGGCCAAAAAGCCGCAGGCAAGGGATCTTTTGCCGCCTTCTGGAAGCCTTGGAGGATTTTGCCGGGGGGCAGGAAGAGCTTTTGGGGCGGGAGATTTCTTTGGCCTTCCTTTCCGATGGGAAAAGCCCGGAGGGGCTGGCGGCGGCAGAAGCCTTGGGGATGGCATACGGGTATTCTGAGTACCGGATGGTCCTGGAATTAAAAGGCTGGAGGGAGAAGGATCGGTCTGGGGAGAATGGGAGCCGTAAGCTTTTGGAGATTAGGGGAGAGGAAAAGCTTAAGAGGGAGGATACAGGGGAAGAAGGATTTGAGGACAGGGAAGGGGCAAAAAGCCAGGTGTTCTGTGGATATTCCAAACCGGACGGTTTTTATATCGGAACCTGCAGCCTCCTTCCTTACGATGATTCCCGCTATTATCTTTATCATGTGGAGATTCAAGAAAAGCTGCGGGGGAAGGGCTGGGGAAAGAGCCTTCTATCCGCCGTGCTGGCGCAGCTTCCAGAGAAAGCCCAGGTTTTCCTGCAGGTAGCCTCCTGGAATGAGCCCGCGGTTAATCTGTATGAAAAAACAGGGTTCCGGATCACCGAAACCCTGTCTTACTATTTCTGGTAGCCGCCCCCTTATGCTATCCCCGGATAGCCACCTCCTGGGCTTCGATCTGTTTGCGGATTTCCAGCATTTTCTCGTCGGTCTGGGAAATAACATCGGCGCATTTTTTCAGCTCGGAGCTGATGTTGGAGCCGTCCACGAATTCCCGTTTATACTTTAGCTGGTGATCTAAGCTGGCCCAAAAATCCATGGCAATAGTGCGGATTTGGACTTCTACCCGCATATATTTTTTCTGATCCGAGAAGAAAACGGGAACTTCGACGATCAGGTGATAGCTGCGGTAGCCGTTGGGCTTCGGGTTTTTAATATAGTCCTTGATGGCGATCACCCGCACATCGTCCTGGCGGATCAGCATATCTGCCACCTCATAGATATCATCCATAAAGGAGCAGATTACCCGGATTCCGGCTACGTCGTCCAAGTTGTTGACCACGGAATCCAGGGAGATGGGAAGGTTTCTGTGCTTTAATTTCTCTACAATGCTGGCAGGCTTCTTTACCCTGGATTTAATCATTTCGATGGGGTTTCTCTGGTTCCTTACGGAGAGATCATCGTTTAGCACTTCCAGCTTCGTCTTTACTTCACGGATGGCGCAGGCGTACATCATCATAATCTGCTGAAACTGCCTGCCCACATGAACCAGGCTTTCCGGAACCTCCACGGTGGTGGAAACCCGGACAATGGACTGATTGAGCTCGCTGTTTGGGTTAAGGTTCATATTCATAAGCAAATCCTTTTATCAACTTTCTTCCACGGCCTTTACGGCGTCTGCCAGCCAGTCTTCCTTCAGGTATTCAATTTTTCCTCCATCCACCAGCTCTGCGATCTTGGGCTCAATGGGAAGTTTAGCTAAAACCGGAATCCCCTGCTCTTTGGCGATCTGGTCGATATGGCTTTCCCCAAATACGGCGATTTTCTTTCCGCAGTCCGGGCAGGATAAATAGCTCATGTTTTCTACCAGGCCTAAGATAGGAATATCCATCTTCTTTGCCATATTTACCGCCTTTGCCACGATCATGGATACCAGCTCCTGGGGGGAGGTTACGATAATGATCCCGTCTACTGGCAGGGACTGGAATACGGTCAGGGGCACGTCCCCTGTTCCCGGAGGCATATCCACAAACATATAATCAATGTCTTTCCACAAGGTTTCCGACCAGAATTGCTTTACGGCCCCAGCGATTACCGGCCCTCTCCAGATCACCGGATCCGTGGTGTTGTCCAGAAGCAGATTGGCAGACATCACCTGAATCCCGTTCATGGTGCGCACTGGCATCATCAGTGCGCCGTCAGAGGTGGTTCCGATCATCTCGCTGTCCAGGCCAAAGGCCTTGGGGATGGATGGGCCGGTGATATCGGCGTCCAAGATGGCCGTCCGTTTTTGCTTGCGGTTCATGGCTACCGCCAGCATAGAGGTTACTAAAGATTTTCCTACGCCTCCTTTTCCGCTGACGATCCCGATTACCTTTTTTACTGAACTGGCTGGATGCAGCGGCTCTAAAAAACTTGTCTGCTCCTGGGTTCTGCTGCTGCAGCTTTCCCCGCAGGAGCTGCAGTCATGGTTGCAATTTTCGCTCATAACCTTTTTGTCTCCTTTCAGACACTTTGGTAACGCAAATAAGTGTTCGTTACCCGTATCATTCATTATAAGCCTGTAAGGCGGAAAAGTCCAGGCGGAAACGGCCATAAATTTTCGCCTTGCCAGGAAATTCCACCGGTGATAGAATGATACCAGGGTCAAAAGGTCTTTTGGCGTAGCGTTATAGACCCTAGAAGTGATTTGCCGGGCAATGCTTTGGCTGTGTTAAGAGAGGATTGACCGATCAAGGCGGAAAGAGAGGAATATGATGAAAATTGCAAAAGAGATTTCGATCATCCTGGGAATTACCTGGATTGGCGAGATGTTAAACCAAATCCTGCCCCTTCCTATCCCAGCGGGAGTATATGGGCTTTTCTTGCTCCTTGCCCTGCTGTGCTTTGGGATGGTGAAGCCGGAGGATGTGGACGGGACGGGGAAGTTCCTCCTGGACAATATGTCTCCCATGTTTATCCCGGCAGGGGTGGGTCTGATCCGGTATTTTGATCAGATAAAAGCGGTAGGTTTGCCGTATCTGCTGATTAACCTGGTTTCCACGGTGATCGTGTTTGTCGTTACCGGAAAAATCACCCAGCTGGTAATGGAAAAAACAGGGAAGGAGGGAAAATAAGGATGAAAGAGATTTTGGAAAACAGCATATATTTTGGGTTTTTCCTTACAATAGGAGCGTATCTGGCAGGCCTTATGCTGAGGCGGAAGCTTAAGCTGGCGATTTTTAATCCGCTGCTGCTGGCGATCTTAATGATCATGGTCTTCCTTATCTTTACCGGCGTGGATTATGAAGCTTATGAAAAGGGCGGGCAGTTTGTCAGCGGCCTGCTGACACCGGCCACTGTGTGCCTGGCCATCCCCTTATACCGCCAGCTTCGTCTGCTGAAAAAGCATTTGGCGGCGGTAGCGGTGGGGATTACTTCCGGGGTAATCACCAGCGCAGTGTGCGTATTTTTGCTGTGCAGGGTATTTGGCCTGGGGCATGAGCACTATGTGACCCTTCTTCCCAAATCCATTACTACGGCTATCGGGATGGGGGTAAGCCAGGAAGCAGGAGGGATCGTCACCCTGACGGTCATGTCCATTATCATTACCGGCATTGCCGGCAATATCTGCGCCCAGTTTCTGTGCAAACTGGCGAAAATCACCCACCCGGTAGCCAAGGGCCTGGCCATCGGAACCAGCGCCCATGCTTTGGGGACGGCCAAGGCCCTGGAACTGGGGGAGGTGGAAGGAGCGATGAGCAGCTTGGCCATAGCCGTGGCTGGCTTGATGACGGTGGCGCTGGTTCCCCTGGTGTCGGGCTGGATTTAACCTAATGACAAACGTTTCGGGAAGGAAGCTTTGCCGCCGGGAGCGGGCAGTGCAGGAAAGGAGTGGGAAATAGATGTTGATTAAACGAAGTGAAGTGCCGAAGGAGGCTACCTGGAAATTAGAGGACATGATTAAAAGCGATGAGGCGTGGGAGGAATTGTTTGCCCAGGCAAAGGAAAAGCTGGAAGGCTACCGGGCATTTAAGGGGCATTTAGGCCAGTCAGCCGATATGGTGTATGACTGCTTAAGGTTTGACGACGAAGCTTCTCAGATGACAGAGCTGCTTTACGTCTATGCCCGGATGCGCTCGGATCAGGATACGGGGGATCAGAAGTACCAGGAAATGTTTGGAAAGGCTCAGTCCCTGACCTTTGGCGCCACGGAGCTGTCCTCCTACATTGTGCCGGAGCTTTTAGGCCTGCCGGAGGAAACCCTGCGCCGGTTTATGGAGGCGGATAATGGGATCGCCCATTACCGCCGTGTGCTGGAGCAAATCATGGAGAAGAAGCCCCATACTTTAAGCGGCGAATTAGAGGAGCTGCTTGCCCAGTCCAGGGAGGCGACCCAGGGCGCTTCCCAGATCTTTAATATGTTCAACAATGCGGACGTGAAATTTCCGGTGATTCAGGACGAGAAGGGCAAGGAAGTTAGGATTACCCATGGGAACTACATCGCCTTGCTGGAAAGCTGGGATCGGGGAGTCCGGGAACAGGCCTTTAAGGGTCTTTACGGGGTGTACGGCCAGTACCAGAATACGGTGGCATCCATCTACAGCGCCCAGGTTAAGCAAGCAATTTTTTACGCCAAGGCAAAGAAATATCCCTCCAGCCGCGCCTATTTTCTGGGGGAAAACGAAGTGCCGGAAGAAGTGTATGACAATCTGCTGGCCGCAGTCCGCAAGGGCCTGCCTTTGCTTCACCGCTACGTCCGTATCCGGAAAAAGGCGCTGCGGCTTAAGGAAATCCATATGTATGATGTGTACGCTCCTATGGTAGAAGGGATTGACCGCAAATACTCCTTTGAGGAAGCAAAAGCGATAGTGAAGGCCGGCCTTGCGCCTTTGGGGGAGGAGTATTTATCCATCCTGCAGGAGGGTTTTGATAACCGCTGGATTGATGTTTACGAAAATGAGGGGAAGCGCAGCGGCGCCTATTCCTGGGGTGCTTACGGAACCCATCCGTATGTGCTGCTAAACTATAATTCCACCTTAAATTATGTATTTACTTTAGCCCATGAGATGGGCCACGCCATCCATTCCTATTACTCTGACCACAGCCAGCCCTATACCTATGCAGGCTATAAAATTTTCGTGGCGGAGGTTGCCTCCACCTGCAACGAGGCTCTGCTAATCCATTATCTGCTGGATCAGGCTAAGGAGCCAAAGGAAAGGCAGTATTTAATCAGCCATTTCCTGGAAAGCTTTCGGGGAACCTTCTTCCGCCAGGCCATGTTTGCGGAATTCGAGGCGATTGTCCATCAGAAGGCGTGGGACGGGGAGCCGCTGACTGCCAAAGAATTGTGCCGGATCTACCGCCAGTTAAATATCGATTACTTTGGCCCGGACATGACCGTAGACCATGAGATCGACTGTGAGTGGGAGCGCATCCCCCATTTCTACACGCCCTTTTACGTATACCAATACGCCACCGGTTTTTCCGCCGCCATCGCCATCGCCAAAGGCATCCTGGAAGGCGATAAAACCGTGCTGGAAGGCTACCGGGAATTCCTAAAAGGCGGCTGCCGAAAACCCCCCATCGACCTATTAAAGCTGGCCGGTGTAGATATGTCCTCCCCCCGCCCGGTAAACGCCGCACTGGAAGAATTCAAAGCGCTGCTTGATGAATTCGAGCAATCCAAAGCAAGGTAAAATTGTAAAAAAATAGGAAAAACCCCCTTTAAAATGATGAAAAAGAAAAGCAATCCAAAGCAATGATTGTAAAAAGTTAACAGTATCACAATGCCCCGTTGACAAAAGGAGCAGAAGAGGGATATAATGTGCACGAAAGCCATGAGCAGTGCGAAAAAAGGCGAATCCAAAAACGCGTTAAGCTTGCTTATAAGCGTTTTTGGATTTGGCTTTTTTCATAGGGCGAAGCCCGTGAGCCAGCAGGCGCAAAGCGCCTGCTGGCGGCAGCACTGCGGACACATGCCGGATGAAAAATCCAGGCGAGGCAGCAAAGCGCCCCGAGCCCGTCAACCGGCAGCACTGCGGACACATGCTGGATGAAAAATCCAGGCGAGGCAGCAAAGCGCCCCGAGCCCGTCAACCGGCAGCACTGTAACCCCATGCCGGATGAAAAATCCAGGCGAGGCAGCAAAGCGCCCCGAGCCCGTCAAAAAACCCGAACGAACAACCAAAAAGAAAAGAAAAATGAGGATAGCATTATGGCAACAAAAACAACAACCAAGAAACCCGCAACCACCACGGCAGCCGTCAAAACAACGGCAGCCAAGCCCACAGCAGCCCCGGAACCGGCAGCCGTAGCCACAGCAGCTCCTGCGCCAGCCCCCGCTCCCGCTCCCAAAAAAGCCCCTGCCAAAAAAGCAGCGCCCAAGCAGGAGCCGGCATCTCCTGCCACCAAGGTCGTATTTGAATACGGCGACAAGCAAGTAGTGGCAAAAGAGCTTCTGGCAAAGGCCATGGAGTCATTCCGCGCGGCTCATGCAGACATTGAAATCCAGGAGATGCAGCTCTACATAAAAGCCGACGACAACTGCGCATACATCGTAGTAAACGGCACAGAATACCCAGAAGATAAAGTTAACTTCTAAATGGAATGGCCATCGCCATGCCAAACCATGTATCTGCCCATATCCAACAGGATAAGGCATAACATCCGCCAAAAAAAGGGGACTGCCAGGAGGCATCCCCTTTTTGGCCGTTTAACCGGAGGAAACCATGCAGCCATACCCCCTTCCCGAAGCATTTCTGAAAAAAATGCATTTCCTGCTTAAGGACGAGTACGAAGCCTTCCTTGCATCCTACAGCGCCCCAAGCTGCCGCGCCCTGCGCTTAAATCCCTTAAAAGGCGATTTAAATGCCATGCTGTCCCTGTGCGCGGCGAAGTTTCAATTAACCCCAGTGCCTTGGGCAAAGGAGGGCTTCTATTATGAGGAAAATACCCATCCCGGCAGGCATCCGTACCACGATGCCGGCCTTTACTATATCCAGGAGCCAAGCGCCATGGCTCCCGCCAGCCTTCTCTCCCCATGTCCTGGGGATTATGTTTTAGATCTTTGCGCCGCCCCAGGGGGGAAAAGCACCCAGATAGCGGCCAGGCTAAAAGGCCAGGGTTTCCTGCTTTCCAATGAGATTCATCCGGCCAGGGCGAAGATCCTGTCCCAGAATATCGAACGCATGGGGATTGCCAACGCTGCCGTTACCTGTGAGGACAGTGAAAGCCTGGCCAGGCATTTCCCGGAATTTTTTGATAAAATCATGGTGGATGCCCCGTGTTCAGGGGAAGGGATGTTCCGGCGTGATGAAAATGCCCGCGGGGAATGGAGCCTTAAGGCCCCCGCCCTCTGCCAAAGCCGCCAGCAGGAAATCCTGGATCAGGGGGCAAAGATGCTAAAGCCTGGCGGCCAGATGGTTTATTCTACCTGTACGTTTTCGCCGGAAGAAAATGAGGAAAGCATTGCCTTATTCTTAGAAAGCCATCCCGATTTTTTCCTTTTGGAGGGCGGCCTTGAGGATGGCTTTCAGGACTTTTCCCGGGGGAATCCAGCATGGATATCCGAAGAAAAAACCGGTGATGAGGCGGGGAAGGCCTACCGTGCCTGGCCCCACCGGATAAAGGGAGAAGGCCATTTCTTTGCCCTTCTGAAAAAGGAAGGCGCAGGGGAAGGGAAGGAAAATATTCGTGATCCTAAGGGAAACATTGGGGGAAAACAAAGAAAAACACCCTGGGAGAAGGGAAAGGATCCGGGGAAAAAGAAAGCCTTTGAGGAGTTTCTTGCAGAGACCCTTGAAGGCTTTGGAAAAAAAGAAGCCCCCCTTCCCTGGGAGGCAATGCCTGGGCGGTATCTGCTTTTTGGGGAACAGCTTTACTACGTCCATCAGGCGTTTTGCCCGGAAGGGGGAATGAAAATTTTGCGCCCCGGACTCCATCTGGGAACCTTTAAGCCTAACCGCTTTGAACCTTCCCATGCCCTGGCTTTATTCCTAAAGCCGGATCAGGTTAAACGGGCAGATGATTTTCCCGGCGGCAGCAGGGAAATTGCCGGGTATCTGCGGGGAGAATCCCTTCCGGCTGCGGGTGCAGAGGGGAAGGGCTGGGGGTTAATTACGGTTGACGGCTTCAGCTTAGGCTGGGCAAAGCAGGTGGGCGGGATGTTAAAGAACCATTACCCTAAGGGGCTTCGCCGCCTGTCTTAATCCACGCGTTAAGCCTATCCCGGATAACCGGGAAGGGGGCGGGGCCAATATCCAGAAGGAACCGATGGAATTTTTTGGGCTGGAAGGATTTCCCCAGAGCTTTTTCCGCTTTCTGCCGCATATCGGAAAATTCCAGGTAGCCTACATAGTATTCCAGGTAGTTTGTAGGATTATCCGTCATGGCCTGGTAAAGGGCAGTGGAAAACTGTTTATCCGGATCGCTGTAATACTGGCTGACATACTCATAGATTTCTGGTATGCCCCAGCCCTGGTCATTGACCATCAGATCAATGTAGGCATGGATTCCCAAGGAAATGGCCGAGTCCGTGGACAGCAGTTTTGCCATGGAAGGGCTCATCTGTGGATCCATGCGGTAGGACTGGTATTCCACATACGTTGCCCAGCCTTCTGAGTAAGCGCTGAAGGAAAGCACATGGCGGAAGAGAGCCGGTTTCTGGGCTACAAAATAGGCGGACTGGTACAGATGGCCTGGATATCCCTCGTGGGCCAAGGTGGAGAACAGCTGTTTTGTAGCCGCCGTGCTTCCCTGGTTAATGTAAATCGGGTTGATGCCTGGCCGATCCACCGGGGGCGTTAAGTAAAAGGCAGGGCTTAATACCGGCTCCAGGGCTTTCGGCACATAATGGAGGGAATAATCCTTGCAGATAGGCTCAGGGTATTCCTCTTTTATCGCTTCCTGCAGGTAGGAAAGGATTTCCACCGGATCCGTAAGGGCAAAGCCCGCATTATCCAGCTCATCAAGGAGCTGCGGCTGTGCCCTAAGGAGGCTTGCCATGGCTTTGAAATCATCATCGATCCGCTTCTTTACTGTCTTTGCCAGGGTATCTACGTTTTTGCATGAGGTGGCAGTGGAAGCATAAACCATGTAGCGGTAAAAATCTTTTCCTCCAGGGTAATTGCACAGCCCGCCTTCAATTTTTCCCGTGCCCTTAAGCTGCAGCAGGCCCTCAGAAAGGTGTTTGTAGGCAGGGATGAACCGGTCGCAGATTAACTGTTGGTGGCGGAGAATATACCCTTCCTTTTCTTCCTGGGTCAAGTCTTTAAGTCCCTCTAATTTTTCGGAGAAGGTGTCGGAAAGGATGCACTTTTCCACGGATTCCAGGTAAGGCTGGCAGGAATCTACGATCCGCTGGATGGCGTCATCGCTGACCATAAGCCCATTTGCCGCCCGCTGCTCTTCAAAGGCCAAAAGCTGCCCAAAGTAATCGTCCAAGCCTTCTAAAAGCAGGAAATAATCTTCAATGTCCTGAGGGGAATAAAAGGCGTACTCCGCCAGCAGCACGGGAAGCTGGGCCTGGATGCCGATGGTGGGAGCCAAGGGGCGCACCATTTCCTCCAGTCCTTTCGCCATGCATTCCGTTTCCAGGTAGGACAGCAGGATATCATAGTCCAGCTGGCTTTGGGGGGTTAAGCTGCTTTTGGGGATGGCCTGTAGCCTGGAAAGCATTTCTTCCGTGGAAGCGGTTTCTTCCTGCAGGCTTTCCAAGGTGAAATCCCCATATAAGCTTTCCGGCTTTTTAAGCTGCAGAGCTTTTGGATCCGTGACCGTATAATGGAGATCAAGGAGGGAATTAGTGGCCGTATCCCGGAAAATCTGATCCGTTAACCGGTCAAATTCTTCCTGGAAGGCGGCCTTATCGCCTTCATTGACGGATGGCTGGCTCTCTGTCTTTGGCAGAAGCTCAGGCAGGCTGCGGTAAAGCTGGCTGGAGCCGCAGCCGGAGAAAAAAAGCGCAGCTGACAGCAGCGCGGATAAAAGATAAGCCGCTGACTTTGAAAAAGCAAGCGGCAAATGTTTTTTGTACGGTTTATTCATAAGACAGACCTCCAAATAGCAGTTAAGTGCAGCTTGATGATCCTAGGATCATTTTACTATTCTACTTAGTATAAAGCATATTCGGGGGAAACACAAGTTAGTCATTAAATTTTAGTTTTAATTAGGATGCTGATCCGTTTGTAGATCAGGGTGGTGATCAGGCCCACCAGCGCGCCCTTTAACAGATTGAAAGGAGCTACCGCCAGCAGGATGAAAGCCATCAGGCTGTCGATCCGGGGATTTACGGCGTTTCCCATGGCAATCAGGTTGTCGATGGGCATATGGAAGGCAGCGGCGTAGGCGGGGAGCATGATGTATGCATTAGTAAAGCAGGCGATTGCCACCATGGCTGCGATTCCGGCCACGATTCCGGCCATGGCTGATTTCCGGCTTTTTTTGTGCTGATAGATTAAGGCGGCAGGGATGGACAGGGAGCAGGCCTGCACCCAGTTGGAAAATTCCCCCACGCCGGCAGTCTGGGTTCCCCTTAGCACTAAGGAGATCAGGATCTTTAAGGCGGCGATGATGGTTCCCGCCAAAGGCCCCATGGCAAAAGAACCGACGAGAACGGGCACATCGCAAAAGTCCAGTTTATAAAAAGACGGCGCAAAGGGCACGGGAACCTGGATATACATCAAAAGGCCCGACAGCGCGCCAAACATGGCCATCAGAACCATGTTTTTTGTGGTCAGCAATTTTTGTTTCGGTTTAACAGCAGCGTCCATGATCATTTATCCTCCTTCTTAACACGCCCATTATAGAAGGAGGCGGGGGATTTGTCAAGGTTAATCAAGGCGGCGCAAGGAGGATGGCAGGAATTGGATTGATTGGTTTAGGAAATGAAGATCAGACAGCCGGCAAGGGG
Organism: Lachnospiraceae bacterium; assembly: GCA_910575565.1. Taxonomy (GTDB): domain Bacteria; phylum Bacillota; class Clostridia; order Lachnospirales; family Lachnospiraceae; genus Caccovicinus. The sequence goes on along the minus strand of CAJTFL010000007.1, from coordinate 51,349 downwards.
CTGTGGGGCTTTTGAAATATGCTGGTAAAGTTGGGGAAAATGGTATATAATGAGGAAAGCGGTTTTAAAAATCGAATAACATGATTCGGATTGTGGGGACATGAAGCGTATAACGATCCGGCATCATAGGGGTCAGAAAATCTTTTGGCCTCAACAACATCATTACGATCAGGAGGAGCATATGCTTACGTTAGAGAATCTGTCCTTTGATGTACCCGATGCGAAAGGGGAAAAAGGGATCATTAGCCATCTGAACCTGACCATAGAGGAAGGGAAATTTGTGGTGATTACCGGCCCCAACGGCGGCGGAAAATCCACTTTGGCAAAATTGATTGCCGGGATTGAAAAGCCTACGGCTGGCCGGATTTATTTTGATGGGAAGGACATTACGGATAAGGGCATTACTGACCGGGCTAATGCCGGGATAAGCTACGCCTTCCAGCAGCCTGTCCGGTTTAAGGGGATCCAGGTGCTGGATCTTTTGCGCTTGGCGGCAAAGGAAAAGCTGTCGGCGGCGGATGCCTGCAAATACTTATCCGAAGTGGGCTTGTGTGCCAAGGACTACATTAACCGGGAAATCAATGCCAGCCTTTCCGGAGGGGAGTTGAAGCGGATTGAGATCGCCACCGTCCTTGCCAGGAAATCCAGGCTTTCCGTTTTTGATGAGCCGGAGGCAGGGATCGATCTGTGGAGCTTCCGCAACTTAATCCAGGTGTTTGAGCGGATGCGGGAAAGCACCAGGGGGGCAATCTTAATCATTTCCCACCAGGAGCGGATCTTAAATATTGCGGATCGGATTGTGGTGATTGCAGACGGGCAGATTACCATGGAGGGAAGCCGGGATGAGATCCTGCCCCGGATTATGGGGACAACCTCAGCGGTGGATGCCTGCAGCAAGTTTTATCAGGGAGGTGAGCGGTAATGGTAGATGAAATCCAAATGACCATATTGGAGCAGGTGGCGGATCTCCACGCCGTGCCGGAGGGCGCTTACAATATCCGGGCGAACGGCCAGACCGCCAGCCGGAACACCACGGCCAATATCGACATCGTGTCAAAGGAGGATGGCAGCGGCATCGATATCCGCATCCGGCCGGGGACGAAAAACGAGAGCGTGCATATCCCGGTGGTGTTAAGCGAAAGCGGCTTGAAGGAAACGGTTTATAATGATTTTTACATTGGCGAGGATGCGGATGTGGTGATTGTGGCCGGGTGCGGCATCCATAACTGCGGCAGCCAGGATTCGGAGCATGACGGCGTGCACCGCTTTTTCGTTGGGAAAAACGCAAAGGTGAAATACGTGGAAAAGCATTACGGCAGCGGAGAAGGCCGGGGAGGCCGGATCTTAAACCCGGGAACGGAAGTGACCATGGAAGAAGGCAGCTACATGGAAATGGAGATGACCCAGCTAAAAGGCGTGGATTCCACCAACCGTTCCACCACGGCAGATCTGGCTTCCGGAGCCAAGCTGGTTATCCGGGAAAGGCTTTTGACCCACGGCAGCCAGAAGGCGGTCAGCAGCTTTGAGGTAAGCTTAAACGGCAAGGATGCCAGCGCCAATGTGATCTCCCGATCCGTGGCCAGGGAGGAGTCGGAGCAGACGTTTATCTCCAAGATCAATGGCAATGCGGAGTGTGCAGGGCATACGGAGTGCGATGCCATCATTATGGACAATGCCAAGATTGCGGCGGTTCCTGAGCTGACGGCCAATCATCCGGATGCGGCATTGATCCATGAGGCGGCTATCGGAAAGATTGCCGGGGAGCAGATCGTTAAGCTGATGACCTTGGGGCTTACGGAGGAAGAGGCGGAGAATCAGATTATTAATGGTTTTTTAAAGTGATCGTTCAGCCAGTGGGAACCGCATAGGTGAAAGTCGTGCCCGCACGAATTTTCATCTATCGATTCCCGCTGAGGGCGCATCCGTTTATGAGCGAAAAGGAGCAGGGCAGCGGGCGGAGCAGGCATAAATTGCTGCCGAGTCGGGTAAACTGTCTGTAAAGGGTAATCAGGAGTTTTTCATGGAAGATCAGAAAATGGAAAACCTTTTAAACCTGGCGGTGGATGCCACGCCGGAGGAGAGGGAGAAATCCCTGGATTTAGAGACCGGATACGATCCCCAGGAGAAGACGTGGGAAGTGATTGTCCGGTATTCCGGGAGCCTGGAGGAGGTGTTTGCTTTAGGGATCCGCGGTGAAGAGCTGCTTGGCGGGTATGGGATTTTATGGGTTCCCCAGAGCCTGCTGCCTGCGGTCAGCAATTTTCCGCAAATAGAATATATGGAAAAACCAAAGAGGCTGTTTTTTGCCGTTAACCAGGCAAAGGCAGCCTCTTGCTTTGCCGGGGTGCAGGAGGGCGGCCTGGGCCTTAGCGGGGCGGGGGTGCTGGTGGGGATTTTGGATTCCGGGATTGACTATTTCCATCGGGATTTCCGGAATGAGGACGGCTCCACCCGGATATTGTTCCTGTGGGATCAGGTGCTGGAACAGATTTATGACGAAGCCCAGATTAATGAAGCGTTGAATGCTCCTGCCAGGGGGGAAGGGCAGGTGACAGTGCCTTCCGTGGACGTGAGCGGCCACGGGACGGCAGTGGCCGGGATTGCCGCCGGAAACGGCCGGGATTCGGGAGGGCTTTACCGGGGAGCGGCTTATGGGAGCAGCCTTATCGTGGTAAAGCTTGGCACGGCTCAGGCGGAGGGGTTTCCCAGGACGACCCAGCTGATGCGGGCGCTGGACTTTGTCCTAAAAAAAGCGGTGGAGCTTGGCAGGCCGATTGCGGTAAACATCAGCATCGGAAACACCTACGGTTCCCATGACGGAACCAGTTTGCTGGAAACCTTTATGGATGAGGCCGCAGGATTTGGGCGGAATGTGATTGTGGTGGGAAGCGGCAATGAAGGCGGAAGCGCAGGCCATGCCTCGGGTGTGCTTTCAGAGGGGAGACAAGCGGAGATCCTGGTCTCGGTGGCGCCCTATGAAACCAGCCTTAGCGTCCAGCTGTGGAAAGCTTATGCCGATCAGTTCCGGGTCACGTTAGTTGCCCCTTCCGGGGAGCAGCTGGGGCCGTTTTCGGAAACGCTGGGGCCTCAGCGGTACAGGTATAGAAGTGCCCAGGGGGAAACAAGGATCTTGGTTTACTACGGGAAGCCCAGCCCTTACAGCCGGTTCCAGGAAATCTATTTAGACTTTATCCCTGAGCAGACGTATATCGGCAGCGGGATCTGGAGGATTCTTTTAGAGCCGGTAAAGATACTGTCCGGCCAGTATGATCTGTGGCTTCCCTCCCATAACCTGCTAAATCCGTCTACCCGCTTTTTAGGGGCATCCCCGGATACCACTTTAACCATCCCTTCCACGGCAGGGAAGGCGATTACCGTGGGAGCCTATGATCCAAGCTACCAGTCCTATGCGCAATTTTCCGGCAGGGGCTATACCCGCCTTAACCAGGTAAAGCCGGATCTGGCCGCTCCGGGAACGAATATTACAGCCCCGGCGGCGGGAGGCGGGTATGAACGCGTGACAGGGACTTCCTTTGCCGCCCCATTTGTCACTGGGGCGGCGGCTTTGATCATGGAGTGGGGAATCGTTAAGGGGAATGATCCCTTTCTTTATGGGGAAAAAGTAAAGGCATATCTGCAGAGAGGAGCCAGGCAGCTGCCAGGGTTTGAGACGTGGCCGAATCCGCAGTTGGGGGATAATGTTATTATAGTGTCAAGTTAGAGGAAATCCCGAAAAGTCAATGGGTTTTGCTGATTTCGTCCAAGAGAAAAGCCGTTGTGAAAAATGGCGGAAGGGATGGAAACAAACTATTTTAATCCCTTAAATTAGAAGATCAGGCAACTTGACACTAAAATAACATTCTCCCGTCTAATATCAAACGATTATAAAATCTTTTCTATATGTTCGCAGCTATTTTCTGAGATTCTGGAAGATTTCGGAAATCATGTATTTTGTCCGCCATCCAGGAGGAAAAGGCCATCCGGTGCTGGATGGATTTTTCGGAGGAATATGTGGAGAATGGCGTCAATGCCAGGCAGCTCCAGGCGTTGATGGAAACGGGGCTGCTGGATGCTGATGCCCCCTCTACAAATTCGCCAAAGCCTCCATCTGTTTTTGTAATTCCCCCACGATTTCCTGATTGGTATCCATGCGGGCGGCAATTTCTGCCATGTCCTCAGCTAATCGGTGTGTGCTGTTTGCCGTGCCGGTGACATCGGGCAGGGCGCTTTCGATTGCCTCGGAGATGCCAATGATGGAAGCGGCAATTTCGTCCATGGCATTTTTCAGGCGGTCTGTCCGCTGGTTAAAGGCTTCCATGGAATGTTCGATATAGGCTGCATCCTTGCGGTATTGCTGACCGGACTGAACAGATAGTTCAAATTGCGCCAGGATGTTCTGTCCAAGGTAATCGACCAGTTCGCGGGCGTTTTTGGAGAGGTTGTCTACGGCATGGGTAACGACCTTGCTCACCTGCTGGATGTGCCCGGCGGTTTCGGCGCAGGAGTCGGCAAGCTTGCGGATTTCCTGTGCGACAACGGCAAAGCCCTTGCCTGCCTCTCCGGCGCGTGTGGCCTCGATGGAGGCATTGATGGCAATTAAGTCGGTGGAGGAGGAAATGGAAAGAATATCATGGATTAACAGGTCAATTTGGCTTACGCTTCGGCTTTGTTCAATGGCGCTGTTTAATACGGACATAATTTCCTCGGTTTTTTCCCGGATGGCTTCTTTATTTTCCTGTGCAGAGCGCTCTAAATTTTCTGCGCGCCCGCACATTTCCACAGAGTAGGCGGTGATGGCAAGACACTCCTCGCTGGTTTCTTTTACATCGCTTTGAGTGCCGGAGGCATTGTCCCGGATAGCGGAGGCATTGCCGGCGATTTCTTCAAATGCGGCGGAGAGTTCGTCGGTAAGCCCGGAAAGCCTGTGCACATTATCCCTGGATGTGCGGGTTCGCTTCCGCACTTCACCCACGACGCCGTCAATGCGCTCGGAGCTGTTTTGCAAAGTTTCCATGGCATCCCGGATGGGGGAAATGACATGTTTTCGGATCATGCGGAAGGCGGCAAGCACCAGGAAAATTCCTGCGGTCAGCGTGGCGGCGCTGGTGAACAGGGAAATGAAATAGACCACAGTAAGGCGGCTGCGTGCGGCCTTAGCCTGGGTGCTGACGGAAGTGTAGAGGGTATTGATGTTTTCTTCCGCATTGCCGCTCCACAGGGCTACATCGCCGTTTGCCATGGCGTAGGCTTCCTGTGTCTTGCTGTCAGCACTGGCACAGACCAGAAAAACCAGGGAATGTTTAAACGAGTCATAGGCATCAAGAAGTGTGGCGTAAGTTTCCTGATCCTCCCGGGCGACAAATCCTGCATATTCTTCCAGTTTTTCGTCCAGACTTGCCTCCTCTGCCTTGATTTCCTTTACCAGTTTAATCATTGTAGTGTGATCTGCCGCTACAATGTGGGACAGGGCCAGCCGGTGAATATTCATCATAGAGCGGCGGATATCCTCCAGCCGTGCTTCGCTGACCATGTATTGATCGACGATAATTCCTGCATTGGCATTAACGTTATGTATACTGAATGCTGCAAGGATATTGGACAGCAGGGTAATCAGCCCTAATAATATAATGGGCAGAATCAGGCGCTGCTGAAGTGTTAACTTGCCTTTCATACGGTTTTCCTCCAAAGGATTAAATAATTATAGAAGTGCGGGACTTCCTTGATGGGTTAAGTTTACCGCGCCGTAATGCCCTCTACCATCCGGTCAAGCTGTTCCTGAAGCGATGCGCCGGATGGATTTTGCTCCGCCATGCTTGTGGCAAAGGCAGTGACCGGATCCCAGAACTTTCCGCCTACCCGCTGCAGCTGGGAAAATTCGGATTGAGCCAAAAGGGCAGTAATGGCAGGGGAGGTCTGGACTGCGGGAGAGTTTGCCGCCTGGATATTTGACGGCCCCTGGCCCCGCTTTTGAAAACGCAGGGTTTGATTGCTTTCGCTGCTGATCCATTCGGCAAGCTTTTCGGCCCATTCCTTATGCGGCGAATAGGCGTTTACACCGATTAGTTTACAGCCGGAAAAGGAAGCCATCTGTACCTGCTGATGGTTGCAGGTATAGGTGGGGAGCTTGGCAGCACCCATGTCGTTTCCCCAGGCATTTTCAATGGCGACGCTGTTCCACACGCCGCTGACGCCGGCAATTACCGTCCCATCCTGTACCCCGGACAGAAAGTCCGTATCAGTTCGGCTGGCAAAGCCCGGGCTTTTGGCAATTTCCATCATTGCCCTAGCAACGTCAACGCCGCGGATGGCGCCGTCGGTGCTGTTCCAGGTGCAGTAGTTGGTAAGGCCGTCCTCATTCAGGCCTACGCGCAGGCCGGTATTTCCAAAAAAGGCATAAACATACCAGGCGGAGGTCCAGTCCATCGTCACCAGCCGTTCCTTTTCGGCGGCTATTTCGACCATGCGGTTTAAGCTTTGAATATCGTTTTCGGAAAAGTATGCCTTATTATAGTAGAGAAAGTAGCCGTTATCCGCGGTCAGGGGGTAGGCGTAGAGCGTACCGTCCACCGAGGCAGCTTCCACCGAAGCAGAGAGATTGGCATCTCGTATGGTCTCCTGGTTTTCTATCGGGTCAAGCGCCCCGGCAGCTGCAAGTGCCGCCACCTGATCGTCGGCAAAAGCAAAGACATCGGCGCCGCCTTCTAAATTTTCCAGCAGTGCGTCTTTGCAGCTCGATTCACTTTGGGGCTGATAGGTAATTTGAAACGTGGCCTGATCGGCGTAATGGGATTGGAAAGAAGTAAAAATTTCTTCCAAAAGCGCTTCATCTTCCTCACCGCCCCAAACGGTCAGGGAAATGGGGGCGGACGGCTGGGCGTTGTCTGCGGGAAGAGATTCCTGAGATTTACAGCCATAGCAGAAAAGCAGGCTGGTCAGCGATAAAAAGAGACAGGGATATATCTTTTTCATAGTCGGTTAAATCGTGGTTCCTTTCATGTATTGTAATGAATTTAGTATACTGAAAAACGGAAGTTTTTTCAAGTGCTGGAAGCAGCATATTTCTGAATCCCGGCCTGTTGCTGTTATCGCTTTTTCACATCTTCTTTTGGTCATCGATATAGCGGCTATCCGGGCAGGGACAATTGCAGAAAAAAAGGACAATCCGGGTTGTCATAGGACAATCCAAAAGAAAAATAAAATGGATACGGGTCAGCAGACAGCCGCAGAACAAAATCAGGACAGCGCATCTGCTGGCGGCAGAACCAGAATACTGGAAGGGAGGCTGCCATGAAGCTGACAAAAGAGATGCTTGCAAAAATGGCACAGACCGATATTCGCACCGTGGACATTTCTGAACTGACCGACTTGCGGGATATTCATATCGATACTTCACAGCCGGTGGAGAAAAAACTGGCGGCTTTTGCCGAACAGACAAAGAACGTCTATGTGAACCGGATCGGAGACTATGTGGTAAAGGTCAGGTTCCAGGAAAGCGGGGCAACTATAGATGACAAAATGGCAGAGTACCTGCGGAGGATGTCAGAAATCTACTTATAAAAGTGATAAAGGATTTCGGAATGGACTCCAGGAGATTCCAAAAAAAGTCCGGAAAAGAGTTCAAAAAAGCCTCCGAAGGAGGCTTGAAGAATGACAGGATTTATGTTGATCTGATGGCAGGACAAATCCGTGGAACTCCTGGCTCCTAATTTGGTGAAAGCCATCGGCTTTTCTCTAATAAAATAAGTCAGGAGTGATGCCATGAAAAACGAATACGCAAAAACAGAATCAAGACATTTTTATGCGGCCATGTATCTCCGCCTTTCCAGGGAGGACAGCGATGTGGGAACCACCGCCGGTTCCGCAGGTACAGGGAGTGCAGAAGCCGCGTTCAGGGCCGAGAGCAGCAGCATTGGCAGCCAAAGGGAGCTGATCCGTTCCTTTATCCGGGAACAGGAGGACATGGAGCTCTTTGACTGCTATGCGGATGACAATTATTCCGGCAGCAACTTCGAGAGACCAGAATTTAAAAGGATGTTAAGCGACATCAAAGCGGGCAGGGTAAACTGCGTCATCGTGAAAGATGATTGTGTTATTATAGAACGGAAACACAGAAAGCCCCAAAAAATGCGGGTTTTGTGGTGTCCGTTCTGTTTTTTGACCCAAAACAGAGGATAACAAAAGCGCAGGGCGGCGCAAGGAGGGTAGAATGCCCACAATCAAACAGAGCAAGGCTTCATAGAGCGGGTATCGCCGTTGGAGAAATCCAGCGGCCGGTATCCGCTCTTTTTGCGTCCGCAGACTGGTACATAGGCGTGTATCCTGCCCCACCGAGGGGGCTGGGGTACACGCCTTTTTTCTTTTTCCCATAATCCCACATTGAGAAAGCGAGGTGAACACAAATGCCAAGAGCAAAGAAAAAAGAGGCGGAGGCACCGGCCGTGGCGGAGACCGTCCAGCGGATGCCCCTCTCCGAGCTGCACCCCTTTGAAGGGCATCCCTTCAAGGTGCTGGATGACGATGCTATGGCGGAGACCGTGGATAGCATCCGGCAGATGGGCGTTGCCAATCCCCTCATCGTGCGCCCGGACCCGGACGGCGGGTATGAGATCATCTCCGGCCACCGCCGCCACCATGCCGCAGAGCTTGCAGGGCTGGACACCATCCCCGTCATTGTTCGGGAGCTGGACGATGATGCAGCCGTCATCATGATGGTGGACTCCAACCTCCAGCGGGAGAACATCCTGCCCAGCGAGAGGGCAAAAGCCTACAAGATGAAGCTGGAGGCCTTGAAGCATCAGGGGAGCCGGACTGACCTAACTTGTGAGCAAGACGCGCACAAGTTGGACGGGAAAAAATCCAGGGACATCATCGCGGAACAAGCCGGTACGAGCAAGGACTCTGTGCGCCGCTTTATCCGCCTGACGGAGCTGATCCCCGAAATCCTGGATATGGTGGACGAGAAGAAAATATCCATGACGCCCGCCGTGGAGCTGTCCTACCTGAAGCCGGAGGAACAGCGGAACTTCCTGGAGGCGATGGACTACGCCCAGGCCGCACCCTCTGTATCGCAGGCCCAGCGCATGAAGAAAAAGAGCCAGGAGGACGGCTGTACCTTGGAGGATATGTGCGGCATCATGGACGAGGTGAAGAAGGACGACATGGGGCAGATTGCGTTCAAGACCAGCGACTTGCAGAAGTTCTTCCCCAAGTCCTACACGCCCAGGCAGATGAGCGACACCATCCTCCGCCTGCTGGAACAGTGGCAGAGGCGGCGGCAGCGGGACCAGCAGCGGTGACACGCCCCCTTTTGCGGGGCGCATTTTTTATGAAACGGAAAAGGAGCATCTACGCTTATGAACAGTATCCATTTTCACTTCAACGGTGATGTGAACATCAACCTGTCCCTGCCCGACAGCGCGGACAGGCCCGGCTACAAAAAGCTGGTGGACTCCCTGGAGGAGTACCTGCACGACGCGGCGGAGGAGGCCACCGTCACGGAGGCCGAGGCGGACTCCATCGTGATGGTGATGCGCCCGGACAAGACCCCGGAGATCATGCAGGAGACCCAGTGCTGGGAGGAGATCGAGAGCAAGGGCAAGTACGACTGCCTGGAGGTCGTGTCGGACGACGCCCTGGATGTGGCGGGGCTGGCTATCGTCTTTGACGGGCGGCGCGTCCTGAACCTGGGCAGGGAGCGGTATCTGCTCGGCCCCGTGATCGTCTACAAGTACGATGAGGACGGGGACGGCGTTTCCCTCTCTGCGGAGGATGTGATCGCCGCCGTGGTCTACTTTGCCGACCATACCGTGACCCTCTACGCCGATGGGAAGGACTTCCCGGCGTTCCACATCTGAGACCCCGGCGTCACGCCTCCGGCGCCGTTTCCGAAGAAAGGGGGAATGAGATTTGCAGGAGGAAGTTGAAAACAGGACAGTGAACCTGATGATAAGCACCAGCAAGCTGACCGGGCGGACGCTGGTGGCGGCGTTCCGCAAGTACGCCCAGCACCGGGCGCGTGTGAAGGCCGGCAGGGCGGCGGAGGGCGACCACGGAAAGATGACCGTGGAGAAGCTGATCCGCAAGGACCAGGGGGCGCAGCAGATCGACATCGCCAGGAGCGGCATCAAGGACTTTGAGCGGGTGCTGAACAAGTACGGCGTGGACTATGCCATCCGAAAGGATGTGTCCCAGGAGCCGCCCCGCTTCATGGTGTTCTTCAAGGCAAAGGACGCCGATGTGCTGACCGCCGCCTTCAAGGAGTATTCCGTGAAGCTGTCCCGGAAGGAGAAGCGGCCCAGCGTCCTGAAAGCCCTGGCGCACCTGAAAGAGCTTGCCAAGTCCATCCCCTCCAAGGTGCGGGAGAAGAACCAGGAGCGTGAGCGATGAACCAGAAAACAAAGAAACTCATCATCCTGAACATCCCCTATGCCATCATCGGGCTGTTCTGCTCCAATATCGGGGAGGCGTGGCGTATCGCGGAGGGTACGGACATCTCCACAAAGCTCCTCGGCTTTTTCACCTCGATGGGTACGGCGTGGGGGAACCCCATGCCCAGCTTCCACCCCTTCGACCTGTGCATCGGGCTTGCCATCGGTGCGGCGTTCCGGCTGGTGGTGTATGTGCGGAGCAAGAACGCCAAGAAATACCGCCACGGGGAGGAATACGGGAGCGCCAGATGGGGCGGCCCAAAGGACATCGAGCCGTTCGCGGACCCCGTGTTCCAGAACAATGTCATCCTGACACGGACGGAGAGCCTCACCATGAACAGCCGTCCCAAGGACCCCAAGACCGCCCGGAACAAGAACGTGCTGATCGTCGGCGGCTCCGGCAGCGGCAAGACCAGGTTCTGGCTCAAGCCCAACCTTTTACAGTGCCATAGTTCGTATGTCATCACTGATCCAAAAGGGGGGATCGTCGAGGAGTGCGGGGCCGTCCTGGTGCGGAACAAGTACCGCATCAAGATTTTTAACACGATCAACTTCAAGAAGTCGATGCACTACAACCCCTTCGCCTATATCCATTCGGAGAAGGACATCCTGAAGCTGGTGACAACGCTGATGGTGAACACGCAGGGCGAGGGCAAGGGCGGGGACCAGTTCTGGGAGAAAGCCGAGAAGCTCCTTTACACGGCGCTCATCGCCTATATCCACTATATCGCGCCCGTGGAGGAGCAGAACTTCGGGACGCTCATCACCTTCCTGAACGCTATGGAGGTCCGGGAGGACGATGAGACGTTCCAGAACCCTATCGACCAGATGTTTGAGGCGCTGGAAAAGAAAGAGCCGGACCACTTTGCTGTCCGCCAATACCGGCTCTATAAGCTGGCGGCCGGCAAGACGGCAAAATCCATCCTCATCTCCTGCGGCGCTCGGCTGGCTCCCTTTGACATCGCCGAACTGCGGGAGATCACCCGGTATGACGAGCTGGAGCTGGACACCCTGGGGGACCGCAAGACCGCCCTGTTCCTCATCATGAGCGACACGGACAGCACCTTCAATTTCCTCATCAGCATGATCTACACCCAGCTTTTCAATCTGCTGTGCGAGAAGGCGGACGACCAGTACCACGGGCGGCTCCCGGTCCATGTGCGCTGCCTCATTGACGAGTGCGCCAACATCGGGCAGATACCGAACCTGGAGAAGCTGGTGGCGACCATCCGAAGCCGGGAAATATCGGCCTGCCTGGTCTTGCAGGCGCAGAGCCAGCTAAAGGCGATCTACAAGGACAACGCCGACACCATCATCGGCAACATGGACACCCGCATCTTCCTGGGCGGCAGTGAGCCGACCACCTTGAAGGAGCTTTCCGCCGCCCTGGGCAAGGAGACCATAGATATGTTCAACACCGGGGTGAGCAAGGGCAGCCAGGAGTCCCACAGCGTGAACTACCAGCGGACGGGCCATGAGCTGGCCAGCGTGGACGAGCTGGCGGTGCTGGACGGCGGCAAGTGCATCCTCCAGCTCCGGGGCGTGAGGCCGTTTTTGTCGGACAAGTACGACCTGACAAAGCACCCCAATTTCCAATACACGGCGGACTGTGACGAAAAGAACCGCTTCGACATCGAGAAGTTCCTGGACCACCGGCTGAAGCTGCGGGCGAAGGACGAGTTTGAAGTGATCGACGCGGACGAATGAGCGTCACGCCGTAAGCCCCCCTGCGGGGCTTTTTCCATGTCCGGGCGTTCCCTCCCTGTACGGAACAGCGCCCGCCTGTAATGAAGCTGCCCCCACTTACCTTACGGCAGGCATCCAACAGGCGGGCTGACTGTGCGGGGCGGCGGGCGCCCTTTTGCATCTTCAAGACCATTCCACGAACCGGGCGGGGCAAAGGCTCCGCCCACTGTCTTTAAGGAGGACAAAGTTATGGCATTTTTCAATAGCGCAATCGGTGTGCTGCAGACCCTCGTTGTGGCGCTGGGCGCCGGCCTCGGCGTGTGGGGTGCGATCAACCTCCTGGAGGGCTACGGCAACGACAACCCCGGAGCCAAGAGCCAGGGCATGAAGCAGCTCATGGCCGGCGGAGGCGTCGCCCTCATCGGCATCACCCTGGTCCCCCTGCTGTCCGGCCTGTTCACCGCCTGATGCAGGCGTCCCGCCCGTAAGGGCGCAAGTTCTCCCCCGTCCTGCCGGAGATGGAGCTGTCCCCACTTACGACAATGGCAGGCATCCACCCGGCGGGCCGGATCGGGAAAACCGCATAAGACCGGGGAAATCCCCGGTTTCAGTAGACCAAACAACCACTTTCCGGGCGGGTCCATCTCCCGCCCACCAACTTTAAGGAGGACAAGACTATGGCATTTTTCAACAGTGCGATCGGCGTGTTGCAGACCCTCGTTGTGGCGCTGGGCGCCGGCCTCGGCGTGTGGGGCGCGATCAACCTTCTGGAGGGCTACGGCAACGACAACCCCGGAGCCAAGAGCCAGGGTATGAAACAGTTGATGGCCGGCGGGGGCGTCGCCCTCATCGGCATCACCCTGGTCCCCCTGCTCTCCGGGCTGTTCACCGCCTGACACGGAGGCAGGACAAGGCCCGCTGTAACCAGGGCGGGGCGGCGCGCAGCCGCCGCCCTGCCTATCCTGATGAAAGGACAAGGTAATCAATTTGGGCAGTATTCTTGACGCGATAGCAGACTGGCTCAAAGAGCTTCTTATCAGCGGGATCATGGGCAACCTCACAGGTGTTTTCGATTCGGTCAACTCCCGCGTGGGGGAGATCGCCGCCGATGTGGGCATGACCCCGGCGAGCTTCTCCCCCGGCATCTTCTCCATGATACGGAATGTGTCGGAGTCGGTCATCATCCCCATAGCGGGGCTGATCCTCACCTTCATTGCCTGTTACGAGCTGATCCAGCTCATCATTGAGCATAACAACCTCTCGAACTTCGAGACCTGGATCATCTTCAAGTGGATATTCAAGACCTTTGTTGCCGTCACGCTCATCTCCAACTGCTTCAACATCGTGATGGCGGTCTTTGATGTCTGCCAGAACGTGATCTCCCGGAGCGGGGGCATCATCGGCGCTTCCACGGCGGTCAGCGACTCGGACATCGCCGCGATGGAGGCCACGCTTGAGACCTACGGCGTGGGTACGCTCCTGGGCATCTACCTGATGAGCTTCGTCATCCAGCTCACCCTCTGGATACTCTCCATCGTGATCTTCGTCATCGTCTACGGGCGCATGATCGAGATATACCTGATGACGAGCCTCGCGCCCATCCCGCTGTCCACCTTCGGCAGCCGGGAGCAGAGCCAGACCGGGCAGAACTACCTCCGGTCCCTGTTCGCCCTGGGCTTCCAGGGCTTTTTGATCATCATCTGTGTCGGTATCTACGCTGTGCTGATACAGTCCATCTCGTTCACTTCGGATATAGTCGGCTCCCTCTGGGGCGTGGTGGGGTACACCGTCCTTCTGGTGTTCACCCTGTTCAAGACCGGGGGCCTTGCCCGGAGCGTACTGAACGCCCACTGACCGGGAAAGGAGGTCATCATGGCAGCGTATATTTCCATCCCCCGCGACCTGACGCGGGTAAAGTCCAAGGTGTTCTTTGGGCTGACGAAACGGCAGCTCGTCTGCTTCGGGGCGGCGGCGCTCATCGGCGTACCGGCATTCTTCCTGATGAAGCGTTCCGGCAACACCAGCCTCGCCGTCATGGGGATGATCTGCCTCATGCTCCCGCTGTTCTTCCTCGCCATGTACGAGAAGGACGGGCAGCCGCTGGAGACGGTGGCGAGGCACTTCATCCAGGCGAAGTTCATCCGCCCCAAGGTCCGCCCCTATGCGACCAACAACTATTACTCTGCCCTCATGCGGCAGGACCAAGTGGAAAAGGAGGTACAGGCCATTGTTCAAAACGCGGAAAAGCGGGCGCGGGAAAGCGGGACCCATCGCTCTCCCCGCAAGCCTGACAAAGGCGGAGAAAAAGCAGATCAGGGCCATCATCGAGAAGGCCCGCAGGGATGACGGCACTCCCCGCACCGCCCAGCAGTCCATCCCGTTCCAGCGGATGTTCCCGGACGGCATCTGCCGTGTCACCGACAACTACTACACCAAGACCGTCCAGTTCAACGACATCAACTACCAGCTCGCCCAGCAGGAGGACAAGACGGCCATCTTCGAGGAGTGGTGCAGCTTCCTCAACTTCTTCGACAGCTCCATCCACTTCGAGCTGTCCTTCATGAACATGGCGACCGACGCGGAGAGCTTCGAGAAGTCCGTCCGCATCCCGCCCGCCGGGGACGCATTTGACAGCGTTCGGGCGGAGTACAGCCAGATGCTGAAAAGCCAGCTCGCCAGGGGCAACAACGGCCTCACCAAGGCGAAGTACCTGACCTTCGGCATCGAGGCGGCGTCCATGCGGCAGGCCAAGCCCCGGCTGGACCATGTGGAGACGGACCTGCTCAACAACTTCAAGCGCATCGGCGTGACCGCCACCGTACTGAACGGGAAGGAGCGCCTGCGCCTGATGCACTCCATGTTCCACATGGGGGACCGTGACCCCTTCGCCTTCGAGTGGAAGTGGCTGGTGGAGTCCGGGCTTTCCGTGAAGGACTTCATCGCACCCGCCGCCTTTGCCTTCAACGGCCGGCGCACCTTCCAGGCGGGGGATATGTACGGGGCCATGTCGTTTTTGTCCATCACGGCCTCGGACATCAGCGACCGTATGCTGGCGGACATCCTGGACATCGACTCCAGCCAGATCGTCACCATGCACATCCAGTCCATCGACCAGAACAAGGCCATCAAGACGGTGAAGCACACCATCACGGAGCTGGACCGGAGCAAGATCGAGGAGCAGAAGAAGGCCGTCCGCGCCGGGTACGACATCGACATCATCCCCTCCGACCTCGCCACCTACGGCAGGGACGCCAAGGCGCTCCTGAAGGAATTGCAGAGCCAGAACGAGCGGATGTTCATGGTGACGTTTTTGGTGATGAACACCGGGCGCACCGAGCAGGAGCTGGAGACCAACGTGTTCCAGTCCCAGAGCATCGCCCAGAAGCACAACTGCGTCCTGCGGCGGCTGGACTTCCAGCAGGAACAGGGCCTGATGTCCTCCCTGCCGCTGGCGCAGAACCTCATCGAGATACAGCGGGGCCTCACCACCAGCTCCACCGCCATCTTCATCCCGTTCACCACGCAGGAGCTGTTCCAGGACCGGAAGGAGTCCCTCTACTACGGCCTGAACGCCCTCTCCAACAACCTCATCATGGTGGATCGGAAGTCCCTCAAGAACCCCAACGGCCTGATCCTCGGCACGCCCGGTTCCGGCAAGTCCTTCGCCGCCAAGAGGGAGATCGCCAACGCTTTCCTCGTGTCGGACGATGATGTCATCATCTGCGACCCGGAGGCAGAGTACGCGCCGCTGGTGGAGCGGTTCAATGGGCAGATCATCAGGATCAGCCCGTCCAGCAGCCAGTATGTCAACCCGATGGACATCAACCTGAACTACTCCGAGGAGGACAACCCGGTCGCCCTGAAAGCCGACTTCATCCTCTCCCTGTGCGAGCTGGTGGTGGGCGGCAAGGAGGGATTGCAGCCCGTGGAGAAAACGGTCATCGACCGCTGTGTCCACCAGATATACCAGAAGTATTTTGAGGACCCTAGGCCGGAGAATATGCCCCTCTTGCAGGACCTCTATGAGGCGCTCTTAAAGCAGGAGGAAAAGGAGGCCCGCCATGTGGCGACCGCCCTTGAAATCTATGTCACCGGCTCCCTGAACATCTTCAACCACCGCACCAATGTGGACATTGAGAACCGTATCGTCTGCTTCGACATCAAGGACCTGGGCAAGCAGATGAAGAAGATCGGGATGCTGGTGGTGCAGGACCAGGTGTGGGGCCGTGTGACCCAGAACCGCAGCGCGGGCAAGGCCACCCGGTATTTTATGGACGAGTTCCATCTGCTCTTGAAAGAGGAGCAGACTGCCGCCTACTCCGTGGAGATCTGGAAACGGTTCAGAAAATGGGGCGGCATCCCCACCGGCATCACCCAGAATGTGAAGGACCTGCTCTCCAGCCGGGAGGTGGAGAACATCTTCGAGAACAGCGACTTCATCATCATGCTCAACCAGGCGGCGGGCGACCGCACCATCCTGGCGAAGCAGCTCAACATCAGCCCGCACCAGCTCTCCTATGTGACCCACTCCGGCGAGGGCGAGGGGCTGCTGTTCTTCGGCAATGTGATCCTGCCCTTCGTGGACCGCTTCCCCACCGACCTGGAACTCTACAAGATCATGACGACCAAATTGACGGAGGTCAAGGAACGGGAGGTAAGCAATGGCTGACAAGGCGCGCCGCCTCCATTTTACGGAGGACGAGCTTTCTGACCGGGACATCCGCAGGGCGGCGAAAAAGGCGGACAAGGCCGCCGATAAAGCGGACCGGGCGAATGAGAAGCTCCCCACAAAGAGGCGTGTGCGTATCATCCGTGACAGCGGCAGGGCGGAGGCCGTGGACGAGCGGCTCTCGGACAAACTCCACCAGTCCCGGCAGTCCTCCAAGGCGGACCGGGAAAAGGAGAAGGCCCCCTCCAGGAGAAAACCCCGTACCACCGCCAGGGGCGGCAAGGTGGAGACCACCGCGGAGTGCCTTTCGGATAAGCTCCGCCCGGAACGGCAGTCCACAAAAGCCGCAAGGGGCAAGCTCCGCATCGAAGTGACGGAAGTCACCGCCCGGAAGCCGGGAGCGGGTGGCCGGGCGGCGGTCAACGCCCCCGCCGCCGCCCTCCATGCGGCAAGGAACACCGTCCGGGACGCCGTGGGGCGTTCGGACAACGAGGGCGAGGGCAACTCCGGCGCGGATGCCCTGCAAAGCGGGGAGTCCACGGTGCGGAACACCGGGAACATCGTGAACAACAGCCATTACAGCCACAAGCTGAAACAGTACGACAAGGCGGCGAGGCTGGAGCGGAAGTCGGACAGCGCCAATGTGGAGGCCCTGTACCGGCGGGAGCGCCACGATGCCCCCAGCCCCTCCTCCAACCCCATCTCCAAGTGGCGGCAGAAGCAGGAACTGAAAAAGCGGTATATGGAGGCCAAGGCCAGCGGCAAGGCCGGGGCATCCGGGGCGGCGAAGGGCGGCAAAAAGACCGCCGAGGGAACGAAGTCAGTGGTGGACAAGGGGATCGAGTTCGTGAAGGAGCATCCCAAGGCTGTCCTCATCGTTGGCGCCCTGGGGCTTCTGGTGATGCTCATCGCCGGGATGTTCTCCTCCTGCACCGCCATGTTCGCCGGGAGCGGGAACGCGGTGCTGGGGACCTCCTACACGGCGGAGGACGCTGACATCACGGGAACGGATGCGGACTACTCCGCTCTGGAGACTGCCCTGGACAACCAGATAAGCAATATCGAAAGCACCCACCCCGGCTATGACGAGTATCGTTATGACCTGGCGGAAATCGGCCATAACCCCTATGAGCTGGCCTCCTACCTGACCGTTCTGTTCGAGGACTACACCAGGGCGGAGGTCCAAAGCACCCTGCAAAGCCTGTTCGCCCAGCAGTACACCCTCACCCTCACGCCGGAGGTGGAGGTCCGCTACCGCACAGAAACAAGGACGGACAGCGAAGGCAACGACTACGATGTGGAAGTGCCATACAACTATCATATCCTCAATGTGAAGCTGACGAACAAGGGGCTGGGGGCGGTGATCCAAGCCTCCGGGCTGACAACGGAGCAGGCCGACCGCTACGATGTGCTGATGACGACCAGCGGCAACCGTTCGGAGCTGTTCGGGGAGGATGTGTACGGCGTGTCCGGGGGCGAGTACACGGACTATGACATCCCCGGCGAGGCGCTGACCGATGAGAAATTCCGCAGGATGATAAACGAGGCGGAGAAGTATCTGGGCTACCCCTATGTGTGGGGCGGTTCCAACCCGTCCACTTCCTTTGACTGTTCCGGCTTCGTGTCGTGGGTCATCAACCACAGCGGCAACGGCTGGAGCGTGGGGAGGCTGGGGGCCAAGGGGCTGAAAGGGATATGCGACATCATCCCGCCCGACCAGGCGAAGCCGGGAGACCTGATCTTCTTCCACCACACCTACGACGCCCCGGACCCCAGCGACGCCACCCATGTGGGTATCTATGTGGGCGATGGGATGATGATCCACTGCGGAAATCCCATCTCCTACGCCAGCACCGAGAGCAGCTACTGGCAGAGCCATTTCCTGTGCTTCGGGCGCATCAGGTGACACTGCCCAGGACAACAAGACCAAAGGGAGGTGAGGAACAAGGTGGATGAGAAAGGGAAAGACCAGAGCCAGCCATCCGAAGCATATCCCGGCGAGACTATCGGGAGCCTGATGGCGGAGTGCGAGGAACTGGAGCAGTATATCGGCGGCGAAAAGGACCGGCTGGAACGCTTCATGCTGGAGACAGGCGGCGCAAGCGACGCATCTGACCGCATGGAGGAGCGGATAGCCATCCTGCAAGATATGCTCACATCGGCGGAGGGCCGCTTGCAAGCGCTGTACGACGCCCAGGAGCGGGAGGCTTTTGCGCCGGAGAAGGAGGACGCGGGGCGGACATCAGTGATAAAGGACCTCGCAGACAGAAAGGCGGCGGCAACACGGAAACCTCCTGAAATGAAAAAGGAACGGAAAGCCCCAGGCATGGATATGGAACGGTAACGGCCTGTCCCTGCCCCAAAGCATTTCAGGTACAACCAAAAGGAGCGAAAATGAGCGAGAGACTGGACAAGATCGGGGCGGACCGTGACCGCGCAAAGGAAAAGCGCGACCTGTGGGACGCCCGGTACAAGGAGCTTTGCCAGAAGTACACCCAGCAGGAGAACACGGAGATCCATGAGATGGTGCGGGCGCAGAACCTGACCCCGGACCAGCTTGCGGAGGTCCTGAAAGCCCTGCAAGGCGGGCTGTTCCCCTCCCCGGCCGCCATGCTGGGGGCGGGTACGCCGGGTATGCAGGCTGGCCGTGACAACAATACTTCTGAGATCAAGGAGGATGAACAGGATGAAATTTAAGAGCATGATCGCCGGCCTTCTGGCTGGCGTTCTGATGATGGGCAACCTCTCCGCCGTTTGCTTCGCGGCGGAGGGCGCCCCGACCC
Organism: Lachnospiraceae bacterium; assembly: GCA_910575565.1. Classification (GTDB taxonomy): domain Bacteria; phylum Bacillota; class Clostridia; order Lachnospirales; family Lachnospiraceae; genus Caccovicinus. The sequence continues at coordinate 31,784 of CAJTFL010000007.1, read as the reverse complement.
CCACCAGCGGGGCTACAGAGACGGAGGCCGTGGAGACTGCCCCCGCTGAAACGGATGAGACTGCCGGGGACGCTTCGGAGGACGGCAGCCCCGCCCTGCCTGACGGCGTTACCCTTGGAACAAAGGTCGTCCTGCCGGAGGGCGTGGCTATCGGTGAGGATGGGAAGATCACCTTTTCCGCTCAGGGGCTGGAGCAGATCATGGAGGCCCTGATGGGCGGTGATGCCGGTGGGGACACCGATACCGAGCCGGAGACAGAGACCGTCACTGTCGGCACAGTCAATGTCCGCAGCGACACCTACCTGAACCTCCGCTCCGGCTCCGGCATGGAACATTCGGTGATCGGCCATCTGCTCCGGGGGACCGAGGTGGAGGTCATCGGCGAGAGCGGCGACTGGTATCAGGTCGTTGTCCCGGAGGCCACCGGGTATGTCTACAAGGACTATCTGGATGTGACGGAACGGGAGGCCCCCACCGCCCCGCCCACGGATGACGGGCAGGACGAACCTCCCACCAGCAGCGGCATTGACGAGGACACCCTGATGATGATGCTCCTGCTGATGATGAGCATGGGCAATACCGACACGGCAGAGCCTCCCTCCGCCGCCCTCACCCCGGACGGCAACCTGACGCTGGTGGACGACTATGACGAGGCCCATGCGGACGGCTCCGGCAAGCAGTTCATCACGCTGGTGACAAAGGCCGGGAACACCTTCTATCTCATCATCGACCGGGATGACGAGGGGGAGCAGACCGTCCACTTCCTGAACCTGGTGGACGAGGCGGACCTGCTGGCCCTGATGGATGAGGACACGGCGGCGAAATACACCAAGCCGGAGCCGGAGGTCCAGCCGCCCGCTGAGAACCAGGAGCCGGAGGACGGGGACGGCGAGGACAAGCCGGATGAGGAAAAGCCCGCGCCCAAGGTGAACCCCCTGCCCGCCCTGCTCCTTGTGCTGGCACTGCTGGGCGGAGGCGGCTTCTTCGCCTACACGAAGTTCTTCAAGGGCGGCGGGAAGAAGGAGCAGTCAAAGCCCGACCCGGATGCGGATTATCTGGATGATGACGAGGACTACGGCCTCCCAGAGGACATCGGGGCTGACGATGAGGACGGGAGCGGTTTTGACGCAGAGGACGATGAACCTGTGTAAGACGGGGTGTGTGAGAAAGGCGGCGGGAGCCGTCTTTTATTTTTGGAAAAAGAAAGGAACAGATGCCTATGCGGAAAAAGTTCTGTAAAAAGCTGTCCCTGCTGCTGGCTTTTGCGATGGGCGTGAGCCTGTCCAGCGTCCCGGCCTTTGCCGCCGAGACCACGGAGGCCGCCGCCAGCGAGGACGGCAGGACCACCACCATCACCACCGAGATCACCTGGGCCAGCCCGGAGGGTAAGGAGCCTGTGGTGGAGGGCGCGGCGGTCACGACCGAGACCACGGTGCTGGATGAGGAGGGCCGCGTCATCCAGGAGAGCGGCAGCGAGACGGGCCATGAGACCACTGCCACCGAGACAGTGGCAAGCGGGACAACGGTGGAGGACAAGGAGCCTGTGACCGAAACGACGGAGGGCGAGACCATCACAACGGAGACCCCCGGCGAGTTTGAGACGGTGGACAGCTCCGCCGCCAGTTCCAGCGAGGCCGTTGGCCCTGTTTTCAAGGACGGCGGCAATATCACGGTGGGCCTGACCCCCGGCAGCACCGCCACCGGGACGGCGGAAGTGGACAAGGAAGCCCTGGCGGGACAACTTGCCCGCCCGGACGAGGAGGACAGCGAGATCACGGACCCCGGCACCGGGGAGAGCATCGGCCACAAGACCGTGACGGTGGAGGATGTGCTGGATGAGGATGGGGCCGTGGTGGGCTTCACCGCCACCACCACCGAGGAGACCTCCGTCACCGTTACCCTCCCGGAGGGCGTTTCCAGTGCGGAGCCGCCTGAGATGCCCCAGCCGCAGGAGCCTTTCACAGATGCGGACGGCGTGACGACAAAGGTGGATGTGGCCCCCATCTATGACGGTGACGGCAACCTCACGGGCTACCAGACCACCACAACAAAGACCAGCACTACCGGGGCGGCGGTGTCCGAGACCGTCCTGCCCGACAGACCCGCCGAGGGCGAGGCCACAGACCCGGAGACCGGGGAGACCACGACCGTCAAGGTGGCGGAGCTGCGGGACGCAGACGGCGCCCTGACCGGCTATGAGGTCACGACCACCACCACCGACAGAGAGGGGAATGTCCGCACTGTCGTGGAGACCCTGCGCGGCACGAAGGACACCAGCACCCTCACCGAGGTCACGGATGTGACGGTGACGACCGTTACCTTCACGGAGACAATGGGCGGCGCTGTCACCACCACGACCAGGACCACCACGACCGAGACCAAGAGGATCGCCGCCAGCGACCGCACCGTCACCGCCGAGATGGGCGATGTCACGGCCGGCGGACAGGACGGCATCCTGGAGACCAACGGCATCAAGGCGGATGTGGCGGAGCCGGACGTGGGAAAGACCGACCAGAAAACCGACCTCCACCACCGGGCGGACAAGGACGGCGCGGAGTTCGACCCGGAGGGCTACGACTTCCAGTGGCTGGGCAAGTACGGCCTGGAGAGCGCCATCCGTGTGGATGCCGTCAAGGTGGACGGGGACGGCACAGCCTCCCCCAGCGACCGCTGGCAGGCTCACCAGTTCGTGCTGGTGGACAAGGACGGGAACGAGCATTATGTGTACTGCGCCGACTTTGCTGTCAGCCCCCAGGCTGGCTTCCGCTATGACATGGAGAATGTGGAGGACGCCGGGTACTACGACAGCGAGGCGGCGGCGCACATCCGGGCCATCGCCCGGAACGGCTATTGGGGGACTTCTGAGGGAGCCGGGAGCCTGGACGCCGTAAAGCGGATGCTGGTAGACGCCTACAACAGCGGCGAGATCGACAAGGACGATTACCGGGGGCTGGCGACCGCCTGGGGCTTCGACACCTACCTCACGGACGGCATGGCGCTGGCGGCTACCCAGGCGGCGCTCTGGACCTTCGGCAACAGCGGCGACATGATGATCGACCGGGAGGACCCCTTCACCAGCTACTACCAGGCGGTGGGCGGGAAGAACTGGCGGGAGCTGGACGACCGGGAGTGGGCGCTGACAAAGGCGCTCTATGACTACCTGATCTCCCAGACGGAGGCCCCTACCCACCAGAACACCCTCATCAACGAGAACAACTTCGCCACTGACGCCAGCCTGACCGTGGGCCAGCGGGACGGGGACACCGGCAAATATGAGGCCGACCTGACCTTCACCCTCGCCGTCATGCCGGATGCAGAGAGCGACGACCTTCTGGTCCATGTGGTGGTGGGCGGCGAGGTCGTGGAGACGCGGCGGCTGGCCGGGGACGACTCCGGGACCCAGTACGGCGTTATCCCCAGAAGCGGGGACGGCAGCTACACCCTGTCCGGGCTGAAGCTGGCGGAGGGCGTGAACATCGACCTCCGGCTCACCGGGACGCAGAACATCGGCGAGGGCGTGTACCTGTTCACCTCCGAGGTCAGCACCGAGCCGGTAGGCTACGACGGGGACGGGGAGCCGGTCTTTTCCTCCCAGACCTTCGTGGGCGTCGAGAGCGGCAGGCAGTCGGTGGACCTGTCCGTCTCCCTGAACTTCACCGTGAACGAGGCCGCCGCCGGGGTCGTGACGAACACGGCCAGCACCGCCGAACGGAAGGTGGACACCGTAGAGACCTCCCGGACAGACACCACCACGACTACCGGGGGCTGGACGGAGACTGACGTGACCGTCACCACCGTCCAGAAGAACGACCGGGAGTGGGAGGTCACATGGGAGAAGGACTACACCTATCCCGACCCGGAGCCGGACACCCCGGAACAGCCGGAGGAGCCGGAGACCCCTGAAACCCCGGAGGACCCCGAAGTGCCTGACATTCCCCCTGCGGAGCCTCCCGTGGAGGACATCCCGGAGGAGGATGTGCCACAGACGGACATCCCCGTGGAGGACGAGCCGCTGGTGGAGATTCCCGATGAGGAAGTGCCTGCTGCGGATATTCCCGTGGCGGATGTCCCCCAGACCGGCGACAATTCCGGGCTGTGGTATGTCCTGCTGATGGCCTCCCTCGCTGGGCTGGCCGTCATGGGCTGTCTGGAGATCAGGGACAGGAAAAAGACAACGGTTGACTGAGCATGGAGCGTGGGGCTGGCGCGTGGAGCCAGCCCTGCGCTTATTTTAAGGAGGTGCGGCCGTGCGTATCGACCCACGGAGATTTTTTGAGTTCCTGTTCCTCATGCTGATGGCGATGTGCCTGTTCTTCCTCTATCTGCGTAACATCGGGGACCAGCGGGCAGTCCAGCTTTACAGCGAGGCGAGGCGGCTGGCGTATGTGGCGGAGGCCGTGGAGCCGTCCCCCGCTCCCTCTGCCACGACTTCCCCTGAGGAGGATGCGCCCGGAGCGGAGGAAAAGGTGGACGCCCCCAGCGGCATGGACCTGTCCCCGCTGCAAGAGGTCAACGCCGATGTGGTAGGCTGGATCGAAATACCGGGCATCCTCTCCTATCCGCTCCTTCAGGGCGGGGACAATGCCCGCTATCTGACCCATGCGTGGAACGGCGAGGAGAACGCGGCGGGGGCGGTCTTTCTGGATTACCGGGCGGACGCTTGCCTTGGGGATTTCAACACCCTCATCTACGGACACAGGATGCGGAACGGGACCATGTTCGGCAGCTTGAAGCACTACAAGGACGCTGACTTCTGGCGGGAGAACCCCAGCGTCTACCTTGCCAACGGGGACGGCACACGGCGGTATGACATCTATGCCGCCTATGAGACCGGGCTGACAGCGGCCACCTACCAGCGGAAGTTTTCAGGGCCGGAGGAAAAACAGGACTTCATCCGCTGCGGGCTGGAGCGGTCTGTCATCGACACGGGCGTCACGCCCACGGCGGAGGATACGGTCATCACCCTCTCTACCTGTTCCGGCGGCGACCGTGATACCCGCTGGGTAGTCCAGGCGGTGTCAAGCCCTGCAAATTGAAGGAGGAACAACTTGGATAAAAACAAGCAACTGTCCGAGGACAGTCCAATCCACGATACTACTTGCCGCTATCCGATGAAGGAGGGCGGCATTTTCAATACCCAAGACCACTACCATGCCGTGAGCCTCTCTGGAGGCAAGGACTCCACGGCCATGCTGCTCCTGATGATCGAAAGGGGTATGCCCATCGACACGGTGATCTCGGCTGACACAGGGATGGAGTTCCCGGAGATGTACGAGCATCTTGCCAAGGTGGATGATTACCTGTTCCGAGAGCGTGGCCTGCACATCACCACGCTCCGCCATCCGAAGGGCTTTGAGTGGATGATGTTCGAGGAACCGAAGCAGCGGAAGTCCAGCATTGAAAATCGGGCAAGATATGGCGTCCCACCTTATGGGAACGGCTGGCCCGGCATCCATGTCCGCTGGTGTACACCGGGCAGCTTAAAACGCAACTTGTCAACAAGGAAGTGAACCGTTTGAAAGCGGATAAGGCCGCCCTCCATTATGTGGGCATCGCGGCGGACGAGACGAAGCGGTGCAAAGATGATATTTACCCTCTTGTAATGTGGGGCATCACCGAGGCCGACGCCCTGCAAGTCTGCTATGACCGGGGCTTTGATTTTGGCGGCCTTTATAAAATTTACAACCGCGCCTCCTGCTGGTGCTGTCCATTCCAGAGGATAGGGGAACTGCGGAAGCTGCGCCGTCACCACCCGGAGCTGTGGGCGAGACTGATGGAGCTGGACGAAAGGGCTATTGCCCAGTTTGGTCCCGGACCGCTGGGTCAGTTCAGAAAGGACTGGACGGTAGCGCGGCTGGAGGCGCGCTTTGCCGAGGAGGAACGCAAGGCAGAAGCGGCAATGGTCTCCGCTGGATAGTCTGATCTGCGCTCAAAACACCTATGGAAAATCCACTCTGCCCATGTTACAATGGGGGCGGCGATGCCGGGAGGTGATCGGATGGGTGCAAATGACTGGAAGGACATGAAGGATTGGAAAGCCCTGAAAGCAAAACAGAAGCAAAAATTGTCCGAGGTCATGTTCGGCGTGGTCTACACCCATTACAAGGAGCATGGGCAGATGCCCGCCGATGCCGACCTGGAAAAGCTGGCAAAGACGGCTTTCACCAGGATACAGGGCCGTGGGCTGGGCCTGTCCCATGAGACCATCCATGATGTTTTCCTGAAAAAAACAGTCCTGATTTGCGGAGCGTATCGAAAAGAACGGCCTCCCGGAGCCGCCGAAGCCCAAGGTGAAGAAAACCGAGGCGGAGAAGCTGGCGATCAAGCGGGCCGCCCGGAAAAAGGCGAGGCTGGCGGTACAGGAGCAGCAGAGCTTGCCGGAGCAGGACGGCCGCTTCTTTTATATCGCCGGGTACACCTCCGGGGGCGCCCCCTATGGTGTCACTTGGGAGGAGATGGGGCTGGATCCCTGGGAAGAACTGGAGTAGGAGGTGCGGATATGGGCCGCTACACGGAGCAGGAACTGAGGGACATCTTTTATGATGCCCTGGACTTCTTCAACGAAGCCCTTGACTCCGGCATCACAAGGGACAACACCGTCCTTGCGTTCTTCACCCCGGAAAACGGGCTGGAGGTCTATGAGCGGTTCTGCCAGGAGCATTTTCCGAAGAACCTGGACGAGGACTACAAGGTGGAGGGCTACTTTCAGTCCTTTGCGGCACAGGCTTTTGTGGACAGGGGGCAGTACGGCGTGATGATACGCGCAGACACCGGCTTCCGCCTGCCGGAGCTGCACCGTGTTTTCCTCCATGAAATATCCCACCTGTTCTGCTGTGAGAACGAGATCGAGGGCGGCGGCTTTTTTGACCGCTACTGCATGGGCAGCGGGGCGGAGGATGGCATGATGAACGCCGGGTACGCGGTCTGGCGGGAGGCTGTGGCTGACATCATGGCCGATTCCATCCTGTGTGAGTACACGTCCCTGACGCTGGCGGATGTCCGAGAGGAGGTCGGGCGGCTCTACCGTATGCTGTCCCCGGCAGACCCGGACTCGAAGAAATGTATGTCACTGATCCTCGTGTATGTCATGGCTACAAAAGAGGTCGGCGGCGTGACGGAGTGGGCCGATGCGGAGGCGGGGCTGAAACAGCGCCTTGGGCTGGAGGACCCGGCATTGTACACCTTCCTCAAGATGGCCTTTGACAATCTGCACCGCTCCCCGTTCTGGTCCATCACCCCGGACTTTATCATGGAGCTGGGCGAAGCCTACCTCTCCCTCCTGTCGCACAAATTCCTCCGGGAGGACCTTTCCTGAGACAAGCGGCGGGCAAAACTTTATAAAAACCGTAAAGCGGACAAGGATCACATATCTTTGTCCGCTTTTTTCATGCCCAAAATCGGGCGAAAACAGTTGATTTTTTCAGAAAGGAGCGACTGCCTATGAGCAAGTTAGTGATCTGCGAGAAGCCCTCGGTGGCGCAGAGCATCGGCAAGGTGCTGGGCGCCTCGAAGCGGTGCGACGGCTACCTGGAGGGCGGCGGATATATCGTGAGCTGGTGCGTGGGCCATCTGGTGGAACTGGCCCAGCCGGAGGCTTACGGCGAGACCTACGCCAAGTGGCGGCTGGAGGACCTGCCCATCCTGCCGGAGAAGTGGCAGTACCAGGTGTCCCCGTCCACCAAGAAGCAGTTCCAGGTGTTGAAGGGGCTGATGGGCCGGGAGGATGTCGCCTCCATCGTGGAGGCTACCGACGCCGGACGGGAGGGCGAGCTGATCTTCCGGCTGGTCTACCACCAGTGCAAGTGCAAAAAGCCCTTTGAGCGGCTCTGGATCTCCTCAATGGAGGACGCCGCCATCCGGGAGGGCTTCGCCCGCCTGAGACCGGGAACGGAATACGACGCCTTGTATGAGGCTGCCCTGTGCCGGGAGCGCGCCGACTGGATCGTCGGCATCAACGCCACCCGGCTCTTTTCATGCAAGTACGGCCCTACCCTCAATGTGGGCCGTGTCATGACGCCCACGCTGGCGATGGTCTGCGGACGGGAGGCGACGATCAGCGGCTTTCAGTCCGAGCCGTTCTACACGGTCCAGCTTGTGCCGGAGGGCTTTGCGGCGAACGGAGAGCGTATGAAGGAAAAGACCGAGGCGGAGAAGGCGGCGGAGGAATGCCGCATGGCTGGGATGGCCACCGTGGTAAAGGCGGAGCGCAAAGACAGGGCGGAGAAGCCCCCGGCGCTCTACGATCTGACCTCCCTCCAGCGGGACGCCAACCGCCAGTTGGGATTTACGGCGCAGCAGACCCTCGACTACACCCAGAGCCTCTATGAGAAGAAGCTCGTCACCTACCCCCGAACGGACAGCCGCTACCTCACGGAGGACATGGCCGGGATGCTGCCAGGGCTGGTGGATATGGTGCAGAAAAAGCGTAATATCTCCCCGGACGCCCCCGCCCCCGTGAACGCCGCCCAGGTCATCAACGGGAAGAAGGTCAGCGACCACCATGCCATCATCCCCACAAGAACGCTGGAGTCCGCCGACCTCGCCGCCCTGCCCTCCGGGGAACTGGCGGTGCTGGACCTGATCGCCCTGCGCCTTATCTGCGCCGTGGGCGACCCCTGCCGCTACTCGGAGACCGCCGTCACGCTGGAGTGCGCCGGACACCAGTTCAAGTCCAAGGGCAAGACGGTCACGGACCCCGGCTGGCGGGCGTATGCCACCGCCGCCGATGGGGAGAAGGACGGGGACGACGCGCCGCCCATCCCCGCCCTTTCGGAGGATGCGGAGCTGCCCCTCGCCAGGGTGGAACTGAAAGAGGGCAAAACGACCCCGCCCAAGCGGTTCACGGAGGACACGCTCCTGCAAAGTATGGAGTCTGCCGGGGCGGAAGAAATGCCCGAAGATGTGGAGCGCAAGGGCATCGGCACTCCCGCCACCCGCGCCGCCATCATCGAGAAGCTGGTGCAGAAGGGCTTTGTGGAGCGCAAGGGGGACAAGAAGGCCAAGGCGCTGGTCCCCACGGACAAGGGCTGCGCCCTGGCCGCCGTTGTGCCGGAGCAGATACAGTCCCCCACCATGACGGCGGAGTGGGAGGAGAAGCTGCTGGGCATCGAGAAGGGCGGCTATGCCCCGGACGATTTCATGCGGGAGATCGCCGGGATGGTGACTGACCTCGTGAAGAACTATGAGACGGTGAAAGGAGTACAGATGGATATGCCGGGTAAGGGTACGGTGATCGGGAGCTGCCCCCACTGCGGGGCGGATGTGGCGGAGCGTGACAAGGGCTGGTTCTGCGCCAGCCGGGAGTGCCGCTTCGTCCTTTGGAAGGACAACGCCTACTTCAAGAAGATCGGCAAGCACCTGACCGCTGGCATGGCTGAGAAGCTGGTGAAGGAGGGGCGGGTGAAGCTGAAGGACTGCAAGAGCCAGCGGACGGGCAGGACCTACAACGCCGATGTCCTGCTCACCACCGAGGAGGACGGCCGGGCGAAGTTCCAGATGGAGTTCGACAACAGCGGAAAGAAAAGCGGAGGAAAGAAAAATTGAAAACGGACCAGCTTACACTCGGTTCCCTGTTTGACGGCATAGGAGGTTTCCCCTATGCCGCCTCTTTTTACGGGATCAGGCCCCTGTGGGCCAGCGAGATCGTCCCGGAGTGTGTCTCCGTGACGAAGAAGCACTTCCCGGACATGGAACACTTTGGCGACATCACAAAGCTCCACGGCGGCAAGCTGCCGCCCGTGGACATCATCACCTTTGGCTCCCCCTGCCAGGACCTGAGCGTGGCATCAGGCAAGCGGCTCGGCCTTGCCGGGGAGCGGAGCGGCCTCTTTCTGGAGGCCATCAGGATCATCAGAGAAATGCAGGAGGCGACCAATGGAGAATACCCGAAATTCGCGCTCTGGGAAAACGTCCCCGGAGCCTTGTCAAGTTCTTCCAGGCGTGACTTTAAGGCTGTGCTGGAAGCGTTCACAGACGCCGAAGTTCCAATGCCTGGTTCTGGGCGGTGGGCAAACGCCGGGATGGTACGAGGCCGAGGCGTTGACCTCGCTTGGTGCGTGTACGACGCCCAATACTTCGGAACGGCACAGCGGCGCCGGCGCATCTTTCTTGTCGCAGATTTTAGAGGCGAACGCAGCGGAGAAATACTCTTTGTCCCCAAAAGCCTGTCAGGGTATTTTGCGGCGGGCGGAACGCCGCGGCAAGGACCTGCCGCCTATGCTCCGGCTGGCGCTGGAACAGCAGGCGCGGGGGTAGACGGCTACAATGTCCAGCTTACCGGCCATGTGGCGGCCACGCTGGGGACGAACTGCGGGATGTCCACCGGGCGCAACGGCGTGATCGAGATGCCGGACGGCGTGGGGGCGGTGCTCCCCGCCATCTCCATGCGTATCCGCTGCGGCTGTGAGGGCGGCGGCAAGGGGCCTCTGCTCCAGGTGGAAAAGAGCGGCACACTGGCGACTGGGAACGACCAGTACCTCTTTGCGCCAAAGGACGCGGTGGAGATACTGAACGACCAGGGCGGCGACTCCCTCAGCGTGGAGAAGGGCGGAGTATCGCCCACCCTCCGCAGCCAGACCCACGGCAATCTGCCCATCACCGCATACGCCATCCAGGGCTCCATGATCGGCAGGGCGGACGGGAACGGGCCGCAGGGGGACGGCATCAACGAGAATGTCTCCTTCACCCTCAACACCATCGACCGCCACGCCGTCTGCATGGGGACCGGGCAGGCCAACGCCGGCATCCTGGAGGAGCAGTCCCCCACCCTGACCGCCGCCCATGAGCAGCCCATCGTCACCCACCCGCAGATCGCCGGGACGCTCTGTGCCTCCGGCGCCGGGCTTTCCCGCCCTGCCGGACAGGGGAACGAGCTGGACTTCTGCGTGGTGAGCGCGGGCTTCAAGCACAAGGCCGGCAGCCAGTCCGGGAGCATCGGTTTCCAGGAGGAGACCGCCCCCACCCTCCTGGCGGGCCAGCAGAGCGCCGTGATGAAAGCCTATGTGATCGGCGCCTACCACTCCGGCGGGATGCTGTCGGACAACCCAAAGAGCGGCTTCTATGAGGCGGACACCTCCCGGACGCTGGACCTGAACGGCGGGAACCCCTGCTGCAATCAGGGCGGCGTGGCTGTGGTGGAGGATGCGGACGGGGCCGCCGCTGTGGACTGCCGCAACCTCCGGGAGACGGATGAGGTCAGCGGCACACTGCTGGCAAAGGCGGCCTCCGGCGGCTACTCGCTGAACTACCAGAACCCCGTCCGCACCGGGCTTTGCGTGAGGAGGCTCACCCCCACCGAGGCCGAGCGTTTGCAGGGCTACCCGGACGGCTGGACGGAAAGCGGAGCGGACGGCAGGGCCATCAGCGACACGAAGCGTTACCAGATGCTCGGCAACAGCGTGGCCGTACCCTGTGTGGCGTATATCATGCAGGGCATCCGTGACGCCGTGGGCGGTGAGTGATATGCTGTCGCTGGTCCCCGTCTCCCTGCGGGAGGCGAACGAGTTCGTGTGCCAGCACCACCGCCACCATAAGCCCACGGTGGGACACAAGTTCTCTATCGGCGTCCGGGAGGACGGGCGGCTCGCCGGTGTTGCCATCTGCGGCCGCCCGGTGAGCCGCTTCCTGGATGACGGCTATACACTGGAGGTCAACCGCCTCTGCACCGATGGGGCGCGGAACGCTTGCAGTATGCTCTATGGGGCGGCGGTCCGGGCGGCGAGGGCGATGGGCTATAAAAAGGTCATCACCTATATCCTGGACAGCGAGTGCGGCGCCTCCCTGAAAGCCTCCGGCTTCGTGTGTGAGGGGCCTGCCGGGGGCTTGGAGTGGACGGGCAGGCGTAGGCCCAGGGACAGCGGGCAGTATCCCCGCCAGATGAAAACAAGATGGGTCAAAATTTTGAGACAGGAGGACTGATAGAATGGCTGATACGGAACTGAGCAGCAAACTGTATGAGAAAGCGTCGGCGGAGCAGGACAAGTTCAGGGCATGGCTGGTGGACCAGCCGCCCGCAGACATCCTGCTCCACGCCGTGGAGTACGCGGTGCGGGAGGACATCCTGATGGAGATGGAGGCGCTGGAACTGCCTGACGATCAGGCGAGGGCGCTGCTGGCCTCCCCGGACACGATGGCGGACATCTACAAGACCTTCTCCAAGATGGTCGATACCGGGCATATGGATGTAGTCCGGGAGAGCATCGAGGACCGGGCGGCCACTTTAAGTATGGAACAGGCTGTGCAGGAGGCTGTCCAGATGGAAATGGAGTCGCAGGGAAAACTGGAGGCCGTGTACCTTGTGGACCGTTCCTCCCTGCTCCACCTGAAAGAGGTCCAGGGCGGGGACTTTGAGTACACTGTGTTTGACAAGCAGACCAAGCAAAAGACCGCCGAGGGCAAGATCAGCCTGGACGATGTGCTGGACGGTATCGACCCCACCCACGACCATCTTGCGGCGGCGCGGGCAGCCGCTATTGGAGAGGCGGGGCTGCAAAGCGGGCCGCTGGGTGGCAGCGATGTGGCACAGGTGGGCCTGACCTCCCTGAAAGACTTCCGCGATTCAGACATCCGCCGCCGCTCCGTCTGGGAGCCGGAGACGCTGCCGAAGGACGACATCCGCTTCATCAACAGCGGCTATGAGGAGCAGTTCCGCATCCCGGACGGCGGCACGATCCAGGTGGAGTACCCGGACAGGACCTTCTCCGCCAAGTGTGAGTATATCGACGACTACCACACCTATATCGGGAGCGAGGTCTACCACATCTGCCAGTTTGCCGAGGTGCTGGAGCGGGGCGGCGGGGTCTGCCGCCCGGAGCCGGTGCTGGATGCGGAGCAGGCGGCGTGGAAGATCGGCTGGAACGCCTATCTCGCCGTGGAGTGCGGCGCGGGCCATTGGGACTACCACCTGTATGATGAGAAGTTCAACGAGACCAAGGGCGGCGAACTGGAGGTCGTGGGCTGTTCCATCAACGAGGTGCGGGACATGGTCCTCGCGGAGAACAAGCTGGAGCGCCGCTCCATGACCCCCACCGACCACGGGATGCTGATGGAAAAGGCGGCCATGCGGGAACAGGAGGCGGCGGTCGAAAAGCGGGAGTCCGTCCTGGACCAGCTTTCCGCCCTGAAAAGCGGCCAGAAAGACAAGCCCTCTCCCGCGCCGGAGAAAAAGCACCGTGAGGAAAGCCGATGAGCCGCCAGAAGCTGACCCTCGCGGAACAGGAGACCATCATCCTGTGGGACAACGAACTGGACACGGCGGAGGTCTACACCCACGACACAAGGCTCATCAATAAGCTGCGGGAGCTGTCCCAGCGGTTCCCGGACGCCTTTGTCCTGAAAGAGACCGGGCAGGGCAGGTCCGTGATCTACCGCATCCCCAAGCGGTGCGTGGGCATCCGCCCGCCGTACAGCGAGGAGCGCAGACAGCAGCAGAGGCAGGACGCAAAGGAGAACGGCCTGCCATTTTTGAGGAAGGAGGAGCAGGATGTCTGACATCAAAAAATGGGACGAGGTGAACGGCGTGGACGAATCCCCCGGCCACCTGACGGCGTTTCTGGAGAGCGCCACCGACGCCTACGCCATCTTACAGCTGCGGCGGACGGACGACACCCTCTATGAGCGGTTTGAATCCTACGCCAGCTTGCAGAGGCAGGGCAAGGAGCCGGACATCGACCACTACGAGGTGGTCTACCACGGGGAGCTGCCCAGGGCGCCCGATACGCCGGAGGCGGTGATGGCGCAGCTGGAGGCGTTCTATGTGCAGTTCAACACCGCCCGCCCGGAGGACTTCCGGGGACACAGCCTGTCGGTCAGCGACATCGTGGCGCTCAAGGTGGGCGGCGTGGTATTCTGCCACTATGTGGATTCCATCGGCTTTAGGGAACTGGAGAACTTCGTCCTGCGGGAGAACTACCTGAAGAACGCTGAGATGGCGATGGAGGACGATTACAACTCTCTGGATGGGATCATCAATAACGGGAGAAAGGACGAGCCTGCGGAGGAGCGGCACTCTGTTCTGGACGCGCTGAAAGCCCTCTCCGGCACGGAGCAGCCGGAGCGCAGGCCGCCCCAGAAACAGGCCGGACGGGACGAGAGATGAAGGACTTTACACGGGACGAGCGGATCATGATGATGCTCTACAACCCCGGCACACGGGCGGGGCTGGTGGCGGAGCTGGAGGCCATGCGCCTCCAGCTTACGACCTCGGAGCGGCGGCTGGGCCGTCTCTCCAAAAGTGTCCTGGAAAAGCTGGAGGGCATGACGGACGGGGAGTTTGACAGCCTGGACCTGTACCCGGACATCTGACCCGCGCACTCAAATCTGAAAGAAACGGAGGCAACCTATGGCATTGAACGAGCCTTTACGGTCGGACGGGGCGGCGGTGATACCGTTCCCCTCGAAAGCCGCCTACTACACCCAGATGGCGGAAGAAGCCGCCAGACAAGTGACAGGGAGCCGGGAGCAGTGGACAGCCTTCCTTACCACTGCGGCCCGGCTCTACAAATACCCCTACAACGAGCAGCTCATGATCTACAAGCAGCGCCCGGACGCCACGGCCTGCGCCGAGTACGACCTGTGGAACAAGACCATGCGCCGCTATGTGCGCCGGGGGTCCAAGGGCATCGCCCTGGTGGACAACACGGGCAGCCGCCCGAAGCTGCGCTATGTGTTCGATGTGTCGGACACCGGGGAACGGGAGAACTCCCGCCCGGTCAACCTCTGGTCCATGCGTGAGGAATATGTCCCCGCTGTGCAGGACGCGCTGGAGCGGGCCTACGGCGTGGGGGCCGGCGCGGGGCTGGATGAACAGCTTGAAACCATCGCCTCCCGCCTCGCCGCCGAGTATTGGGAGGAGAACAAGGACAGCATCCTCGGCATCGTTGACGATTCCTTCCTCTACGGGTATGATGAGTTCAACGTAGGAGTGTCCTTTCGGAGGGCGGCGGAGACCAGCATCAAGTATATGCTCTGCTCCCGCTGTGTGGAGGACCCGGAGAGCTGTTTTGAGCCGGAAGATTTCATGGATGTGTTCGACTTCAATACCCAGGCGGCGTCCAATGTGCTGGGTACGGCGGTCAGCGAGACATCTTCCCAGGTGTTCCGTGAGGTCGAGCGGGCGATCCGCACCTACGAGAGGAAGAAACAGGTTGAACAAACGGAGGAAAGGAGCCGGAAAAATGACAGAGCTGACTTACACGAAGGCCGGGGATTACCTGATCCCGGACATCAGGCTGGAGGAGATGGAGGACCGTCCGCTGGGCAAGTACGGCAGGATGCGGCGGGCGTATCTGGAGGAGAACAACAAGCTCCTCTACAACCACCTGACGCTGACCGGGAAGCTGTTCCCGCACCTGTGGGAGGTGCAGGAGACGGCCACCGCCCGGATGAAGCAGTTGATGGAGGAGCTGCTGGCGGCGGACCCGGCGCCGGACAAAAAGACCCGGCAGATGGACTGGGTGCGCCACATGAACGCCCTGAAAGCACAGGCGGAGGAGATCGTGACGGCGGAGCTTATCAACAACTGACGCTGGAGGGGCTGTTCCCCTCCGAGATGGAACAGATCACAATGATAGACCGGCAGGCGGAGAGCGAAAAGCCCTCCGCCTTTGCTATGCCCAAAGAGGAGCAGCCCCCGGCAGAGCCGCCCGCCCCCGCCTTGGCTATCTCCGATGAGGAGATCGAGCGCATCCTGCGTAACGGCTCCGGCCATCATGACAGCAAGCTGCGTATCGCCGTCCTCTATGCCGGTGACAGCACCCCCGCAGACCGTACCGAGTACCTGAAAAACGAGTATGGGACAGACGGCGGACGCGGCTGGCAGTTTTTTGACGGGACCCACGGCAATATCCAGTACCGCCCCCAAGGGCTGGTGGTCCGCAACGCCGACCAGGGAACGGAAGTCCGCCTGCGCTGGTCTGAGGTGGAGCAGAGGATCGGAGAATGGATCGAGGGCGGCCACTACCTGAGAGCATCGGAAAAGGTGCGTTATGCTGATATGGAGCGGGACTATTCCGCTTTTGGCGGCATCCCCCTCCCTGCACCCGGACACAGCTTCCCGTCTACCCCGGAGGAGATCTATGAGCGGTATTTTCCTGTCATCGCAGATGCCCTCCTGGACGATACGGCGTTTCGGAACGCCTACCGCAACAATGACCGGGAGACCGCCACGATGGAGGGACTCCGGGCCATCGACCGGGCGGCGCTCACCGTCCAGGACCCCGCCTTTATGCGCCTGTACTTCGACGCCCCGGAATACCATGACCGTTTCCGCCAAAACCTGCTTGACAGGATCTATGAAATGCTGGAGTCCACGCCGGAGATGACTGCCGGGGCATCACATGAGCATGAGATGCTGGCACAGGCGGCACGACTGGCAGAGGCGGGCGACCTTGCCGCCCCGGAGCGGTTCTTCCTGATCGAGACCGAGGGCGGCTATGCCGTCTGGGATGACATCCGGGATGAGATATATGTTGACCCGGAGGGCGTCTCCGAGGAGTTCACCAGCGAGTGGCAGGCCGAGGACTATCTGCTCCAGGTCAAGGAGGATGTCGCAAGGCGGGAGGCCGCCGACTGGCTCAAAACGGAGGAGGCAAAGCTGCCGCCCCTGAAATATGGCATCGGGGACCCGTTCACCCTCTACTCTGAGGAGGGGGAGAAGGAGATCGTCCTGACGGGCGTGACGGATGGGGATGTGTTCTATGTCTATCCTGACGAGCCGGGGCGGGACCAGGTGTTCATGGACCGGGAGATGTTCGAGCATAGCCTGCGGACAGGACACATCCGGGACGCCCAGCCGAAGGAGACGGTACAGACTGTTGCCAGCTACCGCAACGGCGATGAGGCCATCGTCATCCAGCAGTACCCCAACGGGCAGTTCTACAACCACTACGGGTACAATGAGCAGGGCCGCTCCGCTATGGCTACGGCTGGCGGCTTTGCGTCTTTGGAGGAGGCGGAGGCGGCGCTCCGCTCACACCGACCCAAGGCTGAGAAGGTCATGGAGGAAGTCCACGCAGAGCCTGTCCTTGATGCGGGGGCGAGGCAGATGCCGGAGGACGAGACCCCGGAGGATGTGCGGGAAGATGCAGTACCCACGCCCCCGGAAACGGCGGAGGACAGCGCAAAAGAGCCGGCCTATCAGGTGGGCGATACCGTCTATCTGGAGGACACCCCCTATATCGTGGAGGGGATCGGCCTGTTCGATGTCCAGCTCCGTGACCCCGCACAGTCCTACCCCATCCTCCGCTCCGAGAGCAAGGAACGGCTGGAGCGGATGCTCTGGGCGGATGAGCGCAACGCCCATCTGTTTGCCCCGGAAGTGAGCGCGGAACAGGATGATCCCCGCGGCAACAGCGAATACTTCCGCTACTTTTACGACTACGAAACCGCTCAGGTTGAGGCGTTCATGGCTGAACACCCGGACTATCACAGAATTTGGGGAAGTGATGGACAAGGCTTAAACGGAGGTACTTGGGTCGTCTACCGTAACGAGTCTGATCTCCCTGCTTTTCTGAGGGAGTATGCGAAAGGGCAACGGCTGGCGGACGAGCGTAATGCGAAGCATCTGCCCGATGTTAAGGTCGGGACCCGACAGCCCGATCATACGGCTAATGAGGAAGAAAGTCCCTTTGCGGATGCTGAAAAATGGGCGGCAGACTATCAGAGCAGGACGGAAACGGCCATTGCCGCACTGGAGCCTGGACAGCGGCGTATCGTGGATGCCATGCAGACGGCAGGATTTTTCTATGACCCGCTTTCCAGCACCGCCCTGGATCCCCTCATCTTCCGGGCGGGAGACCTGACAGGCGGGTATCCCACTTCCTTCAAGACATGGGACGAGGCGTATGCGTTCATTGACGGGGCCGAACTGAAAGATACCCCCGGACTGCGGGAACAGGTCCAATCGGTTCTCCACCCGGACCCAACTTGGGCGCAAAACGCGCACAAGTTAGATGCAGGACCGGCTTTAGAGCAAACTGCACCGAAGTTGGAGCCTGAACCGACTATCATAACCACCGCCGAGACCGTCTACCCCGGCGACAAGAACGGCCTGCCCTTTGATGTGGTCGTTGAACGGCTACATTTCGGGGAGCCGGAACAGGAACAGCCGGAGCAGTCACCCGTACAGCCCGCCGCCCATAACTTCCGCATCACAGACGACCATCTGGGCGAGGGCGGCCCCAAGGCGAAGTTCCGGGCAAACATGGACGCCATCAACCTCTTGCATGAACTGGAGTTTGACGGCAGGGACGCCACCCCGGAGGAGCAGGAGGTCCTCTCCCGCTATGTGGGCTGGGGCGGGCTGGCGGACGCCTTTGACGAGAAAAAGGATAGCTGGGCAGGCGAGTTCCGGGAACTGTACGCCGCCCTCTCCCCGGAGGAATACGCCGCCGCCAGAGCGTCCACCCTGAACGCCCACTATACCAGCCCCACCGTCATCAAGGCCATCTATGAGGCTGTGGGCAATATGGGCTTTACCACCGGCAACATCCTGGAACCCTCGATGGGCGTGGGCAATTTCTTCGGCCTGCTCCCTGACAGCATGGCGGGAAGCCGCCTCTACGGTGTAGAGCTGGACTCCATCACCGGGCGCATCGCCCAGAAGCTGTACCCGGAGGCGGACATCAAGGTGGCCGGTTTCCAGACCACCGACAGGCGGGACTTCTTCGACCTCTGTGTCGGCAACGTACCCTTCGGCGACTACAAGGTGAACGACAAGCCCTATAACAAGCTGGGCTTCTCCATCCACAACTATTTCTTCGCAAAAGCCCTCGACCAGGTGCGTCCGGGGGGCGTGGTGGCCCTTGTCACCAGCCGCTACACGATGGACGCCAAAAGCCCCGACGCCCGGAAGTATATCGCACAGCGGGCGGAGCTGCTGGGGGCGATCCGCCTGCCCAACAACACATTCAAGGCCAACGCCGGGACGGAGGTGGTGTCAGACATCCTGTTTCTGCAAAAGCGGGACCGCCCTATCGACATCGAGCCGGACTGGGTACACCTGGGGCAGACCCCGGAGGGCCTCACCCTCAACAGCTACTTTGTGGACCACCGGTCGATGGTGCTGGGCGAGCTGACGACCGAAAGCACACAGTACGGGCGGAAGGAATGCACCGTTGCTCCCACCCCCGGCGCCGACCTTGCGGAACAGCTCCGGGAGGCCGTCTCCCATATCCAAGGCACTTATCAGGCGGCGGAGGTGGAGGCGGACATCGCTGATGAGGCAGCGGAGCGGGGCGCCATTCCCGCCGGCCCGGATGTGA
This sequence comes from Lachnospiraceae bacterium, assembly GCA_910575565.1. Classification (GTDB taxonomy): domain Bacteria; phylum Bacillota; class Clostridia; order Lachnospirales; family Lachnospiraceae; genus Caccovicinus. The sequence continues at coordinate 12,525 of CAJTFL010000007.1, read as the reverse complement.
AGAACTTCTCCTATGCCCTGGTGGACGGGGAGGTCTATTTCCGGGAGAACAGCGTCATGAAGCCCGTGGAGCTGAGCGACACGGCAAAAGGGCGCGTAGCCGGGATGATCGGCCTGCGGCAGATCGTGAACGACCTGATCCAGTACCAGCTTGAGGACTACCCGGATGAGGACATCCAGGCGAAGCAGGCGGAATTGAACGCCGCTTACGACGCCTTTTACGCAAAGTTCGGGACCATCAACTCCAGCGCCAACGCAAGGGTATTTGACGAGGACTCCTCCTATTATCTGCTCTGCTCCCTTGAGAATATTGACGAGGACGGGCGGCTGGAGAGCAAGGCGGATATGTTCACCAAGAGGACCATCCGCCCGGAGCGGCATATCACCAGCGTGGACACGCCCAGCGAGGCGCTGGCGGTCTCCATCGGGGAGCGGGGCAGGGTCGATCTGCGGCTCATGTCCGAGCTGCTGGGGACGCCCGGAGAGTACGGGCGCATCACCGAGGAATTGCAAGGCGTGATCTTCCGTGACCCCCGTGAGGCTGTGGCGGACGACCCCCTCCGGGGCTGGCACACCGCTGACGACTACCTCTCCGGCAATGTCCGGGACAAGCTGATGGTGGCGAGGATGGCGGCGGCCACTGACCCTGCCTACGCCATCAATGTGACGGCGCTGGAACAGGCGCAGCCCAAAGACCTGGACGCCTCTGAAATTGATGTGCGCCTGGGGGCGACCTGGATCGACAAGGACTATATCCAGCAGTTCATGGAGGAGACCTTTGACACCCCGTGGCGGCTTCGGAACGCGATCCAGGTGAAGTATTCCCCCTCCACCGCCGAGTGGCAGGTCACGGGCAAGAACGCCACGGGGCGGCACGATGTCATGGCCTATATGACCTACGGCACAGACCGGGCCAGCGCCTACCGTATTTTGGAGGACACCCTGAACCTCCGGGACATCCGCATCTATGACACCATCGAGGACGCGGACGGGAAACCAAAGCGGGTGCTGAACAAAAAGGAGACCACCCTTGCCCAGCAGAAGCAGCAGGCCATCAAGGACGCTTTCCGGGACTGGGTGTGGCGTGACCCCAGGCGGCGGGAGGATTTAGTCAGGACCTACAACGAGCTGTTCAACTCCACCCGCCCCCGTGAGTATGACGGGAGCCACATCGTCCTGGGCGGCATGAACCCGGACATCACCCTGCGGGAACACCAGCGGGGGGCCATCGCCCATGTGCTTTACGGCGGGAACACCCTGCTGGCGCATGAAGTGGGCGCGGGCAAGACCTTTGAGATGGCGGCCTCGGCTATGGAGGCGAAGCGGCTGGGACTGTGCCAGAAGTCCCTCTTTGTCGTGCCGAACCACCTGACCCTCCAGTGGGCCAGCGAGTTTCTGCGGCTCTACCCCAGCGCGAAGATACTGGTGGCCTCCAAGAAGGATTTTGAGACGGCCAACCGCAAGAAATTCTGTGCGAGGATAGCGACCGGGGACTATGACGCCGTTATCATCGGCCACTCGCAGTTCGAGAAGATACCCATATCCGCCGAGCGGCAGGAGCGCATCTTGCAGGAGCAGATAGACGAGATCACCGACGCCATAGCGGAGATGAAGGCCATGCGGGGCGAGAGCTTCACCATCAAGCAGTTGGAAAAGACCCGCAGATCGCTGGAGGCCCGGATGGAGAAGCTGCAAGCCACAGAGCGCAAGGACGATGTGATAACCTTTGAGCAGTTGGGCGTTGACCGGCTGTTCGTGGACGAGGCTCATGCGTTCAAAAATTTGTTCCTCTACACGAAAATGCGGAATGTGGCGGGGCTTTCCACCTCCGAGGCGCAGAAGTCCTCGGATATGTTCATGAAGTGTCAGTATATGGACGAGCTGACCGGCGGGAAGGGTACGGTCTTTGCCACGGGCACCCCTGTCTCGAACAGTATGACAGAGCTTTACACCATGATGCGCTACCTGCAGCATGGTACGCTCCGGCAAAAGGGGCTGACCCATTTCGACCAGTGGGCCTCCACCTTCGGCGAGACCACCACGGCCATTGAGCTGGCCCCGGAGGGGACGGGCTACCGGGCACGGACGAGGTTTGCCAAGTTCTTCAACCTCCCGGAGCTGATGAGTATGTTCAAGGAGGTCGCTGACATCAAGACCGCCGACCAGCTCCACCTCCCTGTGCCGGAGGCAAAGTTTGAGACCGTGGTGGTGCAGCCCTCGGAGATACAGAAGGAGATGGTGGCCGACCTGTCCGAACGGGCCGCCGCCGTCCACGGGGGCAGCGTGGACCCCTCGGTCGATAATATGCTCAAGATCACCTCGGACGGGCGCAAGATCGGCCTCGACCAGCGGCTGATGAACCCGCTCCTGCCCGATGACCAGGGCAGCAAGCTGAACGCCTGCGTCCAGAATGTCCGCCGCATCTGGGAGGAGGGGCAGGCGGACAAGCTGACCCAGTTGTTGTTCTGCGACCTGTCCACGCCCAAGGGGGACGGGACTTTCAATGTCTACGAGGACATCCGGGACAAGCTGGTGGCGGCTGGCGTCCCCCGTGAGGAGATCGCCTTTATCCATGACGCCGACACCGAGGCGAAGAAGAAGGAGCTGTTCGGCAAGGTGCGGACCGGGGAGGTGCGCGTCCTGCTCGGCTCCACCCAGAAGATGGGTGCCGGGACCAATGTGCAGGACCGCCTTGTGGCCGTCCACCACCTGGATGTGGGCTGGCGCCCCGCCGACATGACCCAGCGCAACGGGCGCATCATCCGGCAGGGCAACCGCAACAAACAGGTGCAGATATTCCAGTATGTAACGGAGGGGACCTTTGACGCCTACCTCTACCAGACTTTGGAGAACAAGCAGAAATTCATCAGCCAGATCATGACGAGCAAGTCCCCCGTCCGAAGCTGTGACGATGTGGACGAGCAGGCGCTCTCCTATGCGGAGATCAAGGCCCTGTGCGCCGGCAATCCGCTGATCCGGGAGAAGATGGACCTTGACGTGGATGTGGCGAAGCTGAAAGTCCTCCGGGCCGACTACCAGAGCAAGCACTTCCGGCTGGAGGACCAGCTTTTGAAATACTTCCCCGCCGAGATCGAGGCACAGCAGAGCCGCAACCGTGGCTTTGAGGCGGACATGAAAACGGTGGAGGCACACCCGCTCCCGGAGGAGGGCTTTGTGGGGATGGAGGTCGGCGGCAGGCATTACGCGGAAAAGGCGGACGCCGGGGACGCCATCCTTGCCCTGTGCAAGGAGATCAAAAGCACCGAGGGCATCCCCATCGGCAGCTACCGGGGCTTCCAGATGGAGCTTTCCTACAACACCTTTGAGAAGCAGTTCCAGATCACCTTGAAGGGCGAGATGAGCCACCGTGTCAGCCTGGGGACGGACGCCAGGGGCAACCTGACCCGGCTGGACAACGCCCTGGCCGGTATCCCTGAACGGCTGGAGCGGGGGCGGGAACAGTTGGAGAACCTGCGGAACCAGCAGTCCGCCGCACAGGTGGAATTGACGAAGCCCTTCCCCCAGGAGGCGGAGCTTGCCGAAAAGAGCGCGAGGCTTGCGGAGCTGGACGCCGCCCTGAGCATGGACGAGAGCATCTCCCAGGACGAGGCGGAGGTCGGTGAGCAGGACCTTCCTGTGCGAGAAGTCGGCGGGGGTGAGCGGCCCTCCGTCCTGGAGGACCTGAAAAAACGGGCGGCGGAGATACCCCCGGACAAAAAGCCCGGAAAGGAGCCGGAGCGAGGATGAAGAAAGAGGTGGAACTGAAGGTGCGTATCTCCCCCGAAGATAAGGAGCGTATCCGTTCCAAGATGGAGGAGGCCGGCATCCTGAACATGAGCGCCTATGTCCGCAAGATGGCTTTGGACGGTATCTGTGTGAGGCTGGACTTGACGGATGTGCGCCAGCTCATCGTCCTGCTCCAGCGGTGCAGCACCAACCTGAACCAGTATGCGAAAAGGGCGAATGAGACTGGGAGCGTCTACGCCGCCGACATTGAGGACCTGCGCTCCCGGCTGGATGAGATATGGGAGCTGTCCAGACAGTCCCTTGCCTGCCTTGCCAATATCCGATAGCGGCTGGGGCTTCAAAAGTTTTGCAAAAGGGCGCGGAGCGATCTGCGCCCGCTACATAGACGGCATCCTTGCCGGATCGCCGTCCGGCGCGGTAAACTGTACTCAGAAAGCAGGAAAGGACGGGATACGATATGAGGCTTCTGAAACTCCCTTTGAAACTGCTGGCGCTCCCCGTGATGCTGGCGCTCTACACGCTCCATATCATCGGTAAGCTGGCGTCCAACCTCTCCGCCTATGTGGTCGGGCTGTTCATGCTGGTAGTGCTGGCCTGCGGCATCTATCAGGTGTGCGTCCGGGAATGGCTGAATGTGGCGATCCTGTTCGGTGTGGAGGCGGTCTGTGTGGCGCTCCAGTTCTCCGCCATGCTCCTGGTGGAGCTGGCCGGCGAGTGGGCCGGCAGCCTTGGGGCTTTCCTCCACTCATAAATCTTTGAAAGGATGTGCGAAGATGGATTTCCCGAAGAATGAGATACAAGCCCTGCTTGACTGGATGCGGGAGCAGATGTACGGCGATACCGTGACCGAGTGGACCTATGGGAACGAGCATGACCGCATGAGCGAGGCGGCGGATTTTTTGGGCGGTCTGCTTTCACGGGAAGGTGGCGATACGGAGATTTACGGATAAGACAATTCCATAACCGGCGCACAGGAAGGAACGGCGATTGCCGCTCCTTCTTTTTTCGCCCCTTTTACATACCGGGAAAGGGGGCATGACAATGAATTTATTTGAAGCGGTCAAGGACGCCGTACCAACGATAGCGGCGGCGGAGCATTACGGGATCGATGTCAAGCGCAACGGTATGGCCTGCTGTCCGTTCCATGATGACAGGACGCCCAGCATGAAGGTGGATAAGCGGTTCCACTGCTTCGGCTGTCAGGAGGACGGGGATGTGATCGACTTTGTGGGCAAGCTGTTCGATCTCTCCCCCAAGAGAGCCGCCGAGAAGCTGGCGGAGGATTTCGGGGTGCGGTATGAGGGCCTGCAAGCATGGCAGCCCCAGAGGAGGCCGTCCGTCATTTCCAAACTGGCGGCGGCGCAGGAGTACCGTAAAAAGGAAAACCGCTGTTACCGTGTACTGTGCGAGTACCTCCATCTGCTCCGTGACTGGAAGGAGCAATACGCACCAAGGTCGGAGGACGAGGACTGGCATCCCCTGTTCTGTGAAGCCTTGCAGAAGATGGACTATGTGGAGTATCTGCTGGACGAGCTGATCTCCGGCACTCTGGAGGAGCGCACCGCCATCGTGAAGGAAAAGGAGAAAGAACTGGACGGTCTGGAAAAGAAGATCGCCGCTTTCGACCACAGGGGGACAGCCGACCCGCAGAGGGACAGCATCCACGGAAAGGTGCGGAGTGTAAGGCTCCCGGAGGAACTGGCAATGTAAGTTTTTGAACGAGGGAGGTGAGCTATGGCGGCGACACGGCTGATCGCGCTCCACATCAACAAGGGCAAGACTATCGCCCAGACGCTGGCGGACAGGACGGACTATTCCAAGAATGAGGAAAAGACCGAGGGCGGAAAATATATCTCCAGCTATGAGTGTGACGCCCGGACAGCGGATGAGCAGTTCCTTCTGTCAAAGCGGCAGTATGAACACATGACGGGCCGCCGCCAGAAGCATGATGTCATCGCCTACCAGATACGCCAGTCCTTCAAACCGGGCGAGGTCACGCCGGAGGAGGCCAACCGTATCGGCTATGAGCTGGGGATGCGCTTCACCAAAGGGAGACACGCCTTTATCGTTGCCACCCACACCGACCGGGCGCATATCCACAATCACATCATCTTCAATTCCACCTCCCTGGACTGCACCCGGAAGTTCAGGGATTTCCATTTGTCCGGGCTGGCCCTGCAACGGGTCAGTGACCGGCTGTGTCTGGAGTATGGGCTTTCTGTCATAGTGCCGCGTCCCTGCCGGGAACGGAAAAAGCGCACCGAGTACCCCAAGCGGACTTCCAACCGTGATGATCTGCGGGCAGCCATTGACGCGGCTATGCAGAGAAATCCGAAAGACTTCGAGGAACTGATCTCCTTCCTGGTGGAGGCCGGATGCGAGTACAAACCGGGCAAGCGGCCTTCCGTCCGATGCAAGGGGCAGGACCGTTTTGCCCGGTTCAGTTCGCTGGGCGATGGCTACACGGTGGACGATCTGAAAGACGCTATTGCCGGGAAACGCCGGGAGCGGCCTACCGGGAAAAGCCAGCAAGTCCACGACAAGAAGTTTTCCCTTCTCATTGATATTCAGGCGAAGCTGAACGAGGGGAAGGGCGCCGGATACCAGAGGTGGGCGACCCTCTTTAACCTGAAACAGATGGCGCAGGTCATGTGCTTTTTGCAGGAGAACGAGATCGACAGCTTTGACGAACTGGCGGCGAGGGCGGATGCGGCAGTCACCCAATTCAATGGTCTGGGGGACTCCATCAAGGCAGCGGAACAGCGGATGCAGGAGATCGCCGCTCTGAAAAAACACATCATCAACTACTCCAAGACCAGAGAGGTCTATGTGGCCTACCGCAAGGCAGGGTACAGTAAAAAATTCCTTGAAGGGCATCGGGAGGCCATCACGCTCCACAAGGCGGCGAAGGAGGCTTTTGAACAGCTCGGCTTGAAAAAGCTCCCCCGTGTCAAGGAATTGAACGCCGAGTATGCCCAGCTTCTGGAACAGAAACGGGCGGCGTACCCGGCGTACCGAAAGGCAAGGACGGAGATGCAGGAGTATCTTGTGGCGCAGAAAGTGGCGGCTGTCCTTCTGGAAAAGGAGAAGGAACAGGCGGCTATGGAGGAGCGGCGCAAGGAAGAACAGCGCACCGATCCGCACAGATGATCTTGGCGGGGCTGGCTTACAGGAATGTAGGTCAGCCCCGCTTTTTTCTTTTTCCCGGAAACGACCGCCTCGGTGTTTCCGGCTCCACGCGGGGCGCAAGCCCCGCCTGTCCCTGCGGAGCAGGGACAACAGCGTTCGGTTCCCGAACGCGCAGCCAGCCCCGGCTATGGGGCTGTTCAAGGGGTTTGGGGTGCTACCCCAACAAGCAGAGAAACAGACATCCGGCGGCAACGCCGGATGTCTGTTTCGAGCATTTGTGGGAACAAATGCCCTGCTTGCCAAGTAGCGCACCTCCGTAAAATCCCCTACCGTTACATCTTCGCCCCCAGCCTTGTGAGCGGCGGTATATTGAGCGAAACGAGGAATTGGTTCACAGCTTCAATCCTGCACGAATACATCTCGCATAGGATCATGCAGTATGTATTGTGGCGCATGGTGTTCTTCATCACAAGCCCCGCTTTCCGCAACAGTTCCATGCTGATGATCGGCGGGAGTGTCAAGCCGACCGATAACGCTACGATGTGTTCCCTGGTCACGCCATAGTCCGGGTCGTTGCTCAAACGGATGATGGTACGGGTCGAGATCAGCGAGGTCTCCTCCAGATGCTCCACCGTCATCTTCTGGTCTTTCATCAGGTAGTGGAGCGCGTCTGGAAACTCCATCGGGGCAATGGCTCTGTTTGTGGCGGTTGCCCATTCTATCATTGCCGGGAAAGCCGAAGTATTATCTTGACGGCTGGTATCTGAACATGGATTTGAAAAAACTGTCATGCCGGTGTTCTCCGTATTCTGGACGGCATCTGTCCGATGCGCTTGTCCTGCTCCTTTATCTGAAAAAACTATAACGGACAGTTCTTCAGATTTTTTCGAGGACAGTCCGGGAACACTCCAAGAAAAATCCTGTTTTTGCCGAGAGAAAAGCCCCGGCCGCAATATGCGTCCGGGACCTTAAAGAAGTTCGATATTCGGATTGAATTTGTACCCGATGCTGTGAACGCTCCTGATGTAGTCCGGCGTTTCTGGCGTGACCTTGAGCTTGTGCCGGAGGTTGCTGACATGATTGTTGATTGCTCTGTGGGAGTAGTAGTCCAAATCTTCGTGCCACACAAGGTCTATTATCATGTCATAGGTGAGTACCCGGCGGGGATTCATGATGAGCAGGGCAAAGATGTCAAACTCTTTTACCGTCAGCATGATCTCGGTCTCACGGACATATACAATTCTGTTCTCCAGACAGAAATACAAACCCTCGGCTTGAACTTCTGTCAATCGGGAACCCACTTCAAGTGAAGGAATCGGGAACATTCTGCCGCTTGTGGAAATAACAGAACATTCCCGTTCTTCTTTTGTTAGGACATATTGGATCAATTCCTGCTGCTGCTTTGAGTTTAGAAGCGCAAATAATTTCTCACCAATCTGTTCACCCGATTTAGATATATCTAATACAGTTAATTTCCCATGTCACCACCTCCTTCAAATATCCAAGGCGTAAGGAATCATCATTCTGTATTCTCTGCGTTATATTTTAGAAATCGTATCCTATCTTTATTTGTAGGAATGCTATTTGTCATGGCTTTCCATTCACCATCTTGAAATATCTCATATTCTTCAAAAGCACAGGGCAAACCATTTGCAACGCTTATGTCGCAACTATCCATTAGTTGAAAATGCAAGTGCGGGGCAAAGGAGTTACCAGAATGACCTACTCTACCAATGAAGTCCCCTTTCTTTACAGTTTGCCCGACAGAGACTTGAATAGAGCCAGTTTGAAGATGCACGAGAGCAGCATATATGTTATCAGCATATTCAATTATTATATAATTGCCTGCGACTGATCGTACATCGTCTTTTGCTGGGTCGAAATAATGAGCATTTTTATAAGCGTTAGCTAAATCTGAAAACAAGTTCGTTCGTGCGCGTTCCTTATAGTCATCCTCCGCTTGAACGACAACACCATCACAGGGGGCATATACTTCTTGCCCCCAGCAATAATATTCATTTAAGGGGACTCCAAACAGAAGGTATTGAGGCAAACTGGCACGATAGGCAGGATAACCTGCTCTATCCCAATCAACCTGAATGAAGTCATAGGCATATCTTGTACCTAACTGATCTGTTCCGTGACTTGGGATTTTAGTTCCTGGCGTGTTTGGAGAGTACCATTCTCCCCTTAAAGGAAACGCAACAATTATCGGATTATACATTTCATTACTCCTATCTACCCATTGGTCATTAGAATAAATAATAGTGCATAATGTTAGAAGAATAATCGCAAAGAAGATACTCTGTTTTTTCATACCGCATTTGTTAATCTGTTCCTTCACGATCTGCCACATAGAAAACTTTCCGCAATTCGTCAAGGTAATCATCCAGTGTTGTAATGATATGGTTATAATCAGGATTCTTGTCTGCTGAATTCCTTATATTGTCCAAAATCTGATTTGTAAAACCGACATTCGCCCATAGAATAAATTGCTTGCACTTTTCGACATTAAGATCGACCCTAAATTTTGAAACATCAATCATATCAAAAATTTCAAAGGTTTTCTTTGCGCTGGCTCTATCTTCAAGAGCCTTATTGATTTCGTCGGACTTCGTTTTAGCAGAAAGTTTATTAAAGTCAATAATCCAAGGATATTGTTTCATTAACTCGATTTGAAGTAGATAGGATGTTCGCAGCCTTTCAAATATATCTTTGATTGAATAATCCATTCTACTGAAATACTCCCTATCAAGTAGCTCGTTGAAATAATCGTAGGTAAACAAAAAGAGTTCTTGCTTGCTACCTACATAATGAAACATGAGCGCTTTAGAAAAGCCAGCTTCTTTTGCTATTACATTTGTTGAAGCATTGTCATATCCTTGTATTGAAAATTCCTTTAGCGCTGCATTGAGAAGCGCATCCCGCCTTGAGGCGTCTAAATCTAATAATTTTGTCAATGGTCTTATCTCCTTTGCATAGTGGCATTAACCTGTTAGGTCAATGCTATTATATACCCATTTACCTAAAAGGTCAACATCAAGATGAGCTGAAAATATAAAAATTTGTGGCCCATCGGTAGAATGTATGGGCAACAAATTATGCAAAGGCCATCCATAGCAAAGCTTTTCTGCATTTTGAGTGACGCACAAAACAGGGCTGAAAATAGCACCGTTTCACAAGATTATCAAGGCATCACTATGTCCCACCTGCGGTGGTCTTGACAGTCTTGCGCCCCAGTGCTTTAGGGTAGTCAAGAGAGGCTAAGATCCTCCCTGACAAGTGTTGCCGAGTCTCAATTTGGGGACTCATCCACAGGTTACACTATAATCCCTTTGCTCGAAGAATACAGAGGGTTTCAATTTCTATTACTCATCTTGGATTATCGCCAGTATAGGAGCAGGACATATCCTGAATATCATCGGGTACAATACAAAATGAAGCGGCCAGTCGCTTGGCCGCTTCATTTTGTATCATTCAGCTTTTTCATGATGCCGAGGATGTATTCCAACGATTGGGAATCCAGCTTTTTCGCCTCTGCTATAAATGCCTGGAGCGCCTCTGGGTGGGCGTTCCCTTCATCAAAAAACTCCTGGGGCGTCACATCGAGGTACTCACAGATGTAAAAGAAAGCCTGCATGGAGGGCAGAGCCTTCTTGTTTTCGATGTTGTTGATATAGTTGTTTGCCTGTCCCAGCGACAGGGACATATCACGGGCAGATACGCCCTTTTGCGTCCTTAGCTTTGCCAGCCGCTCCGGGAGAAAATCTTCATACATCGCCCTCACCTCCACCTTGTATTAGATTGTACCTTATGAGACGGACATATTCGCAAAGTGAAAAAGGGTATTATCATTGACTTGCTAAATCATATCTACTATTATTGACAAGAGTAAAAGGTTATATCTACTCATGCGTGTTGCCCTGCGACATCCTTGACTGTGGGAGCTGTGGCCGGGTATGTTGAAACAGAGCCGCTTCAAACGGAGGGAACCGGCCAGTCCATCAATATCAAACGGAGGAAAGACAGATGCAGAAAAAGACTTGTTGTGTCACAGGACACAGGGATTTGCCCCAAAAGGAGATCAACCGCATAAAGGCGGCTCTGCGGAAGGCGATCGAGAAGGCGGTCGCTGACGGCTTTACTTGCTTTATGAGCGGCTTTGCCGAAGGCGTGGACCAGTATTTTGCCGAGATCGTGCTGGAAATGCAGAAGTCAAACCCGGCGCTGGAGCTTGTGGCCGTGATCCCCTACCAGAAGCGGCTTGACAATCTGCGGCAAAAGAAGTGGACCTATGATATGCTGGAGGCTTGCACGGATGTTGTTGTCATCCGGGAGGAATACCAGCCCAGCGTTTACTCCCACCGCAACCGCTATATGGTGGAACACTCCGACCGGGTGATCGCCGTCTACGATGGTCGGGAAAAGGGTGGTACTGCCGGGACTATCCGATTTACCCATACGATGAAAAAGGAATTGCGGGAGATCCCGGTTGGAGAGATCATCGTGCCGGATCACCTAAAAAGATAAAGCCGAATACGATACTTCGCTTGATGCGCTCACCGTGTGGTGGGCGCTTTTTCCTTTTCTGGCGGTTAAGGACACTCTGCCAGAAATTTTTTGAGGATAGCAGGTGCCATGATATGTCACCATCTCATGCCCATAATCCCGCCTGATGATCTGTTTGAGCGTCAGCCGAGAGCAGGGATACAGAGTATGAAAGCCGGGATAACGGCGATTTTCCTAAACTTATGCGTTGTTAAAAGCGCCATTGTCTGGCCTGTCCTTTCAGGAGACCGCCAGATAGAATAGGCACATAAGGACGGGCTTCATGGCCTATCCACAAAAAATATCGTGCCTGATATGCATTAGGGCAAGGGTATCTCATATGGCAGTCCATCAACGCCGGATAAGGGCGGATAGGTGGGCCGACCGTAGGAAATGCCATGCTCTCCTGTGCTGTCAGGCGTTCACGGGGCTATGTGCATTTCCGCACATGGCCCCGCTTTTTTCCTACATAAGGGGGTGTCAGAGTTCCCTTTGCCAAAATGCTGTCCCAGGCCGGCGAACACGGCAGGGAAACAGTCGGAACCATGCAAAAAGTCCTTCTCCGCTGTGTCCGGGAAAGGACTTTTTATGAGCTATGACACTTTGGAGACTGGCAGACGCATCCAGAAGCTCCGCAGGGAAAAGGGGCTGACGCAGGAACAGTTGGCGGAGCGGCTGAATGTCAGCACCGTCCATCTGGCGAAGATCGAGACCGGCAAGCGTGGCTGTTCGCTGGATATTCTGATCGACTTTGCCGCTTTTTTCAACGCCAGCCTCGATTATCTGGTGCTTGGTAAGGTCTCGGACAGCGAGGTAAGGGCGCGATTGGATGCCGTTATTCAAACCCTGGCGGCTCTGCGGGAGGATATGTGACTGGTCGTAACAAGACCGGCGGCTGGTACTCCTGCGCCATAAGAATACTGCCCGTTTTCCTCTAAACTTAAACCATCAGCCGGGGCGACCCGCTGATGTGGACTTTGCTACGAAAATAAAACTCGTAGCCAAGAACTGAACCTTGACAACAAATGTTTTCAACAATCATGGAAGCATCATGATAAAGCAGTCATAAAAATGGCTGCCGTCAGTGAAATATTGGTATTAC
>CAJTFL010000006.1 GCA_910575565.1 Lachnospiraceae bacterium | reverse complement strand
ATCGCTGATACACAAATACTTGAATGCAGGAGTATTGCAGGACGGATACTTTGAGAAAACGGAGGAAGGAGTACCACAGGGCGGGCCGTTAAGTCCGCTGTGTGGGAACGTGATGCTGAATGAACTGGATAAGGAACTGGAAAGCAGGGGGCACCGGTTCGTGAGGTATGCGGATGACGCGCTGATATTCTGTAAGGGCAGGAAGAGTGCGGAGAGGACGCTTGCAAACATCATCCCATTCATAGAGGGAGAGTTATTCCTGAAAGTAAACCGAGCCAAAACAACAGTAACCCATGTGGGCAAAATAAAATATCTGGGATACGCATTTTACAGGAACAGAGGGAAGTGCAGATTCCGGGTACACCCTAAGGGCGCCGGAAAGATGAAAGGCAGGATAAGGGAGATCACCCGGAAAAACAAAGGGTGGAGTAACGACTACCGGAGACAGAAACTTGCGGAGTATGTCAGAGGGTGGATAAATTACTACAAACTTGCAGACATGAAAGGACTGATGACGGAGACGGATGAATGGCTCCGGCGCAGGATACGGGCAATCTATTGGAAACAATGGAAAAAGGTGAAGACGAGGTACCGAAACCTAAGGGCGTTAAAGCTTGAAGAATGGCAGGTGCATCAGATAGCCAACAGCCGGAAAGGTTACTGGAGGACAGCACAGATATTAAGCGTTGCCCTTACCAATAAAATAATAGCCAAGCTGGGCTATATCTCCATGCTTGACTATTATCTAAAAGTATCGTGAAAACTATTGAACCGCTGTATACCGAACGGTACGTACAGTGGTGTGGGAGGTCGGCTACTCAACTAATGGGTAGCCTCCTACCCGATCTTTTCGGGAGCGGAGCGACCGATACCCCGATGCCACGCAGAGGGGACACATACGCTCAAAATCGGAGATTTTGGAGTTAAGGCAGGAATAGGTTTGTGAAGCAAACCGGGGAAACACCGTACAGGCAAAGCCTGTACCCTTGTTAAATATCAAACTGCACTGTTAAAAATTGACTAAAGAGAGGATAGAAGGCAAGGGGCAGGCGGCAGTGGGTATTGCCGCCTGCCACAGGTTCAGGTGCTGTCTTTGGAGGACATCAGCTGTTCGGCCAGAGGCCGGTACTCCGGCAGCTTTAAAAGGAATGGTTCCAGACGCCGTTTAAGTTCTGCAATCTCCAGGGGATTGGCGCTTGGCAGACCATCCTCATTTCCAGTCAGTTCAAAAACATCCAGGGAGATTTCAGAGAAGAGCTTTTCAAACAGTTCCTCGCCGGTCTCCATGAGATAGGCATCGGGATCATGGCCTGTTTCAAAAGGAGTGAGGTCAAGATAGATATATCCGGCTTTTTCTGACCATACGATATCCAGGTGTGTACTGGCATGGATGTAATCTTTGAATACAGCTATGATATGTTCCAGTTCTTTCCTTGTTTCTTTTCTGCTCATAAGTTTTTCCTTTCTGTGTTCCGGCAGTTTTGGTTGTGGGATACAGGGATATGATACCGCAGGATTGGAAAAAAGGGAATGTACTGGGAAATGCAGGCAGGACACAAAATAATTCACAGACGAGGAGGCAGGCTATGGCAAAACGGGACGACCGCATCATCACTTCGGTCTATCTGACAAAGGAGATGTGCAGCCAGATTGACAAGATGGCGGACAGGGGGCATATCTCCCGGAATGAACAGATCCGGCGCTACATTGAGAAAGGGCTGGCGGTGGAGGGGTACAGCCAGGACATCGACCTGATCGCAGGCATCATCCGGCAGGAGGTGCAGGCAGTCTACCATATCGAGGACATCAAGGCGGTGGTGGAACAGCAGGCCAACCGCATCGCAAAGATGCATATGAAATCTGGCAAGGTGGATGCGGCGGCTTTCTTTCTGCTGGTGAAGGTGCTGATGAATGTGGCCCATGAGGGGACGGAGGAACAGTTCGACCAGATGCTGTCGGAGGCGGTGGCTCTGGGGGTGGACTATATGCAGAAGAAGGACTTCAAGATCAACAGCTTCCTGGCGGACAGCGGCAGCCTGCGCCGGATTGCGGATAAGTTATGATGGGGGCAGGGATATTGTCTGCAGCATTAAGGAACAGATCACAGTCATTGAGTGGACGGAGTCTATGGAAAAAGAGGCTTATGAAAATGAACAGGAAAGGGAAAGAGAAAATATGACAGGTTTTGAAAAATTTCAGCAGAAAATAAAGGATGGGATTCTTGCCTATCTGCCAGAGGAGTACCGGGACGCAGCGGTAGAGATCGTCCATGTACCGGGGAACAACGACCAGGAACAGACGGCCATGACCATAAAAAGGGAGGGACAGGAAATGGCCGCCAGAGTATTTCTGGATGAGTATTATGCAAGGTTCCCGGACTGGGTTTCGGATGAGACCATTCTACAGACAGTTGCCGGAGATTATCTAGAGAATGAATCCAAAAGGGAATGGGCGGAGAATATGAGGGAATCCGCAAAGGATTTTGATACTATAAAAGAAAATATCCGGGTAGAGGTGGTAAACCGGGATATGAACAAAGAAAGTCTGATAAACTGTCCGAAAAAGGAGATTGAAGGCACGGATCTTCTGGCAGTATTCCGTATGCTGTTTTATGAGCAGGGAAAAGTATGCGCAAACGCTCTGGTAACACATGAACTTATGGAAACATGGGATATGGATGTGGAAACTTTGTATGAAACGGCTCTGGATAATACAGCTGTCCAGATGCCCGCACAGATCTGCAGTCTGATGTCGGTATATTTTGACGGGGAGGAATCCCTGGAACCGGGAGAGGTCTTTTCCGGGGAGTAGGAGATGTATGTTTTAACAAACCCGCAGAAAAGCAAGGGGGCGGCCGCTATGTTGTATCCGGGGCTTTTGCAGTCCATTGCAGAAGCCACCCAGTCCAGTTTTTATATCCTGCCCAGCAGCATCCATGAAGTGCTGCTTATGAAAGAGGGGAATGGTATGGGGGCAAAAGAATTGCAGAGCATGGTGACAGACATCAACCAGGCTCAAGTGCCGCCCCAGGAAGTCCTGTCAAATCAGGTGTACTTTTATGACGGAAAAGAGCAGAAGATTTCCCTGGCTTTGTCCCCGGAGGAAACCAGGGAGCTGGCCGGGAACAGAGAAATGGTTTCTGCCGGATATGAGGGAATGGAAACCGAAAGCATGGAAGAGGAAATGGAGAGATAGGAGAGAATGATGGATCAGGCACAACGCTATAAGGAGCTGGCCGCACGGACGGAGGGAAAGACACTGGATTCCTCTTACCATGCGGCTTTTTATCTGCTCTCTTGCGAGCAGGGGATATTTGATGTGGCAAAGAAGCATGTAAACGCTATGGGCATCGGCTTTGACGGCCTGAAACGCTCCATGCGGGGCTTTGACGAGACCAGCTTGCAGGTGGTGGAGATCGCCCATAACCTGTTTAAGTGGACGGGGAAGTGTAAGGTGACGCCTTTTGACATTTCCCGCATGGGATATCCTTACATGGAACAGGTCTGCAACGCCATCTGGATTGCATCCGGTGAAGTGAAAGTGCAGATACGGGACGCAGAGAACGGGAAGCTGGAGATGATTCTGGATAGTACGCCGTACCAACGGACACAGCGGCTGCATAGCAGGATGGAGCAGATGTATACAGAGATGCTGGAATCGTCGGAAGATATGGGAATGGGGATGGGGGAGCAGAATGGAGGGATAGGGATTGAAATGTTTGGGGAGCCGGACGAGGATATGGAAATGGAACGATAAAGGAAACGCTTATGATAACAGCAGTATTGGAGCATCGGGGGAATACCCTAGTGGTGGAGCTGCCCCGCAGGCTGTATGAACTTCAGAAAGATTTATCCAGTATCGGCATTACATGGCAGGCTTCGTCCCTGCCGGTTTCCGGCACAGGAAATATCCGGGTAAAGCTGGAGGCAAAGGAACCTGTGGGGGAGATGGTGCTCTCCCGAATGGAATGTGTGGATCTGTTCCTGGAATTAAATAGGGTATGTCAGGAGATCCAAAAAGTTTGTCCTTATGGTTATGATGAATTTCTGGATATGCTGTCCCCGAAAAGTGGTGTTAGTATATAAGTGTGGACAGAAAAAGTTGAACAACCTATACTATCAAATGAAAGAGCAAAGGAGATGAAGGGCATGGCGAAAAATCAAAAATCTTACACTCCGGAGTTTAAACAGCAGATCGTGGATCTGTATAATGCCGGAGGAACCTCGTATCCACAACTGGAACGTGAATATGGCGTAAATCGGAGTACGATTAGCGGCTGGGTAAAGCAGCTTTCCCCTATCAAGGTATCAGAAGATGAAACGGTCACCCTCAAGGAGTATAAGGCTCTCCAGAAAGAAATCCAGCGCCTTAAGATCGAGAATGAAATATTAAAAAAAGCGACCGCCATATTCGCAAAAGAACAATAGCCGAGATTGTTGCATTTATCCAGAACAACTTAACCAACTACTCTGTATCACAGCTTTGCAGTGCCTTGAAATTTCCAAGGAGTACCTATTACAAGGCTCTGGTTTGTGTACCTTCAAATAAGAACATGGAGTATGAGGAATTCAGCAGGAAAGTGAAACAGGCCTTTGAGGATTCCAAACGCAGATACGGGGCTGTCAAACTATGCCGTGTACTAGGTGGCGTTGGGACACCCTGCAGTATCAAGCGGGTCCAGAGGCATATGGCAGAGCAGGGACTGCGCTCTGTGGTAGTAAAGAAGTACAACCACCATGCCAATCATGGCAGTATCCCAGATGATAAAGTGAATATCCTGAAACGTGATTTTGGAGCAGAAACCATCAATCAAAAATGGTGCACAGATATTACCTACATCCATGTGCAGAAAGAAGGATGGACTTATCTGGCATCTGTCATGGATTTGTGCAGCCGTAAAATCATCGGCTATGCCTATGGCACATCTATGACAGCGGAACTGGCAGTGAAAGCGGTAGAGAATGCGTGCCTGAACGTCAGGGATACAAAAGGGATCATTTTGCACAGCGACCTTGGAAGCCAGTATACGAGCCAGGCATTTGAAGACTGCCTGGCCAGGAAAGAAATCCTGCATTCCTTTAGCCGTAAGGGAAATCCATACGATAATGCCTGCATGGAATCCTTTCATTCTGTACTGAAAAAAGAAGAAATATATCTTCATACTTACCAAGATTCAAAGGAAGCCCGCAAAGCAATCTTTGAATACATAGAAGGCTGGTATAATCGTAAGCGGATACATAGCTCTATTGGTTATTTGACACCACAGCAAAAGGAGGATGAGGAACTTAAAAAAACAGCATAATCTTTCGACTTTTTTTGTCCAAAGTATTGACATAGATCCAATCACGCTTGGGGAACTGCTCGATATTTGGGCGGAGGAAGAACTGAAAGTCGGCACACTCAGCAATGGAACGGTGGATAATTATCTCGGTGCGATACGGTGCATTAAGAAACACCCTGTTGCTGACCGCAGATTAAAAACCATAACAGCGGAACACTTGCAGACATTTCTTGACCTGCTTACTTTCGGAGGGACTTATCCCGACGGAAAAGTGAAGAAGGGATTGAGCAAAGACTATATCCACTCTTTCTCAGCGGTTTTACAGCAGTCGTTCCGTTTTGCGGTATTCCCAAAGCAGCTGATTACGTTCAATCCAATGCAATACATCAAGCTGAAACGAAAAGCAGAGGAAGTGGATTTGTTTTCAGAGGAAGAAATGGGGCAGTCAGGCACACAGCCAATTTCCCATGATGATTATGAGAAACTTATCGCTTATCTTAAAAAGAAAAATGTTTCTGCGGTTCTGCCGATACAGATAGCTTACTATGCAGGTCTTAGGATTGGCGAAGTATGCGGGCTGACTTGGCAGGACATTCCGGCGGATTACAACGAAATCTCATTTGTATGTTTAAGACCGGACGGCTGTCTTGAAACGCCGAGTACATTGAGTATCGTCTGCCGGACGCTCGCAAAGAAACTGGACGGATTTGAGGGCTTTCACTTCCACCAGCTTCGGCATACTTATACAAGCAATCTACTGTCAAACGGTGCAGCGCCAAAAGATGTGCGGGAACTCTTGGGACACTCTGACGTGAGTACCACCATGAATGTGTATGCCCATGCCACAAGGGAGGCAAAGCGGACTTCCGCAAGGCTCTTGGATAAGGTGGCAGGCAACGATTAGATACATTCAGAAAAAACTTTCCCTTGTAAACTGCCTATAAGGGCAAAAACAAGGGAAAATAGATATCATTTCACTATATGAGGTTCTAAAAGCCTTGAAAAATAAGGAAAGTTCAAATATTTCATCTGCAATACCGATTTGTTGTTGCGTTCAGTTTAGCACATTTATAGAACATCTACAAGATTCCGTGTATGAAAAAGCAAAAAGAATGAATTCTTCACTTGACAATGTGGCAAAGAATACCTGTCTCCCGAAGAGATTGTGGAAGCCTCGGAGGAAGACCTTGTATCCTTTATTGCCGAGAAGAGCCGCAACCGGATCACCGACATCGGCAAAACCGCTGAGCTGTTGAGGAAGGCTGCCCGCGACTCCTACCGCCTTGACAAGGCTCTTTACGAGCCCCTGAGCGTTTCCATTGCCAGCTCTTTCAACTGCATTGAGACATTCAAGAAGGAAATCAAGGCGATCGATGCTGCAATCGAGAGGGAAATCAAAGGCCTGTGCCCTAATTCATTCATCATCCTGCAGTCGATTGACGGTATAGGCCCCGTGTTTGCCGGGGGCATTATCGCCGAAATCGGCGATATAGCCACTTTCCATTCGTCAGATGCCCTGGCCAAATATGCCGGCCTCTACTGGAAACACAACGACTCCGGTGACTTCTCCGGGGAGGATACTCCCATGAGCAAAGCCGGAAACCGCTATCTGCGTTACTATCTTGGCGAAGCTGCCAACAGTATGCGTAAACACAACGCTGAGTACGGGGCGTACTATCGCAAGAAGTATAACGAAGTCCCAAAGCATCAGCACAAAAGAGCACTCGCGCTGACATCACGTAAATTCGTGCGTTTGGTTTATGGATTGCTGGCCAAGAACCAACTGTACTCCGGCGTATCGCTGGATACATCAATCGAATAAGCCCTCTGAAACCGGCTTTTTACGGCAGGTCTATTAAAGTTACCTTTTTGTCAGAAATACATATCAAAATCTTTTTAAATCACCTCTTGACATATCACCAGATTGCTCCTTTGTCATTCTCTCCATTTCCAATTTCTCCGCCATTTCCGTCTGAACCGTGGGGAACAAGTGGGCGTATCGGTAAGTGATTTTCTCTGCTTCATGCCCCATGCGCTCCCCAATCGCCAGTACCGAAAATCCCATGTTGATTAACAGCGAAACCGCACTATGGCGCAATAAATCCAAACGTTTGGATTTCCTGCGGCACTCCCACGCCAGTATGCTAATCGAAATGGGCTTTGCCCCATTGGAGATTGCGAACCGGCTGGGGCATGAATCCGTGAAGACCACGCTGGACACCTATTCCCATCTTTACCCGGACAAGGATCAGCAGCTGGCGGACCGGCTCAATCAGTTCCGGAGGGCAGCGCCGCCGGAAGAAGAATTCTCTTGAACTTTCTGCCGCTTTATGCTATCCTTTAACTAAAGAAGGACGCCTGCTCCAACAGACGCCCTTCAGGAGCCCCACTCCAAAGGTGGAGTTTCCCAAGCGGACTATTTACCTCTCAGTGAGAGGCGCCCATCCTGGTCTCAACAGGGTGGGCATTATTTTTTTCGCTTGTGATCCTTATCTCTGTCGAGAAAGGCAAGCAACGCTATAACAAAACTACCGAAGGCAATCAGCAAGCCGATTATCCCTATAAATATCAAAATGATATCTGCAGCTGTCATTGGCGCCACCTCCCTTTCATGGGTGGATTTTTTCAAGCGGCACAAGCCGCAAAAAGGCGGGCTTGGGGTGGCAACCCCAACAAGATTCCCATAGGACAAAATGAGCGATTAGCGAAATTTGGTACTGTGGTAGAATCTTGCTCTAAGAAAGTGGCGGTTTCCTCTGTGCTGGCTTCCGTCAATACCTTTAGTGCCGCAAGTGGGGATTTTGCCAAAATAGCGGCGATATTCCTCTCGCTAATACCTACAAACCAGCAAAAAGGAAAATGGACATTGATTTGCAGAAATCCCCCCTCATTCCTTACAACACCACGCAAGCCGGAATAGGCGGGAATTTTTGAAATTTTCTTCTCGCTTGCCCTCCACGGACAGCCTGCGGATTTGCCAAACAAGAGAGGGAATTTCTTTCTATCCCCCTTTGCACAGCATAATACTGACGATTTTTCAAAATGCCAAAAATAGGCGCAAAAAAACAGGAAACCTTTTCTTGATTTCCTGTCTTGGTATGCCGTTTCTATGTAGCGGCGGTTATTCAGTTTTTAACTGGCTGCAATTCTACAAATCGGAATTTCACTCTCTGATAAGAAAACCTTGTTCAGATTCGCAATCAACAAAACAGGTATCAAATGCTACAGCAAGTACATCATCCCAATTTTCAATAATATCATTCCCTTTACATTTGATAATGGGAACTCGTTCATTGTCCCAAACGATATAATAGTCATGATTTTTTTCAATCATTGGTATATCTGAATGAAACCTTCTTTTTATTTCAATTCCACTTGCAATTTTTACGATTTGTCTGATTATAGCGTCATCGCTTATAATCTGATACGTTTCCAAATTATTCAGGCATTCTTGCAAAAGGATATTGTTTTTCCACTGGATTCTCTTGATATTATCTTCATTTGTGTACTTCAAAATTTTCAATTTTTTTCTTTGTATATTGTTCATTTTTATTTCACCAATACCGATTTTGTACTTTCTGAACTTTCCCAACAAACTGGATTTTACCGCATACTAAAATCCATTTTGAATATTCGGAAAGGTATTAAACCATGCTCGTTCCTCAAAAGTTCGCTTCTTAGGTAAAGTTGGTTCTGTCTCGGCAATACCAACAGGCAAAAAACACACCAACTCAAAGTTATCGGGAACGTTTAAGATTTGAGCCATTTGATAACCAATTTTATCTTCATCAGTAATGTGTCCTTCATACCAACAGCTCTGATATCCAAGTTCAACTATAGCTAACAACTATAAATGAGCAAATATCCAAGGATGTCATGGCAGCATTCCGTGAGAGGCGTTCCTAACCATTGGTGCAGCAAAGACAAACCGCATCATTTTCCCAGTCAATGTAAAAATGCCCATCCGGGACTTTGCTTCCCGCCTGCGTACCCGCTGCCCGTCCGTCCGCCTAGTGGCCGTGGGCGGACGCAGGTACTATGTTTACCGGTACGAAGGGAAGCTGAATGACGGGGTGGAGGGCATCGTGCTGATGGCCTACCCAAAAGCGCTTTCCGCAAGCCGGAAGCCCTCCGCGCATTTTTATGCCTGGACCGCAGCAAAAGCACGAGAGACATCTTAAATGCGTACCTGGTGCGCTGGGATGTGGAGGCATTCATCCGCCAAAGCAAGGAGAAGCTGGCGTTTGGCCAGTGCCAGCTCCGTTCTTCCCAAGGGCTCCGGCGGTATTGGCTGCTCATTCTGCTTTTCTTCTGGCAATCGTTTGAAAAAATTATCGTAGTCAATATCACCTGCGCCCATTTCCCTTGCAAGCACAATGATCTGTGTATGAAGCCATTCCTCCCACAAATCTTCAAACATTTCTTTGCTGTCCGTGAAAGTAGAATCATTCTCAAAGCCTGTCGGCGGCGTGTAATATTGCAGCTTTACAAAACCATACCTGCCAGCATCAACTACCACGATGTCCACATCTTCAAGCTCTGCAAAGGCATCCGCCACCTTCCGGCATTTTTTCTGTTCTTCCACTGTAATGTATGTTTTTTTCTCCATTAGCCCCTGCATCTCCTTATACCTATTTTTTTATACATCTTTTAAAATCTCAATCCTTGAAATCCTTTCCATAAGGGTATCATCCAGTTCAAACTCCCGTAAATGGGAAGTATCAGCGAAGATAAACCTCTCTTTATAATGGCCCATAATATCCATCAGCATCAGGAAACATTCATGATGATAGAGGAAACTGGCAAGGCAGAGCAGTTCACTGTCCTTTAATTCCCCTATCCTGAAATAATTCCCAAAATCGTAGTGGTCTGCAAATTTACAGAAAGCCAGCTTTATGATATCCTCCGGCAGCGGAGCTGCCTTCAGCACCATCCTGCCACTGACCGCTTTTAAATCCTTATATACATTTTTATATTCTGGAACGTAGATGGAAAACCACCTTGCAGTCCGGTTCTTAATCCTTGTGAGCTCTTCCTGCGTTTGGAAGCGCAGATTAGAAAGACTCCTGATCTCTGCATAAATGCCGGCTGGCATATATGGATAGGAAAAACGTCCTTCATTGACCAGCGCTGCGATTGTTTTAGGATCTTTACGGTCATTCTTGTTCGGGTTGTTGTCGTCCAGTTCCTTTGATTTCTTCACATGGTGGGGATTTACGTGTACCGGCTTCATTCCGCTGTCCTGCAGGAATTTCCCTAACGCAAACCAGTAATGTCCGGTCGGCTCCATTCCGGGAATCACAGCAGTTTTGCCATGTTTTTCTGCGATATCCTCCACCCATGCTTTCAATGTCAGGAATCCGGCTTCCGTGTTACTGAATTCCAGCGGCTTTTTACTATACTCATAATTTCTCCAGTCAAAAGCCCTGGCATAATGAGTTTCACTTCCAACATCAATACCAACAATCAAAGTTTTTTCAGTAATGGATGCAATTTTTGCGTTCTGTGTGTTATAATTCATTTCAGATACCTCTCTGTTCAATAAGATTTTTACTAACCGCCAAAGTCAGTAATCTTATTTTACTCTGAGGTATTTTTTTCTCAACCTTCTTTCTTGAAATTTCCTATATTTGTATTATACAGGAAGCTCCTTCACAGTTTTTCTAATTATATCCTATCTTTTTCCATTCCGTATAAATATACTTTTCTAATACTATTTCAAAAATCATCTGACAATTCAACATCAATATATTTACTATTTCATGTTCGACTATATTCTTATTTATTATATAACACACCAAACATACGTTCTTTTTCAAGAAAAATTTATTGTCAGACACTTAAATTTCCTAAATAGAATCTTTTTTCTGCCTTCTCAAGCGGAAAACTCAGGTTATATCAAAATTTTTCCCAATTCTTCCATGATAATCGGGTCAATTCAATTATCTGTCCATCACCTTACAAAACACCACCGCCGCCAGCGTACTCGCCATCGTCGCCGCAATCGCAGGCCCCACAATCGCCGCCGGGTTACTGCTGCCATATTGGCTCCGATAAGCAATAATATTTACCGGAATTAACTGCAAAGAAGAAATATTTAAAATCAAAAAGGTGCACATCTCATTGCTGGCTGTTCCTTTGGACTGGGCAGATATTTTTTTCTCCTGCCCTTCTTTCTCCTGTCCATCTTTTTTTCGCCTTTCTCCCCCCCGCCTTTCTCTCCCCCGCCTTTCCTCCTCCAGCTTCTCCAGCTCCTTAAACGCCGCCAAACCTGCCGGGGTTGCCGCAGATCCTAGTCCCAAGCAATTGGCAATCATATTCAGCGACATATACTTAACCGCCGGATGTCCCGGATCCAGGTTAGGGAACAAAAATTTCATGACTGGCCTTAGCTTCCCTGCCAGCCAGTCCACCAGCCCGGAAGCCTGAGCGATTTCCAAAATGCCGCTCCAGAATGCCAGCACTCCAAGCAAAGTAAGCCCCAAGGAAACCCCATCCTTTGCCCCGTCCAAAATCCCCATTGTCACCTGATTAAGCCCCCCATGGAATGCGCCCCACATAATTCCCAGCAGCAGCATCCCTGACCAAAGATAATTCATCATCCCTTTTTGCCCTCCATTTTCACTTTTTTGCCAGACCCTCTCTACCATCACTCTCTACCATCATTCTATACGAAAAGCGCCGTATTCTTTCCTTCCAAAAACCAAACCCGCAATACTCCACAGAAATCCCCTATCACGGAGAATAGTTCCTGCTTTTCCGGTGAATGCTAATGATTGGAAATATGCCGATTGGACACGCAAAAAATACTCTTGCAATTTTGGAAAAGTTGGTGTATATTACCTTTATGCAAATTTACGCAAATCCACGCAAATATTGCGCTTATCTTGCGCGCCTTGCATTCCGCAAACTCGCATAAGATGAGATAGCACAAACTAAAACAGCGCAAAATAAGCCAAGCGCAAGCTAAACCTATGCAAGGCATATCCGTGCAAGCTAAACCTACACAAGGCAAACCTACACAAAGAAAATCCCCTCGTCAAATGCCTTGCAAACACAGCGCTTGGATCATTGACACAAAATAAAAGAGCAGCCATGAATACAACAAACACAACAAACACAACGAATACAACAACTGCAATACCCAAAACCAATACAACTAATCTAAAAGGAGGCTTTCACCATGACAGCAAACGAAGCAATTAAAAAGCAGTTTGGACGCGGTATGGACGAATGTACGAATGAGGAAATCTACATTGGACTTTTAACGTATATCAAAGAAATGGCAAAAGAAAAGGAGAGCAGCCAGGGAAAGAAAAAATTATATTATATTTCCGCAGAATTCCTTATTGGAAAGCTGCTGTCCAATAACCTGATTAACCTTGGCCTGTATGATGAAGTCCGGGATGAGCTGGCACAATGCGGGAAGTCCCTGGCGGAAATCGAGGAACTTGAGCCGGAGCCGTCCCTGGGCAACGGCGGCCTGGGCAGGCTTGCCGCCTGTTTCCTGGATTCTATCGCTACCTTGGGCTTAAACGGCGACGGGATAGGCTTAAACTATCACTTTGGACTGTTCCGCCAGGTTTTTGAGCACAATCTGCAAAAAGAAGTTCCCAACCCATGGATCACGCCCCATTCCTGGCTGACCCGGACGGATAAATCTTATCCCATCCATTTCGGCGGCTTTTCGGTACAGTCCAGGATGTATGATATCGATGTGATGGGATACGGCAACCGCACCACAAAGCTCCACCTTTTTGACCTTGAATCCGTGGATGAATCCTTAGTCCAGGAGGGCATAAACTTTGACAAAAGCCAAATTGAGCGCAACCTGACTTTATTCTTATACCCTGACGACAGCGACGAAAAAGGCCATCTGCTGCGGATCTACCAGCAGTATTTTATGGTATCCAACGGGGCAAGGCTGATTCTGGATGAGTGTATCGCAAAAGGCTCAAACCTGTATGATCTGGCCGATTACGCGGTGATCCAGATCAATGACACCCATCCCACCATGGTTATCCCCGAGCTTATCCGCCTGCTTATGGAACGGGGACTCCTGATAGATGAGGCAATCCAGGTGGTTTCTAAGGTCTGCGCTTACACCAACCACACCATCCTTGCGGAAGCGCTGGAAAAATGGCCCCTGCATTTCTTGCAGCAGGCAGTGCCCCAGCTGATTCCCATTATCCTGGAATTAAACAACCGGGTAAACCGCAAATACCAGGATCCTGCCGTTTCCATCATTAATCAGGACAACTGTGTGTGCATGGCCCATATGGATATCCACTACGGCATCAGCGTAAACGGCGTGGCCGCCCTCCACACAGAAATCTTAAAGCAGTCGGAGTTAAACCATTTTTACCGCCTTTACCCGGAAAAATTTAATAATAAGACCAACGGCATCACCTTCCGCCGCTGGCTTCTTTACAGCAACCCGGAGCTTTCCGCCTTTACCCAGCGCCTGATCGGCCCCGGATTTAAACGGGACGCCATGGAATTAGAAAAGCTGGCGGCCTTCTCCCAGGATACTGCCGTGCTGGGAGAGCTTTTGTCCATCAAGGCGAAGCGGAAAGAAATCCTAAGGGATTATCTGCGCCGCACCCAAAATATCTGCGTTGACGAAAACTCCGTGTTTGATATCCAGGTGAAACGGCTTCACGAGTATAAGCGTCAGCAGCTAAACGCCCTGTATGTGATCCATAAGTACCTGGAGATTAAATCCGGCAGGAAGCCGATCCGGCCCATCACCGTATTTTTCGGTGCAAAGGCCGCCCCAGCCTACACCATAGCCAAGGACATTATCCACCTGATCCTCTGCCTCTCGCAGCTAATCGGGCAGGATCCGGAAGTCCGCCCGTATTTGAACGTGGTTATGGCGGAAAATTATAACGTCACCCTGGCGGAAAAGCTGATCCCTGCCTGTGATATCTCCGAGCAGATTTCCCTGGCTTCCAAGGAGGCTTCCGGCACAAGCAATATGAAATTTATGTTAAACGGCGCAATAACCTTGGGAACGAAAGACGGGGCAAACGTGGAAATCGCCCAGCTGGTGGGGCCAGACAATATTTTTACCTTCGGCGATTCCAGCCAGCAGGTAATCGAACGTTATGCAAAAAATGAGTATGTTTCCAGAAACTACTACGAGCGCGATCCGCAGCTGAAGCAGGCGGTAGACTTTATCATCAGCCAGCCCATGAAGGCGGTGGGCAGCAGTGAACACTTAGAGCGGCTGTACCATGAACTGTTAAGCAAAGACTGGTTCATGACCTTCCCCGATTTTCAGGATTACCTTCACACGAAGGATAAGGCTCTTGCCGCCTATGAGGATCGGATGCACTGGGCGAAAATGATGCTGGCAAATATCAGCAAAGCCGGCTTTTTCTCCTCCGATCGGACGATCCTCCAATACAACCAGGAAATTTGGCATCTGGAGAGTGCGCCTGAGCGTAATTAAAATCCCACTCCCCAGGGCAGTATTCCCCCTGTCATCAAGCCCATCCTTTTTTCGGCAAAGCGGGAATACTGTCAACACAGCCCCGGCATCCCGACAACAAAGCAGGATGCTGTCAACACAGAACCGGCATCCCGGCGACAAAACGATCCGCTGTCAATGGCAGAACCGGCATCCCGACGGCGCTGCGGCGCACCCGCCCAGGGCAGTCTCCCGCAGCTCATAGGGAATCCGCCTTCCCACCTGGTACATGGTATCCAGCATTTCATCAAAGGGAATCAGCTGGCGGATCCCGGCCAGGGCAAGCTCTGCGGCAACCAGCGCGTTCGCCACCCCTGCCGCGTTCCGGTTCTGGCATGGGTACTCCACCAGCCCCCCTACAGGATCGCACACCAAGCCCAGCATATTCATCAGGACGGTTGCCGCGGCATCCAGGCTTTGCTGCACATCTCCCCCCATAAGCTCTACCGCGGCGGAGGAGGCCATGGCCGCGGCTACGCCTACCTCTGCCTGGCAGCCGCCCACGGCGCCTGCCACCGTGGCGTTGCGCATGGCAAGGTAGCCGATAGCCCCGGCATGAAACAAGGCATCCACCATCCGCTCATCGGAAATCCCATATTCCTCCTGCAGAGCCAGCAAAACCCCCGGGACAACCCCCGCCGAACCTGCCGTGGGCGCCGCCACAATCACACCCATGGAGGCATTTACCTCCAGCACGGCCATGGCGTAGGTAATCCCCCGTCCCAGCACCTTCCCGCATACGCTGCTTCCCTTTCCCTGGTAAACATCCAGCATCCGTGCTTCCCCGCCGATCAGTCCGCCCATGGACTTTTGAGGCATCTTGATGGGCTTCTGGGCAGACTGCCGCATCACTTCCAGCACTTTCCTCATCCGGCCACAGGCCTGATCCATGGAAACCTCCCCCAGCTCACATTCCCGCTGCCTCATCACGTCAGAAACCCGCTGATGATTCTTATGGCAAAGGGCAAGCAGCTCCTTGGCATTCTTAAAATCCGTCATGATCCACCTTCCTCCTGCTTCTGCACCAGCATTACCTCACGGATATTGGGATTTTCCAAAAGCTTGCCGGTGATATCCTCCGGAAGCCGCCCGTCGGATTCCACGATGGTATACGCTTTTTCCCCTTTGGATTCCCTGAACAGGCGCATAAACGCAATGTTTACGCCCCTGTCGCTTAAGGCTTTGGTGATATGAGCCGCCACGCCCGGCCTGTCCTTCTGGATAATAATGACCGCATTGTACTCCCCGGTAAAATCTACCTGAACCTGGTTAATCCTTACGATTCTCACCTTCCCGCCGCCTAAAGATTCTCCCCGGATTGTCATTTGCGAGCCAACCCCATTGACCATGCGGATATCCACTGTATTGGGATGGACATCCTTCTCCTGTTCATTGACGATAAAACGGTAGGCGATCCCCCGTTCCTGGGCGATGCGGAAGGAATCCCGGATCCGCACGTCATCCGTGGCAAATCCCATAATCCCTCCCAGGAGCGCCCTGTCCGTGCCGTGGCCCCGGTACGTTTTGGCAAAGGAACCATACAAGGTGAATTCCACTTCCTTTAATGCCCCGCTTTTCATCTTCTGTGCCAGATGGGCGATAGCGCAGGCTCCCGCGGTATGGGAGCTGGAAGGCCCGATCATATTCGGGCCAATTACATCAAACACGCTGATAAATGGCATCGGCTTTCTTCCCCTCCATCTGTTTTATCCTTCACTGCCGTCCCCTTTCCAGTTAAGCCGGTGAAGCTGCCCCTTTAAGCTCATCTGATGAAAGCCGTTCTGGCGCAGCGCCTCGTACAGCAGGATGGCAGCGGAATTAGATAAATTCAGCGAGCGGATATCGCCCCACATCGGGATCCGCACACAGCTTTCCGGGTATTCCACCAGAATCTCCTCCGGGATCCCCCGGCTCTCCGGGCCGAACATCAGATAATCCTCCGAGCCATACTCCACCTCTGTATAGACCTTCCCGGCCTTCGTGGTGGCCATATAAATCCTTGCCCCCGGATTTTTCTCCAGGAAATCCCCAAAATCGCAGTAAACGGTAACATCCAGCTTGTCCCAGTAGTCCAGGCCTGCCCGTTTTAAGGATTTTTCATTGATCTTAAACCCCAGAGGCTCGATCAAATGGAGCCGGGTATTCGTCGCCACGCAGGTTCTGCCGATATTCCCTGTATTGGCAGGCATTTCCGGCTCATACAGCACGATATTCATCTTCCTTATGCCTCCCCGTCCAGCCGCTTTACAAACCGGCCAATACGCCCTAAAGCTTTCTTCAGGCTCTCCAGGGAATAGGCGTAGGAAATCCGCAGGAAACCTTCTCCGCAGTCCCCAAAGGCCGTCCCCGGCACTACCGCCACCTTTTCCTCCTTAAGCAGGCGGGTGGCAAATTCATCGGAAGTTATGCCGAAGCGCTTAATGCTGGGAAAGGTATAAAACGCCCCGAAAGGCTCAAAGCAGTCCAAGCCCATTTCCTTGTAAGCGTGCATTAAGTAACGGCGGCGCTGGTTGTAGGATTCCCGCATCATCTCCACATCTTTGTCCCCGTTCCTTAAGGCGGACACCGCCGCGTACTGGCTGGTGGTGGGAGCGCACATAATGGCAAACTGATGGATCTTCAGCATTTGCTTTAAGATTACTTCCGGGGCGCACACATAGCCTAAGCGCCACCCGGTCATGGCATAAGCCTTGGAAAAGCCATTGATCAGCACCGTCCTCTCCTTCATCCCCGGAAACGCGGCGATGGTAACGTGCTTCTGCTTGTACGTCAATTCTGCATAGATCTCGTCGGAAAGGACGAACAGATCTTTTTCCCGGACAATCTTTGCAATCTCTTCCAGCTCTTCCTTCTCCATAATCGCCCCTGTAGGGTTATTGGGGAAAGGAAGGATCAGGATCTTGGTTTTGGGCGTAATCTTTTCCAAAAGCTTCCTTCCGGTAAGCTTAAACTGATCCTGCTCTTCCAGCTGGATAATCACTGGCTTCCCTCCAGCCAGGGTGACGCAGGGCACATAGGATACGTAGCTGGGCTGGGGAACCAGCACCTCGTCGCCGGGGTTTAGCATGGCGCGGAGGGCGATATCGATGGCCTCGCTGCCCCCTACCGTAACCATCACCTCGCTGTCCGGCAGATAGCTTACCTCCATCCGCCGCTTTAAATAATTGCAGATTTCTTCCTTCAGCTCCTTAAGCCCCGCATTAGATGTGTAAAAGGTTCTTCCTTTTTCCAGGGAATAAATCCCCTCTTCCCGGATATGCCATGGCGTATCAAAATCAGGCTCGCCTACGCCCAGGGATATGGCATCCTTCATTTCGCTGACAATATCAAAAAATTTCCGGATGCCTGATGGCGGGATGGATACAATCGTATCTGACAAGGGATTTCTCATGGGGTAATCAGCATCCTTTCATCCTGAACCGGTTCTGAAATAATGGTTCCGTGATCTTTATATTTTTTCAGCACAAAATGGGTGGCCGTGCTCAGCACCGACTCCATAGGAGAAAGCTTCTCCGATACGAACTGAGCCACCTGGCGCATGGTTTTCCCTTCAATGAATACCGTAAAGTCATAAGCGCCGGACATCAAATACACAGCGTTCACTTCGCTGTACTGGTAAATCCGCTCCGCAATCTTGTCAAAGCCCATGCCTCTCTGGGGCGTTACCTTTACCTCTATCAAGGCTACCACCTTCTCGTCGCTGGTATTGTCCCAGTTAATCAAGGTATGGTATCCGCAAATAATATGCTCTTTTTCCATCTCGGCAATCTCGTTGGCTACGGCTGCTTCGCTTTCCCCCAGCAAGATGGCCAGATCTTTTATGTCTATCCGGCTGTTTTTTTCAATCACCGCTAAGATTTTTTCTCTCATCTTCCTTATCCTCCGCTTTTTCCAAAAAGCTTTACGCGCGGCAAATGCCGCCCGCCTGCGGATAAAACGCAGGCACAGCTTCTTACCGGGAAGGAAAGCCTTCCCTGAAGGCCCGGCGCAATTCATCCTCCACAGGCCGTCCTAGGTATCCCGTCTCCTGGCCGTGCCGGATTTCCCGCCCGATCCCTTCCTTCACCTGGCCGATCACAGCCGCCGGGATCCCCTTCTCCTTACAGGCCCTTACTACGTGCCCGCCGTTTTCTGCCGCAAGCACCAGGCAGTTTCCGCTAAGGAGCCGGTAAGGGTTTAGGCCGCAGCGCTCGCAGATTTCGATGGTGCTCTGTTTAATGGGGATATCCCTAAGGCAGAACCACGCACCAATTTTATATCTTTCGCACAAGTCCCAGACGGCCTTTAAAATACCGCCCTCCCCGGCAGGCTCCATGGCCGTAACACCAAGCTTTTCCCACCAGGAAAACTCCTTCCAGGGAAAAGCCGCTTCCTCCTGCATTTCCTCCTGCGCCTCCTCCAAAAACCCCGAAGAAAACCAGGAGGAAAGCTCCCCTTTAAAGGCCCAGGCCAGCTGCCTTGCGCCTTCCCGGCCTGCATATCCTGCCGCCACTAAATCTTCCCCCGGCTCCAACTTATAGCCGTAAGGCTTCTCTTCCTGTTCTGTCCTCATAATCCCTGCTCCAACGGTTATTCCTGCCAACATTATTCGTAAATCGTAATCTTCGGGCTGCTTCCCCTGCCCTCCGGCCAAGTTTCCGTATCTTTAGACCCATCCTGCGGCGCGACCTGCGTTTCCGCCGATGAAGGGACGGCCGGTGACGGCTTACCGCTTCTTGGCAGCGTAGGAAGAGGAGCCGGAACCGGAGCTTTGGATGGCTCTGCTGGCGAAGGCGAAACCGCCGACGGATCCGCTGACGGAACCTGGGCTTTCGATGGCTCCGCTGGCAGAACTTGAGCTGACGATGGCTCCGCTGGCGGAACCTGGGCTTTCGATGGCTCCGTGTCTGAAGGCATAGTTCCTGTACCCGGGGACGGCGCTGGGCTTGGATGCGGCTCCGTGGCCGGAACCTCTGCTGCCGGAGCCTGGCGGGCCGGAGGCAAACCCGGGCCCACCTGGATTACCGCCGGGGACGCATAATACGTATCTGTGCTTAAAAGCGTCCTTTCCTGCTCTACCCCGTCCACCGTCACAATCTTCCACAGCCGGGAACGGATTCCCTTATGAGCCGACTGCACCTGCCTTCTGGTTCCAGGAGCCAGCGCCGGGTTAGGCACTTCCCTGGGCGCTCCCGGGGAAGTTACGCTTAAGGTTTCCGACTGGAAAGCAATCTTCCGGTTAGGCGGCCTGGTTTCTCTTCCGTATATGGCAAAAGCCAGCGTCCTTCCTTTCGTATATCCCTCTACATAAACCGGCGTCTCGTAGGGATTAGTGATTTTAATGTCCTTATACGTTCCTGCGATAGCCGCATCCTGGGAAGGCTTTACATAGCCTACGCTCATGGAATGGTTCTGCCGCTGGGTAATCTCTAACTCCGCAAGAAGGGCGGCATTATAAAGGGTGGTGGCAATCTGGCAAACGCCGCCGCCAATGCTGTCCACCACCTGGCCGTTTTCATAAGCGGCAGCCGACTGGTAGCCGTTTGCCTCCGTAAAAGGCTGAAGGCATTCATAGCCCGACAGCGTTTCCCCAGGCATCAGCACACGGCCATTGATCTTTGCCGCGCCCACGGAAAGATTCGTGGAACGAGCCGATCCGCTGCTGGAAAAATCCGTGGAAAAGCTCCCCAGCACATCCTGGATCGTCTCCAAATCCGCCGCAGTGATCCTTGGCTGGGTTTCCTCCACCACTCCCCGGGCAAAAACTGCCTCTTCAAGCCCCTTATCCGCTGCTTCCCTTACGACCTGGGCCGTGGCTTCAACGTTCACCCTTATCCCCATTACCTCAGGCGTAATCTGGAATGCTCCGTTTACCCGGACGATCCCGGCATCCTGGGCATCTGCGTCCATCCCGGCGCAGTTTTCCTCCACAAAGGCACAGATCACCTCCTCCTGGAGAGCCGTCTTTAAAGGAATCTCCAGTGGCTCTGCCGCCAGATCCGCCGCCATCATATATCGGCGCACAAGATTGCCATCCTCATACCGGCTGACCGCCTGCCTAACATCCTGCGGATTTCCCCAGTAAAATCCCAGTTCCTCCGCCGTAGCCGTAAGCACCCTTTCGTTAATCTCCAGCGTAATCGTCTGCCCGGCCATAACGGCAATCCGATCCTCCGTCTCTTTTACCGCTTCCTCTGTGGTTAAGCCAGCCAGGCTCTGCCCTTCCACCCATAGGCCATCCGGAAGTTTCGCCGAAGCCCCAAAGGCTGCCGCCGGCACAAAAAGCCCAAGACCGATGCCTAAAAGCAGCGCCCCAAGCCGCGCCTTAACCCATCCTGCATCCTGTTCCATCATCCCGCACACTCCTTACCGGGACGGCCCTTCACCGCCCCGCCCGGGAAGATGAATGGCTGCCCTACCGAATAAACTGTGCCACCATAGGCAGCACCATCGCCGCCACCAGCAGCACTACAATTATCGTAGACATCACCTTTTTGGTTTTTTTATCCTGAAAGTTCATCATGGCTTCTCACCTCTTTTTAATGCTTTAAGCCTCCACTCCCTGGAGCCTTCCTCACTTCCCGTACATCCCGGCCACCCGCCCGTTCCCCTATCCTCCCATATTTGGAAATCACTTCATCCGTTAGCCTGGATGCTTCGTTCCTGGTTAAATGGCCGATCTGCACAGGTGACTTTATTTTATGATATTTTAGCAGTTCCTGCAAGCGTTCTTTTTGCCTTTTTGAAGCAGGCTGCTCCCTTTTCACCTTGTAATTAAGCCTGACAGCGCAAAATCGCTGGGGCTCCTTATCCTGGTAACGCCTGACTAGCTCCTGGTACAGGGCGTGAGCCCCGTAAGCATCGGACAGGGCGCGGTGGTTATCCCCCATATCCACCTGGTAATACCGGCAGGCCTGGGGCAGCGCTTTAGACTCCCCTTCCGGCATAAATATCCGGCACAATTTCAGGGTATCAATCCCTTCCCGCTCCCATTCTATCCCCTGGTTTACCGCTGCCCGCTTTAAAAAACGGTAGTCAAACATCACCTGATGCCCTAAAATGGGAAGATCCTGGCAAAACTCCACCACTTCCCCGATGATTTCCTCAATCCCCGGGCTGTCCTTCACCATATCGTCGGTAATTTTCGTAAGGGCGGCAATCCGCTCATCCAATGCTCTCCTGGGATGAACGAAACGGTGGAACTCTTCTTCCACCTTCCCCTCCCTTACCCGCAGGGCGCCGATTTCGATAATTTTTTCCTTTTTTGGGTTCAGACCCGTGGTCTCAACATCAATCGCCACATAGGCATTTACCATACGGTATCCTTTACTATCCATTATGTCTCCGAAAGGCTGATTTCAAACATCGCTGCATTATAGCTTAAGGGATCTCTTTTTCGGTAGTCAAACAGAAAGGCCCTGCCATCCTTTTGTACCTCGATATGGGTCATATGGGCTAACTGCCTGGAATCATATCCCACATATTCCGGCAAAAGCTTCCTGTCCTTGGCTTCCGCCTGGTAAAACCTTCGGAAAGCCTCCCCCATATCCTTTAAATCCCTGGAAAAGCCAGGGCGGGACTTGGCTTTCTCCCTTAAGTAAAAATCTACGGTTAAAAGATCACGGAACTCTTCCGCCTCCCCGGGAAACCGGCTGCTGACCCATTCCCAAAAAATCTCATACCGGGCCAGCCTGCTGTGCTTAACGTCCCACAGCCTCCGGCTTTCATGCCACCCGGCCAATTCCTCAAACATCCAAACCGGCCTTGGGGCTAACTGCTCCAGACGCTTTACCGACTGGGTGAACTGCCCGCTGTTATAGTATACTTCCACCATTTCCTCAATCTGCTTAAGCTTTAAGATATCCGAAAAGCAAAGCCATTTCGTGGACAGCACCTCATACGGCGGCAGCGCGCCTGCCTGCAAGCCGTACTCCTCTCTCTGCTGCTCCATAAAGGAGCCCTTTAACACCTTAAGAAAGCCCAGCTGCAGATTATCCGGCTTCATCCGGTATACCACGTCAAAGGAATCCTTAAAGCTTTCCAAATCCTCCCAGGGCAGCCCCGCGATTAAGTCCAGGTGCTGGTGGATATTCCTGCCTTCCCTCACCCTGGCCACCATCCGCCCTACCTTTTCCAAATCCATTTTCCGGCGGATAGCCGCTATGGTCTTCGGGTTAGCCGACTGCACGCCGATCTCCAGCTGAATTAATCCGGGGCGCATCTTAGAAAACAGGGCAATTTCCTCCTCGTCCAAAAGATCTCCCGCGATTTCAAAATGAAAATTCGTCACCCCGTTATCGTGCTCATGAATATAATTCCAAATCTCCATAGCGTGGGACTTTCGGCAGTTAAAGGTGCGATCCACAAACTTCACCTGGGAAACGTTTCGATCCAAAAAGAATCGAAGCTCCTGCTTCACCTTTTCCAAATCCCGAAACCGGACAGCTTTATCGATGGAAGACAGGCAGTAGCTGCAGGAGCAGGGGCATCCCCGGCTGCTTTCATAGTAGAGAATCCGGTGCGCCCAGTCCTCCTCCTTTAACTCCCGGTAAGGGAAGGGCAGGCGGTTTAACTCCATAGGCGGACGAGGAGGATTGACACAAACTTGGGAAGGCTGACCCGGTTTCCGATATGTGATCCCCAAGATATCCTTAAGTTCAACCCTTCCTTCGTTTTTCTTTCTGTTTTTCTCTCCGCCTTTTTCTCCCTCTCCGTCCTTCTCCCCGCCTTTTTCTCCCTCTTCCTTTTCCTCCCCCTGCCCGTAAAACCGGATCAGCTGGGCAAAAGTCTCTTCCCCCTCCCCAGCCATCATCCCGGACACCTGGGGAAACCTTTCTAAAATCTTGGGACCGTCATAGGAAACCTCCGGGCCTCCCAGCCAGATTTTTGCCTGGGGCAAAAGCTTTGGCAGATCGTAAAGAATAGCGGATACATACTCCATATTCCAGATATAACAGGAAAATCCCACCACATCCGGCTTTCTTCGGTAAATATCCGCCAGGATAAGCTGGCGGGAATGGTTAATGGTGTACTCGCCGATTTCAATCTCCTGCCCCAAGCCTTTCGCCTCCTGGCCGCCGTAAGCCTTTAAGCTGTACACCCCCAAATTTGAATGGATATATTTGGCATTAATTGCCACCAAAAGAAACTTCATGGTTCTCCTTCACCTGTGTTTTGCCGCATTTCCCATACGCCGGAAATCCCTTTACACCTGAATTTTGATCACCCGTCCGCTGCTTTCATACTGGTAATACCGCACCCCCGCCGCGTTTAACATCCGCTTGGATGCCCTGACTGCCGGGGTGTCGGCGTATTTGTCGCTGCCGTAAATCAGCGTTTTGATCCCTGACTGGATAATCGCCTTGGCGCACTCATTGCAGGGAAACAGCGTCACATAAAGCTTGCTTCCCTCCAAGCTCCCTCCCCGGTAATTTAAAATCGCATTCAGCTCGCTGTGGGTGGTATAAAAATACTTTGCATTGTAAGGATCATCCTGCTCATGAGCTTTATCCCAAGGAAACTCATCGTCCGAACAGCCCTTGGGAAAACCGTTATACCCCATGGACAAAATCTTATTGTCCTGGCTGACGATGCAGGCTCCCACCTGGGTGCTTGGATCCTTGGAGCGCAGGGCTGAAAGCTCCGCCACCCCCATAAAATATTCATCCCAGGTAATATAATCTTCCCGTTTCTGCGACATACAATCCCCTCCTTTTTATCAAAATGTGCTCTCAAAATCAGGCACAAAGAGATTCCGAAAACACACCAAAACGCCATAGCTTACACCCACAAAATCCGATAGCCCGCCGCCTTGTTCAGCCGGTTCATAATGGCATTCCCCAGATGGGTTTCCGAAAAGCTTTCCGCATAAATAAAATCCACGCCCAAATCGTCAAATTCCCTTAATACCCCATACAGGTTGTGAGCCACGGAAACTTCACTGTCCCTCCTGCCTATGCTGCGCTTTATCCCTGCCGTATACTCGTCCATGGTTTCCTCCGTGCAGATCACCCCTACTCTGGCTCCGGTCTTTTCCATCTGCGCCGCCGCCTCATTGACTTTCCAGGCCATATAAAAGATTTCGATTTTCATCTTCCAGTTCCGCCCGCTTTCCGTCATCATCCGGGAAACCTGACCATGAAGGAAACTCCCCGGGCGGTAAAGCTGCTCCATAGTTTCCTCCTTAACCTCCACCAGGGTCATCTCCGCCCTGGGGGCGTAATGCTTATACTTCATCCCCGGCGCTCTTGGGCGAAGTCCCTCCTGCCCAGGGCCGGATATGGCCGGATCTAAAGAAATCTGCCCCAACACCTGGCCTAGCATTTCCTGAGTAATGGCTCCCGGACGCAGGATCACCGGCACAGGGCTGGACACGTCCACAATGGTGGACTCCAATCCGATCCCCACCGGCCCGCCGTCCACAACCATCTCTATTTTCCCTTCCAGATCCTGCCACACATGATCCGCCGTGGTGGGACTTGGCCGCCCGGAGGTATTGGCGCTGGGCGCCGCCACCGGCACGCCGGCCAAACGAATCAGACGGTTTGCTACCCTGTCCTTCGGCATCCGCACCGCCACCGTATCAAGGCCTCCCGTAGTGCCGTAGGGAACCAGGCTGCTTTTGGGAAAAATCATGGTCAGGGGGCCGGGCCAGTATCTTTCCGCCAGAATCCGCCCTGCCTTAGGGATCTCCCTTACCAAAGGCTCCAGCTCTTCCATGCAGGATATATGGGCAATCAGCGGATTATCCGAGGGCCGGCCCTTAGCCCTATAAATCTTCTTTGCCGCCTGCTCATCCAAAGCATTCCCCCCCAGGCCGTAAACCGTTTCCGTGGGAAATGCCACTAAGCCGCCCTCTCTTAAGATTTGGGCGGCTTTGATCAGTTCACTGTCTTTTGGGTTCTGCACATCTTTAATTACAATTCGCTCCGTATCCATCCTTTACCACTGCTTTCCTACTGCTTCGCCATATTTACAAATTTCGTAAATTCAGGACGCCATAAAAGCTCCACCGTCCCAATAGGGCCGTTCCTCTGCTTTGCAATAATCACTTCCGCCACATTGGGGCGATCCGTGTCTTTATTATAATAGTCATCCCGGTATAAAAACATGACCACATCCGCGTCCTGCTCGATTGCCCCGGACTCCCGAAGATCGGAAAGCATCGGGCGGTGATCCTGCCTGCTTTCACAGGCCCGGCTTAACTGGGACAGAGCCACCACCGGCGCCTGGATTTCCCGGGCAAGAGCCTTTAGGGAACGGGAAATTTCCGAGATCTCCTGCTGCCGGTTGTCGCCGCTGCGCCCGCTTCCGCTCATGAGCTGAAGGTAATCCACGATCACCATGCTCAGGCCGTATTCCAGCTTAATCTTCCTGCATTTGCTGCGCAGCTCCGTGATGGATATGCCTGGGGTATCGTCGATGAGCAGCTTGGAATTTCCGATAATCCCAATCCCCTCCACCACCGCATCCCAGTCTGCATCCGTCAGGCTTCCCGTCCTAAGCTTCTGGGAATCCACATTGGATTCCATGGAAAGCATACGGTTCACCAGCTGCTCCTTAGACATTTCCAGGCTGAAAATCATACAGGGCATCCCCTTCCGGACAGCCACGTAATCCACCAGATTCAGCACAAAGGCCGTCTTCCCCATGGAAGGGCGGGCGGCCAGCAGAACCAAATCCGAAGGCTGCATCCCGGAGGTCTTATAGTCTAAGTCAATAAAGCCGGTAGGGATTCCGGTAACGCTTCCCTCCGACTTAGAAGCCGCCTCGATGCGCTCCAGCACATTAAGCGCCACCTGCTTTATGGGCACGAAATCGCTGCCCGTCCGGTTTTGCAGCAAATCAAAAATCGCTTTTTCCGTATAGGACAAAATATCCTCCAGCCGTTCCTTCCCCGAATAACAGGTGTTGGCAATCTCCTCATTCACCCGGATCAGCCGGCGCAGCATAGCCTTTTCCCGCACAATATTGGCATAGGATTTAATATTCGCCGACGTGGGAACCGCGATGACGATCTCCCGCACGAATTCCAGGCTGCTTACCTCCGGCGGCACATCTTTTTCCTTTAAACGATTTTGAAGGGTCACCAGATCTACCGGCTTCCCTTCATTAAACAGCTCCACCATGGCATCAAACATCACGCCGTACTGGTTCTGGTAAAAATCATCCGCAGTTATAATCTCCGAAGCAGCGATAATCGCATCCCGATCCATTAACATGGAACCGATCACCGACTGTTCCGCCTCTGCGCTGTGGGGAAGCACCCGCTTTAACAGCGCTTCATCCATTTCGTCCCCTCCTAAGCATCCTGCACAAAAATTCCCTTTACGCTTCCACTACCTTCACCGTAAGCTTCGCTACCACATCTTTATGGAGCTTAATGGAAACCTCATGGGTCCCGAAGGTTTTAATCGGCTCGGAAAGCTGGAATTTTTTCTTGTCAATATCCATGTTCAGCTGATCCGTGATGGCCTTGCCGATTTCCTTGCCGGACACGGAACCGAAAGCCCTGCCGCCCTCTCCTGCTTTCATGGGGATCGTAACGGAAAGCTTCCCGATAGCCTTTGCAAGCTCCTTCGCCTGGGCAAGCTGCTGGGCGGCCACCCGCTCCTCATTAGCCTTTTTCAGCTTTAAATCATTTAAGTTTTTAGCCGTAGCCTCCACACCCAGCTTTTTCGGCAGGATAAAATTCCTGGCATAGCCGTCGTTTACCTTCACAATCTGTCCTTTTTTCCCCAATGACTTTACATCTTCCAACAATACAATATCCATTATGAAACATCTCCTTTTTCCAACATTTCGTCAATTACGTTTTTCACCATAACCTTGGCCTGATCCATGTTCACGCCTTCCAGCTGCGCCCCGGCTACCGCCCGGTGGCCCCCGCCGCCTAAATGTTCCATCATCACCTGCACATTTACCTCGTCAATGGAACGGGCGCTGGCATAGATCACGTGATTATACTCCGTCAGCACCACCGAAGCTTTAATGCCATTGATCTCCAAAAGATCATTCGCCGCCTGGGCTCCCACGATAGTGGGGCTGGCAAGCCCTTCCGATGCGCAGGTGCTGATGGCAAAGTCATTGCGGTAAACCTCGGCCCGCCGAACGGCATCAGCCTTCGCCTGATACTCCGCCATATTATCCCGAAACAGCTTCCGAACCCTGGTAATGTCCGCCCCATTCCGCCTTAAGAAAGCCGCCGCCTCAAAGGTACGCACCCCGGTCTGGTTGGTGAAATTCGTGGTGTCAATCACAATGCCGGCATACATGGCGTCGGCCTCCGCCGGACGGATTCGGATGCCGTCGGCGATATACTGAAGCACCTCAGCCACCATCTCGCAGGCGGAGGAGGCGTATGGTTCCACATAGGAAAGCACCGCATTATCGATAATTTCACTGCTCTGCCGATGGTGATCCAGCACCACGATAGACTTAGCCATCTTAAGCAGCGCCGGGGTATCGGTAATGCTGGGCCGGTTAACATCCACCACCACCAGCATTGTGCTGGCATCCACCAGTTCCGCCGCCCTGGAGCCGTTTAAAAATAAATCCTCCGGATATTCCGGATTTCCGATAAACCGATCCATCATAGGCCTTATGGAAGTGGTCACATCATTAATGACAATATGCGCTTTTTTATTAAAGGAAGTGGCGATTCGGTAGATTCCTAAGGCCGCGCCGAAGGAATCGATATCCGCCATCTTATGGCCCATAATCAGCAGTCTGTCCTTATTCTCCATCAGCTCCCTTAAGGCATGGGCTTTCACCCTGGCCTTCACCCGGGTGGCCTTTTCCATCTGCTGGGCCTTGCCGCCAAAATACTGAATCTTCTGCCCGTCCTTCACCACCGCCTGGTCCCCGCCCCGTCCCAGCGCCATATCAATGGATGTGCGGGCAAACTCATAATTCTGGTTGTACGTCTCCCCGTTCATCCCGATCCCAATGCTTAAGGTAACGGCCATATCATTTCCAATATTTACCGTCTTCACATCCTCCAGGATGGCAAACCGATCCTCCTTCATCCGAGCCACATACTGCTGCTTAATCACAAACAGATATTTATCCTTTTCCAGCTTCTTTACCACGCCGTTCATAGCCGAGATGTATTTATTGATCTTCCGGTCAATCAGCGCGGTCAGCAGGGAACGGCGCACTTCCTCCACACTCTCAAGAGCTTCCTCATAGTTATCCAGATAAACCAGGCCTGCCACCATCTTCTGATTGTCAATTTCCTTTTTATAGTGAAGAACTTCCGTCTCATCCGCCAAGTAAACGGAAAGCAAATATTCCTCCGTAACCCCTGCCCCCAAGGTAATTTCCAATGAGGCGGCATCCTTTAAGGCCACCCATTTTAAATCCACCCGATAATTCCGTTTCTCATACTCGGTATGGACGCTGACCTCCTCATTTTTCTCCAACATCTCCTTCGTAATCTCCGGAAACACTGTAAACAAGCTTTTCCGGCTGCGGTGATCCATCCCCAAAAGCTCCGCAAAGGAACGGTTCATCCAAAGCAGGCGCCCCTTATCATCAGCCACTGCGTAAGGCTGTATCATTTCCGATAAAAGCTGCTTCTGGATCCATGCATATTCCGAAGAAAATTCCACCAGCCCTGCCAGTACGCTTTTCCTCTGGTACAGGTAAAGCCACAGGGCAATCAGGAAGTACAGGAACGTAAACACACTTAACACTGCCGCCGCCTTAACATTCACCGCCGCGATTACCATGGTGGCGATAATCAGCAGGACGGAAAGAATCAGCGGCCACTGCAAGTAAACGCTCAACAGGCCCCTTACCCGAACCTTTTCCTTCATATTCCTCTCCTATCAAATTCAGCGTATTCCTGGCGCTGCCCGAAATGCCCGGCAGCGCTAAACTCCACAGTACCATCGCCAGAGCAAACGATACCTTCCTCCTATTATGCCATGTCCTCCGGACATGACCCCTCCGGGGGATGTGCCCGGTTCGGTCGGTTTTTTGTCCCGCTCCCCGTGACCCGAACCGGCACGGTATAATCTCTGCCGAGATTATGCCATGTCCTCCGGACATGACCCCTCCGGGGGATGTGCCCGGTTCGGTCGGTTTTTTGTCCCGCTCCCCGTGACCCGAACCGGCACGGTATAATCTCTGCCGAGATTATGCCATGTCCTCCGGACATGACCCCTCCGGGGGATGTGCCCGGTTCGGTCGGTTTCTTGTCCCGCTCCCCGTGACCCGAACCGGCACGGTATAATCTCTGCCGAGATTATACCATAAGTTACAGTTTTCGTCCATGGGAATTAAACGCAAACGCCAGCCAGGCCGCCTTCTGCCAAAAATCCATCTGACAATTTTTGCCCCAAACGCAAAAAACGATATCAAAAATAGACTTTTTTAAGGTTATTTTTGATATCGCCAATATCTTGTCTGGTTTTTCCTAAATCTTTGGCTTATAATGGATATGCAATCTTACATGGATGGATTTTGTTAAATCCGTTCGGTACAACCTCTAATATAGGCTGCGGTTCTTTATCTGGAAGCCAGCCTATGGCTGCTGATGCCAGGCTTGCTTCGCCTGCATTCAGCAGCTTCCTTAAAGGTTGTTTACGCCGTCTTATTCATCTTTCCCAGCTATGGTACACCAGCACCTCTTACTTTCAATCGGGTAGTGATAACCGCTTAACCGGAAATATACACGGACACCTCGTATACATCCGCATAAAATCAAGGTTTCTAGGCCGTTTCATTTAACCTGCTTAAACGCATAGCCTGGTCAGCGGTGATCAGCCCATCCAAAAGCTCCTGGATATCCCCGTTCATTATGGAATCAATCTTATATAAGGTAAGCTTTATCCGGTGATCCGTCACCCTTCCCTGGGGGAAATTATAGGTGCGGATCTTTTCCGACCGATCGCCAGTGCCGATCTGGCTGCGCCGTTCGTCCGCCTCCGCGCTCTGGCGTTTTTCCAATTCCAAATCGTACAGCTTGGAGCGCAGCAAGCGGAAGGCTTTCTCCTTGTTCTGCAGCTGGGACTTTTCCGTCTGGCTGTAGATCACAATGCCGGTGGGAATATGGGTCAGGCGCACTGCAGAGTCCGTGGTATTTACGCACTGGCCGCCGTTTCCCGAGGCACGCATAACATCAATGCGGATATCCTTATCGTCAATAACAATATCAAATTCTTCCGCTTCCGGCATTACCGCCACCGTGGCCGTGGAGGTATGGATCCTTCCCCCGGACTCCGTTTCCGGCACACGCTGCACCCGATGGACGCCGCTTTCATATTTCAGTTTAGAATACGCGCCCTTTCCGTTAATCATCGCCACCACTTCCTTGAAGCCGCCAATGCCGCTTTCATTAACGCTGACCAACTCCACCTTCCACCTTTGGCTGTCTGCGTAGCTGCAGTACATCCGGTAAAGCTCAGAGGCAAAAAGCGCCGCCTCATCCCCTCCCGCCCCTGCGCGAATTT
Source organism: Lachnospiraceae bacterium (assembly GCA_910575565.1). GTDB lineage: Bacteria > Bacillota > Clostridia > Lachnospirales > Lachnospiraceae > Caccovicinus. The sequence goes on along the minus strand of CAJTFL010000006.1, from coordinate 183,136 downwards.
CCAGGATAATGTTTTTATCGTCATTAGGATCCTTGGGAAGCAGGAGAAGCTTAAGATCGTATTCCAGCTTTTCCACCTGTTTTTTCCCGTCAGACAGCTCTTCCTTCGCTAACTCCCTAAGCTCCTCGTCATTTTCCTCTTCCAAAAGCAGCAGGCTGTCCTCTATGGTCTGCTTCGCCTGCTTATACGCCTTATACGTTTCCACCAGAGGCGTTAAATCCGCCTGCTCCTTCATCAGCCGCTGGAACCGTTTCGGATCTTCCGTAACGCCCGGGCTTGCCAATTCCTGCATCAATTCCTCAAAATGGATTAAAATATCTTCTAACCGGTCAAACATGAGAATCCTCCTTTCATTTCCAATATGCTCTCAAAATCAGGTGCAAGGGAGATTCCGAGAGTACATTCCAAGGCAGTGCGCCCTCCATCAGGCTTATGCCTTTTCCTCTCTGGTATTACCTTACCGGAATTATCGAAATTCACCGTTATTTCCGCAAGGCAGCACCAGCAGCATCATATATCGCTGCCACTACCCGATCAAGCCCTGCCCCGTCCCGGAGCACCCGCAGAGCCTTAAAGCCATGGCGTTCAAGGAGCGCGCCTACCTCCTCCGCCTGATCACAGCCAATTTCTAAGTAAATCGCGGCTCCTTTGTTTAAATATTTTCCGCACTCTGCCACAATCCGCCGGTAAAATTCCAGGCCGTCTTCCCTTCCGTCCAAAGCCATCCTGGGCTCAAAGTCCCGAACCTCCGGCTCCAGCCTTAAGATAGCCTGGGTGGGGATATAAGGCGGATTGGCCACCAGCAGATCAAACTTAGCCTCTTTCGTTCCCAGAGCCTCAAACAAATCCCCATGCACCAGCTCCACCGGGCAGAATGCGCCCTGCTCCCTTCCTAAAAGGCTTTCGCAGTTTTTCCTTGCCACCTTTAGCGCCTCTTTCGATAGGTCTGTGGCCGTAATCTGCCCATACTTTCCCAGGCGCGCCAGGCTGACGGCAATGCAGCCGGAACCGGTGCACAGCTCTAAAACCCGCTCCCCCGCCCCCGGATGCTCCTTAAGCACCGCCTCTACCAAGGTTTCCGTATCCTGCCTGGGAATCAGCACATGGGGGCTGACGAAAAAGGAAAGCCCCATAAACTCCTGGATTCCCAGAATCTGCTGCAGGGGAACCCGCCTGGCCCGCTCCCGGATCATTTCCCGGTAGCGCCCGGCCATCCTGTGGTTTTCCTCCGTCTCTGCAAGCCCCCTTCCCCGATCCATCAGAAAATGGGCCATATCCGTGCAAAAAGCTTCCAGCAGCAGATATTTTGCGTCCAGATCCGGTTCCGGAACGCCTTTTTCCTTTAATTCCTCCTGGCCAGAAAGGAGAAGGCTTTGGAGCGTCTCCTTCATCCTTCCCACCCCGGGAAATTTTCATCCAAGTAGCCCTTCCAGTCAAACACCGCTTCCACCGCCTGGATCGCCACTTCAATCATGCCATCATCCGGCTCCTTGGTGGTTAAATTCTGCATCCACATCCCTGGACGGCTGAGCACGTTTACCACCGGCGAGTCACTGCGGCCTGCCAGCCTTAAAAATTCATAGGAAACCCCGGCAATCACCGGAATCAGCACAATCCGGCTGGCAATCCTTAACCACACCGTATCTACCCGGATGACCATGAAAAACAAGATGCTAATCACCATTACGATCAGCAGAAAGCTGGTTCCGCAGCGCTTGTGCTGCTTAGAGCTTTTCCGCACATTATCCACCGTCAGCTCCAGGCCGTGCTCAATGCAGTTGATGCATTTATGCTCCGCCCCATGGTACATAAAGGTACGGCGGATGTCCTCCATCCGGGAAATAATCTTTATATATAGGATAAAAATCCCTATCCGGATACATCCTTCCAAGATCGCCATCACGGTTGCTGAGGGAATGAACCGGCGAAAAAAATTTGCTAAGAGAAGGGGCAGCACCATAAAGATTCCGATAGCCATGACCACGGAGAACACCATAACCAGGCTCATCAATGCCGCCTCCAGCTTTTCCCCGAACACCTTATCCAGCCACTGCTCTACCTTCCCAGGCTGGCTGTCCTCATCATCTTCAAAAAAACCGGCGGACCACGTTAAGGTTTTCATCCCTAAGATCATGGAATCCGCAAAGCTGAACACCCCCCGGATAAAGGGCAGGGAAAACAGCTTGACCCTTTCCGTCAGGCTTACATACGTGTCCTTTGCCACCTCAATCTGCCCGTCCGGCTTGCGGACTGCCGTAGCATATTCATCTTTGTTTTTCATCATTATGCCCTCGATGACCGCCTGACCGCCAATCCCTGAATATTTCATGCTTTCACCTCACCTTCCTGCGCAGCTTAAAAAACGCACAGGTAAAAAAAGCGTCCTCTTCCATACGCTGAGTACGCATAAGAGCACGCTTCATCTACATTCACACAATCAATGCTACTGGGGAGTAATCCCATATTTACGATTGAACTTATCAATACGTCCGCGGGCTGCGGCGGTCTTCTGCTGGCCGGTGTAGAAAGGATGGCACTTGGAACAAATTTCCACATGGATATCCTGTTTCGTGGAGCCCGTTACGAATTCATTGCCACAGTTGCATACTACTTTTGCCTGGTAATAATTTGGATGGATTCCCTCTTTCATGTTTTTCACCTCACTCATATGATTTGCGGTTCCCAACCGCAATACGTTCACTAAGCATCTTTCCAGGACACCCCGGAACTTTTCATGCCTGCGTAAGCAAACAGCTTTATCAGTATACCATCATTCCATTAAAATTGCAATCATTTTTTCAAAAATTAGAAAAACCGCTTTACTTATCGCCGCTTTGCGCTTATAATGGTTAAGTCAGCAAATATTGGTCTGAAACTCCAAAAGGAGTTTTCATAAGGATTAGCGTACTGTCACGCCTGCATTTCTATTGAAGGCAGGCAAGGCAGGATTCTAGCCGTAGTATTCTGATAAATTCCAACTCTAAGGAAAATCCCCGTTATGACAATCAAAAATTTCGCAGTCGAGCGCTTTTTGCCGCGTATTTTAACCGGCATGGCCGCGATTGCGGTCGGTTAAAGTTCAGGCAAGTTAACCATTGGTTATATCCATAAAGATAAGTTATCGGGAAAAAGTGGCTTGGCCAGCCGTCATCAGGCCTTGCGCCAAGCCGGATAAGGAGAACGTATGCACGAACAATTAAACGCCCTTCCTTTAAGCGAATTAAAGGAACTGGCAAAAGAAAAAGGCTTAAAGGGCATCAGCAGCCTGCGAAAAGCCGACTTAATTCAGCTGCTCTGCCAGGCAGAAGGAAATCCTGGCAGAGCGTCCTCAAGCGAAGTAAATGCGCCAAAAGAGCAGGCAGCGGAGACGGCCCAAAGGGAAAGCCAGGGACAGAATCCTATTTCCTCTGGGCAAACCGAACGCCAGAGACGGCCAGAGCCTTCATCCCCTCAGACAGAAAACCGGGGACGGACAGGAAACTCTGCCTCCCAGGCCGAAAACCGGGATCGGTCAGGAAATAACCGCAGGCTCGGGAACAACGGCAATAACAATAACGGAAACGGACGCAGGGACGCCCAATCCCCCAGAAGGGATCAGAACACGGGAAGCCGCCTTGCAGGCCGTATGGACGGCAGGCAGATCCGGGTGGTAAACCGGCACGAAAACCGAAGCGTCAGCCAGGATGCAGGCTCAGGGCGCACAAATACCAGCCAGGAGGAATTTTCCGGGCGCATGGCAAACGGGCAGGAAAGCGCTTCCAGCCGCACAGGCAGCGGGCAGGAAGGAAATCCCAGCCGCACAAACACGGCTCAGGATACGTCAATCCGGGAAGCTGCCCGCCCGGACGGCAGAAACATCGAGATGAATTTAGACGAAATCCAGGAACTGGACAGCGGCATGGAAGCCAACGGCATCCTGGAAGTTATGCCTGACGGCTTCGGCTTCATCCGCTGTGAAAACTTTCTCCCCGGCGAAAACGATGTCTATGTGGCTCCCTCCCAAATCCGCCGCTTTAACATGAAAACCGGAGACATGGTTCGGGGCAACCGCAGGGTCAAAGCCGCTACGGAAAAATTTGCCGCCTTGCTTTACGTCACCAGCATCAACAGCTTCCCGGTAAACGTGGCGGAGCGCCGGCCTAACTTTGAGGATCTGACGCCGATTTTCCCCAACGAGCGGATCCACATGGAAACCGCGGGGATGCGCAATTCCACCGCCATGCGTGTTTTAGATCTGATGGCTCCCATCGGCAAGGGACAGCGCGGTCTGATCGTATCCCCGCCCAAAGCCGGGAAAACCACGCTGCTAAAGCAGGTAGCCAAGGCCATCACCACCAACCAGCCCAAGATGCACTTAATTATCCTGCTGATTGACGAACGCCCGGAGGAAGTTACCGATATCAAAGAGGCCATTGTGGGGGAAAACGTGGAAGTGATCTACTCCACCTTCGACGAGCTGCCGGAAAGGCATAAGCGGGTTTCCGAAATGGTGATCGAGCGGGCCAGAAGGCTGGTGGAGCATGGCCGGGATGTAACCATACTGTTAGACAGCATCACCCGTCTGGCCAGGGCATACAACCTGGTAGTCCCCCCCAGCGGGCGCACCTTATCCGGCGGCTTAGATCCGGCAGCCCTCCATATGCCTAAGCGGTTCTTCGGCGCAGCCAGGAATATGCGCGAAGGCGGCAGCCTGACCATTTTAGGAACGGCGCTCATCGACACAGGCAGCCGCATGGATGATGTAATCTATGAGGAATTTAAAGGAACCGGCAATATGGAACTGGTGCTGGATCGGAAGCTTTCCGAAAAACGGATCTTCCCGGCCATCGATATCTTAAAGTCCGGAACCAGGCGGGACGATCTGCTCTTAAGCCGCGAGGAAGCGGAAGCCATCGAGATCATCCGCCGGGCCACCAACTCCATGAAACCGGAGGATTCCGTAGAAAAAATCCTGGATATGTTCACGAAAACACGCAGCAACCGAGAGTTTGTAGATGAAATCCGCAGACGGCGGTACTTATAGCTTTGCCTGAAAATTTAATGCTTTGTTAACTTGGAAAGCTGAGGGGAATTGATGCTTTGTCAACTTGGATAGCCGGGGAGATGGTTTTAACGCAGGGTTGTTTCAGAAGATATTGGGAGTGAATGGAGGTAGCTGCGTTTCTTACGATGAGTTTACTGGTTAAAACGAGACACGTAGGCTGACGAGTTCGCCGCCTGTGGTGGATGTACACACGAAAACGCGCTCTCGCCCGACATAAAACGGAACGGACACTAAGCTCGAAAAGACCTGGCTAAGTGCCGCCGTTTTATACGGTTTTCTTAGTGTACACGCACCACAGGCGGCTAGGTACTGGCTTACGGGAAGTGCCTTTCTCCGCTAGCCCGTACAGCAGTGGAGCCAGACCATATTTCATGAGGAACCCCTCCTGAAACGTCGGCGCTTAACGAGGTCTTTCACGAGTTTAGCGCCCGCTACGTTGAAGGCGGAGCGAGAGCGCGGTGACGATGAAATATGGCCTGGCGCAACGGAAAAGCAATAACTATTATTATAAAAAAATCTTCCATCCGTTCATCCCACCTCATGCCCAAACCGGAAAAACCGATTAATCACCGCCCCGTCTGCATCCTCCAGCTCCAGCCCCAAAGCCCTCGCTAAAATCGGCCCTTCATCAATCAAGTACATCTCCGGGATTTCCTCCCCAGGCTCAAAATCCGGCCCGGCAGCCAGGAAAAAGGTGGTGTACTCCGGACTGTCCGGATCATACCCGTGCGCCCCTCTATGGACGCCGTTTCCCTCTGCCGCCTTTTCCCAAGGCTTTTCACAGCCGTTTTTAAAGAAAAACCCGTCCTTTGCTTCCAGCATAAACGCGCATTTCGGATCCGCGCCCTTTTCCCATGCCTGCTTCCCAGTGTAAACCGCCCGGATGCCGGAGCCAGGCTGCATCTTCCATTCCTTAAGCCATCCGGCCACCGCAAACATTAGTTCCTTATCCTTCCTGTCCTTTACGTAAATATAGCAGGAGCCGTCGCCGTTTTGAGCCGCCACCTTCCACTTTGCCAGACGGTTTCCCTTCCGTACTGCCCATCCATGCTCCGCAATATGGTAATTAGGATACAGCACGCAGCCCACATCCTTCTGGAAATGATCGCCCAAAACCACAATATTCGTGGTGGTTTTCTCACCCATCCGCTCCAAAAGGCTCACAAGCTCCCCAAGCCTCATATCATGCCGCCGGACAGCCTCCATCGCTTCCTCCGAATAAACGCCGTATTCATGGCGGTTCGTATCCACATCCGTCAGATGAACCAAGGTCAAGTCCGGATGGTATTTTTTCAGCGTCCGGATAAGGGAGGACTGGATAAAATTATCCAGCATTGGCTGGCGGATCCCATCCAGCATATGGCCGTAGTGCTTATATAAATCCATCTCATACCTGGCCGTCCCGTTGAAAAAGGAGACGAAAAGCTGGTTCTCCCACGGCCTGTTTGCCCACACCTCCGGCAGATTATAGGTGATCCTCGCCCTTCCTGTCACCGGCCACAGCAGGGAAGCGGTGGTCAGCCCCTCTTTCCTGGCCTCGTCATAAAGGGTGGTTCCTCGGATAAACCGCCTTTGCCAAAACCAGTCCGGATTCTCCCGCCAGGGCTGCAGCCGCAGATTATTGACAATCCCATGATGGGAGGGCAGCTTGCCGGTAACGATGCTCACATGAGCCGGGTAGGTCAGGCTGGGGCAGACGCTTTTTACCTGCCGGCAGATTGCCCCCCGGGCTAAAAGCGCCTGGAAATGGGGCAGGTTTTCCAAAAGTTCCAAATCTTTCGTCCCCACCGCATCCAGGGAAACCACGATCATCCGATGGGGCTTTTTATTTATGTACTGCTTTTTTCTGCTAATCATGCCGTAACTCTCCTTAACCGCATTTTTACTGTAACCGTTCAGACAGGCAGGGAGATGCCCCGTATGAACAGTTGTTTTTTACCGGGCATTTTCCCGGATAAACTGCATATGAGCCTTGATCTGTTTTTCATACCCGTTATCCGAAGGCTGGTAAAACACCGTTCCTTCCAGGCCGTCGGGCAGATACTGCTGCTTCACGTAATGGTTGGGGAAATCGTGGGCATAAAGGTATCCTTTGGCTCTCCCCAGCTTCCCCGCTCCCCGGTAATGCCCGTCCTGCAAATGGGGCGGCACGCTCTCCGTCCTCCTGCTGCGCACTGCCTCCATAGCCGCAAAAACGGCATTGCAGGCGGAATTGCTCTTGGGGGCGGTAGCCACATAGGAGGCGGCCTGGGACAGGATAATCTGTGCCTCCGGCATCCCGATCCGCTCTACCGCCTGGGAAGCCGCCACCGCCACGCAAAGCGCCTGGGGATCCGCATTCCCTACATCCTCGGCAGCACAGATCATAATCCGCCTGGCAATGAACTTAATATCCTCCCCCGCATACAGCATCCGAGCCAAGTAATAAACCGCCGCGTCCGGATCGGAGCCTCTCATGCTTTTAATAAAGGCGGATATGGTATCGTAATGGTTATCCCCGTTTTTATCGTACCGGACTGCCCGCTTCTGGATGCACTCCTGAGCCGTTTCCAAATCCAGGTGGATTTTCCCGTCCCCGCCCCGTTCGGTAGTCAGGATCCCTAACTCTACCGCATTTAACGCGGCTCTGGCATCTCCGTTTGCCGCATCCGCCAAAAATTCCAAAGCCTCTTCGTCAATTTCCCCTCCATAGGCTCCCATGCCCCGCTCTTTATCGTAAACCGCCCTGCGAATCAATTCCTTAATATCCTCTTTTCCCAAAGGTTTCAGCTCAAATATCCGCGAACGGGAAATCAGCGCCCCGTTTACCTCAAAATACGGATTCTCCGTGGTAGCGCCGATTAAAATCAGGGTTCCGTCCTCCACAAAGGGAAGGAGATAATCCTGCTGCCCCTTATTAAACCGATGAATCTCATCCACAAACAAGATGGTCTTCCTGCCGTACATCCCCCGGATGTCCTGGGCATTCTTTACCACCTCTTCCATATCCTTCTTCCCCGCCACCGTGGCGTTAATCTGCCGGAATTCCCCGCTGGTAGTATTGGCAATCACCTTCGCCAGCGTGGTCTTCCCCGTACCCGGCGGGCCGTAAAAAATCAGGGAGCCTAGCTGATCTGCCTTGATGGCCCGGTACAAAAGCTTGTCCTTCCCCACAATATGCTGCTGCCCCACTACCTCATCTAAAGTTCTTGGGCGCAGCCTGGAAGCCAAAGGCGCTTCCGCCTCCTTGGCCGTTTCCCGCATATAATCAAATAAATCCATTTCATCGCCTTCCTAAATATCCTGCTTTGTCGTTTAGACGCGCACTGCCTTTTTCATTTTCCCCGCAGACCTATCCCTGCAATAGCGAAAGACAAGACGCGAACCAATTACAGTATATCCTTTCTTCCCTTAAGCGTCAACCGATTCCCGGACAATCAAAAACCCTAAGGGACCTAAAATCACACCCAAAATTCCAAATAACTGGATCCCCACATACACGGCCGCCAACGTAAGGAAAGGGGAAAGACCTGCCTTCTCTCCCATAACCTTCGATTCCATAACCTGGCGCAGGAAATAAGAGGCAAGATAAATCCCTAACAGCAGCGCCCCCCTTCCCCCGTCTCCTTTCATAAAAGCAACAGCCGCCCAGGGAAACAGGATGGTTCCCGTCCCGATAAAAGGAAGGGCGTCCAAAAGGCCGATAAGCACGCCTAATATTCCATAGTATGGATTTCCAATCAAAAATAGGCCGCCAATACAGATCACCGTGGTTCCGGCCAGGATAAGCAGCTGGGTTTTCCCATAAGCCGCCCCAATCACCTTTAGGATCCGCCCCATCTGCACATACTCCCGGCAAAAAACCGAGTGCTTAAAATAACCATGGATCTGCTCCCCCTCCTGGATTGCCAGGATCGTGCCGAAAACCACTACCACGAACACCACCGCCGCTTTCACCGCCGCCTTCAGCCAGTCCACGGAATTCCCCATCACATACGGCATTGCCCTTGCTGCTGCCTGGCTGGCTAAATTCCTGGAAAGCTCCCTGGCCCATTTCAGGATGCAGCCCCCTTCCAGATGCAGCACCTCTTCCATCCGCCCGCACCATTCGGTAAGCAGGATATCCGCCTTGCGGGCTAAGCCGGGCAGATTGTACAGCAGCAGCTTCCCCTCCTGGAAAAGCTTTTTCCCGCCAAAGTAACACAGCAATGATGCCAGGAAAATCAAGCCTAAAAGCAAAAAGCCCCCTAAGATTCCCAGGGAAATCTTAACGCGATGGCCTTTTACGGAAAAGGAGAGTTTTTCCTGCAGCCACTCCGCCCAGGGACGCAGCACCTCCGCCAGGCCAAGGGCAACGAAAAAAGGAATCGCGAGGGGAAGCAGGTATTTTAACCCTGCATATACCCCCAGCGCAATTCCCGTTGTCATCATTAACTTCTTCAGTCTTTTATTCGGTACTCCCATGGACTCACCTGTTTCAAGTTTAAGCCATCCGGCACGTTGGCCGCGCCAAAAGGGCCTGATTTGTACTTCCTTTGTACATTCCTAGTATACGTCCCAGGGAGAATATTATACGCTATCTTTGCTGCGTTAACTTCTTTATCTATTAATTTCACTGAACCAGGAAAATGCCTCGCCCACAGGCTGCATCCGGTATTCCATCTTTTTCCCCAGAGAAGGATGGGAAAAGGAAAGCCCGGCGGCGCACAAGGCAATGCTTCCCCTAGCCTTTCCCAAGGCAAATTCCGGGTTGTACCGATTATCCCCCCACAGCGGCATCCCCCGCCCTGCAAACTGAACGCGGATCTGGTGATGCCGCCCCGTAAGCAGACGGATCCGCACCAGGGATAATTCCTGCTCCCTGGTGATGGTTTCCACAACCTGATACGCTAATTCTGCCCGTTTTCCCCCCTCCGCCTTTTTATCCACAATTTCCGTCCGGTTAGTTTTCCCGTTTTTTCGCAGATAATCCACATAATTCCCCACAAAATCCACCGGTTTTCCACAAATTACGGCATAATATGTCTTTTCCATCTTGCCTTCTTTTACCTGGCTGCTTAATGCGGCAGCGGCCTTTTTCGTCTTGGCATACACCATTATCCCGGCTACCGGCCGATCCAGCCTGTGGATAACCGCCACGTAAGGCGGCTGCTTTTGCACCGGCTTTGTGGAATGTTTTCCCCAATTTGTGGACAAATTTGTGGATATCTTGTGTGTATCTCTGCCTTCTCTTCCTGCAATATGGTTCTGGATCAGGCTTACCATATCCGGCTCAAAGCTCCGGGAGGACTGGGCTTCTATGCCCTGCGGCTTTTCCACAACAATGATTTCTCTATCTTCGTATCGTATGGTGAGCATTTGCATTATATCCTTTCTTCTTTCCCCCTTATCCTCCTTGGATTCCGCGAGCCGGCCATGGGAGACAAAAGCCTTTTGTAACCATTCAGACGGGGCATCGATTAAATGGATGAAAAAACTCTTGCGCTATGCCAAAAAAGGTGCTATAGTATTACATATAATCATATGTGGTTTTCAATACTATGTATAATAGTTTTTATAAAAGGAGGTTGCTATCCATGACATTCCATATTAAAGATCCCGGAAGTGCCATTACTCATTTTATCGCCATGCTGGGCGCGGCCATTGCCACTGTGCCCCTGCTGGAAAAAGCGGCCAAGGAACCGGATCAGCTCCATCTTATGGCGCTGTCCATTTTTATGATCAGCATGATTCTGCTGTATGCCGCCAGCACGGTTTACCATACCCTGGATATTTCGCCAACCATCAATAAACTGCTCCGGAAGCTGGATCACATGATGATCTTTATCCTGATCGCCGGAACCTACACCCCGGTATGCATGATCGTCCTGGGGGATGAAACCGGATGGAAGCTGCTGGCTCTGGTTTGGGGAATCGCCATCGCAGGGATCCTGATCAAAGGTTTCTGGATCACCTGTCCCAAATGGTTTTCCTCCCTGCTTTATATCGCCATGGGCTGGGTTTGTGTCCTTGCCTTTACCCGCATCCTCCAGGCTCTTCCCAGGGCAGGCTTTGGCTGGCTTCTGGCCGGAGGTCTGATCTACACGGCGGGGGGAGTCATTTATGCCTTAAAGCTCCCTATCTTTAATTCCAAGCATAAGCACTTCGGTTCCCATGAAATCTTCCATCTGTTCGTTATGGGCGGAAGTATGTGCCACTACATTATGATGTATCAGTTTGTGGCCTAGTGTAGCGACCGGATTCTATTTGGACCATGACCGAACTGCTCATGCCGTATACCTTGAATTCAGCATCTGCCCTCTGCCCCAGCCGCCAGCCGCTCTTTCGCCTGCTTGTCCATTTTCTTTATGGCGGCTTCCCGGCGCATGGCTTCTTCCTTCGTTTCAAACACTTCAAAATACACCAGGCTGACCGGCCTCCGGCCCCTGGTGTATTTTGCTCCCTTTCCCTGATTATGGGCATTCACCCGCTTGTCCAAGTGGTTCGTCCATCCGCAGTAAAGGCTTCCGTCTGCGCACCGAAGCAGATACGCCGCCGGTTTCCCTTCTGCCCCTTTCGCCAATGTTATCCAGTCTTTTCCCATCTTAATTCTTCCCAAACATCTTATCTTATTTTCCGGAGCCTGCCCGGGTGATTCCTGCTATGTAAACGGCTTCGACGCCTTGCAATAACGCCGCGGCCGTCCGGAAAAATCCGAATCTATGAAAAAGCACCAGCTGGATGCGCCGGATATGGTGCATTGGGGGAGCCTTCCTAAAATACGGCAGTCCCGTGCCCTTCGCTGGCATAAGCTCACTGGCAAAATCCCTCCGGCACAGTGATGCCCCGCCCCATGGACAGCCTTTTTTGGCGGCTCCCTTCAGCCCTGCAGCTTAACCTGACTGCCTGCACTGCTGCCACCTACTTATAGTATATCACGTTTTCGGAAATTTGTGCGCGTTCCCAATTTCTTTTACTAAAATCAGGCGCTGCCCTGGCTTTACCACATTTTCCGGCAGCTCATTGGTTTTCACCACCGTATCGATAGTCGTGTGGAATTTTTTGGCAATTTTCCAGATGTCATCATCCGGCTGCACAATATAGCCCACGATCCCCGGCAGCTTCTGAAGCTTCTCCAGATCCAGGGGCTGCCGGTCGATCCCGGTAATCACCGGCTGTTCAATGGGCTGCTGCACCAACACCTCTAAGTTAACGACCGCCTTTATTTCTACCCCATTTCCTCCCATCATCACTGCCGTCATCTGCTCTAAACCAGGGATAACCTGGTATATGCTGTTTTCATCCACATCCGGCACAGTAGCGCTGCACTGGAAGGGCAAGGTAAACCGCTCTGCCTGGATGGAAGCCGTGTCATCGCTGGTCAAATACAAAAGGGACACCTCCAGCACCCCCTCCAGCAAAAGCCCTTCCGGCTGTACGGTCACTTCATCCAGCTTTACCGCCCCGTCGCTCCTGCAGATTTGAAGGACTGCCCGGTCTTCATTTAAGGTAATCTTCTCTGCCACCTTGCATTTGCAGGCATTCTTTGCCAAGATCCGCTGGAACCTGGCCGTCTGGGTGATGGGCTGAAGCTCTTCCTTCGTGGAATACACATCCCCTAACAGGCTGATCTCTTCCTCCTCATAAAGGCGGATATCCAAATCCAGCACCACATCCACGTTAAACTCCCGCATTTCCCCGTCATAATCCGGCTTTGCTTCCAGCTCCTTATGGGCAATCCGCACATTTACCATAGAAACCATATCCTCTGAGCTTTCCGGCAGCTCCAGCTCACCGGAAAACGGGATGCTTTCCTCCACCCACTGGACAGGGATATTCTCCCCCTCTCCCTTGTACAAAATAAACAGCATCAAATCGCCGCTGATATACAGGCTCCTGTCCATAGGCCGGGTACTGACGCCCCTTAACTCCACTTCCTTCCACAAAAGCCGATCCACATTCGGCTTGTTCGCCGGAAGATTTAACTCCTCCTGGATCCGGAAGGTATCCCTTCTGCGCACGGCAATGGTGGCAAGCTCCACCTGTTCCTTCTTCACCTGCACCTCTTCCCCCGGCTCCATGTCCACCTCAAGGGCAGCCGTCTCCTCTGCCAATGCCTCCGCCTGGACGAAAAACCCTGCCAGCGCCTTCACCCCCAGCTTTCTGGAATGGATCATGTCAGTTTTTAAGTCTTCTAAGCTCCAGCTTACGCTTACCTCATCCCGATCGCTTAATCCGGTAAGGTTTACCGTCTCCTCAAAAGGAATGGAACCGGCCAGGGTTTGAAGCCCCCCTTCCTCCTTCCGGTACAGTACCTCAAATTCCAGCTTTCCCTTAATCTGAACCTTCTCCGCCATAGGCTTTACCGCTTCTACCGCTATGCTGCCTGTGTCCAAAAGAACCTGAGCCATATCGTCCATGGTATCCGGGACGATAAAATCATCATCCATGGTAAGCTGGGTGGACGCCCTGCCTTTCACGCGGTTCATATGTATCTGCTTCTTCACTAACTCCATAATCGCCTGCCTGCCTTCCTGTTTTCTGCGAGGATCCCCGCAGGCGGCGGATCGGAAAAATCACACACTTAAGCCTGCGAAAACGCTCTTTATAGGAAAGTGTATGCATTTTTTGCCCCAATCATGCAGAAACTTTATTCGTAGTCCTCCATAAAATGATGGCGGATCCCATTCTTAACATATCCCAGGCAGGCATCTAAATTTACGTTTTCCACGCTTTTTAAAATATTCGTTTCAATATGGGGGCTGATTTTCCTAAACTGGCTGATTAATTCCTTCATCTCCTGGCGCTTGGAAGACTTGTCCTCTTCTTCCCCTGCCTTCTCCCGCTCAATCCGCTCCGTAAACCGGCAGGCACACCGCAAAAACTGCAGGCCGTTTTTCTCTTTCCAAGCGATAATATCCCCCTCCTTCACGAAATATAAGGGGCGGATCAGCTCCATCCCCTTAAAATTCGTGCTGTGCAGCTTAGGCATCATGGTATTCACCTGGGCTCCGTAAAGCATACTCATTAAAATCGTCTCAATTACATCATCAAAATGATGGCCCAGGGCAATTTTATTGCACCCTAATTCCCTTGCGTGGGCATAAAGATAACCCCTGCGCATCCTGGCGCACAGGTAGCAGGGGGATTGCTCCACATCCGCCACCGCATTAAAGATATCCGATTCAAAAATATGGACAGGAATCCCCATCTTCCTGGCATTTTCCTCAATCAGCCGCCTGTTTCTGGGATGGTATCCCGGATCCATTACCAGAAAAAACAATCCAAACTCCATCTTTCCGTGGCGGAGGATTTCCTGCATACACTTGGCTAAGAGGAAGGAATCCTTCCCCCCGGAAATGCAAACGGCAATCTGATCCCCCGGCTTAATCATCTCATATTCATTCAAGCCCCGGATAAACGGTTTCCAGATGGTTTTCCGAAAATCCTTAATGATGCTCCTCTCCAACTGACGGCAAAACTCGTCCATTCGTATGTTCCTTTCCTATGGCAGTCAGCTGCGCTCTGCCTCTTTTGCATTTACGCTGCGCAGCTGATCCAGTTCTTTTTCCAGGCGCAAAATCCGCTCCTGCAGCCCTTCTATCTCCTCTGAGCGAACCACCTGGTTCCTTGGGATCTTAACCCCATCCTTTTTCACCGGCCTGGCCGGGATCCCAACCGCCGTCACATTATCCTCCAAAGGCTTTAACAGAACCGCATTTGCCGCAATGGAACAATTATCCCCCACTTCAAAGGCGCCTAAAATCTTCGCCCCGCAGCCAACGGTGACATTATTGCCCAAGGTGGGATGGCGCTTCCCCTTATTTAGACCCACGCCGCCCAAAGTCACCCCCTGATAAATGGTGCAGTTATCGCCCACCACCGCAGTTTCCCCGATCACCACGCCGCAGCCATGGTCAATCAAAATCCCATGGCCCAGCTGGGCTCCTGGATGGATTTCAATTAACGTGAAAAAGCGGCTGAGCTGGGACAGCAGGCGGGCAATAAAAAACATTTTATGCCTGTAAAACCAATGGGCAAAGCGATGCCAAATCAGCGCATGGACGCCCTGATACAGCAGCAAAACCTCCAAGGCGTTCCTGGCCGCCGGATCCCTGGCCTGGACAGCCTTCACATCCAGCCAAATATCTTTTAAAATCATCATCAATCTCCTTATTTATCCGCTTTCAAGAATTTAGTCGGCGGCACATCGATCCAAAACAAGCAATAACCATAACTTTCTGCCTGTTCCAAGCAGATTTTAACATTTCCTGGATTGCAGCCACAAAGTGTAAAGCAATCCCATGTCATACAGGTCAAAAGACCACTTGCCTCCAACAGTATATCATATGCAGGGCGGATAAAAAAGGAATATTTAAAATAATCTCTTACAATAATCTCTTACTGGAACACTACCGGATTTTCCAAATACTCCGTCTTGATCACGATATACGGGTAAGATTTTTCCGTCCCCGCCTGTTCCCCGTTCTCCGGCCCTAAAAGCTCCGTATCCAGCATAATGGAATTTTCCGTCAGGTACAATTCTTCCACGGTGATGCTGTAGCCGCCGCTGGGCTGCTCCCCGTACCCGGTCACTATGTATAAGTTCTGGCCATCCGAATAGGTAAGCTTAAACACATCCGATTTTTTCTCGTCAATAGTTTTCATCAGTTCCTCCGGGACTTCCCCGTCGCCCACAACCGTAAATTCCAGATCCCGCAGTTTCTCCCCATTATCCTTTTCCACGCTGCAGCCGCTTAAGCACCGGGCGATAAACACCCAGGTAATCAAAAGCGCCCATAAAATCACCCTTCGGTCCGCTGCCTTCCTCATTGCAATATCCTCCTCATTTTCTCCGGATAAGCCCTGTCCCAAAACAAAGCCGTACCGGGTTTATAACAGGATATTCCGCAAAAAGGGAAATTATGCCATCTTATCGCCTTTCCCTGTTTTTATTCACTGCAGCCGCTCTGCCGCTTACCATTTTTCACTGTCCCTATTTTTCGCTGCAATCGCTCTGATGCTTACCACCTCTCGCTGCCCCTGTTTTTCGCTGCAGCCGCTCTGCCGCCTCCTTTGCATGGGAGATATAGATTTTTTGGATTCCGGGCAGTTCTCCCAGTCCCTTCAGAATACATCTCACCTTGAGCCCGTCTTTTTCCAGCCTGCGCCTCCAGGAATCTCCATCCCCTGCCATATCCTGATTGGCATGATCCCCGGCTACCACCATCAGCGGCTGCAAAAGGACTTTCTTATAATGGCCCGCAGCCTTAAGGGCTGATGCCAATTCTTCCAGATCCGGCTTGGCCTCCACCGTGCCGATATAATAATTCCCAAAGCCTTTTTCCCAAAGCTTTTCCTGGAGCTGGCGGTAAACGGCATTGGCACTGGCTTTCGTCCCGTGCCCCATAAAGCAGATCGCCGTCTCCCCGTCATCATAGGCGGCAGTTTCGTCCGTAATTGCCCGGATCACCGCCTCACCATCATCCTCATCCCCCAAAAGCGGCGCCGCTAATTCCAAGCCTTCAAATTGATCCCCATATCCTTCCAACACCTTAGCCAGATCCGTATATTCAAAGCCACCTATCAGATGGGTCGGCTGCACCACCAGTCCCTTAATCCCTTCCGCCTTGACCCGTTTTAACGCTTCCTCCACATCGTCTACCGCCAGGCCGTCCCGCTCCTTTAGCTTCCGGATAATTTTCCGGCTGGTAAATGCCCTGTATACGGGAAACTCCGGGAATGCGCCGGAAAGCGCCTGCTCTATGGCTCCAATCGTCTTTTCCCTGCTGTCCTGGTAGCTGGTTCCAAAGCTAACCGCCAGGATCGCCTGGGAGGTTTGGGAAATTTGAGCCTTCTGCATTGCCCAAGATGCCTGAACTGCCTGATCATTTGTTTCCATATCAATTACCCTTTCGTAAAGAAGATTTTTCTTTTGATACAAAACTGCGTTATGCTTTTATGAAAATCATCAATCATAATCCACTTCCACCAGACAAAGCCCCTGGGCTGGTGCTGTAAAGCCTGCCAGCACGCGGTTTTTCGCCTCCAAAAGCTCCGCCATGCTTTCCGGCGTGCGCTTTCCCCACCCGGTCTCTAAAAGGGTTCCCGTTAAAATCCGCACCATATACTGCAAAAAACCTGTCCCATGGTAAGTGAAGTTCAAATAATCGCCTTTTCTAGCGATCTCTATCCGATCTACGCTGCGGACGGTGGACTTTTTCATCTTTGGGTTATGGCAAAAGCTTTTATAGTCATGGGTTCCTGTCAGATATTTTGCCGCCTGCCGCATCTTTTCCACATCCGGCGCTTCCTCCAGGACATACACATACTTCCGGTTAAACACCGGCTTTAACTCGCCTGCATAACACGTGTAGCAATACGTCTTTCCTAATGCGTTATACCGGCTATGGAACCTGTCAGAAGCTTTTTTTACTTCCCGGACGCAGATATCCTCCGGCAGGTAACGGTTCATATAGCTGCGGATTTCCTTTTCTTCCATCCCTGCCTCCAGCGCCAGGCGGACATTTGCCACCATCCCTTTGGCATGAACCCCTGCATCCGTCCTTCCTGCTCCGGTTAGCTCCACCGGATGCCCTGCCATCCGCCCCAAAACCTGCTCCAGCTTCCCCTGAATCGTCATCTCCGTGCCTGGCTGGCGTTCCCATCCGTAGTAACGTGTGCCGTCATAGGCAATGATCAATTTATAGTTTTGCTTCATCGTTTTGCACCCAGCCTCAAAGGGAAATGGCCGCATTTCCGTCAAGGCGCAAACACAATACGGGAAAGGGTGTGTTTGCCTTTTATCCTTTCTATATTTGATTGCGTGGATATTATAACTCACGGCAAAGCCGTTCGTTAGCTTACGAAGTTCGCCCTTGCAAGCTACATTCCAGGAACCGCTACGCGAACCCTGTCATTAGATTTACGGTGCTTTGCACCTTTTATCGAAATTTGCTCCGCAAATTTCGATAAGCTATATTATACCACACTTTTTTCACTTAACCTAGAGCGTGTTTGAAAAATCATTCCCGCCATCTGCACGCCCCACTTTGCGATATATTTAGCCCCCATTCAGGCCAAATACCCACAAGGTGCGCCTTCGGTGTCCCACAAATTGTGACGTACATCTGACGGAAAGTATTTTTCAAACACGCTCTAGCGTACCAGATAATTCTTTTCATAAGCAGCCGAAAAAAGAGCCACTCCCCGGAATGGCTCTTTTCATTTTACTCATCCTCCTTGCTGCAGATGGTCAGCCTGTGCTGGTACTTCTCTCTAGTGGCCATCCCTCCCCGGATATGACGCTCCGATTTATTCACATCCAGCACAATCCGCGCCTGGGCAGCCAGGGCGGGATTGATATGCTCCAGGCGGTCGGTTACGTCTTTATGTTTCGTCGTTACAAATTAGAATGTTTTCGTCTAAACCCAAATCTCCAAACAAACGCAGGTAAATATCTACGTTTGCGTCCTTATCTACCTCAATTTTCTGGATAATCTTCTTTAACTGCTCATTCGTCATGTCCCGGACAGAAGTAATATCCTCAATGCTTTGGAATGTCTTTTTGATGATGTCCTCTAACTGGTCGCCTTTATCTAAGTTGTATTGTACCAATTTCAACTCATTTTCCAACCGTTCCATTTCTGATTTCATGCCGCCGATTTTTTCATTCAGTTCTTGTCGGCTAATCAAATCATCGGTATACATATCCATATATTTTTGACGGGTCTTTTTCAGTTTGGCAAGCCGGTCGTTTAACTCCTTTTCGTAATTCTCGTTATCGTCCTTTGCCTTATATATCTTTGTAAATTCTTTTACCACATAGCTGATAATATTCTTCTTTGCTTTCAAAAGCCCGGCAAAGTATTCCTCCAACGCCCGAATCAGCTCGTCCTCGTCCACTGTCACCGCATTGGGGCAGCTATCCGCACCCTTGCCATTATGCCCGGAACATACCCAACGGACGTAAGTATTCTTATAGGTGCGGACAGTGCGCCTGAATGACCAGCCACATTCCTTGCACTTAATAAGCGTACTGAACAGATATTTATTGCTTTGGCGTTCATGTTTGATACGAAAGGTATCATGCCGCCCGTGCAGGATTTCCTGTGCCCTGTCGAACTGCTCCGGCTCTATGATTCGCAAATCGGGGCGGTCGGTAACGAACCACTCCGATTCGTCCTTTCCTGCCCTTGTACCTGTGAGAAAATCGGTAACTTCCTGTTTTCCATTGATAATTTTCCCGGTATAAAGCTCATTGGTTAGAATACGGCAAACGGCATTTTGGCTAAAGCTGCAATTACGCTTTGTTTTCAATCCTCTCTCGTTGAGCATATTCGCTATTTTGGCCGCACCGTAGCCCTCATTCAAATACCAGTCATAAATCTGTTTTACAATCCTTGCTTCTCCCTCATTGATTGCAAGATTGAAATAATCTCCAATGGTCTTGTCATATCCGTAAACGATATTTGGCACTCTGCCCTTTTCTGCGTTCATTTTCTTTCCGAACTTCACACGTTTGGAAGTGTTCGCGCTTTCCTCCTGCGCCAATGCTCCAAAAATTGTCAAGACAAATTCCGACTGCCCTAAAACAGTCATATTTGCTGTTAAGAATGTGGTTTCTATGCCTAACGCCTTTAATGTACGGATACTTTGTAAAAGGTCTACGGTATTACGAGCAAAACGGGAAATATCCTTTACCACTACCATATCAAATAAACCATGCTGTGCGTCACGCATTAGGCGTAAAAATTCCTTACGATTTTTGATTTTTGTGCCGGAAATCCCCTCGTCCGCATATAATCTTACAAGGTTGTGACCGTTCTTTTCGGTATACTCGGTAAAAAACTTCTTCTGGGCTTCCAAGCTGTTAAGCTGGTCGGATTTGTCTGTGGAAACACGGCAGTAGGCAGCTATATTCATACGCAACAACCTTTCTTTATATTTCATTCCTTTCAGTTACATCTTTATTTTATAACAGAAATGTCCCAAAATCAATAGAAACCTCCAATTTACATCAGAGGTTTCTATACATACTAAAAGTCCCTTTTTATTTCTTTTAAATTTTGAAGCAAACTTTTCATTTCTCTTTGAGTCACTCTATAGATATACTCTTTTGATTCTAAAATTATCTATTTATATTTAATCCAAATGTACTAATAAGCCTCTGATTAATCTTATCTCCTAAGGGTAGCGCCTCCCCATCCTCATGATAAGCATATACAGAAAACCCTGCCCCTAAATACAAATTCATTCCATATTTTGAAACCATAGATATAAATAACGTTTCATTATCAAATCTCATCTTTTCCTCCTAATTATTCACCCTAATTATTTAAAATGCATTACTTTCAAACCAAGTACCACTTCGCATACCGATTTGTTCCTCTCGCCGCAATCAGCCCATCCTTTTTCATTGCCTGCAAAAGATTCGATACCTTCTTCGACTTCTGATCCTCACTTAGCACCTCTGGCAGTGCTTTTTCCAATATCTCCATCAAATCCTGTTTACTTCCTTCGCCCATCTTCTCCAATGCCTTTACAATCAACTGTTTGCATATATCATCATCCAATCCCTTATTCCGAATATAATCTGCCTTTTGCCCTACAGTATCTGCCACCTTAAAAGACACAAACAAATTTGGATATCTTCCCTCTACCAATCCCTGTTTTCTCAAAATTTTAAAGTTCTCTTTGGAAATCGTTTCTTTCTTTTGAACCTTATCCAATAAAAATACTGTGTGTATATCAAGTTCTCCATTGGCATACAATAGCTGTGTATAGTTTTTATCCAATATCTTCCCATAAACCATAACTTTGACCCTGTTCATGGTATCCAGATTATATGTTGGTAACGGAAAGCATTTATCCCTCTGAATCTGATACATCATAGGTATTCCCATAGAATTTGTATCAATCATATACAAATTTACCATGGCATTACACAAGAACATATTGCGATAGTAAGGTGGTTTATACCCAGGTTCTAACGCCTGCTCAATTGTTTCCGGGATAAATCCGCCCTCATTGATAAAAACAAGCTTGTCCTCAAATTCTTCTACATTTATTTTTCCTCTCAGCCGATAATCCTGATGCGCAATACAATTATTGAGAATCTCTTTAATCATCTCCGGCTCATATTGATCCACTTCGTCTGGAAACAAGGTTTGCTGTCCTGCTATATAACGATACTTCACATTTCGAATCCTGGAATATACCTTATCAACAGCTAACAACAGCGGCATATCAAAATGCTCATAAGTCTTTACCGAATTATCCGCATTATAAAGCGTCCATGTTATTCTCGGAATAAAACCGTCAAAAAAATAATGAGATTCACTTTTTCCCAAAAGGAGCAAGGCTGTTCTTGTAATATTGCCCTTTATTGTAATTCCCGCCTTATTCAACACCTCTATATCGGACAGTTTTTTCAAAATCTCCTGTGCCTTTTTACGGTCGCTCTGCCGTTTTGAAAACAATTCTCTTGCCCGTTTCACGGCTTCCTCATCTAAATCATCCAGAGCAGCGCCCTCCACGATTTCTTTTGACCAATCCATTCCAATCTGACTTCTGATTAAATCCATTTTATTCATTGGCAGCGGCGACACTGATTCATGCTCTCTGGCATAAGCGGCTCCCTGCCATGTAGTGGGAATTCCCCTTATTGCTGGCGGAATCTGAAATGCGATAACTCTGCACTCATTCATAGACATCTCATAAATTTCCATAAAGGTCAATCTCTCATTTGTACCATTTACAACTTCCCGCTTCAGATTTTGAAGCCCACCCTGCTTTCGAAACTCTGTTCCCACAAACTCTTTACTGTCTGATATCCCAAAAATCAGCCACGCTTCCGATAAGCCGCGCAAATTTGCTTCATTACTCAAAGCAGAAAAGTATTTTCCAATATCATTGAATGAAAAATTACTTCTGGCCTCTTTGAATTCAGCCACTTCATTTTCAAAAGAATCTATCAGCGCTACGATTTTTTCTTTCAGCTGTGCATCTGTGTAAATCATTTTGGCACACCCACCTTTCATCACTCTATGACTAAATTCTATGACTAAACCAGGACTTCCTAGAACTAATTTAATACTATTTTAGCTTAAATTCAGTCATTACGCAATCACCAATCGTAAAAGGAGCCACTCATTCTGAATGGCTCCTGATTTCTGCTGTCTGAAACATTTCTTCTTTTACACTTTCCTGCAATACCCTATCCAATTTCTCTTGATTTGCTTCAAGAAATATTTTAAGTATGTAATTGGCAGTTTCTTCCGCTGTATTAGGATTGTGAAAGCGGAAATTTAATTTAACCTTATTAACGATAGTGAAACCACCTCCATTTCATCTTGCTACCCTAACCCCTTGTCCATAACTATGAGCAAAAACAGAAAAATAGTCCTTATTTTTTGCTCCATTCATAAGTAATCTCAGCCTCTCCATTTTCTCCCTCGCTTTTGTTTTTCTGAAATTCTCCCCGGTAATGCAGACGGGGCAGCACATTTCCGTAAGGCGGTCATAGATACGAGCATGGGCGGCGTCCTCCGGGTTCTGCAATTCTTCAAGAATAAGGTTCGTTGTCACGATTAAGGGCTTGCCGCTTCGGTATCGGCTGTCTATCACGTTATAGACTTGCTCTAAGCCGTATTCCGTGCCACGCTCCATGCCGAAATCATCAAGGATAAGCAGGGGAAGCTGCAAAGGCGGGTTTGGGGTGGCAACCCCAACAAGATTCCCATAGGACAAAATAAGCCGGCAGGCGAAATTTGGTACTGTGGCAGAATCTTGCTCTAAGAAACTGCGCTGTATGGTCTGTTCGCTTACTATCCGGCTATTGGCGGCGGGTTTGTTGCGTTCCGGCGAAAATATCTCATGGCATTTTCTGATACCCCAGGCGGACGGGGCGGGGATTCTGCCAAAGCTGCGGAAACATTTCTCCCCCTAATACCTACAAACCCGCAAAATGTAAAATGGACGTTGATTTGCTGAAATTTTCCCTCATTCCTTACAAAACCACACAAGCCCGGATAGGAGGGATTTTTGAAAAATTTCTTCATTTTCCTTTCATTCCCCACACCACCGAAAATTAAAAACTGCCAAACAAAGAGCGTGTCATGTTTCCCTTTTCGTGGGGCAATACGGCGGTTTTTCAAAAACGCCGAAAATAAACGCAAAAAAACAGGAACCCTTTTTATGATTTCCTGTCTTAGTGTGCCGTTCTATGTGGCGGCGGTTATTCAGTTTTGGGGTATGGCTGTTCACCAAAGCGGAACTGGAACAGGGCAGCGATAAGCCGCCGCTTATCCCTCTCACGCCATGCGTTGATTGCTGCATAGTGTATGACAACTCTGCAAAAGGCGTTAAATATGTATTCGGTATGTTCCTTGTATGCTTCCGTACAAGCCATGGAAATTCCCTCTTTTTCTCACAATGGACTTACATGGTTACATTTTTCCTGTGTCCGTTGGTAAAGTGTTTTTTGTTTTTTCCGCAATTTTTTCATTAACTTTTACGATTTTAGAATTTGCCATTATAATTTATCCTTTCCTTTTTCCTTTTGTTATCAATACAATTCCAAGTATCAGTACAAACAAATAAACAGCACTCCCGGTTAATATATTCATTGTACGAATATCTGTATCACTCATTCCACGAAAAGAAACAAGCATAGAACGCTGCAAGGTCAAAACAGATGCGGCTACTTCTGCATAACCAATGCAACGGATAACCGAAAGCAATGGGGAGGGATTCTTGTGCTGCTTTACAGCTTTGATAACTGTCATAGTTACTTTATAAAACGTATAGGCAGCAATCGTAATCATAACGATTTCACCATGCTTTGTGGCAATATTGCGTGACAAGCTAATATAAATTGCTCCCGCTAAAACAAAATTCAACAAGATAAGCAATACACCACATAACTTCATCACAAAATATTCTATGTCACTGGAAGATATATTTTTATTCTTCTGTTCACACAAAATAACACTCAAACGCATGGTACTTAAAACGATATGATAAGCACACATAATTATAAACCATGCTGAATGATTGATTATGCCAAGCGCACCATTATAGAAAGCATATAAAAGATTTCGGGAAAAGCTGAATACCGCAAATAAAATGATTCGTGAACGTTGCTCTCCGATAAACTGTTTCCCTATTTCCGTTCTTTCAACCTTGTTGATGATTCTCTGTTTTAAATTCAATCTTTTATCTCTTTTATCAGAGGAATTAACTCAAATAATTATCTGGTGCTTTTTCAACATATAGCACAAAATCAAATTTTTTATCGCACCTATTTCAAATAGGAATATGATGAAAAATGCAAGCGGCAATCTTCTTACTTTTAAGGCAGACCGCCGCTTTCCATCTTCCATATTCGATTAACTTATCACCCACATAGAACGTTCTATTTTATCACTACTGTATGTACCGTAGATTTACTGATCCCAAATTTTTTCGCCGTCTGCCTTACCGTCGCATTGTGGTCTATAATGTAATTGGCTATGGCCACTGCCCGCTCTTCGATATACTCCTTCAAGGTGTTCCCCCTGAATACGTTTTTTACAGCATATGCAAGGGGATGAGGGAATATGTTTGGACAAATTTACTTGCTGGATATTTCTTTATCCTTTTTCAAAGTCCTGCTTCCCTATTCCCAACGTTCTTGCCATATTGTCACATTCCTTTTCTTTTTACATCTGCCTCGTCGTTTGCCGATTTAAATTTATGTTTCAGAAAATCATCTTTGTCCCCTTCATCCTGATGCTGCTTTTCATAGTATAACCGATTTCCTTCCCTTTCACAATCCATTTCCGCCAAGGATAATCGCTCCTATACATAAAAATCGATATCCCCACTTTCTTTTAGATCCTTAGAAATTTCTTTTGTCACAAAATCCATCATCAGCAATATGCACAAAATATCCATTGTTTTTTGTGCATCAAGCAAATTGAAGCCATGTATAAAGTATGATATAGTAAATTTGTTTATTGAGAATACGTATTCTATGGTGTAACTTATGATCACAATGACGGAAATCGCAAAATTAACCAATGTTTCCCAGCCAACGGTGTCCCGCGTCCTTAATGGAAACATGAATGTGGCGCCGGATATTCGTGAGCGTGTTCTGGCCTGTGCCAAAGAACATCATTATCAGCCTAACGCCCTGGCAAAAGGCCTGCAGGGAAGTAAGACGCACTTGCTGGGCGTACTGCTCACGGACGTTTCCAATGGATTTTTTGCGGATGTGGCAAAAGCATTGGAAACGGAAGCGCGGAAACACGGCTACAGCATCATCCTTTTTAACAGCAATTATAATACGGACAGTGAACGGGAATATCTGGACGTTGTCCGCCGCTACCGGGTTGACGGCGTCCTTGCTGTCCCCATGCGCGAAACCAGCGATATATGGCAGGGATACGCAGAAAACCTTGAGATACCCGTTGTGGCTGTGACTCGCCAGACCAAAGGCCTGGATTCTGTGTATGTGGATCATGCAAAAGCCGGGGAACTGGTAGCCAAACATCTGATCCATCAGGGATATGAACGGTATTTGTTTATCGGAAAAGACTATGACCTTAAATATGTGGGCTTTTGCCATGCATTATCCCAATGGGGGCAGGCCGAGAGTGTTTCCAATATTGTATACCAGGACGACACACAGATGAAAGCTGCCTTAAGCACCTACTTGCCTTGCCGGAAACAACGCCTGGGCATTTTTGCCGGAAATGATATTTATGCCCTGCGGATTCTTAGTTTTCTACAGGAACTGCAGTTTACGGTTCCCGCAGAAGCCGGGGTAATCGGTTTTGACGATACTATGATGTCCCGGTATTTGAATCCTCGCCTTAGCAGTGTTTCTCAGCCCATTGAGCGAATGGCGGCGGAAGCGGTTTCGCGTCTTTTGTACCGTATTGAACATCCAGGCAAGCACCCGCTCTGGGATTGTCCCCTCCAGGCCTCGCTTGTTCCAAGACAAAGTTCTTAAAAGAACCCATCTGCGGTTCTTTTTTGAGGAACTGCGTGAATACGCATTCACTAAAGTTAGACGGAAGATATTTTTTTACTTCATTGTGAATACGTATTCATGCCGTCGAGTTCCTCTCCCTGCAATAAGGCACAAACTAATACAACAGAAAGGAAAACGATTATGGATTACGCAAAAACAGCACAGCAAATTTATGAAAAGGTGGGAAAAAAGGAAAACCTCATCTCTGCAGCCCACTGCGCTACGCGCCTGCGGCTGGTATTGGCAGATAACGCCAAATGCGATGCGAAAGCCGTAGAAGACATTGACGGCGTAAAAGGCGTTTTCAGCGCATCCGGGCAGCTGCAGATCATCCTGGGAACCGGTGTAGTGAATAAAGTCTATGACGAATTCATTGCCATTTCCGGCCTTACCGCGGCATCAAAGGAAGAAGTCAAAGCCGCGGCTGCAGCCAAGCAGAATATTTTCAAACGAGCCATCAAAACCTTGGGCGACGTTTTCGTCCCCATTATCCCGGCTATTGTAGCCAGCGGTTTTCTAATGGGAATTATGGAGGCCTTGACCTTTATGGTCAATAACGGCTTTCTGGCGATCAATACTTCCGGCTCCATCTATGTCTTTGCAAACCTGTTTGCCAACACGGCATACACCTTCCTGCCCATCCTAATCGCCTTTAGCGCGGCCAGGGCTTTTGGCGGGAATCCCTTCCTTGGAGCGGTCATTGGCATGATCATGATCCATCCTAATCTGCAGAATGCCTGGACGGTAGCGACAGAAGGCGTGCTCCAAACGCAGAAAGTATGGTTTGGCCTTTACAGCGTGGATATGGTAGGCTATCAAGGCCATGTTATCCCTGTAATTATCGCCGTCTGGGTTTTGTGCTTCATTGAAAAACGCCTGCACAAGGTAGTTCCTGCCATGCTGGATCTGTTCGTAACGCCACTAGTAAGCGTATTTGCTGCCGGTTATTTAACGCTTTCGATTATTGGGCCTATTTTCGTTGCCGTTGAAAATGGGATTATCAATGGAATCCTGACCCTGCTCACCCTGCCTTTCGGACTGGGAAGCATGGTAATGGGCGGCCTTTACTCCCTGACGGTAGTGGGCGGCATCCATCATATGTACACCGTAATTGATGTAGGCCAGATTGCCCAGTACGGATTTACCTACTGGCTGCCTTTGGCTTCTGCCGCTAATCTCGCCCAGGGCGCGGCAACCTTAGCCGTTGCGCTGAAAACGAAAAATACCAAGATTAAATCCGTAGCCCTCCCCTCTTCCCTGTCTTGCTTTATGGGCATTACGGAACCCGCTATCTTCGGTGTAAACTTACGCCATTTTAAACCATTTGTCTGCGGTGCTATCGGCGGTGCGGCAGGCGCTATGTACGCTTCTTTGGTTGGGCTTGGCGCCAGCGGCACAGGCGTAACCGGAATCTTCGGCCTTCTTTTGTGCCTGCACGATTCCGTCAATTACATCATCATGATGATTGTTTCTGTAGGCGTAGCGTTTGCATTGACCTGGTTTTTTGGCTTTAAAGATGCGGAACCTGCCCCGAAAAAAGCTGCTGCCCCCCAGCCACAGCCACTTACCGTAGAATGCCAGCCCGGCATCGTTTATGCCCCCGTTTCCGGCACAGTCTTCCCTTCTGAGGAAATCCCGGATGCAACCTTTGCCGCCGGTGTTCTGGGCCGCGGAATCGGAATCACCCCTGCGGAAGGCGTCATCGTAGCGCCTTTTGACGGAGATATTTCCTTTGTCACCGATACCAAACACGCCGTAGGCGTTACCTCTGCTGACGGCATGGAATTGCTTATTCACGTAGGCGTGGATACCGTAGCCATGGCAGGAGATGGCTTTGAATGCTTCGTCCAGATAGGGCAGAAAGTAAAAGCGGGAGAACAACTGATCACCTTTGACCGGGAAAAAATTAAGCAGGCCGGGCATCCCGACTGTGTTGCCGTACTGCTTTCCAACTCCGCAAATTACCCTGATTTATCCATTCACAGCGGCGTATGCCACGCACTGGACAAAGTAATCACGGTCTGATAAAATGATGATGCCAAAGCGTGTTTGAAAAATGCTTTCTGTCAAATCGCCGCAATTTGCGGGACACCGAAAACGTCCCTTGCGGGTATTTGGCCCGAATGAGGGAAGCGTAGTGGGCTGCGCTGACCGAATAAGGGCTAAATATACCGCAAAGCGGGGCGTGCAGACGACGAAAACGATTGTTCAAACCCACTCTGGGAGCAAACGGAATTGAAGAAATCGGTTACTCCCCCAAATAAAAACGAGAGGTGTCATATGATGAAAATATTATATATGGGGACAGCCGCGGCTGAAGGCTGGCCAGGATTATTCTGCTCCTGCCCAATCTGCACCCATGCCAGAAAAGCAGGCGGACGAAATCTGCGCACCCGGACGCAAGCCCTTTTGGATAACGATCTGCTGATTGATTTCCCGCCAGATACCTATGCCCATGCCTTGCAGTATGGGCTGAATCTTGGCACTGTCCACACATTATTAGTCACGCACAGCCATATGGATCACTGGTTTCCTACGGATCTGATCCACCGGCATGAACACTTCGGCCATGGCGCGGAAGGCGTGTTGGATATTTATGGCAATGAAGCAGTCAAAAAAGCTTTCGATGAACACATCCTGATTGACCGCTTTAAGCCCCATCCCATTGACGATGCCGTCCACTTCCATGTCACCCACGGCGGAGATCTGATCCGCTCCGGCGGCTGGGAGATTACAGCCGTTCCGGCTGACCATGATAAACGCGAAGAATGCCTGGTTTATCTTTGCAAAAAGGATGGGAAAACCGTATTTTACGGCCATGACACGGGCTGCAGCCTGTCATCGGAAGCGTGGGCATTGATCACCAAAGAACGGTTTGATCTGGTCAGTTTGGATGCAACCATGGGAACCAAGTCCGTTAAGGAGTACCACATGGGACTGCCGAACGCTGAATCTATGTTCAAAAAACTGGCTGAGTTGGGATGCATCAGCAGCCAAACCGTAAAAGTCGTCAATCATTTCAGCCACAACGGAGAAATGACTTACGATCAGTTAGCCGCTTGGGGAAAAGAACGGGGAATCCTGGCAGCTTACGACGGGATGGAAGTGGAATTTTAACCGAATCAAGGGGAGGCTTCTATTCCGGCTTCCCCGCCACAATAAGATACCGGTGTATCGTCCCTTCCACCTTCCCCTTATCCACCATCTCTCTTTCCATATCCAACAGCTTCCCAAAGCAGCTCTCCACCGAAAATCCCGGAAATTCCCATTGGATTATCCGCGCAAACCACACAAAGGCTCCCACATCGTAAAACCGAATAGGCTGGTATGCCTCTTCCCCCCGGATAATCCGAAAGCCTGCCTGCTCAAACGCCTTTCGCTGTTCGGTTAAGTTCAGATGGGGAAATGGCTTGGGAAGCCCCGGAAGAACACGCTCCACCAAATCCCGGTCGTTATCCTCCCCCACCTGCTGGGTGATAAATACCCCTCCCGGCTTTAGCAGGCGGTAAAGCTCCTTGGCATCGAATGAACCATGCCGGTTGATGATCAAATCAAACCCTTCGTCATCATAGGGGATTTTTGCGGGATTTCCACATTCCTTAAAATCAATGCCTAAGGGCAAAAGCTTCTCCCTGCACAGCTTGACATTCGGCTCATACCCTTCCGTCGCAGATAAATTATGGAAGGGATGCCCCAGTGACAGCAAAAATTCGCCCCCGCCGGTATCGTAGTCCAAAAGCTTTGTCCCCGGGGTTAAGTATTCCTTTATGATGGCCCGGTAATCCCAAGGCAGGCTCATTTCCTCCTCATACCGGCCATGGATGTGGGAAAAATCCCAGCCATGGATATGTGCCGCTTCCTCTTCCTCCATCCAAGCTTTCTTTAATTCATGTTCATTCATGCTTGCCTTTCTCCTTTCAAACCTTCCCTCCGCCAATTCTACACTTTGCCTGCACGTTTGCCCTCGCCTTCGCCCTTACTATGCTGCCGGCCTTTCCTAAAGGGTCCGCTTTGCAAAAATCACTCTACGCCTGGATCTTAGCCCGGCTTCCTCCGCTCTTTTCCTTAACCACCAGTATTTTCTTATCGATTTTCTCCCTCAATTCCCCCACATGGGAGATGATTCCAATGAGACGGCTGCCCTCCGTCTGGCTTGCCAGCGCCTGGTAAGCCTGCTGCAGGGCATTTTCATCCAAGCTGCCAAAGCCCTCGTCCACGAACATGGTATCCATCCGTATCCCCCCGGCGCTGGACTGGATTTCTTCCGACAGCCCCATGGCCAGGGATAAAGCGGCGATAAAGGACTCCCCGCCGGATAAGGTTTTCACGCTGCGCTCCGTGCCGTTATAGTGATCCACCACGTTCAGCTCTAAGCCGCCCTGGCTTTTATTGTTGCTTGCCCCCTTAAGGCGCTTAAATTCGTACTGGCCGCCGGACATTACCATCAGCCGCAAATTCGCCCGGCGCACGATCCGGTCAAAATAAGCGGTCTGGACATACGTTTCCAGCATAATCTTCTCTTTGCTTTTCAGCTCGCCATTCACCGTATCCGACAGGCTGGACAGCCACCCGTATTCCTCTTCCAAGGCAGCCAAATCCGCTGATTTTTTCCGGATGCTTTCCAGGATATTGCGGTTCGTCCCCTGCCTAAAACGGATAGTATGCCCCTTCTCCTGGATTTCCTCTTTTCTCCGGGCAAGTTCCGCCTGTTTTTCCAATTCTTCGGATTTCTCGATCCCTTCCGTATGCTCCAGCTGCTCCAAAAAAGACTTTATGCGCCCTTCCAATCCAGCCTGCACATTGCGGCATTCCCGGTAAGCCTTCTCTGCGTTTTCATGAGCCTCCTGAAGGGCTTTCAGCTCCTTCGCCAAGGCCTCCCGTTCCTCCTGCGCCTCTTCTTTGTCTTGGTAACGAAGCTTTTCCGTTAATGCTTTCTCCTGTTTTTCCAACGCTTGCTTCTGCGCCTTGCCGGAAGTTATCCCCTCCTTTAATCCCCGGATCTCCTGCTCCAGCCGTTTTGCGCCTTCCTCCGCCTTTGGTATCTCCCCATCCACTTCCTTTTTCCGGAGGATCCTCTCCTGCTCCTGGTTTATCTGTCTTTCCAGTTCCCTTATGCTTTCCGTCAGGGCCAAAATCCGCTCCCTTATCTTTCCCCTTTCCTCAATCGGCCATCCTCCCAGCGCCTGGATTTCTTTTTCCCGCCCGGAAAGACCAGGAAGCCCTTCCGCTTCTTTTTCACCGTATCCTGCCGCCTCCAGCCGTTCCCGGATAAATTCAATCCGTTTCTTTAAGCCTTCCCTTCGGCTTCTGCATTCCTGGCAGGCCCTCTGTGCTTTTTCATAGCTTTGCTTTAAGCCTTCCCGCTCATTTTCCAGCTCTTCCTTCCGTTCCTTTGCCTCTTTTCTGCTTCCCCTCTGCAATTCCCTCAAAACCGCCTCTATCTGATCCTTAAGAACCTGTTTTTGAATCCTTGCCTGGGTGATTTTATCGGTCAGTGCCAGAAGCTCCGGCTCCAGCCAGCTCTCCTGCTCCTGTTTCTCCTTAATTTCCCTGGCCAGCTCTTCCTTCTGCCTTAACCGCCCTTCTTCTACCTGGATCTGCCCTTCCAGCTCTTTTTTCTGCGCCTCCACTATAGGCAGCTGTTCCCTTGCCTGCTGCCCTGCTTTTCCCACATCCTCATGGCCAAACAGCTCCTTGGCCTGTTTTTTTAACTGGCTTTCCTGCTCCGAGGCCTTTCCGTTGACCTTCCCGGCCTCCGCGCTGGCATCTTGGGCTAATTTCGCCGCCTGCTCATAATCCTTCTTCGCCTGCTCCAGCTCTTTCCTATCCGGCACATCCTCCGGGATCTGCGCCAACCGCTGATGATGGGTAGCGCCGCACACCGGACACTCATCGCCTTCCTTAAGCCCTTTTGCCAGCAGCCCTGCCTGCCCCCGCAAAAATGCCCGGTTCATCTGGGAATGGCGCTTTTCCAGAGCTTCCGACCGCTCCTGGGCTTTCTGGTACGCATCCTGGCGCTCTTCCAGCTCTTTTACGATAAGCTGGTAAATATTTACTCCTTTACCGAACTTTTTCAGGCCTTCAAGCCGCCCTTCCTCCTGGGCCTTCTCCCTAAGCAGCCTTTCCTTTTGCTCTCCTGCCCCGGCTAAGGATTCCTGCCTTTGGTTCAAGGCCTCCAGCTCTTCCTTAATCGCTTTAACCTTCCGGCTTTTCCCCTCTGCTTCCTTCCCATCGCTTTCCAGATGCTTTTCCAGCCTGGAAAGCTCCTCCTTCATTTCCTCCAGCCGATCATACTTTGGAAGTTCCTGCTCCAACACCGCAAGCAGGTTTCCAATTTCCTCCTGCCTTCCCTTTCTCCCTTCTTCCCGGGAAAAATCCTGCTCCGCCTTTTCCCACCAAGCCGCCGCTTCCCTTTCCTGGCTCCACGCTTCTTCCAGATCTTCCCAAAGCTTTTTGAGCCCCTCTGCCTTTTCCTTCCTGCGGCAAAGCTTTTCCCGCTGTTCTCCCCCGTCAGCCAAGGCAGCCTGTTCTTCCTTAAGCCGCTCTATGAGCTGTCCCATCTGCCCTATATCCTGCTCCTTTTTTTCTTCCTCTTCCTGATCCCTTCCTAACCGGGCCGCCAGCCGCCCAATCTCTTCCATCAACTCTCTTTTCCGGTCATATTCCAAAAGCTCCTGCTCCAGCAGGGCAGACTGCCGTTTTATTTCCTCCTGCCGCTCCTTCTTCTCCTCTTCCCCATAAAATGCCTCTTCCCGCTCCTTAAGCCGTATGCGGTTCGCCTCTTCCTCCCGCCGGGCATCCTCCAGGTTTTTTTTGGCCTTCTCCTGTTCTTCCGCTTTCCCTATCCGTCCGTTTACCTCTGCCAGCTCCCCTTCTAAGCGCTTTAGCTCTTTTTTAAGCTTTTCCTCCTCCAAAAGATCCTGCGCCACCAATTTTTCCAGCAGCTCCATGGTATCCTTTATGGGAAGGTTCCCCTCCCTTGCCTTTTGTACGTCCAAAGCGCATACCTCTTCTTCATCGCAGGCAATCTCCCGCACATACTGGCTCACGCTCTTTTTCGCATCCTGGCACTTAACGTAGGCCTTGCCCGCCTGTTCCTTGATCCGCTTTTGAAGGGCCTGGTAGCCTTGGGTTTTAAACACCTTCCGGAAAATTTCCTGCCGCTCCTTCGTATCCGCTAAAAGCAGCTTCCGAAAATCCCCCTGGGCAAGCATGGCGATCTGGGAAAACTGATTCCGGTCAATGCCAAGGATCTCCACGATGGCGGCATCCACCTCCCGCTTTTTCGTAACCACCCGGCCATCAGGGCAAATAAGCTCGGCTCCGGGAAGCACCTCTGTCATTTTCCCCCCGCGTTTTGCCGGGCGCATATATTTGGGATTCCGCTTTACGGTATATTCCTTCCCCCCATGGGAAAAGGTCAGCTCCACCTCCGTAGGCGTGCCGGGATCCGCATATTTGGAGCGGAGCATAGACGACTCCCGGCCTTCCCCGCTGGCTTCCCCATACAAGGCATACGTAATCGCGTCAAAGACCGTGGTTTTCCCCGCCCCGGTATCTCCGGTGATTAAGTACAGACCGCTGCTCCCCAGCTCTTTTAAGGGCAGCGCAGTCCGCCCCGCATAAGGGCCGAAGGCCCACATTACCAGGTTTAATGGCCTCATTCCTTTTCCTCCCAAATTTTCTCCATCAGCCGGGACACCAGCGCTTCCTGCTTCCCGTTCATCGGCTGGTTATTCTGCCTTTCATAAAACTCCCGGACTAATTCCATAGGCGTCTTCGCCTCCATCTCATCCCCGCCGGTAATTTCCCGGTTTTCCCGTGTCCTTCGGTTATCGTAATCCAGCTTCATCAGGTTCGGGTAAATTACCCGCAGCTTCCCTACGGCGTCAACGATATCCTCCTCATCCGTAAGGGTAATATGGAGGTAATCCTCCAGGGACGTCCCCTCATAATTTTTCCTGTTTGCTAATTCCTCATAAGTTCCCTTTAATTCCCGCAGATCTCGCAAAGGCGTCAAGCTTACGGTGCGGATCCCAAGGTTCCCTTTCTCCTTCAGCTCCGCAACCGTTACCGATTTGCGCTGCTTCGCCTCAGAGAAAGAGTATTTTAATGGCGTGCCGCAATATCGGACGCTTTCCCTTCCTATCTGCTGGGGGCCATGGATATGCCCTAAGGCCACGTAATCGAAAGCATCAAACACTGAAGCATCCACATTATCCAGGCCGCCTACGGAAATATCCTCCGACTCGCAGCGGGCGGCGCCCGTCACAAACTGATGGGCAATTAAAATATTCCTCTCCCCCTCCCGGATATCCATATGGGCAATGGCAGCGGAAACGGCTTCCGTATAAGATTCCGCTTTCTCCTCTGGGAAAGCACTGCGCACATGAACCGGCTTGATAAAGGGAAGCATATAGACATTCACCGTCCCGTAACCGTCTTCTAGGGAAACCGGGCATACCATCCCGTCATACGCCGGTGCGATATGGATTCCGCTTAAGGCAATCAGCTCCGACGCAAACCCCAGGCGCTCCGGGGAATCATGGTTCCCGCTGATGATAAATACCTGCGTCTGCTGCCTGGAAAGCTGCTTTAAAAAATCGTCAAAAAGGCTTACCGCTTCCACCGAAGGAACGGATTTGTCATAAATATCCCCGGCAATCAAAACCCCATCCGGCCTTTCCTCCCGGATAATGCCCAGGATTTTCGTTAAGATATACGCCTGATCCTCAATCATGGAAAACTCGTTTACACGCTTTCCCAGATGGAGATCGGATAAATGGACGAACTTCATCCCTGCTTCCCTTCCTTTCCTTCAGATGCCTTTTCGATGCGGCAGGCTTTAAATTTATTGACACCGTTTAACCTTAGTGGTAATATAATCATATAAAAGGTACTGCCGATAGACGGCTAGTCCACATTATAGTTGTTAAAAATAACCGCTAAGTTTGCAGACAGGGCGGTTATTTTTTGTCTTACTATCCTTACCAATCGAGTTCCCTGTAGAAGGACTAACCGCCTACCGTTATGGCAGTACCCATAGCAATATTATCACTCACGGCAAAGCCGTTCGTTAGCTTACGAAGTTCGCCCTTGCAAGCAAGCGAACTTCTTGTAAGCAATATTATAGCAAATGCTTAAACATCTATCAATCATTTTGATTGATTTTACCAGAAGAAAGGCTATCTCATGACACCAGAACCGAATTACCGCATCAGCTCCACCTTCCGCTGGCTGGGAAGCTCCCCCATTGAAAACGCAGAGCTTTTCCTAACGGTCTGCGGCATCGAAAAATGTCCCGCAGATAAATTTTATGGGCCTGCAATCCGGGATGACTATCATGTCCATTTTATCCTCAACGGAAAGGGAACGTTAAAAATCGGAGATACTTCTTATTTTTTAGGCCGTGGGCAGATCTTTGTCATTCCCCCGGATATTGAAACTTACTACTATGCCGACCCAAAGGATCCATGGCACTATACCTGGGTTTCCTTTGGCGGAAGCAAGGCGGCCCTATACCTGGAAAAAGCCGGGATTACCGCCAGCCATCCTATCCGGGATACCTATATCCAGCCAGAGGATTTCTTAGCCTATACGGAAAAAATCCTGGATCATCACGAATTAACCATCGCCAATGAACTGACGCGGACAGCCCTTCTATACGAAATCCTGGCCCTGTTGGTTCA
Organism: Lachnospiraceae bacterium; assembly: GCA_910575565.1. GTDB lineage: Bacteria > Bacillota > Clostridia > Lachnospirales > Lachnospiraceae > Caccovicinus. Next base: position 147,426 of record CAJTFL010000006.1, on the reverse strand, counting down.
GTCCCAAAACCAAACCCAACAGAGCCAGGATTTTATGCCGGATTACTCCCCGGAGCTTTATGTAAATTATGCTTTGGAGTATATTCACAATAATTATGCCCATGTGCGGGTGCAGGATATTGCTTCCTATATCGGGATTGCCCGCTCTTACTTAACCCGGATTTTTAAGCAGCAGCTAAAAACCTCACCCCAGGAATATATCCTGGGCTACCGCATGGAACAGGGACGGAGACTTCTGTGCACGACCGGATTATCCGTCCAGGAGGTAGCCCTCCAAATCGGCTATGGGGATCCCCTGGCTTTCTCCAAAGCCTTTAAGCATACCTTTGGGCTTAGCCCAAAACATTACCGGGAACAGGCATTAACGAGAACTGCCCCTACTCCTCCGCAATCTCCTTATTCATGAATGCTGCAATATCTTTGCAAACCTCCTCCATGGTCATTTCGCCAGTATACGCCTTTACCATGGTAATCTGGGAATAATCCTCCCAGATTTTTGTATTCTTTGTATACGGGCGAATGACCATATCCTTAGTCATGTCCAGGAACGCCTGCAGGTTAAATTCCGGCGCACAGTTCACCCAGGTATCGGATGTCCCCTGGAAAGCGGACATGGTTACGCCCAGCTCGGCCTGCTTTTTCTGAGCCGTCTCGCTCCCAAGGTATTCCAGAAGCTTCCAGGCCTCTTCGGTATGGGAATTCCCAGCAGCTGCAGCCCAGCCAAGGCCATTATATATGGTTTTCCTGGTTCCGTCTTCCGCCATGGGGAGGACAGCCACATCACAGTTTTCATCCGTATATTCATTCCCCTTAAATGCAGCTACCATCCAGGAACCCTGCATAATCATTGCCGCTTTTCCAGAACCTAACAGCACATCCGGCGTCGTCTCCCCCATAACCTGCTGGGTCGGCATGGAAACCGTTACCAGGTTATCATACCACCACTTCATCGCTTCCATAGTTTCCGGTGAATCCCAAAGGGATTTGGATTTGTCGTCGCTTAAAACACTTCCTCCCATGCTGTAAATCAGGTTATAGTAGCCATCCTGATTATTTACCGCTGGTGAGACAAAGCCATACTGGCCCTTATCCGCATCTGTCAGCTTTGCCGCATTTTCCGCCAAGGTCTTCCATGTCCAGGTTTCATCCGGATAGGAAATTCCTGCCTCATCGAATAAGGTTTTATTGTACCATAACCCTATCGTATCGTAATCCTTGGGAATGGCATACGTTTTCCCGTCAAGCTGATATAAACCGGTAATGTCCTCATAGTAATTGGACAAATCAATTACGCTGCTTTGTTCAATCCTATCCGTTAAATCCAATAAAATATCATTACTCATAAATTTCTGGCTGTAATTGGAATGCATCCAAAATACATCCGGCAGGCTTCCGCCCTGTGCCCCTGCCTCTAAAAGCGTCCAATACTGATCCCAGGGAACCACCTGTAAATCCACAGCAATCCCCGTTTCCCCGGTAAAATCATCCATAATTTCCTTTAAGCCTGGAAGCTGGGCATTATCCCAAATTGATACCGTAAGCTGCCCGTCTGACCCGCCTGATGAACCGCCCGATGAGCCTTGGCCTGATGAACCAGAGCCTCCCCCGCAGGCCGATAATGAAATACACATTGCACCAGATAATACCATTGATAACCACTTTTCTTTCCTCATCTTTTTCTCCTCCATAGATTTATAATAAATAGTTTTACTTTTCCGCTGTGCCAGGCCATATACCTATTGCTTTTCCGCTGCGCCAGGCCATATTCCATCGTCACCGCGCTCTCGCTCCGCCTGAAACGTAGCGGACGCTAAACTCGTGAAAGACCTCGTTAAGCGCCGACGTTTCAGGAGGGGTTCCTCATGGAATATGGCCTGGCTCCGCTGCTTTACTGGCAAGCTGAAAATGACTTCCCACAAGCCCGTACCTAGCCGTCTGTGGTGCGTGTACACAAAGAAAACCGTATAAAACGGCGGCACTTAGCGAGGTCTTTTCGAGCTTAGTGTCCGTTCCGTTTTATGTCGAGCGAGAGCGCGTTTTCGTGTGTACATCCACCACAGACGGCGAACTCGTCAGCCTACGTGTCTCATTTTAACCAGTAAACTCATCATAAGAAACACCAACTAACTCCATTCACCTTCAACATCTCCTGAAACAACCCAGCATCAAAATCTATCTTACCAGTTATCCAAGTTGACAAAGCATCTCTCTTCCCCCACCCATCCAAATCACCAAAGCACTAACCTTCATCAGAAAACACCGTACACCCCATTTCCTTAAAATACCGAATCTTCCCTTCCAACTCTTCCCTGCTTACCTCAAACGATTCCCCAAGGCAGTCCAGGCAGAAAAAGGTTTTCGCTCCCCGGTTAACCAGCTTCTTCGTAGCGCCAATCTCATCCTTCCCTAACAACGCCCCACACCTTTGGCAATATTCCTCCATCATTTCCCTCCGTATTCCAGATGGCAGCGATACAAACGGCAGTCATGTGCAGGCACAAAAACATTATGATAGTCCCGCCTCACGCCTAAATCCTCCCCAGTAAAAATATCTTCCATATGGAAACCGTACCCAGATCCATAGGGCACGCCTGCATCAGCAAAGATACAGGTAAGCTCCCGCCCATCTTCAAAAAGATTAAAATAAGCAATAATGAATTCCCTGTTGGATAAATGTTTGATAAAGGTATACAGCTGATCCTTTACCATACAGACAGGCTCTACAGCATTTTCCCGATCCTCCTGGGGCACAGCCACGCTCCGCTTCCCCACCAGGTAAGGCGGGCGGCATTCCGGATCCTGGTTCGTTGAGATCAGGCTAGGGTTTAACAAAAGGGCTTCCATCTCCGGCTTAAGATGCCGGATATCCGCCCCAATGATCAATGGCGAACCTGCCAAGCACCACAGCGCAAACTGCATCCGGTATTCCCCGTCAGTACATGGCCTGCCAATTGCCGCATTGCCCTGATTATACATCCCTACCGTCAGCATATCCAAATCATTAAAGCAGTACGGAGCTGACTGGCTTAAATGATCCAGCTGGGATCGGAAGATTCCCATAAACGACTGAAAATTATCAAAAATATCCCCAGTTGAGCGGTAAGTATGGGCGCCAATAGAACGCATCCAATTCCAGGATTCTTCCTGCCCCCAGTTGCATGCAGCAAAAAGAATCTCCCTTCCCGTTGCCTTTAATGCCATGCTCATGGTATGGTATCGGCTTTTGCAGTCCGCACTATCCGGGAAATGGCAAAAATCATATTTTAAATAATCCACTCCCCAATCGGCAAACTGCCTGGCATCCTGGAATTCGTGGTCATAGCTGGATGGATAACCGGCACAGGTCATAATGCCTGCGCAGGAATAAATCCCAAACTTCAGCCCTATCCCGTGAAGGTAATCCGCCAGGGCTTTCATTCCATGGGGAAATTTTTTCGGATCCGGAACCAGATTTCCTTCCCCATCCCTTTCCTTTAACGCCCAGCAATCGTCAACCACCACATATTCATATCCTGCTTTTTGGTAGCCCTTCCCCACCATGGCATCCGCTATCTGGATAATCAGCTCTTCATTAATTTTTTCCCCAAACGTATTCCAGGTATTCCAGCCCATGGGCGGTTTTTCTGCAATCATTCTGCTTTCCTCCCTTTCGTTTCACATTTTCGTTCAGTGCTGATGATGTTATCATATAGAAAATTTCTTCGTTTGCATATGGAATAATGATCCCCGGATATGTCACAATGTCTATTCCATCCGGCCTTAAGGGAAACTGCCATCCTGGCTTCAAGCTTAGTCCATCATATATTCCCGGCATTGGCAAAATTTAACTATTCCTGACGGACTTCAACAGCCTTCACCCTATAATACCATGGTTAATTTGCACAAAAACTATGTGTAACCCTCCAAAATCCTATGCTATTTTTGTTAAAATCGCCATATTTAATCGGATTTGCAAAATCAGGTCATCCGTCCTTTCTCTTCCCCCGGTTTATTCGGTATAATGTAGCTAAGCTAACGAACGGCTTTGCCGTGAGTTAATGTATTGATGTAATGGATTTAAGAAATGCAGCTGCCGGGAGGTTCCGAGAGCGCCAAAGGGGATAAAAGGGGTGATGCCTATGGAGGTATTTGGGGAACTGCCATTAAAAGAACGGACTTACCTGGAAATCCTGTTCCAGAACTGCACGGAAGAGGTAAAGTATTACATGAAGATTGCAGAGGTGGGAGAAGATGAAACGTTAATCCGCGCGGGAGAAAAATGCATCAGCATTTATATCATTTTATCTGGAAAAGTAACCGGGATCGAATGGCCCATGAATGAACGGCCCTACTTTTTCAAGGACTATGGCCCAGGGAATTTTTTTGGGGAAATTGAATACTTTGCCGGCCTTACCAACTATCGGATCAGCGTCATGGCCACCACGAAATGCCGGGTGCTGGTTATCCCAGTAACCTACTATATGGATTGGCTGCGCAATGACGTGGACGCCTTGTATCTGCGGACGAAGGCAAATATGCGCAGGCTGATTGAGCAGACTGCCGACGCCAGGAAATACTTATTTATCGAAAGCCGGGAACGGCTGATGATGCACCTTATCCGAAAATATGAGCAGAAAATGCCGAAAACAAAAACGCTGGAACTGAAAAAAAGCAGGGAACAGCTGTCGGCAGAAATTGGGTTTTCCGTGAAAACCCTAAACCGCAATATTAAAAAGTTAAGCGAAGCCGATTTTATTCGGATGCAGAAAGGGAAAATCGTCATTACGGAGGACGGCTATATCCGAATGAAGCGGCATATCGGAGCTTATGTTAATGATGAACACCAAAAGGAGGAAAATTTGTGCTGTGAACCAAGCACAGAATGGAGGAAGCCATGTATGTAGGAAAGAAAGTAACTCGTGTGGATGCCTATGACAAGGTAATCGGGCGGACAAAATACACCGATGACCTGTGCGACAAAAGCGCTTATATTGCACAAGTGCTGCATTCCACCATTGCCCACGGCAAAGTCGCATCCATTGACGTTTCCCAGGCGGAAAAGATCCCTGGGGTGGTAAAAGTGTTTACCTGTTTCGATATAAAGGAAAAGCACTACTTCCCCACGGCAGGCCATCCCTGGTCTACGGATCCTGGCCATCAGGATGTGGCGGATCGCCTGGTTTTAACGGATGAGGTGCGGTTTTACGGGGATGACATCGCCGCCGTAGTGGCAGAAGACGAGGTATCCGCAGCCCAGGCCATCCGCGCGATCAAGGTAGAGTATGAGGAATATCCCTTCGTCCTGGATGTGCAGGAAGCCATGAAGGACGGCGCACCCCAGATCCATAAGGAATACCCCCACAATATTTTAAAGCATACCACCATCCGCAGGGGAAACTATGAAGAAGCCATCAAAGAACCGGGGTTAACAAAGGTGGAAGGCTGGTACGAAACACCCACGGTACAGCACTGCCATATTGAAAACTTTATCTGCTACGCAGAAATGGAAGGCGATCGGATCACCGTGGTGGCTTCCACCCAGATTCCCCATATCGTCCGCCGGGTAGTGGGACAGGCTTTAGGAATCCCCTGGGGGAAGGTGCGGATCATTAAGCCGTATATCGGCGGCGGCTTCGGCAATAAACAGGATGTGCTGTATGAACCATTATGTGCCTGGTTAAGTATGCAGCTGGGCGGACACCTGGTCAAGCTGGATATTCCCAGGGAAGACACCTTCGTCACAAACCGGGTGCGCCACGCCATCCGCAGCCACATTGTCTCCTGGGTTCGCCCGGACGGAACGTATGCGGCCCGGAAGCTGGAAGCCTTCTCTGATCAGGGGGCATACGCCTCCCACGGCCACAGCATCGTGGCAAAGGGAGCCGGGGCATTTCCCCAGCTTTACCCCTGCGAAAATGTGGAGGTGGATGCCTATACCGTATTTACCAACAAATCCGTAGCGGGAGCCATGCGGGGCTACGGCATCCCCCAGGCCATGTGGGCCGTAGAATGCCATACCGAAGATGTGGCCGCCAAAATGGGCATGGATCCCATAGCCTTTCGGCGCAAAACCATGATGCCGGTAGGCTTTACCGACGATTTTTCCAAAAACGAATTATACCATGACAGCTTTAACCAATGCCTGGATAAAGCCATGGCCGCCATAGGCTATGAGCAGAAGTTTAGGGAATACCAAAACCAGACCGGGGATATCCGCCGGGGAATCGGCGCCGCCATCTTCTGGTACAACACAGCCGTATGGCCTATTTCCCTGGAAACCTCCTCCTGCCGCATGATCCTTAACCAGGACGGCTCCCTGCAGGTTCAGCTGGGAGAGACGGAGATCGGCCAAGGGGCGGACACTGCCTACACCCAGATGGCAGCGGATGTGCTGGGCGTGCCTTTAGGGGCAGTGCACGTGGTATCCTGCCAGGATACGGATGTGACGCCTTTCGGCACTGGAGCCTACGCCTCCAGGCAGACGTACACCGCCGGGTTTGCCATCCGCCAGACCGCCCTTCTTTTGCGGGAACGGATTTTAACCTACGCCCAGGAATTAACCCGAATGCCCCCCTATAACCTGGATATCGTGGACGGGAAGATCGTCCGCACCACCGACGGGCGGGAGCTGATGACTTTAGGGGAATTGTCCACGGAAGCGCTGTACAGCTTAATCAACAGCAAGCACCTTTCCGCAGAAAGCACCTCCCAGATTAAGTCTAACGCCTATTCCTTCGGCTGCACCATCGCGGAGGTGGAAGTGGATATCCCCATGTGCAAGGTAAAGCTTTTGGATATTGTAAACGTACACGACGCGGGGACGCTGATTAACCCGGCGCTGGCGGAAGCCCAGGTACACGGCGGCATGAGCATGGGCATCGGTTTCGGCCTTTCGGAAAAGCTGCTGTTCGATCCCAAGACGGGACGTGCGCTGAATAATAACCTGTTGGATTATAAATTATCTACTTTTATGGATCATCCCCGACTGAAGGCGCTGTTTATAGAGAACCCGGAGCCTACCAGCGCTTTCGGGACGAAGGCTTTAGGGGAGCCCCCTACCTGCTCCGTGGCTCCGGCCATCCGGAACGCCGTTTACCAGGCTACAGGGGTGTCGGTCAATGAAGCGCCGGTAAATCCCCATAACTTATTTAAGCGGTTTACGGAAGAGGGAATATTATGATGCCGGGTTCAAAAAGTCTTTTGGCCCTGGAGGCACGCTTAAAATCAAGGCCAAAAAAATTCGGCCACAGATGAAGGAAGGAGGTTTTCACTATGTATGATATAAAAGCACTTTATGAGGCAGAAAGCGTTAAGGATGCGGTTCGCCTGCTTGTGGAGCACCCCGAAGCCCAGATTATCGCCGGCGGAAGCGATGTGCTGGTACAGATGCGGGAAGGAAAGCGGGCCGGAAAGGAACTGGTGAGCATTTACGGGATAGACGATATGCGGGGCGTATGCTATGAGGAGGACGGGGCTATCCGTATCGGATCCCTTACCAGCTTTTCCCATATCACAAAAGATCCCATTATCCAAAAACACATTAATGTTTTGGGGGAAGCCGTTGACATGGTAGGCGGCCCTCAGATCCGCAACATCGGAACCATCGGCGGAAATACCTGCAACGGCGTAACTTCTGCAGATTCCGCCTCCACCCTCCATGCCTGGGACGCCGTCATCGAGATTACCGGGCCGGAAGGGGTGCGCAGGATCCCCATCCACGATTTTTACATCAAGGCCGGGACGGTAGATCTTAGGCCGGGGGAGCTGCAGACCGCCATCATTATCCCCAAGATTTCCTATGAGGGGTATTTTGGCCATTACATTAAATACGCCATGCGCAATGCCATGGACATTGCCACCACCGGCTGCTCGGTAAACGTAAAATTATCCCCGGATAAGAAAACCTTCCAGGACGTAAGGATAGCCTACGGCGTGGCAGGCCCCGTGCCCATGCGCGCCCCGTCGGCGGAAGCAAAGATTAAGGGACAGCCGTTATGTACAGAGCAGGTTAAGGCATTTGCCCAGGCGGTGCTGGAGGATATCCGGCCCCGGGACAGCTGGCGGGCCTCTAAGGCCTTCCGGCAGCATATCGCCGCAGTCCTTGCAGAACGCGCCCTTAAGGAATCTATCCGTCTGGCAGGAGGTGAAATCCATGAGTAAACAGTATAAATTGGTTTCCTGTACCATTAACGGGAAAAAAGTGGAAAAAATGGTGGATGTGCGGGCTTCCCTGACGGATATGCTCCGGGACGACTACCGGCTGACCAGCGTAAAGAAAGGCTGCGAGGTAGGGGAATGCGGAGCCTGCAACGTGATTATTAACGGGGAATGCTTTAATTCCTGCATTTACTTAGCCGTATGGGCGGAGGGAAAAGAGATCCTTACCCTGGAAGGCCTGGCCGGGCCTAATGGCGAGATCTCTGATATCCAGCAGGCCTTTATCGACGAGGCGGCAGTGCAGTGCGGCTTCTGCAGCCCCGGGTTTATTATGAGCGCGGCAGAGATCCTGGAAGCCAAGCGGGAATTTTCCGACGACGAGATCCGCAAGCTGATGTCCGGCCATCTTTGCCGGTGCACCGGATATGAGAATATCTTCCGGGCGGTGAAAAAGACCATGCTTAGAAGGCTTGGGAAGGTAAAGGAAGCAGAGGAAGTATAACGTTGCCGTGCTGTTTAAACCCGATAAAGCGGGCGTCTCCTGCCTGAGAAAAAAACCAGAAGGGGAAAATCAGGAATAAAATACTTTGCATCTGCTTCCCGATCGGGTATACTTAACCATAGAGCATCAGAGTATATTAAAAATATCCAAACCCATTCCAGGAAGAAGGGATAGCCGATGGCAAAAATATTTAATGTCAATGGAGCCTGCAGGCCCGGACAGCATTATATGGTCAACCTTGAGCCAAAGCTTAGGGAAATCAAGGCAATGGTAGATGCCGGGGAATACTTCGTGATCAACCGTGCCAGGCAGTACGGGAAAACAACTACCTTATACGCCCTTGCAGATTACTTAAAAAAGGACTATGATGTGGTAAGCTTGGATTTCCAGATGATGGGAGCATTATCGTTTAAAAGCGAACAGGCATTTGTCGCCGCATTTTCTGAGGAACTGCTGGATTCTGTCCGGCAATTCCCTGAAGATGTAGGCAAACGCCTTACTGAATTCGTGGAGGAAACCGCAAGGATAAATTCCCTGCAGGCACTGTTTAAGGTACTGAAAATGTGGTGCGGCAAGCTGGATCGGAAGCTGGTTATGATGATTGATGAGATCGATACCGCCGCCAATAACCAGGTGTTCGTTGACTTCTTAGCGCAGCTTAGGGCATATTACCTAAAGCGCCCCGCTTCTGCCGCTTTCCATTCGGTGATCCTGGCCGGTGTTTACGATATCCGAAACATTCAGCAGAAAATTCGTCCTGATGAAGAGCATAAAATAAACAGCCCATGGAATATCGCTGCCAAATTCCAGGTAGATATGAGCTTCTCGCCGGAGGAAATTGCCGGAATGCTTAAGGAATACGAAGCAGACAACCACACGAGAATGGACATTAAGGCAATTTCCGGCCTAATCTATGACTACACTTCCGGCTACCCTTACCTAGTTTCCAGCCTATGCAAAAATATGGATGAAGAGCTGGTTAAATCAGGGAAAGTCCCCGATAAGAAAAGGGCCTGGACAAAAGAAGGGCTTATGGAAGCGGAAAAACTGCTGGTTAACGATAATACTACCTTATTCCAATCCCTTACCGGAAAGCTGGCCGAATATCCCGAACTCTCCTTGATGCTGCACCAGCTTCTTTTTACTGGCAAACCCATACCCTACGTTTCCCAAAACCCATATATCGAAACTGCCGCCATGTTCGGCTTTATCAAAAATAACCAGGGAAGCGTTGCTATCGCCAACCGGATATTTGAAACCGTGCTATATAATTTATTCATCTCCCAGGAGTTTGCTTCCAGTAAAATGTATGATATGGGCGTCCGGGAAAAGAACCAGTTTATTGTAGGAAAGCATTTGGATGTGCGGAGAATCCTTGAAAAGTTTGTGGAAACCTTTGATTACCTTTATGGGGATATGGATGAAACTTTCCTGGAAGACGCAGGAAGACGCTACTTTTTGCTGTTTTTAAAGCCGATTATCAACGGCGTGGGGAACTGCTATATCGAACCAGAAACCCGTAACCGCGAACGGATGGATCTGGTGATTGATTACCTGGGTGAACAATTTGTCATCGAATTAAGAGTCTGGCGGGGCAACGCCTACCATGAGCGGGGCGAACAGCAGCTTTCCGCTTATCTTGATTATTTTCATCTGAAAAAAGGATATATGCTTAGCTTTAACTTTAACCGGCATAAGGAAATCGGCGTAAAGGAAATTGTCCTTGGCGATAAAATCCTTATAGAAGCCGTAGTATAATAACGGGCTGTCCTCAAACCAGGGCAGCCCGCTTTCCGTTTTCCCAGCTTCCTTTACTTCACAAAGCAAGCCGCAAAATGCCCCTCCCCCCGTTTAGTAAGCTCCGGCTCCCGTTCGCTGCATTCCGGTTTGGCATAGGGGCATCGGGTATGGAAACGGCATCCTTTCGGCACATTCATGGGGCTTGGCAGATCGCCTTCGATGATCTTTCGCTTCGCGCTTCTGGCCCGCACGGGATCCGCCACCGGGATCGCCGATAAAAGAGCTTCCGTGTAAGGATGGACAGGATTATCATACAACTCGTCGCTCTCCCCGATCTCCACAATCTTCCCCAAATACATCACCCCGATCCGGGTGGAAATATGGCGCACCATGGACAGGTCATGAGCCACAAACAGATAGGTCAGCCCCAATTCCTGCTGCAGATCCTCCAGCATATTCACCACCTGAGCCTGGATGGAAACATCCAAGGCGGAAATCGGCTCGTCGCACAGCAGAAATTCCGGCTTTACCGCCAGCGCCCTGGCTATGCCGATCCTTTGGCGCTGGCCGCCGGAGAATTCATAGGCGTACTTATAGAGATCGTCCTCCTTCATGCCCACCTTTCTTAGCAGCTCCACAATCCGCTCATCAATCACACTTTTCGGCTCATCCATATACAGCGCCATAGGCTCCCGGATAATCTCCTCCACATTATGATGGGGATCCAGGGCCGAATAGGGATCCTGGAAAATAATCTGCATCCGCTTGTGGTATGGCTTAAGCGCCGCCCCCGAAAGGTTTGTGATATCCTGCCCGTCAAAAATAATCTGCCCGCCCGTGGGCTCATACATCCGGATCAAGGTCCGGCCCAGGGTAGACTTCCCGCAGCCGGACTCACCTACCAGGCCAAAGGTTTCCCCTTTGTGGATCTGGAAGGTAATGCCGTCTACCGCCTTAACCTCCTGCCGTTTCCTGCCGAAAAAATCCTTTACGGGAAAATGCTTTTCAAGCCCTTTCGTTTCCAGCAGAACCTGCTCCCTGCTATCTGCCATCCCTTATCCCCTCCTTCCGGCTTGACTCAGAAGCCGCCTGCCAGCTTTCCCTGCCGGCTCCCCAGTCCTTTTCGTCCAGCTCCTCCCCGGTAAAGATGCACATCGCCCTCTGGGTGTCGGTATACTGCCGATACTTGGGGAGCTGCTTTTCACAGTCTGCGCAGGCATATTTGCACCGCTGGGCAAAAGGACAGCCCTTAGGCAGATCCATTAAGGACGGCGCCATCCCCGGTATGGCTTCCAGCCGCTCCTTCACGCCGGTGGCAGGCTGAGGAATGGCATGAAGCAGCGCCCTGGTATAGGGGTGCTTGGGATGGTAGAAAATCTCATCCGTCAGCCCTTCCTCCATGATCAAGCCGCCGTACATAACCGATATCCGGTTGCTTAGGCTGGCCACGATCCCCAGGTCATGGGTGATCAGCACAATGCTCATCCCTTCCTCGTCCCGAAGCTGCTTCACCAGCTCCAGAATCTGGGCCTGAATCGTCACATCCAAGGCCGTGGTAGGCTCATCCGCAATCAGAAGAGCAGGTTTGCAGCACAGCGCCATGGCAATTAACACCCTCTGGCGCATCCCGCCGGAAAACTCATGGGGATACTGGCTTAACCGGCTTTCCGGGGAGGGAATCCCCACCTTTTTTAACGCCCTGGCGGCCTCATCCCTGGCTTCCTTTTTCCCCAGCCCCCGATGGCGCCTAAGCACTTCCGTCAGATGGCTGCCGATGGTCTTTAACGGGTTTAAGGCCGTCATGGGATCCTGGAAAATCATCGCAAACTCTTTCCCTTTCATCTTATTCCGTTCTCCGTCCGAAAGGGTAAGCAAATCTTTTCCCATATACTGGAGGCAGTCTGCCCTGGTCTCCGCGTTTTCCGGCAAAAGGCCCATGATGGACTTCATCAGCACGCTTTTGCCGCTTCCCGACTCTCCCACTACCGCCAGGATATCCCCGTCGTCCACGTGGATGCTGGCTCCACGCACCGCATATACGCTTGTCTTATGAATCTGAAACGTGGTCTCTAAATTCTCTACCGTCAAAAGCCGCCTGCTTATCCCTGTCTCCTTTCGGCCTTTTGGCTCATCCTGCGCCTGTCCCGGCTTATTTTCCTGCCCCCGGCCTGCCGCAGCCTTTTCCTTCATCTCCTTCATCCTGCACCCCCTAGTCTTTCTCGCCGGCCACCGTCCGCGGCTCCACGAAAATCCGCAGCAGATTGCCCAGCTTATTAAAGGCAAAAATCGTCAGCACAATCAAAAGCCCTGGCAGGACTGCCATATAGATGGCATTCTGCATATTTCCCTGGGCGCTTTGGAGAAGGCTTCCCCAGGAGGACATGGGCTGCTGGATCCCCAATCCCAGAAAGCTTAAGGAGGACTCTGTCATGATGGCATTGGCAATCCCGGTGGATGAGGCGATGATGATGGTGGGCAGCACGGCAGGGATAATATGGCGCAGGATAATCAGGTGGCCGGGAACCCCCACAAATTTCGCGTACATCACGTACTCCCGTTCTTTCAAGGACAAGGTTTCCGCCCGTACCAGCCGTGCGATGCCCATCCAGGTAAAAAAGCCGATAACAATAATAATGGATTTTAAGCCCCGCTTCAAAAACAGGCTGATTACCGTAACCAGGATCATCCAGGGAATGGAGGACATAATATCCACAATCCGCATCAGCAGGCTGTCCACCCAGCCGCCAAAGTATCCGGAGATGGTTCCCACCACTACCCCTACGCACACGCAAGTCACCATGGCCAAAAATCCTACCAGAAGGGACACCCTTCCGCCGTAAACCACCCGGGACAGATAATCCCGGCCAACCTCGTCCGTCCCAAAGGGATGAGCCAGGGAAGGGGGCTTAAGCATATTGCGCACATCCGTGGATGTAGGATCCAGGGGCAAAAGCGGCGCGGCCAGGGCCAAGATAATCACCGCCGCCAGAAAAATAATGGACAGGATCGCCAGCTTATCATGCTTTAAGGCGCTAAGTACATTTTCAATTCGTCTCTTTTGGTTATTATTCCTTTTCTCCATGGCCTCACCCCAAATCTTTTATTCTCGGATCCGTTAAGCAGTACAGGATATCGGAAAGCAAATTCCCTAAAATCACCAATATGGATGAAAGCACCAGGATCACCATGACAATCGGATAGTCCATGCCCTGGATGGCTTTGACAAAGTAAGGTCCTACTCCCGGCCACCCGAAAATCGTCTCCGTGATAATCGCTCCCGTTACCAGCATAGGAAGAGCCATGCCCAGCTTAGTGATAATGGGAAGCAGCACATTTTTGCACACGTGCTTAAACATGATCTCCGCCTTGGAAGCCCCGAACGCCTGCTGCACCAGCACGTAATCCTCCGAATACTGGGTGATGGTAGAGGAACGCACATACCGGACGGCATCCGGCAGGAAGCTTAAAAACAGCGCCGAAAAGGGCATGATAAAATGCTTGAAGAAATCCCCCACGGAACCTTCCTTCCCGATGGTATGCATCCCAACAATGGGAAGAAGCTTTAACCGGTATCCCAAAAAGTAAATCAGCAGCATGGCTACCCAGAAGGTAGGCAGGGCAATCCCCACTGCCGACAAGCCGTCGATCAGCTTATCCACCCAGCGGTTTTTATGGGAGCCTGCCAAAAGCCCCAGGACGATAGCCAGCACATAAGATAACAGATAGGCGGGAAGGATCAGCTTAATGGTATTGGGGAGCCGCACCGCAAGATCCGTGGAAATGCTTTGGTGGGTTACGATGGAATAGCCAAAATTCCCATTCAGCATCCCGTCCACCCAGCGGAGATACTGAATATACACCGGCTGATCATAGCCGTATTTCGCTTTAATCAGGGCTACCGTTTCCGGCGGCATCTTGGGCGAAGTCATGGCGTCAATGGCGTCATAAGGCGCTAAGTTCATCAAGGTAAAGCAAATCACTGTAATGATCAGCACCATGGGAATGGCCGCCAGTGTCCGTTTAATGATGTATTTTGCCATATGGTTTCCTCCATTCTGCGGGCGTTGCACTCCATAGCACAGGGCCTTTCGCCCAAAATGCCTGAAGTTTATACAGGCTGGCTGCCCGATAAACGAGATAAACACAAAGGGCTGTTGTCCCAAGGCATATTGGAAAATGCCCTGGTTTATGCAACAGCCCCCTTGTGCCTGACACATTTTTATATTGAACTGGCAGCTGCCCGCTGCCCTTGCCGCTGATTTGCCGAGCGCAGCATTGCATTAATTCTTAAGTAAACCGCACTTGCTGTCCGCTGCCCTTTGCATCGGCTTTCCTTCAGCGTTAATTCAGCGTCAGCTTAGACGTGTCCTCAAACGTATATACCGGAACCAAACCGGCCTCATCCACGCCGCCTACCCGCTTATTGACCACCAGAAGGCGGTTATTGGAAGCCAGCGGATAGAAGAAGGCCTTCTCCTGAAGCACCTGCTGCAGTTCCTCATAGATGGCAAAACGCTCATCCGCATCCATGGTTTCCCGTCCCCGCTTAAACAGCTCGTCAAGTTCGGCATATTCATGGCGGCTGCGGTTATAAACCCCGTCCACGGCAAACAGCGGATAAAAGGTATCTGGGTCAATTCCCATAATATAGCCGTTTAAGAACATCTGGATATCATTATCCGGCTCATCTAACTGGGCAAACATTGCCGTGGAATCCATGCCGTTTAACTCACAGGTAATCCCTGCCTGGGCAAGCTGCTGCTGGATCAAAGTCGCCTGGGTGGTCTGGGCGGAATCAGAACCGCTGTAAGTCAGCGTTACCTTAAGCCCCTCTGCCCCCGCTTCCTTTAAAAGCTCCTTGGCCTTATCCACATCCGTCTCATAGGTCTCTACATTTTCCGTATAGAACTGGCTGATCGGCGGCAGGAAGCTGGTAGGCGTTAAGTAATTGTCCTCGCTTAAATACACTGCATCATTAATGTCCTTGGTATTTAACGCATAGAAGATCGCCTTGCGCACCTTCTCATCCGGGATTTGCTTGACATTAATCGCCATATAGGCCACACGGCCTTCGCTGTAGGCATAGGTGGTTAAATTATTGCCCTCCAGATCCATCTGAGCTACCTCCGCCGGGGTTGCCACCCATGCGTCAATCTCGCCACTCTGGATCGCCATCATAGCCGTATTGGAATTCTCCACAATCTGGAACACAAAGGTATCAATGTCCGGCCTTCCCAGGAAATACGTATCATTCGCCTCAAACTTTACATGGGAGCCTGGGGAATACTCAGCCATCACATACGGGCCTGTACCTACAGGCTTGGTGTTAATATCGTTATTCTCAAAATCCGTTACATCCTTATACAAATGCTCTGGCATAATGAAAATATTGCAAAGCATCTCCAGGGATCCTGCGCTGGCAAAGGGAAGGGTGAAGGCTACCGTGTAGTCGTCGATCTTTTCAATCTTTGTCGCTCCCTGGTCGTAAACCAACTGAGAATATGCCCAGCCCGCGTTATTGGGATCTTCCATGGCCTCGTAGGTAAACACCACGTCGTCCGCATTAAAGGGCTCGCCGTCAGACCAAACCACATCATCCCTTAAGTGGAAGGTATAGGTCATGTTGTCGTCGGACGTATCTACGCTCTCTGCCAAAAACCAATTAATCCCATCCGCATTATACATACAAAGGGGAGAATATACCATCTTGATCGTCATCAGGCCGAAACGGTCGCCGGTGGTAATGACATTCACATTCGCTCCCGGATCGCCGCTGATGGCGTAAGTAAAGGTGCTGCCGCCTGCCGAAGCGCCCTCCGTGCCCTGGCTTTCACCTTCAGCAGAAGTTTCTGCAGCTCCCCCGTTTTCCCCGCCTGCCGCTGCGGACGTGGTCTGCTGGGGCTCCGTTTCTACTACCGGATCCTTGCCGCCGCAGGCTGCAAGGCTTCCTGCCGCCAAGCCCATGCTAAGGGTTAAAGCAAGGAGCTTTTTCCATGTTTTTTTCATAATGCTACCTCCTCTTTCCTATTATAATGATAGGAATTTTCTTTTGTTCATTATAATCGCTCCCTGTCCGTATGTCAATCACTTTATCACGCTAAACTGCACGACTCACGCTGCACTGCACGATGCTAAACGGCATTAGCAACGGTTCAGGCGGCCATCTTCTTGGCCGCCTGTGCCGGACAAACGTACTGCCGCCGGCCATTCAGCAGGTGGCTCCGCCTTTCATGTGCCGTTCCGCAGCTATGTTCTCCTCTTTCCGTGCCAGCAGATCGCCGGCCAGGAGCTGGTTTTGCACATCTTCAAACCCAAGCCTTGCCACCGTATCTGCAAACCGCTCCCCGGTTATCCCCTGCTCCCTAAAAAGCAGGATGGCTTTCTCCACAACTGCCAAAACCTCTTCCCTGTCGGTAAACACCTTGTCCAGGTAATGGCCTACCGCCATTTTCTTTCCCCAGCGCCCGCCGATATAAACCCGGTAGCCTCCGGTATAGCCGGAAACCGCCCCAAAAGGACAAGTGCCCACGCAGCGGCCGCAATGGTTGCAGCTATTTTCGTCAATTGCAATTTTACCATCGGTAAGCCTGGCAACTTTAATGGGACAGGCAGCTTCCACCTGGCAGTGCCTGCAACCCCGGCATTTTTCCAGCTCCACTTGGGGAACTCTCTGGCCAATGATCCCCAGATCGTTTAAATCCGGCTTAACGCAGTTATTCGGGCAGCCCCCAACGGCAATCTTAAACTTATGGGGCAGCTTCACCCCTCCATAGCCGTGGAAGAAGCGCTCATGGATCTCCTCCGACAGGGCGAAGGTATCGATTAACCCATATTGGCAGGTAGTACCCTTGCAGGACACTACAGGCCGCACCTTTGATCCTGTCCCGCCGGTTTCCAGCCCGGCCTCCATTAAATATTCCCGGATGGGCTCAATGTTTGCAAAAGGCACGCCCTGGATTTCCATGGTCAGGCGGGAGGTCATGGCCACTTCCCCGCTGCCAAACTCCTCTGCCGCCTGGGCGATGGCTTTCGCCTCCTTTGCACTGATCTTCCCATTGCGGGTGATTACCCGGCAGTTAAACTTATCCGGCGTCCGCTTATCCTTCAAAAATCCCAGGGTCTTTACCCGGGTTTCCTCTTCCTTGGAAACAGGCTTTTTCGTATCTTTCACCACTACGTCATTAAAGAAGGTGGCGCCTTCCAGCACAACTGTATTGTTGTAGCCGTAATATTTCAGGCGGTTCTGGAGGAAATATCCCCGTTTCCCCTTGGCGCAGACCAGAAGAAGTTTTTCTTCCTTCCCGATGCCCTCCAGCTCCCCGTTTACCTTTCCAAGCTCAATATATTCCGCCCCATGGATGGTAGGAGCCGGAGCTACGTCCAGCACCTTGAATCCTTCCGCTTTCCCCGCCTCATACTCCGCCGGGGTCATGCTTACCATCGTACCGTCCAATTTATTTAACAGCACGTACACGGCCTGCACGAAGGGATGGATGGCCGTGGAAAAGGGCGGCGCATAGGCAAAATCCGCGTTTTCAAAATCCTCCAGCCTTGCCTCCATATTGATCCCCATCACGGCAATGTCCACCATTTTGTCCACTGCCCCAGGCCCGAATACCTGCACCCCCAAAAGCTTATGGCTCTTCCTGTCGGCAATAAGCTTTGTGGCAAAAAACGAGGCGTCCGCGTAATAATGAGCCTTGTCATCCGTCACCGCCAGTACCGTTTCCACATCATATCCGGCTTTCTTTGCCTGCTCCTCCGTAAGGCCTGTCCGCCCGCAGTTTAAGCCTGGAAGCTTAACCACGCCTGTGCCCAGCACGCCAGGGTAAGCCTTTTCTTTCCCTGCCAAAACCTGAGCCAGCGTCCGGCCTTCCAGGTTCGCCGACGAGCCCATAGGCGACCATTGGGGCTGCCCTGTTATCCGGTTTACCACCTGCACGCAGTCCCCTGCCCCATAGACATCCGGCAAGTTTGTCCTTAAAAGTCGATCCACCAGGATCGCCCCCCGGTTCATCTCAATCCCGCTTCCCTCTAAAAATGCCGTATTGGGGCGGATCCCGGCAGCCATGATCACCATCTGGCATTCAAAAAACCCCGCAGTGGTCTTAATCCCCTGCACCCGTCCTTCTCCCGTTATTTCCTCTGCCCCGGTTCCCGTAACCACCCGGATCCCTGATTTTAACAGATGTTTCTTTCCGAAAGCCGCCATCTCCGGATCCAGGATATTGGGAAGGATCTGTGGGGCGAAATCGATTACCGTTACCCCGATTCCTCTCTGCTGTAAGTTTTCCGCCATCTCAAGGCCGATAAAGCCGGCTCCTACCACTACGGCCTTCTTCACCTGGTTTTCATCCCCATAAGCACGTATCCTGACGGCATCCTCCGGTGTCCGAACGGTAAACACCCCAGGCTTTCCCATCCCCTTTACCGGCGGCAGCGCCGGGGAAGCCCCCACGGCAATCACCAGCTTATCATAAGAAAAGATTTCCTCCTTACCCGATTCCAGATCCTTAATGGCAACAGTCTTTTCCTCCGCTTTTAAGGCCACCGCTTCCTTTCCGGTAAACACGCTAACCCCGGTTAAGGCCGCAAACTTAGCTGGGGTATTCACAATCAGCTCATCCTGCGTTTCAATCATGCCGCCTACATAGTAAGGCAGGCCGCACCCGGCGTAAGAAATATCCCTGCTTTTCGTCACCAAAACCACTTCCGCTCCCCGATCTTCCCGCTTAAGCTTTGCCGCCGCCTTCGTCCCTGCCGCAACGCCGCCAATCACTAAAACTTTCATTTCCCTGCTCCTCCTTCTGCTTATTTTTTATTCATCATATCACAAAACAAAGCGCTTTGCACCAACATTTCCCGTTATTGTGCACAGCGCTTTCCACAATTTATTCGCTTATTTATTTCTTTTTACAAACCGCCCTATTCCACCCCGTTTTTCCCGCAGATATCCTTAAGGCAGCATTTATCGCAGTAAGGCTTTGTCCTTGCCGTGCAGACCTCCCGGCCATGGAACACCAGGCGATGGCAGAAATCACTCCCTTCTTCAGCTGGGATAATCTTCCAGAGAGCCATCTCCACCTTCTTTGGCTCCTTAAGATTATCCACCAGGCCCATCCGGTTCGTCAGGCGGATGCAGTGGGTATCGGTAACAATCGCCGGTTTCCCGAACACATCCCCCATA
The DNA here is from genome assembly GCA_910575565.1 of Lachnospiraceae bacterium. GTDB lineage: Bacteria > Bacillota > Clostridia > Lachnospirales > Lachnospiraceae > Caccovicinus. The sequence goes on along the minus strand of CAJTFL010000006.1, from coordinate 127,861 downwards.
ATCAGGTTGGCGCTTTTCCGCCCCACCCCCGGAAGCTTTAACAGCTCCTCAAACTTATCCGGCACTTTCCCATCATACTGCTCATGCAGGATCTTCATGCAGGCACTGATATCCCTGGCCTTGCTGTGCCCCAGGCCGCAGGGCTTTACCATCGCCTCGATCTCCTCCACCTTTGCCTCCGCCAGGTCTTTTACGCTGGGAAACTTTTGGTACAAGCCTTCCACCACCACGTTTACCCGGGCATCGGTGCACTGAGCCGCCAGGCGCACACTGACCAAAAGCTTCCAGGCCTCATTGTAATCCAGGGTGCAGCCTGCATCCGGGTACTGCTTTTTTAACCGTTTTATGATTTCTAAAGCCAGTTCCTTTTTCCTGGCCAGTTCCTTTTCTTCCATGTATGCCATATCCTCCGTTCTCCATACAGAGCATCCCCAGAAACAATTAATGCCCGGATTCCTCCCTGCCCACACCGCTTATCCGGCATGGGCATATGGTATATGGACAAATGAAGCCTTAGCCTTTTGCGCCTATCTGGGCTGCCACTGCCGCCGCCTCACGGGCAATCTCTAATTCCTCATTCGTCTTAATCACCAGCACATTTACCTTGGAGCTCCAGTCAGAAATCTTTACCGCTTCCGCCTGCTCCCGATTTTTCACCTCGTCAATGGTAATTCCTAAAAAGCCTAAGTACTCGCAGATCTCTTCCCGGATATCGGAATCGTTTTCCCCCACCCCGGCGGTAAATACGATATTGTCCACCCCATTCATGGCCGCCGCGTAGCTTCCCACATACTTAGCCACCTTGTAGGCGAAAATTTCCCGAGCCAAGGCCGCCATATCATTATATTTAATCTCCGCGTCCTTCAGCTCCCGGAAATCGCTGGAATAATTCTTGGAAATCCCCAAAACCCCCGACTCCTGGTTTAAGATGGTCATCACCTGCTGGAAATCCAGGTTCTCCTTCTTTGCCAAAAACTCCAGGGCGCCGGGATCCACGTCCCCGCACCTGGTTCCCATCACCAGGCCCTCCAGGGGCGTAAAGCCCATGGAATTATCCACCACCTTGCCGAATTTCACCGCGCAGATGCTGGCGCCGTTGCCCAGATGGCAGACGATGGTTTTCACCCGCTTAAGATCCTGCCCCATAAACTCCGCCGCCCGGGTGGAAACATACTTGTGGCTGATGCCGTGGAAGCCGTAGCGGCGGATCTTATACTGCTCATAGTACTGGTAAGGGAGGCCGTAAAGAAACGCCTTCGGCTCCATGGTCTGGTTAAAGGCGGTGTCAAACACGCCTACCATCAGCGTATCCGGCATCAGCTGGCTGCAGGCATCCACGCCCACTAAGTTTGCCGGATTGTGGAGGGGCGCTAAGTCATTGCATTCCGTCATGGCCTGGATCACCTCATCGGTAATGACCACGGAACCGGTAAATTTCTCCCCGCCGTGCACCAGCCGGTGGCCGATTACGTCAATCTCGGAAAAATCCTTAATCACGCCCTTTTCGCCGTCAGATAATGTGCTTAGTATGGTATTCACCGCCTGCTTGTGGTTTTCCATGGGAACCGGCTCCTTGATGGAAATCCCGCTGTCCGTTTTATACGTAAAGATCCCGTCAATGCCGATCCGCTCGCAGACCCCCTTGGCCAGGACCCGCTCAGATTGGGAGTCGATTACCTGGAATTTTAAGGAAGAACTTCCGCTGTTAATGACTAGTATTTTCATGTTTTTTCCCCTCTTTAACGTGTGTGTCAAAGGAATTTCGGAATGCCTGGTAAGCGGGGCAGACCCTCCGCTCCGCCACTTCCTCATATCCCTATGCTTATCGCAGCTTAATAGGTTAAAAATCGCTTTCCGCCAGATGCGGCAAGAGCTTAATCCCTTAACCGTTATGCCAATTCTTCTTTAATATCTTACGTGATCCGGGAAAAAAACACAAGCAGAAAGCAATGCAAACCGCCACCCCTTAGCGCGCATCAAATTCTATGCCCGCTGCTTGCGGCTGATTTTTGACTCCCTTCCCTTTCCCCTTTTCCCTTTTCCCTTAGCTCTCGGAAAAAATCCTTCATCATCTGGGAACACCCTTCCCCCAGCACCCCTTTTTCCACCTGGCATCGATGGTTAAAGCCTTCCTGGGAAAGCAAGTTAAGCACCGAGCCCGCGCATCCAGCCTTAGGGTTCATGCACCCGATCACTACCCGGGGAATCCTGGCCTGGACGATGGCCCCGGCACACATGGGACATGGCTCCAGCGTAATGTAAATATCACAGCCCTCCAGCCGCCAGTCCCCTATTTTCCTGCAGGCCTTCCTTATGGCAATAATCTCCGCATGAGCCAAGGTGGTATGGTCAACCATCCTCCGGTTATACCCTCTGGCAATGATTTTCCCCTCATAGACAATCACACAGCCGATAGGAACCTCCCCCAAAGCCTGGGCTTTCTTCGCCTGCCGGATGGCCTCCTTCATATAGCGCTCGTCCTCCGTTAAACCACTTGCCTGTATCTTTGCCATAAGCCTGTCCCCCGTTCTTCAAATGCCGCCGCACATCAACGCTTCTTTTCCAACGTAATCGCTACCAGCTCGGGAGGGTTGCACACCCGGAACAAAAAGTGATTGCCCAGTCCCCTGCTGACGATCAAATGCTTTCCTTTTTCTGCAAAATGGCCCCCATAATACTTAGGGAACAGGGTTACATCCGGGGACAGCACTCCTCCCAGGCCAGGAATCCGGATAATCCCTCCATGGATATGGCCGGAAAGGGTTAAATCCGCCCCCCAATCACGGTAAGAAGGGAAGTAAAGGGGATTATGAGCCAAAAGGATATTGTAAAAAGCAGGATCCATAGACCCAAGGAACTTTCTTGTATCCTCCGTCGAAAAATGCGCCCCCTTACGGTACTCCCCCAAGGGATCCTTATAATACACCAACGGCATATTTAGGCCATAAAGCCTGACCGTCTGCCCCTGGCGGGAAATATCGCACCAGGTGTTTTCCAAGACTGTAACCCCCGCCTTTTTTAAGCCGTCATACAGCTGGACAGCTTCCCATTTCTTTAAGCACTGCTCATGGTTTCCCATGGCATAGTACACTGGCCAGCGCTTTTTTAGCCTTATGCACAAATCCACAAGGCGGGAAATGGCATTCCGGGAATGATCCGCCATGTCCCCGGTCATTACGATGCAGTCCGGCTTTTCCTCATCGATTTTCCCTAACAACAGCTGATGATGCCTGCCGTAAAGCGTCCCGTGAAGATCGGAAAGCTGTACTATCCGAAAACCGCAAAAAGCCGGAGGAAGGTTTGATGCCGCAACCCGGTAATGAGACACCTGCGGCCCCTTACGGACTGCCCTTCCTCCTCTTTTTCTCAGTCTGCTCCCTATCTTTCTGTTTTCTATCTTTCTGTTTTCTATCTTTCTGTTTTCTATTTTTCCGTTTTTCGCGTCGCGCCGCCGCCTTTCCATAGCCTTCCAAATCTCCTTTTCCATGGCTTATATTCTACTATATCCGCAATAATTATGCAAACACAAAAAAGCTGCCGCGCCAGGCAAAACATTTCCCTTGGCACAGCAGCCCTGCCTTATTTTTCATTATTGTGGTTATGCGCCCGGCACAAACGGCCATGAAAGCATTGCGTTCATGCTTAATCCGGCATATTTTTGCATATGGCTTAATTTACCGGAATTTCCCCAAGGCAGCACTAACTCCCCACCTTCAATTTCTGCGCCGCCACTTTCGATACCACCCCGTCATCCATCTGCACATCGGTGTACCAGTAGCCAAACCGCCCATCCTGGGAGGGCTGCTTTTTTGACAGGACAAAATTAGGGAAGCCAAACATGGAAGCCATATATTTTTCATTGCTGTAATAATGGCCGGGAATGCCCAGCAGATACCTGGGAGCGCCTTTTGGGTTTTCCAGCCGGGCCAGGATTAGGTATCGGTAATTATAATACCCGTGCAGGAGAAAGCTGTTGTTGCCATAAACCCATACCTCCCTGGGAAGGAGGCCGATATCCTGAGGTTTGATCACCAGCACCTGGCAGCCAAACTCACTGTCAAAGGCCTGGATCCTTGGATAAGTCTTCGCAAAAAAATCCCACACCGGGATCCGGTTATCTTGGGCATCCTCCGCGTCCAGCCTGGCAAGAGCCTCCGGATCGCCCACAATCAGCGGCGCTTCTTTATACTGGCGGATCACCGGGGCTGCCCTCTGGCTGGTCTCCGAAAACACCGGCGGAAAAGATTGGCCTGTTGCCCCAATGCCTGGATCCTTTTGGATTTCCTCATCCTGATCCCGCAGCGCTTTCCCAAGCCTTTCCAGCTCTCCTAAAGCAGTATCCGGGTATTCCGTTTCCATTTCCAGCCTTCCCATTTCAAAATTCGGGATGCCGGTATCCATGGCGGCCTTGCGTTCTTTCGCCGCCAGTTCTTCTTTGGGCAGCAGCATCCCTTCTGCCGCCAAAGCCGCCTCCTCCTTTGGCCTCCCTGCCGCTGCCGGATTTTCTCCTATTCCCTGATTCGGACTTTCCTCCATCCTCTCCTTTGGATTTTCGGTCTCAAGATGCCCATCAGCCATTAGGCCTGTTTTTTCCTCCGGCTTTTTGGCCGCAGTCATGGGGCTTATCTCCCCTCTTGGCCTGGCATTCATGGCTGGCGGCCTTACATTCATCCCCGGCCTTGCATCCATGGCCGATCTTACATTCATTGCCGATCTTGCGTTCATTCCCGGCCACGTTCTCCATCCGCCGCTTACTGTCGCCGGTTCCGCCGACGCTTCTCTTTCTGGCGCATCTCTTTCCAAGGCTTCTCTTTCCGGCATTCCCCTTCCCAAGGCTTCTCTTTCCGGCATTCCTCCTCCCAAGGCTTCTCTTTCCGGCATTCCTCTTCCCAAGGCTTCCCTTTCCGGCATTCCTCTTCCCAAGGCTTCCCTTTCCGGCATTCCTCCTCCCAAGGCTTCTCTTTCCGGCATTCCCCTTCCTAACGTTTCTCCCCCGCTGCCACTTTCTTCCCTAGTCCTTTCCTCTGCCGCGCCCTCTTCCTTCTTCCCTTTCTGAGGCGCAACGGCAGACAAATTCCCCCTCTCCATCTCCCGCTCCAGAACGGCTTCCGAAGTTACCGGCTCTAAGGTTAGCTGGGCTGCCTGGGCTACGGCATCCTCCCATATGGTAGTATACACCCTCCAGTTTTCCCCCTTGCCATGGATCGTCAGACCGTAGCACTCGTCCATTGTTTCCCCTGACTCCTGCACATTGGCTGCCTGCACCATGGCCCTGAATTCTCCGCACCCGTTCCGCAGGAACATATTCCCCAGGAAAATTTCTTTCCTTCCGCTCATTAGGTACACGCCCATATCGCTGCTTCCTATGTACAGGTTTTTCACATTGACGTTCAGCCTGCACATCCCGTTTCTCGTTTCTAATTTTACAAACCCTACATTTTTTCCCTTTTCCTGTCCTTCGTATTCGTAAATGTAGGAAATCAATCTCCGGAATTCTGCCATATCAACCCCCTGTTTCCGCTGCCTGGACAGCTTTTCGCACCTTTGCACGTATTTGAACATTCATTCCCGCCTCTGTACGCACTGACATACTCCGCTACGCCCGTCAGCGAACAGCTATCCGCACGATATGTTCTTTTTTATTTTATGCAAATAAACATTGAAATTATTCCCTGAAAATGTTATCCTATAAATGAGGGTGTTGTAAAAATTTTTTCTTTTTTAGGAGGTATTTTCTATGAGGATTTACAAAGCGAGCAGCTATGACGAGATGAGCCGCAAGGCCGCCCACGTGATTTCCGCACTGGTTACGTTAAAGCCTGACTGCGTACTTGGCCTGGCTACCGGTTCCAGCCCTATCGGAACCTACAAGCAGCTGATCAAATGGTATCAGGATGGAGATTTGGATTTTTCCCAGGTAAAGACGGCAAATTTAGACGAGTACAAAGGCCTGACCAAGGAAAACGATCAGAGCTACTACTATTTTATGGTTCACAACTTCTTTAAAGACATTAATATCAACATGAATAATACCAATATTCCTGACGGAACCAACCCGGATACGGCGGCAGAGTGCGCCCGGTACGATCAGGCAATCGCCGACTTAGGCGGCGTGGATTTACAATTATTAGGATTGGGACGCAACGGCCATATCGGCTTTAACGAGCCTGGCGATGCCTTCGCCAAGGGAACCCACTGCATCGACTTGCAGCCTAGCACCATTGACGCCAACAAGCGCTTTTTCGCCTCCATCGACGATGTGCCCAAGCAGGCATATACCATGGGGATTAAAACCATTATGCAGGCCAGGAAAATCCTTTTGGTCGCCAGCGGCGAGGACAAGGCACAGGCTCTTTTCGATTCCGTTAACGGCCCTATCACCCCACGCGTGCCCGGATCTATCTTACAGCTTCATCCCGACGTAACGATTGTCGCCGATATGGCCGCCCTTTCCCGGTTTACGGATCTTTAATGGGGACTGCCCGCTTTTTCGTGTTTTGGGAAATTGGTAAAGATAATTTCGATATGAATGAATTTTCAGATACGCTCTAGGATTGAAAAATTTTTTGAGCCTGGTATCATAGAATGATTCGCAGGAAAGGCACTGTCGCAAAACGCGGCGTTTTCACAATATATTGCGGAACTTATGGAAAGATCCATCCTATATATTGCGGAAATCCACTGTTTTGCGACGGCTTTTTTTTGCTTTCTTGCAATAATTTAAAGCGGAAATGATTTTTTAAACACGCTCTAGTCTTGGCTATTCGATTGGGAAGGATAGTAAGACAAAAAATAACCGCCCAAGCCTCGCAAACTTAGCGGTTATTTTCTCTACCCTTCCTTCCCTTCAAACACACCGAAATAATCTGCCAGCTTCCCAAACTGCTCCAGGGTAAGAGCCTCCCCCCGCACAGCCGCAGGCAGGCCGAGGCTTTTTATCGCCTCCCCAATCTGCTCTTTCGTATAAGGGATTTCCGGCGAATTATTAAGCCCGTTTTGCAGCGTCTTCCTTCTCTGGTTAAAGGAAGCCCGGATCAGGGCAAACAAAAGACCTTCATCCTTTACTTTAACCGGCGGCTGCTTATGCCGATCCAAGCGGATGACCGCCGAGCCTACGTTAGGCCGGGGGATAAAACAGTTTGGCGGCACATTGGCCGCAAGATACACCTGGGCATAGTACTGCACGGCCAGGGACAAGGCGCCGTAATCCTTGGAGCCTGGCTCTGCCTGCATCCGATCTGCCACCTCTTTCTGCACCATCACCGTAATCTGTCCCACGGGAGCATGGCTTTCCAAAAGCCCCATAATAATCGGCGTGGTGATATAATAAGGCAGATTTGCCACCACCTTAAGGGGTTTCCCCTCATGATATTCCTTGGCCAGCTGCTTTATGTCCATCTTTAAGATATCGTTATGGATCACCGTAACATTGTGGTACTCCTTCAAGGTTTCCTTTAAGATGGGGATCAGGTTCCCGTCAATTTCCACGGCCACCACCTGCCTGGCGGCTTCCGCCAGGTATTGGGTCAGCGTCCCGATGCCCGGCCCAATCTCCAAAACCACGTCCTCCTTCGTTACCTGGGCGGCACGGACGATCTTTCCCAGCACATGGGAATCCACCAAAAAATTCTGGCCAAACTTTTTTTGGAACGCAAACTGATGCTGTTTAATCACTTCGATTGTCTGTTTCGGGTTTCCAAGATCTGCCATGCTTCCTGTCCTTTCTCCGCTAAACACTGCCCGCCACCTATTCTATGGGCGTCACGGCCAGGCCCAGGCGCGCCGCCAAAAATTCCTTTTTTCCTGGACGCGCCTCTTTCTCCATAAAACCGCATCCCATAGGCCGTTCCCATAAAATCATATCCTGTTTTAAATTGCTCCGCAAATTCCGATAAGCTATATTATCACTCACGGTAAAACCGTTCGTTAGCTTACGAAGTTTGCCCTTGCAAGCAAGCGAACTTCTTGTAAGCTATATTCCAGGAAGCAAACTGCGCTTCCTGTCATTAGATTTACGGCACTTCGTACCTTTTATCGAAATTTGCTTCGCAAATTCCGATAAGCTATATTCCAGGAAGCAAACTGCGCTTCCTGTCATTAGATTTACGGCACTTCGTGCCTTTTATCGAAATTTGCTTCGCAAATTCCGATAAGCTATATTTGGTAAAGCTTCATCCCATTTTCCCATGCGATCCGCTCCACCTCTTCCCCGCCTATTCCCTTAAGCTTTGCTACCGCCTCCGCCACTAAAGGAAGGTTCAGGGACGAGTTCCGTTTGCCTCGGTAAGGCACAGGGGAAAGGTAAGGGCAGTCCGTTTCCAATACCAGCCGATCCATCGGGGCGTACTCCACCACTTCCTTCAAATGCCTGGCATTCTGGAATGTCACCACCCCGCCGATCCCTAAATAAAATCCCATGTTCAAAAATTCCCTGGCCATTTCTTTGCTGTAAGAAAAGCAATGGATCACTCCGCCGATTTCCCCGCATTTTTCACTTTTCATGATTTCCAAGGTATCCTTAGCCGCGTCACGGCTGTGGATCACCACCGGCAGCTTTACCTCCCTCGCCAGGGCCAACTGACGGCAAAACCACTTCTTTTGGATCTGGTGCTCCGGCTCTTCCCAGTAGTAATCCAGCCCAATCTCACCGATTGCCACGATCTTTTCTAAGGATGCCTGCTGCTTTAACCACTGGATATCCTTTTCCTCCAGCCCGCCGCACTCACTGGGATGCACCCCTGCCACCCCATAGATAAAGGGATATTTTCCCGTAAGATCTATCGCTCTTTCCGTGCTTTCAATGCTGGCTCCCACATTTACCACCGCCCCGATGCCATGATCCGGCAGGGACGAAAGAAGGCTGTCCCTGTCCGGATCAAAGGCCTGGTTGTCGTAATGGGCATGAGTATCAAAAATCATCGCCGCCATCTCTCCTTATCCTGCCATAATGTGTTTAACTATTCATTGCTGCCGTAAACCTCATACTGTTTCTTCGGCCCGCCGCACACCGGGCAGCGTTCCGGGGCAACGTCCCCTACCATGACATAACCGCAAACTGGGCAGACATACACTTTTCTTTCTCCAAAATTTTCCATGTCCGCCGCCTGCCTTAACAGCTCCGCGTGAACCTTTTCCGCCATAGCCGCTCCCGCATAAGCCTGCTCTGCCAGGGGGCTGCCGTGATCCTTGGCATACTGAGCAAGCATCCGGTAAAAATGACTGTATTCAAAGGTTTCTCCCGGCTCATACGTCTGGATTGTCTCCGCAAAGGGCGCTGGCTGGTGGAGAATTGAAAAGAAGCTCCGGGCATGGTAATATTCGGAAGCCGCAAGAGCGCGAAAAAGCGACGCAATCCGCTCCATTCCCCTGCGCTCCGCCCGATCCGCAAACATCAGATAGTTAAAATGAGCCAACAGCTCCCCTTGTACCGTTTCCTCCAGCTTCCGGCTAAGGATGCCATCCTCCCGCTCCCGCTTGTAGCAGTCCTCCAAAAGATCCGCAATCTTGTGACAAAGCTTTCCGCCCTCCAGGTAAAAATGGACGATATGATGCTCCACGTCACAAGCCCGAATATCCTTGGACACATCCTCAATCATGGCTCCTCCGCCCCCGGTGCAGATCAGGGGAATCCCATCCACCACATCCTCAAACCGGGAGTGGACATGGCCGCAGAGCAGATACTTCACTTTGCTTTTCCACGGCCCGTAGGCGTCCTTTAAACGGCCAAACTCCTCCTCCGATACACAATTCTGAATAAAATGATTAGGCACTGGGATATGAAAGGCAATAATCGCTTGTCCCACTTCCTCCATAGAAAGAACCTGCCTAAGGAGCAAAAGCCCCTCCTCCTCAAAAGAGCGCACTGCATTATCCAACACAATCACCGCAAAATCATCTGTAAGCAGCGCGTAATTTTTTAGGCCGAAATAATCGGAATACGCGCCGGTATCATGGTTTCCCCTAAGGCAGTAAACCGGGTTCCCCGCCAGGGCTTCTGTCAAATCCTGGATCGTCCGGTAATGGTGATCCGTCCCTGCAGGCACTAAATCGCCTGCAATCAGCGTAATATCATCCCGGCTGCTTTCCTCTAAGGCTCCTGCGTAAACTTTCATATTATAAGTCCCCAGGCCCTCGCATCCCGGGTCGCCGATAACTCCCATGGAATGCACGTTTTTCAGCCGGACAATCGGCTCCAATACCTGTACTAATTTTTTTGTGGCCATATGCCTATATCCTCACATTCTTTTTTCTATACTTTTCTTAAAGGCAAAGGTTGTTTTGCAAAAACTAAAAACTATCCCACGTATGTTAATTTCATGTTTTTATGATTTTTATCTCAGGCCTAACTGCTAAACAGTATTTATCACCGTTAAATGGTTAAGAACCTTCACCGTTTTAATTATAACGCCAAAACAATAAATATCAAGTGCTTTTAGCATTTCTTATCGCAAATGATGAAACGGACAATGAAAATGTCTGAAAAATAAGGAATGATGGAAAGAATATTCGCTTAGATGTGTAGACTTATAAATTTCGTGACCAGGATATTGGAAATTTCAATCATGCGTCTAATACTATGATAACCATATCTTTACATATGTTTATCTCTGCAATTTGTTTATTACCCCATACCTGTATTTTGTATGAGAGGATAATACATTGTTATCCTTGATTTTGCGGAGCAAATAATTTCTAATATTCTTTTGAAAAGGAGAATTTTGAAAATGATAAATGAGAAATTGATTTTAATAACTGACCAGAATGAAAAAATTGAATACGCTGATATATCCAATAGAAATTTAGAGGGAAATAATGAATTCTCAACGATAAAAATATCCCAAGCCATAAAAGATGTTGTAAAAGATTTTGAAATATTTACTGATGTGCATTTATTTCTAAAAAATATATTGAATTATAAGGATGAAATTATCTTCCCAATGAAATATGGATACAACGCTCCTGATTCAAAAAGTATTTTGCCGGGAATTTGTGAAGCGGCTTGTCTAAAATATGTGGGCGCGGATGATTATGCCCATATGATATGTAATGATAAATATACAGCTAAATTATTTGCTAAGGAATTTGGATTAAAAACTGCTCCTAGCATTTTGTTTAGAAAACCACTTGATATGCTTTCTGTTAAAAAACAATTAAATTTTTTAAAGCCACCTTTTGTTGTTAAACCTAATTTTGGTGGTGGCTCTACTGGCATATCAGAACATAATGTTTGTTTTGAATATGATAAAGCAGCAGCTCTTATATGTAAACTGTACTCATTTCATAATATGCCAATTTTGGTTGAAGAATACATCCCAGGTGAAGAAGTCGAAATGATTCTTGTTGGAAATAAAAACCAAATTACATTTAGTGAAGAAGTTCAATTAATAATGGATAAAAAAGAATACTTTGATTCTGAAATCTGGGGTTATGAAACAAAAAAAATTGATGATACAAATATCGATTTTAAAATGAGTTCACTAATTCCTGCCAATGATATTCATAAGATACATTCTTTATTTATGGCTTTCGAGAAAATTGAATTTATGCGTGTTGATGGGAGGATGTACAAAGGACAATTTCACTTAATCGAGCTATCACCTGATTGTTATTTGGGAGATGATTGTGCCTTTTACTATGCTTTTTCACATAAAGGATATACCCTCTCCCAAATGTTTGAATTTTTAATATTTAATAGCTTAAAGTACTATCAATTGTGAATTCCCAATAACCTAAGAAGTCAACTCTATAAGGAAATTGAGCATAAAAAGTTTGGCTTTCTATAAGATGATTCATTCCAGATGCTAATTCTTTAGTTGATTCTCTAATGTTTGGAGAATCGACTAATATTAGAATCTGATTATAATAGTATGTTTTTTGGTCATTGTCATGTTCAAATACAGAATAGAAATAATATAAATTTTGATATATTATATGAAGCAATTCTTCATATTTAAAATCTTCATAATTGCTATTTTCTATATTGTAAGCAATTTCTTTCGCTTTGGTAAAATTATCAATCAAACAATAATAAACTAATAAATTGGCATTCACAATAAGTTTCTCGTATTTACTTACAGATAACAATAAGGCATTTCGTAAATTTTTTTCAGTGGTTTCATTATAACTATTCTCTAATATTTGCAATGTCGATTTATTATTCAATATATAACACATTGAAACTTCACTATTGTCAAGAGATAACGCATCTTCAATATATTGATTAGCAAGAGCAATATTTCCATTATATGCGTGTATCATAGATAAAGATATATAAACAGTAGCCATTTCATGAAACATATTATTCTGCTCAAAAATATCTAATGCTTTCATATATAAGTTATTACATATCTCTGTATCATCACATAATTCAGCATAGTTCCGTAGCAAAAAAGCATATTCCGGATATTCTTGGTAAGAACTATTTTTAATTAGTTTTTCTCCATAAAGTTTAGTTTGTGCAGAAGGGAAAAGTTTGGTTTTTAAATATAAGATGCAAATTTCACATACCAATTGCAAACGACTATTTGTAGGTGTTTTTAGTATTAACTTTTGTAAAGCTTCATGAGATTCCTGATTCTCACATAAAGATAAAATTTGTGCTTGCAGAGCAATATGATAGGCGTTACATTCATCAAATATTAAATCTAAATTCTTTTGTGCTTCAGCTCCCATCTTTTTATTTAAACAAATTTCAACAATCATAAGTGTCAAATAATATGTTCCATTAAAACCGTTAAAACCAACACATAGCATATCCTCTCTAAAATGTTCTAATTTTTTTAGAATCAAATCAGGATATTTTAGATTTAAAACAAATTCCTTAACCTTTTCGAGAAAAGTTAATAATTCTTGATCTGAAAATTTCAAGTATAAAAACAATAATTTTTCAACAGCTACTGGTTCACTACCTAATCTTTTATTATAATATTCTTTTATAGTAGCGTATGCACAGTATAAAATAGGGGTGGGAATATTATGTTCTAATGATTCAATTATTGAATCATGCTTAATCTTTACAAAATCTTTATCCATAACTAGTATTTTTTTGTCACATAATTCATTAACTAAACATTTTAACAATTCAAAATCTTTAATTATTTTTTCAGAACTTTCAATAATAGTCATGATAGCAAGTTTATCATAACATATTGGCGAGTCATTGAGATAAACAATATATAATATGTATTTTTCGTTTTTAGAAAGACTGTTAAGTTTTGTAGTAATGTTACTTGTGTAAGTCTTTATATCAGCATTAGCTAATATAATTTCCATAAGATTTCCTTCGCTCTTTTCATATAAAGCATACAATCTTTCTTCATTTATCAGAATATTTCTCGGAGCTAGTCTTTTGGCAATTAAAAAATCCATCTTATCAACTTTGTAGCACCATATTTCAGAATTTACTTCTTTAAACTCTTTATACATATTTTCATAATGTTCAAAACTATTTTTGGAAAGAGTATATTCAAAAATAAAAGTATTATTAGTCGATTCCAAAATTACTTCTTTTAAGATCTCAAATGACTGAGTATCTATATTTTGAATATTCTCAACGTCTAATATTACATTCGTTTTTTTCAATATGTAGGATAAGTACTCTTTTTTCCTAATTATAGATTCATGCTCTTCTGGCTCTGCAAAAAAAGTTACTTCATTCAATCCTAATTTACTTTTAATTATATCTGTTACAATTCTACATAAGTTTTTTCCGTTTTTTATCCCTTGTTGCGTTGGAGAAAGTATTTTATCAAACATCTTTGTTCTTGCATATTTTGTTACCGCTTTATATATTGCATTAAAATATTGTAAATTTTCTATTGTATCCACTGAACTTTTGCTAATTTTTACAGGAATTATAACATTTTTCAACAAAGGACATAGAGTAAGCTTTTCTATTAATCCACTTTTTCCCACACCACTAATTCCTGTTAGAAAAATAATTTTACTTTTTTCAGTAACTGTATTTATTATTTCTATAACATCTGATATTTCACTTTCCCTATCTAATAACTGTGTGTTCATTTCTATAATTACCTCAATCTAAATTAGCTTTAGCATATCTAAAGGTTTTGTAAGATAATTAGAAATTATTTGCTCCGCAAAATCAAGGATAACAATGTATTATCCTCGACAAATTCCTTTTTAATTATACACTATTTTCTCTCCATTGCAAAGCTAATTTTCAAAAAATTACCCCTCATCCCCATCATTTTCCCACCACAATCAGGCCACCCCCTAAATTTGAAGCCGACCCACTGTCTATTTTCCATATTTCCCCTAAACTTTCCTACGCCGCCCTTCGGATCATCATCTTATTCCTTGGATGCCGCTCCCTTAGGATCTCCATTTGCTTTTTGGAAGCAATATGCAAATATATCTGTGTTGTCTTTATCGAGCTATGGCCTAAGATTTTCTGTATGTACATAATATCTACCCCTTCTTCCAACAGATAGGTTGCTACCGAGTGGCGGAACATATGGGGGGTGATATGGGAAGCAATACCTGCCAGAAGTGAATATTTTTTAAGCATACGGCGAATCGACTGTTCTGAAAACCGTTTTCCCCATCGGTTTACAAAGAAAAAACCGCTTTTATCTATCTCGGTTTGATTCATTCGATAATACTCTTTCATCAGTTGTAAAATCTCCTGGCTGCCGATTTGTACGTACCGCTCCTTGCTGCCTTTTCCAAATATTTTAATCATCCCATTATCTAAATCTATATCCTGCCTTTTTAAATTAGATACCTCATATACCCTGGCTCCGGTGGCAAAAAACATCTCGATAATAGACAGATCCCGATAGATGACTGCTCCTTGTTCCGATTGATCTAAGATTGTATACATATCATTTAACAGTCTTTCTATGTCGCCCCTGGAAATAATTCTCGGCAGTCTCTCTGTCTCCTTAAACTTTATCCTAATTTTAGCAAATGGATTGTCACCATCCAGTCGCCCTTCTTCTTCAAGATATTGATAAAATGCCTTAATGCTGGCAATTTTTCTTTTTACTGTTTTTTGTTTATATTTTTTATGCAATTCAGTTATATACTCTTCAATCTTAGACTTTAACAGCACGTCCTTTTGACAAAAAAATATATACTGTTTCAAATCAATTCGATACGCTTTCAACGTATTCTTATTCAATTCTTTGCGGTATTGGCAAAACTCCAGATACTGTTCCATTTCTTTTATCATATCCATGATTAATTAACCTCCTTCTTACAATCCCTGACAAGCTACATTATATGATAAAAGAATAGGAAAGGGAATCCTTCAGTTCAAAAGTTCCGTTATTTTTCTAATCCAACCATTTCCAAAGACATTCGTATCCTTCTAATCTTGCTAGAGAGTTAAAAGTTCTTCACTGATTTAAAATAAAAAAAGATAACATTTTGAAGTAAAATGTGTTATGTTTAAGCTGTCAAACAAAAAACATACACTTACGCCAAAATGTTATCTCTTCCATAAAGATAACATAGATTTTGGCAGATTGGAATACCTATGTTGAAATTTATCAGTGAAATTTTGTTGTCATTTTCTTCCTGCTTTTCCAGAACCGCTGCCTTTGAGTACTTTGTGATCCTTGTTACTGGTTTCATGGTTCGTTCGGATTCTCTGGGAGTAACTTCCGTCATTCGCGACCTTGCCCTGAACCTGAAGGTTTATCCATGCCTGATACACTTTTTTCATGCGTCTTCCTGGGAATGGGACACGATTTTTTGCCAATGGTTAAAAACCACTGCCCGCCATGCCCCGCTTCATCGGATTTCCGGCAGGGCTGTGCTGATCGGGGATGGTACAAAAAGGGCCGTGGATGGAAAATATATGCCCTGCACCAAAAAGATGGTCCAGGAATCCGAAAGTGTTTCAAAACAGGAGTTTATCCATGGCCAGTTCTTTGGCGCTGTTGGTATATTGATTGGAAACCTGACCAAAATCTTCTGTATGCCGCTTTCTATCCAGATTCATGATGGAGATAAAGCAATTTGCGGCTGGGAAGGAGATGAATCGGTTTCCCATGTGGTGCAGATGCTGCGTGACGGCTTCCGGGCTGCCCGTTATTTTGGCCGCTGCCTGTTTGTACTGGATCGGTATTTCCTCACGGTTCCCATGTTGGAGGAATGGCAGAACGAATCAAAACAGCACCCAGATCTTATCCATGTCATCACAAGGGCAAAGAAGAACTGCACCGCCTATGAACAGCCAGAGGAATATAAGGGCAGGGGACGCCGCCCGGTTAAGGGAAAAGCTGTCCCGAAACTTGACCGTTACCGCAGGAAAAACAGTCCAGATCCGCTTTCCCTGGTGAAGGACACAGAGGAAAGGGCACGGATTATCCGGACATTAAAAGCAACGGAAGGTTATGTGCTGTTAGCCCGCATTGCTATGGGAATTATCCAGATGCTGTGTCTGAATTATGGAGATAAACTATCAGTATCCAGTTTCCGGTATCTTCGGACATCTTCCCAACAAGTAATGGCAGAAGCCAGCATGATAAAGTATCTGGGCAGGAATTTATTTCGTTTTATGGCGCAGCAGGATGGATTAACCATAACAAAAATAATTTTCAGTAGGCAAATCCCAGCTAAACAAGAGGATTTTGACCGGCTTGTTAGTTGAGCAAACTTTTAACTGTTAAGTAATAGTATTCCCACTCCCCATTTGAAAACGGGGAGCGGAAGCAATAATTTGTCTGTTTCCTAATCACTCTGAACATTCATGCGATAATGAAAAAGATACCGCTCCAGTTCGCTCATATAAATATCAGCATTTTGTTTAAATCCAGCATTTTTCAGATTAGAAGCCCAGTTTTCATAATACTGTTTAAAATCCATTGTTGTATTTATATCCTGATGACTGCTAAGTGCCATTAATGGTATTCCGCTGCTGGTTTTTACGCTTTTATCACCTTGCTGCGCTAAATGGACACGTAATGCTGTCATTTCGGCAGGAGTAGCGTTTTCTACATCAACATCATTTAAATGAATTTTTTGAGTAAACTTTTTCCCTTGAATATCTTTTCCTTCAACAAACATAATCGGATCGTCATCTGTAGAACCTTCATCATATTTCATGTGAAGTTCCTGCCCAGAAACAGGGCTAAACCCGCTATGTAAGTAACCCATTTTTAAGGTTCCATGATAGTGACCATTGGGGGCAGCAGATGATTGTTCATTTATTCCATTTTGACCAAAGGCGTTCCTCATGCTTTTTCGAGGAGCAGAATAATCAGGGTATCTTGTCACAGGATAATTAACATTTAGTAAACCAAACATGCTCATTTCTTCTCCTTCATTTAATTAATAGTAAATGTGGCCCATGCTGTTTTTTCTGTATATGGAGAATTATGGGATACCATCCTAATGTCAAATCTATGGTCGCCCAATGTGGGTGCACCACAGTCATAAAGATAGTACCAGCCATCTACCAATGTACCGCTTAAAATAATATGGTCAATCATAAAATAGTTTACAGATACATTATCATATTTAGCATAGTCACGTCCATGCCCCATTACCTTAACCAGAATACCAACATTTCCCTCATGTCCTTCTACATCTAAAAAGCCAATCTGCTCAATAGACACACTGGATACCTGGGCTGCCGGCCCTGAACCCGGCCATGCTCTTGTATTTACATCATTATTCTCTATTCCTGTTATATTAATATTGCTGCTTTCAGTAAATAATTCGCTCAAATCAGAAGTATCTTTTTCTGCCGCAAATGCTGTGGTAGAAAATGCCATTAACATAATAGTTGCCATCAATAATGCAAAATATTTTTTCATCATTACTCACCTTTCTTTTTGTGCTTTTTGTCTATGCTTTTAGCTGTTCTAATATCTCTAAAATTTCTTGAAATATGAAAATAGAATGCAACAGTTAAGGGCAAACACTTCCTACAGCAGCTTTTTCAATTCCTCCGCCTCTTCCTTTGATAACTTCCCGTCTCCAATAAACGCGGCCACAAACCGGCTGAAAGAATTGCCGTAGCATTCCGCTACCATCTTTCTCGTCCAATTATGGATATGCTGCTCCTTTGTGCATGAAGCATAGTAATAATTGCAGGATATGCCTTTTTCAGCTTCCACCAATCCCATTTTCTGCAGCCCCAAAAGAAATGTATTCAGCGTTTGCGCTTTCCACTCCTTTTTCCACTCTTTTTCCGCAATATCCATAATCTCCCTGAACGTCATGGGGGATTTTGCCGCCCATAGCAATTCCATGAGCTGTTCCTCTGTTTTGGTTAAACCATAATTCTTTTTCACCTTGATCCTTCCTTTCAAATGCTAATGTGGACAAGTCGTATAAGTATGGGAACTCAACATCTCGCTTGTTTTTACATCCAAACACTTTGAACATTTAAGCCCGCTATAAATTTTCACCGTGCAGCCGCCCCTGCCATCTTTCCTATGCCTTGTCACTTCCACAGAAATCGAATAATCATGATCACAAGTTGCCCTGGCATTTTCGTCTGTGTTGCAAAGATCATAAACTGTCCCATCATCGGAAATAGCAAAATAATCAGATATTAATTCCTCCGTTTGTTCTGATTCCTCCCGGACAAAAACTTCATCTGCACCAAGCAGATCACCATTTTCATCATTAACCGTAAGGGGAGGGCAGTAAGCAAAAACCGTGCCCACTCCAGCCACACAGATAAAAACTGCCATAACTACCGATAAAAAAGTTTTTTTCGTTTTTCTTCCTCTCATTTCCAAAATTCTCCTTTTATACATCGTCTTTTTCTTAAAATCCACAAAGCATATCCCAAATTTCCCATTATCCTCGGAGGAATTTTCCGTAATAAAATTCAACAATAAATTCACATACTTATGGCGTTCCTTCTCTCCTTTTCCTTCCATCACCACGCTGTCACAATACATTTCGCTGATACAAGAAAGTTCATTAATAAGCAGATAAACAAATGGATTAAACCAGTGAACCGCTGCCGCTAATAAACCGATTAATTTGAATAACACATCATAATGTTTAATGTGTACCAGTTCATGAGTAATCATATACTCACATAGTTCATCATCCAGCATATTGTTTTTATCCTGTATTGGGAACAATATTATAGGGGCTCGTACTCCTATTGTAATCGGCGATTCGCAATATTCGGAACAGATAAATCTTATTTTCCTTTTTATCTGCAGCATTTCTTTTTTCTTTAAAAAAATTTCCTGCGTTTTTTCTTCTGCTGACCCTTCCAATTCAGAAAAGTGCATTTGTTTCATTTTCCGATATTGAGCCGCTTGCTTCCAAAGGATAATTAAAGAAATTAGCACAATAAGCGATACGGCTATGTAAATAGATTTAACCTTTGGCGACAGCCATATTGAATCGCTGCTGACAACAATAACATAATCCGTGTTTATTTTTGAAAACTTATACTGCCTGGCCATTTCCCGTACAAATGAAAAACGCTCACGAAAAAATCCCCATATCTTATCTCTATACAGCGGAAACGGAAACAAATAAAACAGCATTGCTATTTTTAATATCCTGTATCTCCATTTCAGGGAAAAGTACCGTTTCAACAAAGGATACGTTAACAGATAAACAATAAAAACTGTCGTCCCTGACAAAGACATAACAAATAATGGATTTTTAAGCATGAGCATGAATAGGCTTTTTATCATGATACAGAGCCTCCTTAACAGGTTTTTGCACCGTAACCATCTGCCTGCTGCCGTCACAGCAGCTATCACCCAATCCCCCTTATATCGTTTATCAAGAATCCCATAGTAATTTCGGGCAAAAGCATTCCCTATGGGTTCTTTTATTTCGCCTATTACTGTTTTCTTCTAATAATTAATAATACATTTAGCATACCTCTATCTCTTTGGTTTGTCAATATATCGTCTATAATAAGCCCATATTTCATTTTACGCGCTGTATTTAGAGAAAAAAAGGATAAAATAGCCCATAAGTACACAAAGAATCTTATGGGCTATTTAAGCACCGCCTTTACCAGCACAGTTTGACTATTTCCCTCTTTGCCTTACCATCCCCTCCATAATCGCAAAAATTTTTTTATGCAGATTCACTTCATACTCTCTCTCCGGAGTGCTGGGTTCGTAGATAAGGGAGCTTTCATACCGTACATATGCTAATACATCTCCATCGGCATAAGCACGAAACGGACGTTCCAGCGAATAGCATGAATAGTATGATCCCTCATTTAAAGTAGTGTGGCGGATGAAGTGTCCGCCATAACCAGCACATTCCTTATCTTCCTCAGAAATAATCCCTTTGTCTTGAAGGTAATCTAAAAACTCATCATATTCGTCCTGCGTCATTTTATTCGGATTCCATTTAGAAGAAAGATAATTATAGTCATTATCACTTAGCAATAGCCCGGCTGCAGCAAAGGAAGTATCGCCTGTATACCGATCCATTTTAACTTTTTCAAATGCTGCAGAAAATGCCGCCGAACAATTCCCTTCTCTTCCAACTTGGAGTGTGTTTCCCTTGAAGGAATTATTTGTTCGTGCAGATAAGGGATTAATTACATTAACATTCATAAGCATACCCCCTGTTATTTTGCAATAACTAAGCCTTTCCTTATTTTTATTGGGTGTTGGGATTCGTGGCGTTTAAATAAACGTACCCTCCTGCCATTAACGACACATATTTTCCGGTATCAGAATAGTAACTAAATGTGCCGTCATATCCGTTTCCATACTGCTCTGTCGTATCCTGGACAGGAAAATATAAATCAAATGTGTTTGAACCATTATAAGCCCCCACGGAGAGAGCCTTTTTAAATACTTGTTCCAGCAAAGGCTGTACAGCAAAACAAAGATGCCAACAATGTGGTAAGAACGAACAATTTTAACTTTTTCGCCACAAATTTATACTCTTCCTTTCATTTTTAAGAAATAACTGAAAATATTGGAAAATATAATCTCACCTCCCTTACCCCTGCCCAATATTTTCTTTATTCCATAAAAACCAACTCTTTATATTATTAGTTGTACTTATTGTTTATTAGTTTTTTCTAATAATCAGTACAGCATTATAATATACCTGTTTCCACGAAAAGTCAACACATCATCCGAAAATTGCACGATATCTTCCGATTTTTGTTATACCGATTAATATGATTGGCACTTTTACATCCCATAAAAATCTCTCTGCCAACTCCGCAGCCCTATTTAGGGCACAAAAAAACGCACCGCAATCCATAAATGAACTGCAATACGCTTAACGTCCTTTATTTTCCTTGGAACCAACAGTTCCCTTGTGCCGTTTCCTTCAGCTTACTTAAGAGAATCAATCACTCTATCTTCTTCTAATGAAAAAGTTCTAAAAATTCATCCGGCTGATATATCTCAATCTGTGACTTTTCATAGTCTATTACATTCCTGGTAATAATACAATCCATTCCGCAGCGGAGCGCAGTTTCCACCATAACCGCATCCTCAAAATCAGCCATTCCTGAAGAAATTGCTTTCCGGCAATCAATCCCTGCCGTATCTAACAGATCAAACAACATATACAGCCCACTCAATACCTTCCGTGTTTCCTTATCGCTGTGGGAATATTTATGAGTTAGATAATAAATATCCGTAGAGGCCTTTGCTATGATGAACCCTCATATTTTCCCTAGCCTTTCTTCTCGGGCTTCCTCTAATGTCATTTCATCAGGAATAATCCCAAATAAGGATTTCGCCACATCCACACGGTCCCGGTAAGGATTAGAAAGTTTCGCCACTATTTTCCCATTCCGTGTAATATAAATATCTTCTTTTTCTGCCAAAAGAAGATATTTTCCCAAATTCATCTTTAATTCTGTTGCTGTAATAGACACAAAATCCCCTCCAATTCTTTCTGCCTATGATCATTATACACATATCGAACAGTACTATCAACAAAATCGTGCGATTTTTATTAATCCCAAAAACCTCCCCCGAATTTCCAAATCTTTCGCATATTGCGGTATTATAAAAGGCCACAGTCTCCCACGGCCTTTCTTCACAGTATCCCTATTCTTCTTTTCGTTCTAAAACGCAAACCGTTCCAGCATATAGATCGGCAGCGTAAAAATTTTCCCTTCCCTGCCGCCCTTTGTGTTGCCCTTTAGATATAGCAGATAATCTGCCTTTCCAGCTTCCAATGCCTTTAGAGCAGTGACCGCCTTTCCTTTCCCTGATTTCACCTCCACCAGATATCTTCTGTGTCCCCGGACTGTCTGCACCACATAGTCGATCTCTCCGCCCTTATAGGTGGCAAATGCCGGCATTTCAAAAGTAATCTCTTCCGGGAAATCCTGGCGCTTCAAAAGATTGATGAACACATAGTTTTCATTCAGCGTTCCGTTAACAGCCGCCTCCGTAGTTGCCACCCTGTTTAAATAGTAGGACGCAACCCCCGGATCCATAAAGAAGCACCGTCTTCCCGGCTTAAAATCCAGAAAGTCCATTTCGATGATTTTACCGCAAAACCCGATAATCCCCGAATGGTACAGCCAGCTGACCGCCCGGTTGCAAGTTTCTCTTGACAGATTGCTGGAATAATTCCTAGTCACCAGCTTTTGCAGCTCCTCACTGACGCTGCCCTCTTCCAATCCTTTCTTTTCCCGCAAAAAGATACGGCAAATACTTAAGAAAATGTTGGTAAACACGCTGATATCCGTAATATCCTTAAAATACCGCATGGATTCTTCCAAAAAAATCTGGATAATCCGCACCAGCTCTTTCCGAGCCGCCAGAATATCCCGCCTTTCCAGATATGCTTCCACTACTTTCGGATAGCCGCCGATCTGGCAGTACTGGTCATAGGCCATCCTCAGCCGGTCATACACCTCCAGACAGCTATCCTTGGCCTCAGGCAAAGGAAGCCTTCTCCATGCCTGGCAAAGTTCCCCGTCCAGTGCCTCCAGAAATTCCTCAAAGGAAAGCGTATAGATCCGCAGCTTTGTAATATCTCCGCTGGCATAGTGAAACTCCGGTTCCAACACCCGTCCAAGGTAACTTCCCGTGATGATAAACCGTGCCTGAAACTGTCTGGTAAACTCTCTGATCCGGTTATAAATCTCTGAAGATTCCTGAATCTCATCAATGATAATCACCGTATCCGCGCAGTCCTGAAAAGAAGGTTCATACAGGCGGATCGCCTCATGAAGCGGAAGCTCCGGCCGTCTGTTCCCTGGGATCCATTCCGTTGCTTTCTGATAACACTCTATAAACTGCTTTCCCGAAAGATCAAACAGATTCACATAGATCTTATGTTTGAAATTTTCATCTGCAAATTTATTGATGATGTAAGTCTTCCCTGTCTGCCTAGCACCATTTACCTCCAAGGTGCTATGGCTTTTGTCGTCCTTCCATTCCATCAGCTGGTCATATATTTTTCGTTTCAGATACATGGGAACCGCACCTCCTGCTGCTGTTTTTCTCTGCCTTAAGCTTACACAATTCCGCTTTCGCCCGTCTGCCGCCAGTTGTACGGCTGTGCTATCCCCTCATCAGGCGCAGCAAAAGCAAATGCCCCGGGTAAAACAGGTAGAAAAAGTATTTTCCAGGCCGCCGCCCCCTCTCCCCATTATAGAGCGCCAGAAGGGGAAAGGCCAGGACGGCAAAATACCCCATGACAGAGCCGCCCGCAGCCGCTACCGCCATCATCACCGCCCCCGCAGCCAGCCGACAGGGGCTGTCTTTCAGGCAGTAAAGCAGGAGGATCAGCATCACCCCAAGGACGTCGTAATCCGACCGCAGCAGAAGCGCCCCGCCTCCCCCGGCCACAATCCAGAAAGCCCTGACCCATTCATTCTGCCAGCTTCGCTCTATCCCCCACAGCATCACAAAGCCAATCAGCAAGGTGAATAGCACATTCTGGTAGGCAGGATAAAACCATTTGCCGTAAATTGCCCAGTCAAAGATCCCCTCCGTCAAAAGGGCAGCTGCCAAAAGACGCAGCCCGTACCTTTTCCGGTTCCGTGAATGGCAGAACCCTTCCGCCAAAAAAAATGCAAAGATGGGGAAAGCCAGCCTTCCCGCGCAGCGCAAAACCAGATATGCCCGCTCAAAGCCTTCCCTGCCTTCCTCTCCCCACAAGGCGAAAAGCCATGCCGGGGTTTCGTTTTCCAGCACCCCTTTCTTGATCCACAAAACGCCCATGTGATCCAGGAGCATAGAACAGGCGGCAATCAGCTTAAGTGCGCTCCCGGAAAGCCCTGGCCTTTTCCCCTGGCCTTTCCTGCTGCTTTCCCGAGCAAACAGCGGGAGAAAAACGGCCTTACCGGCGCTTTTCTCCCTGCTTTCCCCACCGGAAAAAGCGGACGCATCATTCCCCTGATGGATTAACAAATCTCCGCTCCGGAAGGCATATCCTTTTCCGGCGTCATCAGCGCCAGATTCCCCGACGCATCTTCCGCACACAGAAGCATCCCCTCCGAAACCACGCCAGCCATTTTCCTGGGCGCCAGATTCATCAGCACCATCACCTTTTTCCCCACCATCTCTTCCGGGGTATAGTAAGCTTTTATGCCGCTGACAATCTGGCGGATCTGATTCCCTACCTTCACCTGGGAGCAGAGAAGCTTTTTCGATTTCTTTACCTCCTCGCAGGCAATGATCTCCCCTACCAAAAACTGCAGCTTGGCAAAATCGTCATAGGAAATCTCCGGTTTGGCTTCCAAATCAATGGCTTCTCCATCCGTTCCGGCCTCTTTCCCGCCGTCAGCCTTCGCTCCTTCTTTTCCGCCTTCCGCCTTCGCTCCTTCTTTTCCGCCTTCCGCCTTCGCTCCTTCTTTTCCGCCTTCCGCCTCAGCTTCCTTAACTGCCGCTTCCGCCTGAGCCTTGCGGATCTCTTCCGCCTTTTTCAGCACATCTTTTAAGTTCAGCCGGGCAAACAGGATTTCCGGCTCCCCTGTCACCTGGTTCCCGGAAGGATACTTCCCAAACTCATCCATTTCCGCCAGGGGCCTTTTGGCCACATTAAGCTGCCTTAAGATCTTTTCGGATGTTTCCGGCATAAAGGATTCCAGCAGGGATGCACCGATGGTTATGGACTCTGCCAGGTGATACAGCACCGTAGCCAGCCTGTCCTTCTTGGCCTCATCCTTTGCCAGCACCCAAGGCGCGGTCTCGTCAATATATTTATTGCTCCTGCGGAAAATCTCAAAAATCGCGGTAATGGCATCCGCCACCCGAAGCTCGTCCATCTTATCTTCCGCTTTCTTCACCGCCGCCAGCACCGTAGCCTTTAAATCCTGATCCACTGCCGCCTCTTCTTCACTGGCTGTCTGCCGGTTCTCCATAATCCCGCCGAAATACTGGTTGCTCATAGAAATCGTGCGCTTTACTAAATTGCCCAGGATATTGGCCAGATCCGAATTCATCCGCTCCACCATCAGCTCCCAGGAAATCACGCCGTCATTTTCAAAAGGCATCTCATGGAGCACGAAATAGCGCACCGCATCCACCCCGAAAATCCCCACTAAATCATCGGCATACAGCACATTCCCCTTAGACTTGCTCATCTTGCCGTCACCCTGGAGCAGCCAGGGATGGCCAAACACCTGCTTAGGAAGGGGCAGCTCAAGAGCCATCAGGAAAATGGGCCAGTAAATGGTGTGGAAGCGGATAATATCCTTACCAATCAAGTGCAGATCCGCAGGCCAGAAAGCGTTAAACAACTCCCCATGGTTTCCGCCGCAGTCATAGCCCAGGCCGGTAATATAATTGGTCAAAGCATCCAGCCACACATACGTTACGTGCTTGGGATCAAAGTCCACAGGGATCCCCCAGCTAAAGGAGGTGCGGGACACGCACAGATCCTGCAGTCCCGGCAGGAGGAAATTATTCATCATCTCATTTTTCCGGGAAACCGGCTGGATGAATTCCGGGTGGGCATTGATATGGTCAATCAGCCTTTGGGCGTATTTGCTCATCTTAAAGAAATAGGCTTCCTCCCTTGCCGGCTTTACCTGGCCGCCGCAGTCCGGGCATTTCCCGTCCACTAACTGGGATTCCGTAAAAAAGGACTCGCAGGGTGTGCAGTAAAGACCCTCATAGTAGCCCTTATAAATATCGCCCTGGTCGTACAGCTTCTTAAAAATCTTCTGCACCTGAGCCTCATGATCCTGATCCGTGGTGCGGATAAACTTGTCATAGGAGGTATTCATCAGATCCCAGATCCCCTGAATTTCCTTCGCCACACTGTCCACAAAAGCCTTGGGGGTGATCCCTGCCGCCGCGGCCTTCTCCTCAATCTTCTGCCCGTGCTCATCCGTCCCCGTCTGGAACCGGACATCAAATCCCTGCTCCCGCTTAAACCGGGCAATGCTGTCCGCCAGCACAATCTCATACGTATTGCCGATGTGAGGCTTCCCTGAGGTATAAGCAATCGCCGTGGTAATGTAATATGGTTTTTTGCAGTCTTTACACATATCGTCTGTTTCCTTTCTCCATCCATAAAAATTATGCTGGGCTCAAAAGATTTTTGACCCCTATGATACACGGATTACTCCGCGCTTTGCGCTCACCCGATCCTGCCAAAAACCGGGGCTTTGACCTTTCTCGCTGCTGATGCGATACGCCCTGCCGCTGATGCAGCGCGTTTGCCTGTGACTAGAGCGTGTTTGAAAAATACTTTCCGTCAGATGTGCGTCACCATTTAATTAATAAGAAAATAACAGCTCCACCTGATTTCCCCGTCCGGATAAACGGTAACGCTCGCTGCCCGTCCTTGCATACCCCTGGCGCCATCCCACATCCCGGCTTGTGTCACGGCTGCATTTCTCCACCGTAAAATACACTTCATCCCCCACCGCTTCCACGTCTCGCAGAAGCACCAGCTGGGAAGCGCTTTCCAGCCCATCCCCGGTACAGCCGAAGGAATCCGCCACCTCCTTAGGGAGCAGCGTGTCATACCCGGCCTGGTTTTCTCTTGCCCTGCACATCGCCCCGTTTAAATACACGATATCGCCAGGCCTTCCCAGGCGGAAATCCGAGACGGCTTCCGCCATGGTGTTTACATTTACCGCCATGCAGGCGCTGTAGGGCTCATCCCGAAACTTAATATACGAGCCGTTTATCTCGTTTTCCTCACCAATATAATAGAGGATATCCTCCCCGTTAACCTTTTCCGCCAGGAATTCCTCCGCTAAAATATGGCTTACCGCCGTCCCCCGCCCAGCCGGCTGCCCATCTGGGGAAAGCTCCACGTAATTGATCCCACCGCCTTGGAAAAAGCCTCCCGTCCCGGCATAGGATCCGTAGGAATAATACAGCCTGTTCTCCAAGCTGCTGACCTGGGTGACGTAAACCTGGCCTCCGAAGCCTTCCTGATCCGCGGGAACCACAAAACGATCCACCTCCTGGGCGGCCTGGGAGCCATCCATCTTATACCGGTACAGCACCAGTCCCCCTTCGGAATCCGGGACAGAAAGGTAAGCATACCCATCTATCGTCCCGGCGTAAATGGAATTTTCCGCTCCTGCAATCTCCATGGAGCCGTCCGCCTGGCGGATGACCTTAGGCGTGCTTTCTGACACCCCCAGGACAATTCCAGTCTCACCGTCCGCGTCCCAAACAGAAAAATCGCTGTAATCTATCCTCCCGCTTCCATCAAGGTTTACCGAATATACGCCTCCCCATTCCTCCATCAAGTACATCCTGTCCCCTGCAAAGTAAATATCCCCATATCCTTCTGCCTCAAACAGCACCTCCTGGCTGCCGTCCGGGTGGCGGCAGATCATCTGGTTAACCGCCCCGCTTTTAAAGGAAAAGGAAGCAAACAGCCCGTCCGGCTCCACGCTGCCCGCCGTATACCTCCAGTAGTAATCATCGCCGTTACGGCGCACCACCGAGCCTCCGTTATTAATAATCCCGGCCTGGTCTTCACTTTCCCCTAAATCCTCCCCGTCCTCATCGCCGCCTTGGCCTTCATCCCGATCTTCATCCTCGCCGTCCCTCTCCCGGCGGTCTTTTTCCTCTTCTTCCTCTTCCTCGTCCTTCTCTTTCCGGGTCTCCTCTTCCTTATCTTCCCCGGAAAAAACCTTGCGGTAAATATCCCCTGTCCGCTCCATCTGTTCCGCTGCAAAATCGCCTACTGCTTCGCAGCCGGAAAGCCCCAAAACCAGCACACCCGCGGCTGCCGTCAAATAGCCCCTCATCTTCATCCTCATCATTTTCCCCCATTTATCCTAAACTCCACGGAAATCTTGCTTTCCATACCAACCAGTATATCAAAGTGTGGCCGCTTAATCAATTCTAAATTGTAACAGTTTAGGCGGGGCATCTTCTTACCGCAGCGGCTGTTACGGTTTTTACGGTTTGCAAATCCCCTGAAAACGGGAATTAACCGTTTGCGCCTACAGCCGTCAGCCCACGGCAATCTTAAAACGGATATCTTGCGCTCCCCCGGAATATAATATATAATAGCTTTACTTTTCGGCAGTTTGGAGGTGTTTTTCCATGGTTAAAAATATCCGAAGCTATTGCCGGCCTGCGGCTCCTTTGCTGGCCTCCTGCCTTTTTCTCTGCCAGGCCTGCAGCCCTTACGCCCCGCCGGACAAGGCTTTCGGCACAGCCCCTGGACAGGCGGCATCCGATGGCCTTGCGCCCTTAAGCCCTTCCTCCCTGCCAGAGAACGAATCCCAGGCTCAGGCAGAATTCGTGCTGATGAAGGAGGAGCTGTGCCAGGGGCTTGCTTCCTTAGATTACATGACCCAGCATTTCTATTACCAAGATCCGGAGGGCGCAGGCCTTATCCCCTGCTACCCTGCTTTCTGGGATATTTCGGAAACCGGCTGGGGGCAGCGCATGGAATTAATCAAATCCCTAAAGCTCCAGCTGGATGGCACGGAAAAAAACCTCCTAAGCCAGGAGCAGCAGTTTTCCTGGCAGGTTCTCTCCTCCTATGCCAACCTGGAATTAGCCTTAGAAGGCACAGAGCACTTCCGCCTTCTCCGGTTTTTATCCCCGGAGAAGGGACTAATGGTGCAGGTTCCCAGAATGCTGGCTTTGCTTCCCCTTAACACCCGTCAGGACGTGGAAGATTACTTCACTCTTTTGTCCGATATGCCCCGCCTCTTTGGCGATCTTATCCGGCTGTGTGAGGAAGCTTCCGGGGAAATCACCTTTACCAGGAAATGGCTCATGGACGCTTCCGCCGCCTGTGCCCCTTTCGCTTTGGAAGCAGGCCATAACAGCCTGGCGGCCTCCTTTTCCTCCAGGCTGGCTCAGGTTCCCGGCCTGACAAGCCAGGAAACCGGCGAATATGAAGCCAGGCATGAACGCATCATCACCCAATCGGTTATCCCTGCCTACCAAAAGCTAAGCAGCGATATCCTAAAGCTTCCCGCCGCTTCCCCAGACTATGAAGGCTTGTGCGGGCAGAAAAACGGCAGACTATACTACAGCCGCCTCCTTAACCGGCGTTCCGGAACTTCTTATGGGAATATCCGCCAGCTTTTGTCGGCAATCGAAGGTCAGCTGGAACAAAATGCGCTGCTGTTAAACCAGCTTTTAGAACTGGCTCCCTCCTCCCATGAGGGACAAGCCTCTCCCCCTGCAAAGGGGGATCCGGAACAGGTTCTTTTGTTCCTGGAAACCGAAACGAAAAAATATTTCCCAGCCCCAGCGGATCCGGCTGATACTTTATGGGTGCGGACGGTTCCTGCCGGGATGGCGGATTCCCTGGCCCTTCCCGGCTTAGAAGCCCGCCCCTTTGATCCCTTGGGGGAATATTCCGAACGCGTTAACCGGGCGCTGCTGATCGACCAGCGCACTGCCGGGGATAGGGAGCTGCTTTACGCCGCCTTATCCTATACCGGTTTTCCCGGCAGATTTTACCGGGAAAATTACTTAAGCCATCATTCGGACACGCCCTTGCTGACCCTGCTTTCCTTTCCCGGATGGGAAAAAGGCTGGGATCTTTACGGAAGAAGCTACGCCATTTCCTACGAAAATGGCCTGACCCCTGAGGAACGGCAGCTGGCCCGCCTTTCCCTGTCCTCTTTTACGGCCATCCATGCCCTTATTGATATCCAGGTAAATTACTACGGATGGAGCCTAAAGGATGTGGAGGACTTCCTCTCCGGCCAGTACGGCCTTAAAGAAGAAGGCATCGCCCAGACCCTTTACCGGCACACCCTTTACGCCCCCGGCGACAGTGCCGTGGAATATGCCGGTTATTTGGAAATCCGGCAGATCAAAGCCCAGGCAGCCAACGCCTTAGGGGATTCCTTCAGCGAGGAAAAGTTCCACCGCCTTTTCCTGGATACCGGTCCTGCCCCTTTTGGCCTTATCCGGGAACAAATGCTAAAAGAATTCAGATAATAACACAAATATCGTCAAATCGCATGATTTTGCCAAAGTGCGAATAATTCTCTTGCTTATTTTCAAGCATCGGTTATAATACTATATGTAGCGTTAATTTTTTAAGACACATACTATATCTATAACTAAAGGGAGGAATTTCATGAATATCATCAAAAGAAGCGGCCAGGAAGTCACTTTCGATGCTGTCAAGATAGAAGACGCCGTATCTAAGGCAAACTGCACGGTACAGGACATTGACCGCCTTACCAGCGGCCAGATCCGGGATGTTGTTGAAAGCGTTACCCAGCTGTGCGTCAATATGAAGCGCAGCCCCAGCGTGGAAGAGATCCAGGACATGGTAGAGGAAGAGATCATGAAGCAGCGCGCTTACAAAGTCGCCACCAACTACATTACCTACCGCTACAAACGGGAGCTTATCCGCAAATCCAATTCCACCGACAAGCAAATCCTTTCCCTTTTAGAGTGCAATAACGAGGAAGTCCTCCAGGAAAATTCCAATAAAAACCCTGTAGTGAACAGCGTCCAGAGGGACTATATGGCCGGTGAGGTCAGCAAGGACATTACCAAGCGGTTTCTGCTTCCCCAGGAAGTGGTGGAGGCTCACGAGAAAGGCATTATCCATTTCCATGACGCCGATTATTTTGCCCAGCATATGCACAACTGCTGCCTGGTGAACTTAGAGGATATGCTCCAAAACGGCACAATCATCAGCGAAACCATGATTGAGCGCCCCCACAGCTTTTCCACCGCCTGCAATATCGCCACCCAGGCCATCGCCCAGATTGCCAGCTCCCAGTACGGCGGCCAGAGCATTACCTTATCCCATATCGCCCCCTTCGTCCAGGTAAGCCGGGAGAAATTCCGACGGGAAGTGCGCCAGGAATTAGAAGCTCAGAAGGTGGACGCCTCGGAGGAAATGATCGCCCAGATGGCGGAAATGCGGGTACGCCGGGAGATCAAGCAGGGCGTCCAGATGATCCAGTACCAGGTAATTACCTTGATGACCACCAACGGCCAGGCGCCCTTTGTCACCGTATTTATGTACTTAAATGAGGTTCCCAAAGGGCAGCTGCGGGATGATTTGGCTTTGATTATCGAGGAAATGCTGCGCCAGCGGATCCAGGGCGTAAAAAACGAGCAAGGCGTATTCATCACCCCCGCCTTCCCCAAGCTGATTTATGTGCTGGAGGAAGACAATGTGCGGGAAGGATCTAAATACTGGGAATTAACCAGGCTGGCAGCCCAGTGCACGGCCAAGCGGATGGTTCCCGACTATATTTCGGAAAAGATCATGAAGCAGCTTAAGGACGGGAACTGCTATCCCTGCATGGGCTGCCGCTCCTTCTTAACCGTCTACAAGGACGAACAGGATCAGTATAAATTTTATGGCCGGTTTAACCAGGGCGTTGTCACCTTAAACCTGGTGGACGCGGCCTGCTCCTCCGGCAAGGATATGGACAAGTTCTGGAAAATCATGGAAGAGCGCCTGGAGCTGTGCCATAACGCCCTGATGTGCCGCCACAACCGTTTAAAGGGAACCTTGTCCGACGTGGCTCCCATTCTTTGGCAAAACGGCGCCCTAGCCCGGTTAAAAAAAGGCGAAACCATCGACAAGCTGCTGTACGGCAACTACTCCACCATTTCCTTAGGCTATGCCGGCTTATGCGAGTGCGTCCGCTACATGACGGGATTCTCCCACACCCAGCCGGAAGGCACTCCCTTCGCCCTTAAGGTAATGAACCACTTAAACGACACCTGCCAGAAATGGGCCAGGGAAAGCAATATCTCCTTCAGCCTTTACGGAACGCCCTTGGAGTCCACCACCTACAAATTTGCCAAATGCCTGCAGGATCGGTTTGGGATTATCCCCGGGGTGACGGATAAAAATTATATCACCAACAGCTACCATATCCACGTGACGGAAGAGATCAATGCCTTCGATAAGCTGACCTTTGAAGCCCAGTTCCAGAAATTATCCCCCGGCGGAGCCATCAGCTACGTGGAAGTGCCCAATATGCAGGATAATATTGACGCCGTACTGGCCGTGATGCAGCATATTTATGACCATATTATGTATGCGGAGCTGAACACGAAAAGCGATTACTGCCAGTGCTGCGGTTATGACGGCGAAATCCAGATCCTGGAAGATGAGCACCACAAGCTGATCTGGAAATGCCCCAAGTGCGGCAACACTGACCAGGATAAGATGAATGTAGCCCGGCGCACCTGCGGCTATATCGGAACCCAGTTCTGGAACCAGGGGCGCACCCAGGAGATCAAAGAGCGGGTTATGCATCTGTAGCCCGGGAGGTCTGCCATGAACTACGCCAATATCAAATATTACGATATCGCCAACGGCCTGGGGGTGCGAACCAGCCTATTCGTATCCGGCTGCACCCACCGCTGCAAAGGCTGCTTCAATGAGGTAGCCTGGGATTTTAACTATGGGAAGCCCTTCACGGAGGAAACAATCAAAACCCTCCTGGACTCCTGCGCCCCCAGCTATGTGGCTGGCCTGTCCCTCTTAGGGGGAGAACCTATGGAACCAGCAAACCAACGTGCGCTGCTGCCCTTGGCAAAGCAGTTTAAAGAACGGTATCCCCAAAAAACCATCTGGTGCTATACCGGATACACTTATGAAACCGACCTGGCTGCCCAAGACGGAAAAGCCCACTGCCAGGCTACGGATGAGCTTCTTGGCTGCATCGATATTTTGGTGGATGGGAAATTTGAACAGGAGCTGTACGATATCTCCTTAAAATTCAGGGGGAGCAAAAACCAAAGGGTTTTACAGCTGCAAAAGGAAGGCTGCCCGGAACTGTATCCGGCGGAACCGCTTTAGTGGCAGTGGTATCTTGAGGCATTTTGAGCAGCAAATTGAAATGAATGGGTTATGTAAGTATGTATGTCGCTTGCTTATTGCTGGTATAAAGAAAATGGCTGCGGCCTTAAGGAAGAATGAATATAATGTCAGCATTCTTTCCTTTAAGGCCGCAGCTGCTTTTACTTAATCGTTCAGTCCGCGCATCCTATCCACGCCTAATCCTACTGCAAAACCTGAATCTCCGGCTTCCTTTCCGAATCCTCCTCAGAAGAATCCCCATTGTCGGCAGCCTCAGCTCCGTCCTCCTCAGCCCCGACCAGCTTCCGGTAAGCATCATTATAATACATTGCCCCATCCTCATCGGCTTCCACCGAATCGATGGTATAAACTTCCCCGTTCTCCTGCAGGATCAGTCCGTTTTCCAGCTCGTAATTTTCCGTGAAGGTATTTACCAGGGCTTCCACCACCAGCTGGATTTTTACCGGATCCTCACTGTCAGTAATCTTGCTTAAGTTTAAAACGCCCTTTCCTTCCTTCACCTCAAAGCCCAGAAGCTCCACACCCTCATCTAAAACTTCATAATCGGAAATCATCAGATCGATGATGCCCTGGGCTTCCAGCTCCTCTGTCTCCAAGGCATCCATTTCCTGAAGCAGACCCGTCCCGTTTTTATTTACCCGGTAAATGGATACGGTGGCCATCTCTGGCAGATCTTCGTTGCCGCTGTTGCGGATTTCCATGGTGTCTGCCTTAAAGGCTTCCGTAGTGGGCGGCATAGTCTCCGCTGTTTCCGCCTGCTTCTGGGGGGTAGGGGTACAAGCCGACAGGGACAGGGCGACAGCGGCGGATAAGCACAGTATGATGAATCTTTTCATTACAATCAGCCTCCTTCATTAAACGCATTAATTCTCTTTTTCCCGAAACCATTGGTTTAAAACGGTAAGGGCCTTTGCCAGCGCTTCCAGCTCCTCTTCTGTCAGCCTGCTGGCTATGCTGTGGATCATCTCCTGGTGGAACCGGGCGTGATGGCGGTAAGCCGTCTTTCCCTTCTCCGAAAGGAAAATATAAACCACCCTGCGATCCGCCTGCCCTCTCTGGCGGATAACGTATCCTTTCTTCACCAGGCTGTTCATGGCAATGGTCAGCGTGCCCACCGTAACGGACAATACTTTAGCGATAGACGACATATTTTTCGGCTGATCCATGCCGATAGCTTCAATCACGTGGAGATCATTATTCGTCAGATCCTGAAACTCCGAAGTGGCTAAAGCCTTCTGCTCGATTTCCAAAACATCCCGAAACAGATTGACCAATGTCTCATTCAAGGTTTCATAACTATCCACGGATATTCCTTTCCCAGCTTTTGCCCCCGCTTTCCCGGCTTCTGCATAGTTTATCTGTATGCTGCTGTGTTTCGCGTACTTGCTGATTATACATGATTTCTTTTTTTTTCACAACCAGGTAATCCTTATAAAATTCTTACAACGTTGTGATCTTTTAGTTAATAGTTCAGCCAGTGGGAACCGCATGGATGAAAATCATGCTTGCATGAATTTTCATCTATCGGTTTCCACTGAGGGAGCGCCCGTTTATGAGCAAAAGGAGCTGCGCAAGCAGCGGCGAGTGCCGTAAGGCACGGTTTTGCGAATGGCGCGGGCTGAACGGACGGAAGATTTTTCCTGAACAGTTCAGCCAGTGGGAACCGCATGGATGAAAATCATGCTTGCATGAATTTTCATCTATCGGTTTCCACTGAGGGAGCGCCCGTTTATGAGCAAAAGGAGCTGCGTAAGCAGCGGCGAGTGCCGTAAGGCACGGTTTTGCGAATGGCGCGGGCTGAACGGACGGAAGATTTCTCCTAAACAGTTCAGCCAGCGAAAACCGCCTCTCCAAACACCAGCCTGCGAAACGCGTCCCCCCGCTCCTCAAAGTCCTTAAATATGCCGTAGCTGGCCGCAGCCGGGGACAGGACGCAGCTTTTCCCCTTTTCAGTCAAAGCCTTCGCCTTCATTACCCCTTCCTCCAAATGCTCTGCCAGCACCAGCCGATTAAGCCGCTGAAACTCTGGATAATCCTTTTGGATTTCCTGGTAAATCCGCTTCCCCGTTGCTTCCATCAAAATAATATGGGATACCGTGCTGCCTGATAAGTATTCAATCAGCTCCCCATAATGGATTCCCCGATCCATGCCCCCGATCAAAACCGTATCTGCATCCTTTAACGTATTCAGCGCCTGAATCGTGGTATCGCAGATGGTGGAGATGGAATCATCATAATATCGGATCCCATCCTTCTCCCCCAGGAAATGAAGGCGGTGGGGCAAAGGTTCATACGTTTTCAAGCCCTGGGCAAAAGCCTGATCGCTAATCCCTTTTAATTTGCAGACCACATACGCAAAACCGATATCCACGTAATTATGATGTCCCATCAGCTGGATTTCCCCTTTGGGAATGGGAAAGGAAAAGCCATCCCAGTAAATGCAGGAACCTGCCACCCACAGTGTATGCCGATCCATCCCTTCCTTATACTCCCCATTTTCTCCCAAATCAACCGCCTTAATCAGCTTTGACGGACAAACTCCCGAAGCCGGAAGGCATCCGCTGCCGCAGATTAACAAATCCCCTTCCTTCTGGTTCCGGTAAATCTGCTGCTTCGCCGCCACGTAAGCTTCCATCGTGCCGTAATGATCCAAATGCTCTTCATGGATATTTAACAGCAGGGCGACATGGGGCGATACGCTCATATGCTCTAGCTGGTGGCAGGACAATTCAAAAATAATTTCCGTGTCCTTATCCACCTCATCCATATGGTCAAAGGCCGGAATCCCGATATTCCCTGCAAGGAGCGCCTTCCTGCCTGCGGATTTTAACACATGGTAGATCAGGGAAGTCGTGGTGCTTTTCCCCTTCGTCCCGGTGATCCCCACAATCTGCTGCCCGAACAGCCGGAAGAACACCTCCGTCTGGGAAAGGATCCGGCACTGATAACGATCCGCCGGTTTCTCCAAAACAACGCCGGGGCTTTTAAACACCAGATCGTACCTGTCCAAATCCTTCTGGTAATCCGCCCCCCAAATCCAGGCCGTCTCCGGATCCTTTTCCCGGAAAGCCTTAACCTGCCCTTCCTCCAGATCCGCTACGGCCAGCTCCCTGCAGGCGGCGGATGCCTTAAGCACCCGGTAGGTTGATCTTCCTTCCCGGCCAAACCCTAACAGCAATACCTTTTTGCCTTCTACAAAAGCGTCTATCTCCCCCATGTCCTTCTTTTCCTCCTTATCCCCAATATGTGCTCTCAGAATCTCTTTATGCCTGATTTTGAGAGTACATCAATCCGCCGGACGCGGGCACGCCGGTCTAAACGCCGGCACACCGGCGCACCAGCTCTTCCCACTCCTCTGGAACCAGGTTTTCCCGGTCAAAATAATGGGAATACCGATCCCCTTCCTGCAGGTACTGCTCATAAAGGCCCGTTTCCCGGTACTGCTTTAAAAGCTTGGGCAGCTTCTTTCCTTCCTCCTCCATCCTTTGGATGGTCAGCGTAATGGCCGTGTTCACCTCGCTGCGGCTTCCCACGCACTCAAAAGGTTTCTCCTCCAAAAGGCCGGTAAGCTGCTTAAGCGTCCCATACAGGGATTCGTCCTCCAAAAGGTTTTTCCCAAATATGGCTTCCAGCTCTTCACCCTTTAAAAACGGGGATAAAATCAAATACACAAATAAGCATTTCGGGCAATGGCCGCACCACCGATCCTCCTTGCTCCCCACGTTGCAGCTTTTAAAGATCCCATGGTACTGCCTGCGCCCTGCAAAATACCTGGCAATCTGGAATTCGCTTAACGGCCTGAGCATACTAAAATAATAGCTGCTGCCGGGAAGGTACATTTTTGCGTATTCATGGAAATCCCGCTCAAACCGGAAGCTTTTTGAGTATTGATGGTTTACCGTGCTGCCGAAAACCGTGCTTTCATTGGCGCTGGATTCATTGGACAGGGCAATATAGGGCAGGCCATATAGGTAAGCCGAGATCAGGGAAGAGAAGGCCACTATGGCCGAAAAAGGCGTATGCCCGTTTAAAAAGCCTTGCCGGTTCAGCTCCAGCATCCGTTTATCCAAGGTTCTCTTCACCTGGACGAGCTGCTCCTTTGGAAGGCCGGCCGCCTCTGCCGTGCAGATAGTCGCGCCCCTGGGATTAATCACATAGCCAAAGCAGTTTACCCCTGCCTCCTTAAAAAGCTCCAGCGTCACCGCCGAATCCTTCCCGCCGCCGATGGGAACCAAAACCCCTGCCCGGCCTCCATTTATCCCCCTCCATGGCACAGCGGCAGCAAGGGAATCTTCTCCATCCGCCCTGCCGCTTTCATCGCCTTCATTCTTTTCGCCTCCATCCCTTTCCCCTTCTCTTTCCCCGGGAAATAAAGATGTAAGCTCCATGAAATTTTCCGGCGCCGCCTCGATACGGTTTACATAGAAAAACTCCCCAAGGCCGTTAAAATACAAGTCCTTCCACCAGGCAATCTGCTCTTTGCTTAAAACTCCTGCCCTCACCGTCACACAGGGAGAACAGGTGAGCTTCCAATAGCTGACCAGCTCTACCATTCCCAGGGAAAAAACCATCTTCTCCAGCAGCTTATCCCGGCAAGCCGTCTCTTCCCTGCAAGGAATCCCCGGCGCGGCTTCTTTTCCCCTTTTCCCGGAAGTTTTCCAGGAAGGCTTCCCAAACCTCCAGGAAGGTGCAAATTCCGCCAGGCCAGGAATCCGGAAACGGTACGTAACTGCCAGCTCCTCTTCCGTCTCCCAAACCTTAAAGCCCTCATAAATAAATTCCGGATAAGCTTTCCGGAATGCCTGATAGTTATCCATATTTTTTTCTTTCTCTTCCATAAGCACTCCCTCGCCCTAAAGCGTGTCTGAAAATTCGTTCAGGCCAAATCCCCCGCAAACTGTGCCGCACACCTGACGGAAAGCAATTTTCAAACACGCTCTAACATTCATCACCATGATTATAGCCGACAACGCCTTTTTTTGCAATGGCGGATTCCGGCTGGCAAAAGCCTGCCGCTGATGATAAAAAAGCCGGATCAAACTGCCGGATCAGGCAGGAAATTTCCCCTTGCCAATTCCTCCCGCATATGCTAAACTTTAAGTGTTTGCTTATAATATTTACTAATAAATGTTTACGATTGGTTGAGGGGTTTGCCAGTTGCCGAAAATAGTTGACGCTAAGCTTCTGTTTCCAGCACCTGGCTTTTTTATGGAGGTGTACGATGACGAACAAACAGACGAATTACGATGTGATTATCATTGGAGCCGGCCCATCCGGCATTTTCTGCTCCTATGAGCTTATCCGGCAGAAACCGGATTTGAAGATTTTAATGATTGAAAAAGGACGGCCTATTGAGAAGCGTGTCTGTCCCAAGCGGACAACCAAAACCTGCGTAGGCTGCACTCCCTGCTCCATTACCACCGGATTTGCAGGAGCCGGGGCTTTTTCTGACGGGAAGCTTTCCCTTTCCCCCGACGTAGGCGGCCATCTTCCGGAGATTTTAGGCTATGAAGATGCCAAAAACCTAATCCAGGAATCCGATGAAATCTACTTAAAATTCGGCGCGGACACCAATATTTACGGCATTGACAAACAGGCCGAGCTTCAGGAAATCCGCAGGAAGGCGATCGGCGCGAATTTAAAGCTGATTGAATGCCCTATCCGCCACTTAGGCACGGAAGAGGGCTATAAGATTTATACCCGGCTTCAGGAGCACTTATTAAGCCAGGGCATTGCCATGGAATTTAACACCATGGTAAAAGACATCATCATCCAGGACGGACAGGCAAAGGGCGTAACCACAGACAAAGGGGACACCTTCTACGCTTCGGAGATCGTAGCCGCCGTAGGCCGGGAAGGTTCCGACTGGTTTTCCCACATCTGCGGAAACCACAATATCGAAACCCAGGTAGGCACGGTAGATATCGGCGTCCGGGTGGAGGTGCGCAACGAGATTATGGAGTTCTTAAACAAGAACCTGTATGAGGCAAAATTAGTTTACTATACCCCCACCTTTGACGATAAGGTGCGCACCTTCTGCACCAACCCCTCCGGGGAGGTTGCCACCGAGTATTACGAAAACGGCCTGGCGGTAGTAAACGGCCATGCCTATAAATCCAAGGAGTACAAGACCAACAATACCAACTTTGCCCTGCTGGTTTCCAAAAACTTTACGAAGCCCTTTAAAACCCCCATCGAGTACGGCAAGCACATCGCCCGCTTAAGCAATATGCTGTGCGACGGAAAAATCCTGGTACAGACCTTCGGCGACTTCCAGCGGGGGCGGCGGACTACGGAAGAGCGGCTGTGCCGCAATAACTTAATCCCTACCTTAAAGGATGCCGTGCCCGGCGATTTATCCTTGGTGCTGCCTCACCGGATTATGGTGGATATTAAGGAAATGCTTTTAGCCCTGGACAAAGTTACCCCGGGAATCGCTGCCGATGAAACCCTTCTCTATGGCGTGGAGGTAAAATTCTATTCCAATAAAGTTGTGGTAAACCGTGATTTTGAAACCAGCATCCGCGGCCTTCGGGCTATCGGCGACGGCGCGTCCGTCACCCGCGGGCTGCAGCAGGCCTCTGCCAACGGAATCAGCGTAGCCAGAAGCATCCTGGAATGCATTTAACGAAACGGAGCCAAAGGACTTACGTCACTGCGGCTCCTCTTTTCCTTTCTTCCCTTCCTTTTTCCCTTCCCCGCTCCGCAGCATCATCAGCAGTTCTTCCATATAAAGGGAATACTGGTCTCTGGTTTCCCCATAGCGGGATTTGCTGATGGGCACTACGCTGCCATCCATCAGGATAATCTTGTTTTTATCAATTTTCTGGATACAGCCCATATTGACCACATAGCTTTTGTGGCAGTGGACAAAGGTGTCCGGCAGGCTTTCCTTCACTTTCTCCAGCCTTCCGTAAGAGCGGAAGTCCCCTTTTTTGGTATGTACGACTACCATATGGCCCATGCTTTCCAGATAGTAGATTTCCTCATAGAAAACCGAGTTTACTTCATTTTTATACTTAATCTCCAGCTTCCGGTTTTCAGTCTCCTTCCTGGACTTCATTACCTTCTGCAGATTTTTCTTCAGCATCTTCTCGTCCACCGGCTTTACCAGAAAGCCGCTTAAATTCGTAGGCGTCAGGAAAATTTCCTGCACATACTTTTCCGTGTACCTGCTCATGTAAATAATTCTCGTGTCCGCATCCAACTCACTGATTTTTTTCGCCGCCCGGATTCCGTCAAACCCGGCTCCGCCAATGTTCATCACTACGATATCATAATCCGCGCCTTGCTTTACTGCCTCCACGATCTCGTGGATGTCATAGTACACCTTGCAGGCACTGACAATATCCATGCCCTTTATCATCCCGACCAACTGCTTCACTGCAGTACGGTCATTATCACACACTGCAATTTTCATAACTACCTGTCTATCTCCCATCTGGCCTTATTCTGCCCCGCTGCCTGGAACCGGCTCTCTAAAAACTAATGCAGCCATGGCTCATGTACTAACCGCCAATGGAGCTTTGCCATAGCTTTTCCTTATCCCAGGTTTTCCTGCCTATATGGATTTCTGCAAAATATTGCCAAAAACCTCAAGAATAGCGGGTGATAAAGTCTCCCCTTTGATTATATACCAGATTTTGGAGTTTGCAAACAGATTCTAGGGCGATAAATGAAAAAAATTTTTTAAGAATTATTTATCCCTGTGAAAACAAGACTTTCCCTTAATACTTCCGCCTTGCACTCATGCCATTTCTTTCCGTCTTTCCTATGGATAAAACCGCCGCACCAAGCATCCTGTCCTTCCCTCAGCCTGGTGCGGCGGTTTTACCTCTAAATCCGTCAATCCGTTTACTTTTTCCCGCTATGCCGTCTCTTCTGCTGTCTCTAATAAAGTGGATTCATATTTATCCAGGATCACTCTCTGGATCATTTCCCGGGTCCCGGAATTAATGGGATGAGCGATATCCCGGTACTCGCCGTCTGCCGCCTTCCTGCTGGGCATGGCGATAAATAACCCCTTCTCTCCCTCAATTACTTTGATATCATGGATAACGAACTCATTGTCCAATGTAATGGACACGATTGCCTTCATCTTCCCTTCCTTCTCGATTCTCCTTACTCTTACATCTGTAATCTGCATAATAAACCTCCACTTACCCGGCTTTTACACGGTATATCTAATACGGTACATCTCTATACGGTATATCGTTCATTCTTCTCTAACACAATCTTAATCTTATCCGGCGTCCCGATATGGGTGGTATTCGCCCGAATCGTATCGCGGCTTTCCACGATGCAGTTCTCAATCACGGTATTGTCGCCAATGTAAACATCATTTAAAATAATGGAATTTTTGATTACACAATTATTCCCAATGTATACTTTCTTAAACAAAACGGAATTTTCCACTGTGCCGTTAATGATGGAACCACTGGAAATCAGGCTGTTCTTCACCACCGCCCCAGGATTATACTTGGCCGGCGGCAAATCGTCAATCTTAGAATACACGTCCGGGTATTGCCTGAAGAAATAGTCCCGGACTTCCGGCTTTAAGAAATCCATATTTGTCTCATAATAGGATTCCACCGAAGCAATATTGCTCCAATAGCCTTCCATCTTATAGGCATAAATCCGCTTTAAGTTTTTATAGCGCACCAGGATATCCTTCACGAAATCATACCGATCTTCCGCCGCGCACCGCTCAATCAGCTCGATAAGCTGGCGCCTGCGGATCACGTAAATGCCGCAGGAGATGGTATTGGCATCGGATACCATGGGCTTTTCCTCAAAATCAATGATCCGCCCGTCCTCGTTAAGCTTCACACAGCCGAAGCGGGTCACATCCTCGCCTTCCCGCATATCCTTGCAGACCACGGTAATATCGGCTTTCTTCTCGATATGGTACTCCAGC
The DNA here is from genome assembly GCA_910575565.1 of Lachnospiraceae bacterium. Classification (GTDB taxonomy): domain Bacteria; phylum Bacillota; class Clostridia; order Lachnospirales; family Lachnospiraceae; genus Caccovicinus. The sequence continues at coordinate 85,782 of CAJTFL010000006.1, read as the reverse complement.
ACTTTATTGTAATCCAGCTTATACACGCCGTCCCCGGCGGCAATCACCACGTAAGGCTCATGGCTGGTCTTAAGGAAATTCAAGTTCTGGTATAAGGCATCCGCCGTCCCCCTGTACCAATCGCTGCTTTCCGCCGTGATGGTCGGCGTAAAGACGAACAGCCCGCCTTGCTTCCGGCCAAAATCCCACCACTTGGAGGAGCTTAAATGAAGGTTTAAGGAGCGGGAATTGTACTGGGTAAACACCGCCACGTTTTGGATATGGGAATTCGTCATGTTGCTTAAGGCAAAGTCGATGCTCCGGTAGCTCCCGGCCACCGGCATCGCAGAAATGGCTCTCTTATTGGAAAGCTCTCTCATCCTCTTGCTGTTGCCGCCTGCTAATACGATACCGATTGCTCTCATCTCGCGCCACCTGCCTTTACTATATAGTCTCCGCTGGCCAGCTGTCCTTCGGGGTAATCCTCCTTCCCGGTCACGCCGGAAATCGCCGTGTTCTTTCCAATCTTGACATTTTCCGGGATTACCGAATGCTCGCCTATCGTCACCAGATCAAATTGGTATACCTTTGGATTATAGGTGCTTGGCGCGTAATCGCCTACGCCTAATTCCGCCCCAGCGCCGATGGATACTTCCTCCGCGATAATGGCCTTATCCACCTTAGCCCCTTCCCCGATCCGGCATCCCTGCATAACGATGGAATCCCGCACGATGGCGCCCTTCCCGATAGTGACCCCGGCTCCGATAACGGAATTAACCACTTCCCCATAAATCTCGCTGCCCTCGCCGATGATGCTCTTCTCGATCCTTGCCTCCGCGGAGATAAACTGGGGCGGGATAATGTCGCTCTTCGTGTAAATTCTCCAGTACTCCTCATACAGGTTAAACTCCGGGATAATATCGATAAGCTCCATATTCGCTTCCCAGTAAGAGCCTAAAGTTCCAACGTCCTTCCAATACCCATTGTACTCGTAAGCAAATACCCGGTCGCCCTTTTCGTGGCAGTAGGGGATAATATGCTTCCCAAAATCACAGCCCGGCTCATCCTTCATCTTAACCAAGGCTTCTTTAAGCACTGGCCAGCTGAAGATATAAATGCCCATGGATGCCAGATTGCTCCTTGGATTCTGCGGCTTTTCCTCAAATTCCAGGATGCGGTTGCTCTCATCGGTAATCACTACCCCAAATCGGCTGGCCTCCTCGATGGGAACCGGCATGGCAGCTATCGTAATATCGGCATTATTGGCCTTGTGGTAATCCAGCATCACCTCATAATCCATCTTATAAATGTGATCGCCGGAAAGGATCAGCACATAATCTGGATTATAGTTTTCCATGTATTCCAGATTTTGGTAAATGGCATTGGCTGTGCCGGTATACCAGTCGCTTCCCTTACTTTTCTCGTAAGGAGGCAAGATGGTAACGCCGCCTACATTGCGATCCAAGTCCCACGGAATGCCGATTCCGATATGGGTATTTAAGCGCAGAGGCTGGTACTGGGTCAGAACGCCCACCGTGTCTACGCCGGAGTTAATACAGTTGCTTAAAGGAAAATCGATAATGCGGTATTTCCCTCCAAAAGACACTGCCGGTTTAGCAACTTTCGCCGTGAGGACACCCAGGCGGCTCCCCTGCCCGCCAGCTAAAAGCATGGCAATCATCTCTTTTTTAATCACGTTATCACCTCTTGCTGTAATATTTTTTGTTGTATTCCATTATAACATATATCCCCAAAATAGTGAATAAATATTTTTGCTAAAATTATCCTTATTTGTGCATACTTCAACATCTTTTCTCTTGTTTTTTTATTTTTTCAGACTTTTTGTCGCCCTCAAAAGGAAATATAGTTTACAACCCTTGAATCCGCCGAAAAAATAAAGTATAATTTAAACCAAAAGCAAGCTTATGTGCCGGCTTCACAAACGGGACATGAAAATGGACAAAAGGAGATACCACGATGAATTTAGTAACCGTAAGAGAGTTATATAAGAACAGGGACGCTTATTTTAACCAGGAAGTCACCATCGGGGGCTGGGTGCGAAACAACCGGGATTCCAAATCTTTCGGCTTTCTGGTGGTAAGCGACGGAAGCTTTTTTGAGCCTGTCCAGGCAGTGTACCACGATACCATGGAAAATTTTCCTGAGATCGCAAAGCTGGGGGTAGGATGCGCCGTGATCGTAAAGGGAATTTTAACCCCTACTCCCCAGGCAAAGCAGCCTTTTGAGCTCCAGGCTGCGGAGGTTACGGTGGAAGGCGCTTCCGCACCGGATTATCCCCTGCAGAAAAAACGCCATACCTTTGAATTCCTGCGCACCATCTCCCATCTGCGGCCCAGGACCAATACCTTCCAGGCCGTATTCCGGGTGCGCTCCCTCATCGCTTATGCCATCCACCAGTACTTCCAGGAGCAGGGCTTTGTCTATGTCCACACCCCCATTATTACCGGCAGCGACTGCGAGGGGGCCGGTGAAATGTTCCAGGTAACGACCATGGATCTGGCTGATCTGCCCAAGGCTCAGGATGGGAAGCCGGATTTTTCCCAGGACTTTTTCGGCAAGCCCACCAACTTAACCGTAAGCGGCCAGCTCAACGGGGAAACGTATGCCATGGCTTTCCGCAATATTTATACCTTCGGCCCTACCTTCCGTGCGGAAAATTCCAATACCACCCGCCACGCGGCGGAATTTTGGATGATCGAGCCGGAGATGGCTTTTGCCGATCTGGATGATAACATGGCTGTGGCGGAGGGGATGTTAAAATACGTGATCCAGTACGTTTTGGAAAACGCCCCGGAGGAGATGAATTTCTTTAACCAGTTTGTGGACAAGGGGCTTTTGGAGCGGTTAAACCATGTGCTGAATTCCCAGTTTGCCCATGTCACCTACACTGAAGCCATCAAGCTTTTAGAGGAGCACAACAGCCAATTCGATTACAAGGTATTCTGGGGCTGCGACTTACAGACGGAGCATGAGCGCTGCCTTACCGAGGAAATATTTAAGCGCCCGGTTTTCGTCACCGACTACCCCAAGGAAATCAAAGCCTTCTATATGAAGATGAACGAGGACGGGAAAACCGTAGCCGCCATGGACTGCTTAGTCCCCGGCATCGGCGAGATTATCGGCGGAAGCCAAAGGGAGGACGACTACGAAAAGCTCCTTGCCCGCATGGACGAGCTGGGGCTTAAGAAGGAAGATTACGCCTTCTACCTGGATTTAAGGAAATATGGCTCCGCCCGCCATTCCGGCTTCGGCTTAGGCTTTGAACGCTGCGTAATGTACCTGACCGGTATGTCCAATATCCGGGACGTGATCCCCTTCCCGAGAACCGTTAATAACTGCGAATTATAGTGACTTATGGAGAAGCCTTATGAAATTTATACACACTGGTGACATTCACTGGGGTATGAGCCCGGACAGCGACAAGCCCTGGTCCAGAGAGCGATCCCAGGCTATCCGAGAAACCTTTGAAGAAGTAATCCGCCAGGCGAAGGAGCGGGATGTGGATTTCCTGTTTATTGCAGGGGATCTATTCCACCGCCAGCCCCTGGCCAGGGAACTTAAAGAAGTAAATTATTTATTTTCCACCATCCCTTCGGTCCATGTGGTAATGATTGCCGGCAACCACGACCGCATCCGGGCTAACTCCGCCCTGATGAGCTTTACTTGGTGTCCCAACGTCACCTTCCTGATGAATGAAGAGCTTGATTCCGCCTATTTTAAGGATTTTAATGTGGAGGTTTACGGCTTCAGCTACTATACGGCGGAAATCACCGAGCCTAAGCTGAACCAAACCGGCATCACCGATAACGGGCGGATCCAAATCCTTTTGGCTCACGGGGGGGACAATACCCATCTGCCCATAGATAAAAACAGCCTGGCCGCCTCGCCCTTCTCCTATATCGCCCTGGGCCATATCCACAAGCCCCAGGTGCTTTTAGAACGGCGGGCCGCCTACTGCGGCTCCTTAGAGCCCTTGGACAAGACGGAAACCGGGGCCCACGGCATCTTTTTTGGGGAAATCGATTCCTCCTCCCGGCTGGTGACAGCCCTGGAATTTATTCCCATGTGCCAGTCCCAATACATTTCCCTGGCAGTGAATGTTACGCCAAAAACCACGAATATGGAGCTTGCCTCCCGGATTTCCCAGGAGATCCAGAAGCGGGGGCTGCAGCATATTTACCGTTTTTATATCCGGGGCATGAGGGATCCGGACATCTCCTTTGATTTGGACGTGCTGGAATCCCGCTTCCGTATCGTGGATATCCGGGATGATTCCGAGCCTCAGTACGATTTCGCCCAGCTGTTTGCAGAACATCCCAGCGACATGATTGGCTTTTTCATCCGCGCCCTCCAAAAGGAAAATATGAGCCAGATTGAGAAAAAAGCCTTATACTACGGGATCAATGCCTTAATAAAAACCAAGGATGAAAGGAGTTAAGTCATGAAACTGCTAGATTTGCATATAAACGGCTTTGGAAAGTTCCATGACTGTTCCATCCAGTTTGAGGACGGACTGAACCTGATCTATGGAAAAAACGAAGCCGGGAAATCCACCCTCCACACCTTTATCCGAAGTATGCTCTTTGGCATGGAACGGCAGCGGGGACGGGCCGCCAGGACGGATCAGTTCAGCCGGTACAAGCCCTGGGATTCCAAGGGCGGCTATGAAGGGATGCTCCGCTTAGAAGCCGACGGCCATATCTACCGCATCGAACGGAACTTCCAAAATACCCGGGAATTCATCATCGTGGATGAAACCCTGGGGCGGGAAGTGGAGCCCACCCGCTCCCTGATGGATAAGCTCCTGTGCGGCTTAAGCGAAACCGCTTACGTGAATACCATCAGCATCGGCCAGTTAAAAAGCGCCACCGACGGAGGCATGGTGGCCGAGTTAAAAAACTATATTGCCAATATGAACACCTCTGGCAACATGGCCTTAAACATCACGAAAGCCTCCGCCTTCCTAAAATCCCAGCGCAAGGAGCTGGAACGGCAGATGGTTCCGGAGGCGGCCAGAAGCTATACCTCCCTTCTAGGGGATATCCGGAATATCGAGCGGGAAATCGCCGCCCCTGAATATGAAAACCATGTAATCGAATACCAGCAGAAGGAAAGCCAGGCCAAGCTGGAGCTGGATCAGCTGCAGCACGAAAAGGAAGAGCTGCTGCAGAAAATCGCCCGGGGCCACCAGGTTCTGGAATCCAATAAATTCACGGATGAAGCCTCCATCCAGGCTTACGAGGAACACGGGCGGAAAATCTACGCAGATTACTCCTCCGCCAAGGCTTTATGCGAGAAAAAAACCAGGACGGCCGGGGCTTCCATGGCCTTAATCCTTGGATTTCTAGCAGGAATAGGAAGCATTATCCTCACCGCGTCGGTGGCGAGGAACTGGAAGCCTTTACTCGCTCTCCTTACCCAGTGGCGCCTCAACCGCTTCCTTCCCTCCATCCTCCTTTTAGTCCTTGCCATTGCCTGCCTGGCTTGGGGCCTTTGGATCTTTGCCAAGAACGGAAGCTACCGGAAGGACATGGACTACTGCCGAAAGCTGATGCAGGAAATTTTTTCCAGGCAGCTGGGAGATGAGTCCGTAAGCCAGGAAGCCATGGACGCATTCTTAGCCCGGATGGATGAATTTAAACGGCTAAGCCGCGCCGTGCTCTCCTCCGAGGACAGCGTAGCCAAGCTAACCGGGCAGATGAATATGTTAAAAGCCCAGCAAAGCAGCTTCGGGGAAGAGATTGAAAAGCAGCAGAAGCTCCAGTGGGAGCTGGAAAAGAAGCTGGAGCACCTGGCAAACTGCAAGACCCAGGCGGAAGGGCTTAAGGAGGTGCTGGCCGAAAACGACCGGATCGCCCAGGAGCTGGCGGCCATTGACATGGCCCAGGAAACCATGACGGAGCTTACCACCTCCATCCGGGATTCCTTTGGCCTGCACCTAAATAAAGAAGCCTCCGATTTAATCCACGGGATTACCGGCGGCATCTATTCCAGCATGAGCATTGACGAGAACTTAAACGTCTTTATGAACACGAAGACCAAGCTGGTTCCTGTGGAACAAGTCAGCTCCGGCACTATGGATCAAGTTTACCTGGCTCTGCGCCTGGCCGCCGCGAAATTAATCCAAAACGGTTCGGAGAAGATGCCTATGGTGTTTGATGACAGCTTTGTCCTTTACGATGATAATCGGCTGGAAACTGCCCTGAAATGGCTGACGAAAATTTTTGACGGGCAGATCATCATGTTTACCTGCCACCAGAGGGAATCAAAGATCTTAAACGCAAACCAAATCCCTTACCACTATATCCAGATTTAACGGCAAGGGCTGCCGGGAAATGTCTGTGGATAAACAGTATTTCCCGGCAGCCCTTTAAATTCCTCCTAAATTCCTCCTAAATTCCGCCTGCCTTCTGCGTTTAACGTAAATCCTATCTGATTTACATGAAATCCCATCTATTTTCCGATTTTATACAGGGAGATCGCCTCCGTAATATTCGCCGCCTCCCCGCTGCGGATCAGCCTGGCCAGCTCCGCCAGCTTCTCCGGCTGCATAAATTCCTTTCCGACATAAATCTCATACTTTTCCGTAAGCTCCAAGGACTTTTCCTGAACCTGCTGCCCTAAATCCTTTAACCGTTCCTCCATCCTTTCATGGGACTGGGTCAGCTGATCAATTTTATCCTTGCTGCTGCGGATAATCTCATCGGAAATAATGGTCTGGGTCACGGTATCAAAGGTATTTAACGCCTCCTGCTTCTTTGCCGTAAGCTCCGCAAGCTCCTGGTTCGTCCTGGAAATCTCATCATCAAACTTTTCCAGATTGTAGATGGCTTCATTCCGATCCCGGCGGATTGCCTTAGTGACAGCCCGGATTTTCTTTTTATTGGAATGGATCACATTCCGTATCTCCCGTCCCTGGCGGATAACCTCTGGGTTTCCCATCTTCGTGTGGTTCCCCAAGGTAAAATAAACGCCGCCCAGCAAAAGGATATCCGCAAGGTAAATGAAAATCAGCATCCAGCTGTGCCTGTCCTGGGCCGGGATCAAAAGATATGCCCCCCAAGGCACTGCGGCAAAGCAGACCAGGATAACCAGCAAAAGGATCCCGATCTCCTTAAGCGTCCTTGGCATATACAGGGCATAGTACCAGCTCCGGCGGCAAAAGGAGGGAACCCGCTCCGCCTGAAACAGGCTTTTCAGCTTTAAGGCCATCTGGCGGTTCTCTTCCCGAAGGCTGGCCGTCTCCTCCATAATCCGATCCTTCATCCCCTGGTTCTTTGCTTTTTCCCGCTTAGCCTTCGCCCGCTTCAACCGCTCCTGCCCTTTGGCAATCTGCTTATCATAACTGGAATTAACCTCTTCCCTTCTCTTTTTCACCGTCAGGGAAACTAAATCGTCCACTGCCTTTCTTTCCCCATCCAACTGCTTGTCCAGCTGTTTTTCTTCCAGCTCAAGCTGGCTGTAATCCTTCTTTATCCGGTTCAGCGTCTCCACCGCCTGCCTCGCCTCGCCCAGGAAGGCAGCATGATCCGTAATCGGCTGTGTCATACTTGCGCTCCTCCTTTGTGTCTTGCCCTAATTATAAAATATTTTTCAGGTAATTACAAGCAAAAAGGCGATCGCCGGACTTCCTTTCATTCCTTCCTTTACTTTCCCGGCAAATTCCGATATACTAGTACTGCGTTGCGTAAATAACGGTGAATAGGCGTCTGATGTCTGCGTTAGATGTGAATCCCGCGAAACGAAGGCGTAGTGGTGCTACGTCGAGTTTCGTGGGATTTACAGATGACGTAGACAGCGGGTGCATATTCACTGGAATTTACGCAATGCTGTACTAGGATCAATATGATACTTGGATTACTTCCCGCTTTGCGCTCCTTTTGATCCTGGTATCATCATATCGGAATGTTAGGAGGTGCAGCCGTGTTTCGTATGTGGGGAAAAATCTGGAAAGACAACCATCTTTTAAAGGATACCGTTATCCCCATGGCGGATCTTTCCCTTTCGCGGACGCAGATGGTTTTCGGCGCTTTAGAGCAGATCTGCCTCCAATTTGATTTAGGGCAGCCTATCTGGCTGGACGCAAATATCCGGGCCTTTAAGCGCCATGATAAAACCCGGTTTTCCCAAGATAACTTTGTGGAAGAGATTCCCTTTGATTACCTGGAAATCCACGTAATCGAAGAGTAACCGTAAAACGCAAAGCGCTTCAATGCGGCACTGGCACAAAGAGCGGGTGCTGAATTCACCGGAATTTCCGCCTAGCCTAAATATTCCCGGATAATCTCGCCCAGGACTTTGATCTCCTCCGGCTTTAAATCCTTCATCCAGTTCTCACCGGCAGACAGCTCTACGCCGCCTTTTGCGGCAGCCTTTTCCAGCTTTGGCCCTTGCCCGCTGCGCCCGGCTGCCGCCTGCTCTAAGCTTTTCCTGAGCTGGCTTAAAGCCTCATCCCCAGGCCCTTTCTCCCCTTCCTCCTCCGCCTGGCTTCTCCCCCGCTTGCCATTTGCCACCTGGCCGCTCCTGGAAGCCAAGACGTTTCCTTCCTGCCCGCCCCGGCTTGCTGGCGTTAACCCCTTTCCTGCCACAGCCCCTTCCTCCCGCTTCCTTCCACGAAGCAGCCGGACCGGAGCTTCCTTGGACGGGGCAGGCTGTTTTCCTCCTAAGCCGTCTTTCGCCTCTTCCATCTCCGGAAGCCTGTCCCGGCCAAGGCGTTTCCACAAAACATTTTCCAGGTAATCCTGGATGGCCACGGTAAGCCGCCTGCGCTTGTCCGCCAGGCCGGCTCCGTAATCCACGATAATGTTAAACACCCCGGCCAAAACCCCCATGGAGCTGTACAATACAATATAATAGGAATCACAGCGATACCAATACGCCCAAAACGCCGCCCCGCCGCCCAAAAGGAAGCAAAGTGCCGTCATTTGATTGGAAAATGCGCTCCAGCCGTCCGGGGTAAACATCCCCAGCCTAGCCTCATAAATCTGTTTCTCCACAAATACCCGGGTATTGGCTACTCCCTGATTTAACCGATATGTATCTTCCGCCCGCTGCCTTAACTCCCGCAGCCATTTATTTTTCGTCAGCATCATATTGCTTGTCTCTTTAATTAATCCTTTGTAAAGATTCCGCGCTGCCAGCTTACTTATCATCCCCATAAGGCATACGGCCGCCAGAATGTAAACTGCTTTGCCTGTCTGTAAAAATTCCAGCATAACTTTAGCTCCCCTTTCTTCCTGGCGTATTTGCTGCGCCTGATAGAATCCATTATAATCGCCGGATTTCCATTTGGGAAGAGCGGAGAGCCTAGAATCGTTCGTCAAATTCCCCTTCTAAACCGCAAAAAAAGTTGGTTCTTATCGAAAATTAAAGGCTGCCTGACGCCATAGGAGGGAAAACCCCCTTTACGGCTCATACCGTTTGATCATGGCTAAAAGCAAATTAACCGAATGCTGGATCGCCTGGGCTTCAAAGGTTTCATAGTCCATATTGGCGCTGTCATCCGCCTTATCGGAAATCGCCCGGATAATCAGCACCGGAACCCCGTTTAACCAAGCAGCCTGGGCAATTGCCGCCCCTTCCATTTCCGTGCAGCTTCCGCCAAAGGTTTTCACCAGCCATTCCTTCTTTTCTTTGCTGGAGATAAACTGATCCCCGCTGACCACCCTTCCCACATGGGTACGGATATCCGGGTTTACCAGGCCGCACATTTCCTCTGCCAGGCGGCGCAGCTTCCCGTCCCCCGGGAAAGCGAAGATATCCATCTGGGGAATCTGGCCCACCGGGTAGCCAAAGCCCGTGGCATCCATGTCGTGCTGCAAAGCGTCCGAGGAAAGGACGATATCCCCGATATTAATCTCCGCCTTTAAGGAACCGGCAATCCCCGTATTAATCACGCCGCTTACCTGGTAACAATCCACCAGGATTTGGGTGCATACCGCGGCATTTACCTTCCCAATCCCGGAGCGCACCACCACCACCGGCTTGCCCTCAAGGCTCCCCTGGCAGAAATTCATCCCGGCTATCTGCTTCGTCGTCACTCCTTCTAAGCTCTCCCGGATTTTTGCCACCTCTTCTTCCATGGCTCCGATAATTCCTAACATAATCTTTCCTCCTAATCCATATGCTTTATCAACATCATTTAGCTGGCCGCTGTTCACTGATTCCCTGCAGCCTGCAGGCCCGGCGCCAGCCCTGCATTCTTATTATAAATAGCTTGACAATCTTTTTCAATCCACTATACTTATAGGAAACAAAGATATGATTCACAGCGAAAAACAGGAGGAATTAAAATGGTTTATAAGACTCAGGGCGTTTGTTCACGTGCAATTCATTTTGAAGTAGAAGACAACAAACTGAAAAACGTTACTTTTGAAGGAGGATGCGCCGGGAATACCCAGGGCGTGGCCCGGTTAATCGAAGGCATGGATATTGACGATGCCATTAGCCGCTTAGACGGCATCCACTGCGGCCCCCGCCCCACTTCCTGCCCGGATCAGCTTGCAAAAGCCTTAAAGCAGTACAAGGAAAACTTGTAAGCTTTTCTCTTTCATCTGCCGCGTTCAAAACATGATTTAAAGCATAGGGGATAGCGTTTAATCCAAAACGCTACCCCTCATTTTTTGTGTTAATATACGATAAAATTCCTACTGCCACCGTCCAGGCAACCTTATCCTGGTATTCCTCCGTTTCCAGCAGGGCGGCTTCTTTCGGATTGGACAAAAACCCGGCTTCCACGATAACGGATACGGGCTTGGAGTGGGACAGCAGATAATAGCTCCCATTGGCCTTTGCCTGCCTTCTGTTTTTTTCCCCAAGGCAGTAATCAAACCGTTTCTGCATAAGCTGGGCAAACCGCTTCCCCTCCTGGGAATTCTGATAGTAAAATACCTGTGCGCCGGAGATTTCCGGCTGATGGTAACTGTTCTGGTGGATGCTGACCATCACATCCGCTTTTGCCCCGTTAATAATCTCCACCCGCTTCTTCATATCCGCAGATTTTTTATTTTTATCCGTGGAGCTGTACAGGCCGTCATCCTTTTCCCGGGTCAGCACCACCTCCACATCATTCATTTCCAAATATGCTTTCAGCTTCCGGATAATCTGAAGGTTAATCTCCTTTTCCAGCTGGCCGTCCACCCCCACTTTTCCGGGATCCAATCCTCCATGTCCAGCATCCAAAACCACAATGGCCTTTTTCCCTTCCCTTTCCTTTGCGCCGCCCTTTCCCCCAGCCTCCGAAAATATTTTCCGGATTCCCCTAATCAGGATCCCCTGGCCGGAGGATACGCCTTCCGCCTGGCCAAACTGCCCCATGTAAAGGGACACGGCAGATACCGCCATCAGGAGAACTACCCCAAGCACACAATTTCGGAATACGCCTTTCATAAACCACCGCCTATGCTCTTCCATTTACTTTATGCGTTTCCTCTCCCTGCTATTCCGGCAAATCCTCCTTTACTTTCCCTTTAAATGGTTATAATCCGTCACCGCCTCGTCCAAAATATATTCCAAATACTCTGCCTGAGGGCTGTCCGCCCCATAATCCGACCAAAGCTCATATTCCTCGCTTTCCCGCAGGGGATTGGCGATCTCCACCGCCCTCCCCCAGTAATAGTAGCAGTTTGCCTTGGCATAAACCTGGCTCATCCGCCCCATCTGCACATCGCTGAAGCCCCGATCCGCCATCCTTTCCAGCTGGTCATGGGCCTGGTTATAAAAAACATTTTCCAGAAACGGAACCCGGTACTGGGAGAATTCCAGCAGATTAATATCCGTCTGCCCGGATGCCTTAGCCCAGGAATCCACATCCAGGATCTGGGTGTGATAATCAAACGCCCCGTCCGGCTGGAAATACAGCACCCCGTACTGGCAAGGCGGGGTGGCTAAGGAACTGGTGACAATCTCATAAACCCCTGCCGTCCCGTCAAACTCCCGGTCGCTGTTCATATAATGCTGCACATGGAGATGGCCGCTTAAGTAAAGGGTAGCATCCCAGTTCTCCAGCATCTCGATCAGCCGCTCGCTGTGCTCAATCGTGCAGTCATCCTCATAGATCCGGCTTTCATCTAAAAGGTTATGGTGACTTACCGGCAGCAGCATCACATCCGCCTCGTTGGCGGCATCCAGCTGCTCTTCAATCCAGCCATACGTTTCCAAATCAATCATCCCGCCAATTAAGTTTTCTTCCTTGTACTGGCAGCTGTCCAGCATCAGCGCCCAGATATCCTCATTGACCGGATACACATAGCTTAAGGATTCCGGGTCGCTGCTAAGGGCTTCATTGTAGCCAAATTCCCCGTAAATTTGGCGGAATTGCTCCGGAGTGGTAATCTCCGCCGGAATCCGCCGTCCTTCCTTGTAGCGGGAAGCGCCTACATTATTAATATCATGGTTCCCGGGAATCACCGCTACCGGGATCCCATGAGATTCGATCTCCTGCAAATACCCTGCAAACTCCTGATGGCTTAACAGCTCCCCATTCAGGCTGAGATCGCCGCTTAAGATTAGCAGCTCTGGCTTCTCCCGGATCACTTCCTGGACGAAAGCTTCCATAATCTGCCAAATATAATTGGTCACTTTGCCGTCGCCATGCTGGATCATATCCACAAAAACATCCCCCATGTCCGTAAGCTCTCTGGCCAGGTAATGGATATCCGTAGCAATCAATATTTTCGTCCCGGGAATAACCTCCAGGGCGCTTTGAGTCTCCCAGTCAGGAAAAGGCTCTATGGTTTCCCCAATGGGATCCGTTGGCTTCGTAGTCTCCGCCTCCGAAGGAGCCTCCCTGGTTTCCACGGCAGCAGGCTCATCCTTGCCTTTTCCCAGCGAACATCCCGTAAGAGCCATAATCAGGCCGAAGCTTATCCCTGCCCGTAAGAGGCGAAGCTTCCTTCCCTTCCTATCCGTCCTTTTTTTGTTTTCGTATCCAATATCCCTTTGTCTGCGGTGCACAGAGATTCCCATGGGAGCTTCTCCTTCCAAACTATTCGTTAACCTTAACAATATCCCAAATAGCTGCCGGTTCAAAGCCCAGCTTCCAGCAGGCCACCCCTGCCAGATCGTAATCCCGGATCAGGTTCATCTTAAGCCCTATGGACTTTTCCTCTTCCAGCCAAATTTCCTTGCGCTCCTCCTCACCGGGAACCTGGCCGTAATACAAGCCGTTATCCTCCTGCCACTGGAGGGCTACCCGGTTTGAATTTACCCAGGCCTTGGCATCCGATATCCCCAGCGCGTCAGAGCTGGTCTCCCCGTCCTTATTTTCCTTCCACACCCTGGTATACAGAGGGATGGCATTGATTACCTTTTCCTTAGGAACTTCCTTTAAGGTATCCTCAATCCCTTTCTTCACATAAGGCATGGAAGCCACCGGCCCTGCGTCCCCGCCGGAATAGTGCTCATCATACCCCATGATAATCACGTAATCGGCTACAATCCCCTGCTCTTTTCGGTTATAAAACGCGTTAAAGCTGGCCGGGACGTGGTTATCTACCGACAACACAATCTGCTTTTTGCGGCAGGATACGGAAAGCTCCCGGATAAACTGGACATAATGGGGGCCTGCGCTTTCCTTAAGGCTTTCAAAATCCAGGTTCAGCCCGTCCAGATTGTAGGTATCCACCTCCTGCATCAGCCGTTCAATCAATTTCTGCCGGGTAGCCGTTTTCGACAGCAAAACCTCAGTCTGCACATTGCTGCTGAAATTATCGATCAAGGCCCACACCTGGATCCCCTGCTCATGAAGGTAATCCACATAGGAACGATCGGCAAAAGAATTATAATTCCCGTCATTATCCGTCAAGGCATACCAGGTTGGCGAAATCACATTAATGCCTTTCGTATTCTGCAAAAGCTTCTGGATGGATTTATTCCCCTCCGGGCTGGTCACTTGATGCCAGGCCAGGCAGATTTTCCGGTCGCTTGATATATTCTGGTAAACCGGAGCCTGGTAGGCACTGTCGTATATCCGTTCTTCCTTCTCTCCCAGCTTCCGGTTTTCCACATAGCCGATGTGCCCATCCTCCGTGCGCACCTTAGCCCAGCGCTCCATGGTATCGATCACCTTTGCCTTGGCTCCTTCTGGTTCCTTTGCTACCACCAGGCTTTTTATCCCTCCCTTTTCCCGGACAGTTCCCCCGCCTTTCATGGTACGCCACTCCTCTGCCTCCCACTTACTGTCCACGAATGTGCGGATAACCTCCCCCGAAAAGGACTGGAGCCGCACATTGGTATACTGAAGCAGCAATTCATCGGACAAGTAGGCTTCCTGATCCTGAATCACCACCACGGGGGCGCCGCTGGCTCCTCTGGTGGCAGCATCCATCCGCAGGATCTCTTCCGGCAAGGCATAAATCAAGAGCCATTCATTGGAATCCCAGTAAAAACGCTCGTTTAAGTTCTGGTTAACCCATAAAATGGGGAAATAAATATGCCCCCCCTGGGAAAGACCTTTGGCCTCCTGAAGCTCATCATTAAGGAATATGGCCGACTGGGAGCCGGAAGCTTGATAAAATTCTTCTAAATTGGCTGATTCCTTTGTGGGGGAATACTTTTTATACGCTTTATACCCTAAGCTTCCAATCAATGCACAAAGGGCAACTCCGATTAACAGCAGAATGGGGACGACTTTTTTCATACCTTTTTGTTCCTTCCAAAAATAAGTTTCTATTGATCCGCAGATTTGCTTTCAGTGCGTTATGCCGGCAAGCTACCCGCTTTGCCCGGTCTCGCCCACAGGCTTTTCGCCCTATGGAAAAAGACTGGCAAAAAACTGCTTATGCGCCAGCACAACGCAGTTTCTGCCAATCCTTTTTGCACTGCTCTCCGCTTTTGTGAACATTATATCATGTCCTACGGTTAAGTGGGATTACTTTTTCTTTAATTTTTCAATTCTTTTTCCGGTTTGCCTTTTCCTCCCCGGCTGTACAGGCTGAAATGGCTTCCCTCCCTTCCCGTTTTTCGATTATTTTTAATTGTTCTGTTCTCCCACTGTTTAAGCGCCGCGGTTTTTCCTCTAGTGTACTGCCTTGCGGAAATTCCAATTAGCTTCTTTGCTGCTTTTGCAGAACGGTTTTATAGTGCTGCACCTGTGCTTTACGCATGGCGTCTTCCAGCCGCTTTTTGTTTTCCCAGGCCTGATGGGCGCTAAGATCTAAATAGACCAGATCAAAATGGATCTCCGACAATCTCCCCTGCCTGGAATTTACATAGTCAGCCATATATACCGCGCCGTCTTCCCGCACCTCAAAAATCCTGTACCATTCCCGCTCCTGCCTGGTCATTTTCCCGTCGATAAAAATATCGATGCCTTTGTTCCGGTAATGCCTTAACCGATCCACGTATGCGTGCTGCTCCTTCTGGATCCTTTTCCTCCGCCTGTCCTCTCCCATATTTACCCTCCGCTGACCTCCCGTATTGGCCCAAAGCTCCTTTGAGGAAAAGCAGCGCAAGGAGGCCTCTACCGTGACATATTAACTTCCTTTTTATCTTTTCTCGTCTTTCCACTCCTTTTCCCTCCAAATCCTTCGCATAAATACGGCCATATCCTGATCAATGGAAAATACATCCGGTGCATATGGGATTTGCATGAACGGCACGCCAAAACGCCGTTTGATTTCCCGCCTTGCCTCTTCGCATCCAAATACCGTTAAAAACCTCCAGCTTCCTTTCCCTTTCGCCATCCAATCCCGCTGGCTTGCCAGGCTCCTTAGCTTCCACTCATTTAACGCGGCCAAGAATATCTTCTGGCCACACTGTAAAAATTCCGCCTTCCACCCTTCCCGGACGCATCCAAAATCCATCAGGATGCATTCATACCCTTTCTGCAAGCACCAGGCTAATTCCTCTGCACCCCCATCCGGAAAATAATCCACGTCCAGAACAGCCACCGGCTTAACGCCGTCATCCTTCCCGGTACAGGCTGCGGCAAACTCCCTTAACGCATGGCGGCTATTCCATTCCAGCACCGCCGTCCGTTTCCACTCCACCGCCGCCAGGTAATTGGCAAAAAGCAGGGTAAAATGGGTAACTCCGCAGCCAAAATCAGCCCCCATCAGACCTATGGTCTGTGCCTGTCCCTTCTCCATTTTCCTGCCCTCCCTTAGCGCTGCATATCCGCCTGATCCTTTCCCAGATTTCCTGAACCCTTAGCGCTGCATATCTGCCTGATCCTTTCCCGGATTTCCTGAACCCTTCCGGCAGCATCTGCGGCGCTTTTCCATGCATGGTTTTTCCGTTTTCCAAATGGCTTAATCCTTCCCTTAAACAGACCGGCATCCTCCCTGGCCGCCAAATCCCAGAGAAACCCCAGCCATTCCCTGGAACTCCCTTCCAGGCGGAAAGGATTGGAAAAAAGAGGAACCCTAAGCACGGTTTTTCCTTCCAGGCCCTGAGGCATTTTCACCCGGATTTTCTGGTGGGAAAAATTATAAAGGATTATGGTGCGCTTTGGCAGGCTCTTGGCCTCTTCCCCATAAAGCTCCCGGTTCCACCACTTGCCTCCCGCCACCAGCAGGCAAATCTCAGCCTGCTGCTCTCCGCAAACCCCTCCCCTTTCCTCATGGCTTTTCTTCCCCCACACTCCCCGATCCTGGATCGTTACCGGATAATGGTGCTGGGAAAACTTAGCCTGCCTGCCATAACAGGGCTTTACCGCACAGCCAAACACGGAAAAGATTCCAAAGGAATCTGCCTGAAGCCTTTGACGCCTGGCCAGCCTCCGGATATGGTCGGAGGGATGGCACTCTTCATACAGGTTCGGGATCCCCTTCTCCCACAGAAAAGCAGCCAGCGCCAGGCTGATATGGGTCGTGCCGACACATGGCTCTAAGCCATACACCGCCACGGCCAGAGATGATGCCGCCCCATCCTTAAGGTTTTCCAGATCATTTTCCAGCTGGCTAACGGAGGCGTAACGGCATTCCTTCACCGGCTCTAAACAGGCAGCCAGGATCCTCCCTGCCTCACGGCTCCACAGCTTAAGCCCCAAGCTCGCAGGGGGCGCATCTTTATCTGGGTAAGTCCCGGTAGCCAGATAGAATAGGAGTCCACCAATGGCAAAAATATCTGTGCGTTCGTCTAAATCCATCTCGCAGTCATACTGTTCCGGAGCCGCAAAACCGGCAGTCCCAAACCGCTGTACGGCCTGATTCGCTTCTGTAAGCATGGCCGCCTGCCCGAAATCAACCAGCTTAATCATTTCATGGCACACCAAAAGGTTCTTTGGCTGCAAATCCAAATGTAATATGGGTTCTATCCCTGCAGAATGCAGGTAATTTACCACGCCGCATATTTGAATCGCGTACTCCAGTACGGTGCGGCGGGCCAGAGGCCCCTGGCTTTCCACCAGGCTTTCTAAAGAATTGCCTTGGAGAT
Source organism: Lachnospiraceae bacterium (assembly GCA_910575565.1). Taxonomy (GTDB): domain Bacteria; phylum Bacillota; class Clostridia; order Lachnospirales; family Lachnospiraceae; genus Caccovicinus. Next base: position 68,406 of record CAJTFL010000006.1, on the reverse strand, counting down.
ATTCCTCCACAAGATAGCTGTAAGCATCATCTTCCTCGATGTCGTAAACGATAGGGATCCCCGGATGGCGCAGCTCCTTTAGGAGAAGGGCTTCCTTTCGGAAGGCTTCATACCTTACGCTGCTTTTCGCCACCGCCTTAATCGCCCGGTATTCTTCCAGCTCCTTATGGAGCCCTAGGTAAACCGTCCCGGTTCTTCCCCGCCCAATCACCCGGCAAAGCTGATACTTACCGGATAAAATCGTGTCCCCAATGCTCCACCTCCTTATTCCGGCATCATCTCTTGGAAATATTTTACTATATATTCCATAATTTGGCAATACCTAATTTTAAAACTCTTACAAATTTCAAAAATTTCTTCATAGGAATTGCTATTTTATGATATAGTATAGTATAGTATAAGTGAGGAAGTTTGCAAAACGGAATTCCGTTCCGTTTTAGAGCCAAGATAATGATCAATACTGACGGAAACCGACAGAAGTCAAGGATAGGGAGTGATTCTCATGAAAATAGAGCGAATAAACGAAAACCAAATCCGTTGCACCTTAAATAATTTAGATCTCAGCGCCCGCAATTTAAACCTGACCGAGTTAGCATACGGCACGGAAAAAGCAAAAAACTTATTCCGGGAAATGATCCAGAAGGCTTCCAATGAAGTCGGGTTTGAGGCGGAAGACATTCCGCTGATGGTGGAAGCCATTCCGCTGTCTAACGAAAGCGTTATGCTGGTAATCACCAAAATGGATGATCCGGAAGAATTGGATACCCGGTTCTCCAAGTTCTCCCCCGCATCCGATGATGAGGACAGCCTGCTGAATAACCTGGCAAGCGAGCTGTTAGAGGGGGCAGACGGACTGCTGCAGTACTTAAAAGCTTCGGCAGAAGCCGCTTCTACGCTGAAAAGCACGGAATCTCCGGAATTAGACGGAGCCTTCTCCCCCCAAAAAGGGGACGACCCCGGCGTTTCTTTGGCAAGCCAGATGCGCATTTATACCTTTTCCTCCTTAGACCAGGTGTCTGATGCCGCCAAGGTGATCGAACCGGCCTTCCGAGGCGAAAGCATCCTTTACAAAAATCCAGGCTCCGGCCAATACTACTTGGTCATCCGCCCCGGCGAAGAAGATGCCGAATTCAACAAGGTTTGCAATATCCTGGCAGAATATGGGACGAAAATCCACCATGACTACGCTACGGAGGCTTACTATGAGGAGCATTACGAGGTAATCATTCGCCAGAACGCGGTTTATGCGCTGACACAGTTATAGTGACTACTGGCTGAACTATTTTGTTAAAAGCTACCGTCCGTTCAGCCCGCGCCATTCGCAAAATCACGCCTTACAGCGCTTTTTGCTCATAAACGGGCGCTCCCTCAGTGGAAACTGATAAAGGAAAATTCATGCAAGCATGATTTTCCTTCATGCGGTTCCCACTGGCTGAACTATAAAATAAAAAGCTGCCGCAAAGATGGATTACTTTTGCCATGCTTTGCAGCAGCTTCTTTCATTTTTTAGGACAATTCTTATAATGCCGCTAAAACCTGGTTCATGTTCTCTACCAGGCTGTCACAGTCGATGCCGTGAACCATGCAGGCTTCCTCCAGGCTCTCTCCCTGGGCAGACGGGCAGCCCAGGCAGTGCATCCCGGCCTTCATCAGCATGGCAGGGATCGCCTCATTCATCTGAACCAGTTCGCCAATCAGCATATCTTTACTAATCTGCATTGTATATTCCTCCTTCTCATTGTACTATTGCTACTATAATACGATTTGCGGAATTTGGCAAGGGGTGGGCAATTTGTACCAATATTTATACACAAGGCCACCAATTTCCACTTGAATAATTCCATGTTTTATTATAGAATAGACTCAAATCTATTACCATTAAGGAGGAATTTATTATGGCATATGTAATTAATGATTCTTGTGTTAGCTGCGGAACCTGTGCTGGCGAATGTCCGGTAAGCGCTATCTCTGAAGGCGACGGCAAGTATGTAATCGACGCCGACACCTGCATTAGCTGCGGAACCTGCGCTGGCGCTTGTCCTACCGGTGCTATTGAGGAAGGTTGATTGTAAGACGTACATAAGTGCCTCTTCCCGCGTGGGAGGGGCACTTTTGTTCTGCTCTTTATGCTTTTGATCGGTTTTTCTTAACAGGGTAATGACACGCTTATCATTAAACTGGCAGAACGCCAGTATTGCCATTTCTAGGGCGTGTTTGAAAATTGCTTTCTGACAGATGTGCGTCACAATTTGTGGGAGATTTGAGCCAAATGAAGGGCGCATAGCGGGCTATGTAACCTGAATTTGGCTCAAATATACCGCGAAGTGGGGCGCGCAGATGGCGGAAATGAATTTTCAAACACGCTCTAGTGTACTGTTTCTTTGATTGTGAGGTAAATCCACCATGAAAAAACCAGTTATCGGCTTAACGCCCTCCCATAATACCGAAAATGACGATATTTCCATGCGTCCCACTTACATCCGCGCCCTGGAAGCTGCCGGAGCCATCCCTTTTATCCTTCCCCTGGAATTGGGAAAGGAAGATCTCCTGGAACTGTCCGGCTTTTGCCAAGGCTTTCTTTTCACCGGAGGCCCTGATCCCCATCCTTTCCTTTGGGGGGAAGAAACCCATAAGAACTGCGGCCCTATATCCGTAAAACGGGATCAGATGGAGCTGTCCCTTCTGTCCATCGCCATGGAACAGAAAAAACCCGTACTGGGAATCTGCCGGGGCGCGCAAATCCTCAATATCGGGTTAGGAGGCGACATTTACCAGGACATTGACAGCCAATACCGCTCCGCCTTCCCTATCGCCCATAAGCAGCCTATGCATTACACCCACCCTTCCCACCGTGTAGACGTAAAAAAGGATACCTTGCTGGCCTCCTTTGGCGATGATACCACAATCAAGGTAAACAGCTGCCACCATCAGGCCATACGCAAACTTGGCCCCGGGCTAATCGCCGGAGGCGTGGCTTCAGACGGGATTGTGGAAGAAATTGAACTTCCCGGTTATCCCTTTTTCGTTGGCGTCCAGTGGCATCCGGAATATTTATGGGAAACGGATCCGGCTGCCAGAAATCTATTTTTAGGGTTTGTGGATGCCTGCAGGGGTGTGATGTGAAATTTTATATATGGATAGTTCAGCCAGTCAAAATCGCATGAGGGAAAATCGTGCTCGCACGAATTTTCATCCATCGATTTTGACTGAGGGAGCGCCCGTTTATGAGCAAAAGGAGCTGCGCAAGCAGCAGAGAGCACGTAAGCGTGGTTTCCCCTAAAGGGATACTGTGCAGTGCGAATGACACGGCTGAAAGGACGGTAGATTTTCCTCTAAAATTTACTGTCCGCTCCTTTTTCAAACCATTTTTTGCGAAAAAACGGAACCCGCGCTGCTGCCGCCTCTGCCTTTCCCTGGCTTTCACGCTGGCAGCTGCGAATCATTTCGTCCAAATGGCGGAACCGTTCTTCTTCCTGCTCATTTCGGATCTGCATTAAACTTTTCAGTTCCTCCGCTAATTCCTGGTTAACCTGAGCGCTGATATCCTGGCTTAGCTTCTCATTATTGGCCTCTAAAGCACGCTGGATAATTTGGTTCATAATCGCCTGAAACTGCTCCATCTTCTCTTTAGCCGTCATCCGATCCAATTCCGGCTTTTCCTGTGCCAGGACAATTTCCGTTTCTGCCGGTATATCCAGTTCATTTTCTGTGGGCACTCCTTCCTCGATGAATAATTCTCCTTTTGCCAGGGATTCCCCGCCAGCAAGGGAGCCCTCTCCCTGTAACAGCTCCTCTTTTTCCGAAGGCTTCCTTTCCTCCAACAGCAGCCCTTTTTCCGGCGGCTTCCTTTCCTCCAACAGCGTCCCTTTTTCTGGCAGTTTTTCCCCTCCCAAGACTGGCTTTGTCCCTGTTTCCGCCGCTTCCATATCCCGTCTTAATAACTCTTTTTCCTCTGCCGTATTTTCCCCAACCGTAGGTTTTACTTTTACGACGATCCCGTTCCTTCTCTCCCAGGCAGAAGGTTTTGTTCGACTTTTCCTTTTATTCTTCATCTCCGTTTGCCCATCCTTTTCCTCTATTTCCTGGCTTTTTTCCTCTATCTCTGCTTGATTTTCTGTTTTTTCCACTGCACGGTTTTCTTCCCCGTTCCAGCTTCCTTTTTCCAGGCGGCTGTAATCCTGCAGCCTGGCAATATTGGATGGCTCCCGCCTAAGAAGCTGCTCTTCAATCACTTTTCTGGTGGCTCCCGACTTGTCCACTGATATCCGGTATAAAACCCCCAGCCTGGGATTTTCCTGCAGCGTCCTTGAAATATCCTGCTCCAATATCTCTTCCGCATTTACCGGTTCCTGATTTTTTTCCATAAGCTGCTGCAAAGCGGATTTAATCGCCTTTAACTGATATCCTTTATCCCTAAGCGCCTTTACCTGGCAAAATAAACGAATATGGAACTCCGTGTAATATCTATGTCCCATTTCGTTCCTTGGAATCGCAAGCCCTAATTCCTCTTCCCAATACCGCAGGACATGGGTTTCCACATCGACCTTTTTCGATGCATCCGATATTAAATAACATATCTCCTCCATCGTTTCTCACTCCTTGTCCTTGTATTTTATGACCTTGGTAATATGTATATGTGGGATGGCGGAAAAATATGAATGAAAAAATGCTGAAAAAAGCCATAAAGGAAAAATGGTTTTAACATTCTTCCTTTATGGCTTTAATTGATTGGATTATATTGGATGGAAATTTAAGGATGGCTGGATTGGTTTGTGGTGCGTTGGCAGATAAACTGGGTTGGGTATAATGTTCTATGTTTAATCAATATGGAATCAATATATAATGTGTTAAAATTTATACTGCTGGACCGTCGGTGATTAATATTCCATCTGTTACTGGACCTTGAGATTCAACACCGCCTTCAAAGGGGAATACTGCGTTGAAGCTTCTTAAACGGTAATAGCATCCCGTTGGAAGGCCGAGTACTGAAAATGCTTCTGACACAGAAGTCAAATCTTCTTCACCCTCTTGTTCATAAGTAAAATAATAATAATCAACCTGAATCCAGGTTTCTTTATTCTCATCCCAACGATCCAAATAAACGTTCATACGAATTTTTTTAACTGGTTTGTGAGCTGCTGTACTCGCATAAATTCCTATTTCACCATAGCCTTTATTAGAAATTGTTAATACAGATGTAGAAATGTAGTTTCCTCTAGTAATATCTCCATATCCTGTACTAGACTTTATATTTCCTGGAAGCAATATAGAATCTTCTCCTGCCGAAGAATTAGTTTTCTCATTTACATTTGCATACACAGTTAATGAAAATGCAAAACCGCATATTAATATTGCCAATAAAATTTTGACTTTATTTTTCATGATAAATTCCCCCTAATACAAATAGTACACTCACTTTTCAATTGCTAAGTCCTTTACAATGTTAAAAAAATCATCTTCATTCATTATACCAGAAAATATATAATATGAATCTTTTATTGAAAAATATGCATTGTATTCATAACTTCTTTTTTCTCTTTTACTTCTTCGAATTGGGATATCCTGTTCAATCCATTCATTAAATATTGTTTTATATTCTTCACAATCCGAATAATATGCTCCCGAATCAGTTACTGGATATGTAACTTCAAACATATATACGCGATTGCCTTTATAAACAAATTCCATTTTTACCTGTCCATCCTTAATATCCAAGCTCGACAGATACATCCCTTCCGGTATATAATTCAACCTCAGCACCGGAATCCCCAACTCATCCCGAATCTGCTCATATGCCTTTTCCAAATTGCCTACATCCGAAATATAATCATCCTGATTATTCCAAACAATCCTCCCTCTCTCGCCGCTTTCCACCCTTGCCTCATACTGATAGCGTTTCTTTGCGATGGCATCTATCCTTGGCGCTAAAAAAATCACCACTCCCACCGTCAAACAGGCGGCGGCAACTGCTGCTATCCGAAGGGGTCTTTCCAAAAGCTTTCCCGCCGAGCCAAGCATTTTTTTCATGCCAAGCCCTAATCCTTTACATCCCTCCTCCTCCAAATCCATCTGATGGGGCAAACCCTCCCTATCCAAATAATCTTCCTTCCCCATGGCTTTCCGGCTCTCCTGGTCAAAATCTGCCAATCGCCTGGGGGTAATGCCCCGGGCAGCCAATTTTGCCAAAATTACCGAAAATTCCCCTTCCGGCGATTCCGGTATGGACGCTTCATCCAGGAACGTTTCTGACTGTGCTTTCAATTCAGCCCACTCCATTTGCTTCCTTATCTGCTTTGCGCTTAAGCCGTAGGCGTCTTTTATTAATTGATTTATGGATTGATATTTCTGCCCGTCAGCGCCGGACTTTCCTTTATCCACATGGCATCTCATTTAAATCGTTCCCTCTAAAGTTCCCATTTGTTTCAGGGTTGACATTTTCCTTGGAAGCATTACTATATTAATATAAGTGTGAAACACACAGAATGGAGGAAGCTATGAAGAAAATTATGTTAACTGGGGGCGGCACTGCAGGCCACGTTACCCCAAACCTTGCCCTCATCCCTTCCTTGAAGGAGCGTGGGTATGAAATCCGCTACGTAGGCTCCTACCAGGGAATCGAAAAAAAATTAATCGAAGGTGCTGGAATTCCCTATGAGGGAATCGCTTCCGGGAAGCTGCGCCGTTATTTTGATTTAAAAAATTTCTCCGATCCTTTCCGTGTAATGAAAGGCTACGTCCAGGCCTTAAAAATCTTAAAAACCTACCGGCCTGATGTAGTCTTCTCCAAAGGCGGCTTTGTTGCGGTTCCCGTGGTTTTAGCTGCCAAGCATTATAAAATTCCTGCCATTATCCACGAATCCGATATCACCCCCGGACTTGCCAATAAGCTGTGCATCCCCTCTGCCAAGAAAGTGTGCTGCAACTTCCCGGAAACCTTGCCCTATTTGCCGAAAGAAAAAGCCGTTTTAACCGGATCCCCTATCCGGGCGGAACTTCTGACCGGCAGCCGCTTATCCGGGCTTAAGTTTACCCATTTAAGCCCGGACCGCCCGATTATCTTAGTCATCGGCGGAAGCTTAGGATCCGTCAAGGTAAACACAGCAGTACGATCCATCCTTTCCCGCATTTTGGAAACCTTCCAGGTGGTACATATCTGCGGAAAGGAACACTTGGACGATTCCTTAATCGGCACACCAGGATATGTACAGTATGAATACGTTGATAAACCCTTAAAGCATTTGTTTGCCGCTGCTGACATTGTTATATCCCGGGCGGGCGCAAACTCTATCTGCGAATTGCTGGCTCTTCGCAAGCCTAACCTGTTAATTCCCCTTTCTGCTGCCGCCAGCCGCGGAGATCAGATTTTAAATGCAAAATCGTTCCAAAAACAAGGCTTCAGCGCTGTTCTGGAAGAGGAGGCATTAACAGACGATACTTTATACCAGGCAATCCAGGATCTGTATCACAGCCGTCAAACCTATATCCAATCCATGGAACAATCTGCACTAAACAATGGGGTGGAAACCATCATTTCCCTGATTGAATCCCTGGTTTAATCCACCAGTCCCGACAGTTAATCCTAGCAGCTTAACGCGGTCTGCTCCCGGCATTCGCCTTGCTTATATTCAGAATTTTCCGGACAAGGCTGTCTGTCAAGGCCAGGCAGGAAAGTCAAAGGAAATTCAGAATGCTCGGTAATGCAAGGAACTTCCTTGATAGGTTAAATAAGTCAAATGCCCGTGCAGCCAGGGCATTTGGCTTACCGCCGACAAAAAATAAAAACAGCCAGGATTACTGCAACCCGTATTTCGGCCCCAGGATCTTTTTCAGCAGCTTCCTTGCCCTGGAAACCCTAGCGCGGCAGGCAACCGCTGAAATGCCCATCATTTCGGCAATCACCTTTTCCTGAATCCCATCAATTAAATGAAGCTTTGTTGGGATTTTCATCTCCTCCTTTAGCTGAGCAAATGCATTTTCTACATCCACGTACAGTTCTTTATTGATTATTTGCTCCAGCATATCTTTTCCGTACCGGACTGCCAATTCTTCATCTTCAATGAATTCATCTGAATCCAGAATCAGCCACTCCCGGTTATTTTTCCGGAAATAATCAACGCTTTTATTCCTCAGAATAATCCCTAATAAGGTTTTCATCAGCTTAGGAGGCCAGTCCAAGGGATAATGCTGATAGTATGAGATGATGGTTTCCTGCACGATATCCTCCACATCCTTTGAGGGCACACCGTAGCTGCGCACCAATACACGGAGGGGCTTTTGGTACTGGTTATAAATTTTTTCCAGCAGTTCGTTAATCTCCTGCCGCATACCGTTATTCTCCTGTTCGGAGTAATCACAATTCTGCATGAATACGTTTTGCTGTTTCCTGCAATTCTTCCTGAGTGGGACTGCCCGGTTTCCAGGTGACAATCGGCGCTTCCCCATCGTACCTGGGGATCACGTGCAAATGGAAATGAAATACGGTCTGCCCGGCAGATTCCCCGTTATTCTGAACCAAATTAAAACCGGAACAGCCCAGGCTTTTTTTCATGGCAGCCCCAATCCTTCCCCCCAGGGAAAGAACCTTGGATGCATAGGCTTCCTTTAGCTCACACACATCCTTAAAATGCTCTTTCGGCAAAATCAGCGTATGCCCTTTTGATGCTGGCCCCATGTCCAAAATTGCACGGAACTGATCATCCTCATACACAGTGGCAGAAGGGATCTCACCGTTTGCAATCCTGCAAAAAATGCATTTATCCTCTTTCATGCTGCTTACCTCCTTCCTCCGGCAACCTTATGGCCTCCCAGGCTTCCAGTACAGGAAAATCGCCAGGAAAAAACCAATCACCACACCGGCTATATGTGCTAAATTGTCCGTCCCCACGCTTTGGAACCCAAGGTATAAGGACATCACAATCATCACCACAATCCGCCTCGCGTCAATATTTTCCAGCCTTCCTTTGTTTAAAAGGATCACATACAAAAGCGCTCCGGCTACGCCAAAAATTGCCCCGGAGGCACCTGCAGATACCGTGTTCATGGGAACGCTAAAAAAGGTTTCCATAAAAACACCGTATCCGATTGACACAATGTTAGCACCGCACCCGCAGCCTAAATACAGCAAAAGATACTTAAGCCATCCCAGCTCCTTCTCCAGCTGCGGCCCTAATATAAAAAGAACCAGCATATTATTAACCAGATGGCTGATTCCAAAATGCATAAATATTGCGGTAAGCAGACGGTAAACCTCCCCGTCTAAAACGTAAGGTACATACATGGCTCCGTGCTGCAACATATAACTGGCATCTTCCGAGGATCCAAAAATATCCAAAAAAAGAAAATAGATCACATTCAGCAACATGATCGTCCACGTAACGTATGCCATTTGTCTTCTTCTATTCATCGCGGCGCTCCTTATATGAATTGGGTTTATTTTAGCACAAATTGGAAACGATGTTAAGTCCCTTTTCAAAAATTTCAAAGAAAGTTTCTGTTTTTTGCATTATACTCCCCTTGTCAGTAAAAAACAAAGGGCAAATCTGCAATCTGAACCTTATCGCCGCTGTTAACCAAGCAGGATTCATTTGCCTCCAGACATTTTCCTGCTACCACCGTTCCATTGGAGGAATTCAAATCCGTAATTTTATACTCCCCTTCCTCCCAGTCAATCCGAAGGTGAAGACGGCTGACCGTAGGCCGCTTCAGCACATGATCTACGATCCCTTCCTGTTTTCCGATGATAAAAGGAAAATAAGGGACAGGGATATCCCCCACGGAAAGATCCAGGCTTTTTAACATATGGGGCTTCTTCTCAGGAGCATCTGCCTCCGCCAAAAGCATAGTATCCTTATTCTGCCCTTCCATATCTAGGATATCCTCTGCATCTTCTTCATCCCCTGCTGCCCAGCTGCCACTATGCCGGTTTTGCCGCCTCTTTCCTTTTTCTTCTTCCCAGTCTGGAGCGTCTTCAAACCCATCCTCTTCTCCCTCAAAAGTCATATACCACTCAGGATCTTCTAATTTATCCCTGTAAGGCTTCCTTCCTAAATTCCCGCGCTTTTCTAAGCCCTCCCTCTCCTTTGCCTTTTCCTTCTTTTCAAAAGATTCCCTCTTTCTTGATTCCCTTACCCTTAGCACTTCCTTTCCGCCATTTCTGCCGTCATTAAATTTCCCGGCAAGCTTTCGTTTTAACTCTAACAAAAGAATATAAAGAATCAACGCTGCCCCTTCTCCCAAAAGCATCCTGCCCCCATACCGCCTGATTCCGGCCTCTCCGGCCAAAAGCCATACTGCCACAGGGCATCCTGCCGCTAGGAGCGGCACGGCCAGGATTGCAAATTTCGACCCTGTTTTCCTCTTTTGGGTCAATTTTCCCCTCTGTTTTTCCTCTTCCTCCCCACCTGGCTTTCCTTGTTTTTTCCTAAATCCCTTCTCTTTAGCCAATTTTCCTTCCCTTTTTCTTCCCTCTTCCTCAGATGGTTCCTCAAAAAATGTCTCCTTCCAACCATCACCCTCCCCCTCTAATGGCCTTTTCCCTTTACTGCCTTCTCTTTTCCTCCCTTCCCCTTCTTCTCTCCCTTCAAATTCCCGCCCATCCTGATCACGGGATTTGTTCCGGTTCCCCTGGCGATTTCCCTTTTGGCTTTCCTGGACAGACCTTAACAGATCTTCTATGCCGTAGTAATCCTTCTGGCTTTCCTGGTACAGACGGTAAGCCAGCACCACCGTATCATTGTCCTGGTGATCGGCCTTTTTTAACAGAAACTGCAGAAGTTTTTCCATGGCCGCTGGAAAATCTCCCCCATATCCCGGCACATAGCACAGCCAAACCTGGAACGTTTCCGGCTCAATATAAATATGCTCTGGTTCTAAAAGAATATTTGCTTCCTGAAGAAGATAAGCTTCCATTTTGTTTAATATGCTCCCAATCCCGGTAATCAAGCTGGCAAGCTCTTCCCGCCTGATTTCTTTAAACTCCAGCAGACGGCTTAACGGCTGCTTGGAGGTAATCTCATAATAATAGCAGGAATGTTCTTCCTCCTCCTTCATCCGAAACTTTAATATCCCTTCTATGGAATTAACGGTCAGCATCCGAATCTCAAAGCTTTCCCGGTTTTTCTCCAAAGCATCCATAATCAAATAATTATGGCGCATTTCCCTCTTGTATCTGACGTTCATATCGCTCCTCCAACTGTTTCAGCGCCGCCAGCTTCCGAAGAAATTCCTCCGGTTCATAGACGCCGCTGGAAATTTCCAAATTCCACTTTCCGCCTTTTTCCCGCCCGGATATGTTCCCAACTGCCTTTTTCTTTCCCTGCTCCACCTCCAATGCTACTCCATCCATAGAAAGAACAAGCCCAAGACGTCCCTTTGCCTCATTTACCAGCTCCTCTCCCCGCTCGTCCTCATCGTGGCGGACTAATTCCACTGCCTCCTGAAGGCTCATCCCATTTTTTGTCTCATCGTGCAGGCGGTAAGCCTGCTGGACTAAAACCACCATTACCAGGCAAAACACTGCCATTACCCACACGGTCTCAATGGTATAGCTGCCAGCATATTTCCTTTCCAGCCACCCTTTCCCCATCATTTGCCCTTCTTTTCCAGCCATCCCTTTTTTCTGTCCCCCACATCCGATCTTTCCTTCCCTCGTCATCCGGTCTTTCCTTCCCTCGTCATCCGATCTTTCCTTCCCTCATCATCCGGTCTTTCCTTCCTGCTAATTCATGCCGATTCCTTTACCATCCTGCCAAAAGCATGCCCACTGGAAAGGCAAACAGCAGAAATGGCAATGTTTTCTTCCGGCAGCCTTCCCCCTTATATTTGCCCCGCGCCAGGAATACCAGTCCTGCCATGCTGCACAGAAACAAGGAAGCCACAAAGAAAAACAAATTTCGCCAAAACCCTAAATAAAGCCCGGAAACCATAAAAAACAGTCCGTCCCCCTCTCCCAAGGCTCCTTCGGTTATCCGGCTAATTCCCAATAAAGCCGCGCCTATTAAGCAGCCCCACAAAAGCTCCCAGGGAGACGGTCTTTTCGCTATCCCGTAAAACCAGACATTTGCCGGAAATCTTCCCATATCCGCCAAAACTATGCTCTGGCAAATCTGAGTTGTCAAAAAATGGACAGAGAAAAACAAAAACACCCAGCCAGAAACTTGCTTTTCCCTTCCGTCCTGCCATGCCGCCGCTGCCAAATACAGAAAAAAACTCATCTTCACCCTCCCTTTTCGTCACCGTCAAAGTCAACGTTCCTGCTGCAGGCTCCACACCCTTTAATGGCAGCAGTAAGAGCATCCTCCCATATGCTCCACCTCCGAAAGGCGAACCGCCTGCACATACGCGATAATGGAGGAACACTGCCTATCCCCATGGTATCGGTTCCCGCTTTCCATAATATACACCCGGCTTCCAGGGCCTGCTCCCAAACCGCAGACCGCACAGGGATAGTACTTCCCGCCGCCCTGGTTCCTTAAGCTGGCTACCAGCTCGTAGTCCACCGTCCGCAGCTGGTTGGAAAGGTAATGGCAGCTTCTGGATTTATGGTATCGGGTAGAAGTTTTCCCGATATACACAATCGGATCCTCATCTTCTTTTCCCTCTCCGCCGCCCTCGTCTGCCAGCCCGTCCCTGCCGATCCAAGCCCGCCTGGCGCTTTTTGAAGAAAAGGGAATGGAATCTAAATGCAGGATGGAAAAGGGCATCCGCATTTGGTAATCCATGGCAAGCACTATGGTCTCTTCATCCTCCAAATAAGAGGAACCGGAAAAGGATCGCCTGCTCATCCCTTCCTTGGGAAACATTCCCTCAGCCATCGCTTGTCCGCCTGCCTTTGCCCCGCGGTGCAAAAGATTCCACGCCAGCTCCTGCTTCCATTCCTCCCCATCCTTTGGCAGCTCCTTCCCTTTGCCCATTTGGTATTCCAGGTATGCGTACTGGCACAGCTGCTGATTTGCCGATTCCAGCGCCGCCTGCACCTGCCTTTGCCGCTCCATCATAGAAAAAGGAATCATCATGCATACCATGGCAAAGACAAACAGGGAAAGAGAAAGAGCCGCTTCCACGGAAACGGAAGCTTTCCAGGAGGAAAAGGCCCACGCCCTTTTTTCGCAATATGTTCTTTTTCGATAATTTTTTTCATCGGGCTTTCGTACTTGGAGAGTTACTTTGCTAAGATATTTCATATTTTGAAAAAAGAGCATGGGCCTTCACCTCCTGAATGCTTAACCGATTAATAAGCCTTTGCCGCAGACGCCGTAAGGGGATAAACCGCCTGGCCAAAGCCTGCCATGCTTTTCAACAATCCCAAGGAAAAATAAACGTGTTTTCCACAAAGCTGCGCCTGGATATCCACCCGGTATGCGCAGCGGGAAAGCTTAAAATTTTCCTGTTCCCTTTTTAAATTCATCTCAATCACATCCATCATCCGGTAAAGCAGCCGGGCTGCCGGGCTGAAAAACAGGAATATGGTCAGATACTGCTCATAGCTTAGGCCGGATTCCCTATTTTTACTCCCCTCTAAGCCTTTCCCTGCCGCAAAGCCAAACAGGCCGTCCAGGCTTAGGCTCCAGTCCTCCTTTCCCTTAAGGACAGGAACCTTCCCGCCGTTAAGCAGGGCTTTTACATCCGCCACGGCCTCCCCAAAGGCCCAAAGCCCCATAATCAGAAACGCGGTAATGGATACCAGGGGAAGAAGGCCGAAGGCTCCCACAATCGCTGCCGCCAGCGTCCTGGCCTGGTTCCGCTTTTCGCTATCCCCCAGAATATGGATTAAATTCATCCCCTCCCGGACAGCCAAAAGCCGTTCTGCCGACGCGGTTAAATTTTCCCTGTCCGATTCCTCCCCAAACAAAAGATATTCCATCTCGTAAGCCGTTTCCTTCCCGCCGGTATCACAGAAATGATTAAAAAACACCTGACAGTACTCCGCTGTCATCGCCTTTTCCAAAAGCCCGGCATCCCCCTCCCCGTAAGAAATTTGGTGGGAAGGGCCGGTTAACGGATTAAGCATCCCTTCCGACACCCTCTGCCCTTTTGGAAGCACTAAGGACAGCACGCCTTCCTGAGCCATTTCCCGCAGGCGTTTTAGCAGGCCCTCCTTTTCCTTATCCTTGATCCCTGCCTCAAAAGGCAGGGAAAGCACCTGATACTGGGCAAAATGCCGCTTAATCGGCTCCCACAAAGCTTTTGTATTTAGCTCGTCATCCTCATCTTCCGGCTCCCATTCCCCAATGAACTCCTCCAGTTCCTCTGCCTCCTCCTGCACCTTTTCTACCAAAGCAATCCGTTCCGCGGCCTTTTCCCTAAGACCCGCTATCTGCATCCGGCGCTCTCCGTCCTGATCAACATAGGAAGCGTATTCTCCCAGGCTGTCCTCAAAATTTGCCCTTACTTCTTCCCGCACATCCGGCGTTTTGGCTTCGTAATCCGCCCTCAGCTTATCCAGCTGCCTGCCCAGCCTGTCTGCCTGCTTCTCATACGCTTCCACCAGCCGGGGAACCTTTTCCAGGGTTTTAATCAGCTTGTCCCCTTCCTTGCAGAATCCGCTTCCGTCCCCCTCGTCCAGGCAGGCGGCTGCCTGGTTTTTTAGCCTTCCCTGTTCCTTTAAGCATTCCGCCAGGTTCTCCAGGGCTTTTTCCAGCTTCCAGGCATCTTTTGTCTCCACCTCCATGGAACGGCTCATATCGGAAATCTGCCCTGCCTCCTTTAAAGTGTCCATGGCCTCTCCGACACTGCCCTCGTCCCACTCCTTCGTCCAGATCCCATATTTCATATAATCCATGATTTCCTGCTGGAAATATTTCCCTGAATCGTCCGTCAGCGTCTGCTTCGCCGTCACCTGGCTGTCTTCCAGCGCAAAAGGATACCCGTTCCCCTGCTTTAAATACGGCTCCATAAACCGGGCAAAATCCTCTTCCAAATCTTCCTCCTCCCGGTGCTCCAAGCCGAAAATCCGGTAATTTTCCCATAAGGCCCTGTGATACTGGCTAAACAGGGAATCCATAGCCGAATGCATTGCTGTCTGGATAAAGCACCTTGCCCCTGCCGTCCGCGCCGATTCCAAAAGACCGCAGATCAGGCCACAGACCGAGATAAGGATCAGGCTTAAGAAAACTGAGATCTGACCCTTCCATTTCAATTTGCTTCCCTCCCTTCCCTGCCCTGCTGATGAAAATTGATGTCTGATAAAGCCTGGCCGCTGCCCTGCTGATAAAAATTTATATCTGATATAGCCTGGCCGCTGCCCTGCTGATAAAAATTTATATCTGATATAGCCTGGCCGCTGTCCTGCAAGGCTTCTCCGGATATAGTAAAGGCCATACCGTGATCCTAATAAACTTCCTTTGACTGGGTATTGATCTCCTTAAAAATATTATTTAACAGATCAGTAATCTGCTTTTTAAAGATAATCACCAAACCGATAAGCACTACCAAAATCAACACTACCTCAATAACCCCTATTCCCTCTTCTTCCATCAAAAATGCCTGAATACTTTTTGCCATATCCTTAAAGCTCCTTCCTAAATTGTCGCAACGCCTATAATGGTTTACTAGTGTAGCTACCGGATTTTATTCAGCCAAATGACTTGTCTGAATTTCCATCTGCCGCGTTGGTCTTCGCTCCGCTTCGGTCCGTGCTAAACGTGTGCCACTGGCACACAGCACCATCAGTCAACGATGCCACCGCAGAGCCTGCCCCAGCGAAGCGAGGGTATCGCCTCGTTCAGCCGCCTTGCAGACTGAAAATTCATGCCCGATAAAGCGGGGCACGCTGTCCTGCGTCATTTAGCTGAAAGTAATCGAGACAGTACACTAGGATTATCCGTAAAAGGTCAAAAATGCCGGAACCACCACGATCACCATCACCACCCCCAGCATCAGAAACAGCGGGATCAAAAGCTTTGTGGCCGCCTCTTCCCCCTGCCGCCTGGCCAGGTTTTTCCTCTGCTCGAAAGCATCGGCCATTTCCGTCTGCAGCAGATACCGAAGGTTTTTCGTCCCGGTTTTCCGGTTCTGCTCCAAAAGCCCCGCCAGCTTTAAATAAGGCTGCAGCATACACCGGCGGCCAAATTCCCCGTAGGCCTTCCCTTCCGCTGCCCCGCTTTTTAACTGGTAGTACGTCTGAAGCATTTCCTCGTAAGCCGGCCTCTCCTCCTCTCCCTTCTCCCGGATATCCTGGTAATCCAGCACGATCCTCTCCCAGGCCGTCCTGACCGTCATTCCTGCCCCCAGGAAAATCTGCAGCTTTGACACCACCTGAGAGTAATCCAAAAGCAGCTTTTTTTCCCTCTCTTTTCTTTGCTGTTTCTCATTGCTTATCTTTCTCGCCCTTAGCAGCAGGGCCATCACAGGCCCCATAAACAGAAGCCAAATATGCCCGCTCTCTTCCGGGCTCCGGTAAGTGACCGGTTTCCCCTTATATTCCTCAGGGAGATAAAATCCCTCCTTCGTCCGATCCTGACCCTCCATGCGGCGAATCTCCTCCAAAAGCCCCGCCTTCTGCCGCTCTTCTTCGGACAAGGCCGGCGGGAATACCGTAACCGGGATTTCTGCCTCTCCAAAATTCCCATACCCGTCAAAGATTTCCGCCGTAAGGAATACTTTCTGCCCATTTTCCGGATCCGCTCCTTCCCCATATACCTCCCCTCCGGGACTAACCAAACCAGACTCGCTGCTGGCCCACCGGATGCGAAAGCCGGTTTCCCTGTCGCTGGTAATTAAATCCAGATTTGTCCTTACCTGATCTAAGGACGGGTTTCCCTTTGCAATCCGTGATGGAAGCTGTTTTGCTAACTCCTCAATTTTCCCTGAGGCTTCTTCCTCCCTATACCGCCTTTCCTCCACCGTAAACGCAAGCTCCAAATCCCGGGCATCCTCCCCTGCCCCTTGGGCAATCAAACGGATCTCTTCCTCCCCCTGCCCGTATCCGCTGCGGTAAACATATCCCGCTTTTAAGGGATCTTCCTTAGAAGAAAACTCCATCATTGCAAACAGCCCTATTCCTGCCAGGACACACAAGATTTCGCTTACCCCTATGGAAAAGGATTTCCCTTTAAACCGGAATCTCCAATATCCTTTTTGATAACCAAAACGCAATTCCATACACCCCCAGACAGACGGTCATCAGCATCCTCCCCATCCCCGTTTCATACATCATGGAAAAAAACCCAGGGGAAGCCTTGTCAATATAAAAAATCAGAAAGAAGGGAATCAGGTTCATGATCTTCTGTTCCAGCTTTTTCGCCGCCGTCATATTGGTGATTTCCTCCTGAACCTGAGCCTTGTCCCGGATCACCCCTGCCGTATGGTTAATGATGGATACCAGATCTCCCCCGCTGCGCTTGGCCGCCTTAAACACCTGGGCAAAGTTACGGACATCCTCCAGCCCGCTTCTGTCCGCAAACTCAAAAAACACCTGTTCCACCGTCTGGCTCATCTGAATTCTCTTAGCCATGGAAGAAAATTCCAGGTTTATCATTCCCTCCTTCCCATACAAAAGATCCAGCTCCCGGCTGCTGTTCGCCAAGGCATTTTCAATGGAATATCCTGCGCTTAAATTCGCCGCCAGGATTAAAATCCCTTCCTTAAACTGCTGCCCCAGATGCCAAATCCTGTCCTTCTTAAGCTTTTTCCTGCAATACAGCGGATACGCCGTCCCTAAAGGCAGAAGAAGAAGGAACACGGCCAGGCTTCGGTAAAAGGTATAGGACACCAGGGCGCACACGCCGATCCCCTTTGCCCCGTAAAGCAGCCATTCCCCCGGGGAAAGAAGGTATTCCTCATAGTTCAAAGCCTGCGGCGGCAAGCTTTTCCGTCCGGACAAGCTGCCCCACCCGGACAAGCTTTCCCTCCACCCTGCCTTTCCCTTTTGGGACAGACAGGCATTTTCCCCCAGGGACTTCTCCCTCCCGGCATCTTTTCTTCTCTCCATCTTCCTCCCAATCCTTTATCTTCACATCTCTTTCCTGAAGTTTTTTTTGGCTTTTCTCCATGCTTACGTCCCCCATCTGCCAGCCCGGGCACATCTTTTTCCCTTCCTCTTTTTCTTCCTGGAACATAAATAAGGGCTTTAGCCGGATTTCTCCCTGGGCAATGCCGGTCAGCTCAACAATGCTTAACACCCTGCGGCTTTTATCCCGCAGCCGCCCCAGCTGGACGATAATATCGATCGCCGCGCAAATCTGGCTCCGAATAGCCCCAAGGGGAAGCTCTGCCGCCATCAGCACCATGGATTCCAGCCTGGACAGCATATCCTGGGGGCTGTTTGCGTGACCCGTGCCCATGCCGCTGTGCCCCGTATTAAAGGCCGTCAGCAGATCAAAGGCTTCCCCGCCCCTGACCTCCCCCACCACGATCCGGCTGGGATTCATGCGCAGCGCTGCCTTAATTAAATCCCTGATGGTCACAGCCCCTTCCCCCTCGCCATTGGCATTGCGGGATTCCAGCCTGACCAGGTTGGGAACCTGCTGGATCTGCAGTTCCGCCGAATCCTCTATGGTAATTACCCGTTCATCCTCCGGGATAAACGCAGAAAGAGCGTTTAAAAATGTGCTTTTCCCGGAATTCGTCCCCCCGCTGATAAAAATATTGTAGCCGGAAACCACCAGCATCTTCAGGAAATCGGCGGCTTCATCCGTTAAGGACTGATACCGGATCAGTTTTTCAATGGTGATCGGCTCCGGAAATTTTCGGATTGTCACTACAGGCCCGTCTAAAGCAATGGGCGGAAGCACCACATGGACTCGCGAACCGTCCTCTAAGCGGGCATCCACAATGGGGGAAGAAACATTGACCATCCGGTTTACCCGGCTTACAATCTGCTGGATCATATCCTCAAGCTGTTCGTCACTGTCAAATCCCTTATCCCACTGCTCCATCCGGCCTTTCCGCTCGATAAAAATCTTCTCCCTGCCGTTCACCATGATTTCCGTCACCTGCCCGTCATCCACCAGCTCCTGGAGAATCCCCAGGCGGCGGAAGGCATCAAACAGCTTTGTCCGCAAATCCAGCTTTTCCTTAAGGGGAACGAAATCCTGTTTCCCTGCCTCCATCACCTCCCGGTCAATAATTTCCCAAAGCTCATCGTCGCTGATGCTCCTTTGGCTCTCAATTTCTTCCATAATCTGCTTCTGGATCCGGCGGCGCAGAGACTGTCTGTTGCTGCGCTCCCCTTCCTTTTCTTCCGTCATTTCTGCCATATTTTGCACCAAGCCTCAAGCGAAAATGCTTGCATTTTCATTTGAGGCGCAAACACAAAGGGGGAAAGATGTGTGTTTGCGTTTTACCCTTTCTTCCTTTTTCTTTCACCCTTTACCCTTCCCTCCAGGCCGGCTTCCCTTTTAACATCTGCCTTACGTAATCCCCCAGTTCTCCCCACATTAACTGCTCCAAATAATTCCTCTGATTATCCGCACTGCTGCGGTAAGGAAGCTTTAATTTCCGGATCTTATCCAGCACTCCCCCATGGCCGGAAGCCGCGGCATACGCTTCAAATTCCTCCACCTTGGCCGCGGAAACCAGATCCTGCCTTACTGGCATATATACCCCGTCGCAGACTTCAAGCACCTCCGCCGCCTTCTTCCCGAACTGCCCCAAGTCCACCACAATCACCTCATAAATCCGTTTCCCCGCCAGCTTTACCAGCAAATCCGCCATCTCCCCTGCCGTAACCTGGCATAAGTCCTCGGGATAACGGACAGGCATAATATAGTCCAGGCGATCCCAGCTGTAAACCAAGGATTTTAACCTGGCCCAGCTTAAGCCGCCCCGGCTGTAATAGTACAGCACATCCGAAAAATCCCCCGGCCCTGACTGCCCCATAATCTTGGAAAGCCCTGAGCAGTCCTCCAGGCTTAAATACAGAACCTGCTGATCCTTTGCCAAAACCTGTCCTAGGACAAGGGAAAAGGAAGTTTTTAAGCAGCGGTTTATCGGGGAATACACGCCGATTAAAATGCTTTTGCTGCCTACCTGGGACGATGCAGGCTCTGCTGTCCTGGTACAGTAACAGGCCATTACCTCCCGGATAATCGCGTCAGCCGACTGGTACTTATATACCCCCGGCAGCTCCCCTTCGCCTCCAAGAGCCTCCCCCTCGGAAAGGATCACTACCTGGTTTGCCCTCACCTGGGACGCTGCCTGCCGGGATTTCTCATCTACTAAAAGGATCTCCACCTGGTTTTCCATGGAAAATTCCGTCAGCTTGTCCATATTGGTAAATGCAATTACCGTAAAGGGCACTTTTTCCCTCTGGTTTGCCGCTTCCGCAAGCCGATCCGCATAGCATGGCTCCACATCAAAAACGGCCATAATCCTTTTTTTCATCCAGCACCCTGCCTCCCTTAACTAGAAATAATCCCTAAACACTCCAAGCCGCCTGTCAGCCATTCTTAAATCCCCGTAAGCCGTGCTTAAATCCCCCTTACCCCGCATACCTTAAGCGCTCTTAAGAAGCAGTGAAAAGCCATACCCCAGAAATAAGCAGGCCGCCAAGGGCAGCACCACATCCTTTCCATCCCGATCTGGCACATAATACGCCAAGATTCTTTTTTCACGAAATACTTGCCCGACATAGGCAAACAGACGCCCCATCCTCTCCCTCATCAGACCCTTCCTTAACAGCCTGATAAAAGACCATGCAGCTCCAAATACCATCCCAAGGCCGATTGCCCGCACACCGGATGATATGCCAAGATACCCGCAAATCAGCGCCATGCACTTAATGTCCCCGGCGCCCATCATGCGGCAAAGAAAAAAGAGAAACAGGATACTGGCTATGGCAGCAATCCGGATCAGATATCCGGCCGCCGCCAGCCAGCCGCTGCAAGCGAACAAGCCAAACCCTGCAATCAGCCAGAAGCCCAGCCAAAGGTTCGGTATCCGCCCGGCCCTCACATCCCACAGGCCTGCCGCAGCGAGGCAGACAAATAAACACCCTTCTCTCATATGCACCTGTCCTTTCCGGCAGGTGCTGGATAAAATTTACAGGATATTTTTTCCATTTCTGCCCTTATTATCCCATATCCCCTTTGATTTGTCAATCATTTTTTTACAAAATTTTACTATTTATTTCAATCGTTCAACCGGCTCCATTCTCACTGCGCAGCGTTCCTTTAGGGAAGATCGCTCCTTCGGCGCTTTCTGCTGCATACACAGCCCCCTTTTGCTCATAAACAGGTGCACCTTCTTTGGCAATTTTCACTAAATTTCCCCCTCAATTTTGTACCTTCCATATATTGACTGCACAATCCTTCCATGCTAGAATTAGTTTAATTTTTTAAACCAAAGAAAGGAGGCGGCAAATCCGGTTTGACATCTGTAGAAGAACTGCGGGAGGCATTTCACCAATGTATGCCTTTGTTTATCGCCCTGGGCGATGAAGTCCGGCTGACGATCTTAGGAGCCTTAACCGGGAATAAATCCTTCGGCAAAGGCGGGATGAATGTAAACCAGATCACGGAAAAAACCCATCTCTCCCGCCCGGCGATTTCCCATCATTTAAAAATTTTAAAAGAAGCCGGTTTGGTAAATGCCCGTCAGGAAGGAACTGCCAATTACTACTATCTGACTATTGCGGATTCCACCCGTATTTTAATGCGCTTAGGGTTTATGCTGGAAGAATATATGGATAATCATGCATAATTTTCCATTTTTCAGCCATACTTTTCCTGTAAGCAAGCCTACAGGAAAGGAGAATCATTATGCCTGCATTATTTTCAAGGAACCGCCATAAAGCAAACCGCTCCCGCAGCCAGGAGCTTCTTTTGCTGCGGGACGAAATCGATCAAACCATGGAAAAAATCGACGCTGCCAGGAATCATTTTGAGCAGGCTGTCGATCCCACAATGATTGACTGCTACATCTACGAGATTAACGCCGCCCAGCTGCGCTATCAATTTCTGCTCAGGCGGTTTAAGGCAGCCGAATCCGGTTTTTCTTAAGGTTAAGCAGAAAGCCAATCAAATAGTGATTTTAAAAATAAGGGAGGACTAACATATCATGGCAAGAAAGAAAAAACAGGCAGGGACCGGTTTTATTACCGATATGGACCGTTACCTGTTTGGCAATGGAACCCACTACGAAATCTACCGCAAGCTGGGAGCCCATATGCAGACTTACGAAGGAAAAAAGGGAATGTATTTTGCCGTCTGGGCTCCCCATGCTACATCGGTCAGCTTAGTATGCGACCGTAACAAATGGCTTCCTGAGGCAAATCCGATGAAGCTTTTAGAAACCTCTGGCATCTGGGAAACCTTTATCCCGGACATGGGCTACGGCGAACTGTACAAATACGCCATTGCCACCAATTCCGGCAAGGTGCTGTTTAAGGCAGACCCTTACGCCTTCAGCTCCGAATACCGTCCTGGCACAGCCTCCATCACTGCCGATATCGATCATTTCAAATGGGGCGACGGAACCTGGATGGCAAAGCGGAAGGAAACCGATCTGTTAAAAGCCCCCATGAGCATCTATGAAGTCCATTTAGGCTCATGGCGGAAAAAGGAGCGGGAAGAAAAGGACGGCGTTTACACATACAAGGAAGCCGCCCACGAGCTGGCCGATTACGTGAAGGACATGGGCTATACCCATGTGGAGCTTTTAGGCATTGCCGAGCATCCCTTTGACGGCTCCTGGGGATACCAGGTGACAGGCTATTTCTCCCCCACCTCCCGCTATGGGACTCCGGAAGAATTCATGTACTTTGTCAATTATCTGCACAAAAAAGGGATCGGCATCATCCTGGACTGGGTTCCCGCCCATTTTCCAAGGGATGCCCACGGCCTGGCTGATTTCGACGGCCAGCCCCTGTACGAATACGCCGACAGCCGCAAAGGCGAGCACCCCGACTGGGGAACCAAGGTATTCGACTATGAAAAAAATGAAGTAAAAAATTTCCTGATCTCCAATGCCATTTACTGGGTGGAGCAGTTCCATATCGACGGGCTTCGGGTAGATGCCGTCGCTTCCATGCTGTACTTAGATTACGGGCGTACCCCGGGCAACTGGGTTCCCAACAAATACGGCGGCCATGAAAATCTGGAAGCCATCGAGTTTTTCAAGCACTTAAACAGCGTCCTGACCGGGCGGAAAAACGGCGCGATCATCATCGCTGAGGAATCCACCGCCTGGCCCAACGTGACCAAAAAACCGGAAGATGACGGCCTTGGCTTTAATTTCAAATGGAATATGGGCTGGATGCATGACTTCTTGGAATACATGAAGCTGGATCCTTATTTCCGCAAATACAGCCATAATAAAATGACCTTCGGACTTACCTACTTTACCAGCGAAAACTACATTCTGGTACTGTCCCATGATGAGGTCGTCCACTTAAAATGCTCCATGATTAATAAGATGCCTGGCATCTATGAAGATAAATTTGCCAATTTAAAATGCGGCTACACATTCATGATGGGACACCCTGGCAAAAAGCTTCTGTTCATGGGCCAGGATTTCGGCCAGTGGCATGAGTGGGACGAAAAAGTTTCCTTAGACTGGTACTTAACCGACGAGCCCCTCCACCACTCCCTCCAGTCCTATGTAAGGGATCTTCTCCACCTGTACCGGAAATATCCCGCCCTGTACCGGCAGGACAACGACTGGAACGGTTTCCAGTGGATCAATGCCAACGACGGCGACCGGAGCATCTTTTCCTTCATCCGCCGGGATGAGACCGGAAAGAAGAATTTGCTGTTTGTCATCAACTTCACCCCCATGGAGCGGGCCGACTACCGGGTAGGCGTTCCCGCTAAGGGGAATTACAGCCTGATTTTAAACTCCGAGGAAGGACTGCTTGCCAAATGCATCCCCTACAAGGCCGCTAAGGGCGAATGCGACGGCCAGCCTTACTCCGTCGCCTATCCTCTGCCGCCTTACGGGACGGCTGTGTTCCGGTTTTAGCTTATAGAAACTATATTGCCTTTTAAAACTTTGCGTTCATATGATACCAGAGCCAAAATGATGATGATTTGCTGCAAGCAAAATTTTGGCTCTGTTTTTTATTCTTCTTGTTTAAACACATCCCCCTCCCCTTACGTAAAAAATAATTTATAAAAATGTAATATGCATCCTAAAAATCCTATTGTATAATGGGAAACAGCTTGTATAATAAAAGAAACGCAACTAAACCCACCCCAAAGGAGGTACATAATGTCAACGATTTTAGTTTGTGATGACGATAAACAAATCGTAGAAGCCATCGACATTTACTTAACCGGCGAAGGCTTCCGCGTTTTAAAAGCATATGACGGCTCCGAAGCCTTAAAACTTTTAGAGACCAACCAGGCGGATCTGCTGATCCTGGATGTAATGATGCCCGGCTTAGACGGCATCCGCACCACGTTAAAGGTGCGGGAAAACAGCAGCATCCCTATTATCATCCTTTCCGCCAAGTCTGAGGACGCAGACAAGATCTTAGGCCTTAACATCGGCGCTGACGACTATATCACCAAACCCTTCAACCCCTTAGAGCTGATGGCCCGGGTAAAATCCCAGCTGCGCCGCTACACCCAGCTTGGCAATATGACCCAGCAGGCTATGGGCCAGGTATACAAATGCGGCGGCTTACAGATCAATGACGACAATAAGGAGGTTCTGGTAGACGGAGAACCCATTAAGCTTACCCCTATCGAATACAATATCCTTCTCCTTCTGGTGAAAAACGCGGGGAAAGTGTTTTCCATTGATGAAATTTATGAGCAGATCTGGAATGAAGAAGCTATCGGCGCTGACAATACGGTAGCCGTCCATATCCGCCATATCCGGGAAAAAATCGAGATTAATCCCCGGGAACCACGTTACTTAAAAGTCGTGTGGGGGGTAGGCTATAAAATTGAAAAACAATAACCATTCCCCCAACCTCACCCAGCTGTTAAAGGTATCCGCCTCCCTGATCCACTTATTTTCTTTAGGGCTAATCATAACCGGCATTGCCATCCTGTTCGTCAATTCCAATTTCGGGCGGGGAATTACCTGGATCCAGAGCGAAACGTATACCCAGTCGGATCTCTTTTATAACCAGCTCCAATCCGACATCAACGCCATCTTTGACTACGCCCGTCTCAGGGATGCCTTCGAGACGGACGGGGAACTGGACATGGAAAAGGAAGTCCTTTCCATTAATTACGGACCTAATGCCATAAACGACTACACCCTGGAGGATGTTATTGAGCTGGGGGAATCTTACGGATATTTTTTGCAGGATGATTACACCATCCGGGTAATCGCCCCCAGCTCCCTCCCTTCCGAGGAGGAAGCAGTGCTGGTAGAATATAAATCCTATGACCCGGAACCTACCTTCACCGAGCCGGGGCAGGCTTACGCGAAAATGAGGGATCTGTGCTATGAAGCCTTAAGCAACTTCAGCCGCTACTGCTACGTTTATTATAATATGGTCATCGGATCCTCCAACTTATCTTTCCAGCTTACCTGTGAAAACGAAAATGGAATGGTTTCCGGGAATACCATTGTTTATACCAATATTGCCGATCCTTCCTGGGAAATGATCAAGCATATGGGGCTGTACGCGGAATATTCCGCCGCCACCACCCGCATTGACACGAATATGGCCAAAATCCCCGGTTATCTCCAGGATTTAGCGGAAGACACCCAGTTTTACGAGCAGTCCTTCAGCCATTTTATCCTGTCCGTGGACACGAATTTCCCTCATGTGGATATTTACACCCGGGAATCCTCCCGCTATAGCAATATGCGCAAATATACCATCTGCGGGCTGGCCCTTTTGGCCTGCGGGCTTTTCGGCTGCCTGTTTTCCTTCCTGTACTTAATGGCCGTTTCCGGCTACTGCAGCAAGGATCACAGCCAGATCCGCCTGTATCCTTACGACCACATGAGCGCCGAACTGTGCGTTATCCTGTTTTTGATCCTAGGGCTTTTCGGCTGCTACCTTACGCGGATAGCCGGATACCGCCTCCTCCACTTAATTATCGCGGAAGGCAACTGGTATTTTTCCGAAAAGCTGCTGCTTTGCCTGGCCATATACTTGTTTTCCCTTCCCTGCTTTTTCAGCCTTCTCCGCCGCTATAAGGCCCAAACCTTGTGGAGCGGCAGCTGGATGAAGAAAGCTACCGTGGAAATCCAGGAATACTTTACCCAGGAAATTTCCTCCCACAACGCCGCTTACTTTTACCTGGGATTTGTGATGCTTAATATCGCCTGCGCCGGGACATTAATCTACTTATTTTTCGTCATGGACACCTTAAGCAGCCAGCTTTTGTTTATGGCCGTCTTAATCGGCTGGTTTGCCTTAGATACGGGGTGCTTTTACCTGGTGTTAAAAAAAGCCAGGCAAAACGATAAGATCAGCCAGGCCATCGCAAACATTTCCTCCGGCGATATCAGCTACTGCGTAAATGTGGAGGAATTCACCGGCCGCCAGAAAATCACGGCAAACCACATTAACCATATCGGGAAAAACTTAGACTCCGCCCTCCAGGAAAAGGTGCAGAGCGAGCGGTTTAAAGCCGATTTAATCACCAATGTGTCCCATGACTTAAAGACCCCTCTTACTTCCATCATCAATTACGTGGATTTAATTAAGCGGGAGCAGATTCAAAATGTAAAAGTCCAGGGATATCTGGAAGTTTTAGAGCAGAAATCCCAGCGGTTAAAAACCTTGACGGAAGATTTGGTGGAGGCTTCCAAGGCCAGCTCCGGCAATTTAAAGCTGGAAATCTCCGATATTGACTTTGTAGAGCTGGTATGTCAGACCAACGGGGAATTTGAAGAAAAATTTGCCCAAAGGAGCTTAGAGCTGATCAGCCGCCTTCCCCAGCAGCCTGTGCTAATCCAGGCGGATGGGCGCAGGCTTTGGCGGGTTTTGGAAAATCTTTACAATAATGCTTTTAAGTATGCCATGGAACACAGCCGCATTTACGTGGACATGGAATCTGACCAGGATATGGTATCCTTTACCATTAAAAATATATCGGAAAATTCCTTAAACATATCCAGCGCGGAATTAACCGAGCGCTTCGTCCGGGGTGATGTTTCCCGCACCACCGAGGGAAGCGGCCTTGGCCTTTCCATCGCCCAAAGCCTGACACAGCTTCAGAAGGGCGTATTTGAAATCATCATTGACGGGGATTTATTTAAAGTCTGCGTAAAGTTCCCGGTGAAAAAAAACGCAGACAGTGGAAATTCCGCCTAAACTGTGCTAAAATAGGGCGAGATGAAAACCGTGGCGCAGACAGGCCGCTCACCGTCCCGATCCTATTCGGACAAGCCTGCCTATACTAAACGCCAGATAAATCTGCCGTGAGTATGACATTTAAACCATTGCACAAAATTCTCTTTAAAATACACAGCAAGATTTACAGAATACAGAAAGGATACACATTTATGAACCTTAATCATCATCCGATGGCACTAAGGAGGCGGTTTTCCCCCTTTGCCGGCTTTGCGGCGGCCGCCCTTTCCATGGCGCTGATGACCGGCTGCCAAACCGCACCTGCAAAAACCATCCCCGTCTCGAGCCAGGAAGCTGCACAAACCCAGGCGGAAACCTCCGGGGAAATCATCGTTACCACCGCGCCGGAAACCATACCTCCCCTAAACCCCAGGGGGCAGATTCTCCCGGAAATCCAAGTTACCGTACCGGATGCCACGCCTATGCCGGAATTCCTTAGGGTAGGGGAAGAGCATCCCGTCATTATCCAGCTTCAGGAACGGTTAATGGAGCTGGGATTCATGGATCACGACGAACCTACCCCGTACTTTGGAACCCAGACGGAACGTGCCGTCCGGATTTTCCAGCGCCAGAACGGCCTTCCCCAGGACGGGATTATCGGCGGCTCCACCTATGAGATGATTATGTCTCCTGAAGCCAAGTATTACGCCGCCCAAAAGGGAGATGAAGGCGATGATATCAGCCAGATCCAGGCCCGCCTTTACGATCTGGGCTACCTGGCCTCCGAATCCATGCTGACCGGCAACTTCGGGGATGCCACGGAAGCCGCCGTGTTAAAGCTGCAGGAGGTAAACGCCTTAAGCCCCGACGGAAAAGTAGGCCAGCAAACCTTAAACCTTCTGTATTCCGACGAGGTAAAAGCCAATTTCCTGGCCCTTGGGGAAAAAAGCGACGTGGTGCTAAACTGCCAGCAAAGGCTAAAATTACTGGGATACTTAATCTCCGAACCAGACGGCGCTTACGGCCAGGATACGGTGGAAGCCGTAAAGCAGTTCCAGGCCAGGAACGATCAGATCGTAGACGGTTACTTAGGTCCCGGAACCCGGCTGGCCTTAAACAGCTCTGACGCAAAGCCTATGGGCCTGCGATTGGGTGACGAGGGAAACTCCGTTTCCAATGTGCAGAATTTGTTAAGCAAATACGGCTATTTAAACTCCGCCAACGTAACCGGCTATTACGGCGAGGTGACGGAAAAGGCCGTTAAATCTTTCCAGACCCAAAACGGCCTGTCCTCTGACGGTACGGTAGGAGCCATGACCATGGCAAAGCTTACGGGAAATGATGTAAAGAAGGCTCCCCGGCAGGCGGCTTCCTCTGGAGGATCTTCCGGCACAAGCCAGCCTTCCTCCGGAGGCTCCAGAGGAGGCGGCACGCCCGCCGGCGGCAATGCCGGAGGAAGCTCGGGCGGCGGCACGCCATCCGGCGGCTCCTCTGGGGGCGGGACCGTCCGTATGTCCGGCGGCGTGGGCGCTTTGATCTCCGTTGCCCAGTCCAAGCTGGGCTGCCCCTACGTATGGGGAGCTAAAGGCCCCAACTCCTTTGACTGCTCCGGCTTCGTCTACTGGTGCTTAAACCAAGTAGGCGTAAACCAAAGCTACATCACCTCCTCCGGATGGAGGAGCGTAGGCCGCTACACCCGGATCAATAACTTCTCCGATATCCAGGCCGGAGATATCGTGGTGGTAAGCGGACACGTAGGGATCGCCGCAGGGGGAGGCACGGTAATCGACGCTTCTTCCAGTAACGGGCGGGTAATCCACCACGCTTTAGGATCCTGGTGGGCCAATAACTTTATCTGCGCATGGAGGATCTTTGGATAGAAAATCCAGTCAGGCGATCCGCCCCGATAACCTTCAGGCCGAGTCAAAGGAAGTAGCAAAGCGGAGGGTCTGCCCCGCTTTACCGGGCATTGCGAATTTCCTTTGACACCTTTTAAACTGCGAAAGAATTCTGCGCTGCAGCACCGCCACACAAAGGATGCTGCGGCTGTTTTTGCTGGCAGCAGCAATGGAAGTATCTGCGGCAGCCTGCGGAAATCAGGAAAGCTCTTCCGGTTCCGGCTCCATTGGTGAAGCATCTAAGGAATTTATTTGCAACAAACGGGAAATGTGCAAAGAAATCTCCGCCGGCCCGGCTCTGGATGAGCTTACCCGGTAATTTGGCATACCGCACGGCATATCCGAAAAATTACCAATATTATCTGGATATGCCGTGTTTCTTATTCATTTTATATAATCATCATAATAATCCCTGCCGCCTTCCCTATTTCACGCAAAAAAAGCGCCGACCCCACAAATCAATGTTTGCAAAATCAGCACTTCCAATGCGCCTTCAGGGACTCGAACCCTGGACAAATAGATTAAGAGTCTACTGCTCTACCAACTGAGCTAAAGGCGCGTGTTTGACGGAACCTTATGTCCTTTATTTTGTCCCTCCGTAGGAACAGTTGTTATTCTACCGCAAGGGATTAAAAATGTCAACCCCTTATTTCATATTTTTTTTATTTTTTTTACGTTTTGATTATGGGTTGGGAGAATACACTATAATGGCATAAAACAATATTTGGGCAAATGGTAAAGGAGCGCAGCCGCAGGGTAGAGGTCTTATCGTAAAAAGAGGATGCCGCAGTTTTGCGACACCCTCTGGCAAACTCTCTTTCGATGCTTATAAGCGTTCTTTTATAAATTTTTCCAGCTCACTTTTCGTCTGTACGCCTACGGTTCTCCCTGTCTCTTTCCCATCTTTAAACACAATCAACGTGGGAATGCTCTGCACGCCGTACCTTTCCGCCAGATCCAGGTTCTCATCCAGGTTCATTTTTCCGGTGATCAGCTGGCCTGCGTACCTTTCCGCCACCGCCTCCACCACCGGAGCCATCATCTTGCAGGGAACGCACCAGTCTGCATAGAAATCCACTAAAACGGCTTGTTTGGATTTTAATACCTGCTCCTCAAAATTTTCGCTTGTCAAGGTAATTACTGCTGTCATCTTTTCGTTTCCTCTCTTTCAATAATGCTCTTTGGGTATTTTTGTTTATTTTCCTTCCTTCTTTTCCGCTTCTTTTTTCCCTTCCAGAAGACGGTTTGCTTCCAGTAATGATTTTTTCCATCGAAGCACTTCTTTATTCAGTTCTTGGTTGCCGTTTAATTTTTTTCCTAAATTACTTTTTGCCTTATCCAGGATTCCCATAGCGAGGCGGCCTCCCGCTTGCTGCTCTTCCTTAATAGTTTATGAGCCTTTCGCGAATTAATTACCGGCACACCAGCTTGCAGATCGCTTTTCCCTCCCCGGCAAATTTCGCCTCGTACTCCGTCATCACGTTTCCTAAAGCCAAGGGCGAGTGGTGCAGGTCAAAGGTATAGCTAAGGATCTCCCATCCTGCCGCCGGGATGGATTCCAGGGAATACCTAAACAGCTCCTGGTTATCCGTCTTAAATTCCACCGTCCCGCCATCGGCTAAAACCTGCCGGTATATTTTCATAAATTCCGGCGAGGTTAAACGGCGCTTGGCATGGCGATCTTTCGGCCATGGATCGGAAAAGTTCAAATAGAGCGTGGTCAGCTCTCCCTTTTCAAAAACTTCCGGCAGAAGCTTGGCATCCATGCACAGGAACCAAATATTTGAACATTCTATCTGCTCCCGCTTTTCCAGCCCCCGAAGCAGAACGCTGGGATACCGTTCGATCCCTACATAGTTTCTGTCCGGATGCATTCTGGCCAGCTCCATGATAAATTTTCCTTTTCCCATGCCTATCTCTGCTTCAATGGGGAAATCATTTCCAAACCGCTCTTTCCAGTGACCCTTTTCGCTGGATGGATCCTGGATGACGTAGGGGCTTTTTGCGATTTTCTCCTCCGCACCGGGTATGTGGCGAAGTCTCATAATGGGAGCCTCCCTTTAATCTACTAGGTGTTCTTAATTTAAAGTTATAACATGAGTCCGCAGTGCAGCTCGATTCCGCTTCGCTCCATCTCGCTCACGGGCCTTTGGCCCTATGGAGAAGGCTTGGCAAAAGGCCGCTTATGTGCAAGCACAACGCTGCCTTCCATTCTTCTTTGCAGTGCAGCTCGATTCCGCTTCGCTCCATCTCGCTCACGGGCCTTTGGCCCTATGGAGAAGGCTTGGCAAAAGGCCGCTTATGTGCAAGCACAACGCTGCCTTTTGCCAAGCCTTCTCCGCACTGCTTTTTGCTTTCGTGGACATTATACCACAAGAACTAATTTTATGGAAGCTTTTCCTTGGGCTTTTGGATAGTGCTTTTTGGATATGTGCTTTTTGGATATGCTCTTTTGGATATATGCTTTTTAGATATTCTCTTTTGGATATTTGATTTTTGGATGAACTTTTTATGATAAATCATAAAAACCAGATGCACATTTTGTCGAAATCCTGTATAATGGGAACAGGGAATCCTGCGATGATTTATTCGACGAGGCAACCAGAAGGAGGATGATCGGTAATGGCAGACATTATGGACAGCTGGCAGAAAATCCAGCAGGGCGCAAAAGAAGCTGAACGCCTGATAAACCAGGGGCAGTATAACCTTTCCATGGTAAAAACCAGGCAGACATTAGAATATATGGCAAAAAGCCTGGGGGAGCGTGCGTGCATTGTAGATGGGGATCTGTCAGATATCATTGATCAGCTTTATGAGGGACAGTGGATCACCAAGGCCACCAGGGATCATTACCACAAGCTGCGGATGATTGGGAACCGGGCCGTCCATGAAGGAAACGACAGCCCCACAGATGCCAACCAGGCTCACCATATCCTGTCCCAGGAGCTTTTTACCTTTGCAAATGAATATCTGCCTAAGCGGCGCAAGCCTGCTTCCGCTCCCCCCACCGTTTCCGTCCCTATTTCCAGGCCCAAGGGGAATCCGGGGACAAATCCTAACCGGACAAAGCGCCGGCGCCGGAAAAAGAAAGCGCCCATCTATGATATCCTCCGGTTTTTGATCCCGATCACCTGCGTGATCCTGCTGATCTTCATTATCCGTGCCCTTATCCCGGATAAAGAAAGCCAAAAGCCTGCACAAACCACTGCCCCCACGGAGACGGTAACAGACGCCGTTCCTTCCACGGAAGAAACTTATCCTGAACCGACGGAAACCTTGCCGCCGGAAACCACTGCCCCGCCGCTGATTTACAAGGCCACCACCACCGTAAATGTACGGACTATGCCCTCTACCAATGGGGACTCACGGATCCTGACCCAATTAGCTCCCGGGCAGGAAGTAACCGTTACAGGGACTTACGACTCCCAGTGGACCATCATTAATTATGAAGGCCAGGACGCTTACGTGGCAACCGCATACTTGACCCAATAACCTTCTGCCAGCAGACACAGAAACGTATCTTTTCCGTAACAAGCAAAACCCATTTTCCCTCAAGCCGTTCTTCCCCACTGCCCGGCTCTGAGGGAATTTTTAGCACCGCTTTAATATTTACCAAAATTTTATACATTTTTCATCAAATTATGATTATACCCTCTTTTTTTTCTTGTTATTTCCACTATGCCCTTTTTAAGGCCTTTGTAGTATGATAAAGATGAACATTGTAAAGTTGACAAGAGGAGGTTAGCTATGGAAAATCTAATCCATAAAATATCCCAAATCGAAGCTGCCGCTTCCTCCATCTTAGACGGCATGGATGAACGCAAAGCCAGCTTTGCCGCTAAAATAAGGGAAGAAACCACCAAATTTGATATGGAGTTAGAGCAGGAAACCGCCGAAAAAATAAACTGCTTCCAAGACCAGATGAAGCAGGAGCTTAAAGAGCAGCAGGCTCTTCAGCAAGCAAAAGGGGAACAAATCCTGGCAGAGCTTGATAAGGCCTACGAAGCAGGCCACCACGCCATCGCCCAGGAATTGTTTTCCCGGATAATAAAGGGGTGATGCCATGGGAAGCCTTTTAACGTACAGCGGTCTGACTACAAAGGTAAAGGCCATGAAAAGCCGGCTGCTAAAGGAAAGTCAATATCGGGAACTTGCCAGTTTCCATTCCGTTCCCCAGGCTGTGGATTATTTAGATACCCTTCCGGCTTACCGGCCGTTTCTTTCAGGCAATGGAGAAAAGGCGATTCACCGGGGAAAGATCGAAGAGCTGCTGCTTCAGTCCAAATACCGCGATTTTTCCAAGCTGTATCGTTTTTCCAATTTATCCCAGCGCAAATTTCTGGATCTCTACTTTATGCACTATGAGATTGAAAAGCTAAAGCGCTGTTTAAGGGGAGTTATCGGACACCATCCTTTGGAGCTTGATCTTTCCCTGTTCCAGGATTTTTTTACCCGCCATTCCGGCCTTGACTTATTAAGCCTTTCCACTTCCAAGGATCTGGCTGAATTTACCGAAAACCTGGCCGGTTCCCGCTATTATGAGATGATGGCCCGCCTAAGCCGCCAAGATCATATCACCTTATTTGACTATGAAATGAACTTGGATATGCTTTACTTTAAGACCATGTGGAAGGAAGCGGAAAAACATTTGAAGCGGGATGAACGGGAAGCGATTGCCGAGTGCTTCGGCAGCCGCCTGGATATGTTAAATATCCAGTGGATTTACCGCTGCATTGCCTACTATCATATGTCCGCCCTGGAAATCTACACCCTTTTGATCCCTATCCGGAAGCATCTTAAGCCTGAACAGACCCGAAGCTTGGCAAACTCCGGTTCCACAGATGAATTTTTGGACGCCTTAAGAACCACCTACTACGGCAGCCAAGGCCCCGGAAGAAAGGAAATGGAGCCAAACCCGGAAAAATTAACCAGGCAGGTGTTAAACCGGGTTCACAAAATGACGGAGCAGCGGGATCCCTATTCCATCGCTACCGTAAATTCTTACCTGTATTTTAAGGAACTGGAAATCGAACGCATTATCCACATTATTGAATGTATTCGATACGGCCATGAGCCGTCCCAAATCCTTTCTTCCATAGTCAATGTTACATGGTAACTGTTCGGTAGGTCTGCGCACTTGCTGCGCTGACCGTAAGAAAACGTAGAATAACAGGCAAAAATCCCATTGCCGCAGGCGATTTTTAATGGATTTTTGCACGTAACTGTGAGGGTACTGAACAGTTACATTACATGAACAAAGGAGGTTGTCACTTGTGATTGAAAAGATGAAATTCCTAAATCTGACCGGCCCGAAATCACAGATTGACCGGGTTGCAGAACTTTATCTGTCAAAATACCCGATTCATCTGGAAAATGCCCTGTCCCAGCTCCACACGGTAAAAAACCTCAGGCCGATCACCGAGGAAAACCCTTACGAGGAAGACTTACGGCGGGCAAAAGAACTGATGAAATTTTTTCCGGAAGAAAAACCCGGGAGAAAGCCCTCTTCGGTAACGGAAGAACAGGCCGCCGGACTGATACGGTCGATCAATGAAAGCCTTGCCAGCCTGGATGGACAAAAAAATGAGCTTAACCGGCAGCTGGAGGATCTGACCGCTTCTTTAACGTTAATCTCCCCCCTTAAGGGATTAAATTATGACATCGCCCAGATCCTTAATTTCCGGTGCATAAAGTTCCGGTTTGGGCGGATGCCGAAAGACTACTTCAGAAAGCTGGAACCTATCGTCTACAATACCACCGATACCATCCTGTATCAGTGCGGCGAGGACGATGCTTACGTATTCCTGGTTTACTTTATCCCCAAACCCCTGGCGGATAAGATTGACGCTGTCTATGCGTCCATGCACTTTGAAGAGCTCTCCATTCCTAAGGATTTTTCCGGGACACCGGAAGAAATTTCCAAGGATTTAGAGGAAAAAATCAATTCCGTGAAAGCATCCATCCAAGCGGTAGAAAAGCAGACCAAGGATGTTCTGGCCAGCCACAGGGAATCCTTAACTGATGCCTGCTGCAAGCTGGAGCAGTATTCCCAAAACTTTGACATCCGCAAATACGCCGCCAGCAACAACTGGGATGGCAGCACTTTCTTTATCCTCTGCGGATGGATGGGGGAAAGGGATGCCCTGGCCTTAAAGCAGGAACTGGAGGGGGAAAAGGATTTGGTTTTGATTATTGAGGAAAACCATGAAAACGTGCTCAGCAAGCCCCCTACCAAATTAAAGAACCCGGCTCTTTTTAAGCCTTTTGAAATGTATGTGGGGATGTACGGGCTGCCAGATTACCATGAGATTGATCCTACCATCTTAATCGGGCTCACCTACTCCTTCCTTTTCGGCTTTATGTTTGGGGATGTGGGGCAAGGGCTGCTTCTGCTTATAGGCGGCTATCTCCTTTACCGGACAAAAAAGATGGATCTGGCGGCTATCGTCAGCTGCTGCGGATTCTTCTCCACCATTTTCGGATTCCTATTTGGAAGCGTTTTCGGGTTTGAGGATATCCTGGATGCCGTCTGGATGCGCCCAGGCCAGGCGATGACCACTCTTCCCTTTATCGGCAGGCTCAACACCGTCTTCGTCATTACCGTGGCCATCGGCATGGGAATTATCCTGATGACCATGATTTTAAACATGGTAAACAGCCTCCGGGTTCATGATACGGAAAAAACCTGGTTTGACACTAACGGATGCGCCGGACTGGTATTTTACCTGGCCTTAGCCGTAACTGTGGTGCTGTTTATGGCCGGGAAGCCTCTTCCCGCCTCTGCCATCATGGCGGTTATGTTCGGCGTGCCCCTCCTTCTGCTGTTTTTCAAGGAGCCCCTAAGCGCTGTGGTAGAGAAAAAAGCCGCTCACTTAGAAGGCGGAAAGGGTATGTTTGTGGTTCAGGGCTTTTTCGAGCTGTTTGAGGTAATGCTCAGCTACTTTTCCAACACCGTTTCCTTCGTCCGGGTGGGAGCCTTTGCCGTCAGCCACGCGGCCATGATGGAAGTGGTTCTAATGCTGGCCGGGTATGAGTCCGGCAATACAAACTGGCTGGTGGTAGTCTTCGGCAACCTGTTTGTCTGCGGCATGGAAGGCCTGATCGTAGGCATCCAGGTGCTGCGTCTGGAATACTATGAACTGTTCTCCCGGTTCTACCGGGGAACTGGGCGGCCTTTTGAAGCCTACGGAAAATGTTCCAGCCATTAAGGAAATAGGATACCGGATCCAAAAGTCCAAAAAACCTTTTGATCCCAGAATCGAAAAAATTAATCCGCAAATCCATTATAATGAAAAGGAGATTTTTACCATGACTGTAAAATTATTATTATCCCTGGCACTGATCTTAAGCATTGTCATTCCCTTTGGCGCTTTCGCCGCAGGAGAGAAATCCAAAGGGCGCTACAAAACCGCCCTGGCTGTTAATTCCCTTTTGTTCTTCGGCACGCTTTTAACCTGCAGCGCTTTATTCTTTACCGGAAATGCCTTCGCCGCCGAGGAAGCCGCGGCAGCAAACCCAGCTGCAGGCATGATCTGCATGGCCGCCGCTATCTCCACCGGCTTATCCTGCATCGGCGGTGGCATCGCCGTATCCGCTGCCGCTTCCGCCGCCTTAGGCGCAATCAGCGAAGACAGCTCCATCCTGGGCAAATCCCTGATCTTTGTAGGTCTGGCGGAAGGCGTCTGCCTTTACGGCCTGATCATTTCCTTTATGATTATCGGAAGGCTGTGATACGATGAAACTGTTTTTAATCAGCGATAATGTGGATACCTTGACCGGTATGCGCCTGGCCGGGGTAGAAGGCCTAATCGTCCATGAACGGGAAGAGCTTAAGGATGCGTTAAGCCGGACTCTCTCCGATCCGGAAATCGGGATTCTTCTCCTGACCGAAAACTTCGGCCGGAAATTCCCGGAAATCATTAATCCGGTAAAGCTGGAGCGGAAATTCCCCCTGATTGTGGAAATCCCGGATCGCCACGGAACCGGGCGGAAGCCTAATTTTATCACCTCTTATGTCAATGAGGCCATTGGTCTGAAATTATAGCCTTAAGCGTCCTTTCAAAGAAAGCAGGTACTTCTCATGATTATGGAAAAGAAACTACAGCAATTTTTAGACATATGCATGGAAGATGCCAGAGCCCAAAGCAATGACACCTTCCAGGAATACTCCCAGGCCTTACAGCTGGATCTGGAAAAACATAAGGCAGATGCCAGGCGGCAGGCCAATATGCAGATCCGGGGAGAAAAAGAAAAAATCCGGAGAGAGCTAAATAAAGAGCTGGCCATCGGGCAGATTAACTTAAAGCGAACCATCAGCCAACGCCATGAAGAGCTGAAGGAAAAACTGTTTATCGAGGTAAAGGATCGTTTAGATACGTTTATGGGAACGCCCCAGTACGTAGAGCTTTTAGATGGCTGCATCAAGGAAGCCAAAGCCTTTGCCGGGGAGGACGAGGTGATTTTCTACTTAGATCCGGCCGACTCTGATAAGCTCCAGCAGTTAAGCTATCAAAACAACATTGCCATTCATCTAAGCGAATCCTCCTTCGGCGGAGGAATCCAGGCAGTTATCCCTTCCCGGAATATTTTAATCGACCGCTCCTTTGACCATCAGCTGCGGGAAGAGCGGGAAACATTCCGGTTTAAATTAGGAGGTGCATAAAATGGCTGAAATGGAAAAGACCGGCATAATTTACGGGATTAACGGCCCGGTAATCCATCTGGAAGGCGATCCCGGCTTCCAGATGAACGAAATGGTTTACGTGGGAGAGGAACGGCTGGTAGGCGAAGTCATCGGCCTGACCGCGGAAAAAACCATTATCCAGGTATACGAGGAAACCAGCGGCATTAAGCCGGGGCAGCTGGTATATGGAACCGGCGCTCCCGTGTCCGTTACCCTGGCTCCCGGGATCCTGAGCAATATTTTCGACGGCATTGAACGGCCTTTAAGCGAGATTGCCAAATCAGGCGGGCATTACATCAACCGAGGGGTTAATGTGGACTCTTTAAGCCCGGATAAATTGTGGGATACCCATATTACGGTAAAAAAGGGGGATTACCTTCTCCCCGGAACCATTATCGCCCAGGTTCAGGAAACGAAAGCCATTGTCCACAAGGTGATGGTTCCCCCTTCCCTGGAGGGCTATGTGCTGGATGTGGTTAACGACGGCAGATATACCATCCATGATACCCTTCTTACCCTGCAGCTTAGCGACGGCACGGAAAAACCGCTTACCATGACCCAGAAATGGCCTATCCGTGTTCCCAGGCCTACGGCCAAGCGTTTTCCGGCCACTTGTCCTTTAATCACCGGCCAGCGGATCCTGGACACCTTGTTCCCCCTGGCAAAGGGCGGCACGGCAGCCATCCCCGGAGGATTTGGCACGGGGAAAACCATGACCCAGCACCAGATCGCCAAATGGTCGGACGCAGATATCATTATCTACATCGGCTGCGGCGAGCGGGGCAATGAGATGACCCAGGTACTGGAAGAATTCTCCCAGCTAATCGATCCAAAAAGCGGGAATCCTTTGTTAGACCGGACGACCTTAATCGCCAATACCTCCAATATGCCTGTAGCCGCCAGGGAAGCCAGCCTTTACTCCGGCCTTACCTTAGCGGAATACTACCGGGATATGGGATACCATGTAGCCATTATGGCCGATTCCACCTCCCGCTGGGCAGAAGCCTTAAGGGAGCTGTCCGGCCGCTTAGAGGAAATGCCCGCGGAGGAAGGCTTCCCCGCTTACCTGGCCTCCCGCCTTTCCGCCTTTTACGAGCGCGCAGGGATGATGCAGAACTTAAACGGCACGGAAGGCTCCGTGTCCATTATCGGCGCGGTATCTCCCCAGGGCGGCGATTTCTCCGAGCCTGTGACCCAGAATACCAAGCGGTTCGTCCGCTGCTTCTGGGGGCTGGATAAATCCTTGGCCTATGCCAGGCATTTCCCGGCCATTAACTGGCTTACCAGCTACTCTGAGTATATTTCCGACTTAGCCCCCTGGTATACGGATCACGTAGATAAGCGGTTTATCGATTACCGGAACCAGATCGTTTCCCTGATGACCCAGGAAAGCAGCCTGATGGAAATCGTAAAGCTTATCGGCGCGGACGTGCTTCCCGACGACCAGAAGCTGATCTTAGAAATCTCCAGGGTAATTCGGGTAGGCTTCCTGCAGCAGAACGCCTTCCACAAGGATGATACCTGCGTTTCCCTGGAAAAGCAGTTTAAGATGATGGAGGTTATCCTTTACCTGTACCAGCGTTCCCGCTCCTTGATTTCCATGGGAATGCCCATGTCCGTGCTAAAGGAAGATTCCATTTTCGACAAGGTGGTGTCCATCAAATATGATGTGCCCAATGACCGCCTGGATCTGATGAAAACCTATATGGAACAAATTGACCAATTCTATGATAACGTAGTGGCACGG
Source organism: Lachnospiraceae bacterium (assembly GCA_910575565.1). Taxonomy (GTDB): domain Bacteria; phylum Bacillota; class Clostridia; order Lachnospirales; family Lachnospiraceae; genus Caccovicinus. The sequence continues at coordinate 28,933 of CAJTFL010000006.1, read as the reverse complement.
AACGCGTAAGGAGACTTATTATGGCGATTGAATATTTAGGCTTAAGCAGCATTAACGGGCCCCTGGTGGTGCTGGAGGGACTGCAGGGCGCTTCCTATGATGAGATCGTGGAAATGACGGTCAATAATACCCAGAAAAAAATGGGGCGCATTATCCAGATTGACAAGGATAAAGCGGTTATCCAGGTGTTTGAAGGGACGGAAGGCATGGCCTTAAAGAACACCCATACCCGCCTTACGGGCCATCCCATGGAAATTTCCGTTTCCCAGGATATGTTAGGGAGAACCTTTAACGGTCTGGGCCGCCCTATCGACGGCCTGGGAGAAATCTCCTCGGAGGTTAAGCTGGACGTAAACGGAAAGCCGTTAAACCCCATTACCCGGGAATACCCCAGGAATTATATCCGCACAGGAATTTCTTCCATCGACGGCCTTGCTACCTTAATCCGCGGGCAGAAGCTTCCCATCTTTTCCGGGAACGGCCTTCCCCATGACCAGCTGGCCGCCCAGATTGTGCAGCAGGCATCCTTAGGGGACGACTCTGACGAGGAATTTGCCATTGTCTTTGCCGCCATGGGGGTAAAGTATGACGTGGCAGATTTCTTCCGCCGCACCTTTGAGGAAAGCGGCGTATCCGATCATGTGGCGATGTTTATCAACCTGGCTAACGACCCGGTGGTGGAAAGGCTGATTACCCCTAAGGTGGCCTTGACCGTAGCCGAGTACCTGGCTTTTGAAAAGGGGATGCACATCCTTGTGATTTTAACGGATATGACCTCCTTCGCCGAAGCCATGCGTGAGGTTTCCTCCTCCAAAGGGGAAATCCCTTCCCGTAAAGGCTTCCCCGGATACCTTTACAGCGAGCTGGCCGCCCTTTATGAGCGTGCCGGGATCGTGGAGGGCAGGCCAGGCTCCGTAACCCAGATCCCTATCCTGACCATGCCTAACGATGACATTACCCATCCCATCCCAGACTTAACCGGATACATTACGGAGGGGCAGATCGTGCTGGATCGCGGCCTTCACGGCCAGTCCATTTACCCGCCGGTTAACGTGCTCCCCTCCCTTTCCCGCCTGATGAAGGACGGCATCGGGAAAGGCTATACCAGGGAGGATCACCAAGACGTGGCAAACCAGCTGTTCTCCTGCTATGCCAAGGTAGGGGACGCCAGGGCGCTGGCCTCCGTAATCGGCGAGGACGAGCTTTCCCCTATTGATAAGCAGTATTTGAATTTCGGGAAAGAATTTGAGAACCGGTTTGTGGGGCAGGATATCCACGACAACCGCAGTATCCTGGAAACCTTAGATATCGGATGGAAGCTTTTAGGAATGCTTCCCCGGGAGGAGCTTGACCGGGCGGATACGAAAATCCTGGATCGGTATTACAAGCCCTCTGCCGTGACGGAAACCGGAATGCTGGCAGATTAGGAGGCATACGATGAACCCTAATACATTTCCTACCAAAGGCAATTTAATCCTGGCGAAAAATTCCCTTTCCCTGGCAAGGCTGGGGTTTGGCCTGATGGATAAGAAGCGGAACATCTTAATCCGGGAGCTGATGGAGCTGATTGACGAGGCGAAAAACATCCAGTCAGAGATCGATACCACTTTCCGGGAAGCTTACGCATCTCTCCAGATGGCAAATATTGAAATGGGCATTAACGCCGTCCAGGAAGCCAGCATGATGATCCCTTTAGAGGAATCCGTCCGAATCAAGGCCAGGAGCATCATGGGCACGGAAATCCCCCTAGTGCAGTACGATCCTAAGCCCATGGCTCCCGCCTACGCCTTTAGCGGAACCAGCCTGTCCTTAGATGAGGCAAGGGCAAAATTCGTCAAGGTAAAGGAACTGACCATCAAGCTTTCCATGGTAGAAAATTCCGCTTACCGGCTGGCCTCCAATATTAAAAAGACTCAGAAACGGGCCAACGCTTTAAAAAATATCACGATTCCCACTTACGAGACCTTAGTCCGGGATATCTCCAACGCCCTGGAAGAAAAAGAGAGGGAAGAATTTACCCGGTTAAAGGTCATCAAACAGATGCATTAAGCAAAAAGCCTTGGAAATCTTCGTTTCCAGGGCTTTTTAAATTCCTTGCATTTTCGGGAATTCTGTATTATGATTTACATAAAAGTTTGGCCAGGGGGAGTTGATGCTTTGTCAACTTGGATGGCTGAGGGGGAATTGATGCTTTGTCAACCTGGATAGCTGATTAGGTGGATTTTGACGCTAAGTTGTTTCGGATGATATTGGGGATGAATGGAGTTAGCTGGTGTTTCTTACGATGAGTTTACTGGTTTAGAGGAAACACGTAGGCTGACGAGTACGCCGCCTGTGGTAGATGTACACACGAAAACGCGCTCTCGCTCGACATAAAACGGAACGGACACTAAGCTCGAAAAGACCTCGCTAAGTGCCGCCGTTTTATACGGTTTTCTTAGTGTACACGCACCACAAACGGCTAGGTACTGGTTTGATGATAGTGTTTCTTGGGCGAAAGTTAATCGGCAAAAGATATTAAATGAAAATCCATGTAGACAGTGGACGTGATATTCATCTATTTAATTTCTATCACAAACAGAAGTGTTTGGCTACGGATTAAATTACCTCATTCCTGACAGAATCACCTTATGAATTAACTTTGTCCATCTAACTGACAATAAATTTCATTTACCTAACGGATAATAAATTTTATCCATATAATTTATAATAACGTATATCCATTTACCTAACGGGATGTCATTTCACGCTTGCCAATACCGCAGCGGAGCCAGGCCATATTCCATGAGGAACCCCTCCTGAAACGTCGGCGCTTAACGAGGTCTTTCACGAGTTTAGCGTCCGCTACGTTGAAGGCGGAGCGAGAGCGCGGTGACGATGGAATATCGCCTGGCGCAGCGGAAAAGCACAGCAACATCGTGGTAGCAATGGAATATCGCCTGGCGCAGTGGAATAGCAAAACTATTTAACAAAAAACAAGATATCGATTGGAGATTTTACCATGGCAATAAAACACCATTTTCACCATTTCCTAGGAACCTTTTCCGCCTTCTGCCTAATGATTATCCTCCTTATCACCTCGGTGGAAGGAGTATGCTACTGGACTCCCGGATATTTTAAGGAAAAATACACAAAATACCAAGTATTAAACGACCTTCCGGAAATGTCCATGGACGACCTTTTACAGGTAACGGATGAGATGATGGATTACTTAAGGGGAGAGCGGGCGGATCTCCATGTTTTTACCCATATGGGAGGAGAATACCGGGAATTTTTCACCGAACGGGAAATCGCCCACATGGAAGATGTGCGGGATCTGTTTTTAGCGGCTATCCTCCTTCGGAGAATCTGCATCCTGGGGATCATCCTTTCCCTTATCCTGATTGCGGTGACAAAGGGAAAGCTTTCCAAGGTGCTGCCCAAAACCGTATTTTTCGGAACCCTTTTATTTTTCGGCGTCGCCGCCTTTTTAGGGCTGGTGATATCCACAGACTTTTCCAAATACTTTATTGTTTTCCACCATATTTTCTTTGACAATGACCTATGGATTTTGGATCCTTCTGTGGATATGCTGATTAATATTGTACCTGAAGGCTTTTTCCGCGACACTGCCGCCCGGATTATCATCACCTACGGGATTTTGGCCGTCTCCGTTCTGCTGATTTCCTTCCTGCTAATGAAAAGAAATCAAACGCCTAAACATAAAGGAGAGATTAATTAAGATGAAACAAGGGATTGCCCGTTTTTTCTGCCTGATATTTGCCGTCTCCATCTTTTCCTGGCCCTTTGCCAATCAGGCTCTTGCCGCTCCCCCATGGCCGGAAATGCCCGGGATCAAGGCGGACGGCGGAATTTTAATCGATATGGCTTCCGGCACGGTCCTCTACGAAAAAAACGCGGATCAGCCCTATTACCCTGCCAGCATTACCAAGATCCTTACTGCACTGATCATTATTGAACGGTGCAACCTGGAAGATATGGTTACATTTTCCAACCATGCCGTTAACGACGTGGAATCTGGCAGCTCCAATATGGGAGCCTTGCCGGGGGATCAGCTGACTGTCCGGGACTGCTTATATGGGCTGATGCTGGCCTCCGCCAACGAGTGTGCCAATGCCTTAGCCGAGCACTGCTCCGGCTCCATTGAAGCCTTTGCTGATGTAATGAACCAGAAAGCGGCGGAACTTGGCTGCACAGGAAGCAATTTCGCCAATCCCAGCGGCTTAAACAATGAAAACCATTACGTTACTGCCCGGGATATGGCGCTGATCACCAAGGCCGCCATTGAAAACCCGGTTTTTTTGGAAATCGACGGTTCCCTTTACTGGAAGCACGCGCCCATTAAGCGCTACCCAGATCCGGAGGATCCCCACAATACCGTCTACGCCCATCATGGAATGTTAAAGAAAAACAATGCCAACTACTACGCCGGAGCTTTTGCAGGGAAAACCGGGTATACCTCCCTAGCCGGAAATACCCTGGTTACTTGCGCCCAGAAAAACGACATGACCTTAATCTGCGTAGTACTAAACGGCCACCAAACCCATTACCAGGACACGAAAGCCTTATTTGATTTTGGCTTCCGCAATTTCAATTCTGTCCAGGTATCCGACTACAACAGCGCCTACACCTCCATTCAAAATGACATGACCATCGCAGGCATTACCGCCAGCCCCATTTCAACTTTGTCCATGGATGAGGACTGCTACATTATCCTGCCCCAGTCTGCCAGCTTTAACGATATTGAAACAACCCTTGACTACCAGCTGGATTCCTCCGCGCCTGTGGGAAGCATCGCAAAAATTTCCTATGCTTACGCCGGGCATCTTGTAGGCTCCTCCCACCTTATGATCCAAAGCAGCAAGAATTCCCTGGCAAAGATGGAAGCTGCGGCAGCCGACCTTACCCGGGCGGAAACCGTAGGGATCCCGGAGCCTACCACGAAAGCGCTGGAAACTACGTTTGAAGATGAGCCTCAGGAAATTCCCCAGGCTCCTGCGCCTTTAAGCTTAAGCAGCGATCCTTCGGAAAGCCTTGCCCAGGAGGAAGAAGGTTCTCGGCTGAATATTTCCTCTGCCGTATGGGTGGCCTTTGCCCTTACCATCCTCTTTGCCGCCGGAATTACCACTGTTGTGGTGATGAAAATCCATATTCAGCGTAAGACGGAGGCGGAAGTTTATCTGCTGAGGGAAAGGCGTAAAAAACGGTTAAACGATATCGGCCTTACCACGGCAGAATTCGATCTGGTTATCCAGGAACGGAAGCGCTCCTCCTACCAGGCGGAAAGGAACCGGCGGCATTCCGCCAGGAAATCTCCCCGGTAAAGGAAAACTTATAACGAAATCGTAACGGCATACTTCTGGAACTTATTTTTATCTTCCGCTATAATTTCAGTATGCAGCCATAGAGGGGGACAGCCAAATGAACTTCAGCCGCGTTTTAGTGAATCTGCCGCTTAAGCTAAAGCGGAAAAAAGAGCGGATGCCCCGCCATATGCTGATAAAAAATACGGCTCTGACCGCTTCCATTTTATCTTTCTCCACTTTATTGGCCGTCCTTTTCTTTTATCTGGGAAAAAATACCACCAGCGTGGCAATCATCTATATCCTGGCCATCGTATTTATCTCCCGGTATTCCAATGGCTATGCCCCTGGGATAATCGCCTCCTTTATCGGAGTAATCTGCGTCAATTACGTATTCACTTATCCCTTTATGAAGTTTAATTTCACTATGGACGGCTATCCGATCACTTTCCTGGGGATGATCATCATCGCCGGCATTATCAGCACCATGACCTCCCATTTAAAGCTTCAAAACAAGATTATCCAGGAACGGGAAAAGCTTTTGATGGAAGCGGAAAAGGAAACCATGCGGGCCAATCTCCTCCGCGCCGTCTCCCATGATTTGCGGACGCCATTAACCGGGATAATCGGCGCTTGCAGCACCTTTTTGGACGCCAGGGATTCCCTTACGGCCAAAGAACAGACCGAGCTGGTGAAAAATATTAATGACGATGCCAACTGGCTGTTAAACATGGTGGAAAACCTGCTGACCATTACCCGGATCCGGACGAATGACACCCCTCTCCACAAAACCTCAGAGCTTTTGGAGGAGGTACTGTCGGAAGCCATTCTGCGCTTAAAAAAACGCATCCCCCAGGCAATCATCCACGTACAGATTCCGGAGGATTTAATGATCATCCCCATGGATGCCACCTTAATTGAACAGGTCTTAATTAACTTAATGGAAAACGCCTACTACCACGGCTGCCCGGACAAGCCTGTCAGCTTGTCGGTTTCCACCAGGGAAGGCATGGCTTTTGTCCGAATACGGGACTGCGGCCAAGGCATCCCGGAGGACAAGCTGGAGTCAATTTTTGAAGGAAGCCCTTCCGCCCCCAGCCAAAGCGGCGACTCCCGGAAAGGCATGGGCATCGGCCTTACCATTTGCCGAACCATTATCACCGCCCATGGCGGCAGCATCTATGCGTCAAATTACGAAAAGGGAGCAGAATTTACCTTCTGCCTTCCCTTAAAAGAGGAGACTTCCCATGAATTTTAAGCCTACGGTTGTCATCATTGAAGATGAAAAAAACATCTGTAACTTTATGGAAACCACTCTGTCCGCCCATAACTATAAAGTCATTGCTGCCTCCACCGGCCATGAAGGCCTGTCTTTTATCACTTCCTGCATCCCTGATATTATCCTTTTGGATTTAGGCCTGCCGGATATGGACGGAGTCAATGTGATTAAGCAGGTGCGGAAATGGTCCATGATTCCCATTATTGTTATCTCTGCCCGGACGAATGAGCAGGAAAAGGTTCTGGCCTTAGACAGCGGATGCGACGACTATATCACCAAGCCTTTCGGAACCTCCGAGCTTTTAGCCCGCATCCGCACTGCCCTGCGCCACCACCAAAATGCAGGGATCCTCACCGCAAACCCGGAAGGCATCTATTCCTACGGCGATTTGTCCATTGACTTTACCAAGCGCCTGGTAACGCTAAAGGGGGAAGCCATTCATCTAACGCAGATTGAATATAAGCTGGTATCCCTCTTAGCCAAAAACAGCGGCCGGGTCCTCACCTACGATTATATCATCAGCCATATTTGGGGACCTTACGCCGATAATAACAACAATCAGATCCTCCGGGTCAACATGGCTCACATCCGGCGGAAAATCGAAAAAAACCCGGCAGAGCCATATTATATCTTTACGGAAATCGGGGTAGGCTACCGGATGCGGGAAAACCTGTCAAACGCCCTCCTATAGCTGTAGTATAGCTGTTGCTGTAGCTGTGGGCATAGGTCTTCGGGCATACCATTTAACAGACGCTGCCCTCGCTTCGCTGGGACAGGCTCTGCGGTGGCATCGTTGACCGCCGGCAACGCAGTCTGATGGAAATTTAGGCAAAGAAGTTTGCCCATTGCCCGCAGAAAAAGCGGATACGGCAAAACCTGCCCTATCCGCTGATTTTCCTGCCCCGTCTCTTTATCCGGTTCCGCTCCGTCCGACGTTTCCTCACTTCATCCCGTTTCTGGGCGATAGCCAAGGCATCCTTTTCCGTAGCCAGCTTTGTGGTCCGGACAGCGAAAACATTTCCCGACTCAGACTTTTTTATCCGAATCTTGCTGCGGATTAAGCCATGCTCCGGGCAGACGGCCAGGCAGACGTAAAGCTTGGAATTTACCGCAAACCACCGGATCTTTTTCCGAAGCAGCCTGTGGCAGCAACAGCACATCACTTCATTTACCTTTCTGCTTGCCAGAACCTCTTCCTTATCCCAAAATTCACGGGAAACAAACTTGGTGTATCCTGGGAAATTAAGGACTACCTGATCCTCCTCCCTCTCCGGGAGGCGGTAATAATCCATGGAAATAAACGCCTTCACCTGATCAAATCCCATTTTCGCCATAATCTGCCCCGTGTAAAAGGCATCATCCAGGGCATGGTGGAAAGGCTTTTCCTCATCCACAGGGATCCCCATTTCCTCTACCGCCTGATCTAAGGACATCTTCTCATCGCCGCCGTGATATTCCAAACTGTACAGCTTCTGCAAATCGTAATACAAAAGCGGCATAGGAAAAGGAATCTCCTCCCCAAAATAAACCATGTTCCGCTGAAGTTCCGTCAAATCCATGGAACCCCAGGTCACAAACCAAAAATCCTTCCCGCACCAGGCCAAAAAGCTGCTTATCGCCTCTGAAAAAGGGACGCCTTCCCTCTGCAGCGTTTTCATATCCAAATGGGTCACTTCTGAAATCTTATAATGAATCTGGGAATACACCGAAGGGGAAACTAACTGCTGGAATTCCCCTATCGGATTCCTGTTTTCATCCAGCTTAATCGCCCCAATCTCAATGATTTCAAAGGGTAAGTGATCAATAGCCCCTTCCTTTCCCTTGGGGCTTTGATTCCATTCCAGGTCAAAAACAATATAGTTCATTTCATCTCACATCCTTCACGCCAGTCAACTAATGCTGCCCCGTTTTATGTCTACAATGTGTTTGTTTTACTATAACATATGTAAACCAGAATCTCAACATCCTTAGCGCAATCTCTGTGAATATTGGCATTGTGTACAGACGATTGCTTATCCCTCAACCATCCATTCACAAAAAAGCCATGAGAAACAAGGCAAATCCCCTGTTTTCCACGGCTTATTCTCTCCCTCTATCTTCCGGCCCACTTCACCCCGCCAGACACAAAAGTACTGAAATTTGGATAAAGGATATCCAAAAAAGACCGTATATCCGCCTGAAGTTCCTTCACTCCCGTTTCCACATCCCCCTCCAGCAAGCAGTCCACAATTTTTAAATGGCTTTCGCAATCCATCTTCAAGGAGCTGTTGCCCCACTTTTCCCTGACACGCTGGGCATAAGCCCTGGTCAGGATTCCGCAGCTTTTCTCCACAAGCCGGTAACAGTAATCATTGCCATGGTAGTAGAGAAGCTTTAGGTGAAAGCCGGTATTGTTCTCCCAATGCGTTAAGATAGGAAGATCTTTTGTCGTCTCGCGGCTTAAGGCAAGGGTATACTCCTTTAATTCCTTAAGGTCATCAAGCCCCATCTTCCCGGCAGCTTCCCGCAGGCACTGGCCTTCCACCATTGCCCGAAAGTCAACAATATCGCAGATTTCCTTCTCATTAATCCGGACAATCTCATATCCATACCGGGGATGGCTGATCAAAACCCCCTCATTGCAAAGCTCAATCAAAGCATCCCGGATAGGGGATTTGCTGACGCCATACTTTTCAATCAGTTGTTTTTCGTTAATGATCTCCCCTTGCTTGTAAACTCCTTCGATAATATCGCTGATCATGGAGTCGTAAATTTCCTTCTTCAAGGTAGATGCTCTTTTCTGTGCCATCGCGCTTCCCCCTTTTTCCGCTGCTTCTTTACTTTTATTATGATTTTGTATTTTAAAATTTTATCAGTAATGAAACACTTCCGCCAAAAAAACATCCTCAGCATACCAAAATCTATCTAAGAGCTATCCAGGTTGACAAAGCATTAATTCTCCCCCAGCTACCCAACTAAACAAACCATTATTACCTTACAAAACCTTATCCAATTCCACAAGCGACAAAATATACGTCTTAATCCCCTTCAACAACATATCAAGCGGCACGCATTCATCCGGCTGATGTCCCTGGCCATGGCCGTCGCCAAAGGGATTAGGGGCATCCGGCACGCCTGGGCCGAAGCCGATAGCGGCAGGAAGATGCCTGGAATACGTCCCGCCTCCCATGGTATAAGGCTCGTAATGCTTTCCCTGGACGTAATCGCAGATGCTGCTAAGAAGAGGGATATACGGATGACTAAGGGGCACATAGGCCGGCGGGGAAAGCTCTCCGGCTTCATAAGAAAATCCCATGCCATTAACCCTTTCCCGGAAAGCTTCCTCCACATCCTCTCCTTTAACCGTTACCGGATACCGGATGTCAAAAGATACCGACAACACCCCATCCTCTAGACGCGCCAAACTTCCGATGCAGGTCAACTTTCCAGACTCCTGATCTTCAAAGGGAATTCCCGCCCCATGGCCGTAATCATCTCCAGTCAGCACGCTTAAGGCTTTAACCGCCTTCCGGCTGCTTCCAGTAAGAATGCCGGAAGCGTCAAGGGCTTCTGCCAGCACATGGACCGCATTAAGTGAACCTTCCGGGAAGGCCGCATGGCGGGAAATTCCCGAAGCGGTAATCCTTACCCCTTCTTTATCTTCCTCTACGGTGATCCGGCGGTTTTTTTCCATCCGTTTCCTGGCTTCCTCCTGGGAAATCCCCCGGACGACTGCCTCCGCTTTGGAAGGAATCACATTCACCACGCTTCCTGCATGAAACCCCACCAGGTTCCCTTCCGCCAAGTGTCGGATCTTTGCCCGCATCAGGCCCTTCTCCCCGTAGCATACGGGAAAATTAGTATCCGTCACCAGGCCGAAATCCGGAACCTTCTGGGTTTTGCAAAAGTAGTCAATGTCGCTCATGCCCGTTTCTTCTGAAAGGCCTAAATACAGTACTACGTCATTGTCCAGCTTTATGCCCTGCTCCTTTAAGAAGCGAAGGGCATAAAGTCCGCAGACCCCTGGCCCTTTATTATCCCCTACGCCCCGTCCGATAAGGTATCCGTCCTTTAAGGTACAGCCCAGGGGAGGATACTGCCAGTCCTCCCCCAAGGGAACCACGTCCAAATGGGCAAAAAGCCCAATGCGTTTAGGATTTTCCAGCCTTCCTTTCACCAGCAGGCTGCCGCAGTAATACTCATGGTTTTCTACCGTAAAGCCATACTTTTCCGCCACTGCCCCCGCCTCGTCCAGTACCTTGGCACAATTCCTTCCAAAGGGATATCCTCCTTCATTTTCCTGGGAAACACTGGGAACCGCTACCAATCGCCTTAAATCGCTGACGAACGCATCTGTATTATCCTTAATCCACTGATCGATTTTCATCGATAATTCTTCATCCGGCCGAAACATTCCTTTTATCCTTCCTTTCCTCCCTGGCACAAATGGCAGGCCGCCATATGCCCGCCGCCGACATCCTGAAGGCGCGGGCATTCCGTCCGGCACTTCTCTGCTGCATACTTACATCTGGTATGGAAGTAGCAGCCGGAAGGCGGATTTAAGGGGCTTGGCACATCTCCGGTAAGAATCTCCCGCTTCATCTGGTTATCCACATCTGGGATGGGAATTGCCGACAGCAGCGCTTTCGTATAGGGATGAACCGGATTTTGATACAGTTCATCCTTCTCTGCCACCTCTACTACCCTTCCCAAATACATTACCGCAATCCGATCGGATACGTATTTTACCACGCTTAAGTCATGGGAAATAAATAAATACGTCAGATCCTTGGTTTTTTTCAGCTCCTGGATTAAGTTCAGCACCTGGGCCCGCACCGACACGTCCAGGGCGGACACCGGCTCGTCGCAAACCACAAATTCCGGATCCAGCACCAGCGCCCTGGCGATAACGATCCTCTGCCGCTGGCCGCCGGAGAACTCATGGGGATACCGGTTCATCATATTTTCCGGCATACCCACTAACTCCATAATCTCCTTTACCTTCCGGATCCGTTCCTCATTGCTGCCAATCCCAAAGGCATCCAAAGGGGCGCGGATTAATTCCAGCACCGTCATCCTGGGGTTCAAGGAAGCGTAAGGATCCTGGAAAATCAGCTGCATCTTCCGGCGCATCTGGCGCATCTGCTCCTTATTGTAATGGGTAATGTCTTCCCCTTTATACAGCACTGCCCCAGACGTAGGCTTTAACAGCTGGAGTGTGCACCGCCCCAGGGTGGATTTGCCGCACCCGGATTCCCCAACCACACCGATGGTTTCTCCCTTATAGATGGAAAGGTTTACCTGATCCACCGCATGAACCACCTTAAGCGGTTTTCCGGCCCATGTTTTCGCGGTGACAAATTCCTTTTTCACATCCCTTAACTGAACCAGAACTTCCTTATCTCCCGCCATCTTCCCAACCTCCCTTGGCATCATACTTCCAGCAGCGCACCTTATGGCCGTCTGCCTCAGCCAGCCCCGGCTCCTGCTTATGGCAAAGCTCCTTGGCCTCCGGACACCGGGTGCAGAACCGGCAGCCCTTGGGCATCTCGGAAAGATCCGGGACGGAGCCTTTGATGTTAAACAGCTTCTCACTGGAATCCTGGTCAAGGCGGGGAATGGACTTAAGCAGCCCCTGGGTATAGGGATGAAGAGGATTCTTAAAAATGCTGCGCACATCCCCGTATTCCATCTCTTTTCCCGCATACATTACCATCACGTCATCTGCCATCTCAGCCACTACCCCCATATCATGGGTAATCAGCATAATGGACTTATTTTCCTTCTCCTTCAATTCCCGCATCAGCTCCAGGATCTGCGCCTGGATGGTCACATCCAAGGCTGTAGTAGGCTCATCAGCAATAAACAGAGAAGCATTGCAGGATAAAGCCATGGCGATCATAACACGCTGGCGCATACCTCCGGAAAGCTGGTGGGGATATTCTTTCAGGCGCTGGGCCGGGGAAGGGATGCCCACTTTCTTAAGCATCTCTTCCGCGCGGGCCCACGCATCCTTTTTATCCATTTTATTATGCGCGGTTATGGTCTCGACAAGCTGCTTTCCGATGGTCATTACCGGATTCAGCCCTGTCATGGAGTCCTGAAATATCATGGCAATCTCGTTCCCCCGGATATGGCGGATCTCCTTCTCTGAGAGCTTGGTCAGATCCTTTCCCCCGAAGAGGATTTCCCCGGAGGCGATCTTCCCGGAATGGGCAGGAATCAGACGCAGGATCGACATACTGGTTACAGACTTTCCGCAGCCGGACTCCCCTACGATCCCTAGTGTCTTGCCTTTCCGGATACTAAAGGATACGCCGTCTACAGCGGTAACGGTTCCGTTTTTGCCGGAAAACTGAGTTACCAGCTTTTTTACTTCGATTAAATTCTCAGACATTTACATACCTCGCTCTTTAAGTCAGCTTTAGGCCTGATTACTTATTGACCTTCCAAGCCCAAACATTCTTATTTACGTTATAGTCGAGAGCCCCTTCCCGTACATTCTCCAGCTTATCGCTGTAGGCAAATAAGTCATTGGTAAAATACAGATATGCCTTGGGCATCTGCTGGAATAAAACTTCCTGGTACTCATCGTAAATCTTCTTCCTGGCCTCAAAGGTAATCTCCTTGGCTCCGGACTCACCGATCTGGCCTAAGGTAGGATCCTTTAACTGCGCAAAGTTATTGATATAGCCAGCCGTTACATTGGGCACGGACTCAGAAGGATCCACAGAACCTGAGGAACCGATAAAGCACAGATCGTAATCACCGTTACGGGCATTGGTAAGGAGGGTGGGGAAGTCCAAGGTCTGGATTCTCGTCTTAATGCCGATCTTCTGCAGATCCTGCTGGATTAAAATAGCGCTCTTCTCACGAACTTCGTTTCCTGTGGAAACCAGCATTTCCAGCTCACGGTTAGGATCCCAGCCGGCAGCCTCTACCATGGATTTTGCTTTCTCCGGATCATACTCAATAGGAAGCAGCTTTGTGTTAAAGTACTTGTGATCCTCAGGCAGCGGCCCAATGGCGATGCGCGCCTGGCCCTGAAGGAGCTGATCAACGATTACCTGACGGTTAATGGCTAAACTGATGGCGTGGCGGATATCCTCGGTTAAGTAATCCCTGGAGGTATTCATGGCCATATACTGGTATGCAAAGGTAGGAATGGATTTTGCCACTACGCCTGGGGTGTTATTGGCGGCTTCCCAGTCTGCCAAAGGAATCTGGCTGTTTCCGGAGAGCACATCGATTTCCCCGCTCATTAAGCCGGATAGCAGGTTGGAAGACTGCACCTTCTTAAATACCAGGCGGTCAAAATCGGGAGCGCCCAGGTAGTAATCCTTGTTGGCCTTAAATTCGATGGATACGCCGGACTCCATGCTGTCAAAGATACAGGGGCCGGAGCCTATGGGCTTCTGCCAGAAATCATCATTTACCAGATCCGCATCGGAAATATCGGAAAGCAGATGCTTTGGAATAATGTAAAAGTCACGAATAATCAACGCATAGATGATCGCCGGATCCATGGGGGTCTTTAAGGTAAATTCCACCGTATGGTCGTCAACTGCCTTTACCCCAACACTGTCTGCAGACAGCTCGCATCCCGTTTCATCCGTTCCCTCAAAATACTGCATACGGATCCGGCGCAGGTAATTGTACTCTGCGGAGGAAGCAACCTGGGCGGAATACACCACGTCCTCTGCAGTAACCGGCTCCCCGTCATGCCACTTTGCGTTTTCATTTAAGTGATACGTAATCTTATCCTGGGCTTCATTCGTCTCCCACTTATCCGCCAGACGGGGTTCAAAGGTTCCGTCGGTATTAATCACCATAAGGCGGTCAAACATCAGCTCATTTACATTGTCCGCCCCTGCATTGGTGGTATTCATGACCATAAAGCTGTCCCAATCTCCCGTCTGAGCCATAACCACTACCTTTTCCCCGCCGGAAGCTTGGTTACTTGCTTCTGTCTGATCGGTCTTAGCCTGGGTGGCATCCGCTCCGCCGTTTCCTGCCGCCCCGTTTGCCGCTGTCGTGGCGGTTCCCCCGCCCTGGCCGCCTCCACAGGCGGAAAGCATCATGGCACAAGCCAAAGAAGCTGCAATTAATTTTACCATATTTCGTTTCATCATGTCTCCTCCTCTTTTTACTTTTTAATTTTTGTCTTTGAATCAAGGGCATCCCGGATCCCGTCGCCGATAAAATTAATGCTGGACACCGTTAACACCAGCAGGATTCCCGGCGGAACCCAAAGCCATGGCCTTGATGAAAGCACGGTAATTGACTGCGCCGCGTAGAGGATATTCCCCCAGGAAGCCTCCGGCGGCTGTACGCCCATGCCTAGGAAGCTAAGGGCAGATTCCTGGATAATCGCCTGAGCGGTACGGAAAGTAAAGTTAATTAAAATTGGTGCAAACGCATTGGGAATTACGTATTTTACCAGCAATGGGATATCCTTTGTCCCCACTGCCTTAGCCGATTCCACGTATTCCTTCTCCCGGATAGACAGCACATTGCCGTAAATCAATTTGGCAAAGTCCGTCCACCCCAGTACGCCGATAACCAAGGTAACAGTCCACACCGAGGGGCCGATGACGGATACCAGCACCAGAACCAGGATCATCGATGGAAAGGACATGAAAATATCTGCCGCCCGCATGACCACGGTTTCCCATATGCCCTTGTAGTAACCGGCCATAAGACCTAAGGGAACTCCGATGCAAAGGCTGATAACCGCAGAGAGAAGCCCTACCAGCAGGGAAACCCGCCCCCCGTATACCAGCCTGGCAAACACATCCCGCCCGGTATCATCCGTTCCCAGGAAATGTCCTGGACCCGGCTTGCTGCTGAAGGCAAGAACATCAGAGGTATAAGGATCCAGCTTAAGGATCATCGGCAGGCACACCACCAGAAATACCTCCAGGGCAATAATCGCCACACCGATCATAGCCAGCTTGTGAGCCCGGAATTTCCTGAGCACGTCCCGATAATAAGAGTCTTTTTTTACTTCTTTCGTCTCTGGCATATCTTTCCCTCCTAACGGCTCTCCCGAATCTTCGGGTCAAGCAGACTGTATGCGATGTCGGTCAGGACATTGCCGATTAAAACAGCCGCCGCAATGATTACCGTGATTCCCATAATCATGGGGTAATCCCTGGCATTGATGGACTGTACCATAAGGCTTCCCAGCCCCGGCCAGCTAAATACCTGCTCTGCCACCACAGCCCCGCCAAACATAAAGGGAATCATGGTGCTAAGCACCGTAACCACCGGGATGAGGGCATTCCGTAAGCCGTGGATAATCACCACCCGAGGCTCCGTAAGGCCTTTGGCCCTGGCCGTCCGGATATAATCCTCGCTGAATACCTCCATCATGCTTCCCCTGGTCTGCCTTAAGATGCTTCCGATATTAAAGATGGTCAGCACCAGGCTGGGCAGAATCAAATGCTTTATGGCCGAGCCTACCGTGTGCACCCCGGCATCGTACATCCCTCCCATGGGCAGCAGCCTGAACTGAACGGCGAAGAAGTAAATCACCACCAGCCCGGTAAAAAAGGTAGGCGTAGACGCTCCGATGAATGCAAAACCGGAAGATAGGTAATCCCACGGGGAATACGGTTTATAGGCTGACATAATCCCTAAGGGCACGGCAATCAAAATGGAGAGAGCCGTAGACGTAAGGGTGAGGATCAAGGTAGGGCCTAACTTTTCCAAAACCTGTCCCAAAACCGGCAGGCTGTTGCGGTAGGAAATCCCTAAATTCCCCTGAAGCATAGCGCCCAGCCACCGGAAATACTGGATAATGGCAGGATCATTTAAACCCATCTGGGTTTTTAAAGCCTCCATATCTTCCTTGGTCGCCATAGGATCTGCCATAAGCATCTCCAAAGGGCTCCCGGGAGCCATCGCCGAAATCAGATAAACCAGTACCGTAATTCCGAAAAACGTGGGAATCGCCACCAGAAGGCGTTTTACTGTGTACTTTAACATATTGTTTATCCACCTCCCTATTGTTCATGGATTCCTTAAATCCTGTTAACAGCTGCGTGCGGCCTCGGCAGCTATCCGAACTTTTTCCAGATCCTGATCCGTAAACAGCGTGCAGTCCGCTCCCAGGATCATGCCTTTCTTTCCAAAATCATCCACAATCCGCTTTACCTCTGCCTGGATCTGCTCCTTATTTCCATCTACCAGCACCCCATGGTGATTTGGCAGGCCGCCCATGATCGTCTTGCCGCCGAAAAGCTTCCTCCCCTCTTCCATGGAAAAAGAGGTTTCATAAACCCCCCAGTTCACCACATCCGCATAAGAGCCGTAATCCTGATAACGTTCCATATTCAATCCATCCTTGCAGATATGGAGGAAGCAGTACCCTCCTGCAGCCTTAATAGCCTGCATGATCTGCAGATCGAACGGCTTAATCCACTTGGCAAATTCCTCATCGGTAAAGAATTCCCGCTCGCCGCCTAAAGCCGCGTAATAAATGGAATCCAGCCCTGCCTCGATATAGCTTTTCGCCAGCGCGCAAAGTACATCGGTAATCCGCTGCATGGCAGGCAGCATCCTCTTCTCATCCCATCTTAAAAAATCTACCTGCATCTGCCTGGCCGCATAGTAGTTTATCCCCGCCTGCTCAATGGGATGGATCCCGGATGCGCAGATTCCATGAAGTGTTCCCATAGTGAACACATCCTTGCCGCAGCCGTCGAGAATCTTTTTCGTCATCTCTATCTGGGCCTTCATGAACTCATCTTCCATGGTCATCGTCGGAATCAGACGGTCATAATCTTTGGGCGTATGAATCGTCCCAAAAACCGGAATAAGGTTTTCATTCATTACCTTACAGATATCCGTATCCGTATCCCGGAAGAAATCCAAATGAGCCTTGACACTGGCCTCACCCTTCTTTTGCCCATCGGGAAAATGAAGGGAAAATCCGGACGGAATCCCATCCACCTCCTTCTGCTCAATTGCCGCAATCACACGTTCTTTCTTTGTCATGGTATTATCTCCTTTTTGTAGAATGTACATCCGGGATCCTTCCTCCCACGCTGCCGGTTAATCTTCCTGACCGGAAAAGCTCCGGGATGCCGGTTAAACGATAGAACTTTTATAATCATGTTTTAAATATACCACTGATATTATTAGCTTGCAAGGACTTTTGTGATTTTCTGCTTTTTATACACAAACACGAGGAATATTTTGTAAGATTTGCATAATTTTTTGCTCAAAAATTTAACCTATCGAGGAAGTCCACCGCTTTCGTCTCCGCGGGTTAGAAACAGTGGACTTCCTCGATAGGTTAAATTTCAATACCAAAACCTTGATTTTCTCATTTGGATCAAATATACTATAGCTTATTGAGGAATGATAAAGTGCAAGATAAATAAAAAAGCAGAAAGGATAAGATACAAACACATCCCTTTTCTTTTTGTGTTTGTGCCTCAAAAAATTTCAAAATTTTCCTTTGCGTTTTCCTTTGAGGCTTGGTACAAATCATGAATGTAACTGAACGTTTCCTAAAATACGTAAGCTTTGACACCCAGTCAGACAGCCGCAGCGATCAGATCCCTTCTACCCCGGGACAACTGATCTTAGGGTCTGCCTTGGCCGAAGAACTGAAAGGCCTCGGCATCCAGGACGCACACTGCGATGAATTTGGCTGTGTCTATGGCCATATTCCCCCTTCTAAAGGCTGCACCAGGCCAGGTCTTGCCCTGATTGCCCATATGGATACCGCCATGGAAATGTCCGGTGCCAATATCCATCCCCGGATTGTGGAAAATTATGACGGAGGGGAAATTATTTTAAACGAAGAAAAACATATTGCTACAAAACCAGAAGACTTTCCTTCCTTAAAGGCCCACATCGGCCAGGATCTGATCGTTACCGACGGAACCACCCTTTTAGGGGCAGACAATAAAGCTGGGATAGCCGAGATCGTGACCTTGGCTGAGTTCCTTATGGCTAACCCGGATTTTCCTCATCCCCCTGTATGCATCCTTTTTACGCCGGATGAAGAAATCGGCCGGGGAACCAATCATGTAAACTTAGAGAAGCTTGGAGCCGCTTACGGCTATACGGTGGATGGCGGCATTTTAGGGGAATTGTCCTATGAAAATTTTAACGCCGCCGCTGCCCACCTTACCTTCCACGGGATTACCGCCCATCCAGGCTACGCCAAAGGTGTTTTAAAAAGCGCCATGCTGATTGCCATGGAATACCAATCCCTGCTCCCAGTCTTTCAGACCCCTGCCTGCACTCAGGATCGGGAAGGATTTTTCCATTTAAACCATATGGAAGGCACTGCAGAAACAGCAACCTTGGATTATCTAATCCGCGATCATGACTACGGCCTTTTCCTTGCCCGTCAAGAGCTGATGAAAGACTGCGTGGATTTCCTAAACCGTAAATATGGCCCGAAAACTGTGGAAATTACCATTACTGAAAATTACCGGAATATGATCGAACACGTTAAGGCCCACCCGGAGCTGATCCAATGCGCTATCACCGCTATGGAACAGACTTCCATCACCCCGGTAATTACCCCCATCCGAGGCGGAACTGACGGAGCCCGCTTGTCCTATACCGGCCTTCCCTGCCCTAACCTGTGTACCGGGGGCCAAAACGGCCACGGGCGTCACGAATACGTATCCTGCCAGGCTATGGAAAAGGTGACGGAGCTTTTAAAAAATTTGGTAAGGCTGTTCGCGTAAGGATGTGAATGGTTAAGTCAAAATTAAAATTGAAAATTTACTGAAAATCAAATAAAAAACCCTTGCTTTTTTTTGTAATATAGGTTATTATACTTGTGTATGTTTTGCAGATTATTGTAGGCAGGACATATCCGTTTCCGTAGCTCAGATGGATAGAGCGACCGCCTCCTAATATCCCGGTCATCAAAGTCCGTGGAGGTAAAAAAGCTCTTTTCATAAACTTCATATCGTTCGAGTCCTCGTAGCTCAGCTGGATAGAGCACACGCCTCCTAAGCGTGGGGTCGGAAGTTCAAATCTTCTCGGGGACGCTGGAATGCCGTAACTTCAAGGGTTGCGGCATTTTTGTTCCTCCAGGGATTCCAACATAACCTCCTGGCGGCTGTTTTGCGGGGACCCCTTTACGGGGAGGGGCGCTGCATAAAAATTCCTGAAGCTCTTTGTGGGAGATGCCGTTGTCCAGCAGCCGTTTTTTCAGTGTCTCAGACATGGCGCCCATCTTGCGGTGGCGGCCTACCACATGGGCGGCCCCGTGTTCATCGGTCACGTTGTCCACTACCTCATATTTATAAAGGGAACGGTACACCAGTTTCCCGTCCAGGTAATCCTCCCCCTCGATGATCTCCATGATCTTCCGGGAGCGGTCCTCCAGCTGCTTGGTGAACACCACCACAGGGTACGCCTCCACCATGATCTGCATCAGGATGGAATCGTCCATGCTGTACTTCCGCTTGGCAAGGGTCATCATACGCCGGTAGGTGCTCTCGCAGGAGTTGGAGTGGATGGTGGTGCAGACCGTATGGCCGGTACGGGAGCTTTCCGCCGCCGACAGGCTCTCTGCCGCCGACCGCATCTCGCCCACACCGATCACGTCCGGGTGTTTCCGCAGCACACGCTCCAGAAGGAAGTCCTGGTTGATGTTCATGGACGGGTTTTCGTGGGGCCTTGTGAGCAGGTGGACCACGGAATTTAAAATATTCCCGTCTTCATCCCGTTTCACCAGGTCAAACTCCCGGCTGCCTTCCTCTATGGTGATGAGGCGGCGGTTGTTGGGCACGTTGGATAAGAGCCATGCCATGATGGTAGTCTTTCCGGAACCGGTGGAGCCGGCAATGCACACGGAAACCCCGTAGCGGATGCAGGCGGTCAGGAAGTGGAGCATCTCCGGCGTGGCACTCCCGGAATCCAGGAGCTTTTCCTCGGACACAGTATTCTGGTTGACGATACGGATGGAGGCATTGATGCCCACTTCCGAATCCACGATGGGCGTCTTATCCACCGAGATACGGATGTTCTTGTCCAGGAAGCCGATGACCGAGGGCATGGTGTCGTCAATGACCATGCCGCAGGCGTTCAGCATCCGCCGCACCACGTCAATGGCGTGCTGGGGGGAGGAAAACCGGTCCGGGATCTTGCTGCTGCGCCCGCTGTTCATGATGACCTCGATATCGTTGTAGGCGTTGATGTTCACCTCCTCCACGCCAGGCTGGTAGATCCATTTCTTTAAGAAGGAGTAGCCGGCCATATCCTCATAAAGCCTGGCGCACAGCTGCTCGGTGGTAAGCCCCTTGATGGCGTACTTGCGTTTCACCAGGTACTGCACCATCAGCTCCTTTAACACCGTGACGGCACGTTCCGAATCATTTTCCCCGGCGCCGGCTATGGTGGAGGCGTGGTTTTCGGAAAAATAGCGCTGCACATCCTCCAGCACCTGCTCATAGGTCAGGTCGCCGTTCTCCGTGGGGGCAAAGAAAATATCATTTAAGTTATTCATCGCTGTATTCCTCCCCGTCCGGCTCCTGTTCATACTCCTCCTCTGTATATTCTCCGTCTCCGTATTCCGCTTCATAGGCATCTTCTTCCTGCCGTTCGGCAAGCTCCATCTGCTCCAGGGCTTCCAGGACCTTATTTAAGGAGGCGGTATATTTGGAGTTGCAGTATTTGATGGCTTGGAACATGCCCCCTTCGGTGGCGCAGCGGTCGATCTCCTTCCCGTAGGGCAGGAGGCCGTCAAAGCCGCCGATGATGTACCCCATCTCGTCAAAGGCGTGGAAGGGGCGGGCCATGCCCGCAAAGGTCATGTGCTCATGGTAGTGGAAACGCCCGTCTACCAGCAGGGGCTGGTGGGTTTTCAGGTAATTGATGCCCTTTAAGTCCGGCGTCACAATACGGAGTACCAGGTCGCCGGATTCAATGGCGGCAGGCGTGAATACGTTGGTCATGGCGGAGCCGCAGTCCAGGATGACGTAATCCACCAGTTTCTTTGCCGAGGATATGAGCTGCAGGACCATCTGGTAGTCCGTTTCCGGATAGCTTAACGGGTTCTCCCCAGCGCAGTATCCCATAAGGCCGATATAGGGGTAATTCTTCAGAACCGTTACATGGCTGGCTACCTGGGATGTGTCGATCTCCACGCTGGTCAGAACCTGACCGATAGAGACAGCTGTGGTGGTGATCTGCTCCGGGAGCCATACCGGGAGCATGGGGATGCCGGGCTCCCCGCTGATGATGATGGCCTTTCGTTTGTCACGGGTCAGCGCCTTGGCAAGGATGCAGCAGAACATAGATTTGCCGCTGCCGGGGCTGCCCCAGACCGTGACTGTTTTGGACATGGAAACCATTCCTCCTTTCTGCCTGCGGTCAGGTCTTGTTTTCTTCCTTGTCTCCTTCTTTATCAGGGGAGTTTTCCCCACTGGTTCCGGTTTCTTTTCCCGATTCTTTTTCTTCCCCAGAGTCAGGTTCTTCCCCAGTTTCTCCCGCAGCGTCCGTTTCCGGATCTTCTGCTTCCCCGTCCCCGGCCATTTCCTCTGTTTCTTCATCGGAAGGCTCCGGGAAGTAGATCTCCTGCAGGATCACATCCTGCTCTGCCAGGAGTTCCTCCGCCAGCTTTTCATTGTTACGGGAGATCAGGGCTACATGGGCCACCCCGTCATTTTCCAGGGAGGTGATGACCCGTGCCTGTTCCGGGCTGGCAAGTACCGTGATGGTGGCGGACTGCTGTTTTTCTTCATCCTCCACCAGCTCCTTTGTGTTGTCCACGTTGACGCCCTTGGCATCCGTGACGGAAAGAACCCGGACGAAACGCAGTTCCGGGACTTCCTCCGCCGCGACCAGGAAATGGTATACCCGGATGATGTCATTCGGCTGCAGCTTGTCGGACAGGCCGGAAGCCAGCGTTTTCACAGTCAGGGAGATAGCCACCTTCCCGGAGGGGATGCTGTTTAAGGCCACGTCCGAGGATACCGGGACGGCGCTGGTCTTGGAGGCCAGGATATAATCCCCCTGGGATAAGTCTGCCGTGGCATAGAGTCCTTTCACATCCTCAAGGGAGTGGGCGATATTGGGGGGAAGGTTGTAGCTCCCCACCTCTACGATCTCCGTATTGTCTGCCGAGAGCTGTTCCCCTTTCAGCACAGGTTTTGTGACCCGGACGAGCTCTGTCTTGCCGTTGGTCTGCTTCGCAATGGTGGGCAGGGCGACAAAGGCGATAACGGCTGCCAGCAGGATGCTGAGCAGGCCGAAGATAAAGCGGTTATTCAGTTTCATGGTTGTTTTTCACTCCTGTCATATAAAGTGTGGCATCTGTCTGTCAGGGAAGGCAGATGCGGTTATAGGATTGCAGTTATGGTAACGGCCAGGCTCCCGGCCATCAGGAACGGCACAAAAGGAAGGGAAAGCATCCCCTTTTTCCGCCCTGCTGCCAGGGAGATACAGGTCGCAAGGCCGGAGGCAATGAGCAGGACGGCCAGCATACGGGAGGGGCCGTAGATAAGGCCCATAACCCCGGCCAGCTTGATATCCCCGCCCCCGATCCCGGCGCCTTCTTTTGACGCCAGTGCGGCGGCCAGCAGAACCAGGAAGCCGGCTGCTGCCCCGGCAAAAGAGAAAAGGAATAAAAGCGGCAGGAGGGCGGTTCCGAAAAACTCTGCACGTACCAGGGGCGCCGCAAGCGCAAAGGGGAGGAAGAGGAGGAGCGCCCGGACGGGCACCCGCCTCTTTTTCAGGTCATATGCGGCAAATCCAGCGATGCACGCAAAGGCCATCAGTTCATAAAGGAAAATGGGGCTGCTATTCACGGTTGGTATACCAGTCATCAAACACGCTCTGGTGGATGGTGATGTAGTCATCCAGATTGACCGAGAGCATCCCGTCCGGCGTCCATGCGTCCCATACCTGGGTGTACACCACATAGCTGGTGCTGTCCGGGAACCATACAGGCGTGAAATGCACAGTGCGCCCGTAGGTGGAGAACTCATTGGGCTGGAAGGTGAACCTTGCGCTGCGCCCGCTGGAGACGCGCTGCAAAAGCCGCAGGTAAGTCTTATACTGGAATTCCGGGAATACGGAAAAAGCAGTCTGCGGGTTGCTGTGGTGCCCGTCCGGTGAGTTTGTGGATAACACGGCCCGCACTTCCGTTTTCACGCCGTAGCCGCTCTTCATGTCCTTCCCGTTGGCGGTGGGGACGATATCATCCGGCATCAGGGTCATGGTTCCGCTGATGGAGGCCGAATAGCCGGTATAGTCATACTCCCAGTCTCCCCGGTCTACCCAGTGGCCGTCATTTTCCCCGTGGCTACACCATTGCCAGTCCGGGACCCAGTAACAGCTCCACACACCCCAGTTCGCACTGAGCTTCTGGGGATTGGAGGGGAGTGCGGGAACGGAATAGCCGGGGTTCACGTCTGTTGCCAGGGGATCGGGCGGTATCTTTTCGTTCAGGTCCACGATCTTCGCCACAAAGGTATCCTGAGCGGTGAAACCTCTGCTCAATGACACCGTGATCGTGATGGTCTGGGGCGTTTCGGGCGTATGCCATTTTACCCACACCAGCTGGGAGTCATTGGCCGGTATGACAATGTTCCGGACGGTGTAGCTCCTGCCCATGATATGGAACGTGACTGTTGCCGGGTTGTCCGGGGTAAGGCGTCCTCCTGTCCGCAGACGGATGGCAGTGATCACATCCGTATCCACCCGGTATTCCACGTCCGGCGCCTCGATCTCCCCGCCCGGTTCTTCGGTCTCTTCAAACCAGACAATGCCGATCCCAAGGGAGCTGATGATATCCCCGTTGGACTGTATCCCACGCCTGCTGCCAGTCCAGGCGGGAAAGCCCAGGTCGCTGTACTCCAGGAACAGGGAAAGGGGGAGGTTCTGGAAAGCCACCGAGGGCAGCTTACTTCTGAGGGAGCCACCAGAGAGCTGGTCGTAGAGGGCGGCTTCCGTTGCGGTAAAAGCGTATTTTGTCCCATTGAAGGTCACATAGGCAATGGGCTCCAGCAGGATCTTGTACTGCCCGGACAGCATGCTCTCGTAGTTTACCCCTGTGGCATCGGCTACCATCATGCAGGCGTATTCCGAACAGAAATAGCGTTTGATGGCTTCGATGGAAGCGGGCCGGCTGTTGCTGTTGATGATGGCCGGCATGGAATAGGCCGGCTGCAGGCAGTTGTAAGGGACGCCGGACTGCAGGGAGAGCGAAGCCCCGTC
Organism: Lachnospiraceae bacterium; assembly: GCA_910575565.1. GTDB lineage: Bacteria > Bacillota > Clostridia > Lachnospirales > Lachnospiraceae > Caccovicinus. The sequence goes on along the minus strand of CAJTFL010000006.1, from coordinate 4,171 downwards.
CCGGTACTGGATCTTGTTCACCTTGCCGAAATGGAGCATTGTGGCGGACTGGCTGCGGTTGGAAAAATCCACCGGCGTGCTCACGGCGGAGCCGGACTGGGCATCCACCACCGTCACCCGGACGCCGTCGTTGCCGGGAGACCAGAAGTTGGTGGAGGTGCCCTGGTTCATGTTTCCCCCGCCGCCGTCAATGTTGCCCTGCCCGGAAGCGAAAACCTGTGCAGGGCACAGGCAGAACAGGAGGGCGGCGGTGCAGAGGAGGGCATAAAAGCGTTTCAAACAATATCACACTCCAATCTTTTTCTATAAAAAGAAAACCGCCATTTCTGAGGCGGTTTTCCGGTTTCAGTATTCAGTTGTATATGCAGCTGCCGGTATCTGGCTGGGAACCCGTTCAGGCAATCCCTGTAAGTATCATGCGGGGATAGATTCCGGATGGGCTGTCAGTTCCCCATGTTCCCGACCATCTTGTTAGGATCTCCGCTGCTGTCCACAGTGGCCTGGTTGACCTGTCCGGGAACAACCCATCCAAAAACGGGATCGTATACAGCCCCGTTTTCATTGGTGGTGCCGGCAGGAGGCGTACTGTCCTTTCCGGTATCTGTGGAAGAAGGGGCTGTTTCCGGGGCCGGTTTCACGCGATGGTCCTCACCAGGGTCCGTGATGACAGTCTTGCCTTCCGGGGGCGGAGGCGGTGTTTCCTCCTTTGTTTCCGTGGGAACGAAGTCAACTACAACTTCCTGCTCTGATTCTTCTGCCACTTTGGGGTAATCTTCCAGCTTGTCCGCTGCATTGTCCTGGTTCTGGATGCTGCTGTCTGCATGCTCCCAGGAGCCTTCCGTGGCATCCGGGGTATCCTTCCATTCCTCCTGGACGGCATCCGGGGGCTGTCCATCCGGCAGGAAGGCGGTCTTTGTATCCCGCCCCACAAGCCAGCAGGCGGCGAGGATGGCGATGCAGGAAACAGAAAGGACGGTCACGAGGAACCCTTTGGACTTAAAAAATTTTTTCATATAGCAGTCATCTCCTTTTTGGCTTTATATAAAAAACTTACGAGTAAACGGAGCCTTTCCCAACATAAATTTCAAAAATTTCCATTTTTTCCCCGGTAGTATCCGATAAAGCGAAAGGTCAAGAATCCGGCAAGGGCCGTGAGAAGAGTGGTGAGGATAAATTTTTTAGATACAAACAGTTTCTTCATAAGAGGTAAGCTCCTTTCATAGTTGGCTGCTGCCTGTTATTTGGCAGACTAAAATTTGGTGTTGTGGTAACCGGTCAGCTCCACAGGCCGGGTGATGGCGGGATAGGAGTGGCCGAACATGTAGACATAGAACTCCACGTTGCAGGTGAATACATACTCCACTCGGTCGCCTGTCACATGGAACGCGAGGCTGATATCCCTTACCTGGTAGTCATCCGTGGAAAGGGGGATCTTGCTGGCGAGCCCGTCTGTCACCATGTCCTCCAGCATGGCGGTATAGTCCCCGCTGGAGTAGAGGGTATTTAAGTATTCGCTGAAGTTGGTCTCCCTCTGGGAACGGTAGGTGTCCGCATAGATGCTGGCGCTCAAATTGTTCAACTCCATCTTTGCGCCATTGCGGATGTTGATGCAGGTGATACGGATGGAGGCATACAGCAGCAGGAAGGAGACCAGCATCACGATCCCCACCACAAAAAAACAGGTAAAGATAGAAATATCCCCACGGTCATTCCGGAGGGGATTCCTGCCTGCGCTGCCTTTCATACGTTGGTACGGTTTTTTCATACGCCACCTCACTTCCAGTAATGCTCGCTGACGCCGGCGCCCCTGGAGACAACCGTGATGTTCACCAGGTTGAAGTTCCAGAAGCCGCCCAGCTTTGCCCTGCCCGTGATGGTGATGTAGAAGGGGGTCCCCAGCTGGATGGCCCGGCTCATGCCGGACGGGGTGGGCGACTTGTAGGAGGCGTCAATGGAGTAGGAAATGTTTTCCGCACCTTCAATCTGGGAACAGAGGAAGTTAAAAAGCTGCTCTGTCTCTCCATTGACGCCCCCGGAAAGCTGGATCTGCTTCACCATCTGGTCTGCACAGTGATCCAGTTCCTGTTTGGTGGAGATGATGCTGAACAGATCCAGGATGAATGCCAGCAGGAGCACCGCTATGAAGATGAACACCACTGTACTGAAATAGTTGACATCGCCATTCTCACTTTTCAGTATGGCTGCCGGGTTCCTGCTGAGCCTGCCCTTCTGGGGAGACGCCCTGCCGGCTGCTTTGGACATTGTGTTGGGAATTGCCTTTGGCAAAGTAAAACCACCGCCTTTCTGACGAAAACAGCCGTCTCCCGGAATGGAAAACGGCTGCTTTACATATTTTTGACTGTACCAAGTATAGCATGGATGCCTTTACGGGGAAAGAGCAGAACTGTGCCAATGTTGTGCCGATGGTGTGCCAATTAGAAATAGGAAAGAATTTTAAGGCCAAAAAGCGGATTAGGAGAGTTCCGCGGCTGTCAGCAGGAAAGCAAATTGTAATTTTCGTTTTTTTATGGTAAGATAGGAAATAAGAAAGACTGCGCTGCAAATAGGATAGACAAAAATGGAAACAATAGGATAGAGGTGTCTGCATAGAATGGATCAGGAAGTAAAAAATATATCATCTGATGCTGAAAAGAAGCCGGAACAGGTGGCAAAATATACCGCAAAAGACAGCGTGTTCACTTCGCTCTTCCGGGAGCCGAAATATCTATTGCAGTTATATCAGGCACTGCATCCGGAAGACCATGAGGCAACGGAAGACAGCATCAAAAATGTGACGATCACAAATGTACTTTTGGACCAGTATTATAATGATGTGGGTTTTCAGATCGGGGAAAAGGTCGTCATTCTGGTAGAGCAGCAATCGAGCTGGAGCATCAATATCGTGGTACGCTGTCTGTTATATCTTGCCCAGACTTATCAGGAGTATTTTGAGAGTACCAAACAGAATGTGTACGGGAGCAAAAAGCTGGAACTTCCAAGGCCAGAGGTGTACGTCATTTACACAGGAAACAGGAAGACGAGGCCGAAGTATCTGTATATGTCAAAGGAGTTTTTTGGCGGGGATGACAGTGTGCTTGATGTAAAGGTCAAAATGATCTATGATGGGAAAGAGGGAGATATCATAAATCAGTATGTGACCTTTACAAAGATATATAATGAGCAGGTGAAACTGCATGGAAGGACCAGGGAAGCAGTCCTGGAGACAATCCGCATCTGCAAGGATCAGAATGTACTGAGCGAGTATCTGTCAGGGCGTGAAAAGGAGGTTGTGGATATTATGATGACTTTGTTTAATGAAGAATATATTTTAAAGACTTATGTGGAAAGTGAGAAGCAGGAAGCAGAAAAAAGAGGGTCCGAAAAGATGAAAATAGGAACGGCTCAAAAATTGTATAAAAAAGGCAGTTCCATAGAGGATATTGCAGATATTCTTGATGCTTCTGTGAAAGATGTGGAGCAGTGGCTTGGACTTGTTAGAGCTTAATGGCATTGTTAATTATATAATCTAAAACAGCTGGTGGAATATGGTTTTATATTTTTGTCTTATCATGTGATAGATTTTGTTGGATAGAGATCTCTCCACAGATTATATTACTGGTATAATGACAATTCCGAGAATTAGTGTTATAGTGATTACAGTTAGAACAGAGCGGACCGGATGAGTCCAGAAAGGAAAGAATCATGGCAACAGTTAATTTCGCAGCGAATGCTTTCGCAACAACTTCAGTTGTTTATTATCTGCATAGCGAACATTATGAGGCACTGTTCAGTAAAGAAAAAGAACAGAGTCTGGTTAAAATGCGCTCATGTAAGGTAAGGAAACGGCGAAAAACTGTGTGATATCCGGAAGGCAGGACTATAAAAAGCCTGCCAGAAGCAAGACATGGATTTGTGTACCGCTTATCTTGTATGAGGTAGGCGGTATTTAGTACCATATAAGTGTAAGAGATAAAGCATTTCATCAGTGCTTTACCTTCTGCACTTATTTTTTTATGATAAGGGAGTAATTGGTCTGGCGAGTCGCTTTTTGGATTAACCACATCCGTCATAAAAACCGTCAACCACCCCTTATTATAAGCAGTCGTTTAAGCAGGTTGAAACCCGTAAGGTGCTTTCGTGTAACGAACTAAAATGAGTGGTAATAAGTGTG
>CAJTFL010000005.1 GCA_910575565.1 Lachnospiraceae bacterium | reverse complement strand
CAACCAGCTTGCTATGGATGACAAGATGCAGGCACGCATTCTTAAATATGAACAGTATTGATTCTGCCATGTAAAACCGGCAGCTTTGAAAACTGCCGGTTTTATATGCAGAATCAACACTGCTCATATTTGAGAAGGGAGTGCTTTACCCCTACGCCATCTTTTGAGGCACTTACCTATTTTGGAATCAAATTGACTTAATCCTCATAATGACCCTTACAAGAAACAATTTCCATCACATCACCACTAATCCGATACACCAGCCTATTCACATCATCAATCCTCCGGCTCCAGAACCCACTCATATCTCCCTTCAATGGCTCAGGTTTTCCGATACCATCAAAATTTCCTCTTTCAATATCTTTCAGCAGCATATTAATACGCTTTAATGTCTTTTTGTCCTGCATCTGCCAGTAGATGTAATCCTCCCATGCCTCATCAAACCAAATCTTCTTCATTCGTCTGCCTCAATAATATCATGTTCTACACCATTTCCGGCATTGAGCGCTTCCACACCTCTGCGCAAATGTGCCATGTTGCTTTCTGAATAAAATGGATCAACAGATACATCAAACGGAATCCTTTTTTCCCTTGTCATTTTTTTCGCAAATATAGTAATTGCAGTAGTCATGTTCATTCCAAGTTCCTGACAAGTCTGCTCCATGTTCTTTTTTAATTCTTCATCCATACGGATATTTACCAATGTTTGTGCCATAATAGCACCCCCTTCTTTATTCTGCCTATATATTATCATATGATAAAGACAAATTCAACACATTGTCTTTACATTATTTTGTGCTTCTGCATGAAATTTATGCACAAGGTTACGCTTCGCATTATGCACTTACGCATTTTGCAGCACCCTCTTACACAATCCTGTGTTGATGCATCGTCAATAATGATTCCTACTCATCATTCCCCGGCTCTCCTTCTTGGCCTACCTATGCCTCATTCTTCCTTTTACTCCATATCCACCTTCCCATAACTAATGCTTTCTATCTCAATCCGGGTATCCCCATTGGCAAACAGGAGGTATTCCCCGCCTTCCGACGTATTCACATCCTCCTCAATCACCGCCGTACAATACCCATTTTCATCAAAATCCGCCCTGGTCAATCCCTGTTCCTTCACCACATTCCTTCCCCAGTCAAAGGAAAGCCTAACCTTCGCTAATTCCCCATCGGTAATGGAACTATCCAGCAGCTTCAGTTTATATTCCACCCGCAGGCGTCCATGGTAAATCACATCATAGGAGCCGTAAATCAGGGACTTGTCCTGGCCTTCCACAAGCAGGCCGCCATTTTCGCTCATAGCCAGCCCATTCCTCCCGGCCAAATCCGCTAAATCCACCTCTTTCCTTACGCTATAGTGATCGCTCATGGAGATACCATTTTCCTCCAAAATCTTAACCGCTTCCTCACTGTCCGTATAAATCCCTTCACGGTCAGACAATTCCCCGAACCAGCATCCCTCATCGGTCAGGCGGAAAATATCCCGGTCATTCTTTGCAATCAGCACAATATCTTCTTCCACATCGTCAGCGGCACTGTCTGCCGTCATTACACGGTTAGATATCCCCCCTACCTGGCGCTTATAAATCTCCGGGATATCATCCACAAAAATCTTATAAGGCGGCAAATCCGCTTTCTGCAAGGCGGAAATCGCCTTTTTCCCTGTTTCCAGGGATTCTTCGTATAAAAACATTTTTCGGCTGATGGTATGCTCCGATACGATAAGCGCAAGCAGCAGCACACAGAAAGAGCTTGCGGCCATCAGACCCTTTTTCTGGCAGATTTTTTCCTTATCCAGCCTCAAAAGAATCAGATCCACTGCCTCTTTAATGAACATGGCTGCGGCGACTGCCAGGATTAACACTGCGGCGATAAAATATTTATTTCTGCCTGGCTCATATAACCGCAGTAACGTGACAATCGTCTTCCCATATGGGATAATTATCGGCATCATCATAAACAATAACGCCGCGCCAATGCAGTATCCTATCTGGTTTCGGGTAATTTTTTTCTTCGCCTGAACCTGCCCATCACTTTCCGGGGAGATATCCGCAAAGGCTAAAAGAAGAAAGGGATTGTACGCTAATTCCAGTAAATGATGCTCGATCACACTGTGGATGGAAATTAAGGCAAAAGCAACCATCAGCTTTCGCTTCCCGCTGCGCAACGCCTTGCGCTCCACCAAAAAATAAATAACCAAAACCGCCGCCAGTACGGCCATCCCGTACCGTACAAGAATTAAGCAGAATGAACTGTCCACAAAATTATATCCGGAGCGCCTTACGGTTTCACTTCCAAAACCAACCATATCGAAGGCAGTTCCAAAATATTTAATGCCATACTCACGAAAAGCTCTCTGTGCCAAAGTCAGCCGGCCGGATATGATTGAATCGATTTTCTGCAGAAGAGGATACTCATCACCGCATTTAAATGACATCCATATAATGATCCCTGCACAAATTCCCATAAATACTGTCAAGAGCTGATCGATGCACCAGGTAAACTTTGCAATTAATGATTTTTTATCCTTTATGCGTGATACAAGCCATACATACGCCATCCCAACTGCCGATAAAACCGCCACTATTTCGCTGCATTCTGTGTAGCAATAACGATATTGGAAGGCCGCAAACAGCAGCATGGCGATGATGCCTATCATTACGGGGATATTTTCATATACTACCCAAATGGAAAGCAATAAGTAAATTCCGTGGGCGGCAAAATCGGTGGGGTAGCAAATACCGAAGGAGTGCCTGTATGTTTTGTCTTTCACGTAAGTTAGGTCACGGACTGCGCCGGTTAACGCACCTAGCATGGCTAGTCCCATAATGATGATGGCACACCAGACGTATACTTTTAATATTTTTTTGTAGGGGATATCTACTGCGCCGATTAACAAGATTGCAAGTTCAAATAGAAATAAGTACCATGTGGACATCCAGGATAGAAGGAAAAGTGCGGAAATACAAATGCAAATAAATAATCTTTTTCCTTTATATTCATCTGAATAACCCACCTTTAAAAAAACAATACATATCACAGATGCCCGCATTATGTCATAGACAAGCCCTGACCATGGTATACTTATAATTGTTGTGTCTAAAAAAAGGCGTGCTGTATAAACAGCAAAAACAATTAAATACAATTTTTCAGTCAACAGTTGATTATTATCCTTTTTTTTAATATAATCGATCACATTCATTTCTTTTTCCCCTATATCAAAGTACCTTAAATAAAGCAGTTCTTTATAATAACAGTCGTGCCTTAAACAGTCTTTTCCAGATGTGCTTTATTGCTCTAAAAAGAACCGATATACACATAGATAAAAGAAACACCAGTAAAACAATAAAACCAGTATAAATAAAATCCCCAACACATGATTTAGTAAAATCTGCTACATATTCATACAACTTATCCTGAATGCCATATCTTCGCAATTTTGCAATAACTAATGAATGGAACAAATAAATATTCAATGTATGTCCTGCAATAAATCCAACTAACCTTTTTATCCACTTTTTAGCCCTTCTCATCACAGAAACGCAAAATATCATTATGGAAATCGAACATATAAGTCCAATGCTTGTATACCAATACAAAATATGATTTCCTTTATCCATATTATAGAGTATAAATTGAATTATTGTTCTAAATACATTCAATACCACAAAAATAACTATGCCAAATAAAACACCTTTTTTATTTGCGAATTTATCCTTATTTCTATACAAAATATGTCCCCACAACACTTCCAGAGACGCGGGTATTAATGCATTAATTGAGTGATGGGAAAACGCTGCCAATCGGTTATTTGACATATCATTAATTACCAAAAACAAAAAAGATATAACCAAAAACACTTTAATTCGTTTTTTACTTCCATCCAAATATTCTGCAAAACTTTTCAATATCGGAAAACATAATATCACCATAAAGTATGTGTACAAGTACCACAAATACCCAACATACCCCGGAGGCTCCCAAGCCAGAAGCGATTGAAATATATATATATAATCTTCTTTTGTATGCGAAATACTTTGCAGCAATGGCATCCCGTCTATTGCCCAACCAGATAAATAGAATGTAAATACAGTAATACCTATCATTGGTATTCCAACACTTCTTAATGTTTTCTGAAATAATCTTTTGTAATCCAAATTTTCAAAAAGAAATCCCCCCATAATAAGCCAGAAAACTGCTACTCCATCTGCAAAAAGGCACGAAATAAACACCCTATTTAAATCGTAATAATTTTCGCGGTAAACAGCAAGGCATGAATGTACCCCGATAACGATCAAGCACGCCAATATCCTTGCCAATTCTACAGACATATCCCTTTCATTTCTCATTAATTCACTTTTCCCTTCTCAAACCCATCTTTCCAGTCCGTCAATAAAGTAAATAAAGCAGGAAGCGATGCTGCAACTGGAATAAAATAACGAAAACAGTCATTCACCGGCGATGCAACACACGTTAGAATCATAATCCCTACTGCAATAATCGGGATTGTTCTCATAAAATATTTTTTTGTTAACAAATAATAAAATATTAATACAATGAGCCAAGTATATAACGCACATATATCCGTTAAACATAATATAGGAATCTTATCCCAAACTTTTGCCCATGCGTGCAAAACCTGACGCGGGACACTAAACGATTCAAGAAAATGAAATTGAAAATTTTCGTCAAAGTCTCCATTACATCCAATCCAATCAAAAACTGTCATACCACTATTCCAGTTCCCTGATTGCTCTGGAAGATTTGGTGTAAATGCATAATATCCGTAACTCTGCCAATTGTTCGTATTGAAACAATATACTAATACCATCTATCTCTTCTTTCGTTAAATCATTCCCATAATATTTAACTGTCCGCGCTGTCTGCTGAAACGGAATAGAGAGTGCCTCAACAGTGGAGCCAGGTTTTACTCCTTTATAGTTGATAATATAATGATTATACCCAAAATAAAACAGCACACATAATAAAATAGTTAAAACATACCTAACTCGCTGCTTTTGTAAAAGCATGGCACAAATCAAAATCACCGTTGCCGGAAAACCGCATAAATACAATTATTTCGGAAAAGTGCAGCCAACAATGCTGCCACTCCATGAAGCAAGCAAGTTTTCAAACTTAATGTACACCCTTTAATTTGATAAATAACCATGCACATAAAAATGCAACTGCTGACTGCCCAATACCGTAACCCGCATCAAATACTATGCGCATATGATCAAGAAGCACCGCCACACCATTTTGCGGCAATGCGTCAATCGCAGCAAACGGCAAATCCGATATGATCGGTGGAAATTTTATACTAATAAATAACGTACAAGATAAATAAATTCCTATAATCAACGAGACGGTCATTTTCTTTCTATTTATCATTTTTAAATTCCTCATATTTAGTAAGCTTCATCAACAGTCTATGCTGCATTTGCACAGTTTGTAAACGAAATTCAAACTCCTGTTTCTCCTTTGCATTAATAACCTGTAAAATGAATCCTGAAAATATCGAAAGCAATGCTGCGATTACAGAGAACCCACAAACTATTAGTGTTGGAAATTGCGGAACCAAACCTGTCTGCCAATATTCTATCATAATGGGGAAAAAGAATAGTGATGCCAATACAATTAAAAAGGCTCCAATTATCCCAAAAAATTGCTGTGGTTTATAATCTTTATATAATCTGCTTATTGTCGCTAAAACACGAAAACCATCTGTAAATGTATTTAACTTTGACTCACTCCCTTCAGGTCTATCACGATATTCAATAATGACATTCTTAATAAACATATTTTTATCAATTGCGTGTATAGACATTTCTGTTTCTATTTCAAATCCTCTGCTTAAAACCGGGAATGTTTTTGCAAATTGATAACTAAATGCACGATATCCTGTCATTATATCACGAATATTGCACTTAAACAAACAATTAATACATCCTCTAACCAACGAATTCCCCAAGTTGTGAAAAGGACGTTTATTTTCTTCAAAATATGTGGAGGATAAACGATCACCAATTACCATATCTACATTCTCAGTCAACACTGCACCTGCCATTAGTTTTCCCATATCTGCCGGATAAGTGTCATCTCCATCAATCATAATATAGCATTGAGCATCTATCTCACGAAACATTCTTCTTACAACATTACCTTTTCCCTGCTGATATTCATGCCGCACTATTGCACCTGCTTGTTTCGCTATTTGCGCTGTCCCATCAGTCGAATTATTATCATATACATATATAACCGCTTCTGGAAGTTCCCTTTGCCAGTCAGCAATTACTTTACCTATCGTAAAGCTTTCATTATAACACGGAATTAAAATTGCTATCCTATCCATTTCAACCCTCCATTCATCATATTTCCCTAAACTATTTCTAAAATATATAACGTAACTTTTAATAAAACGGCATCCAAAATTTTACCGTATAATATAAACGCGGATTCATATTAATTAAATCCCCATATCGTCCCACAATAAACAAATTAACAATATTTAAACAGATAGATATTCCAATCAAAAATGCACACCCTTTACAATAGTATAAATATATTTCTGTGTTCTTCAACTCTGCATCTAATGAAAGCAATATCAAATTTGCACTTAATATAAATAGCCATCCAAAATCACTCATATATCGCTGCGTTATTCCGGATAATTGAATATCTGCTAACATAATAACAATGGCACTAGCAAAGCAAAAAGCTGTTATTGCGAAGACATTTTTTCTTTTTAAAATTCTCTTAATTTTCCAAATCCAGAAGCTAATTAGTGCAAGAAAATTCATAGAAAAGAAACCACATATAACTAACTCTTTACTTGTATATCCCATATAATCATTACTCAAATCTGCCAATTGCAAAAAAGGAAATTGTGGCGTCACCTTAAGCGGATAAAACAGATATATAAACACCCCCAAAGGCCATCTTTCAAAAACAATCCCCCTATGCGTCATATCATTGCTTGTCAAATTATAATTTGCTCCAAAATCAAAAACAGACTCAAAACGAACATAATTATACCACATTAAAAAAATACCAACAATTAAAAATGGCACAATAACGCAACAAGTATTTACTATTCCCTTTTTTGAAAAAAATAATCTTTTTTCTTTTATTTCATGCCAAAAAACAGGAAATGCAAATAGCATTACAATCGCCAAATGCGGTCTACATCCCATAATTAATGCAATAAGCAGCGCTCCCATGGTTAATCGGAATTTGTTTATGATATTTCCATCACTTGCGCTTACATAACAACCTAAACCTAATGTTCCAAACAACAAAGAAATCATGATAGGGCATGAATACACGTTTCCATAATGAACTAAATAAGTAATTGCACTGCCCCAGATATAAAAACTACTCAATAATATATAATTTCCTAAATTTGCTTCCTGAAAATACTTTTTCGCAAATTGATATATCATAAAGAAAGATGCAATACAATATGCAATACCACACATTGTAACTAAATCCCAGGTCCATAAATCCGAACCTGTTAATAATTTAAATGGTATAAAAAAAAGAAGTGCTGGAACTACTCCGAAATATGAATAATATTTTCCTTTAAAATATGCATAATCCCAGTCAAAACGTTCCTGATGCTCTTGGACTACTATTTTATTTCTTTCTGTCATATCATATGGATTTTCCATTAAACTTAATGACTCCGGTGGTTTTCGTTTTAAATAAACTTTTCCATCTATCAACGCATCTGCTAATTCATTATATTGTGAATGAGCAGGCCAAGACATCCTGATTTCGTCTGTTGTCCAATTCTTGGAAGGCTGCATTGACTGTCCAATCCATAGCACACAAAGCATCTGCACTATAACACAGAAAGCAACACATAGTCTCTGCCTTCTTTGCGAGAGATCTAATCGTTTTAAAAACATTTCTTTGTTATAAACAAAACAATAAAGAAAGCCAAAAACAATAAGCATTACAATAAAACGATAAAAATCAAACCTAAAAGGGACATGAACATTTATTCCCAAAGCAGCAATTTGTATCAGTGTTTCATTAGCCGCTAATAAGTTAATTTTAATATTTGAGCTTTTTCCACTAAGATGTAAACGAATATATTTACTATTTACAATCCCATTAATAATTTCTCTTTCTGGCAGAGAAAAATAATTTTTATTTGCCATATCCGTTGCCTGTATAGCAACATTAATTTTTTCTGGTAACTTTCCATCTCCTATCTCCAAATCTAAAAACAAATTTTTCACATTTTGATCAATATTTTTAAATTCAATATATGCTTGTCCAGCATCCTTTATAATCCCCTTTCCCTTTTTTCCTAATTTTATTCCATCACCAATGGTAACATCATATTTCTCCATAGGTGGAAAAAGCAATGACTCCCAATGACGAAAATTTAAAATAGTCACTTCTATTAAGACAGTCAAAAAAAGAATTTTTAACAATGCTTTATAATCTAATTTTTTTACATCCATTCCCATTCTCCTACCAAAAGCCCCCTTTAACCTCATCCAAACTATAAAAAACATTGAAAAATATAATTTATATCAAGCCACAAATATCTTTCATAAAAAATATTCATTCTATCCTTTTTCATTCCTTAATACATAGAAAAACAACAACATATATATCGGAAGCAAATACAATGTCATCAAACCATATCTTTGCCAGTAAACATACGGTGTTGCTATTAATAAAACAAAAATCGTTCCTAAAGATGGTGCAAGAACAACTCCCCAAGCATAATTGCATTTTAAAACTGCCAAAAACGCCAAAAGTATTATCACCCAATTTATTACCGCTAAAGAAATCATAGAATCTTCTGCTTTAATGTATGACTTAACATCAAAATAATCATTCTCTAATAGATTGCACATCGTGACACCAAAATTCTCATTTCTATTTATATAGTCCAAATCACCCTTGTATATATTTGCAGCATCAAAATTAAATTCCCAATAATTTATTGCCCAATATCCAAATGTATTTAACTCCCATCCCTCCAAATAAACTTTAGGATTCTTTAACATCATAGAAATATATGAATAAAAAAATTCTTTTAGATGGCTATTTAAATAAGATTGACTAAAATCCACGTCCCATTTTAACATATCCACAACTAATGGTCTATACGTTTCTGGATATTTTTCCATTGGCAAAAGACTATCCATTAAATTTGCGTCTTTCTCACTCATTTCCCCTCCGGTAGCTGCTACTCTTGCCATTTGATTTAAAACAATTCCCAGACTTTCTACAGGTTCTCCTTGAAGTTCAAGACGAGAATAAACTGGGCCGGTCACAAAACTAGAAATCACCCAAATAATTCCTGTAACCACTAATAATTTTCTTATCTTGCAAATTTTAATTGAGGAATGATGCAGCAAAAAAGCAACAATTCCAAAAGCGAGTTCACTAAACAATACAATATATATACCATTGTTTCTTAAAAAACATATTAAAATTAGTATTGTCGCATACTTTAGCCAAAAGCATTTATCGCAACAAACAACATCTCCTTTCAGTAATATATAGTCACACAATTTCAATGTCCATAATATAAACGTAGCAGAAAACATTGGATCCTTCCACATAGCGATACTATTTTGCGCAAAAAAAGGACTTACACCATACATAGCAACCAGCATTAACTGTATCTTTAAAGAAATCCCTTTATTACCCAGCCAACAAATCATATAGCTTATACAGCATGAAATGTAGAACATCTGAAAAATCGTATAAACCGCACAACCAAAAGTAACATTTTTTATCTTTTCACCAAACCAAATACATAATTTCACAAAGAAAGTATACATAATTGGATGATGATTATTTAAAGGATGCTGTCCCAATGCTTGTGCTATTGATGATAAAGAATCTCCAAATATAAATCCCGGATAAAATACTAAAAAATACGGAATCCACAAAACAAAAAAGCAGAATGCAAAAATCATCCATTTTTTTATGTCATCAATGCCATAAGCTTGTCTTAAAACGAGCTTATTCGTATACTCCCCCAACCTAGATATCAAAAACTTAAAAAAACATGAAATAGTCTTAATTAAAAAACCAAGAGCAAATACGTCACTTACTGAATAGTCTGTTATATAACTTTCAGTCATTAATCCAAAATAAAGATTAAAATTTGTCTTTATATGATATCCAGCAACAATAGATACTCCTAAAATCCCCGAAAAAATATATACTAGGTAAACTTCCCTTCTACTAAATTTGCTATAATTCTGGGTTAACATATATAGAATTATACATGATATACATATCCAAATAAAACTATTACTTGCAATCCTCATATACTTTTGAAAATAATAACCGCAGAAAAGAGCAATTATAATCTGTGTTAATTTTTCAAAATCATTTTTTAATCTGTTACTCATATCATCTCCTACTACCAATTCAACTAAATTGCTTGTCAAAATTTTTATCTTTTGCGTTAAATTTCTTATCTGCAAATACCGCTAAATCAAAATAAATCTGTTTTACAAAGCAAACATTCATCCCTTATGATTATTCTAAATCCTAAGTATTAACAAATAAACGATACGAATCAATTCCGTTTTACTATCTACATTAATCACGATATACTAGAAGCATTTTCTATACTAAATTCCCAAATACTCTCTCCAAAACTTTTCCGAAGTCAAATACGGCATTGCCTCCCTATATGCCGTCTCTATTTCTTTTTTATGCTTCTCATAATAAGCAGTTGCTTGTTTAAATCGCCTAGACAACTTTCTATATCTTACTTTATCTAATCTTCTGATGTTTCCCGTATTATCAAATGGATTTATTGCTATTAGCTTATTGTGCATAGACATTTTTTGCGGCTGATATGCATAATCAAACGAAATATATGCTACATCTTTTTTGCACAAAGCTGTCGGCCAAAATCTCTGCCCGTTATACGTTAAACGGAACAGCCATTTATCCAAAAATTTTCTTGGAGGATCAGAAAAACATGACCAAACATCTTGTATATCGCACCCTTCAACCTGATTCAACGGTATTAATTTTTCATTTAATTTAGAATTTCTTTTAATAATTTCTTCTCCACGATTAGCCTTTAAAAATTCAGGGCCTTTTAAGAAGTCCTGAAATGCTCTTAACACTAACTCAGCGCCATCATAATTAAATTTCAGCATTTCTACACGAAACGCCTTAAAAATCCTATTATAAGGATCTGTTTCCTGAAAAACATTTGAAGAGGCTCTTCCAATTAAGAAATTTCTGCACTGCTGATACAAATCCAATACTGAATTATATTTTTTTGTAAATCCCATATGCCAAATACAGATGCCATTCATAGTAATAAACTTAGCCTTGCATCTTGATGAATATTCAGAATCATCCCAGCGAATAAACAAGGGAAGTGGCAAACCATTTTTTTCAATCACTTCTGCTGGAATACAGCAATACCACCACGCCGCATATTGACTATTTTTTTCTGCAAAATCAGCTTCATTATCTAAATTTGCTTCCAAATAATTATGATCAAATCGCGGTTTTAACGTTTCATAAACAGCATCTTTAGTCACAGTGCCAATATCCTCATGCTGCCTATTAGGTTCTTCATAATAAAGCATTGCGCCACTAATAAAATGTGTTTTATATTCTTCTTTCATTAATCGCAATAAGCGAAATGTACGAAAAACACTTTCTGGAAGCACCAGCACATCATCATCCATCAAAAGCACATGAGTTGCTTTCGGTGTCTGATTTAAGGATTCAATCATTCCCCTTGCATATCCGCCCGAACCGCCTGAATTACTGTTTGGATGAAGATATATATGCTCTCCGCATACATCTTTTGAACTTAATGTTCTTCCATTATCTACAACATGAATATATAAATTATCTCTAATCTCAGATTCACTATTTATGATCTCTTGCTTTAAGCACTCAAGATTCTTTTTTATAAACTTTTCCTTCTTATAAGTAGTCGTTGCTAAACAAAGACGAATTTCATTCAACTCTGATTCATCAGCCTCTACCGTATAATAACCGCCATAAATAACACTATCTTCTATAGCAGATATTTCAAAACCAATTATTTGCTCTTCACTATTAGAAAATTGCAAATGTATCACTTGTCGGCTATCTAAATAATATTTCTTGATTTGATCTTCCGTCCTATTGATTTGAATATCTTTTGTATATCCTGTTAAGCATACTTGCAAAACACCTTCTGCATCCAGATAAAGCGAAAACCTCTTTGCTTTCGTGTATTTTTTCCATTTTCTGCAAGAACAACCATTTAAATACGTTGTAAAATCTATATTCTGCCCTTTTCCCAAGTGCAATGCTTTTTCTTCTCTATCTAAACAACCATCTCCATGGTAAAATAAGCCTTTACAGTCTTGATGTTTTGTTTCTATTGGAAATACGATATTCTGAATTTTATACTCCATTTTTGAACCTTCACCTTTCAAAAGAGAATCACTCGCATACATAATGCTTAACCCATTTTCATTTTTTTCTAACACTCATTCTAATATTCCAATAATATTTACGGTACTGATGTGGCGTATTTAACCACTTCAATTCAACACCATATCTATGCAAAATTTTAAATAACTTTTCAACAATATTCTTTTTATCATCTAATTTGTACTGAGCCAAATCATATCCCATAAAATCCAACACAAATGCTGCAAACAAATAATCCCATCTTGGCAGATATCCAGCTCGCTCCCAATATTCAGCAATTTTATCAATTATTTCTAGATGTTCATACAGTCGTTTCGTGTCATCTCTTCTAAATTTAAACATTAATGAGTTTTTTCTATCATAACGATAATTATACAGTTTATCAGAAATATAAATTATATTCTTAGCGCCTGGAAATGCACAGAGCTGAAAAACTGTATCCTCTCCAAATTTTATATCTTCATTAAACTGCAGCCGCTTTTGATGTAAATAGTTTCTTTTAAAGCAATTTCTCCATACAAACGGATACCCTCGATTATCTGACAAAAGGATAGCTGAAGAAAAACGTCGAAATTTATGCGTTATCGGGGAAAGGCTTTTATATATCCAAAATTCCGTATCCTTTGTTAGTGGAAATATGTTTGCTCCAAACACTATAATATCTGGGTTATTTTCCAAAACTTCTTTATATAATCTTTCGCAAAAAAATTTTTCCACATAATCATCAGAATCAAGAAAACATATATAATCACCTCGCGCAATCTTCATTCCTGCGTTACGAGCTGATGACAAACCGCCATTTTCCTTTTCGATGATTTTAATTCTATCATCAAGATTAGCATACTGCTTAAGTATTCTATCCGAATTATCTTTAGATCCATCATTAACACATATAATTTCAATATCCAACAAGGTTTGATTTACAACACTGTCCAAACATCTGCTCAAGTAATTTTCTACATTATATACCGGAATAATAATTGAAAATTTTGGATTTCCATTCATCTCTTTCCCCTCCGAACTAACCGTCCAACAATCTTTTTTATTCCATAAAAAAAGGTGTATATAATCCCATGATCTTTACAACACTTAATTCCTCCGGCCAATTTCTTTTCAATTGAAATACTTTTCTTTGCTAAGCGATATGGCAATGAGTTTATAATCCGTTCATACTCTTCTTTATTCATGAATATAACTTCTTTATCTAACGCTTTTTTTGTATGGTAGCTCACAGGATCTTCAATTAATTTCATTAAGTCTTCCCATTTATACCACTCGAAATATGTCTCGTCTAAATTTCCTTCCTTTAAATCATCTGCAAATTCACTAGCAGCTCGCTCAATAAAAATATATTTATATTTTTGTGCTAATCGATCATAATTCCATATATATGAATCGTATTTAAGTCGATTTCGTACACCCTCCAACTTTCCCTGATATACAGGATTTTCTGACAAAAAACGTTTCATTTCCTTGTATTCATCACATACGCAAAAAACTTTTCCTGTTGAATTAACAGAAGAATTTTCATTGTCCTGACGGTAATGCAAATAAGCGTCCGAAACCAACTGAACCCGATTCGCACACGCCCAAACCTTAAAATTAAAGCTTGCATCCTGGTAAGAAGCCCCTGGTGTTTCATTAAAGCGAATACCATTCTCCCTGATAAAATCACGCTTATAAATCGCCGACCATATCGTAGGCTTTATATTATAAAACTCAACCATTTCCATCTTAGCGCTAAAATCTTCCCTGGGGCAAATGGTTTTCCTGTCCAATGCCGAAGAAACAATTACCTGTTTGATATTTTTCTCCTTCGGTCTTGAATAATACAAATAATACCCAGACTTTATCGCATCTAAATTATGCTTATGCGCCTGGTTATATAAGCATTCAAACATATCCGGATCTGCATAGTCATCGGACTCGACGATGCCTATGTACTCGCCGCAAGCCAGATCAAATCCTCTGTTCATTGAATTTCCATAACCAGTATTTGGTTTATCAATGCACTTAAACCGGCTATCCTTTTTTACATACTCCTGGATAATCGCCGGGGAAGTGTCCGTTGACCCGTCGTTTACACAAATCACTTCAATTTCCTTCAAGGTCTGATTCGCAATGCTGTCTAAACATTGCCTTAAATACTTCTCAACATTATAAATCGGAACTACGATTGATACTTTTACATTTCCTTCCATAATCTATCTCGCCTGGAATTATCGTTTTCCACGCTTCCCCTCTCTTCATATATTTAATCTATCTCATCAACCAAAAACATACTTCTCTTGCAATCTTTTTTGCTCATTCCAATCACAGAAGCATACAAATCCACAACATTAACATTTTCTCTATTCCCTTAACCACGCCTCCCAATTTCCATTTCTTTCGTCCTGCATCATTCCCCAAACATACTCCGGTGATTCCGCATATAACTCGGAGGCCCTATCCTGCAATAAATCATACGTTTCTGTTTTCAGCATTTTTTCAATGCTGCTTCTTCCGAACATTGATCTTCCACACTTATACATTGAATTAAATAAAGTGAAATTGCTTGTATTGAACGATTAATGTTTACACTCGATGCTTTCATCCTTCAATCCCCCTCCGCATTTTCGAGTCAGGCGTTTTAAGCGCTACACTTGTTTCAAAGAAATCGCGCAATCTCTTCGGATTTCAATAATATCAACCCATGCATTTTTCAAACACTATAAATATTACTTTAAATCCGAATTCCTCGCCCTTTATGTGGATGCTTTTCAGCATAAGCTACAGCTTCTCTGCTAATCTCATCCAAACTCATATCCTTAAAATATTCCCGACGCCAAACCGTATAATCAAAATTATCTCGTTTAACCATGGCAATAAATCTCTCCGCATTTACAACCCCCAATGTTTCTACTAAACAAGCGAAGCCTTTATCCATAATGCCTATTGCATTATTTGTCATTCTATCGCCTCCAATCTCCGAATAAATTCCCCTGGAGTAACTATCTGGATTTTTTCCGATTGATATTTCAAAAGTCTATCATCTGTCGTAATAAAGTAATCGCATTTCCCTAGAATAGCACAAGCTACATGAAATGCATCTGCATTTTTAACACCCGTTGCTTTTATTTCCTCTGCTATTTTTATTGCCTCACCGTTTTTATCTTCACTAACATAATATGATTCATTTGCACTCATAAATTCTGATATCCCCTGCCGTTTATGCAAAAACCTATTTTTTGCATTTTCATAATCTAGCATAAAAGACGTGACCAATTCAATTTGATTATTTTTTACTTCCGATAATATAAGCCTCCGGGCTTCCATCAAATAATCATCCAATAGCCCTCATATAAGCATCCCCCACGCTCCCCACATCCCCCATCATCTTCACCACCCCATGATCCAGCCAAAGCGCATGGTCACACACGCTTTTCACCGAGTCAATGGAATGGGACACATACAAAAGCGTCGTCCCCCGATCCCGCATCTCCGCCATCCGGTGCTCGCATTTCTGCTGAAAGGCATAATCGCCTACTGCCAGCACCTCGTCACAAATCAGAATATCCGGCCTGACTACCGTAGCGATGGCAAAGCCCAGCC
This sequence comes from Lachnospiraceae bacterium, assembly GCA_910575565.1. Classification (GTDB taxonomy): domain Bacteria; phylum Bacillota; class Clostridia; order Lachnospirales; family Lachnospiraceae; genus Caccovicinus. The sequence continues at coordinate 254,248 of CAJTFL010000005.1, read as the reverse complement.
TGGCGGCCATGCCAGAGGAATAATTCTTTATGGGCATATCCAAAAAATCCCACAGCTCTGCGAAATCCACGATTTCATCAAAATGCTCCTGCATAAAATATTTATCATATCCCAGCACCGCGCCATTTAGGAAAATATTCTCCCGGGCAGTCAAATCCCCGTCAAACCCAGCCCCCAGTTCGATCAAGGGGGCGATAGATCCATTGATCTCCACTTTCCCTTTATATGGCTTTAAGATCCCGCAAACCAGCTTTAACAGCGTGGATTTCCCGGATCCATTCGTGCCGATAATCCCCCAGGCCTCTCCTTTATTCACCTGAAAGCTTACATCCTTTAAAGCCAGGAATTCCTTAAACATCAATTCCCGCTTAATCAATTTCACAAAATATTCTTTTAAATTATCGATCCGCTCAGATGCCATGTTAAACCGTACCACTGCATGATCTACCTTAACCGCCCATCTTTCTTCCATCGTCTCACCTGTATATTCAATAAAAATGCGAACTATAATTTTGTCTAACCAGCACGCCTGCCCCACAAAATTCCCGGCAGAAATTTCCGGCAAAAATCCCCGTTAAAATCCTTAATTAAAATCTCCAGTAAATATTCCGCCGTTTAAACTGCCGCAGCTGCCGCCTATATATAAAGGATAAACTTATCCTGCGTTTTCACAAATGCAAAGCTGCCGATTCCCAGCATAATCGCCGACATCACTACCCCGTACAAAATCAGCCTTTCGTCCGGGAATACGCCTTCCAGCACAATCGTCCTGAACTGGGTAATATAGGCATACAGGGGATTAAAGTGCTTGATCAGCCACATTAACCGGAAGGGCAGCTGGTTTATGGGATAAAAAATCGGCGTGGCATACATCCAGGCGGTTAAAAAGGCGCTGTAGATGTACTGGATATCCCGGAAAAATACCGTTCCCTGAGCCAAAAACAGCCCCAGTCCCAAAGCAAATACATATACCTGCAAAAGGATTACCGGGATAAACAGCATATTTAGCGTAAACCGCACCCGGCAAATGATGAATACGATCAGCATAGCCCCTAGGGCAAATACCATATTGATAAAGCCGCTTGTCACCCGGGAAAGGGTGAAGATATATTTGGGCACATAGGTTTTCTTCATCAGCGCGGCATTCCCGGTGATGGACCACATGGCCTGGTTGGTGGACTCGGACACGAAATTAAAGATGGTCTGCCCTATGATTAAGTATACCGGGTAATTGGCAATATCAAAACGGAACATATTGGAAAACACCAGCATCATGATCGCCATGATCAGCAAGGGATTTAAAATGCTCCAAAGGTAGCCCAAAAAGCTCCTCCGGTATTTCAGCTTAATATCTTTTGAAACCAGCTGCTCCAGCAATGGCCGGTAATGCAGGAACGCTTCAAAATGCTTTGCCATTAAACTCATTTCTTCACCTTTCCTTTAAATATCCCTTCCAGCGCAGGCTGTTGGCATTGGCAATCGCGCTTTTCCGATAAGCCTGGCAGGCTCTGTCCATGTACCGGTGAAACGCAATCCACGTTTTCCCGTAAAGGCCTGCCATGCGCTTTAGCTCCCGGTAATCCCGCCTTGCAAGGAGCGCCTTCCCGCTTCCCGGCTCATACCAGACCACCCGCTTTTTCCGAAATGCCTCCCACGGGGAATCCAGGGAGGTAATCAGCTTGGCTCCCGTCCCGTCTCCCGGAAACAGCCAGCCGTTGAAGGTCAGGTAATGGAGCAGCGTGCCTTTCTGGCCGTCCCTTGGCCCGTTCAGCACTAAATCCTCCGAAAACCGTTCCCAAAAGCTGTCCAGCTGCTTTTGCAGCCCGGCTCTTTCCTCTTCCGGCAATTCTTCCATTACCTTTTCCACCGGCTGGTACTGGCTGGCTATCCCTCTGGCCTTTTGGTTTAACTCTGCCGGTTCCTGCCGCCACAGCCATTTCGGCCCTTTTAAGAAATCCAAAAAGCCCCGGTAAACTGCGTCCGCATCCTGATACCGCATCCGGATGGCCGCGACGGTAAGAGCCTTTGTCACAAATTTCAATGCCGTTTTCTTTACATTCCCCGTGCCATAAAGCATGATAGCGACCAATTCATTTCGGATATCATAATATAATGTGCTGCTCTCAAAAGCCAGCTCAAACCCTTTATGCCACACTCCGATCCCATTAAAAAACAAGATCCCTTTATCCATATTCCGCAGGCAGTATTCGATATCGTCCCGATGAATAAACAAGGGCAATGGCAGGTTGTCCTCCCTTACCGTAGCCAGCGGATAACAGCAGCACCACCAGCCGGAATACCACCTGTGCTCATTTCCGAGCCCGGTCAGATAGCTGCAGGAAGCCGTGGAAAACTCCCGCACATCCAGATTTTTTTCCGGGTTTTTAATCTTCCCGTTTTCCCAAACCTCCCCGGCGCAAAACAAGATATGGGGATAATCTTCCCGCATCAGCGTCCCGCCTATAGCTGCCTCTTTCCACTCTGGCTTTAGCGTAGACAGCACCCCATAAAGCCTGACCAGGGCATCCGGCTCCACCACCACGTCATCATCCATAATCAGCACATGGGTCATGGCGTATTGCTCCTTATCCGCCAAAATCTCCAGCATCCCACGGGTGAAGCCGCCTGCACCGCCTGCATTTTTATTGGGAAAAATCCGAATTTTTCCCTGGGAGCCTGCGCATATTTCCTGGATTTTTCGATGGCTTCCTAAGGTTTTTCCGTTATCGGCCACGTACACCCGGATATGAGAAGCGGCGTTTAATTCCTCCCGTTCCAGAAGCCGTTCCCTAAGCTGTGCCAGGTTTCGGAGCACGTAAGGCTCCCTTCGGTAAGTACAAATATCGATTCCGATATTTACCGGAGAAACCAATCGTTCATTGATTTCCCCTATATACATTCCAAAAAGGATTTTCCCCTCCGGCTTCCTCCCAGGCCATTCCTTCTTTCCCATGCCCATGGCTTCCTTTCCCATGGTTTCCTTTTCCGCGGCTTCCTTTCCCATGGTTTCCTTTTCCGCGGCTTCCTTTCCCATGGTTTCCTTTTCCGCGGCTTCCTTTCCCACGGCAGCCTTTTCTGCGGCTTCCTTTCCCACGCCTTCCCTTCCCACGTCTTCATCATCTAAATCATGGACAGCTCCATCAGCCAGGGAAAACCAAAACACCCCGTCCTTATGCTCCGCATAGGGCAGGGGAATTTTATACGTTTTTTCCTTTTCGGCCTCCAGGGAAATTTCCTGCAGCTTTTCCCGATTCCGGTACAGCGCCAGCGAAGAAAATCCTTTTAACCGCAAAGCCAAAAACAGCTTTTCAATATTCGTATAAGCTTTTCGTTTTTCAATATAGAACAGGTTAAAATATCCGTCAAAATTAATCTGTCCATTATTTTCGTGATAATATAATTCCGAAACCTTGCAGATTTCCTCTGACGGCATCAAAATGCTTTGAAGCTGAATTTCCATACCTATTCCTCACTTTTCCTTCAAGCTGTCCCCCAACTTCCGCGGTATTTCCACCATACATTACCGAGCTGCTTCCATGCCTGCCGCGCACCGCTTAACCGCTTCCATACCTGCTGCACACCAAGCGACCGAAAGCTCCCGCCTACCGCATCACCCTCCTGGCCACCGCTCCCACCAGTCCAAAGGACGCATACCCGGTCTTTCGCAGAAGCTTAATCGCCGGGTTTTTCACAAACTGGTATATCTCCGGATACTCACCTTTAAGCCGCTTTTCCAGCCTTACCAGATGCTCCTTATGGCTGTCGGGAAACATTAGGTAAATCTTATACTGGCTGGTAGCGATCCTGGCTAAAGTCTGCTCCAAAATCACCCCGCAGGCCTCCCCCTTATGCTGCCGGTAAAACCGAAGGAGACGCTCCAGCACCAATTCATGCTGGCTGCACTGTTTCTGCATTTTCCCCACGCTCATGCTCTGGCCCGGGATGCCGATGCGGTACTGGTAGACGAAATCCGGGATGGCGGAAACCGTTTTCACGTATGGCAGGGGAAACAGCATATATTCCGTATCCACGTAGTAGCAGTGCTCGTCCAGCCGCTCCGGCTGGCTGCGGATCACCGAAGTTTTATAGGTAATGGAGTGCATTTTCATGAAAATATGCCCAGCTACATCCTCCAGCGGATAGACAGGGCCGTATTCCATGCCAGGGCAGATTTCCTCCACCTCTGCCTTCCGCCTGCCGGAGGCCTCATCCACCCAGTAATAATTAGACAGCACCATATCCGCATCCGTATTTTCCAGATGGCGCACCAGGTGGATAAACCCTTTCCTATCTACCCAGTCATCCCCATCCACCACCCGGAAATATTTCCCGGATGCCGTTTCGATCCCTTTATTGATGGTGGATCCGTGGCCGCCGTTTTCTTTATGGATTACCCGGTAACTGCCGGGGTATTTTTCCTCATAGGTCTGGGCAATCGCCGCCGAACCATCCGTCCCGCCATCGTCAATCACCAGGATTTCCACCTGATCTAACACCTCTGGAACCGCAAAAGAATCCAGGCACTGGGCAATATATGCCTCCACATTGTACATCGGCACGACAACCGATAAAACCTTGCCTTCCATTGCTTCCTCCCCCAATCCCTGCATCCTTTCCAGACAGATATTTCTACGCCTGTGAGAACGTTCTCCGGCCTTTCTCCATACCTTTCTGCCCTGTTTCCAAGCTTTTCTGGCTCTTCTCTAAGCTCTCTAAACCTTCCTGGCCTTTCCCCAATTCTTCCTGATCGTTCGCTAAGCTTCGTTGGCTTTTCTCTAAGCTTCGCCGACTCTTCTCCAAGCTTTCCCGGCTGCCGCTTTCCAAGCTCTCCGGCCAAGCCTCTCCCTGGCCGTCCCCCTCTTCCCCGCAAACCTTAAGGGCCGGATCTTCCCATTTTCCCTCCTCAAAGCCTTCCGTGGATTCCTTCATAAACAGCACCTTCGGCGTCATTAAAATCAGCTTCAAATCCAACAAAATGGAGTAATTTCGGATATAGGTCAAGTCCAGCTTCAGCTTATCATAGCTGGTGGTACAGTATTTTCCGTATATCTGGGCGTAGCCGGTAAGGCCCGCCTTTACCTTCAGCCGGTATTCAAACTCCGGGATATTTTTCGTAATAATCTTAGCCAGCTCCGGCCGCTCCGGCCTGGGGCCTACCAGGCTCATGTCCCCTTTCAGAATATTCAAAAGCTGGGGCAGCTCGTCCAGCCTGGTAGCTCTGAGGAACCGCCCTACCGGCAGCACTCTTGGATCCCGATCCCCGGCCTTCACCGGGCCGCTTTTCTTCTCTGCATCCACCACCATGGTGCGGAATTTATAGATGGAAAATTCCTTCCCGCCCATGGTCAGGCGCTTCTGAAGGAAGAACACCGGGCCTTTATCGCTGCACTTAATGGCGGCGGCAATGATCAGAAAAAACGGGCTGGTAAGCAGCAGCAAAAGGCCAGATATGAGCACATCCTCCACACGCTTTACGCACCGCTGATCCCAGGCGAGACCGTCATAATTCCGGGATAAATATAAAGGGGAATCGAAGATATTCAGCTCTATGGAGGTCCTAAGCAGGATGTCGCTAAGCTTCGGCACGGTATAGCTTCGGATATTTAAGGCATAGCACCGCTTCATCAGCTTATTGCGGAATTCTGCCTGGATATCCCCGATGATTACGCCGTCGTAAGCCTTGGCTTCCTCCACAATCGGCTCAATCCCCTTATCGATAGATACGATCTTGGCAATCTCATATTTATCTTCCCTGGTGTCGATCCGGTTCATCAGCTGGAACATAGGATTTTTGCTGTGCACCAAAAGGAGCTTTTTTCTGGGAAACAGGAAATTATAAAACCGCCTGAATGCCCAGGCCCAGATCATGACCAGCACCAGATCCACCAGCGTTACCACCAGCATACCGGTGGGGTTATGCATCTTCTTATCAAATAAAACTACCTGTACATAGAAAAAAATATTAATCCCTACAATAGAAACCATATGGGAATATACCAGGTTCCAATACCGGTAGATCCCCACCTTAAGCCCGCCGTACATCCTGTGGAAAAACAGCAGAAGCACCAAATATTCCCCAGCAATCAGCCAGTTCCCCCGACGGTAAAAGGCAACAGTCATATGGGGATTATACCAGTTCATCCATACATAAAGGTAAACCGCCAGCTCTGCCAACACGATAATCGCCGAACCGGCAAACTTTACCAGACGCTTATACTGTTCAAATCCGCTGTTATTTGTGATCTCTTTCATCTTCTCAACGATTCCTTTAATCCTTTAAGCGCAGATACTTCCGCCAAGGCCTTCACCTTTTCCCTTTAACTTCCCTTCCAGGGCTTCTCAGCTTCCTGCCATAAAGCCGCTTGCGAATCCCGTTTGGCAAAAGGCTTACGGCTACCCTGACTGCCATGGAATACAGGCATTGGGGGAGGGTAATCACCCTCCTTCGGTGCATCTTAACCTGGAAGGCGATGATGGCCCTGGCATAGGAAATCCCTCCCCGCCGCATATGCATATCATTTACACGCATATACAAAATAGTCTGGGAAAGGTTGGCAAATCTGCATCCCTGAAGGTACATCCTCACCCACAGATCGTAATCCTCAAACAAGGGACACGGCTGATAGCCACCTGCCCTCTCCGCCTTTCCCTTGCGGAACATTACGCAAGGATGGTTTATCGGGTTCCGGTACTTTAAATACGCGGAAAGCTCCTGGTGGGAGCTTGGAAGGTTCTTTTTCGCCAGCACGCATCCTGCCGCCTCTTTTTCCGTCAGCGCTCCGCCCTCAAACTCCGCCAGGGTTCCGCTTAATACATCCGTTTCCGGATGTTCCTTAAAATAGGAAAGCTGTCTTTGGCAGCGGTTTTTCTCGGCAATGTCATCCGTATCCATGCGGGCTACCAGCTCATTCTTACAGCAAGCCAAACCTTTGGACAATGCGCCGCCCAGGCCTAAGTTTTCCGGAAGGCGGATTACCTTAAGCCGGGGAAAACTTTCCTGAAATTGAAATTCCTGGATCACCTGATCCAGCTCCTTCGTCAATGGCCCGTCACAGACCAAGACCACCTCGTCCGCCGGGCAGCTCTGCCCCCGAATGCTTAGGAGCGCCGCCCGGAAATACTCTGGCTTCTCCTTTCGGTAGACGGACATTAAAACAGAATATCGCTCATCCATACGCTGTCCTTATTTTCACCGCCCCTGCACCCCGTGCAAGCCAACAGCAAACATTTCCCAACACTTTTATGGCAACATATCCTGTACAGTATAGCATTTAATGCCCTTTTTATCAACTTTTGGCCTGACGAAAAGGCCTGGAAAACCTTTAATATTTTATTAATTTTACCACATTTTGACGCTTTTCACGCCTGGGACATCCAAATTTTAGGAGTTTTAACCTATCATGGAAGTCCCCCTGCCGTATGCTGCCTTCCCCTTCCTTAATCCAATGCCTGCTCTTCCTCTTCCGACACCCGGCTCCGCCCACAACCTGCCACCCCCATGGACAACAGCATCCACATAATCGGCGTTACGATGGGAAGGTTTATGGTAACAAACGCCTGAGCCAGATAGCAACCCACGCCAAAGGCGATAGCCAGCCCCCATTCCCGGTTCAACCTGCTTTTCAGGATCGTTTTCAGGGAAGATGCCAAAAAGGCGATATACGCTGCCAGACCCACAGGCCCCAGCGTTACCAAATACTGCAGATATTCATTGTGGGCGCTGTCATATACCTGCCCGCATATCCGGCTGGTTTCCCCCCGGTACGCATAGGTCATCACCCCAAAGGTATCCAGCCCAAACCCCCAGATCTTATGGCGCAAGGGCTGCTTTGCATAAGCCTCCAAGGTAATCCGCCAAATCATTCCCCGATACGTTCCCCATTCATCGGAAAATTTCAAATAGCTTCCCAAAGCCCCGTACCGCTCGCTGTGGCCTGCAATATTCGCATCGTACAGCAGATAAATTCCTGCCGCCACGCAAAGCACCAGGAAAATCCCCCACAGCTTTACGTACCGGTTCCCCAGATCTTCCTCCTGCGGTTTACTTTTTAGCCTAAAGTAATGAAGAACCACCGCGACCAAAACCCCTGCAGCCGCCAAGAAGATTATCCCGGAAAAGCGGGTAAGGGCGCCGAAAAAACCATGAAGGGGCAGAGCGCAATCCGGCGCCAGCCTGCTTGCCAGACCGGTCAGCCAAATCCCCATGGCAAAGCCTGACAGCAGAAGGATATACCGCTCAATCCCCTGCTTATTCCGAAATGCTGCCAGGGGCAGAAAGGCAAATACCACTGCCACGCCGAACACCACGTTATCACTGTTCCCCATAACCATGGCAACCACGCACACCAGATAGCCCAAGTAAAGGAGCGCCGCCTTCCAGCCGGTTTTTTCCCTGATCCACAGGGCACTGATGCATCCGAACACAATGCCGATATAGGTGGCATACGTATTGATATTGCCAAAGGTAGACGTATAATCATTCATATCCTGGGAAGAGATTTCCTCCTTGAATTTCAGCAAATCCATCTGGAAAAAATCCGTGATCCCAAACAAAAGAGGCAGCATAGCTACCGCCAGAAAGGCATACCCATGCCAATTTTTAAACCGGTACAAACGGCTGATCAGGAAAAAACCAGCCCCGTAAATCAGGTGCAAAAACAGCCCCGTATACCGCCCTTCATTGCCCCAAAAAGACTCAAACAGATAATCCGACTGAAGGGTGGAAATCACCCCCGCCGCCAGAAAAGCCAGCAGACACCAATCCATAAGCGTCATGGTTTTCCTGATTTCCCTGGGGCTAAATTTCCGCAAAAGCTCCTTGGTATGCCTTAACTGAAATTCCAAGGTATCCACCACGAAAAAGGCGATGGAGATCAGCGCCACGGCTGCGAACATCGTCAGCATAATCATGTAATAACAGCGGTATTTCGACTCCAGCATATCGTAATAATAATCATGGTAATATAGGGGAAAAACCAGCAGGACGCACAGTATCCCCACATTAATGATCCCGCCATATATTTTCCCGCAATTCTCCGCAAAAACATCCTGCGTCTGCTTTACATTTTCTTCCATTTAATTCCTCCTATCAATTTTTCTTCCGCCGCATCCGCGCTCACCTTTAATTCTGTTTTCGCGCATTAATATACTGGCTAATCTGCAGCATTTAGGCTTTTAAACATTGAAGCTTCCCGCATATTTAACTTCCTAAGCATCTAACTTCCCAAATATTTTATAAAAAGTATACCATCTCATCTCTCCTTATGCAACGCGGTGTTGCATAAGGATTTGCAAATAAAGATTTAAGATTTACGAATGATCTGCGGATAAGCCAATAATCCTTACTCCTTTACCGATACCCTGTGAACGCAGCAAGGAGGAACCTACCAATCCACCACCCCATTAATGATCGCTTTCTGCTCGCTGCTGCTCCTGCGCAGATAAATCCTGGTGGTTTCCAGGCTTTCGTGGCCCAGCAGATTGGAAAGCAGGGCAATATCGCTGCACTGCTCAATGAAGCTTTTGGCGAAACGATGGCGGAAGGAATGGGGATGCATCACCTTTTCGCTTAATTGGTAATCCCTGGCCAATTTCTTCATCCGCTTGCGGATCCCGCTGGCGGAAATCCGATTCCCCCCATGGGTAACAAAAATATCCCCCGACTGCCTTCCCGACTGCCTCAGCCATTTCAGCGCATCCTTCTGCAAAAGCTTCGGTATGTATATACGGTGCACTTTATCCCCCTTGGAATAAATATTTTTATAGCCCGTTTTCACATCTTCCACGGTAAACTGCACCACTTCGCTGCACCTGGCTCCGGTAGCAGCCATAAACCGGATAAGAAAATAGTAAAAATACTGCTTATCTGCTAAAAGCCGAACCTTTAAGTATTCATAATCCCCATCGCTGATGACCTGCTCCGAATACCTTTGCCCAAAAAGCTTAACCTGGCGAATCAAATCTTCCGCCCATCCGATGCAGCGAAGGAAACTGTTCATCCCGCAAATCCGCACATTAACTGTCCTAGGATTATAATGCTCAATCAGATACAGCTTATACTGCTGCAGATTCAAGCCGGTCACTTCCGAATAAAGCCGATAAAACTGGCGCGGCGCATATAGGTAAGAACGGATGGTATTCCTTGATCTATTTTTCTCTTCAAGGCTTTGCTTAAATATCCTTATTTGTTCTTCCCATACTTCTTCTTTCCTCTCTTGTTCCATGCCACACACCATCCCATCTTAAGTCATTATGGGCAGTATATCATTTCTCCCCTTTTAGGGCAAGCAAAATGGCCGAAAATCTTCCTTGCCAGCCCCCAGTTACAATAATCCCGGCTATTGGAAGTATAATTGCCTCGTAATGCAAAAGGAATTTTAACGAATTTCAAGAAGAAAAAGGAGAGTGCATTCATTATGAGAAAGCAGACGAAATTAGTCGCAGTTCTTTCTGCGGCGGCTCTGTTGGCTATCGGTGCATCCATGACCTCTTTCGCGGCTACCCCGCATTGGGATCAGGAAGATGGCGAGTGGGTTTACTTAGACAGGAACGGAGACAAGGTTACTGGCGAGTGGAAGAAGTCCAACGGGCAGTGGTATTACTTAGACGAAGACGGCTATATGGCTAAGGACGCGCTGATCGAATACAACGACAGCCGTTACTATGTAGACGAGAACGGCGTTAAAGTGACCAACGCTTGGGTTTCCATGGACAATGATGATCTATTAGATGACGACGACATCAGCACCGTATGGTTCTATTTCGATGGCAAGGGCAAGGCTACCGGCTATGGGAAAGAAGAGGGCGCGATCAAGTCTATCGCTTACGGTGACGGCCAAAAGGGATATTTCATCTTCAATACTGACGGAATTATGTTAACCGGATGGCAGGAATGGAAAGACAACCTGTACAACCTGGGCGACGAAAACGAAGGCTGGGCTAAGACCGGCTGGCAGTCACTGGATACCGATGACGATTACTTTGACGACGGCGACGAGGACGGCGATCCCTACGAGGATGAAGAGTGGTTCTGGTTCGGCTCCGACGGCAAGGCAGCCAAGGGCAAGAACAAGCAGATCAACAGCAAGTGGTATGCATTTGACAGCCACGGCGTTATGATGGATCTGTGGGTATACGGTACTGGCTCCAACATTACCAATAACAACGCTTCCTCCACTTCCGCTACCAAAGGTTCTGCAGGCAACGAGGATGGGGCTGCCACTTCCAGATACCATGCAGAGGATAACGGCGGCCGCGATAAGAACTGGATCTGGGCTTACGCGAATACCGATTATGACGACTACGATGATGATATGTACTGGTTCTACTTAGACAGCAAGGGCCGTCCTACTGTTGCTCAGGAAGGCGATGGCTCCGGCTGGGATCTTACCGACAGCGATAAGTTCTACGATACCCTGGTTGCTAAGTCCATCAAGAATAAGACCTATATCTTTGATGGCGCTGGGCGTATGAGAAGCGGCCTGTTTGCCTTGAATTCTACTCGCCGTGGAAGCACAGCAAATGCATTATATGGTTATTACTATTTCACCGAAGACGACAACCACGGTTCTACGGAAGGCCAGATGGTAACGAATAAGAAGATGACCATTGATGTTGACGGCGAAGATAAGACTTATTACTTCAAGAAAGACGGACGCGCATATATGAACACCGTTGTCAGCAGTTCCCTGTATGGGTACAACGGCGCATTAGTTGATGAATTTGGCGACGGTTCTACTTATGCTGTGGTTCCTGTAGCTGCAGTTCTCCTTGAAGGCGAAGACCTGATCGAAAAAGGGCATGGTGTGATCAACACGGCGGCTGTAGAAGTTGAAGAAAAGCGCGGCACAGAAACCTATAAGTACGATGCTGCTTATATCTTATTAAACGGCAACGGCAAGATTAAGAAGAACGGCACTGTAACCGATATGGACGGCGATAAAGTAACGGTTAAGAATTACATGGTCGTTAAGATCGAAGATAAGAACTAATTCCATAAGTTCAGCAATAATTGCCAATTAGAAAGGCAGGGGATATCGCTTCCCCTGCCTTTTTCAGCACAAATTTACATTAAGTCCTCATCCTGCCCACGGCACAATACAACCATTCCACCAATCCCCTACTACAATGATTCTCCACTTCAAATCATTCCTATGTCATAAAAATAACAATGCTTCACCATTATTGCAGCCTAATTGAGAAATTCTCATAAATTCCCACAGGGATTTCTTTTTCAAATGGATATTCATCCATCATATCGCGTTCAAAATTATATACAGCAGTCTGCTGTTTCTTTGGATCCACAATCCAATACTCTCTGACGCCTGCAGTGCGGTATTTAAATAATTTAATCATGTAGTCCATTCTTCTGCTGCTTTCCGAAACAACCTCTATAACCAAATCAGGCGCTCCATGGCATCCTTTCTCATCGATCTTAGAAGGCTCACAAATGATCGAAATGTCTGGCTCCACATAGTTTATATCATCTTCCATTAAAAATACAGCAAATGGGGCAGGAAACACTTCACAATTTCCGCCATTCATTTCGATATAATTGGCAATTTTTTGATTCAGCCTGCTCACTAATTTCTGATGCGTCGTCCCCGGAGGAGCCATATAATAAATTCGCCCATCAATCAGCTCCGCCCGTTTGCCCTCAGAAAGATTGTAAATATTCTCAATGGTATAAATCGCTTCTTTTAATGCTTCCATATAAACCCACCTTGTAAACAGGCATATGCCCTAAATAAATGCATCATAATCGTTAACTAATTGTTCCTCCGTAGTGCCGTATAAGTTTTCGCCCATAAAATAATCCTTCAGTTCATTGATGCAGCCATCCAGTTCCCCTTTTCTGTACTGATTCTTGGGATCGGCCTTCATCAATTCAAGAAATTCTATAGATTTTGCACAGAAACCGTTTTTTTCTGCTCATCACTTTTGTTTTTCCATTTTATTGCCCGATGAACTTCACTGCCGACATTTGAAAGTTGAACACCCACAGGCACGGCAAACCACCTTATTTCCTTATCCATTTGCTGATTACCTCCACAATCCTTTCCCTTGCTTTTGGATCTGCAACACCACGGCCAACACACGGATACCCAGCCTCTCTGTTCCTGGGAAAGTCCGTATGGTGAGCTACATTGTACAGAGCATTGAGGATGACAACGAATTAAAACGTAAATCAATGAATTGCCAACCAATAATTGCAATTAGGAAGGCGGAGGATTTATCTCCCGCCTTTTCCAAAAACTTCCTTATTGCTTCCCCTGCCAATTTTGATTCTGGAAAGGAAATATCCGTAATGCATTTTGATACATCCCTAAATTGATAAATCTGCCGCAATAGCTTTGATCTCTTCCATTGACAGCCGAGGGACAAAATCCTTAACCTCTTCAACAGAAAATTTCCCTGATTTTAATATTTTTGCCGCCGTTTCCATGGCTTCTTTCTGTGCTTCCTCCCGCAGCCGCTTGGCCTCCTGCCGGTTTTCCTCTTGCAGCCTTTCGGTTTCCTCTTGCAGCCTTTCGGTTTCCTCTTGCAGTCTCTTAGTTTCCTTTTCCGTCGCCTCTTTCACCATCTGGTTAATCTCCGGCTCCATAATCTCCAATAATGCCTCGCACATCCCCTCATCTCCTCTCAATTCTTCCACTGCCCTCCGGTTCGCCCGGATGCTCACTTCCAGAACCGCCTCTGCAAGCCGTTTTTCCCCTTCTTCAGCCAGCCCTTCCACACATTCCAGCAGTTCACGGATTTCCTGCACTTCCAGCTGGTTCGACAATGACTTCAGCCATATGTGCTCCCCCGGCTCCAGCTCCTTGGTGACAATCACCTGGGTGGGGAACAGCACGGAATCCAGCACATAATAAATTCCCTTGTACGGTTTCTCCACCCGTATCCCATGGGCGTCAAAATACTGGAATAAGCCTTCCGGCTTCCTCCCCCTCACCATGGTGACAGTTATTTCACTTGCCTGGCGGGAATCCACCGCCTCACCGTAGGCCTTATACAAACAGGCGTATGCCGCTGACTTATAAAACGTGTCAATGCTCAGGCTGTCATCCGGCGACTTGTATTCCAATATGTTATGCCCCCGGAACAGCTTCCCTATCTCATTCTCCAAGTCCACGCCTTTGTCTTTCTTGATGACCAGGAGATCAACCGCCAGCGGCTTAGTGTTCAGGTTATATTCCCTCTCGTAGATCAGATCCCCCCGGTTTGCGGACAGCTCCAGATTTACCGCTGCTGCGAACCCCGGATGCCATTGGATTTTTTTATCCGCCATATCATTCCCCTCCGTTTCCGCAAGCCACTCTCCCTGTACTTCCCTTCTTTCTTCTTTTTTATTTTATCATTTTGCCGTATAGATGGCAAGAACCGGTTTTTGTTAGGTTGCGATAATCCCGGCTATTGGAAGTATAATTGCCTCGTAATGCAAAAGGAATTTCCCTTGGTTTACCGTGCAAATCAGCCGCATTAATAAGCAATTCGGCTCTCCGTCAGGTTTAAGCGGTATAACCAAGCGGAAACAAATTTCAATGAATTTCAAAAAGAAAAAGGAGAGTGCATTCATTATGAGAAGGCAGACGAAATTAGTTGCAGTACTTTCTGCAGCGGCTCTGTTGGCTATCGGTGCGTCCATGACCTCTTTTGCTGCTACCCCGCATTGGGATCAGGAAGACGGCGAGTGGGTTTACTTAGACAGGAACGGAGATAAGGTTACTGGTGAGTGGAAGAAATCCAACGGACAGTGGTATTACCTGGACGAAGACGGCTATATGGCCAAGGACGCGCTGATTGAATACAACGACAACCGTTACTATGTAGACACCAACGGCATTAAAGTGACCAACGCATGGGTATCCATGGACAATGATGATTTATTGGATGATGATGAGGTAACTACCGTATGGTTTTATTTCGACAGCAAAGGCAAGGCAGTCGGTTCCGGAAATGACAAAAACGATGGAAAGGTAATTAAATCCATTGATTACGGCGACGGCCAGAAAGGTTACTTCATCTTTAACGATTCTGGTGTTATGCTGACCGGATGGCAGACATTTGGCTCTAAAAATGAGTATTATTACTTAGGTGACGAGAATCAGGGCTGGGCACTGACTGGCTGGCAGTACCTTGAGCCAGATGATGATGAGATGTTTGAGCAGGATACCGAAGATGATCCATACGATGACGAAGTGTGGTTCTGGTTTGGCTCCGACGGCAAGGCAGCCAAAGGCACAACTAAGCAAATCGGCGGCAAGTGGTATGCATTTGACAAGAATGGCGTGATGCAAGATTTGTGGGTATATGGTTCAGGATCTAATACCACAAACAAGGAAGCTTCTTCTACTTCTGCAACCAAGGGAGATGCGGCTAATTCAAGATATCATCAGGAAGACAACGGCGGCCGTGAGAAGAATTGGATTTGGGCTTATGCCAATACCAAGTATGATGATTATGATGATGATATGTACTGGTTCTACTTAGACAACAAGGGGCGGCCCGTTCTTGCAGATCCTGATAATAGCAGGAGGCCATCCGACTCAATCTATCCGGTAAATTTGAAAGAGGGAGACAAAACCATTGTCAATGGGTATAATTACGGGATTAAAGTTGAAGACTGGAGCAAGGAAGCGGATGCAGACTGGAGTAAAGGATATGCTTTAGTTGCCAAATCCATTAAGAACAAGACCTATATCTTTGATGATGCGGGCCGTATGAGAAGTGGCTTATTCGCTCTTTATAATGTTAAACGAGGCAGCAGCGCTTTAGATGGTTACTATTACTTCACAGATGATGACAATCACGGCTCTGCTGATGGCCAGATGGTAACTAATCGCAAGATGACTATTGAGATTGAGGGCGAAGACAAAACTTACTATTTTGATAAAACCGGCCGGGCTTATGTTAACACAATTGTCAGCAGTTCCCTTTATGGAAAAGATGGTGCGTTAGTTGACGGTTACGGCGATGGCTCTACCTATCAAAGAGTATGGGTAGGCGATCTTATTGTGGGTAAAGATTATGAAGTATTCCCAATGTATGAAAAAGGAAAGTCTTCTCCTGTGATTGATGCGGATGATATTGAAGGCTATGTCTTATTGAACGGCAATGGCAAAATTAAGAAAACCGGCACTGTAACAGATATGGACGGCTACAAAGTAACCGTTAAGGATTACATGGTTATTAATGTCGAAGAAACCGATTAATTCATTCCACTAAAATCAATAATTGCCAATTAGAACGGCGGGGGATTTATCCTCCGCCATTTCTAATTTTTATCCGCCCTAAATCAGAAGGACGGGGGATAAATCCTCCGTCTTTTCGCATGAAAAAGGCGGAGGATAAATCCTCCGCCCTTCTAATTGGCAATTACTATTTTTTCAAGAATAATTAGTTCTTATCCTCGATCTTAGTTACCTTGTAATCCTTAACGGTTACTTTGTAGCCATCAACATCGGTTACAGTACCATTCTTCTTAATCTTACCATTACCATTCAGTAAGAATAAGGTGTAGGTATCGGAATCGCTGGTGCTTAAGCCTTCTACCTTAATTGGGGTCAGGTCAATAGCTTTGGTCTTGCCCTTCTCGTAGATAGATGCTGTTGGGTCTACAGAAACGATAGCATAGGTGGAGCCGTCGCCGAACTCATCAACTAATGCACCGTCAGCGCCATACAGAGAGCTGCTGATGATGGTATTCTGATAAGCCTTACCAGTCTTATCGAAGTAGTAGGTCTTATCCTCGCCGTCAACCTCGATGGTCATCTTCTTGTTCGTTACCATCTGGCCATCGGTAGAACCATGGCTGTCATCCTCGGTGAAGTAGTAGTAACCATTCAGGTAGGTAGAACCATTGCCCCTTACTACGTCAGCCAGGAAGAACAGACCGCTTCTCATACGGCCAGCGCCGTCGAAGATGTAGGTCTTGCTCTTGATGGACTTAGCAATCAGAGCATCGTATACCTTGTTGCTGTCGGTTAACTCAACACCCTGGCCATCGCCATCCTGAGCAATGGTAGGACGACCCTTGCTGTCTAAGTAGAACCAGTACATATCATCATCGTAGTCGTCATAATCGGTATTTGCGTAAGCCCATACCCAGTTCTTATCACGGCCACCGTTGTCTTCCTGATGATACCTGGAAGCTGCGTCGCCTCTGGTAGCGGAAGTAGAGGAAGCGTT
Source organism: Lachnospiraceae bacterium (assembly GCA_910575565.1). Classification (GTDB taxonomy): domain Bacteria; phylum Bacillota; class Clostridia; order Lachnospirales; family Lachnospiraceae; genus Caccovicinus. The sequence continues at coordinate 237,061 of CAJTFL010000005.1, read as the reverse complement.
GCTGTTGGTAATGTTGGAGCCAGTACCATATACCCACAGATCCATCATAACGCCGTGGCTGTCAAACGCATACCACTTGTTGTTGATCTGCTTGTTCTTGCCCTTAGCAGCCTTGCCGTCGGAACCGAACCAGAACCACTCTTCATCCTCGTAGGGATCGCCGTCCTCGTCGCCGTCGTCAAAGTAATCATCATCGGTGTCTAAGAACTGCCAGCCAGTCTTAGCCCAGCCTTCGTTCTCCTCACCCAGGTTGTACAGGTTGTCTTTCCACTCCTGCCAGCCAGTTAACATAACACCATCGGTGTTGAAGATGAAGTAGCCCTTCTGGCCATCGCCGTAAGCGATAGACTTGATCGCGCCCTCTTCTTTTCCGTAGCCGGTAGCCTTGCCCTTGCCATCGAAATAGAACCATACGGTGCTAACATCGTCATCATCTAATAAATCATCGTTGTCCATGGAAACCCATGCGTTGGTTACTTTAACGCCGTTCTCGTCTACATAGTAACGGTTGTCGTTGTACTCAACTAACAGATCCTTTGCCATATAGCCGTCTTCGTCTAAGTAATACCACTGTCCGTTGGACTTCTTCCACTCGCCAGTAACCTTGTCGCCGTTCCTATCTAAGTAGATCCACTCGCCGTCTTCCTGATCCCAGTGTGGGGTAGCTGCGAAAGAGGTCATGGATGCACCGATAGCTAACAGAGCCGCTGCAGAAAGTACTGCAACTAATTTCGTCTGCTTTCTCATAATGAATGCACTCTCCTTTTTCTTTTTGAAATTCATCTGAAATTCCTTTTGCATTACGAGGCAATTATACTTCCTATAACCGGGATTATCAAGACTTTTTTGATATATTTTTAAAAAAATTCTTAAAAAATCAAAATCCTCTCTTAATTCCGCAGGAAATATCATTTCCTCCATCACGCTACTAAGTATAATATATCTCGCGCAAAAATACCATAACTTTTCTCTGTGCATTTTCTTACGGAATTATTACAAACCCCGCTGTTCTTTCTTAAATTGTATGGATATCCGTACATTTCAGAGGACTGCTCCCCGCTTCTTCCAGCAAAGGCAACCCTTTCCACCTTCCAAGCGGCTCCCTTTTCCCAGGGGGCCGCCCTTCTTTCCCCTTCATTGTCCCCGAAAAACCATATCTTATCCTTGATTTTCCGGTGCAATCTGCTATAATGTTCATATATTTTTTTATTTTATCTTTTTTGAACGCGCTGCATTCCCCTTAAGCCGGATGCTTATCGGATGAAAAGCAAACCTTATATCACTATTTATGATCTATATATATTTATAGAAAGGATTATCTCCATCATGAACCGTCAAGTATTACTGTGCAGAAGCATTTTAGAAAACCCCTCCATCACCCAAAGGGAACTGGCCGATCAATTTTTCCTTTCCCTGGGCACGGTCAACCACCTGGTAAAGGAGTGCACCGGCCTAGGCTATATCCACACAGCCGATGACGGAACCTATCAGGTCACGGAAGCCGGGCGCACTTTCCTGGAGCCCTTCCAGGTGGATGGCGCCCTGTTCATCGCCGCCGGATTCGGCTCCCGATTTGTGCCTCTTACCTTTGAAACGCCGAAAGGCCTTTTGGAAGTCCAGGGGGAGCGAATGATTGAGCGGCAGATCAAGCAGCTCCACGCCGTGGGGATCCGGGACATTACCATTGTCGTAGGCTATTTAAAGGAAAAATTTGAATACCTGATTGACCGCTACCAGGTTAAGCTAATCTACAATCCCGAATACGCCAGCAAAAACACCTTAGCCACCATTTACCACGCCAGGGCGGCTCTTGAAGGGAAAAATATGTACATTCTTTCTTCAGATAACTGGATGCGTGAAAATATGTTCCATGCCTATGAGTGGGGAGCCTGGTACTCTTCCGTCCGAATGCCAGGAGAAACTTCTGAATGGTGTCTTTCTTATAATAAGAAAGGCCTGATCACCGATGTGACGGTAGGCGGGCATGATGCCTGGGTGATGTACGGCCCTGCCTTTTTCACGAAAGAATTTTCCCAAACCTTCCTAAAAGAGCTGGAATGGTACTACCGCCAGCCTGGAACCGAGCAATTCTACTGGGAGCAGGTTCTGATGGACTTATTAAAGAAGAAAACCAATCCGCCTATCTGCATTAACCGCCAGAAAGAAAACCAGGTTTACGAATTCGAGAACCTGGAAGAGCTGCGCCGTTTTGACCAAAAATACCAAAACCAGTCGGATAATGCAGCCTTGGCTCTGGTTTCCCAGGTTTTCAAAGTCCCGGAATCGGAAATTGTCCATATCCGATGCTTAAAATCCGGCATGACCAATAAATCCTTCCTGTTCCAGATCCGCCAAACCCAATATATCTGCCGTATCCCCGGCCCCGGGACAGAGCTGCTAATCAACCGGCGGCAGGAGAAAGCTGTCTATGACCAGGTATCCCATCTGGGAATCACGGAGCACGTCCTTTACTTTAACGGGGAAACCGGGTATAAAATTTCGGAATATTACGAGAACGCACGGATGGCAGACTGCAAAAATTCCCAGGATATGGAAAAATGCATGGAATTTTTGCGAAATTTCCACCAGGCAGGCATTCATGTGGATCACCGCTTTGATTTAAAGGAAAAGATCTTGTTCTACGAAGGTCTTTGCCTGTCCCACGGGCAGATCCCCTTTGAGGATTACCAGACGGTGCGGAAATGGATGATGAAGCTTCTTGACGAAATCCAGCGCCTTAACCGTCCTCAGGTTCTGGCCCATATTGACGCAAATGTGGATAATTTCCTGATGTTCCCCGATGGCGGCATTAAGCTAATCGATTGGGAATACGCCGCTATGGCTGACCCAATCCTGGATATCGCCATGTGCTCCATCTATTCCTATTATGATTTTGAGAAGGCTTTTTGGCTGCTGAAGCTTTACCTTGGGCGGGAGGGGACGGAAGAGGAAAAATTCGTGCTTACCGCCTTTATGGCTCTTTCCGGTTTCCTTTGGAGCCTGTGGGCAGTGTACAAAAGCTTTCTGGGGGATGAGTTTGGGGAATACACCATTATCATGTACCGGTATGGGAAGCAAGGATACCGGCGGCTTTTCGGGCCAGAAGATCCAAAGGACGCTTTAAATTCGTAATAAATTTGTTAAGCAAAGTTTGGCAAATTGTGCTATACTGATAATTACGGAAATAATGGTTTTTCTAAGGAGGATAAGAAGCTTATGAAACTCAGGATAAGGAATGCTGCCGCGTTGGCAGGACTTTTAGGGCTTTTAACCCTGGTTCCGGCGGGAACTTCGCTGGCGGCAGGATGGACTACCGCAGGAAACAGCTGGACTTACGTGGAAAATGACGGTTCCCTCCGCAAAGGATGGATTCAAACCAGCGACGGCTATTACTATATGGATTTATCCACTGGCATGATGACTTTAGGCTGGAAGCAGATCGACGGCCATTGGTATTACTTTAAGCCCAACGGTCTGATGAATACCGGTTGGATCCAAGTAGAGGGCAGCTATTACTACAATTTACAGGACGGCACGATGGTCACTGGCTGGCTAAAAGAGGGAGATAACTATTACTTCCTCAGGGGCAACGGAGCCATGGCTAAGGGCTGGCGGCAGATGGATAATGCCTGGTACTACTTCCGGGATGACGGGCGGTGCATGGTTTCCAACTGGCGGCTTATTGACAACTACTGGTATTACTTCGGCTCCGACGGCAAAATGCTTACCGGCTGGACGGAGATTAACGGAGATTACTACTACTTAAACAGCGATGGACGGATGCTCACCGGATGGCTCAGCGACGGCACAAACAAATACTACATGGATCCGGGGACAGGCAAGATGTCCCGCACATTGAAGGAAATCAACGGCGCATACTATTACTTTAATAATGCCGGGCATATGCTGACTGGGTGGATCCAGGTGAATGGCAAATACTATTACCTGGAACCGGCCACCGGCAAGCTGGTTTCCGGCGGAAGCTTCACCATCGATGGCAAGAGCTACACCTTCGGCGCTGACGGCGTATGCCAGAATGCTTCCGGCGTAAGCGCCTCCACGGTGAACAGCAGCGCCCCTGGCGGATCGGGAAACACGGCAAATAACGGAGCGGGGAGCACTACTTCCGGCGGAACAAACTATGGCCCCGGCGGTTCTTCCACCTCGCCTTCCCCGTCCGGGGGGAATTCCGGATACGGCCCCACCAGTGGCGGAGCTTCTTCCGGCGGCACTTCCTCCGGTGACGGCCTGGCTGCAGGCTCTACCGGCGGCCCTGCCGGAAACGGCTCCGGCGGCGCTTCCTCCGGCAATTCCACGCCATCCGGCGGCGGCCTAAGCGCCGGGCAGACCGGGGGGCCAGGTTCCTCTCATTGATCCCTTTTCATTTCCCGAAATGGATTTTCAGAACCATTGGCATATAACGGCATAAAATCATAAAAAATCGAAAGGCTGCCTTACCATCCGGCACGGCAGCCTTTCGATTTTTCTTTTCTTTATTTTATCTTCGGATTCGGATATCGATATTTCCCTATATTTCCTCTTCCCCAAAATCCAAAACTTCTTCCATCAGCTCTTCCTCTTCCGGCTCCTGGGGAACCTCCTGAGCATCCATTTCTTCGGCAGCTTCCTCCCCTTCCTCAAAGGAAAGCTCATCCTCCATGGTATAATCCGTATTCAGCCTCACGTTCTGGTAGCGCTTCATACCGGTTCCTGCAGGAATAAGCTTGCCAATCAGCACATTTTCCTTCAAGCCGATCAGGTGATCTACCTTGCCGTTAATGGCCGCCTCCGTCAGTACCTTGGTGGTTTCCTGGAAGGATGCGGCAGACAGGAAAGAATCTGTCGCCAGGGAAGCCTTGGTGATGCCAAGCATAACCTGTTTCCCTTCCGCTGGCTGCTTGCCTTCCGCAATCAGCTGCTCATTCATCTCGTTAAAATCAAGGACATCCATGGATACGCCAGGCAGCACATCGCTGTCCCCGCTTTCCTCCACCTTTACCTTCTTAAGCATCTGGCGGACGATCATCTCCACGTGCTTATCATTAATCTCAACGCCCTGAAGCCGGTATACCCGCTGCACCTCCTGGATCATATAATCCTGCACAGCCCGCACGCCTTTAATCTTTAAGATATCATGGGGATTCACGGAGCCTTCCGTCAGCTCATCCCCTGCCTCCAGGTACTGCTCATCCTGAACCTTGATCCGGGAACCATAGGGGATCAGGTAAGTTTTGGAATTGCCTGTCTCATTGTCCGTTACGGTGATCTCCCGCTTTTTCTTCGTATCCTTGATGGTCACTACCCCGGCAAACTCGGTAATGATGGCAAGACCCTTAGGCTTACGAGCCTCAAAAAGCTCCTCCACACGGGGAAGACCCTGGGTGATATCGCCGCCTGCCACGCCGCCGGTATGGAAGGTTCTCATGGTCAGCTGCGTTCCCGGTTCACCGATGGACTGAGCCGCGATAATCCCTACCGCCTCGCCCACCTGCACCGGCTGGCCTGTAGCCATATTGGCCCCGTAGCACTTGGCGCATACGCCGATATGAGACTTACAGGAAAGGACGGTACGGATCTTTACCGACTGGCGTCCCGTTTTCTCCAGCACCTTCATCACTGCCGCCGCCCGCTTAGGCGTGCACATATGGTTTGCCTTCACCACCACTTCCCCCGTGTCCGGGTCGGTAATGGTTTCCGCGATATATCTTCCGGTTAACCGATCCTTTAAGGACTCGATGGTTTCCTGGCCGTCCATAAAGGCCTTGATCTCCATGTAAGGGATCTCCTTGCCCTCGCAGCAGTCCACCTCGCGGATAATCAAATCCTGGGACACATCCACCAGGCGGCGGGTCAAGTACCCGGAGTCCGCAGTACGCAAAGCCGTATCGCTAAGACCCTTCCTGGCGCCGTGGGCGGAGATAAAGTACTCCAGTACGTCCAAGCCTTCACGGAAATTGGACTTAATGGGAAGCTCGATGGTATGGCCGGTGGTATCCGCCATCAGCCCCCGCATACCCGCAAGCTGCTTAATCTGCTTATCAGAACCACGGGCCCCGGAGTCCGCCATCATAAAGATATTATTGTACTTATCCAGTCCGGTGAGCAGATCATGCGTCAGCTGATCATCCGTATTTTTCCAGGTTTCAATAACTTCCTTATACCGCTCTTCCTCCGTGATCAGCCCCCGGCGGAAATTCTTGGAAATATGATCCACCGTAGCCTGGGCATTGGCAATCAGCTGTTTTTTGGATTCCGGAACGGTCATATCGGAAATGGATACGGTCATGGCCGCCCTGGTAGAGTACTTATAGCCAATAGCTTTAATGTCGTCTAAGGTAATGGCGGTCTGGATGGCTCCATGGACATTGATTACCTTTTCCAAAATCTGCTTTAACTGCTTCTTCCCCACATGGAAATCAATCTCCAGCTTCAGCTCGTTTTCCGGGTTAGAGCGATCCACAAAACCCAGATCCTGGGGAATAATCTCGTTGAAGATAAAGCGGCCTACAGTGGACTCGATAATCCCCTTCTTTACCGTGCCGTCCGCCAGGGTTTTTGTCACCCTGACCTTCACCCGGCTGTGGAGCGTTACCACCTTATTCTCATAAGCTAAGATCGCTTCGTTAATGCTGCGGAAAATGCCCCCCTCTCCTGGTGCTCCCGGCCTCTCCTGGGTCAGGTAATAAATGCCCAGAACCATATCCTGGGAAGGCACGGCCACGGGGCCGCCGTCCGAAGGCTTTAACAGGTTATTAGGCGAAAGCAGCAGGAAACGGCACTCTGCCTGGGCTTCCACGGACAAAGGCAGATGGACAGCCATCTGATCCCCGTCAAAGTCCGCGTTAAAGGCGGTACACACCAAAGGATGGAGCTTAATGGCCTTGCCCTCCACTAGGATAGGCTCAAAGGCCTGGATCCCTAAGCGGTGCAGGGTGGGCGCACGGTTTAGCATCACCGGGTGCTCCTTGATTACATCCTCCAGCACATCCCAAACCTCAGGCTGCAGGCGTTCAACCATCTTTTTCGCGTTTTTGATGTTATGAGCCGTTCCGTTGGAAACCAGCTCCTTCATCACAAAGGGCTTAAACAGCTCGATAGCCATCTCCTTTGGCAGGCCGCACTGGTAAATCTTAAGCTCCGGCCCTACCACGATAACGGAACGGCCTGAATAGTCTACACGCTTGCCTAAAAGGTTTTGGCGGAAACGGCCCTGCTTGCCCTTTAACATATCGGAAAGTGACTTTAAGGCACGGTTTCCGGGGCCTGTCACCGGCCTTCCCCGGCGGCCGTTGTCAATCAAGGCATCTACCGCCTCCTGAAGCATACGCTTCTCATTCCGGACGATGATGTCTGGGGCGCCAAGCTCCAAAAGCCTTGCCAGCCGGTTATTCCGGTTAATGATCCGGCGGTACAGATCGTTTAAGTCGGAGGTGGCGAAACGCCCGCCGTCCAGCTGCACCATGGGCCGGATATCCGGCGGGATCACCGGAATCACGGTCATGATCATCCATTCCGGCTTATTGCCGGAGCTGCGGAAAGCTTCAACCACTTCCAGCCGTTTAATGATCCGCGCCCGCTTCTGGCCGGAAGAGTCCTTAAGGCCCTTGCGAAGCTGCTCCGAATCCTTCTCTAGGTCGATGGCCTGCAAAAGCTCCTGGATGGCCTCGGCTCCCATGCCTACGCGAAACGTGCCGTAACCATTTTTCTCTACCTCTTCCCGGTATTCCTTCTCCGAAAGCACCTGCTTATACTGCAGGCCGGTATTGCCCGGGTCTAGTACAATATAGGAAGCAAAGTACAATACCTTCTCCAGCGTCCTTGGAGAAATATCCAGAATCAGCCCCATACGGGAAGGGATCCCCTTAAAATACCAGATATGGGATACGGGGGCAGCCAGGGCAATATGGCCCATGCGCTCCCGGCGGACGCTGGCCTTGGTCACTTCTACGCCGCATCGGTCACAGACCACGCCTTTATAGCGGATCTTTTTATACTTGCCGCAGTGGCACTCCCAGTCCTTGGTGGGGCCAAAGATCCGCTCGCAGAAGAGCCCGTCTTTTTCCGGCTTCAATGTCCGGTAATTGATCGTCTCCGGCTTCTTCACCTCGCCGTGGGACCACTCTAAAATCTTCTCCGGGGAAGCCAGGCCTATCTTAATCGCATCAAAGGTCAACGGATGGTAAGTTTCATTTGTTTCCGGCATGAACGATACTCCCTTCTATCTATTCTTCTTCGTCAGAGGAATCCCCAAATCCCTCATCCATATCTTCCAGGTACGGATCTTCTTCCTCTTCAAAATCCTCTTCCTCCACGGATACCAGCTCATCATCCTTAAATTCCTGTTTCTGGTAGCCGTAACTCTCGAAGGACTCGTCATCCTGATAATGGCGGTCGCCCTCAATGATGGAACGCAGATCGGTATCGCTATAATCAATGTTTTCGCCCAGCTCAACCTCTGTATTGTCATCACGCAGCACCCGTACATCCAGGCCCAAGGACTGCAGCTCCTTTAACAGTACCTTAAAGGATTCCGGGATGCCCGGTTCAGGGATATTCTCGCCCTTAATAATCGCCTCATAAGTCTTTACACGGCCTGCCACGTCATCCGACTTTACCGTCAGGATTTCCTGCAGGGTGTAGGAAGCGCCATAGGCCTCCAGAGCCCAGACCTCCATCTCCCCGAAACGCTGGCCGCCGAACTGGGCTTTGCCGCCCAAAGGCTGCTGGGTAACTAAGGAATATGGGCCGGTAGAACGGGCGTGGATCTTATCGTCTACCAAATGGTGCAGCTTCAAGTAATGCATATGGCCGATCGTAACCGGGCTGTCAAAGTATTCGCCGGTACGGCCGTCCCTAAGGCGCACTTTGCCGTCCCGCCCTAAAGGAACGCCCTTCCACAGCTCCCTGTGCTCTAAGTGGCTGCCCAGGTAATCCATTACCTCCGGCCTTAACGCATCCTTATATTTTTCCTCAAATTCTTCCCAGGAAAAATTCACGTAATCATTGGCTACGTCAAGGGTATCCATGATATCCAGCTCGTTGGCCCCGTCAAATACCGGGGTAGAGATGTTAAAGCCCAGAGCCTTTGCCGCAAGGCTTAAATGGATCTCCAGCACCTGCCCGATGTTCATACGGGAAGGCACGCCCAGGGGATTTAACACGATATCCAGCGGACGCCCATTAGGCAGGAAGGGCATATCCTCCACCGGAAGCACCCGGGAAACCACGCCCTTGTTCCCGTGGCGTCCTGCCATCTTATCCCCTACGGAAATCTTCCTCTTCTGGGCAATGTAAATCCGCACCGTCTGATTTACGCCGGGGCTTAGCTCGTCGCCGTTTTCCCGGGTAAATACATTGGCATCCACGATAATGCCGTAAGCGCCGTGGGGAACCTTAAGGGAAGTATCCCTTACCTCCCTGGCCTTCTCCCCAAAGATGGCGCGCAGCAGCCGCTCCTCCGCGGTCAGCTCCGTCTCGCCCTTGGGCGTTACCTTGCCTACCAGGATATCCCCTGCGCGAACCTCCGCGCCGATGCGGATAATCCCCCGCTCGTCCAGATCCTTTAAGGCATCCTCGCCTACGCCGGGAACGTCACGGGTAATCTCCTCCGGCCCCAGCTTCGTGTCCCTGGCCTCCGCCTCATATTCTTCAATGTGCACGGAAGTGTATACATCCTCCTGCACCAAACGCTCGCTTAATAAAACCGCGTCCTCATAGTTATAGCCCTCCCAGGTCATAAACCCGATCAGCGGGTTTTTGCCTAAGGCAATCTCACCATTATCGGTGGATGGGCCGTCGGCGATCACCTCGCCCGCCTCCACATGGCTGCCCTTAAACACAATGGGCTTCTGGTTATAGCAGTTGGACTGGTTGCTCCGCTTAAACTTGGTTAAATGGTATACTTCCTTCTGCCCGTCGCTGTCTCGGCGGATAATGATCTCGTTGGAAGCGGAACGCTCCACCGTACCGGCGTTTTTCACCACCACGCAAACACCTGAGTCTACAGCGGCCTTTCCCTCGATGCCGGTTCCCACCACGGGCGCTTCCGTCCTTAATAAAGGCACGGCCTGGCGCTGCATATTGGATCCCATCAGCGCACGGTTAGCATCGTCATTTTGAAGGAAGGGAATCATGGAAGTCGCCACCGAAAATACCATCTTCGGGGATACGTCCATCAAATCAATGTTCTTTTTCTGGAACTCAGAGGTTTCTTCCCGGTAACGCCCGGATACGTTATTGCGGACAAAGTGGCCTTCTGCGTCCAGAAGCTCATTCGCCTGGGCCACCACGAAATTATCTTCCTCATCAGCGGTTAAATAAATCACCTTATCCGTTACCACGGGGTTTGCCGGATCGCTTTTATCCACCACCCGGTAAGGCGCTTCCACGAAGCCATACTGATTTACCCTGGCATAGCAGGCCAGGGAATTAATCAGGCCGATGTTAGGGCCTTCAGGCGTCTCAATGGGGCACATCCTGCCGTAATGGGTATAGTGCACATCCCGAACCTCAAACCCGGCGCGATCCCTGGATAAGCCACCGGGGCCTAAGGCAGACAAGCGCCGCTTATGGGTAAGCTCGGACAAGGGATTATTCTGATCCATAAACTGGGACAGCTGGGAGCTTCCAAAGAACTCCTTCACCGCCGCCGTCACCGGCTTAATGTTAATCAGGGACTGGGGCGTTAAGGAATCCACATCCTGGGTGGTCATCCTCTCCCGCACCACTCTTTCCATACGGGATAAGCCGATGCGGTACTGGTTCTGCAAGAGCTCGCCTACCGCACGGATCCGGCGGTTCCCTAAATGGTCAATATCATCGGACGTGCCTACTTCTTCCTCCAAGTGCATATTATAATTAATGGAAGCAAGGATATCTTCCTTAGTGATATGCTTGGGAACCAAATCATGGGAATGGCGGCGGATCACGTCCTTAAGCTCCTCCTGGTCATCCCCATAAGATTCCAGAATCTTTTCCAGCTCAGGGTAGAATACTAACTCCGTAATCCCCGCTTCCTTCGGCGGGAAAGGAACGTAAGCGCTTAAATCCACCATCAGGTTCGAGAGCACCTTCTGCTTCCTGGTAGGCCCTTCAATCCATACAAAGGGGACGGCGGCATTCTGGATGCGCTCCGCCAGCTCCTGATCCGCAACCGTGCCCGCCTCAGCCAGGATCTCCCCGGTTCGGGTATCCACCACGTCCTCAGCCAGGGTATGGCCCTTGATGCGGTTCTTTAAATGGAGCTTTTTATTAAATTTATATCTTCCGACTTTCGCCAGATCGTATCTTCTGGGGTCAAAGAACATCAAATCAAGCAGGTTTTTCGCACTATCCACGCTTAAAGGCTCGCCCGGGCGGATCTTTTTATACAATTCCAAAAGCCCGTCCTCATAAGTCTCGGAAGGATCCTTCCCGAAGCTTGCCAGGATCTTCGGCTCCTCGCCGAACAAATCGATAATCTCCGCGTTGGTTCCGTAGCCTAGGGCACGCACCAGAACCGTCACCGGAACCTTCCTGGTCCGGTCTACACGGACGTAGAAAATATCGTTGGAATCCGTCTCATACTCCAGCCACGCCCCCCTGTTAGGGATCACCGTGCAGGAATATAATTCCTTCCCTACCTTATCATGAACAATGCTGTAGTAAATGCCGGGGGAACGCACCAGCTGGCTTACGATGACCCGCTCCGCCCCGTTAATCACGAAGGAGCCGGTATCCGTCATCAGCGGAAGGTCGCCCATGAAAATCTCGTGCTCGTTGATCTCCTCTGCCTTATCCTTATTACAAAGACGTACCGTTACCTTTAAAGGCGCTGCATAGGTTGCATCGCGCTCCTTGCATTCCTCTATGGTATTCTTGATGTCGTTTTTGCATAACGTAAAGCCCACGAATTCCAGGCTTAAATGGCCTGCAAAATCTGCGATGGGAGAGATGTCTTCAAAAACCTCTTTTAAGCCTTCTTCCAGGAACCAGCGATAAGAGTTTTTCTGAATCTCGATCAGGTTCGGCATCTCCAGGACTTCTTTCTGTCTCTGAAAGCTCATCCTCATGCCTTTACCGGCTTTCACCGGGCGCATTCTGCTTTTCTCCATTAACGTTTCACCCCTGTTTTCTGTATTCGCATCGATGCTGATATGCTTGACAATGCTTGATTTATCAGGCTTTCTGGCCTTTCCATAGGCCTAAACCTCCATAATAGTGCACATTCCATCTTATCATACAAAAATCAAGGTGTCAAGCATTTTTTGCTTGCCTTTTTCCCTAAAAAATGATATACTATTTCAGATAATGGGCAAATGGCAGGCGGACTGCGGACGCGCCATTAACCCTATCTCCCAAACAGGGTGCTCCCGGACTTCCCTCGCGCCTAAAGCGGCAAACCTTGCCGGGTGAAATGGAGTTTCTGAGAGCGCTCAAACATAAGATTGGAGGGTTCCCCAAGGTGAACACATTTTTAAAGGTGCTGTTCGTGATCCTAGTAATTTTAATCATCATCCTGGCCCTGCTCTATTTCTTCGGACGCAAGCTGGAACGCAGGCAGGCCGAGCAGCAATCCATGATGAAAGCTGCCGAACAGGTGGTATCCATGCTGGTGATCGACAAGAAAAAGCTAAAGGTTAAGGAGTCGGGGCTTCCCAAGATGGTGATCGACCAATCGCCAAAGTATATGGCCTGGGCCAAGCTCCCCATCGTCAAGGCGAAGATCGGGCCAAAGATCATGACCTTGATTGCTGATGAAAAGGTTTTCCAGACCCTCCCGGTGAAGGCGGAAGTCAAAGCTGTGGTCAGCGGGATCTACATTACCCAGATCAAAAGTGTCCGCGGCGGCAAGCTGGAAGCCGCCCCGGCAAAGAAGAAGGGGCTGTTTGGAAGGTTTAAATCGAAAAAAGCAGATAAGGATGCAGCAAAGAGCACATCAGGCAATGCTAAATCCGGCAAAAAGGACAGCGCAAAAAAAGAAGCGGCAAAAGCAGAGACCGGCAAAAGCGGCAAGAAAACCAGCAAGAAAAAATCATAAGGCGCTTATTTTGGCAGACATTAAGAAGAGCCGCCCTGGCAGGAATATCCTCGGGGCGGCTCTTTTTGCGCTGAACCAATATCTTCTCCTTAACTTAGCCGTCCCCGCATCCGCCTATGATTCCAAAAGCTTAACCTGGGCGTGGGAGCGGGAACGCACATCCACCATAATGCTGCACTCGGATATATGCTGGTAATTAATGTCCAGGGAGTATTCCACCTTAACCATTAAAGCATCCTCCCCTTCATCCACGGAAATGGCCTTTGTGTCCAGCCCCACCATCAGCCCGCCTACGGGCGTTGCGTAGCAGGTAAGGCGCTTTTTATCCTTCTCAAAGGTCATATGGACATTGGTAAGGCCGGTTTTAATGATATCCATGCTCCCCGGCTGGATTTTGATGGTATTTTTCACCACCCCGGCAAAGCCCTCCATCACTTCCTCATACGTAATATAGTGCTTTCCGTTTTTCAGGTAATAGTTCCCCGCCGTAATCATTTCGATATCGCTGTTTTCCCCATCCAGAAGCTGGGAACCGCTGATTGTGATCAGTACGTCTTTTGTCATATGATCTCTCCTGTCCTAAAGCCGCTGCCTCCCATGTTCCAAAAGCCTGCTTACCAATTCCTTCTTGGAAATTCCCCTGGCCTCCCACAGTATGGGGTACATACTGATGGCCGTAAAGCCCGGCATGGTATTGATCTCATTAAACACCACCCTGCCGTCCTTTTCCACGAAAAAGTCCACCCGTGCCAGCCCATAGCCATCCACTGCCTGGAAAACCTCTTTAGCCATCTGGGGAATCCTTTGGGAAGCTTCTCCCGGAAGATCGGGATCCGTTACCGTTTTTGATTCTGCATTATGGTACTTGGCGTCGTAATCGTAGAACTGGGCAGCTGCCAAAATTTCCCCTACCCCGCTGGCGATCACCGGCTCCTTCCCTCCGCCGAACACGGCACACTCCACCTCGTGCCCCACGATCATCTCTTCCACCAATATCTTCCTGTCCTCTGCTGCCGCTAAAAACAGCCCCTTTTCCAGCTCTTCTCTGGAATCCGCCCGGCTTACCCCCCGGGACGAACCGGCGTTGGAGGGCTTGATAAATACCGGATAGGGGACGCTTGCTTCTATGCGGGCAACTACCTTTTCCAGTTCCTTTAGCTCCTCCGCCGCCACCGGCTCATACTTTGCCTGGGGGATTTGAAGCCGCTCCACAATCAGCTTAGTATACAGCTTATCCATGGACACGGCAGAGGACAAAACGCCGCAGCCTACATAGGGAATCCCAGCCAGCTCCAAAAGCCCCTGGACAGTCCCGTCCTCCCCGAACCGCCCGTGGAGCAGGGGAAATGCCAGATCTACGGGACAGAAGGAAATCTGCCCTTTGGCATCGGTTATCATCGCGGATTTTTTGGAAGCATCCGGCAAAAGGACTGCTTCCGTCTGGCTGTGATACCATCTGCCAGAAGAAATGTCCTCCACGGAACCCGCCCTCAGCCAGCGGCCATCCTTGGTGATGCCGATCAGTAAAAGGTTATATACGGATAAGTCCATTTGCCGGATTACATTGGCAGCAGACATACAGGATACTTCATGCTCTGATGACTGGCCGCCGAAAATAACGGCCACGGTTTGCTTGATCATATTGGATCTCCTTACGATTAATTGCCGGGCGAGCCGGCTGACGTTTATATTATAGCATATTTGGGTATAATTACAATTAGAATTGAAAAGTTCAGAGGGCGGGGGAGGATTAATGCTTTGTTGGATTGGATAGCTGGGGGAATTGATGCTTTGTCAACTTGGATAGCTGGGGAGATTGTTTTGGCGCTGGGTTGTTTCAGAGGATATTGGGGGTGGATGGAGGTAGCTGCGTTTCTTACGATGGGTTTGCTGGCTTAGGGAAAACACGTAGGCTGACGAGTTCGCCGCCTGTGGTGCGTGTACACACGAAAACGCGCTCTCGCTCGACATAAAACGGAACGGACACTAAGCTCGAAAAGACCTCGCTAAGTGCCGCCGTTTTATACGGTTTTCTTAGTGTACACGCACCACAGACGGCTAGGTACTGGTTAAATCTTGACTAGTGCTTAACTGGCTTTTAGTTTGCTGAAACTATTCATCTATTTGATTTAACCACTAACTAAATGGTCTTACCTCCAATAGAATTTCTCACAAATAAACGTTATCCACATTAACATATATCCATCTAACCGATAATAACGTCTGTCTAACTGACTGATAAAAAATTTTATCCATTCACCTTACGAAATGCCATTCTCTGCTTGCCAATACAGCAGCGGAGCCAGGCCATATTCCATGAGGAACCCCTCCTGAAACGTCGGCGCTTAACGAGGTCTTTCACGAGTTTAGCGTCCGCTACGTTGAAGGCGGAGCGAGAGCGCGGTGACGATGGAATATCGCCTGGCGCAGCGGAAAAGCAATAAATTTTTGCGTAAAAATTATACATCAATTATTTATAGAAGGAAAGGACTTCAAAATGGATCAAGAAAAAATCAAATTTTCCCCCAGAAGGCAGATTTTACTAGCCATGGGATGTTTTATCGCAGCTATTTTTCTATGGGTTTGCCAAATGCGGCTCGAGGACAGGGAACTGGCGGCCAGGATTGCGCCGGATATCCTCCGCTTCCATGTGATTGCCAACAGCAATTCCAAGGAAGATCAGGCTCTGAAGCTAAAGGTAAAATCATTTCTGCTGGAAAAAATCTACCAGGGTTTGGAAGGGCAGGATGAATTTTCGGAAGATGGCGAGGGGAAGCCGGACAGCGGAAAAACTGCTTTGATCGATTACCTGGCGCGCAACCGGGAGGATCTGGAGAGAGAGGCGGAAGAATTTATCCGGGATATGGGGCTTGCCTATCCGGTATCTTTAGATGTGGTAGAGTGTGAGTTCCCGGAAAAGTATTATGGGGATCTGCGCCTTCCGGCGGGGATTTATGAGACGGCCCAGGTGCGGATCGGGGAAGGGCACGGGCATAACTGGTGGTGCATCCTTTATCCAAAGGTGTGCATAACAAAGGACGCCCTGGCTGCAGTGCCGGAATCTTCCCGAAAGGAACTGGAATCGCTTCTTTCTGAGGAGGATTTTAAGGCGCTGCAGGCAGAGCGTCCGAAAATCAGCATAGGCTTTCGCCTATGGGATATGGTTTTCCCAAACCGAAACCGGGAGGAAAAACGCCCGGATAGCGGTTTTACCGCCGATGATTCTGTCCGCAGGCTTGGCGGATATGCCGCCGATGATTCTGCCCGCAGGCTTGGCGGATATGCCGCCGATGATTCTGCCGAAGTGCTTGGCGGGCTTACTGCCGATTACTCAGCCAGCTCGCCTAAACCGTTTACGCCCCAGTAGTAGTTTAGCATGGCCTGGGTCATGTCTAAGTCGGCGGATTCGTAGGCAGCTTTGGCGGCGCAGTACGCGATCTCTTCCCCCAAATATTCTGCATTCCCCAGCATCCCCAGCTGGTATTTGCGGCCTGCCCCCTCCCACTTTAAGGTGGCAGCCTCGTAAGCCGTCTGGGCGGCCTGGAGGGATGCTTTTTTCTCTAACATGGTCAGGTACAGGCCATCCATGGTGATGGAAAGCTGCTGGGTCGCCTGCTCCACCCCTCTTTCCCGGGCAGTGTAATCCTTGTTCTGGTATTTGCCATCCCCGTCCGCGTCTTTAGGCGCTGCGTTGCGCATCCCGATAATGGTATAATTGTTTTTGGGGGCGATGGCCTTATCCGCCTCAAAATCAATGGTATCTAAAAGGCTTACATCCGCCGGGGGAATGGCTCCAATGGTTACATCGCTGTCGTAATCCCAACCGGTCATCAGCAGGAGATTGCTTTTGATTGAGGCCATCTGGTCTTCCAGGGAAACCAGGGAAGTCTGAGCCTGGTGCATTTTTGCCTGGGCGGACAGGATATCCGTCTGGGTATTCATGCCGATGGCCCCTTGGGTTCCAGACATGGAGACCATAGCCCCGTAAAGCTCCACCTGCTTTTCCAGGGTCGCCTTATTGACTGCCATTTTATTATAGGCCAGCATCAACTGCTGGCAGCCGGAGGTAAACATCTTCCGGTACTGCCTGGTGCTCCTCTCGATGGTGGTATTCTTCTTTTTCTCTGACCTGATGAAATTGCTGGACATTTGAAGGGAAATCTTCCGGTTCAGCTGGTACATATAGGCAGACATGATATCTCCCTCGTCCATGGCTTCTTCATACAAGCGCTGGAAATCATTGGCGGCTTCCTGGTAGTTGATGATATTATCCTGCACCGAGTCGTAGCCTTCATTGATAGATTTGATAATCTGCAAAATGGTAGGGTTAAAATTCGCTACCCGATTTTCCAGCTCTCCGTATTCCAGCACATTATCCTGAAGGCGGATCCAGGTTTCCTCATCCATATCCCCCGGCTTTTCGGCTCCCCATACTGGCACAGCCGAAAACAGCAGAACCAGCCCCAAGTATCCGGCGGTTATCCGCCGACTGAATGCTCCTCTTTTTCTATTCCCCATAAGCGGACTCCTTTCCTAGGATGCCGAGGCCAGGCCGTTAACCGCCGACTGATAAGTTTCCCAGGCGGAAAGGAGGTTAAGCTTTGCCGTCTTCACCGCCGTATCCTTTTCATACAGGGCATACTCCTGCTGCTGGCACTCGATGCGGCTGGCCGTCCCCGCCTGGAGCCTGCGGCTGGCTGCTTCCATATTCTGGGTTTCGATGGCCTGCTCTGCCAATGCCAGCTCATAGGATGCCTTAGCCGTTAACAGCGCCTGGTATTTGGTCGTAACATCGGAAGATATTTTTTGTTGGTTATCATGGATTGTCTTCTCCAAATTTTCCTTGGTCGCCTGATCGGTGCTGTTTTCATACTGGCGGCGGCTGATCTTTAAGGCATAGCTGCTTTCTAATGCCTGGGCCTGGCCGGCAGCCAAATCTATCTGGTCAATTAGGGACAAGTCAAGCTCTGGCAATTCCCCGAATTCCGGGTTCCCGTCATAGCTCCAGCCTGTAGCCAGGCAGATTTTCTGCTTCAGCGTCTGAAGCTCCCGCTCATCGCTAATGATAACACTGTCCAGCTGTTCAATGGCCTGGCGGGCGGACAGCACCTCCATCTGGGTTCCGTTCCCGATGCTTGCCTGAAGCACTGCGGACTGGTAAAGCACCTCCAAAAGCTTTTTATGTTCCTGGTTCAAGCTGCCGGTCAGCTGCTTCTGGTAATAAGAAATCAAGTTCATCTTCGTGGAAAATACCAGGTTTTCTTCTACCTGCTGATACTGCAGACGGACGCTCTGGGCATCGTCCACATTCGTATCCGCCTGCTTCTCCAGGCTCTGGGCCTGGGTCTCATTCATCTGCGCCGCCATCAGCATGGTGGCATAGGAAATATCCGTGGGATCGTCGGGATACTGGATATTGTTCCGCAGCTCTGTGGCCGCGTCCCGGTAGCGCTGGGTAATGTCGCTTGGGGTATCCCCCAGGTAATCCCGGTAGCTGGTTCGGTTATTCAGCACCGTTACATTATATTCATGGATTAAATCCGGGATCTCGTCATATTCCAGCTTATTGTCCCGGAGCCTGGCCCATTCCTCCGGCGTCCGGGAAAACTCCGGGCTGTCCGTAGGAGCAGCCAGGACCCCTTGGGGACAGGCCGCCCCTAAAAGGCCTGCAAGGCAGATAGCGGATAAACGGAGTCTCTTCTTCATTCCCTCTTCCTTTCTCAATCATAGTTAACCTGTTTCTTTGGTTTCCGGCTCATCACGGAATAGTAAGCCGGGAGCATCAAAAGCGCCAGAACCGTGGAAGCGATAAGGCCGCCTACGTCAACCAGCGCAAGCCCCTGCATCATCTCTCCGCTGTCCCCGTAGGCAAAGGCCATAGGGATCATGGCCACGATGGTGGTCAGCGTAGTCATCATGATGGGGCGCAGACGGGTAGCCCCCGCTTCAATCAGCGCCGTATTCATGTCCATGGTGACCCGGTACTGGTTTACCGTATCCACATAAAGGATACCGTTATTTACCACCGTTCCCACCAGCATCAGGAATCCTAAAAGCGAAGGCATACTGATGCTGCAGTCCGCCAGCCATAAAAGCCCGAAGGAGCCGATCAGGCTGAAGGGGATGGTGGTCATTACCATAAAGGAGAATTTCGGCGACTCAAACTGGGCGGCCATTACCACAAATACCAAAAATACCGCAACGGCAATCGCCTGGAACAGGGCACTAAATTCTTCGTTCATCTGTTCCGTCATGGCATTCTGGGCAATCGTCACTGTGCCTCCCAGGTTTTTTTCCACCACTTCGTCGTAGATGTTCTTCCGGTTCGCCATCATATCCGTACCAGCCGCATCAGTGTAATCCCCGGTGATCGTCACCTGGTACTGGCGGTCAGTCCGCATAATATTCTGGGGGCTGTCCTCAAACCGGATCTCTGCAATATCGCTCAAGGCCACGCTTGCCCCTGTGGGCGTCATCAGCATAATCCCCCTCACCTCATCCACCGTATCGTAGTCCCCTGCTGGGTATTCTACTTTAACGTCGATCTCTTCCCCGTCCACCTCTAGAGTGGTAGCCGTGCTTCCGCTTAAAATCTGGTTTACGCTTCCTGCAATCTGCACCGGGGTAAGCCCTTCGGCCACTGCCTGTATGGGATCAATGTGGAGCTTCACTACCGGCGCGGCATTTTCCAGGGTGGAATGCACCTTAGTCACATCCGGCCTGGCCTTCAGCTCATCCACGATCTGGTCAGAGGCCGCCTTTAAGTCGTCATACTGTGTGCTCTGAAGGATCAGCTCATAACTTCCGTTGTCCACGGACATGGAACTCATCATGCTGCTGGAATCCAGGGTAATATTGCAGTCATCCATCGTACTTAATAACGATTTCCACTTCGCTAATACTTCATCGGTTTCCAGCTCCCGGTCATCCTTCAAGTACGCCGTCAGGGAAGCCCCGCCGCCGCTCATCATGCTTAAGCCGCTGCTGCCGGCGGAGAGCACATAAGAATCCAGATCCGGCTCTGCCGTCACCACAGCCTCAACCTGCTTGTAAATCTCGTCCGTCCGCTCTATGGTAAGGCCAGGGCGGGTTTCGATGCTGATGCTTATGGTTCCCTCATCCCCTTCCGGGATCATTTCCATCCCCAGCTGCCCAGCCATCATAAAGGACAAAATCAACAGCAGAACCGTAACAAACATAACCGTTTTCCGCTTGGGAAGCAGCACCTTCATCACATCCCGGTAAGCCCCCTGCAAAGCCCGGACAAAGCCTCCAGCCGGGGAATTCTGTTTCTCCTTCGGACGGTAATATACGTAGCAAAGGGGCACAATGGTCATGGCGGAAATCAGCGACGCTACCAAACAAAATACAATGGTAAAGGCCATAGGCTTAAACAGCTGGCCGCTCATGCCGTTGGTTAACGCCATGGGAAGGAATACCACGCAGGTGGTGGCCGTAGAGCCGATAATGGACTGAACCACGATGCCGCTGCCCTCCACCGCCGCCTGGGCGTACTCCCGAAATCCTGCTTTTTCCGTAGAGCGGAAACAGCTTTCCAGGACAACGATGGAGTTATCCACCATCATTCCTACCCCAAGCACCAATGCGCTCATGGTAATCATATTCAGGGAAAAGCCTGCCGCCCACATCCCTACCAGGGCAGCCAGGATGGAGATGGGAATGGATGTCCCCACAATCAGCGACGCCTTTAAGTCCCCAAAAAACAGGAAGATAATCACCATGGACACGATAACCGCCATAATCATGGTCTGGAATACAGATTTTAAGGAGTTGCTGATCTGGTCGCTGGCATCGTTGATCACAATCACTTCCAGGTTAGGATCATGCTGCTTTAGCTGGTTGATTGCGCGGTTAACCTGCCTGGACACGTCCATGGCGCTGGACTGCTGCTGCTTTTTAATGCTGACCGTAACAGTGTCATTGCCGTTATACCGGCCAATGCCTGCCGCTTCCTCCAGGTTATAGCCCACTTCTGCAATATCCTCGATATACAGGATATTCCCGTTCCCCGTAACCAAAGGGATCTTTTTTAAGCTTTCCACAGTGGGATACTCCACCCCTGCGGAAACGGACAGATCCAGGCCGCCCACCTTGGTATTGCCCGCCGGATAAGTAAAATCCGCACTGGCAAGGGTGGAAACCACCGTCTGCATAGACAGATGGTACTGCTGCAGCTTCTGGGCGTCTAACATTACCCGGATGTACTCTTCCCTGCCGCCGCTGATATCCACGCTGGCCACGGAAGACAGCTTCTCGAATTCCGGCACAATCTGGTTGTTGACGTAGTTATACAGATTGCCTGCCTCCGGGTTATTTACTGCCAGGTAAATGCTGGCCTGATCATTAATGTCAAACTCCATAATATTGGGAGCCTGGGCATCCTCCGGCAAATCCCGTCCTAGGCCATCGATCTTCTTCTTTAAGTCCGAGTAAGCCTGATCCATATCCGTACCATACTCATACTGCATCAGCACAATGGATACATTTTCATTGGACATGGAGGTGATGTTGTCAATGCCCGTCAAGGTGCTGACCTCATCTTCTATTGGCTTTGTAATCAGATCATTAATATCCTCCGGGTTTGCACCGGCGTAAATGGTGCTTACCACCATCATGGGCATCTCCATCTCCGGGGTCAGCTCCAGCTTTGAGTTGAATACGGAAAGAAGGCCGAATACCACCAGGCACAGGACGCACAAGACTGTGGTCACGGGCCGTTTTAAGACTGTTTTTGTCAAACTCATCAGGCCGCCTCCTTACTGCGAGTCATTTTCTGCCGAATCCGCTTCCGGCTCTGCCGCCTGGCTTTCCGGCTTTGCCGCCTGGCTTTTTGCCTCTGCCTTCCCGTCCCTGGATACGATATTTACCAGAGACCCCTCATACAGCTCTGAACTCCAGGTGGTGATCACCTGTTCCCCCATACCAATGCCGGAAAGGATTTCTATCCGCTCATCATCAAACAGCCCTGTTTCCACCGGCACTTTATGTACCACGCTTCCTTCGCTGCCATCTTCTGCCGTATAGAGGTAAGCGTCCCCGCCTTCGTAGTACACCGCGTCCACAGGAACCGTAACCGCCCCTTCCACGTGGTCGGAAACAACATAAATCTTTACCGTGCTGCCTGCAGATAAGGCTTCCCCGTTTTCCACCATTCCTTCTACCTCAAACAAGCCGGTCTGAGCCGAAACCATGCTGGCCAAGTCGGTAATTGCCGCCTGATACTCTGTCCCCTGCTTTTCCAAGCGGATGTAATCCCCTATCGTCAAATTCTGGCGGATCCGCTCCGGCACGGAAAAGGACACCTTCTGCACCCCCTCCCCGGTAATCACGCAGAGGACGGAGGACTGGGAAACCATGGAATGGTAATCCATGCTTACGCTTTCCAGCCTGCCGCTTATGGGAGCCGTCACCGTGCTGTACTCTACCTGGGTGTTATAAGCAAGCCTTGCCCCGTCATACTGGAGCTTTGCGGCCTGAACCTGGGTCTGGGTCTGCTCAAAAGCCTGAGCCGAGATATCCCCCGCCGCAAACAGCACCTGCATCCGGTTTAAGGTAGCCTGGGCATTCTGTAAGGCCACCGCGGCGGAATTCATCTGGATCCTTGCACTGTCAATCTGCTTTGCATTGTCAATCCGGCAAAGGCTCTGGCCCTGAACCACTTCCTCACCGGCCTTCACATAGGTTTCCGCGATTTCCCCCGCCACCTTTGGCGTCACATGGATCATATCCGAAGGCTGTATGGTTCCGATAAGCCCGCTTTCCAGGGTAATGTCTCCCCTTTTGGGGCTTTCCACCGACACGTTTGGCAGCGGCGCTGCCTCGATAGGCGGATCTTTCTTCATCAAACGCATCCCGGCAGCCGCCAGGATCCCGATGAGCACTGCTCCTGTGATAATCTTTATGCTTGTTTTCATCGTTTTAGTCATTCCTTTCGCTGCGCTCAAGGCACAAACACGTCATGAAAAATGTTGCGCCCCTCCATCCTTTGTTTTATAATTCTTCTATGGAATAGCAATACACTACAGAGCACGGAAGGAGGAGTGGCGAATTTTATTTTCGACCCCGTATTGTTATATGTGTCGTCATCCTTTCAAGCACAAACAAATGGGACTTTGAGCCCGGACTCTTATCATTGGTAATAAACCATGTTTATTTAGTCGCAGGATGACAGTCAATGTTGCTATTCTTTTTGTAATAATAACTAACTTTTATTTTGCTGCTAAATATTGGTAAAAAATAGGGATTTTGACCCCTTATTTAAGTGCGTCCCAAATCTACTTTTTTTTCACTCTTTCCTCCATTCTATGCGCGTTTTCAGCGCAAATCTGAACCCCCCTGGAATCTCCCCAGCGTCAGAAAATGCCGGAAATATCCCCGGTGCGCCCATCAATCACTGCAATTCTGCCGCCATTTAAACAGGCATTTCCTAAAAACGGGCTTTTTGTCATTCCCTGGCGGCCCCTTGCTTAATAATCTCCAGACGTTTTGCAAACAGCATCCTCGCCTCCTTTTCCTCTATACCTTTTTGGTAAATTTCTCCAATCGTCATCACCATATTCATAATGCACAACGAAAACATCACCCAAAAATCTTCAAAACCGCTTTTCCTAAGGTTACTGCTGTCCGTAAGCTGATACAGCTCACGGGGCCAATAGTCAATCCCATCGTCCCCGGAAGCTGCCTGGACATCCCCCCCCGCCTGCCTAAACGTTTTCTTCTCGCCACTTAACGCTGCCGAATAGTAAAAGGGCATGGCACAGAATTTCCTGTCTATCAACTTCCCGATCACTTGGTTTCCCATGGTACTTTGCATCAGGGAGAACATCCCGCTGCTCTCGCAGATTTCCAGCACGTAATCCAAAAGCCGTCCCGGAAGCTCCCAAAAATCTCCGTTTGCATTAACCAGCGTGGTTTTGCAAAAACTCTGCACCTGCAAAACCAAATCCTCAAAAATGTATTCCAGTATATCTTCCTTATCGCTGAAATATGTATAAAAGCTTCCCCGGGATATGGCCGCATTCTTCACGATCTTATTGATCGAAGCCTTTTCTAACGGAACCCGGCAAAATTCTTTGATAGCCGCCTCTTTAATCAGCTTTTTCTTCCCCTCCGACAGATGATAAAACCGTTCTGTTGGCATCCCCCTATCTCCTTTCTCCTAAGCGTATCCTTTTTGGAAAATTTCTTCGCATTCATTTCCTCTGGCTCACGCGCTAGGCCATTCCCGCCTATGGAATTCCCCATAAACGGGAAAGTGACAACCTGTCACAATAATAATGACAGGTTGTCACTTTGTCAATGGTTTTTATCAAATTTTTACACTTTTTTGATATCGTTAATTTCTGGTCCTTCTCTCACGATGGCCATTCCCCTGCGATGGCCTCTCCTTTATGATGCCCGCTCCTTAATATTTTTGGAAACGGTCAGCTGCTGATTATCAATATGCTCCCTGACTGCCCCTTTCGCCTCAGCGATATTATGGGCTTTTAACGCCCGCAGGATATGCTCATGCTCCACAATCAGGATCTGGCGTTTATCCGCATCCTTGATATATTCCAGGCGGTAACGGTACATCTGCTCCCGCAGGTTGCTTAAGATCTGCACCAGGCGGCTGTTTTCCGTGGCCTGGTAGATCACGTCGTGGTAACGCTCATCGCTTTCCGCTATAGTCATAATATCCCCCTTGCGGATAGCTTCCGCAAAGGCATTTTCCGCCAGCTCCAGCTCCCTAAGCTCCTCCTCCGTAATTCTCTGGCAGGCAAGCTCGATAGCCAGCTCTTCCAGGGAACGGCGGACCTCCAGCACCTCCCGCAGGCTGGTTTCGGAAATATTGGCTACTTCCGCCCCTTTCCTGGGAATCATTAGCACCAGGCCCTCCAGCTCCAGCTTCCGGATAGCCTCCCGGATAGGGGTGCGGCTTACGCCCAGCCGCTCCGCCAGCTGAATTTCCATCAGCCGCTCTCCCGGCTCTAACTCCCCCTTTAAGATAGCCTGGCGCAGTGTGTTAAATACCACATCACGCAAAGGCAGATATTCATTCATTGTGACTTTAAATTCACTCCCCATGGAAGGCTCCTCCTTTATGGTTTTTTGTGCTCCCGGAATCATTTTTCACCCGCCGGTCATTGGCATGGTAAAAATCCGTCAGGTACACCTGCTTTGCCAAAGAGGAGGAAGCGCCGTACCGCAGCTCCTCATAGGCTTCCCTGGCAAGCTTAGGGCTGGAAAACAGCCCGAAGACCGTAGGGCCGCTTCCGCTCATCAGAGCGTTTACCGCTCCCTTTTCCCGCATCACCTGCTTAATCTGGCTAATTACCGGATATTTTTCGGCAGTCACTAACTCCAGCACATTTCCCATCTTCCCTGCAGCCTGCATAAAATCCTGCTTCCGGATAGCCTCCACCATCCCATCGATATCCGGGTGCTGATTGGGCCTTAAATCATTGGCATGGAGATTTTCATATACCATACGGGTGGAAACACTGATTCCCGGCTTTGCAATCAGCACCTGGCACTGAGGCATGGGCGGCAGGGGCGTCAGCTTTTCCCCGATCCCCTCGGAAAGAGCCGTCCCCCGCAGGATACAGTAGGGCACGTCCGCGCCGATCTTAACGCCCCTTTCCATCAGCTCTTCCTTAGACAGCCCCAGCTGGAACAGCTTGTTCACGCCGAAAAGCACCGCCGCCCCGTCGCTGCTTCCCCCGGCCATCCCGGCTGCAACCGGGATGAATTTCCTCAGCCGGATATGAAGCCCCTGACGGATCCCAAACTCTTCCATCAAAAGGCTGGCCGCCTGGTAAACCAGGTTATTTTCATTTACCGGAAGATAGGACAGGTTTGTTTCCACCGAAATCCCCGCAGCTTTTTTCGTCTCCAGCTCAATCTGATCGTAAAGCCCTACGGTCTGCATCACCATCCTCACCTCATGGTAGCCGTCCTCCCGCTTTCGCAGTACGTCAAGGGCTAAATTTACCTTCCCATACGCTTTTAACCTTAAGTATTCCGCCATACTTACCTCTCCCTGTGTCAGAATTAATGCAATGCTGTACTAATGTCTTGGCATTCCGCCTTGCTGACAGTATTCCCATGCTGTTTTAAAGATCAAATTGATTATTGCATTCAGAATACATTATTTTGTATACAATATTCTTATATGGTAAGTATACGACTGATTGATGAAAATATCAAGTATTTTTATGGATACACTCCTTTTTTTCTGCAGCAAAAAGGACTGCCGCATTAACGAATGATCGTTCACATTCTCTTAATGCGGCAGCCCTTCTGTATGCTGCGCTCTCCGCTCTAGTACTGCGTTGCGTAAATAATGGTGAATATGCACCGTTATTTACGCAACGCAGTACTAGAGCGAGTTTGAAAAATGCTAATCCTCAGAAGCTTTATCCGCCTCCGCTTCCTCTTCATTCCCCAGATCCCCAGAACCTTCCGCCTTCCCCTCTGCCTGCTCTTTAGCAGGACGAACAATCCTTACATCCTCCAAAATCGGCCTCAGCTCACCGCCATCCCCTTGCTCCTCCTCCTGATGGATATACCGCTTAAACACACGGTTAAACAGATAAGAATTAATAAACGCCAGCATAGGGAACCCGAACATAAGCGCCAGCACGCTAAACTGGGGAGCCAAAAACAGGGAAAAATAGCTGATGATTAACAGCGCCCCATCGATAAGCAGCATCCCCAAGGTATAGGGGAAGTGGCGGATGGACATGAACAGCGCATTAAACAGCGTCCGCTTAACCGGATTATAAAACCGGCTCTGTAAAGGGAATGCATACGTAAACATAAACAGCCAGATAAGGGTCAGTGCGCCGATGGCCGCCGTAAAGACGGTGCGCATCATAGAGCTGCCGGTAAGCACCCGGAAAGCAAAGCGCAGATCGAAAAGCAGAACCAAACCCGTCACCAGAAACATCAGCCAAAGAGCGGTAGCCTGCTTGAAATTCTCCTTAAAGGATCGGAAAAACGACTTGATGGTATAGCCGTCATCATCCCTGACCAGCTTTAAGGTCACGTAATAAACTGCCGTGGTGGATGCGCCGATGGTAAAAATAGGAATACTGCAGATAATCCAAAGGATATTCAAAAGAATCAGATCCCCTAATTTCCCCACAAAGCGCCATACCGGATTATCATAGTTAAAAATGCCTTGAAACATAGCTTCCAACCTCTTTTCTCGTTCAAAATAATCATGTCTGTGCCAAAAGTAAACTGCCTGACAAGAAGCGGCAAAATAGTTATAGTACAGTATAGACTACTTTGCGAAAAAAAGCAAACAAAAACGCTGGGATCGGCACGTTTCACAAAAAAGCCCAGAGATTACATGGCATGGACCGCAGGTGCCCGGTCTCGCCCAGCCAAACGGTAGCAGGCAAGGCAACAAGGCAAAGGTAACAAATACGCTAATCGTTGACTCTTGCCCCGAATATGTGATACAATCCTTTGGAAACTTTTGACGCTTGCTGATGAAACGAGGTGCTTGCTATGTCTTTAAAGGAAACATTAAAAACCGAAAGCCGTAAAGAACGGGAAAAAATGAAAAAAATGTCCAAAAATGACCTGGTTTGGTATATCTGGGAATATTACAAGCTCCATATGCTGGCGGCTCTTGGCGTCCTGCTGGTGATTTACCTGATCATCAACATGATCTACCACTCCACCTTTGATACCCGCCTGTCCTACGTGGTCATCAATAACGCCAGCACAGAGCCTGTGGACTTAGAGCCTTTTAACACAAAATTTAAAGAATACATGAACTACGGGAAAAAAGATTTGATTTCCTCGGAAACGTCCCTGGTGATGCAGCACGGCCAGCGAACCTCCGAGCTGGAATACGCCTCCATGGCTAAGGTTTCCGCCCTGGTTGCAAGCCAGGATCTGGATCTGATGATTACCGATCAGCTAAACATCGACCATTATATGGGGCTGGACGCCTTTTTTAACCTGGAAGAATTCCTTCCGGATGATCTGTGGCAGCTGGCCAAAGACTTTGTCTACTACGCCGCAGATTCTGAAGGCCGCCAAATCCCCTGTGCCATCGACCTAAACTCCACCGCATTCCCGGCGGAAACCGGGGTATCCATCACGCCCTGCTATGTGGGCGTCATTTCCGGCTCTGGCCGTACCGATACAGCCATATCCTGGCTCCGCTTTGTCCTGGAAGGGCAGTAAAGCCTGCTTTTATCGCCAACTGCTGGGAAGGAGTATTTTCTTCCCGGATCCTGGCATACAGGGGGCAGCCAATGTTTTCTTTTGCATAATCGGCTACAGCCTTTACCGCTTCCTCCCCGTACCCCTTTCGGCGAAAGGGGCGGTGAATCCGGTAGCCAATCTCCAGCGCCTCCCCGCCAAATCCATCCTCCTCTCTATCTTCCGCGCCGTCTCCTGCTTTATTTCCTGCGCTGTTCTCTGCTTTATCTCCTACACCATCCTCTGTTTTATCCCCTGCGCTGTTCTCTGCTTTATCTCCTGCGCCGTCCTCTCTTTTATCTCCTGCGCCATCCTCCGCTTTGTCTTCTTCCCCAGGAGCAAAAGATGTCTCCTCATGGCAACATCTGCCTCCGTTTGTGCCTTCCAGATTTTTTACCCCTGCCATCCCGATAATGGACTGCCCTGCCTTCTCCACTACCGCCCACATCCCATATTCATAAAAGGAATACTGATGGCTTACATATGCCAAAAATCCTGCCTGGCCGCCAAAATCTTTCCGTTCCTGTTCATCCAGATATTTCCAGTCACCTGAGGTAAACTCCCGCAAAAGCAGCCGCCCTGTCTCGGCAATTATCCATGGCAGACCTAAATGACGCCGTACAATCCGTTCCAGGAAACTTTCCGAAATCTCCGCGCCCTCCTCGATTAGGTAAGGCACGCCAAAAGGAGCTTTTTCCCGGCAGCCCGGATCGTACACGCCAATGACGGCTCTCCCGGCAGCTTTCGCTGCCAGAAGAACCGCCTGCTCATCAGAAACGACTACCGGATAAAGCTTTCCTTCTGTCATTACCTCATATTCTGCTTTTGCCATCAGCACTTTTCCGGTTCCGGGTAGGTTTCCCCGAAGGTGTCCACCGTTACCTTAACCATCTTCTGGGGCTTCATGGGACGGTCGGCAAAATCCGTGCGCACACCGGCAATTTTATTTACCACGTCCATGCCCTCGATCACCTGCCCGAAGCCCGCGTAAGCCCCGTCCAGATGGGGAGATGTCTCATGCATGATAAAAAACTGGGAGCCTGCGGAATCCGGCGACATGGCCCTTGCCATGGAAAGCACTCCTGGCGTATGGAGCAGATCGTTTTGGAAGCCGTTCTGCTTAAATTCCCCTTTGATGGAATATCCCGGGCCGCCCATGCCTGTGCCGTCCGGGCATCCGCCCTGGATCATAAAGCCGGAAATCACCCGGTGGAAAATCAGGCCGTCATAAAAGCCGCCCTTTACCAGGCTGATAAAGTTGTTCACCGTATTCGGCGCTACTTCCGGGTATAATTCCGCTTTAATCACGTCCCCGCTTTCCATTTCGATTGTTACAACTGGGTTTTTCATCTCATTTTCTCCTCATTTCCTTATGTTCTGTCCTCTGAACATATTACCATAGGGGATGGAAAACATCAAGTTAAATCCTAAACGCGAGTATCCCTATGCAGGATATGCTGTATTTTGAGTCTGTGTAATATTTCCAAAATTAATTTGTATTTTCCTGGCATTTTCGCTATACTAAGGTTATGAAGAATTTAACGGGTATTTTGCAGGGCACTGCCACGGAAAGAGGTGTGGACATGGCAAAGACGGTTGCGATTGGTTATCAGGATTTTGAAAAAATAAGGAAAAAAAATTTATTTTATGTGGATAAGACAGCGTTTATCCGGGAATGGTGGGAAAATGAGGATGAAGTAACCTTAGTCACCCGCCCCAGAAGGTTTGGGAAAACATTAAATTTAAGTATGCTGGAAAAATTTTTTCCCTTTGGTATGCAGGACGCGAGGATTTATTCCAGGGACTTGCAATCTGGAAAGATGAAACGTACCGAGACCTTCAGGGAACCTATCCGGTAATTAGCTTATCCTTTGCCACAATAAAGGAAAGGACTTATCCGGCAACGATGCGCAGAATTAACCAAATACTGACAAATCTGTATTCTGCTCATCGATTTCTTTTGCAAGACGGGGCTCTGGATGATAAGGAAAAGCAATTTTTCGAATCTGTTGATGTCAACATGGATGAAACGACAGCAACCATGGCGATTCATCAATTATCCCTTTATTTATCCCGCCACTATCAAAAAAAAGTGATTATTTTACTGGACGAATACGATACCCCTATGCAGGAGGCCTATGTAAATGATTATTGGGATGAAGTGGTATCGTTTATCCGAAATATGTTCAATTCAACCTTTAAAACCAATCCTTATCTGGAACGGGCAATGCTGACGGGTACAGTGTGCCCCGCTTTATCGGGCATTACCAGGGTTAGCAAAGAGTCTATTTTTTCGGATTTGAATAATTTAAAGGTGATTACGATAACTTCAGAAAAATATGAAGACTGTTTTGGATTTACCGAAGATGAAGTTTTTGCCGCATTGGATGAGTACGGATTATCGGAGAAAAAACAGGAAGTAAAAAACTGGTATGACGGATTTATTTTCGGAAACAGGAGGGATATGTATAACCCATGGTCGATTCTTAATTACTTGGATAATAAACAAGCGGGGATGTATTGGGTAAATTCCAGTTCAAACAGCCTGATTGGAAAACTGATCCGTGAAGGAACTATGGAGATAAAACAGTTGGTAGAAGATTTGCTCTCGGGAAAAACATTGTGCATGGAGATTGATGAACAGATTGTTTATCACCAATTACAGGATAAGCATAATGCGATCTGGAGTCTTTTGCTAACCAGCGGATATCTGAAAGTTTTAAAAAAGGAATACCAGGAAAAAAGCGGGCGATGGTACTATACAATGGCGCCCACTAACCGAGAAGTCCATCTGATGTTTGAAGATATGATCGTAGACTGGTTTGCCAGAAGCGAGGGGAACTACAACGCGTTTATCAAAGCGCTTATAGCCAATGATCTGGAAGCGATGAATGCCTATATAAACCGGGTAGCCCTTTCAACTTTCAGCTATTTTGACACGGGAAAAAATCCTTCCGGCGAGGAACCGGAACGGTTTTACCATGGATTTGTCCTGGGGCTGATGGTGGAATTGGCGGATCAGTACGCACTCACATCAAACCGGGAAAGTGGGTTCGGGCGGTATGATGTAATGCTTGAGCCTCTATATCCAGAGAAGGATGATGCAATTCTAATGGAGTTTAAAGTTTTTCAGCCGAAGAAGGAAAAGGATCTGGAAGAATCTGTAGAAAAGGCATTACAGCAGATTGAAGAGAAAAACTATGAAGCCGTATTGACCGCAAAAGGGATTTTAAAAGAAAAAATACGAAAGTATGGAGTTGCTTTCAAGGGTAAGGAAGTATTGATTGGAGAAAGTGCGATTTACAAATCCTGTCTTCCCACTCCTGTTCATCCAGAAATCCCCATTCGGTTAGGATAAACTTCCGCAGAAACAACTGCCAGATAACGCTTTCCTCCTGTCATTACCGGATATTCTGCTTTCGCCACCAGCACTTTTCCGCTTTCAGGTACAGTTCCGCTTTAATCACCCGTTTCCATTTCAAATCAAATGATAACGTCTCTTTAAATACATTCCAGGAATCGCTACGCGAATCCTGTCATTAGATTTATGGCGCAATAGACGCGCCTTTTATCCATAATTGCTCCGCAATTCTGGATAAGCTATCTTATCACTCACGGCAAAACCGTTCATATTTTGTTCAAAGAACTTTCAAAATTCTTTTACACACGGAACATGATTTCTTCATGATTTCCCGATATACTTTAACCATAGTAAACAAAGCCATTTGTTACTAACAAGCTTACAAGATTTTTTTCATAATACTCGGGCTGATTAGCAATAATCAGCTCTCCTCCCTTTTTCTAACATAAAGGAACTCTCCAAACGGAGAGTTCCTTTTTTATGCGCAGCCCCATGTAGAGGAAGTATGCCGCAGAAGCGGCACATGGGGCGCGCGGCGAGTAGGGAGAAAAACTTCCCCTACTCGATTCGTGCCCAATTATTTTTATGCCTTATGCCCAATTAAACTTTGCTGGCAGTTTTACTGGTAGTCAATGCCTTCCGCCACTGCATTTTCTTTGGTCAAGCTTCCTTCATAGGTGACTTCCACCAGCTCCCCGATCTCATAATCCATGGCGTCGATATTCTCGCCCACGGCAAAGGTAAACTGGCGGCCATTTGCAGCCTGGATCACTACAGCCTGGTCGGAAGCCGCAAGGAGCGTGCCGGATATGGCGCTGTAGGTAGCGTCTACATCCCCGGAGCCCTCCTCGGTGATCACCCGGATGGCAATCTCCTCATCCAGCTTTCCCAGATACGTAACCTCTACATTTTCCCCGGAAGCCAGCCCCTTTTCTCCCGTTACCGTCTGGGCTATCTCCGTGGAAAACTTATGGGTTTTCCCTCCGGCAGTTTCTATGGTCAGCACACTGCCGGAGACTTCTTTGATTACGCCTGCAATCACCGGATCCAAGTCCCCCTCCAGTGCAACAGACGAGATAATCTCATAGGACTGCGCTTTCTTGACCTTCTCTTTTCCATCGAGAAAAACCACCTGAATCTCGTCGCCTTCCCCTATCTCCAGGCTGCTCCTGGTTTCCGCAGCGCTTAAATCAATCTGATATTCCAGGCCATCCTGGCCGTTTATGGTGACAACTTCCTTCTCTATTCCTTCCACCCGGCCAGTAATCGCCTGTTCCTTTGCTTCCTCCGTGGTGGCTTCTTCCGTTTTGGTTTCTGACTCGCCTGTCTCTTTCCCCGCCTGATCCGCAGCCTTGGCAGATGGCGTTTCTTTTTCCTCGGACTGGCTCTCTGCCACGGCAGAGCTTTCCCCGGCTCCGGCATCCTGGCCCGAATTCCGTGAACAGGCTCCCAGGCCCAGAGCCAGGCAGACTGCTGCTGCTATCAGATAACTTCTCTTCATACGATACAACACTCCTTACCATTGATTTTTGGCCTAGTGCGGCATTGCGTTAATTCTCGAGTAAACCGCATTTGCTATCCGCGTACTTGCTGCCCGCGCATTTACACGTCTGCGAAACTCACCGTAACACTAAGCCTAAGGATATTGTACCGGAAAAAGTTTAAGAATTCCCACGCATCTTTATTAATTTAATGTTAGGTTCTGCGAAAAAATTTGGTATTATTCCTTCATTTTCCCAATGGAGCGCGTCACCAGCTCCTCAAACTGCACAGCCATCCTATCGGCAGTCTCCTGTACCTCCTTATGGCTTAAGGGCTGCTGGGTCATGCCGCTGGCTAAATTGGAAATGCAGGAAATCCCGCAGATCTTATATCCCATATGATTGGCGGCCACCGCCTCGCAGGCCGTGCTCATGCCTACTGCATCCGCCCCTAATGCGCGGCACATCCGGATCTCCGCAGGACTTTCATATGCTGGTCCTGTCAGCTGCAGATATACGCCCTCCTGAAGCTTTAGCCCCATCTGGGAAGCACTGCTGCGGATAATTTCCTGGAGATCCTCATCATAAATATGGCTCATATCCGGAAAGCGCGCTCCCCATTCCTCCACGTTGGGCCCAAGAAGCGGGGACGGCACAAAGGACGCAATCTGATCCCGGATCAGCATAAAATCCCCCGGCGCGAAGTCAAAGTTAACGCCCCCTGCCGCATTGGTCAAAAACAGCACCTTAGCGCCCATTTTCCGCATCAGCCGCACAGGAAGCACCACATCCGACATAGGATAGCCCTCATAATAATGCACCCGTCCCTGCATCATCACCACCGGGGTTCCTTCCACATGGGCAAAGATAAACCGCCCCTTATGGCCCGGGACAGTAGAGACGGGAAACCCTTCTATCTCCCGGTAATCGATCACCCCCTCTTCCTGAAAACGCTCCGCGTAATTGCCCAAACCCGAACCAAGAATCAAGGCAACCTGGGGTTTAAAGGGCAGCTTGTTTTTCATGCTTTCATAACACCGGTTTAATTTCTCGTACACCAAATTCTTCTCCATTTTTCCCTCCTGAATACATTTGGAACGCCCCAAATTTTATCCATATTTCCATTTTTCCACATCTGCAATGGATTTTTGGGAATGCCCATTAATTAATCTGCGCTTTGCTTCTTCCACTATCGCTCCTTCCATTATAGCATCAATTTTCTTTCCCTAAAAGCACTTATTTCCCCAGGAATCCAAGAATCCATCTGGGATCCATCAAATGCCTGCTTTACAGCCGCCAGGCAGATACCGCTAAAGGATATTGACAAGTATTGATAACCATTTCCAATGGAATTTACCATTCATTCCCCTTATCCACACATTCCCGGCGGGGCATCTTTTCCCCTTTTTCCTGATTCCTCCTTTTGCGAAGCAGCAAAATCAGATAAACCAGCAGCGGAATAAACACGGCCAATGATACGGAATATATGGCCAATGTACGGAAAAGTTCCCATATATTTTCCATAGATTTCGGTTCTGCCTTTTCCTGCTCCTTGCCTGGCATAGTATTCTCAATCACCAGAACCGCTTCTTCCCCCGGCTCCGAAGGCAAAGGGGCAATCACCGGTGCAGCCGGCCGGTAAAGCAGCTCCCATACCGTTTCCTGGATCTTGGGATACCGCAATTCCCCCTCATATGCCGCCACATAGTCAGAAAGCAGTTTTTTCCCGAAAGCCAAAGCCTTCCTGCAAGAAATCCCCTGCTCCACATAGCTTTCCCCATCCCAGGCAATTCCTTCTATCCGGTACTGCTCACTGCTGCACCCGATTTCCTCTAAAAGAAGCTGGGGCTGCCGCTGAAGATAGGCTAATTCCAAGCCTTTCGGTATCCGAACGCCCTGAAAATCATAGTAATCCGCCCCATAATCATAAAAAATCACCGGAACGGCAAAACCGTCTTCCCAATGCTGGTGAACCTCCAAAATCTGTGCCAATTCCAACTGCCCTGCTCCTCCCGCTTCCCCCTCGCTTTCCCTCTCGCCTCCCCTTAAGGGAAAGGCGATTTGCCTGGGAACCTGGCTTTCTCCTTCCAGCCCTTCAAAGGAATACACCTTCCTGGCCGCTTCTTCCCTTTCCGGCTTCTCCTGTACCGTTAATTGGCAGGAAACCAGCTCATATTCCTGTCCGGCTTCATCGATGTAGCTTTGATCCGGGGTAAATTCTTCCCCTTCCCCGGCTGGGATGCAAAATACCAAATCCTGTTCCTCTGATGCCTCTTTCGGAACTATCGTGCGGGGATCGATTTCCTTTGCCTGTACCGTAAGCGGAATAATCGCCGCCAAAAGAGCAGGCAGCAGCCAGGGAAGAAATACCGGACAGATGTGTGCTCCTCTGCTCTTTTTCTCTTTTTTCCTCTTCCTTCCTTTCCCCAGCCAGCATAGGGCAAGCAGCCCCGAAACCACTGTCAGGCCAAACCAAACTCCGTTTCCCTCTCCCGGATCCCCGGTCTTTGGCAGCCTAAGGCGCTTTCCTTCTCTTGCGGAAAGGGGAACTCCGTTTTCATCAAGGTAAACGGAAGGCACATAATTTGCTGAAACCCATCCAACCTTAAGAATTTCTTCCGCCGAAGCCTCTCCTGACGGCAGGGAAATCGGCGGCTGTGTTTCTTCCGGCTGTATCTTAGGCATCCTTTCCGGGCCTTGGGGTCGTCCGCTGCCGCCACCGCCTTGCGAACCTGTACGAGGCGGGGAAGGCGGTTCCTGAGGGGGCGTCTCCGGCGGAAGCGGTTCTTCCGGCGAAGGTTCCTCTGGAGGCGTTTCTTCCGGCATGGTTTCTTTTGGAACGGTTTCTTCCGGCAGCGTTTCCTCCGGCGTGGTTTCTTCTGGCGGCGTTTCCTCCGGCGTGGTTTCTTCCGGCGGCGTTTCCTCCGGCGTGGTTTCTTCCGGCGGCGTTTCCTCCGGCGTGGTTTCCTCCGGCGTCTCCGGTTTATGGTTTTCTATCTGGAATTGATATACCTGCGCATTTTCCAAGCTTTCCCCGCCATCCTGCTTTAACGCGTCAATTTCACTGGTCAGCCAAACTAAATTGCGGCTATCCCCCAAACCCCTTTTCTTTTTCCCGGCTTCGCTGGAACTGGCCAGTTCAAAATTTCCTATATTTTCCAGCGAAATCCAGTTTTTCCTCTGCGCTTTCCTTAAGCCTCCGGTTTTAATCTCTTTCCAAACCTCTCTATCCTGCGATTTCTCCCCGCCCTTTAAATTTTCTCCGTCTTTCAATTTTTCTCCATCTTCCGATTCCTCTCCGCCTTTCGATTCCCCATCTTTTTCTTCACTCTCTTCTTTTCCATCTTCTCTCTCCGCATTGCCCCTGCTTGCCGCCATCACCTGGCATACCGGCTTTTCTGACCGCCCCGGCAGAATTGGCAAACTCGGCAAACTTGACTGACTTAGCCGACTTGACTGGCCTAACTGGCTTGACTGGCTTAGCCGACTTGACTGACCCAACTGGCCTGACAAACTTAATCCGAGCCGCAGCTCATCCCACTCCTGCCCCTCCCCGGTCTGGTTTAGATTTTCTTTAAACTGCCCTCCCGCCTGGAGGGACTGGCAAAATACCTTCCCTATGGGTTTCCCCTTTGGATCCTCCCCCAAGGGATAATACCCCTCCAAGGGCTTCGTCTCCTTAAGGGTATACCCATATACCAAATGGATGAACTGGTCATAGGCCAAGTCCCGCTCTTCCCTGGCCATTTCCCGGCCGCTTCCGTCAGCCCCATGGAAATCGCAAAGCTGGCTGCAAGCCTCTACAGACTCTTCCCAGGCCTGCCACGCTTCCGCCTCCAGCTGGCTTAAGAACTCTTCCGAGCTGCCCTCATAGAAAATCTCAGGCTCCGGGTGGCCGCCGCAGTAGGTTTTTTCAAACGGATATTCCTTCTGATCCTGATGGGTAATCCGCCCGGATGAGTCGGTGATTTCTTCCGGGCAGCGCTTCTTCCAGCCCTCCCAGCGGGAGAACTGCCGTTTTTCCAGCACCGTGCCTTCCAGCTGACCTTCGTTAAAATATTCCAATACCTTAAATTCCACTCCCGGAAGCACCGCCCCTGTATCCCCGTCACGCTTTTCCAACTCTATCCTATACTGAGCCTTAAAGGTTTCCTGATGGCGGTAAAGCTGAACCTTAGGGAGATACCAGCTTCCCTCCTCCGGCTTTTCCGGCACGGAAAGCCGAAAATAACAGATCCAAGGCGCGGTCATTTCCACATAAGACGCCAAATGCTGCAAAAACGCAGCTTTAGGGATAGACACGATATAGATTAAGCCGATGGGCATCGCCCCGTCAAGCCGCGAATCCCTTGGGGCTGTCCCGGTAAAGGAAGCCAGCCCCGGCACGGGCTCCTGGCAGCGAAACGTAACCTGATCCCCCTCCCACGAAAAGCTCCAGCCCGCTGGAAGCTGGTAAGTAAAATCCTTTACCGCTTCCGCCTTATCCCCCAGGGAAAACGTGATGCCGCAGCTTCCGTCCTCCTGCCACTGCGCTTGATGGATTGGTGCTTTTTCCGGGTACTTGGAGGCAAATGCCGGGATATATGGGCTGTCATCCCCATAATAATCATCCAGGGCCTGGCAGATCGGCTCCATCATCGCTCTGGCCTGAACCACAATTTCCTCCCTAGTCAGGCCATGCCACTGCGGCTTTACGTGCTGGTAGAGGACTTCCATCTCTTCCTTCAGTTTCTCTGTCCCCGTCCAATATTTCGACTGGATGCCCCATATGGCCGCCTGCCCGGCCAAATAAGCCCCAGGCTCCAGGATTGTCCCGTCCCCCTTTTTCAGCCCGCAGCACTGCAGGACGATGGAGGCCATCTCATACTGTTCCGTGGTAAAATACCCACACTCCCCTATAGGCTCCGGTTCTTCCTTCCCCTCAAACCCATCGGTCATCACCGCCGTTTTCTGGACGCAGAAAACGGGAGTCCCGTCAGATTTCATCCAATAATAAATCCCGCTGGCCATCCGGGAATGAAAAAACGGAAAATCCACATCCGCAAGCATATGCCTCTCTTCCAACCTTTCAACCGTAAAACCGGCTTCATCGGCTCTTGCGCCTCCCGGAATCCCGGCGATGGAAGACATAAACGTTAACGCCGCCAAAAACAAGGCTGCAGCCTTTTTGGCCAGCTTCCTTCTCTTCCTTTCCTGTCCCATTAATTCTAATTCTCCTTTCCGCGGCTGCGGATCCAAGGAGCACTTCGTCCTATTCAATTATCATCGTACTGTTTCCACTGGATTTATCCGGTTCAGAACAAACCGGAAGCCAACTATCCGGCCAGCGATATAAGAATGATACCGCCATGGAGATAAGGTATGCCGCCGCCCCAGCCTTTCGGCTGCTTTGCCATTTCCTAACCGACAGCCCGCAGCCAGGAAGGCGGCTTCCTTCATTATAATCCTTTTCCCCTGGATTTTCAAGAAAAATCACTAAAATTTTCCAGTTAAATTTTTCCAAAGCCTGCATTGCCTTAAACACAAAGCTACCGCAGCCCTTCATCCCCCAAAAACAGCTCCTGCCCATGGAACACCAATCGGCAAAGCTCCACATACTCCTGATATTGGGGATACTCCTTTAAGTCCTTCAGCCCTTCGGCCACCCCTTCATAATACCAGCAGTGGCAGGACTTTTTCTTTTCGTTAAACCGCTCCCAAAAGCTTTCCCCCACCAGCAGATAATCCCTGGCCGTACTTCGGATATTGCTTAGCTTATCCGCCAGGACCAAAAGCTTTTCCTCCCGGGACGCCGTCTTTAAGTGATTGATGGTGGCGGACTTCCTCTCCAGCCAGGAACGGGACTTATCCTCCGTTTCCGCCATGACCAATTCCGCTACCCTAAGGCCAAACTGGCATTTAAGCTCCTGCTCCGTCACCCCCGCATCTTCTACCACATCATGAAGGATGGCAGCCGCAATCAGCTCCTTATCTTCCGTCATGGTAGCCATAATCACCGCCGTGTCCATAGGATGGGTGATATACGGAATGCCTGTTCCCTTGCGCACTGCCCCCCTGTGCGCACGCTCCGCAAATGCCACTGCCTTTTTCACTATCATGTTTTCCTCCGTTCTGTGCACTACATTACTAACAACATCATAACATATTCCCAGCAAATGTAGAAGTTAAACTTGTAACATTCTTTGATTTCTGCTATGCTATGGTTACGGTTTATGCAAGCCGGGAACAGGAGAAATTTTATGGAACGAATCTACGAGCGTGATCCTCACGCCAATCCAGGCAGCCGCAGAAGCAGGCGTCCCAGGCCAAAACCCCACAGCGAGAAAATGGATCTGCTGCTGTTTTATATCCTTCCCTTTATTATCGTAAATGGGATCTTATTTTTGCTGGTGGCAGCCAAGCCCCATATCACCGTCCAGGTATCCAACCCCAAAGCCTACAAGACGGCTCAAGCTTCCATTACCGT
Source organism: Lachnospiraceae bacterium (assembly GCA_910575565.1). GTDB lineage: Bacteria > Bacillota > Clostridia > Lachnospirales > Lachnospiraceae > Caccovicinus. Next base: position 197,510 of record CAJTFL010000005.1, on the reverse strand, counting down.
AAACGCCCTTCTCCCCATTAAAGAATTAGCCTCCGCCCAGGAAGGTTCCCCTCTAGAGCTTACCCGCGAGAAGGGAAACCGCTACACCGCGGAAATCTCCAAGAACGGAGTGATTGAAGTCTATGCCAAGCTGGTAAACGGGATGACTGCCGTACAGTATGAGCACGTAAATATCTTGGACGATACTGCGCCCTCCGTAAGCGACCAATATTCCATCCAGGACGGGATACTGACTTTGACCCTGATGGACAGCCAATCCGGGCTGGACTATCTGTCTGTCCATGCCACTAACCCCGCCGGAGAGCCCATCGCCCCCCTTTCCATGGATCGCCAGACCGGCTCCTTCACCTTCCCCATAGGAGAAGAATCCCTTATCATCCATGCCCAGGATCTGGCTGGGAATGGGATGCAGGCCACCTTCAGCACCCATATGGAAGTTTTAAATCCAGACGGCACTGCCGCCTCTGCCCTCCCGGGGGAAACAGCCCAAAATCCGCCGGACAGCGGAGGGGACGCCGCCACATTTCCTGCCCAAACTGGCGGAGGACAAACCGCCACGTCTCCGGCCCAGACCGGCGGAGGACAAGCCGCCACGTCTCCGACCCAAACCGGCGGAGGACAAGCCGCCACGTCTCCGGCCCAAACTGGCGGAGAAAAAGCAGCCTCATCCCCTGCCCAAACCGGCGGAGCCACCATCTACATTGACACTACCGCGCCGTAGCCGCCCCTTTCCCTTAACGCGCTGCGCCGCCTGCTAATACCGCCCATAGAGCCTGGCCATCCGCCGGGCTTTATGGCAGATCTCATGGGTCAGCTCACCATCCTTTAGCCTCCATTTCCAGTTATTCCCCAAGGTGGACGGCTCGTTCAGCCTGGCTTCACTGCCCAGGCCGATATAATCCTGCACTGGGATAATGGCCAAATCAGCTACGCTGGCTAAAGCCAGGCGGATAAAATCCCAGTTTACCCAGGGGCCTTCCCCATGCCTGCCATTCATGTATTCCAAAGCCAGCAGCTTATCCTGCTCCGGCATCTTCCTAAACCAGCCTTTCAGGGTATCGTTATCGTGGGTTCCCGTATACACCACACAGTTCTTCGGGTAATTGTGGGGCAGATAAATGCTCTCGCCGCTGGAATCAAAGGCAAATTCCAAAACCTTCATCCCCGGGAACCCCGTATCCTCCACCAGCTTCAGCACGCTGGGGGTAAGAAAGCCCAGATCCTCCGCGATAATGGGAAGGGGCTTCTTTCCAAAATGCTCCTCCATCTTTCGGAAAATCTCAATCCCCGGCCCTTTCTCCCAGCGGCCTTTTTCCGCCGTCTTATGGCCAAAAGGAATGGAATAGTATTCATCAAAGCCCCGGAAATGATCCACCCGCACCACGTCGTAAAGGCGGAAGCTGTATTCCATCCGCTTCATCCACCAGGCATAGCCTGTCTTTTGGTGGTAATCCCACCGGTAAAGGGGATTCCCCCAAAGCTGACCTGTGGCGGAAAATCCGTCCGGCGGGCAGCCCGCCACCGCCGAGGGCATATGTTCCTCATCAAACTGGAACAGCTCCGGGTTTGCCCAGGCATCCGCCCCGTCAAAAGCCACATAGATAGGGATATCCCCGATAATCTTAATCCCCTGCTTATTTGCGTACTTTCTCAGCTCTTCCCACTGCTCCTGGAATTTATACTGCATAAACTGGTAAAACATAATCTCTGGCTTCAGCTTTTGCCGGTACTGCTCCACCGCCTGGGGTCTGCGCAGCTTGATTTCTTCGTCCCATTCCGTCCAGGACTTGCCTTCAAAGGAATTTTTCACGGCCATGTAGAAGCAGTATTCCTTTGTCTCCTGGAGCAGAGCCTTTTCAAAAATCTCTTCCGCCTTTTTCTCCCCATTTTTTTCCATCCACCGCTCAAAGGCTTTCCTGAGAAGGGGATAACGGGAAAGGTAAATCTTATCATAAGAAATATACCGCTTACTCCCCCCAAAATCTGCCTCAAGGCATTCTTCCTTTTTCAGCAGCCCTTCCCGGATTAAGGCATCCAGATCGATAAAATACGGATTCCCCGCAAAGGAAGAAAAAGACTGGTAAGGCGAATCTCCGTGGCCCGTAGGCCCTAACGGCAGGATCTGCCAGTAGCTTTGCCCCGCACTTTTTAATGTGTCCACAAATTCATACGCTTCTTTTGAGAAAGCCCCGATTCCGTAAGGCGATGGCAGGCTGGAAACCGGGAGCAGCATTCCGCAAGCTCTCATAAACTTAACCTCCTTAAGATTCAACTGGTTAAAGTATATCCGATTTTTGCCAAAATTTCAACCGTCCGCCGCGAATCGGGGCTTACTTATCGCAGACGGAAAACAATCCGTCGTTCACGATATCACGTTTCTAATGTCTGCCAGCGGGAAACCAAATTCTTTGCGCCTGCTTTCACAAACCCATAGCCTGCCGCCACCTTATCCCGCACGAAGCGAAAAGCGGAAAAGATCCCTTCTTTCACCGGCTCATAGTGGTTTTCCAAAAATTCTTTAACCCGGTCAAAGCCTGCGCCGAACCATTTAAGGGGCTCCTCGAAGGTATCCATCATCCCCAGGACGATCCACAGCCCCACGGCGCTGACGATCAGCTGATTTAAGATCCCTGCCGCCATGCCGATAGCCGCAATCAGCGCGCCGGAAGCGACCCAGATAATATACATCATCCCCATGGCTAAAAGCACCATTCCGATGCCCTTTAAGATCTGGCTGGCCCTCTCCCAGGTGATCCGCCCCAGGCTGGCATCCTTTACCGTCTTCTCCGTCTCTACCGCGGCGGCCATCACGACAGCCCAGCTGTAAGGGTCCGTCTCCTCCTGAAGGGACAGCTCGCCGTCCTCATAAGCCATATACGCCGCCAGAGCCAGGTACGCCTTCCGCTCTTCATAGGACCAGCTGCCTATGGCAAAATCCCGGGCGTAGCCTTCCAGCTGATCCTGGGGGATGCGGCTTAAGGTTTCAATATCGTTTAAGGTAATGGCGGAACTTTCCAGGGCTTTTTTCAGCTCCTCCCTGGCTTCTCCAAGCATCCCTTCAGTGATCTGCACATCGCTGCCAATTTCCGCTCCCTTAAGCTCCTCAAAGGTGGTGTCCGCCTGGAACCGCTCACTGCCAAAAAGCGTTTCCAAAAGCTTCTGATCCATGGATTTTACGGCCACGATCATATTTAAGCATAACGCATACTTCTCGCTGTCTGACTTCCCTTCCATGGCACTGTCCACAGCCTGCAAAATCCCTTCCAGGCCTTCCTGCTGGTATGCCGCTAGGTTATCCTGAAAATCCAGTATCCCCTTTAAAAGCTTATCCGCCGTCTGCTCCGCTTCCTCCCTGCTTTTTTTCGGGAAGCTTTTTAAATAGGCATTCACCATATTCTCCCGGATGCCAAGCTCCGGATCCAGCTCTTCCTCAATCTGCCCAACCCGGCGTTTTAAAATTCTTTTATAATCATCCCTTGCCATGCTTCTTCCTCCTTCTGCTTGCAAACACTCCCGGAAAGTTCCTCCTGCCAGGCAAGCTTGCTTCCCGCCGTGTTTCGCCGCGTTATATAATCACTACTGTTGCATTTAATATACTACAGTAGTGATTATATGTCAAGGGGATTTTCAAATTTTAGACTTTCCTTTTGACTTTCTTTTTGATTTTCTTTTTTGGCTTTCTTTTTTCGCTTTCTTTTTTCGCCGCCAAATAACCTGATTCTTGCTATCAATCTGCCCTTTTCACCGCCAAATGACCTGATGCTCACGGTCAAACTGCTTATTTCACTGCCAAACCAGCTGATTCTCGCACCCGGCAGAATCACGGAAAATCCGAGCAGTCCTCCGGCTCCTCTTCCTCCTCCCCAATCCACCTTGAGGCCGGGAGATGAGCCTCCCCGCCGCCCCCCATGGGCGAAGTGTGGCGCAGGGTATCTAAGGCCGTGTCCGGATCCCGGTTAAGCCAGTCTAAAAACAAAAAGGCCGTCACCGGGTTCATCTTTATCTTGAAGGTCAATTCCTGGAAGGTGATCTCTGCAATCGCCATTTCCGGATGGAGCCCTTCATTAAAATACAGGGCAAACGCCTGCTTCAGCGCCGGATCCATGGCTCGCAGCTTCTTAATGGAGCGCCTGGCATCCTTATCCCCATACCCCAGATCCCTTAAATACCGTTTTAAAGAGCTATACTTAATATTCGTCTCACTATTCATCCGTTCCCTCCCATAATTTTCGCATTACTGCATTGGCCATCCCAAAAGCGTAGGATTCCACCGGCTGCCTGCGGTATCCTTCCGGGTCAACATGGAATAGGATATAATTTCCCGGCATCTCATTTTTCAGCCAGAAAATCGTGCGCATATCCTCTGGGTCAGAAGCCATCGCTTCCCTCTCCTCCTCCGCCTGCACTTCCTCCAGGCGCTCCAGCATCTCCTCCATTTTCATATATTGGTAAGCGTGGCACATTTCATGCACCACCGTATCCAGCGCATCCAAAAGCACCTTTTCATTCTGGATTTTTAAATAATCCAGGTTGATCTGCAGTTTATTGACGGCAAAGACAAAACGCCCCTGGGTGCGGGCTCCATTTTCTCCTAATTCGCCGGATTCTAAAAATTCAATCTCCGGCATATCGGCAATCCCCATAATCCTGGCATTCTCCTGAGCCAGCCAGGAAAGCGCCTCTTTCCTGGACTCCAAATCCATCTCCATAAGCTTCGCCCCCGCATTTGCTCCCAAATGGCCGTTTATGGAATCTGCCAGCTGATCAATCATAGCCTGATCGCTGCCTATAGGTTCAAAGTCCGCCAAGGGATACTTCATCCTGTTTTTCATCTTCACCACAAAAAAGCTTACCAGCTCCGCCACAGCCTCGCAAATCATCACTGTTGCAAGTATCCCTAATACGGCCAGTTCAATTTCCATTTGCCTTCCTCCTTGATTTCCAAAAGCCAGGCCGCCCTTTAACCGCTTTTTCTCAGCAGAACCATAGCGTCCGTTCAGCCTGTGCCATTTACGCTGCACAGTGTCTTTTTAGGAAGAACCGCGCTTTACGGCACTCCTTGCTGCTTGCGCAGCTCCTTTCAGCTGGTTAATCTTCGCGCCGATATATTGGTACATCTCCCGGTCATACCGGCTGTCCCCGTGAAGAGCCAGGGCACGCTCATCGCTGACATCCACCGGGCACTCCTCTTCCCCACGGTACTCGTCAAAGGGAATCAGGGCATCATTTTCCCCGGACACTGGGTTAAACTTATTTTCATGGAGGGCAATATAACATTCGGCAATATCCCTTAAATTCGTCTCCCCATAGGGCCTTGCCTCATCAATCGCCTTTCTTAACATCCTCCCGTAAACCTCTGCCGAATACGGCTTTACGGTCATTGGCCGGGCTTTGAAATTCTTTTCCAGGATTTGGTAACGCCCTTTGGCATCCTTACCCTCATACTCCGGCGTGCCCCCGCCGTACTCGGCGTAAACCATCCGCCTTAAGGCATCCTGGTTGATCTCATGGATATCCGCGCCGGTAAGGAATTTCCGCCTTGGCTCCCCATCTTGGCCTGCCACGCAGTATTCCATAATCTCCCTCCAAAACCGATCATTAAGCTCCCGGCTATCCAGCACCTCCATCTGGTTCCCTGCCTCGTCCGTAATCTTTGCCATATTGGCAATGTCCGCCTTAAAAATACGGATGCATTCCTCCTCTGTGGGCATAAACACGTAATATTTCCGCTCAAAACGGCCGCTGCGCAGAAACTCCGGCGGCAGCTGCGACACATTGTTGGAGGTAGCAAAGATAAAGCACGGAGATACCGGCTCGTCCCCCTCATTTTTTATTTCCCCCTGCTCCTGCATCCACTTTAAAAACATCCCGAAGCAGCGAGCCACCTCCGATGAGGCGCTGTCCCCCTTTGCGCCCTTCATCCCGGCAAAGGCCTTTTCAATCTCGTCGATCCACAGCACGCAGGGAGCCATGCTGTCTGCCACCCGCAAAGCCTTCCTCATGGCCTGGGCGGATTCCCCCAGGCGGGACTTGGTAATATTTCCCATATCCATGCTGATCAGCGGGATATTTAACATACTGGCAATCTTTTTCGCCATCAGGCTTTTTCCCGTCCCGGGGATCCCGCACACCAAAACGCCTTTGGGAAGATCGATCCCCTTGCACCGTTTCAGCTCCATCCGGTGATTTAACACGAAATGGCATTTCTCCTCCAAATAGTTCATCAGCCCTTCCATGCCGCCTACCGTAGGCTCCCTGCTTATCTGGGCATAGTCCAAAATCCCTTCCTTGCTTAACATCTGCCGCTTTTCCCGGTTAATCATCTCGAAAGCTACGGCCTCCGGGCGCTGATTTTCGGGGCGATCCGCCGTGTAACGGTTATTGGCTAAATATCCCGCCTCATAGATGATTTTCGCCAGCACAGACTGGATTTTCCGCTGGTTAAACCCTTTAAGCCGATCCACCAATTCTTCAATATAATTAGGATCTAAGATTTCCTCATGGTCGGCGGCACAGTCCCGGATAATCTCCTTGATTTCCCAGCTCTTTAAGGGATCCGGCTCTACCACCGCCACATATTCCTCCAAGCCTTCCGGAAGGATCAGCTTAGGCGCGGCTAAAATCAGCACGGAGCGCTTTAAGGCGCTGTTTTTCGGTGCGCTTAAGTGGCTCATCACGTACCGCTGCAGATTTCCCTCCGTCTTATGTATCCCGTCAGGTCCTGCCGCCTTAATGGCCAGGTTATAGTTTTTCACCCCCAGGATCACCGGGCAGCGGCTGCCGTAACTCTTTACGTAGGCCAAAGGATTGATCACATTTCCCGCCGGGTACAGCCTGACATTTTTCTTCCAGGAAACCGTCCCTAATTCCGTGCTCTCCCTGACCACATCCTCCGTTTCCGCCAGATACCGGCCCTGCTCCTTCTCTGGGATAGGCTCCGGCTTAATCTTGTCCGGGTTATCCCCCTTCCATCTGCGCAGCTCTACCATGGACTGGTCTAAAATCACCGTATCCACGAAATCCATCTCATCGGTAAGGATATAGATAACCGGCGTGTTAGACAGATAGGCGGAAACACACTGGTCAATCAAACGTTCATCTCTCGCGAACATCCTTTTCCCCCTTTCTGAAAACAGGTGCAGCGGTTTAATGCCTTCCCCGCTGCAAAAAAGCCTGCACTTATGCGAAATATGCGGACAAATCATCCAGCATCGTTTCCACCGCTTCCCGGATACAGTTTTTTAAATTTTCCTTCGTGCCATCCTGTTCAAACAATCTGCCAATCAAGCTTCGCAGATAGCTTCCGCAGAACCCCTCTAACTTCGGCTTCCGGTTCTCACGGACGATCCGATCTGCCCGCTTCGTTCGCTCTGCCTTATCCATCTGATTGTCCAGGGTGTTCAGATACCCGGTAGCGGAACCCCAAAAGGATAACGCCCCTTTAATAATCTGCTCAAAAGCATCCCCAAAGGTATACTCCACCACCCCGCCTGCAATATTTTTCAGCTTGTCGTCATCTAAGTTAATCCGGTAATTTGCAGGGATCTCCCGCTGGTAAATCTCCTTATACGTTTCATTAATCATGCCGATTATCTCGTCCCGCTTCTTTAAGATCCCGTCCTGGATCGACCTCCTTACGGTTTCCTGGTAACTATCCTGCTGCTGCAGGGCTTTCAGCGTATCCCGACAGGTTCCGCACAGCTCCCTGGGGGTATGAACCCCCTCCAGCCCCTTCCAGCTCTGGATTCCCGGCCATATCACCTTATCATAAAGGGTTTCCTTTAAATCATTGCTGGCAATCTCCGCACAGTCCATCAGGAGAGTTCTCCCATTTTCCCCCTTTTCAATTTTGTCCGTCACCTTTTCCATCACTTCCGGCAGGGCCAGCCGCGCCTTAATGTCCATAACCCCCGCATAGGCCATGCCCCGTGCAACGCAGGTGGAGGGGTTGGGATCCGCCACGATCTCCACCTTATCCCCAAACACTTCCCGGCACAATTCCCGCACAAAGCCCATCCTGGAAGCGCCGCCGGTAAGGACAATGCTAGAATACTGCCTGGTTTTTTCCTCCATCCGGCTCTTTACGTCCATAAACAGCTGACGGCAGGCATCGTACCAGCTTTTCTCCCAGATCCCATCCCTGGTGGCATAGGTAAATTTCTGGTGGATCACCCCGTTTTCCTTTGCCTCCATAAACTCCCGGTTAATCTTAAACCGATGCACGCGGTTATCTGCCATACGATAGGCATACTCCTGCTCAAGCTCCCCGTCAGCAAAGAAGTAATTTTCCTTCACCGTCCGTAGCGCCAGCAGCGTCTCCTGCTCATCCCTGGGTTTCCAATCATCCTCTTCTCCCCCATGGGAAGATGCCGCCTGGCTCCAAAGCTCCTCCTCCGACAGGCCTGCCAGGGCAGGGATCCGCCTCATGGCTTCCACAATTCCCCTGATCTTGTGCTCCCTCTCCTTTTTTGCCTGCCGGATCAAACGCTCTATCCCTGCCTCCAGCATCTGCTCTTCCACCATGGAGCCACCCAGGTTAACGCTGTCCTCATCCAAATCCATCTTGCCTTTGCTAAGGTTTTTGTACATATACGTCCAGTCTGCCGTGCTGGATCCAAAGTCAAACACAATTATCCCGTTCTGTAAAATATTGGAAGCATTTAAAAGACGGTGATCGAAAATCACCTTAAACAACGCCGCCCGGCTTTCCGGCATAATCACCACAGGGTAAGGGCTTTCCTTCTTTAGGATATCCGCGTAAGCCTTCTCCTGGTTTTTCCACAGGCGGCTGGAGGGACAGCCTACAAACAACACCGTGGAATCCTCATCGCTCTCCAAGCCTTCATTATATAATTTAACGGCCTTCAGCACTTCCTTAACGTAAGCCTGGATCAATTCCTTCTTCGTCCTGGCTGACCCCGGCTCCGTTTCCCCCTGGTTCAGCGCCTCCGGCGTGGACTTAAAGCCAATGTGAACCTCGTTAAAGGAAGACAGCATGGGGCCGATGCGGCTGATGGCCCAGCCCGCATTATCCCGGTTCACCTTAAACAGGCCGGTAATCAGCTTATCCGAATCATTGCTGTCCACTTTTGCAATCAGGGGCTTCCCCCTTCCGTCTGTCCGCATATAACTCACCATGGACTCCCCATGGCCTAAGTCAAATGCCAGTACCAGTTTGATTTTCCTTAACTGCCTGTCTGTAATCCCGAATTTTTCAAAATTTAACTTTCGCATCCGCAGTTCTCCTACATTATTCCTGCCGCATACGGCATACGCCTAAGCAAAATACGTATTCCCCTGTCCCGAAATCCTTCGTTCCCACGATAGCCGGCTTTTCCTCCGCATTTTCCCCTGCCTGGGCAAACCATTTTGCCCTTTCCTCTTCATCCGCCTCCCGGCAAAACACGATCCGGATGCCGCAGGAGGCCAAAAGCTTTCGCATACAGCCATACCAGCACCGTATCCGTTCCTCCGAATCCCCCGGCCCGCCTGCCGCCTCCGGGTTCATCAGGAAAAATTTCGTCCTCTCCCACAGGATTTCGTAGTGGCGGCTTAGCTTTCCCCTTTTTTCCCTTTTCTTTAATTCCTTTTCCATTTCCTCTATGGCATCCAAGTACCTTAAGGTTTTTTTATAAGGGCTCCCGTCAATACGTAAGGGCTCCTCATCCTCCCATACCGTTTCTTCCTGGTTTAAGGCTAATCTTTTGTCCAATTCTTTGGCGCCCCGCTTTATCTGGCTCATCAGGTTTTCCATGATGATCTGCCGCCCTTCCTTATCCGGCAGGCAATCCTGGGGAATACAGAAGCTTCCCAGCTGCTGAAGCAGATAAAAAAAACCACCGCCGTCCCTGGAAAACGCCTTGTTTACCTGTGCCATTCGATTACAATAACTTTCCTGCTCTCCCATCTGCTCCTTATAGGACGCCCTTCTCTGCCTCCACACTTCTTCCGCCCGGTTTTGGGTTTTCTGAAAGGCATCCTTGCATTCCTGATTTCTGCCCATCAGCCTGGCAATTTCCTCCGCCTGCCGGAATTCTACGGATTTTTCCCCACTGCCCCTGGCTCCCTTTTTGGAGACTCTTCCTTCTCTTCCTGCTGCTCCCATTCCATTTCACCTCCCATAATCTTTTCATATGTGCTGTTGATTACCCAAATCACCTGCGCCTTTCGGCTTAATATCCCGCTTTGGATGGCCTTTTTTCCCTTTTCCTGGAAATCCTCCCGGGCCTGCAGCTCCTTTAGCTTATCCCGGCAAATATTGCTTAGTTCCTTGGGCTTATGCCGCCCCTCGAGGGCTTTCCACTCCAAAAACCCCATATTATCCCCTTTGCCCTTTGGGCGTGTTTGAAGTTTGAAAAATGCCCAGTGACACACCTGGCACTGCTGCTTACCTTATCTCCGCCTGCCCGGTATAGTACACATACTGATCATCCTTGCGGATCACTGCCGGGACATTTTCCCCTTGCTTTACCATCTTAAAGCACTCCCTTTTCTCCTTTTCGGAAGCCTCACGGGCAAACAGAAACCGAATCCCGTTTTCCTCCATAACCTCCTTTAACCGATCCGCAAGCGCCAAAAACTGCTTTTCCATGCCTTTCTGGGAAGGAGCATCCGCCGGTTCGCTTAAGGCAGATTTAAGCTTCGCCCCGTAGGCCATCATTTCTTCCAAAAGCGGAGCGGAATTCTTCCAAAGCTTCCGGTAAAACGCCCCCTGCCTTCCATCTATGCTCTCTGCCCTTTCCTTCCTTAGCTGCGCCAGCTCCTCCTCCAACGCCTGGGGACTTAACCCCCCGCCTCTTTCCTCCTGGAAACCTTGCTGCCGGTAATATTCCTCTTCGGTGATATCTGTCGCAAGCCCCTCCCTTTTCGGAAGATTTGGCACTTTGCCTTCTTTCGGGCTTCCAATGTAGCGTCTTAAGGCATTTGGAATTTCCTGGTTTATCACGTTTTCAATCCTGTCCCTTCCGCTCTCCCAGCCGTAGGCTTCCAGCTCATAGCAGGCAATGCCCAAAAGCTTTCGGAAACTATAAAGCAGGCTGTCCCGGCTGTACACATCCCTAAGACGCTTGGAAACTTCCTTTTCATAAAACGCCTCCTGGTAGGCCTCCCAGCACTGCTGCCTGGTGACAATCATCGGGGACTTTCTCCCTTTAGTCCCTGCCTGTGCCTCTATCCGCGCACTTGACTGTGCCCTTGCCCCTGCCCCTGTCCGCGCACTGCCGTGGGTTCCTGACGGTGCATTCGCCTGTGCCCCTGCCCGCGCACCGGCCTGGACTCCTGCCTGCCTGGCCTGTCCTGGCTCTAGGGCTTCAGGCCGCTTTAACCCTTTTAACGGCTTTGAATGGTAAAGCTTCCCCCCACTTTCCACCTTTCTCTTCCGATCTTTCCGGTTCTTCCCTATCTGATAGCTTCCGATGCCGATGCAAACGCCCACGGCAAATACAAAAAACGGAAAAAGCTGATCCACAGCCGCCTTTAATGATTCAAACATCCAACATATCCCTCCCTGATTTCTACTCCAAACTCTTTTCCCTGCATATCCCGCAAAATCAGCTTGCCCTGATCCCGCTCACACCACAGCTGCACGATCTTCTCATGCCTGCCCAGCTCATCCTTCATATTTGGATTGCTGGTAGCCACCCGCCCGTCCCTTTGGAGGGCATATACATTTCCCTGCCCATCCATCCGCACCATGCAGACATTTTTGCCGCAAAATTCAACATTCGTCACCAGACGGCCTTTTTCCGTCAGGATCGCATATAAGCCCTTGGCCTCACAAACGTAAACCGCCCGCTCACCCCAAAGCCTTGCAGGCTTTACCAAGCTTGTACAGGCAAAAACCTTCCCCTCCTTAATCCCTAAAAGCCCGTCATCCTCCGTGGCCGCAAAGCAGGACATCCGGCTAAAAGCCTCCACATCCCCCTGATAAGGCGGCAGGGATGTTTTCCCCTTTTCCCGTTTCAGCACCATCCTGCCGTCATCCTGCCATTCCTTGTAAACCCGAAAATCCCCGCAGACGCTTTCCTCCGGCAAAAGCTCCACCAGCCGCTCGCCGATAAAATTGCCGTACAGCTCATGGACAAGCCTTTTTCCCGCCCGCAAAACCTTCTCGCCCCAGCCATCCCTCACCACAATTTCCGCACCGCTGGAATATTTCGTATACGTTTCCCGGGTAAGCTTCTTTGTCACAATATCCGCCTGGGAATCCTGATCCGGATCCCACAGCTTAAATTCCGCCTGGGCAACCGTTTGGTCAAAATCCACCTTCGGCTCCTCCCCTCCGCCGGATAAGCGCTGCCCTGCCCGCTGCGCCATGCCGTCATCGGCGAGCCCTCCGCAAGCGCCCCCGCTGCCTGCAAAACCTGCCTTTGCAAAATAATCCACCGGGCAGGAAAACCTCGCCAGCTCACACACGGCGATCAGCTGCGCCGTCAGCCAAGGCTCTTCCGTAGCCAAAGGCGTCCTTAAAATCCGTTCCAGATTTTCCCTGTCCTGGAATTGGAGGAAAATCTGCAGCCCGCCTCCATCGCTGATTCCCATCCCTTCCCCCAATCCATCCTTTTTTCCAGGCTGCAGATACAGCCACACCTCATCTTTCCCCACATAGGAACACAACTCATCTTCATTTACTTCTCCCATCAGAAACAGCCGCGCCGGTTCCCTCTGTCCTGCACACCGCCTGATAAATTCAAAGCAGTCCTGATCCTTCTTCTCCTCATAGAAAATATTCCGAAAATCCTTTACCAGGATATCCAGCTTCCCCGCCACTTCTTCCAGGCAAAAATAACTCCTGAATTTCCCCAGATTCGATATCTTATGTCCCTGCAGCTCCATATCCGCAGACCTCCCTCCTTCCCGTCAGCTCCCCAAAGCCCCACGCCCCACGCCTATGCTTTCCCTATGCTTTTCCTTTACGTCCTCTTCATAATCTCCTGGTCAAACAGTCCTTCCTCTCTGCGGCACTGCTCCGCCTCTGCCTGGAGTTTTTGGATCTGCTCCTTCAGGCGGCTCTCCCGCTCCGTCCACCTGTTCCTGGCTTCAATCAGCCGCAGCTTAAAGGCCCATTCCTTTGCCTCCCCCGTCTCCATCGCCTCCTGCATCAAATCCACATACCGCACAAGCCCCTGATCCGGCACGGCCAGGGCACTGGCCTTAGCGGCAAAGCCGCCCCCTAAAAGCTGCCTTCTGGCCGCATACTTCTCCCCGTATTCCAGCAAATCCTTCTCCCCAATCAAACTGCCTTCCCTTCCCCGGCGAAGCTGCGCCTTCAGCTTCCCGCTGCGGATGGCACGGCGAAGCGTCTCCTCATTCTGAGGCGCATATTCAAAATATTTCTGTTTCAGCAAAACAAGACCCTCTGAAACGGTATAATTCTTTTCCATGGTTTTCATGTCCCTCCCTTCTTACTCTTACGGGTTTTAATTATTATACAACAGTAGTAATTAATTTTCAACTGGTTTTTTGCTCGCCCAAGTCACCTATACGGAGATCTGACAGCATAACAGGCAACAAAACTAGACTACGCTGAGGGTAAAAGAAATTTAATGTGAACTTTATTGTAAAGACAAGCGTTTTTTTGTATAATTAAAACGTAACAGACACAGGATATACCGTATCCTGTGTCAAAGATTTGTAGAAATCGAGGTGTTAAAATGCAGGACGATGCAAAGCAGATAGAGAAAGTTATGGCAAAACGTACCGCAAAAAACAGCGTATTCCTTGACCTTTTTCAAAACAAGAGTTATCTGCTAAAGCTGTATAAAACGCTCCACCCAGAGGACGAGACAGCGACAGAGGATTCATTGACTAATGTAACGATAGAAAATATACTGACTGACAACTTGTATAATGATTTAGGTTTCATTGTAAACAATAAGCTGATGATCCTTGTAGAAGCACAGTCTACTTGGACAATGAATATTTTAGTAAGGATTTTGCTGTATTTGGCACAAAGCTATCACGAATATTTTCAACGCACCAGCCAAAACTATTACAAAAGCAAGAAAGTAAAAATGCCGAAGCCTGAACTTTATGTAATTTTTACAGGAAACAAGGGGCTAAAACCCGGTAAAATATCTTTATCCAAAGAATTTTTTGAGGGTTCGGATATTGACATTGAAGTAAGGGCGAAGGCCATCTATGAAAGCGGCACAGATGACATTATCAATCAATACATCATTTTCTGCAAAGTTTTTAACGAACAGACAAAACAGTATGGAATGACGAGAAAAGCAGTTACGGAAACAATCCGCATATGCAAGGACAGGAATATCTTAAGGGAATATTTGCTTGACCGGGAAAAGGAGGTTATAACGATTATGATGAGTTTATTTGATGAAGAACAGATATTGAAATCATTTATCAGAAGCGAAAGGCATGATGAAGCGAGAGAAACAGCGGAACGGATGCTAAGAAAAGGGAAAATGTCACTAGAAGAAATTGCGGATTATGTTCCGTCATTACCACTAGAAGAATTAAAAGAACTTGAAGCCGAGGTTATGCAGTTAGTGTAATCAGCAAAACAATTCATGTTACTGTCCACAGAGTTTTCACTCATTGACTAGCCAAAAAACAGGGCCAACGCCCAAAGACAAAATCCGTCTCCGGCACATTGGCCCTATCCCTTCAATCCAAAACCTTTACAACCTCCTAGCCTCTTCCACAGCCGCCCGCAAAAGGGAAAGATCCTGCTCGGTAGCCAAAGTACAGTCCGCCCCAAGGATCAGCCCCCTGCGCCCAAAACTTTGTACAACCTCCCGCACATCCCTTCTTACATCCTCTTTTGTCCCTTCCACCAGGGAACCCGTGCGGTTTTTCAATCCGCCCATAACGGTTATGCCTTCAAACAAGCGCCGTCCCTCTTCCATGCTCAACGGCGCCTCATACACGCCCCAGTTCACCACATCCGATAAGGCGGCATAATCGGCGTCATACCGTTTCATGTTCAGGCCGCTTTTGCACATATGGAGGAAGCAGTAAGCCCCTGTATCCTTGATCGCCTTCATAATCTGCAGATCCATAGGCTTGATCCACCGCTCAAACTCTTCCTCCGTAAACCATTTCGTCTCCGCGCCCAGGGCGGCGTAATATACGGCGTCCAGCCCCGTTTCCTTTACATAGGCCGCTGCCAGCTCGCACATACCGTCCGCGATCCGATGGAGGGCGGCCAGCATTTTTTCCTCATCCCAGCGCAGGAAATCCACCTGGATCTGGCGCATTTCCGACAGGGTAAACCCGTCCCCCATTTTCTCAAAGGGATGGACTCCCGAGGCGCAGATGCCGTGAAGCGTTCCCAGGGTAAACCCATCCTTATCCGCTCGATCCAAAATCTTCTTGGTCATCTCAATCTGATCGTCAATAAACTTTGTTTTCCTGGTAATCACCGGGATCTTCTCATAATATTCCTGGGGAGTCCTGATCATCCCGCAGCAGGGCACAAGGTTTTCATTCATAATCTTAAGGATATCCGTATCCGTCGCCTGAAAAAACGCTAAATGGGCTTCCACCGCCGGATCGCCCACCGCCTGGCCTTCCGGAAAATGCAGGGAAAAACTGGAAGGAATTCCGTCCGTCTCCCTTCCCTCAATAGCTGCGATCACACGTTCTCTCTTCGTCATGATTTTACTCCTTTACTTCATTAATGATTTGCATTGTTTTCTTTTCCCATATGATTTTCTTTTCCCAGCCGGATAACGTTCCAGGAGCAGCTTCTCATCACCGTAGAAAAGACATTGCCCTCCATCCGGTAATCCGTCTTTCGATAAGGCGCCACCTGCTCCCCGGAAAGGGAGTTTACCGCCTTCATATCCCGGCTTTCCATGGCGAGGTATTCCTGCACACGGTAGCCCTCAAAATTCCCCAGGCTGGCCTCAAAGGGAATATCCTCCTCAGGGTGGCGGTTAACGGCAAATACCGTAACCTCTTCCTTCTCCTCATTGTACACAGCCACCGCGTCAATATCCGACACATGGCTGTGGCCGCTGGTATCATGGCTGGTGGAGCTGATTACCGGCTGCAGCGCTATGCCCCGCCCATACCGGGAAGCATGAAGGAAGGGGTAGTAGATGGACTGGCGGAAAGCCCCGCCCTCATCATCCGTCATAATCGGCGCAATCACGTTAACCAGCTGAGCCAGGCAGGCGATTTTTAACCGATCGGCGTGCTTTAGGAAAGTAATCAGGATCAGGCCCACCAAAAGGGCATCCTCAAAGGTATAAATATCCTCCAAAAGATGGGGTGCCCTCTGCCACGGCCTGTCCGCCATCTCCTTATCGTCAGACGCCTTGGAATGGAACCATACATTCCACTCGTCAAAACTTAAGTTCAAGGTTTTCCTGCTGCGCTTCTTGGCCTTTATGTAGTCGCAGGTGGCTGTCACCGTATGGATGAACCGCTCCAAGTCCTGGGTTTTTGCCAGGAAATCCGCGGTGTCGCCCTCTGGATTGCCGTAATACTGGTGGAGGGAGACGTAATCCACATAGTCGTAATCTTCATTTAAGGACACGGCCTCCCACTCCGGGAAGGTGGCCATATCCACATTGGAGCTTCCGCAGCTTACAAACTCCAGGGAATTATCCATCATCTTCATGGCCTTGGCCGTTTCCGCCGCAAGGCGGCCATACTCATAAGCCGTCTTATGGCCCGCCTGCCAGGACCCGTCCATCTCGTTGCCCAGACACCAGGTTTTAATCCCGTAAGGCTTTTGGACGCCGTGGCTCCTTCTTAAATCCGCATAATAGGAATCCGTGTCCATGTTGCAGTACTCCAAAAGGTTCAGCGCGTCCGCCATGCCCCTTGTCCCCAAATTAACGGCCAGCATGATCTCCGATCCGGCCTTCTGCGACCAATTAGCAAATTCTCCCAGGCCGAATTCATTCGTCTCCAAGGTTCTCCAGGCCAGGTCAAGGCGTTTCTTCCGCTGGCTTTTTGGCCCTACGCTGTCCTCCCAGAAAAAATTGGACACGAAATTGCCCCCCGGATAACGGATAATGGGAACCTTAAGCTCCCTAACCAGCGATAACACATCCTTCCGAAAACCCTCCTCGTCGGCTGACGGGTGTCCCGGCTGATAAATGCCATTGTACACGGCTCTTCCCAGGTGCTCGATAAACGAACCGTAGATCCGCTTATCGATCTCTGCGATCGCAAACCCTTTATCAATAATCATACTTGCTTTTCTGTTGCTCATACTATTCCTCCTAATCCTTCTAGCACTGCGTTGCGTAAATAACGGTGAATAGGCGTCTGATATCTGCGTTAGATGTGAATCCCGCGAAACGAAGGCGTAGTGGTGCTACGTCGAGTTTCGTGGGATTTACAGATGACGTAGACAGCGGGTGCATATTCACTGGAATTTACGCAACGCAGTACTAGCTTGCATTAATCCCCGCATAAATCATGCTTGATATTCGTGTCAGTTGCGCATCACAATTTGCGGGAGATTTTAACGGCACTGCCGCTTATTCATACCTTACGCAGATATAAATTCCCTGGGGATAATCCCCGAATTTACTCCCAAACAGCGTCAGGCCGCCGGGAATCCCGGAATCCTCATTCACCTCAAACCGCAGAACCCAGTGATTCCTGTCCATGTGGAAACTGTCCAGCCCCTTTTGGGCCCGCAGCTCCTTGTCCAGGTAAACGCCCTCGCCGTTGATCTCGTAGCGCTTTAAGATGCCGTATTGGCCAGCGTGCCACCAGGACGGCGTATACCGGCCCCGCCTGTCGCCAAAATCCCCGGGAGAACGCCAGGTGCACAGCCGCTCTTCATTCAGGTAAAGGTCAATATCCGAAAACGCGTCCGTCTTCACGTTGGGATATTCCGAACACATTTCCGCGCAGATTTCAATGCTGGTTATCTGGCAGCCCTCCGGCACATAATTCGGGATATAATACTCCACAAAGCCCCTTGAAAACCAGATAAGTTCAGCATTTTCCCGGCGTGGATCATAGAAACAGCGAGGATCGTCATAATCTCCGATAACGCTCTGCTCCGTCGCCAGGCCGCAGGTAGGCTCTATCACAGCCCTGGTATACTGGCCTACCTTCAAATCCATGTTGTAGTGGGTCACGGACAATCTGGGCGTGGGAAACAAAAGCATATAGTTGGTTCCCACCAGGCTGCACACCTTCCCGTACTGCCTGCTTTTCTTCGACTCCACAATATTGGCATTTTCCAGCTTTTTAATATGGGAAGTCATAATCGCGCTGCTGACCCCGATATTTTCCGCCAATTCCTTGATATTCATGCTATGCTTCGTTAAGCAGCCGATAATCTTTAAGCGTACAGGGCTGGCTAACGCCTCGAAAAATTCCAGATTTTCTTCAGAAATGCTGATTCTCATCTTGTCTAATTACCCCTTTACACCGCCTGCCGTCATGCCGTCGATAAAGTAGGACTGGAAGCAGACGAATAAAATCAAGATTGGTATGATCGCAAAACAGGAACCTGCCAGCAGGATGTCGTAATTATTGCCATAAGGCGTCATCAGGCTTGCCAGACCCACTGGAAGGGTGATCTTATTGGCCGTGCGCATAACGATCATAGGCCAAAGGAAGCTGTTCCAGCTCTGCATTCCCTGATAGATGCCCATGGCCGCAAAGGAAGGGCGCATAAGAGGGATCATGATCCGGAAAAAAATCCCGTATTCGGTGCACCCGTCTACCCTGGCCGCGTCCAAAAAATCCCTAGGTATCCCGCTTAAATACTGGCGGAAGAAAAACACCAGCATCGGCGCTACGATATAGGGAAGAATAATCCCCCACATGGTATCGATGGTGTTCATGGCAATGGTCATCCGGTATAAGGGCAGCAGAAGAATTTCCGTAGGGATCATCATCACCACAAGCACACAGATAAACAGGAGATTTTTCCCCTTAAAATCGTACATAGCAAACCCGTACCCCACGCACGCGCTAAGGAACAGGGTAAGGGACACCTGAACAATGGTAATCACCAAACTGTTTCTGTACCAGTAAAAGTAGGGATTGCTGCCATTGAAAAGCTGCACGTAATTATTCAGGGAGACCGTGGCAAAATCAATATTAAAATTCAGCCCGTTCCGCATCAGCTCCGTGCCCGGCCTAAAGGAAGCCACCGCCAAAAGAGCCAGGGGGAGAAGGGTAATCCCGGCAACCACCAGGAAAAAACAGAACAGCAAGGCGGAATATCCATTTTTCTTAGACTTCATCCCTTAAGGCTCCTTTCTAAACGTGCCGTTGGCGCAAAGCTGGATCAGGTTAATGATCAGCACCATAACCAAAAGGAAGCACCCGATAGCGCTGGCCAGGCCGATATTGTTCTGCTCCCAGCCCATTTTGTAAAGGTAGCCTACGATGGTTAAGCCTACGTTGTTGGGGGAATTATTGCCGATAAACAGCATATAGGATTCCGTAAACATCGCCAGCCCCGCATAGATGGATATGGTCAGCACATAGACCGTGGTAGGCTTTAGCAGCGGAAGGGTAATGTACCTAAACTTAGCAAATGCCGACGCGCCGTCAATAGCAGCCGACTCATACAGATCCTCAGGAATCTGCTGAAGGCCGGACAAATAGTACATCATGTTCACGCCGGTCCAGCGCCACAAACAGATGGAAAACATAGCCGTCCATACGGTCAGCGGCTTTCGCAGCCATATGATGGTGTCCCGCCCAAGCAGATGCAGGATCTGATTGGCAAAGGAGCCGTCCATCTCCCCGTAAATCAGCCGGAAAATCGTGCCTGCCACGACCACGGAGGTAAGTGCGGGGACAAACATAGTGCTTCGGAAAACGGTTTTCAGACTCATCAGCCTGGAATTCAGCAGGGCCGCCAAAAGCATAGGAACAGGAATCATCAGGCAGAGGGTGACAACCGTATAAAAAACGCTGTTTTTCACCGCCTTAATAAAGGCAGGATTCATCAGCTGCCGGTAATTCTTCAGCCCCACAAATGTGTTTCCCCCGCCAGATACCTTCTGGAAGCTCATCGCCACCGTGTTCACTACAGGGTACGCGAAAAAGATGGAGAAGGTCAGCAGAAAGGGCAGGATAAACACATAAGGGGCTACTTTCTGGGAGTACAGAAAACGGGAAACAATTTTCTTCTTATTCAATCTTGATTCCTCCTCAGCGAAAAAGCGATTATGGGTAAAGGGGGAACCCGAAGGTTCCCTCTTTAACGCTTTTACCAGGTTTTTACCGAATGGCATCAATCATAGATGATGCTGTCCTGATTTTCCTGAAGCAGCTGGCTTACGTCAGCTTCCAGATCCAGGTCAAAAACATTAGGATAAATGGTGGAGCGCAAGGTGCTGCTGCAGGCTGCGTATGCGCCGGAGATATCCGGGGCAATCAGATCAATGCCGTACTCAGCCCGAATCTCATTCAGCACGTCGAAGGGATTGGTTTGGAAATATTGGATAAACTTGTTATCCGGATCATGGGTCATGGCCTCATCATCCCAAAGGGAAAGCCGGATAGGATCAAACCCTAATTTTTCCCAGATATAACGGTTGCCTTCCTCCGACAGCTTGGCAAACGCCAGGAATTCCTTCGCCAGCTCCGGGTGGGCAGACTGGTTCGTAACGCCTGTGCCTGTGCCGCCCTGGAGCACGCAGCGCGTGTCGCCCTTATTCCATACCGGGATCTGATAGATGGCAATCTTTCCTTTTAAGTCCGGGCAGTAGTTAGCGAAACGTCCCATATACCATAAGGGCATGGCTACGGAGGCTACGCCGCCGCCGTTAAGATGGCCGTACCACTCTTCCACATGGAACTGCCCCCCCGGAGCCACTTCACATACGCCGTCCTTGATCATCTTCTGGATAAAGGCAATCACCTCTGCGTGCTCAGGCGCCGCCACATTCGGCTCTCCATTCTCATTTACAAACTGGACGCCTTTCTCCAGGAGCATCATCTGAGGCAGGAACAAGTCGCTGATTTCTACCGCGCACATCGGCTTACCGGTCTTTTCCAGAACCTGAAGGCCGGCATTATAGTAGTCGTCCCAGGTTTCAATCGTCGCCGGATCAACACCGGCCTCATTCATGATATCCATATTGTAATAGCATACGCTGGCGCCTAAATGGAAATCAATTCCATAATAATTGTCTTCCGAATCCCTGTACATCTTTACCCTGGACATCACGATCTCATCCTCATACGGGGCAACCACATCATTAATCGGGATCAGGTAATTTTCCTTTAAGTAAGTTGCGTAACGGCTAATCTCAATATCGGCCAAATCCGGCGCGCCCGTGCCTGACTGGAGCGCCACTAAAAGCTTGGTCAGCAAGGCGGAGCTTTGCCCGGTAGTCACCGTTAAATTAATGGGCTTGTCCGGATAAGCTTCATTCCACCGATCCGCCATTTCAGTATAGAAATCCACATGAAGTTCCTGGAAAGTCCAAAGAGCCATCTCCGTGCCGCCGTCCACAAAGGTATTCGTTCCCGTGGTGCTCTTATCATCAGGGGCCGCAGCCGCCGTGGTTTCCTTCTCCTCCTTTGCCGCTGCCGAAGTATCGGCGGCGCCTTCCTCCGCTTTCGCTCCTGCCTCCGTTTTCGCTTCTCCCCCTGCAGATGGAGCATCGGAAGCCTTTGTGCCGCATCCTGCCAAGGATGCGCCCATCAATGTCCCGCACAACAATATACTCAGTAATCTTTTTCGCATAAAATCCTCCTTGATCAACTTAACACAACAACTGGACAATCTGAATAAACTGCTAAAACCAATACACGTGTATTAACGGAAAAACTAAATCCTTTATTTTTTTAGATTTAGTTTTAACTTAATAATATTATAAGTAATATATCAAAAATAGTCAATATGCTACAAATAATATTTATATTTTTGTAAAATATCAATAAAAATAACCGCTAAAATCATTCATTATATCCATTGAATTAATTTATATGCAAATTAACAAAATCAGGAAAGATATAGAATTAATTTGTTTGCAAATTGATCGAGGGGAAAAACCTAAAATTTTCTAATCCTCATCGCCGCCTTTTATGGTCACATCAAGCTGCCTGTAGGGGATTGCTATCCCCTCCTCATCATACCTAAGCTTAATCCCTTCCGTAATGTCGAATTTCAGCTTCCAGTAATTTTCCGTGGCCACCCAGGCCCGGCAGCCCAATGTCACTGCGCTGTCCCCCAGCTCCCACACAAAAACTTCCGGCATCCGCCCCTCCTCGTGGAGGGTGAAGGGATGGGTATCCATAAGCTGAAACAAAATATCCTTCGCCCTGCGCAAATCCGAATCATAGCTGATTCCCACAAAAAAATCCAGCCTGCGCCTGGTTTCCGCCGTCACATTGGTAATGGCGGAGTTTGCCAGGCCGCCGTTAGGAATCGCCACCGACTTGTTATCCGCTGTAAGAAGCTGGGTATAGATTAGCCCGATACTCGTCACCGAGCCCTCCACCTGGGTGGTGATAATATAGTTCCCCACCCTGAAAGGCTTCATCACCAGGATCACAATCCCGCCGGCGAAATTAGAAAGGCTTTCCTGGAGGGATAAGGCGATGGCCACGCCGGCGGAGCCGATAACCGCCACCAAAGAAGTGGGATTGATCCCCAGCTTTTCCGCTATTACCAGCGCCAAAAAAACATACATCATGGCATTGGCCAGGGACAGCAGGAATTTCTTTAAGCTGATTTCCATCTCCATCCGTTCAAAGGTTTTATCCAGAAATTTCCTGGCTCCGCCAATCAGCTTTAGGCCCACCAGCAGGATCAAGCCCACCACCAGCAGGCGCAGGCCAAGCCTTGCCAGCCCTGGAAGCCAGGATTTAAGCGTATTCATCACCATATCCAACGTCAGACCCTCCATATTTGCCGTTCCCTCCTCTCTCGCTGCCCCTTCCTCCAGCCGGGCCAAGGCAAAGAAAGCATCACTTCTTAGTAATCTCTCCATCAAACAACCATCCTCCTTTTTTACCGGAAGCATCCGCCATGCCAAAGGCCTTCACCGATGCCTAAAGCCGCCCCGTAACTAATCGCCGCAAGGCCAAAAAACAGGGGCTTTTGCATTAAGGAAATTCCCCCGCTTAATGCAAAAGCCCCTGACCTTCATCTCTTTTTCATTTACTTTTTACTGTCGGTTTTTGCGGCTTTTGATGCTTTTTTCACGGTGTTCTTTTTCTCCGCTGTCTTTTTCTCCGCTTTAGGCTTTGCTTTTTCCGCCTTTGCTTCCTTCGCCGCTTTCCCCTTTTTTCCTGGCTCTTTCGCCGGCCCTGCTTTCACCGCTTCCGCCTTCGCTGCCCTTTTTTCCGGCTCTGCTTTCACCGCTTCCGCCGCCTTCTTTTCCGGCTCTGCCCTTGACGCTTTCACCGCTCTTTTTTCCGGCTCCGCCGCCGCTTCCGCCTTCGCCGTTTTCTTTTCCGGCTCCGCTATCGCTTCCGCCTTCGCCGTTTTCCCGGAAGGTGTCTTAACGGCCTTTGCCGCCTTCACCTTTTCGGCTTTAATGGCTTTCGGCCTTTCCGCCCTTGCTGCTTTCTTCGGCTCCGGCGCAGGCGTGCACTCAAAGATGGATACGCTCATCGCCGGGATATTGATCTCGATGGAGTAATCCCGCCCGTCCCACTCAATAGCCTTTGTAGTCTTCGCCCTGGGATTGCCCGCTCCAGGGCCACCGAATTTGCTGTCAGCACTGGAAACAATTTCCTTATATTTCCCATAGAAAGGAACGCCTACCCTAAAATCCGGCCGCTCCACATTGTCGAAATTGCAGACAAACAGCAGGGTTTCCTCCGGCTTCTTGGTCTGGCGCACAAACATCGCCAGGCTTTCCTCATGGTACGTACAGTTAATCCACTGGAATCCTTCCGGATAGTAATCCTCCTGGTACATGGCCGGATGGGATCTGTACAGGGCATTTAACGTCTTTACATAATCCTGAAGCTGCTTATGCAGGGGGAACTGAAGGATATCCCAGTCTAAATCATCATTTTCGTTCCACTCATGAACCTGCCCGAACTCCTGGCCCATAAAGAGAAGCTTCTTGCCCGGATGGCCCATATAAAAGCCATAAGCCGCCCGCAAATTCTCCGCCTTCTTTTCTAAGGACTCCCCTGGCATCTTCCCCAGCATGGAACCCTTCCCATGAACCACCTCATCATGGGAGAACACCAGCACAAAGTCCTCGCTGTAAGCGTACAGCATACTGAAAGTCAAGTTGCCGTAATTATTCTTCCGGAAATAGGGATCGCATTTCATGTAATTGAGGAAATCGTTCATCCACCCCATGTTCCACTTATAATCAAAGCCAAGGCCGTCGTCCTTTACGCTGCTGGTAATCCTGGGCCATGCGGTGGACTCCTCGGCAATCAGGATTGCCCCGTCCCCGCGGCCTTTAAACACGGAACTTAAATGCTTTAGGAATTCTACCGCTTCCAAATTTTCGTGGCCGCCGTAAATATTGGCCACCCACTCCCCGTCATTCTTCCCGTAATCCAGGTACAGCATAGAGGCCACCGCATCCATGCGGATCCCGTCGGCATGGAACTTGTCCGCCCAGAAAATCGCATTGGCAATCAGGAAATTGCTGACGCCTGGGCGGCCGTAATTATAGATCAGCGTTCCCCAGTGGGGATGAGCTCCCTGCCTGGGATCCTGATGCTCATAGACACAGCTTCCGTCAAAACAGGCCAGCCCGTGGATATCCCGGGGGAAATGGGCCGGAACCCAGTCCAGGATCACGCCAATCCCCTGTCCGTGCATATAATCCATAAAATACATAAAATCATCCGGCGTGCCGTACCGGCTGGTGGGTGCATAATATCCCGTCACCTGATAGCCCCAGGAGGCATCCAAAGGATGCTCCATCACCGGGAGAAGCTCGATATGGGTATAGCCCATCTGCTTCACATACTCCGCCAGCTTCACGGCAATCTCCCGGTAATTATAAAATTCGGAGCCTGCCACCTCGGAGCCGTCCTCATTGATTAAAATCTGCTTCCGGATCCAGGAGCCTAAATGCACCTCATAGATATTCACCGGCTTGTCCTTAGTATCGCCCTTCGCCCTGGCCGCCATCCACTCCTGATCCGTCCACTGATACTGGTTCAAATCCCACACCACCGAAGCGTTATTGGGGCGGAGCTCGCAGTAATTCCCGTAAGGATCCGCTTTCAGCATCGGTTCGCCCTTCATGGTCTTTACCTCGTACTTATAGATCGCCCCCTCCTTAAGGCCGGGAATAAACAGCTCGAAAATCCCGGAGCTGCCCAGCTTCCTCATCTGGTGGCGCCGCCCGTCCCAAAGGTTAAAATCCCCCACTACGCTGACCCGCATAGCGCAGGGAGCCCATACGGCGAAATACACGCCCTCTGTCTTCCCCACCTTCATCAAATGGGCGCCCAGCTTATCGTACAGGTTATAGTGAATCCCGGCCTCAAACTTCTTTAAATCATTTTCCGTAAGCTGGGGCTTAAATCCATAGGGATCTCCCAGCTCTTCCTGAACGTCATTGTCGTAAACCACCTGGTACACGTATCCTTTGGAAGCCTTCTTCGGCAGCAGCGCCGCAAAAAACCCCCTGTACTCTCCCTCCGGATCCACATCCTCCATAGGATACTGGCTGCCGTCCGCCAGCTTTACCGACACGGATTTTGCCGTAGGGATCAGCGCCTGGACAAGAAGGCCCTCTTCCGTCATATGCGGCCCCAGCGCCCGGTGGGGATCGGACGATTCGGAATAGATCAATTCCTCGATTACTGCCCAGTCCAGCAAATCATACAATTTTTTCTCCATAATAAAACCCCCTTGCATAGTCGCTCTTTATGGATATTTTACCATTTTATACCTGGAATAGCAATGAAATCTTGCACTTTTTGCACCAACAATCCGCGTATCACCGCTCCCTGTAGTAGGCCAGCAGCAAATCCACCACCTGCCCGTAGCTTTTCACCCCATCCGCCTGGCTGTTTGCCTTTAAATAAGTATCATTGATTTTCGTGGAAGCCTCCGCTATGCGGCCCTCATACCGTTTCCAAAACCGGCTGTTTTCCCGGAAATCCGCTAAAACCTCCTTGGGCAGCTCCCCGTAAAGCTTTAAAGCCTCCCCAGGCCTTTGGCGAAACAACGCATTGTTCACATAGAGAAAGCCAGCTGCGTAGCCGCTGTAGCGGGAATAAAGCGAATCGGATCCTACACAGGCTAAGTACCCAATAAAATTTGCCTCCTCCTCCCGCATAAACCCGCTTAAGTGGGACAGTTCGTGACAAGCAGTATGAGGAATATTATAAGCCGTCATGTCCTGGTTATAATTCGCCTCAATGGTAAATGGCGCATAGATCCCGGACAGGGACTGCACCGATAAGATTTCCGACACAAGCACCGGCTTCGGCACAGGATAGGCGGCAGACAGGCAGGAGTAATCCCCCTTAAGCTTTTTCATGTCCGCCCTGGCCTGCCGCGCAAATCCCCGCTGCACCTTATGAGAAGGGACTAAGGTTCCCCACTCCGCCAAAAGCTCCCCGGCAGACTCCTCCAGCCGCTCCTTTAATAAGATGCAAAGCTCTTCCAATTCATCTGCCGAAGAATCCCTCACCTCCAGATCCAGGTAAGCGGAAAACGGCTGCCGGTAATAATTAACCCCGCAGTTTGCCGTATAGGAAAATGCCAGGAAAGAAAGGATAAGGAAAACCTCAGAAGCCAGTTTCTTAAGTTCCCCTGCCAGCCCACATTTTAACCCCTTTTGTATGCGGAAAATCCCCAGGAGGACGATTCCCACAAGGAAGGCGTACAGGCCAAGCTCCGCCACGGAAAAAGGGAACAGGCCAAACATCCCGCCAATCACCCGAACCAGGATGGGATATACCGTAACGGCATACCATTGGCCAAACCCACTAAGCCTGCGGGCCAAAATCTGCAGCAGAAAAGCTGCCATAAGCAGCCCAATGCCTGCCTTCCATTTCCTGCCTTGGGATTTTTTTTTCGGTATGGGGGATTTGGCATTTGTTTCTGGGGTATGTTCCTTATTCATCCTTAAGACCTCCTGGTTCTTTTGCAGGGATTTAGTGCTTTTTTGCGGAGTCAGAGCATATGTTTAGTGCTTTTCACTGCACTGGATCATATATTTTAGTGCTTTTCCGCTGCGCCAGGCCATATTCCATCGTCACTTACCCTTGGCTCCGCCGGTGGCGCAGCGGACGCTAAACTCGTGAAAGACCCCGCCCGGCGCCGGCGTTTCAGCAAACTAAACGCCAATCAAGCACCAGTCAAGAATTAACCCGTACACTAGCCGCCTCCATCCACCCTCAACACCGTCCGAAACACCCCAGCGTCAAAATCTGCCTCACCAGCTATCCAAGTTGACAAAGCATCCATTTTCCTCCAAACTGCCAACGCATCAATTCCCCCTCCAATACCTCTATTTTACCCTGTTTTCCCAACGCCTTCCAGCCTTTTTTTCGCAAAATCCCTGGTTTTTATTTCCAAATCATGAAAAGTTTCTGATCTTTTTCGGAAAAACCTTGCAGAATCAGAAAAACTAAAATATACTGTAACTGTTCAGCGCCTTTATCTGCCGTGGGCAAAATCCATTAAAAATCAGGGCGCATAAGCCTTGGAGCGTGCTTAATGGCCAATGCTCCCCCTGATTATGCCCCTGATTTTACCTTATGTGCGCTGATCATTATGGAAAGAATTGAGGATAGGAATAATGAATTCTGAAAATCGCAGATTAGGCTCCGTCCGGCACGACGAACCCCAAAGAGAAGATAACCAGCCTGACCAGGAAAACGGCAAGCCTTCCGGCGGCCTGAAAGCAGAAATCATCAGCTGGATCCAGATCCTGGTGACGGCTGCCTGCATTGCTTTCGTGCTTAATACGTTTATTATCGCCAACAGCAAGGTTCCCAGCGGCTCCATGGAAAATACCATTATGACCAACGACCGGGTAATCGGTTTCCGGTTCTCCTACTGGTTTTCCGATCCCAAGGAAGGGGACATCGCCATCTTCCGCTTCCCCGATGACGAATCGATTTATTACGTTAAGCGGGTTATCGGCCTCCCCGGGGATACCATTGACATCTCCGACGGAAAAGTTTATAAAAACGGTTCGGAGACCCCTTTAGACGAGCCTTATTTAAAAGAAGAAATGTTCCCGGAGGAGGATATGCATTTTGAAGTACCGGAAGATTCTTATTTTATGATGGGGGATAACCGGAACTTTTCCTACGATGCCCGCTACTGGGATAACACCTTTGTCCATCGTGATAAAATCATCGCAAAAGTCCAGTTCCGCTACTGGCCCTTCAATAAGATGGGCAAACTAGAGTAAATGTAACTCTGCCCTCTTTATCCAACGCAGCAGAAATACTACCTGTTGCCTGAATAAGCGGCGTATTTTATTCCGTGACAATGCGGCGGATATCTTCCTCCGTGATAAACTGCCTTAAAGGCACGCACCGGCTTTCAGCATAAAGGGAGCCGGTTTTCTTGTTTCTCAACGTCAGGCTGACCTTGATGACATTGGTAGGTCTGCCGTCCGCTTTAATTAATTGGTCAAACTCCAATCCTTCGATCTCACAGCCCTGGTATATGCCTTCGTCAAAATACCACTGCTGCCCGCAGGAAAGGAGAAGGTGCGGATGGCCTTCCTTTGCCGTCCGGGTTATCTCTGTCCGCCGATTCTTTCGGGAGGTAAAAATCACTGCCGCGCTTCCCGTGCTTCCCTTGGAAATTATCCGCACCGAAGTGCTTTCATGCCCGTTATTTTTAGCCCCTGAAAGCTCCTCTGCCACCTTATCCAGGATCATTCGGCTGACGGAGATCATATTCAGCCGCGCCATCATCTGATAATGCCGCCCCATGCCTTGAAGCAGGATAGTGCCGGCCGCCCCCATAAGCATTCCGATTAAGGCAAAGCTGACCGTAAGTTCAATCAAGGTATGGCCCTTTCGGTTCCGTTTTAATCTGTCCCACAGTTTTCCCATATCGCTCCTATCACGGCATTACGTCATACACCGCCTCCTGCCCGCCCTCTTCATCAACACACCGGTAAACTTCCATCTGGCTTAAGGAAAAATATTCCCCGGGTTCCATCCTGCCGTCATCGAAAATCCGGTAAAACACAACCCTTCCCCCGCCAGCCTTTTCCCTGCGGATGCCCTCATCCAAATAGTACCGCTCAAGAAAACGGCTGTCTGCTTCCAGCTTTTTTTCCGTCTTCCTTGCCGTCTGGCCGGAGAAGAAGACAATATTGGCAAATATCCCTGCCAGCATTGCCAGGACCACAAAGCTAACCATCACTTCCACCATGGTATTTCCCCGCTTTCCCAAGCGCTCACTCCCTTTCCACCAGACCTGACCATTTCCAGGTTCCTTCTTCCTCCCCGTTTACCTTGTGGTAAATATTCGCCAGCGTGTATGTTCCCTCCGTATTTGCACAGGTAATCTCCACGTGCAGCTCCAAATCCCTGTCCCAAAAATCCGTATCCTCTCCGTCTCCTGCCCCTCCTCCAAGGCAAAGGAGGTTTAAGGTGACAGTCCCCGCCTCTTTCGGCCAATTTTCGTTATGCTCGCTGTCCAGCCGGAATACCTGCCTCTCCCCCTCCTTAGCGGCGAAGGCTCCTGCGTAGCCCCAAAGGCTGTCATCCTCCGGCAAGCCGCCAGGGGGCTTCCCATAAAGCTTGTCCGTCAATTCCCCGTCAATCTGCCTGGCCACCGACTCTGCCATAATCCGGCACTGCTCATCCGCCCATGTGCGCCGCCTGGAAACAAGCAGAGCCGATGCCGCCCGCAAAAGGGACAGGCTCAACACCGCCGTTATCATGATCACGCAGATCACCGCGATGATGGCGCTGCCGCCATTGGTTTTCCTCATCCTCCTCTGCCCTGCCTTCCTCCAATTCCTCTTCTTCCAGTTCCTCTTCTTCCAATTCCTCTTCTTCCAGTTCCTCTTCTTCCAGTTCCTCTTCCCCCAGTCCTCCTTCCTTCGGAATTGGGAACCGGATTTTATTGCTTTCCTTCATCGCCGTAGCGGCCATGCCGCCCCCGAAACCAACCACCGTACAGCAAAGCTCCTCCTCTTCCCCATCGCCGGATAAACCCAAAAGGGCTTCCTTTAGGGAAAAGCAGGAAAAATCCCGGTAAACATCGGAAGAGGAAGCTGTCCTTTTTCCCTGCTTCCCCTCCGGCATTCCTTCCAGGATACAGGTAATCTCATACCGGGATTCCTCCAGATAAACCGGAAAACATTGCCACTCCTTTGCCCCCTCCCTGCAGACCGCCGCCTGCAGCGTCTGAAAGCTGCCGCCGTCCAAGGCCCACAGCCTTTTAGGAACCCCTGAATATCCTCCCAAAATGCTGTCCTCCTCTTGGGAATCCGCATTCAGCAAAATGGTGCAGATACTTTCCTCCCCGGCATAAATGCCTATCTCGTAGGAAAGCCGCTTCCAGGCTTCCATGTCCTCCGCCTGCAGCTGCCAGCTTACTGCAATGACGCCCTTCTCCTGGCGCAGGGCAAGGTTCCCTATCTTTCCCTGGGAAGCGCTCTTTTCCATCCCGCCTGGAATCTGCCCTTCCCCATAGCAGCCAATCCCCCATTTTTTCGCCGCCTCGCTATCTACCACCACTTTGCCGTCCAGCGCCTTCTCACCACCTGCCACCACTTTGCCGTCCAGCGGCTTCTCACCACCTATCACCACTTTGCCGTCCAGCGCCGCGTCGCCATCCCCCCAGCCGAAAAAGACCTCAAAAGCCTCTTCCGGGCCGTAATAGCACCGGGACACCAGGCCATTTAGGGGATCCAGCCAAACCGCGGCAGCACCTTCAGCCAAAATGCTTTTATCCGCCAGTCCAGGGTCAAGAAGTCCGTACAGAGCCAAAAGCCTCTCCTCCTCTTTCCCTCCCTTTTCCAGCCGCCCCTGGCAGTACTTAAGATAATCCTCCGGCCTGCTCTCCAGGCAGCAAAGCCCTCCCTTTCCTCCCCCGCAAAGCTTTGCCAAGGCAGGAAGCCCTCCGGACTTGGCGCATCTGGTCAGCTCCGACTGGACGGCCAGGTAAATGGCCTTGGCGCATTCCTCCTGCTCCCTCTGTATGCTGTACCGGTAATAGTGAAAAAAGCCCGTTCCTGCCGCTCCGGCCAAAATGCCCATGATCGCCATCACCACTGCCAGTTCCACCAGCGTAAAGCCGCCCTGGCCCAGACAGCCCTTTTCTTCCCTACCAGGATGCCTGCCCATCGTAATACACCACCCTTTTTAATTCCTCCACCGTGGTAATGCCCTCTTCCACCAGATCGGCTCCCCGCTCCTTTAAGGTGCGCATCCCCTGAGCCTTCCTGGCATATTCCCCCATCTCTTCCTTGCCCGCCCCGCCTAATATCATCCTGCGGATCTGATCATCGGCAATTAAAATCTCGTGGATGGCCGTCCTGCCCTGGTAGCCCGTGCCCTTGCAGAACGGACAGCCCACCGCTGCCCGGATTTTTCCCAATTTCCGCCCCAGCAGCCGTTCCTCCCCGCTGTCAGCCTCCCTTTCCTTCGCACATTCCGGGCAGAGCTTCCGCACCAGCCGCTGGGCTACGATTCCCCTTAAAGAATCCGCCAAAAGGTAGGGCTTTGCCCCCATGTCTTCCAGCCGGACAACAGAGGAAGCCGCATCATTGGTATGAAGGGTAGACAGCACCAGATGACCGGTAATCGCTGCCCTGACGGCAATGGCCGCCGTCTCCTCGTCCCTGGTTTCCCCTACCATAATAATGTCCGGATCCTGCCTTAGCAGAGCCCGCAGCCCCTTTTCAAAGGTAAGCCCCGCCTGCCGGTTAACCTGGCACTGGCTGATCCCAGGCAGATTCTTTTCCACCGGATCCTCTATGGTGCAGATATTCACCGGCCTGCCGGAAAGAAAGCTTAACAGCAGATACAGCGTAGTGGTCTTCCCCGATCCGGTAGGGCCAGTCAGGTAAACCAATCCGTTGGGGGCGGACAAAAGCATTTTCATCCGCCGGTAATCCTCCTGCCCCATTCCAAAGGTATCCTCCCGGTCAATCCGGCGGTTTCCGGCCAGCAGCCGGATCACTGCCTTTTCCCCGAATACCGTAGGCATCACGGATATTCTGACATTTACCTCTTCCCCATGGATTTCCGTCTGGAAATGGCCGTCCTGGGGAAGCCTGCGCTCTGCAATATCCATATCCCCCATAATCTTAATCCTGGCAATCAGGGATGGATGGACACGTTTTTCCAGGGTAAGGAACTCCGTCATGGCTCCGTCTATCCGCATCCGCACTACCGTCTCTTCCTCATAAGGCTCAATATGGATATCGCTGGCCTGGTTCTGGTAAGCCCGCTTCATCAGCCGGTCAAACAGCTGCGTCACCGAGGCTTCCTCTCCATCTGCCTTTATCCCGTCACGTCTTTTTTCCGGCTTCCCCTTAACCCCTCCGTTTGCCAGGCACGCCGCCTTCCTGGCTCCGATTTCCGCATAATAATAACGTATCCCCTGCATCAGCGGGTCCAGCTCGCACAGCCTTACCTCCAGATCCATGCCGGTTATCTGGCGCACATCCTCCAGCCCGTAAAAATTTAAGGGATCGTTTGTCAGCACCGTTAACACCCCGTCTTTTACCCTTACCGGAAGAATCTGATGCCGCAAAGCGGCCTTAGCCGGAAGCTTTTCCACTGCCTCCAGTTCCACCGAAAGCCGGGATATCTCCTCCAGCTTAAGCCCCAGGCGGATCCCCAAAGCGGCAAGCATCTGCTTTTCCGAAATATACCCCAATTCCATAAGCACATTCCCCAGCCGAAGGCCGCTGTGCCTTTTCTGATACTCCAGGGCCGCTTTCAGCTGCCCATCCGTCACAGCCCCGGATTCCCTCAGCACATCGCCAATCCTCTGGCCCGGCAAGCCTTTCTTTTCTCTCATCCCATTTTCCCTTCCAGATCTGCTACGCTTTCCCGCACATGGTCAGCTCCAGCTTTAACTCCATCACATCCGACTCTTCTTCCCATTCCTCCAAATCCCTGAAAGACCCGGCTTTCATCCTGCGCATGGTAAGGAGCTTTAAGCCCTCCGGCATCCGGGCAAGCTCATCCAGCAGGGCATCCTTCCCTTCTTCGCTCCCGGTTATTTCCAAAAGCACCTGTACCTGGAACACATAGGACTCCTTACCTTTCCCGCCTTCCTCCCCGTCAACCCCCACAGGCATCCCGATTTCCATCTTCCTCACCCACAGGCCGCAGCCTAAAACCATTTCCGTAAGCAGCCGGTCGATTTCCTGGCTCTCCATCATCGGATAAAGGGGCTCTGATGCCTCCCTTAATTCCTTTTGCAGATCATCGCCTGCGCTTTTTAATTCTGCAAGGCCGGTAAGCTTTCTTTGGTTTTCCTTCAATCCCGCCTCTGCTAAGGCAAGCCTTTCCTCCAGCCGGCAGTTTGCCCTGTGCAGCGGGATAATCCCCAGGAAAATACAGGCTGCCGCGGCAAAAACCGCCAGCAGGAAGCTTAGCAGCACTTTATCCTGTTTTGTAACCTCAAGCTTCATTGCCTATCTCCCTCTTTTTTCGTATGCACATAGCATTCTACATACAGCTTCCAAGCCTGCTCTTTTTCCACATACTCAAATCCCGTATAATCCACCCGTGAAAACAGATCCTTTTCCTCCGCCAGGTTCCCCACAAAAGCATGGATAGCCGACGCATTCTCCGAACGGCTGCTGATCCGCACTACCCCTTCCTTTGCGCTAAACCCGGTTACTTTCGCCGTTACCAGTCCCCTCGCACAGCGATCCACCGCATCCCTTACCCGGGTATCCATTACCGGACAGGCACAAAGCGCCTCCCTTGCTTCCATGGCCTCTTCAATTTGGCTTCGCAGCCTAATATTTTCTGCCGCTATCCGTTCATACCGGGCTGCACCAGCCAACATCTGCGGATCAGACAGCCCGTCCAAGCAGCTGTCCATCCTCCCTGCCAGCCTAAACCAGTTTAAGGCCTGAGCCAGCAAAACCGGCAGCAGCACCGCCAGCACAAGGAATGCCGGGACAAACAGCCCTGCGGCCGTTCTTCCTTTCCCCTTAAACTTTCCAAGGCTGCGGTACTGATGGAATAGGTTTCCCTTTCCGCGTCTGGCCAAAAGCCCTCCCACGGCTGCCCCGAAGCTGCCGAATTCTACAGCTCCTCCCGGAAAGCTGACTCCGTCTCCTGCGCCGTCCATCAGGTGAAGAAGGGTCAGGCCGGGATTTTCCTGGCAGCACAGCGTATTGCAGACGGCAAAAGCTTCATCCTCAAGCCCGCCCAGATAAACCTCCCGTATCTCCCCTTCAAGCCGCTGTGAACTGGCCAGCTGAATGAGGGCGCTAATCTCACCGGCACATACTCTGGCTCTTTCCTCAGCCGTTCTTTTCCCCGAAAGGCGGCACTGGTGAAAATGCAGGAAAGTGCCGCCAACCCATAAAACACCAAGCACCATCGCCCCGTCCACTGCCACAATCCCGCAGGTTTTCCCCTTAAGGCGCTCTAAGCTTCCAAGCAAATGCAGCTTCGCCGTCAGTTCCGTTTCCACCGACACAAGGTTAATCCCCAGACGGCCAAACCTTTCCAAATGCTCCCGCAGAAACTTTTGCTCCATCATTACGCCGAACATCCGCAGCATTGGCTCCGGCTTTCCTTTTCCCAGGACGCTATAGCCGTAAACCGGCTCCCGCATACGCTCCACATCGGCAAATTCCCTGGGCAGATATCCCATCATCTTCCGGTGGGACATGGGCGGAAGCTGGAAGAGGCGGATTACCGTCTGGGTGCTGCTCACCACCAGGTATACCTTATCCCTGGGCAGCTTATGCCTCTCCCAAAAGCTCCCAAGAAATTCCGTAAACCTTAAGTCATCCGTTGCCTGGCCGTTTACAATGGATAACCTGGGCACATCCTCCCGGAAAACCCTCTCCACCATAATCCGGTTCCTTTTCACTTCTCCCGTTACCACCTTCACCGTCTGATTGGATAAATACACTACCGTTTTCATCCCATACCCTCTTTTGTCTGTTTAAGCGCCGCTTTTTCAACCCCTTAACCAAGGAAGCCGCGCCATGCCAACCCCTTCCATCGCCTGGTAAGAAGCGTAAATGGGCATCATCACCGCAATCATCACAAATCCCACCACAACAGCCATCACGATTACCATAGCCGGCTCCAGGTAAGAAACGAACCGCTCCGATGCCTGCCCGGCATCGTACTCCAAAGCTTCTGCCATAGAATCCAGAACCGCATCCAGGCTTCCTGACTCTTCCCCTACCTGGACGGCAAAGGTAAGCTTAGGCAAAAGCCCGTCTACCCGGCTAATCGCCGCCCCAAGACCCTCGCCGTTTTGAACCATGGCAGCCACCGGATCAAACTGACGCTCAATATACACATTCCCCACGGCCTTTCCGGCAATCTCCAAAGCCCTGGCTATAGGAACCCCCGCACCATAAAGGGCGCTTAAAGTCCTGGCAAAACGAGCCGTGTAAACCGTTTTCTTAAGCCTGCCTGTAATAGGCAAGAAAAGCTGCTGCCTGGCCGCCCACAGGCAAAACCATGGCCTTTCCTTCAGCCACCGCCCAAGGAGCCAGGCCCAGGCGGCTGCCGCTGCGCAAAGATACCATTTTTCCGTTACCAGATCCAAAATCCCATACAAAATCCTAGTAGGCAGGGGAAGCTCCTCCACCAAACGAAAAAGAGGCTCAAACTGCGGCAGGACAACGCCCATCAGCAGGCCAGCCACCGCAATTAAAAGAGCCGCCAAAAATTTAGGGTACACAAGGGCACTGCGGATCCGCAGGCGAAGCCTGTGTTCCCGGCTGTAATGCTCCCCCAGTCTAAGAGCTGCCCTCCCTAAACCTCCGGAAGCTTCCGCAGCCTTAAACAGGTGGATCATAAGCGGCGGAAACCGATTGCCCTGCCTTTCCATCGCCTCCGACAGGGAATATCCGCCGCAGACACATTTCAGCACATCCTCATAAACGCCTTTTACCTTTAGCTTTATCCCTTCCTCCCGGGTAAGAATGGCTATGGCCTTCGTCAGCGGAATGCCTGCCTCAAGAAGCGTCCCCAGTTCCCGCGAAAATGCAGAAAGCACCTCCGCCGCCAAAGGCGTCCGCCCCTTTTTTGCCCTATCCGCCTTGGCTTTAACTAAGTACTTCCCCTCTTCCCGCAAGGCCCCGTAAAGCCCGGCCTCATCCTCGGCCTCCATCTGGCCTTTTACCTTTTTCCCTCTTTGATCAACCGCCTGGTAGCGATATCTGGGCATCTTTAAGAAGCCCCCTTTCCCTTTTCCCGGCTCCGGAACACGGATTTTGCAAGCTGATGTTTATCAGGCGCAAAAACGGATCCCAAAAGCCAGTTTTTATCATCAGGGCAAAAAAGCCCGGCAATACCATCCTAAAAGAGCATCTCCCCAAAACACCGCCGCTGCCATCCCCATGCACAAAAAAGGGCCAAAGGCAAAGAAATCCTTCCTCCCTGCCTTCCCTCTGGCAAGCAGCCAAATTCCCCAAAGACCCCCGGCCATAACGGCAAAAAATAAGGCCAGCAGGTTTAATTTCCATCCCAGGAACATACCGCAGGCCGCCATAAGCTTAATGTCGCCGCCCCCAAAAGCCCCGGGGACTGCCAAGGCAAGAAGAAGCATAGGAACGCTAACCGAAAACAATCCAGACAGCCGCTCCCCCAAGGATATTTGAAGCAGCAAATTTGGCTCCCCGGCCATTGCCGCCACGGAAAGCAGCCCCACAGCCATAGGCAGGCAGTCCGGGATTTCCATGGTTTCCTGATCCACCACCGCGGCCACTGCCAAAAGGCCGAAGAAAAGCATCAGCCAAAGACCGGAAATGCCGCCTGCAAACCCGCCGTAAGCGGCGCACAGCAGCGCGGTAAGGCCGCCCAAAAATCCCATAGCCAAAGGCCGCAAGCTAAACTTGCCTTTAAACATCCGGCAATGCCTGCGCCCGGGCTTATCCCGGGACGGCCCACCCTTATCCCCAGCGCCGCTAAAGCGCTCATTTTCCTCAGCCCAAATCCGGTTTATCAGGCAGGCCGCCAAAGGATTGAGGAGCAAAAAGAAGCCTGCCCCCATAAGCCAAACCAGCACATACTTCCACAGGCAAAATTCCAATCCGCTCCCGGAAGGCATTAAAGCGCCCCTCACCGCTTTTCCACGCTCCATCCAGGCGTTTCGGCAGCCGCCCTGCCTTCCACCCCGATTTCCCCTCCACGGTAAAACGCCCGGTAATTCCCTTCTTCATAGGAAAAATCCGTAATCACCCCGGTATCCGGATCTACTGTCCCGGATTCAATGCTCCCCTCACAGCCCGCCAGCTCCATGGCTCGCTCAATCTGCTCGCTGCTTAACTGTTCCTCCAGCACCTGGCCCATGGCATAATCTTCCATGACAATTGTCTGCACCGCAATGTAGGCGCTCCTGGCCTGAAGGATAACTTGCTTTTCCCTGGCCTTATCAATCCAGCCCAGCATGGAAGGAATCATAATCGCAGCTAAAATCGCCAAGATAACCAGTACCACAATCAATTCCATCAGGGTAAATCCGTTCTCCCTGTTTTCCTTTAATTTTTGGCAATTTCTCCTTATCCCGCTGCCCATAATCCCTCCTTTTGAACACTGCCGCAGCTTTCCGATGCCTCCTAATGATTACCCTATTCCCGCTGAGCACTACCTGTAACCCCACAGCAAAAGCCCTAAAAATAAGAGCTTTAATGGCTGCATTTTACTATCATTTTCCTAACTCCATCAATTCCCATATATTGACCACGCCAATACCGGATATGGCAGCAATAACACGGTCAGCAGGACGCCATCGGCACAAACTGGTTCCTCCCCTGATCATAGCCGTACTGGATCGCCCTTAGTTTGAATATAATTTCCTCTTGTTCTAAATCAAGGGATGAGCAAAGCTCCTGAATGCTGGGATAATTATCCCTTAACTGGGTATTGATATAGCTTAACAGCATAACCGGATCCTTTGGAACCATGGCAAAACCTCCTAAACTGTTCTTAATCATGCGCTTTCCTTGACTATATGTTTCTCCTATGATGCGCTTTTTTGCCATATGTCTTTCCTATGGCACACTTTTCTTAATCATATGATTTTCCTATGATATGCCTTTCTTAACCATATGCCTTTCCTATGGCACGCTTTCCTTGCCATACATTTTTCTTTCCCCTGCGTTTTTTTACTATTATAATCGTTCTTTCCGCAATCTGCAATGAATTTAAGGGCAGCCCGAAAAAAGCTGTCATAAAACGATTATTAATCGCGGAATTTAGCAATTTCACGATATATAATCGAGGCCGTATGGGGATAATTGACAAAAATGCTGCAATCCAACAAAAAAAGCAAGGCCGGTTAACCTGGAAAGGATCGCCAGCCTTGCAGCTTTTTAACACACCGGGACTTCTTTCGTGATAGCCCAAGCTTTTTTAATCACCATCGGATATTCATGGCACATGGATCAGGGCGTGCTTGAACATTCATTACCGGGCATACGCAGTAAGCCCGCCGCCGTCAGGCCGGATATCGATCACAATCGTACCGCCAGCCCGCACCTCATCTCTCAAGATCATTCGGGCCGCCAAGGTTTCCACGTGCTTTTGCAGATACCGCTTTAACGGGCGGGCTCCGTAAACCGGGTCGTATCCGTTATCCGCCACGAACTTTTTCCCTTCGTCCGTAAGGCTGATCTTCAGCTCCCGGTCAGCCAGCCTGCCATTCACATCTGCCAGCAAAAGATCCACGATGCCGCCGATATCCGCCCTGGTCAGTGGCTTAAAGAGGATGGTTTCATCTAACCGGTTTAAAAATTCCGGTCGGAAATGGTTTTGCAAATCGCCCATGACCATCTCCTCTGCCTCCGTCCTTATGGCTCCCGCCTCATCGATCCCATCCAGCAGATACTGGGAGCCGATATTGGAAGTCATAATTAAAATCGTGTTTTTAAAATCCACCGTCCGTCCTTGGGAATCAGTAATCCGCCCGTCATCCAATACCTGCAAAAGCACATTGAACACATCTGGATGAGCCTTTTCCACCTCGTCAAACAGCACCACGCAGTAAGGCTTCCTGCGGACAGCCTCCGTCAGCTGGCCGCCCTCATCATAGCCCACATACCCTGGAGGCGCCCCGATTAACCGGGACACGGAATGCTTCTCCATATATTCGCTCATATCGATACGAACCATATTGGACTCATCATCAAACAGCGCCTCGGCCAGCGCCTTGGCCAGCTCCGTCTTCCCCACGCCGGTAGGCCCTAAGAACAGGAACGAGCCGATAGGCTTAGTGGGATCCTTGATCCCCGCCTTGGAGCGGATAATGGCCTCCGTCACCTTCTCCACGCCCTCATCCTGGCCAATCACCCGGCGGTGGAGCACCTCATCTAAATGGAGCGTCTTGCTCCGCTCGCTTTCCGTCAGCTTGGACACCGGGATCCCCGTCCATTTGGAGATAATCCGGGCAATCTCATCATCCGTGACGCTCTCCCGCACCAGGCTTAAATCCTGCCCCCGCACCTTCTCTTCCTCTGCTGCCAGCTCCTTTTGCAGCTGGGGCAGCCGCCCGTACTGCAGCTCGGCGGCCCGGTTTAAATCGTATTTCTGCTGCGCTGCCTGGATCTCCCGGTTTACCGACTCAATCTCCTCCCGCAGGGAAGAAAGGCGATCCACCGAGGCCTTTTCATTTTCCCACTGCGCTTTTTTCGCCGTAAACTCATCGTGAAGCTCCGCCAGCTCCTTCTGCAGATCCTCCAGCCGATCCTTGCTTAACCGATCCGTTTCCTTTTTTAAAGCAGCTTCCTCGATTTCCAGCTGCATCACCTTGCGGGACAGCTCATCCAGCTCCGCAGGCATGGAATCCAGTTCCGTCTTAATCAAGGCGCAGGCTTCATCCACCAGGTCAATGGCCTTATCCGGCAGGAACCGGTCAGAAATATACCGATCCGACAGCACCGCCGCAGAAACCAAGGCTCCGTCAGTGATCTTAACGCCGTGGAACACCTCGTACCGCTCTTTCAGCCCCCGGAGGATGGATATGGTATCCTCCACCGTAGGCTCATCCACCATGACCGGCTGGAAACGCCGCTCCAAAGCCGCATCCTTCTCAATATATTTCCGGTATTCATCCAGGGTAGTCGCCCCTACGCAGTGAAGCTCGCCCCTGGCCAACATCGGCTTTAACATATTTCCCGCATCCATGGAGCCTTCCGTCTTGCCCGCGCCCACAATGGTATGCAGCTCATCTATAAAGAGGATAATCTGGCCGTCGCTTTTCTTCACTTCCTCCAAAACCGCCTTCAGCCGCTCCTCAAACTCGCCCCGGTATTTTGCTCCGGCCACCAAAGCCCCCATATCCAGGGCAAACAGCCGCTTATCCTTCAAACCCTCTGGCACATCTCCCCGGACAATCCGCTGAGCCAGGCCCTCCACCACTGCCGTCTTTCCCACGCCAGGCTCGCCGATCAAAACCGGGTTATTCTTCGTCTTTCGGGAAAGGATGCGCACCACGTTTCGGATCTCGCCGTCCCTGCCGATAACCGGATCCAGCTTCTGATCCCTGGCCCGTTCCACCAAATCATACCCGTACTTCTTTAAGGTATCGTATGTGGCCTCCGGATTATCGCTGACTACCCGCTGGTTTCCCCTTACCGTAGACAGCGCCTTTAAAAATGCCTCCCTGGTAATGCCGTACTGGCGGAACAAATCCTTCATCACCCGATCCGGCTGCTTTAACATGGACAGAAACAAATGCTCCACGGACACATACTCATCGCCCATGGCCTTCGCCTCGTCCTCAGCGTTAATTAAAACCTTATTCAAATCGCTGCTGATGTACAGCTGGCCGCCGCCGCTTACCTTAGGCAGCTTTTCCACCGCCTGCCTGGCCTCCTCGGCAATCTGGCTGCCGTTAATCTCCATCTTCGTCACCAGCTTTAACAGCAGGCTGTCTTCCAGCGTCAGCAGGCTGTAAAGCAAATGCTCCTGCTCAATCTGCTGATTGCCATACTCATAAGCCAGCTTTTCACAAGCCTGGACAGCCTCCATGGATTTCTGGGTAAATTTATTAATATTCATAGCTACGCCTCCTTATGGGGCAGCGCCCCCGGCCTTTTTGCCAGAATGTTGCCAGAATACCGGCATGAAAGACGGATAGCGCTGATGAAAAACTTTCTTTATTTTCTTGTGCTAGTCGTACTATAACATATATTATTAGCACTGTCAAGGGGCGAGTGCTAAAAAATCAAAAGTATTTTTACAAAGCCAACTCCTGATTTTAAATCTTATCAAAATGCTTTAAATTTTCATAGAAATGTAGTATGATAATCATAATAGGGAATAATATTATGATGATGCCAGGGTCAAAAGGCCGGAAATCCGACGCAAGCTTGCTCGCAGGAGGATTTTGGGTCTTGGGATCCGCCAAAACACCGAAAAGCAGCCATTTTTCG
Organism: Lachnospiraceae bacterium; assembly: GCA_910575565.1. Taxonomy (GTDB): domain Bacteria; phylum Bacillota; class Clostridia; order Lachnospirales; family Lachnospiraceae; genus Caccovicinus. The sequence continues at coordinate 156,084 of CAJTFL010000005.1, read as the reverse complement.
CAGAAAAATGAGCGGATTTGAGGTGTTTTAGGATTGTGAGAGCACGAAGTGCGAAACAATCCGCAGGCATCAGGGGCCAAAAAGTCTTTTGACCCAAACATTTTCCAAGGAGGTGCAATATGGAACGGATTATCGACGTGGCTCAGTACATCTACACCGAATACAAACGGCAGTCCGGAGAGACGATCGACGAAATGAAGCTCCACAAGCTGCTTTATCTTGTTCAACGGGAATCTATCGCTATCACTGGGGAACCCATGTTTGCAGAATGTTTTGAAGGCTGGAAATATGGCCCTGTATGCCGGGAAGTGCGAATGAATTACACTGAAGATGGAATGAATGTGCCTGAGATAAAAAAAATATCACTGGAAAATGCCTATATTGCAAAAAACGTTGTATGGCAGTATGGTTCACTTGCTTCCTGGAAATTAAGTGAAATTTCCCACAATGAACTGTCCTGGAAAAATTCTAGAAAAGGCTTAAAGAAAGATGAGAATGGACGTGTTTTAATATCTATCGATGATATTCGCAAAGACGCGGAAAAAATCAGGCCTTATGACTCCGTATGGGATATGTACTATGATGAATTTGACAATGCGGAGGTTATATAATGATAGGAGAGGCTTATGTTTCGATATTTAAGTACTATAATAGCGACGCGCGCAAAATGTCTTTTAAAAATAGGCCTGTCCTTGTGGTTGGAAAATCCGATGACAAAGATTATGTAATTCTTCCAATTTCTCGTGTTACAAATAAGCACTATCTGGATCCTAAGTACGATGTGGAAATTACAAAAGAAGATTTTCCATTAATGAATTTAAAAGAAAATTCTTATATAAGGGCACATAAGCAATCTGTTGTTCATGAATCAGAATTAGTTGAACGCATTGTTGATTTTAAATCAGAATACAACAGTACATATAACGAAGCGATTAAAAAAATGAAAAAATTTCAAGATAGGATTATAGAAAACGCTTTATAAAATATTTTCGGCAGGGCTTTGTGCAGCACCTTCCTTTTTCAAATAAGCGCCCTCAACCATATCCAGTAAAACAGCTCTTGCTCTACGGTGTTTTACTCCTAAAAGCTCTACTGCCTTAGCTGTTGTAATGAAGCCATTTTTCAATACATATTTATAAATCTGTTGTTCCTGCTCATTATCCGGCATTTTATCGGCACTATCCGGCACTTTTTTAGTGGTATCCGGCATTTCATCGGTAATATCCAGCACTTTGTTGCCATTATTGAGGTCATTAAGGTCATTGGGGGCAATCTGGCCTCGATAGATATTGATACGCAAATCAACCTCGCCGCCAATAAACTCCGGTTCCCGCAATCCGGCAGCTTCTCTTTGAACTCCACATTCTTAGATTCTCCTGCAAGAATTTCTTCTATGGCCATTATAACACCTCGCTCCCAATTCGCTACACGGTACATAGCTTTTTATTGTTTTGCCTGATATTCCTGTTTTAGTTCTTCCGCCAAGTACGCATCGCTCATGCAGTGCATATCGGAAACACCATCACGGATCAGCTGATAGACTTCGGAATGATAAAAGAAATCCAATGCCGCATCCAGTGAAATTCCCTGCTGTTTGGCAAAGCATTCGATGACACGGCTGTATTTTTTCTGAAGTAAAATCGGGTTCGCTGTCATAGTGTTTCACTCCCTTCAAAATGCAGCAGAGACAATGCTTTCTCTGTGCGAAAACAAATTTGCAGATTCGGCTTTTCATAACGCAGACGGTTGATCGCTTCCGTCTTATCAATCAATCCATCAAAAAACAGTTCCACCGTATTAAATACCTTATCATTGGCAACACCACCCACAACAAGGTCATAATCTGTCGAATCTTTTCCACTGCGGCAGCTCAGAATGAAATCCAGCCATTCTTCAGAATAGGAATCGAATTTCCGTATTTTCTGTTCAGATTCCCGGCTTTCATCGTATTGATAACGGGAGATAATGCCGTTTTTCCCACGGCGTTTGAACTTGTCACACCACTTCGCTGCCTGTTCATACAGCGGCGTGACATAGAAACCACACCCAAAATCTACATTGGGGCGGGAGTGAACCAAATCCGGCTTTGCAATCTCTAAAAAGGAACCATGATAGAGAATCATACTTCCACGCCCCTTTCTCTCATCACATCAAGGAGATCGTCTACGATATATTCCCTGCCCTGAGTATGCAGCACTTCATATTCCGGCACAATATAGCCGTTCAGAATATCGCTCTTTTCGGTAAATGCCTGATAGACACATTCTGCACCCACGCCCAGCTTTGCCGCTACATTTTCAATGCAAAACACGGCAAACTCCAGCTCGCTGGAATTTTTAATTTTCCCATCCGTCATCATGCGCAAGCCCCCTTTACTTTATTTTGGCTAAAATATCCTGGAAAATTGCATAATTCTTCTTCACGCCATCATCCAGATCAATGGAAATCATCTGGTCAGCAAGGGGATTGGTCAATATAACGCTCCATCATGGCGACTTTCAGATTTGCGCCGTAAAACCCCAGATGATTATAGAACATTTTTGCAAAAACACGAAGTACAGCGGTCTTGTCTTTATTGCTGAATCCCTCAATATCAATATTGAACAGAATGATCTCGGTCGATCCCTTGGTGGCACGGTCAACCAGCATAACCTTTCTTGCTGCTAACTATTTCTTCACTTTTCTTAATCAATTCCGCTCCCCTGCCCCACATACTCTCCGGCGTCCCCACCTCAATCAAGTTCCCATCCGGATCATAAATACGGATCACCTTTTGCCCCCAGCTATATTCCGTCAAAGGATTTACATACTCCACAGGCCCTTCCCAGCCCTCCAGCTTTTTCACAAACCCTTCTATGTCCGTCTCCTCAAAGTAAAGCTCCGCCCCATTGTTTTTGGGAATAATTTCCTTTCCCAAAACCTCTTCCCATACGGCTCTATCCTGAAGCACCAGACCCTCGGTCAGGATCGCATTCCCCTCCTGATCCAAAACCACATCCAGGCCAAACAGCTCCTGATAAAACCGTTTCGACCGCTCCATATCCCTTACCACAATCAGCACATTTTTCAGCCTCATCCATATCCGCCTTTCCCGTCCTCACCAAAGGCCAGCATTCATCCCAGTCCCTTTACAATCCTCCAAATCTCCTCCGCAACCGCTTCCTGCCCCTGGTTCCCATCCACAACCGCTACCTTCTCCACATCGCCAAGCCTCTCAAAGGCCCGCATATAGTTTTCCCTCACCTTTACCAGCCTTGATTTCGTCTCAAATAATTCCTGGTGGAACCGGTTTTTTGCAATCCGTTCCAATGCCACGTCCGGAGCCACATCAATAAATACCGTTAAGTCTGGCCGCAAAATCTGGCTGCTCTGCTCGTTCAGCGTAATCACCCAATCCATTGGCACGTCCACGCTGTGATACGCATAAGACGAAAAATAGTACCGATCCGTGACGACCGCAATCCCGTCCTCTATCTTCGCCTTAATCCCATTCACTTCGTTCAGCAAATGATCCAGCCGATCCGCCGCAAACAACGAGGCGATCACCCGGTTATCCGCCTTCATCCGCCCGGAAAGAAACTGGCGGATAAGCGTGCCCACGGGCCCGCCGGTAGGCTCCATCGTCCCATAGCAGCGAACCCCACTTTCCCGCAGCCGCCCCGCCAAAAGCGCCGCCTGGGTGCTTTTCCCGCTTCCGTCTATTCCCTCAAACGCAAAAAACTTTCCTCTTACCCTTTCCTGATCCATCACCGTTTCCTCCATATTTATCGGCGCACGCTCTGGGCAAACACCAAAAATGCCGAAGTATGTTAATGTGTATTTAACCAGCCATTCCTGGCAGCTTTAAGCCCATTATACGGAAATCTGCCGGGAAAAGCAACGTTTAACCCTGGATTTATTTCCCGGCATCCGATGCTTCTTGGCGTCTATGCCGGACAAAAGCCGGGGCGTTCGCCCGATGCTTAACGTCCGTCCGGCCGCCTGCCCTGTTGACTGGCCGAAAACCAGCGTCAACGCGCCGCCTCCCTCTGCCTTCCCTGCTCATCCAGCTGATACTGCTCTTTCACTACCATCTGGGACAACGGCACAAGGAAAAACCCTCTCTCCTTTAGCCCGGCAATCACCTTTTCCAGGCCTTTGGCGGTATACTTTGCGCCGCAGCGGAAGCGGATAATGCTGCCTGCCCTTAAGCTTTGGTTTTCTAAAATCTGTTCGGCTATGGCCTCCGCCCCGTAATCCTTCCAATCCTCCGAATCCACGTCCCACCATACCGGATAGTACCCCATGGCACAGGCTGTTGTTACCAGCGAGTCGCCGTACATTCCTCTGGCCGGGCGGAACAAGCTTGCTTCCTGCCCGGTTATCTCCTTAATAGAGGCATGGGCCTTTCGGATTTCCTCCTGGCACTCTTCCACGGAAAGACCCTCCATCGCCTTTGCCCCCTGCCCCATGCTGCCAATGTCATGGCCGTTTTCCGCCAGCAGCCTAATGGCTTTTGGGTGCTCCCCGGCCCACTTGCCGCTGACAAAAAAGGTGGCCTTCACCTGCTCCCGATCCAGGACATCCATAATCGGCAAAATCCCTTCCGCCCCTTCCTCCAAGCCAAACAGATCAAAGGTCAGCGCAGCCTGCTGCCTGCCGTTGTCCACACTGCAAATAGGGCGCAGCCCCTGGGATGTTTTATGGCTGCGCCCCTCCGCTAATGCTTTTATCTTCCCGCTCCCGGCCTGGATGGCCTGTCTCCCCGCCGAAAACAGGGAGAGAAAACCCAGTGTCCCCAGCAAAACCACCATCCAAAACACGCCGTTTTCCGCCGCATGGGAAAATTTAAAATGATTCATTGATTATTCCTTAATGATCTTGTTTTTACAGCTTATGAAAGAACCTCCCCCGGCAGAACTGCCAAATTGCCTGACAGCGCCTTCCCCCGGCTTACCGGACGGCGATATACACCCCATAGACCCCATAAGCCAAAAGCATCCCGACGGAAACTCCCCGTCCCACGGACTGCCTCTTTCCTGCAGCCAGCCAGACGGCAGCGCTTGAGGCCAAAAGAACTGCCAGATCATACAGGGAAACGGGCGACACCTTCACCGGATGGATAGCCGCCGACAGGCCTAATACCGACAGGATATTAAAAATATTCGATCCGACCACATTACCCATGGCCATGTCATTTTCCCCTTTTTTCGCGGCAACCACAGATGTCACCAGCTCTGGGAGCGATGTGCCCATGGCAACGATCGTCAGGCCGATTAGCGTCTGGCTTAAGCCGAAAGCCTCCGCAATCCGGCAGGCGTTATCCACCACCAGATCCCCTCCGATGACAATCGCCCCGATTCCCCCCACGATAAAAATGCTGCTGACTGCCGGGGAACGGCGGATCCCCCGGATAGCCTCCTCCAGCTCCGGCTCCCGGTGCTTTAAGGCGCTGCGGATAATATACAGCAGATAGCCGATCAGAATACCGAACAAAACCATCCCCTCGCCCCGGCTCACTTTGAGATCAAAGGCACACATCCCCAAAAGCAGCAGCGTAACCCCGATGGAAAAGGGAAAATCCCGCTTTAAGATCGTTTTATCCACCGGAAGGGCCACCACCACGCCGCAGGCTCCAACCACCACCAAAAGATTAAATAAATTTGAGCCCAGCACATTGCTTACTGCAATGTCATTGTTCCCGGTCATGGCCGCCGTCACGCTTACCGCCATCTCCGGCATACTGGTTCCCAGAGCCACCACCGTCAGGCCGATAACCACCGTGGGAACCCGCAGCAGCTTCGCTATGGAGGAACTGCCTTCCACAAAGTAATCCGCCCCTTTAATTAACAGTAAAAAACCAACCAGCAGCAATACGTACATCATCTTTATTTTCCCCGCAGTCTTTCTATTTACCAAGGTAAACAGCCGCGTCTGCCTATACCGTAAACAGGCAGGAAGCTGGCCGTCAACACCGTTTTGTGTGCCGCACATCGATTGCAAGTCTTAAATCCATCACCAAATACACACAAGAATCAGCGGCACAAGAATTAACGGCTTTCAGTATATGCGTCTGCTTTTCATTTGTCAAGCCCTTCCGGGAATGTCACCGACCCTGCCAGCAAAAACAGCGCCATCAGATTAGGAAGAGCCATAAGGCCGTTAACAATATCGGCCAAAAGCCACACATTCCCCAGGGAAGCCATCCCTCCAAAGGCCACCGCTGCCAGGTAAAGCATCTGGTAAAGCCCTGCCAGCCTTTTCCCCGCCAGCCAGGCCAAGGACTGGCTTCCCAGATAATGCCAGGCAATAATGGTGGCAAAGGCAAAAAGAATCAGGGACAGAGAAACCAGACTTTCCCCCCATTCGCCCAGATACCGGGAAAAACACCAGGAGGTAAGGGCTGCACCGGTTATCCCCGCCTTTTTCGCCGAAAGGCCTCCCTCTTTTAGGCCGCACAGCACCACAAGCCCGGTCAAGGTGCAAACGATAACGGTATCAAAAAACACCTCAAACATCGCCCACATTCCCTGAAGCTTGGGATCCTCCCCCGGCGACTCCCCGTGAAGCACCGCCAGGCTGCCAAGGCCTGCCTCATTGGAAAACACGCCCCTGGCAAGGCCATACCGGAGAGCCAGGCTAATCCCATATCCCGATGCGCCTCCTGCCGCCGCCTTAAGCCGGAAAGCCTCCCGGAAAACGCTTGAAAGCACCTCCGGCAAAACGCGCCTGCAAAGGCATAAAACTGCCAGGGAAAACAGGATATACAGCCCAGCGGAAAAGGGAATCAGCTTTTCAGCGGCGCTGCCAATCTGCTTTTTCCCTCCCCGGATAATCAAGGCAATCAGGATGGTTAAGGCCGCCGCCCCCCATATCTTTGGAAAGGAAAAGGCGTAAGCCAAGGTTTCCGCCACGGAATTTGCCTGTACCATCGCCCCCATTCCCAGGGAGGATGCAAGGCAAAGGATGCCGTAAGCCGCGGCCAGGAGAGGCTTTCTGGCCAGCCGGCCTAAATACACGAAAGGCCCGCACAGCACGTTTCCTTCCCTGTCCCTGAACCGGCTGGCAATCCCTAAATAAACCTCCCCATATGCCGTCATCATTCCTATGCCCGCCGAAACCCACATCCAAAACAGCGCCCCTGGCCCGCCGCAGGTAATGGCCGTCGCCACCCCCACGATATTGCCGGTTCCCACCGTAGCCGCCAAGGCCGTGCAGGCCGTCTTAAACTGCCGCCGCCTGCCGCCTGCCGCGCTTTCCTCGGCTCCATCCTCCTCCTGCCCTGCCTTTCTTTCCCTTGCTCCCCCTTCCTTCTTCCAAAAAAAGCTTCCCACCGTAGCCCTCCACCAAATGGGAAAGCCCCGCACCTGGAATCCGTGGGAACGAACGGTATAAAACACCCCCGCTGCCAAAAACAGAGCCATCAGCCATGGCCCCCATACGATTTTATGAATCTGCTCCAGCATCTGCCCATCCTTCTGCCAAACCATTTCTATAATTTATGGCAGGGTCTCAGCCAGTATGACCTGCTTTAAACGGCAGCGCTAAATGGCAGCACTTAACAGCAATATTTTAAAGCATCCCAATATAAGCTTGAATCTTAAGCTTATATGCGCTGCACATCCAGCCGGTACTTTCCTGCAAACCACCGGTATTTTTCCTGATAATCCTCGCTTCCGTCCCGGAGCTGGCGCAGCGATTGATGAAGGTTAATGTTATGCTGGGCAATATCCATCACACATCCGGCGATATTGGAACAGTGGGCGGCGCTACGTTCCAAATTCGTCAGCAGATCAAACCAGATAAACCCTGCGTCAATGGTACAGCCGCCTTGCTGCAGGCGCTTTATATGGTTGGTGCGCAGCTGCTCCTTCAAGCGGCCAATCACCTGGGTTAACGGCTCCACCATGGATGCCGCCTCCAAGTTATCCTCCTGAAAGGCCGCCAAGGTCAAATCCAGGATCTCCCTCACCGCAGCCGAAATAAGGGAAAGCTCCTCTTTTGCCGCGGCGGTAAACCGAATTTCCTTCTCCTGCAGTTCCTCTGCCGACTCAACCACCCCTACCGCATGGTCGGATATCCGTTCCACGTCCCCGATTATTTTCAGCAGCTTTGCCGCCTCCGCCTGATCCGCCTCGCTGATCGGACGGGCGCTTAGCTGCACCAGGTACGTTCCCAGGCCGTCCTCGTAGCGATCCGTCTTCTCTTCCTTCTCCCGCACTTTTTGGGCAAGCTCCGGCAAAGGTGTCTCCAAGTACGCCAGCCCGTCCTTTAAGGCGGACACGGAAGCCTGAGCCATCTCCTTAGCCACCTCATGGCAGCGCTCCAGGGCAATGGACGGCGTGGCAAACAGCCGCTCATCCAGCTTTGCCTGCCGCTCCGGCTGCTCTCCGTCAGGCACAATCCGGTTCACCAGCTTTTCCAGCAGGCCGGACATGGGAAACATCAAAAGGGTGCACAAAATATTAAAGGCTGAATGAGCTGCGGCAATGCCAAAGAGGGATGCCGGCGCATCCAAAAGCGCCGGAGCCGCCGCTGCCTTGACCAAACAAAACGCCACAAGACAGACCGCCGAGCCGATTACGTTAAACAGCAGATGCACCATAGCCGCACGCTTGGCGTTTTTATTGGCTCCTACAGAAGAAAGCATAGCCGTCACACAGGTTCCGATATTCTGCCCCATGATGATGGGCACAGCCGCGCCGTAGGAAACTTGCCCCGTAACGGCCAGCGCCTGGAGAATCCCGACAGATGCGGAGCTGGACTGAATCACTGCCGTAAGGAAAGCGCCTGCCAGCACGCCCAGGACGGGATTCTTAAACAATAGGAAAAGATTCTGAAAAGCCGGGATGTCCCCCAGCCCTGCCACCGCGCCGGACATCTCCTCCATGCCAAACATCAGCGTGGCAAAGCCTAAGAGAATCATTCCCGTATCCTTTTTCTTCGGGTTTTTGCAAAACAGATAGAAAATAATGCCAACCAACGCCAGTACCGGGGTAAAGGATGACGGCTTTAACAGCCTGACGGCCAAATTCCCGCTGTCAATCCCGGACAGGCTTAAGATCCAGGCCGTAACCGTAGTTCCCACATTCGCCCCCATGATCACATTGATTGCCTGTCTTAAGGTCATCAGGCCTGAATTGACGAAGCCAACCACCATTACGGTAGCCGCCGAAGAGCTTTGGATCACTGCCGTAACCCCCAGCCCGGTAAGCAGACCCACCGCGGGCTTCGTGGTCAGCCTGCCCAGTATCCCCCGAAGCCCTCCTCCTGCCCGGCGCTCTAATGCCTGTCCCATAAGGCTCATGCCGAATAAAAATAGACTAAGCCCTCCCACCAGGGCCAGCACATGAAAAATATCCATAATTTCCTCCCTTGTTTTGAACAAAATATACTGTCTGTTCAGTCCTTATTTTACCCACCCAATATCAAATCCATTACCAGGTTTTTGTAAAATCCCTGTAAAATAATTTCTATGAATTTCATTCGATCCGTGATACAATATCCTTAGGCGTAAAATCACACCACATCAAGAAAACAACATCAAGAAATGAGGTGACTTACCGTGCCCGGCTTTACTACGCACTATATCCTTGGGATGAAGGCTTACAACGATCTGCCCATGAATCAGCTGAAATACCTGATTTCCAAATACCGCTGGCTTTACCAGCTTGGGCTTCAGGGTCCGGATATGTTTTTCTACAATATCCCTGTCCTCCGCCACCGGGACTACCGGAACGTAGGCTCTTATATGCATGAGCACCATGTAAGCGACTTTTTTTCCTGCTGCTTAAACCATTTATCTCACATTTCCTCACGGCAGCAGCGCGAGCAGGGGATCGCCTATCTGGCTGGCTTCTTCTGCCATTACATCGGCGATTACATCTGCCATCCCTACGTATACGGGCGGATCCATTACGATCCCAGGAATCCTTCCGCCCATGCCCACGGGCTCCATGCCCTTTTGGAAAATGACCTGGATGCCCTTCTTTTAGCCAAGTACAAAAAGAAAAAGCCTTCTCAGTTTAACCAGGCGGCCACCATCTGCTTAAACGGCCTGGAAACCCAGTTTATCTCCCGTTTCCTGGCAGACTGCATTAACGAAACCTACTATCCCTTAACCCATAAAAACAACTATCACGTCACCGCCCGCATGGTTCACCGCTCCATCCTGGCTCTCCGGTTCGGCTGCCGCACCCTGGCTGATCCCAGGGGATCCAAAAAAAGCAAAGTAGCCTTCGTGGAATCCATATTTTTAGAAACCCCTGTGGCTTCCCAAAAGCTGGTGACGGATGAGGTAGAAAATCCCAGGGAAAGCTTAAACATCGATCACCAGGCCTGGGTAAACCCCTGGAACCACGCCATGGCAAGCACCGCTTCCTTCCCCCAGCTTTTCCGGCAGTGCCTCTCTAAGTGCAGTACGATTTACTACTATTTGAACGCTTCCCTGTCGAAAACCGGGCTGCAGGAGGATGTGCTCCCGGCTCTTTTGGACGAATTAGGGAATTATTCATACCACAGCGGCCTTCCGGTAACGGAACTATATTAAATTTTCAGCTAAATAACAAAAGTTCGCAAAAATTTTTAAGATATTTTTGCAAAGTTATACAAAAACTTAAAAATTAATATTGAATTTTTAACAAAATGGGAGTATACTAAAAACAGTTTAGCAATCAACTACTGATGGTCGGGTAACGACTGGTTTACTTATTGGGAACGGGGTGGTGTATTTATGTTAGCGAAACAAGTTAACATTGCTGCACGCTCTGCCCGTCCATTGCCGATTTCTTACATCATCCGGATTGCTCAGCAGTGTTCCTGCGAAGTATACATCCAGGATACGGATATGCGGATTAACGCAAAAGATTACAACCAAATGAAGCGCAATTGGAATCCGCAGGGAAACCGGCTTGTCTTCTATTTTAATGGGGCAGATGAAGCAGCGGCTGGAGACAAGTTAAAGAAGGCACTAGAGGTACATGGATAAAGTTCAAAAACGGCTACCATAATGGGCGGCCGTTTTTTCTTTTTTGCTTTTCTTTTTTGCTTTTCTTTTTTTGCTTTTCTTTTTTGCTTTTCTTTTTTGCTTTTCTTTTTTTGCTTTTCTTTTTTGCTTTTCTTTTTTGCTTTTCTTTTTTGCTATTTTAGCAAAAGCTCTCTGCCCTTCTTTCTTCTTATCTCAGGAAAGCTCTCTGCTTACCTTTGCTTATTTCAGAAAATCTCCCCGCCCTTCCCTTTCCGCCAGATATTGTTTCGCATCTTTGAAAAAGCTTACAATCATCAGCAAAATAATAAACCCAATAGGAAAGGCGGCAATAATGGATACCGACTGCAGGTTCGCCATGGAGCTGTCGTTAAAAATCAAGGCAATGGGGAACAAAATCAGCAAAACCGCCCAAAACAGCTTCACGCCCTTCTTCGGCTCTTCCCCCGCTTTTAATTCCTGATAAGAGTAAGTGGAAGCCACCATGGTAAGCGCGTCAAAGGAAGTGGCATAAAAGGCAATCATGGTCAATGCCAGCAGAATCAGGCCCGCCTGGCTAAAGGGCAGCGTATCGAATACCTTCAGGATCGTCTGGTACAGATCCTGTGTTTTCCCATAAAACCCCAGCACATCCAGCTTCCCGAAAACCTGCAGCCCTAAACTGTAATTCCCCAGAATGATAAAGGAGGTAAAGGTTCCGGAAAGGCCCCAGAAATACCCGCCCAAAATCGTCTGGCGGATCGTCCTTCCCCGGCTGATGGAGCCGATGAAAAAAGGCGTCGCCACACACCACACCATCCAGTAAGCCCAGTAAAATATGGTCCAGTTCTGCGGGAATGAGGAGGTGCGCATGGAATCCGTCCAGGTAGACAAGCTGATAAAATTCTGGGCCAGGCTGCCTATGGCCGTAATTCCCGTCTCAATAATATACCGTGGCTGCCCCCCTCCCACCAGCACATACAGCAGCAAGGCAAAAAATAAGTATGTACAGGAGGAGGCCAGCTTTGACACGCCTTTCATGCCAAAACATACGGTAATGGTGTAAGTAAGGCCGATAACCGCCAAAATACCAATGGTCAGAAAATGGGACTGGGGAATGGAAAGCACCCGGCTAAACACCATGGAAAGCAGGGGCGTGGCCAAAGAAAAGGTGGTGGCCGTACCGGCCAGCAGCGCAATCACCGCAATCAAGTCAATCACACGGCCTGGCGCCTTATCTACCTTATCCCCCAAAAGAGCGCGGCAGGCCTCCGAATACTTCTGCTTCGTCCGCTTGCGTACATGGAGCATAAAGCCGAAAGCCACTGCAAGCACCAGATAAAAGCACCAGGGAATAGGCCCCCAGTGAAACAGCGGATAAACCGATGCCCAGTCCTGCATGGAGCCAAGCTCCGCGATATGGGGTTCATTGGCATACAGCATCCACTCGCAAAGGGAGTAAAACAAAATATCCGCAGCCAGGCCAGCGGTAAACATCATGGAGCCCCACTGGAAGGGCGTATATTCCGGCTTCTCCCCGCCGCCCAGCTTAATCTGCCCATACCGGGAAAACGCGATATACAGCGAACAAACAAACACCCCAAAACCGATAAGCAGATAGCAGCTTCCCAGCTGATCCCCTAAAAAGAACCGGATAGCGCTCAGAACCGATGAAGACCCTTCCGGAAAAAAGCAGAAGAAAATGCACAAAAGGATTACGGCTGCCAAGGGAACCAGCGTGGTAATCTTATCCAGCCGCTCTTTAAAAGGAACTTCCCCTTCCCCTGACTTATGTCCAACATTCTGTCTCATAAAAACCTCCTGTTCAAAAACAAAAAAATAATTAATATATTGAACATGATAGCACTGATTGATCAAAAAGGCAAGGAAAATTTGTGAAGATTTTCTGACGTTTTTCCAAAAGCCCTATCCAAACCGAAAAGCTTCGGATATAATACTGTAGTGTTCCAGCACAGACAGGAACGAACGCCCAGGGACGTCATGCCTGCATCGGATATCATCCAGCAGTACACCAGTGTACTGGGCCGATAATCTTTACATCTTGGAGGAAAACATGAAAAAAACGCTATTTGCAGCAGCCTTAAGCTGCGTAATGATTTTATCTTCCGGCTGTACCAAAAGCAATATCTTATCCCCGGAGGAAAAGCCACAGCCAGACTTTACCGTTTATACGGATGTGCAGCTGGAATGGCATCAGGTCACTGATGACGTAATGAGCTACTACGATTATGATGAATATCCCGGCCTGGTTACGTTCAACTACGCCCACAGGGACGAGGAAAAAATGATTGAAGCCCAGCTGTTCGTGGACGATACGGTAGACAAGGAAACCGCCGCCCGCTACGCTGCCGACTTAATCCGGCACATCAACGATTCCATCGCCATCCAGAACAATTCCATCTCCTTGGCGGACGAAGAACGGTACGGCGGGTTCTTTGACGATTACGGCTTTACCGTCCAGGTAATGCCGGAAGCCACCAAGGAAGACGAAAGCACCTGGCTGGTGAATATGACCGTCGCTGCAGGCGAGCACACGCCGGTAACGCCTCTTCCATAACCACAGAACGAAGGGCAAACCAAAGGAGCATCTACCAGAGAGAAACTCTACCATCACAGAAAGGAACTCTACCATCATGAAAAATTGGCTTCGGCATACCAAAAAAGCCTGCATCCTGGCCTTCTGTGCCGCCGTAATCCCCGCAGGATACCAAAACCTGCGAACCTTGGCCGGATGGCCCCGCCCCCAGGCTGCGGAAGGGATCATCCCCGATTCTCTGATTGTGAAAAAACAAAGCTTTGAAATGGCAGTTGAACAAAAGGCCGCCCTTTCCCGGCGGAGCTCCTTTTCCCAGTGGAATTCCTTCCCCGACTCCGCCGAAAACGGCCGCCCCGGCACGGTGATTGACAGCCAGACGCCGCCGGGAAATAACGGCACACAAAGCAGCCAGACTCCGCCGGGAAACAGCGCAGGAGAAGGCAGCCAAAATTCTTCCGGGAGCACGGTAGCGCAGGGTAGCCAGGCTGCCACAGGAGACAGCGCAGCAGCGCAAAACAGCCAAACTGCCGCAGGAAACACCGGGGAAACAGGCAGCCAGGCTTCTAAAACCCGCGTAATTCGCTCTACCGGCACTGGCGGCAATAAAACCGGCCCCGGCGGGGAAAGCTATCCTCCGGTAATGACCGTCGCCACGCCCATCACCGGATACCTAGGCGGCTCAAAGCTTACCCTTTTGGCAAACCAAACCGCCAGCCAGATGCTGTCCGTGCTTATCGAAACAAACCAGGGGAAAATCATCATGATTGACGGCGGAGTGGAAGAGGACGCTGCCCACTTAATCCAATCACTAATGGCCAGGGGCGGACACGTGGATACCTGGCTGATTACCCATCCCCATTCCGACCACGTAGGGGCGCTGAATTATATTTTAAGCCACCCGGAATGCGGGATTACCGTGGACAATCTTTACTACTCCTTTGCCAATCTGAGTTGGTATCAAGAGTACGAAGCTTACCGGGCCGACATGGTAGCAGCGCTAATGAATACCCTCTCCCTTCTTCCCCAGGAAAAGCTCCATGGGGATATCTACAAAGGCCAGGAAATCTGGGTAGATAATATTAAAATCACGGTAATGAATAAGCCGTACCTCCAGTCCTACAATTCCATCAACAACAGCTCCGTGGCCTATATGCTGGACATTAACGGAAAAAAAGCTTTATTCCTTGGAGATATGGGCGCGGAAACGGGAAAACAGTTTATCGAGGACACCCCGCCGGAATTATTAACGTGCGATATCCTCCAAATGGCTCACCACGGCCAGAACGGCGTAGGCCTGGAAGTATACCAGGTGCTCCGCCCGGAAATCTGCCTGTGGCCCGCGCCGGAATGGCTGTGGAATAACGACAGCGGCAGCGGCGTAAATTCCGGCAGCTGGCGGACGATAGAAACCAGAAGCTGGATGGCACAGCTAGGCGTGCCTTACCATGTCTGCATAAAAGATGGGGATCAGACGATTCAGTAGGTGCAAGAATCGCTATTTTTAGCAAAAATTAAATATGTTTAGCACATTAAAATGAATCTAACCCAAAGATAAGGCTGACACAAAACAATTGCTCCTTGCAATATATAGCATAACTATTCAAATTATTTCGCTATATATTGCTAAAGCGTAAAGTTTTTTTGCCAGCCTTATACTTTAAAATTTTATTTTTACGGTTCAACTTCACTTTTTATTTACACTAAAACATTAATTCGGAATTGAAAAAGACTGCAACATTTCTAAAATAACCGCTAAAAAAGCGTCATTTAATCCTGGCAATATTTGGTTATAACAACAATCATCTAATGTATACAAGCTATGTACAATCAAACATCTTACATCATATAAATTCTCCGGCATATTTTCTGAATATCTGCGCTGATTTTTCTCAAGAATTTCTTTACAGTAATCATTTAATATCTCTTTTTTATCCTGTGAAATAGCCGTATAATTATTCATTAACCATCTTACTCTATTTTTTTCTCCCATCATGCTATCCAATTCATTTTTATCATCAAACAGTTTTTCAGAATTACTTTTCAATTCTAGCGAAGTGTCTTTAAATTTTTCAACGAAGTGCACAAATTTCGTTTGAAATACAATAATAATTAATAATTCAATGATTTGGTATAATACATGAAATTTAGAGAAAGCTTCCATTTCCAAAGGGATTAAATTTTTAAATAATGTATTAATATATTCTATCTTTCTTAACTCATCCGGTAAACTTGTTAGCTTCAAATTTTTATTAATTGAATCAACATTTACAAATGCATTTCCCTTTCCTGTAAAACTATATCCTTTTAAAAAAAGACTAACCACGTAATGCTCAATACTATAATCGGGTATTTGAGCTATATTTTCTTTATCCACTAATAATATCTGCTGTTCTGAACGGTAAAAATCCAATAAATCAAAATCAGTCGTGAAATCGCGCACATCTTTTTCATCAATGCAGGCTATCAACTTACATATCGCTATATAAGCATACCTTAGAAAATGAATATTATTCGCATATTCGTGCTCTGCAGACAAAAGCGCTTGAACAGGAAATATCCACCCCACGCGGATATCATCTGCATACACGCAAAATATGCTATTTTCAGATGCATTTTTATTTTCCAATAAAGTCATCTCAAAATTTTGCGGATTGTATGCGTCATCTAATGAAATGACTGATTGATACGTAATTTCCATGGTTTTATCACTGTTAAAAACAGAAAAAGAATTGCTTGCTTTATCATAATCGTATTTGCAAAATATTTCTTTAATATTTGTATATTTTAAGAACATTTTAATTCACCTGACTATCATATTTTTTATACCCATTTTCTACAGCGGCATTAAGTCTAAGAAATGAGTCACTTTCAGGATTTAAAAGTTCTCTATAAAAATAGTGAAAAAACATTCTTTGCCCATTACCTATTTTCTTTGAATTATTCTTTATAATATCCATTTTCTTCAAAAATATCATAAGCCATTCATTTCCACTATTCGTTCTATCAATATTATCAATAATACCCTTCAGAAAAACAAAGTCATTTTTTTCTTTTTTAAATATCCCTTTGTCCTTCATAATGCCAAAAGCCGCACCAAAACCAGTCATCGCCTGAGAAGTAGAAAATATTTTGCTAACCTTATTTCCAAATGGCGCACTAATGATTTCATACTCCTCTAAATCTTCTTTTTTTACAATATAATCTCCGCTAACTTTTCGCAATGCTTTAAATAATTTTACATATATCTCCAAAAACTCTTTAAACAAATCTTCTTTAATATTTTCGTTTGCCATATTTTCTAGAATCCGAATATTTTCTAATATATCCTCCCTATCCATTGGAAGTTCATTTCTATTCATATAAGAATTAAATCCTTCAATAACATTTTTAAAGATAAACTCATTATCATCCGGGGTTGCCTTTCCCTCTACTTCTCTAACTAACTTGATTCCTTCTACCTCCGTATCCAACATCCCACTATACAGCATCTCTAATTGATGCCTGGGAGACATCGGCGTCTGCCCTGTATTCAAAGTAAGCATTCTATACAGCACACCAAACTTGTTTATATCGATATATATCTCTAGCCGCATCTCATAATTCAAAAATTCTTCTCGCTTCTCATCGCTTATTTCATTTCCCGCATCTATTAATGTATATGTGCGTTGCAATCCATCAAGAATCAAAACATTTTTACTGTTCTTTTTAATGTATTCAAATATTTCCTTGTCTGTATTTTTGTTTGAAATTTCATCATTATTGATAATCGCCAATACAATAGGAGGCATCACACAGCCATTGATCAAATCCGTCTTTAATAGCGAATATACGGTTTTTGATGTTTTTACCCTTTTTCTTTGCAATTCATTATTTTTAATCAACTGTCCGGCAATGCTCAAATATTCCTTAAATGTGGTTGTAACATATAAATTTGTACTATTAATTCGCTTATCATAAATCCTTGACATTACTTCCATCCTTGTCTTCCTCATTTCTATATAGTATACGTATTTTCGTAAAATTTATTTTATCACATTTTGCTTCATATTTCCAGGATATTTTTAATCACAATGGGGACTTTGCAAACTTTAACTTCATATCTGACAGACGATAAAAACTCACCAAAATCGTAAAATTTTTGAAAAGTTGGAAATATCGTTAAACTCTTTCCTTATCATGATATATAAATAGCGAATAATACATCTATCCGAACAGACGCTTTTCTGAGGAAGTGCCGATTGACAGTTAGATCATAAATATTAAATTAGCCCGTAAACATTAAAGCAGAAATAACCGCTTATTTTACTAAACTAAAGCGGTTATTTCTGCGCTTTATCATTAATTTTGTTTCTGGCGGCGTAGCCAATGCTGAAATAAGCTTTACTCTTGCAGATATTCCATAAAGCTTTTCTTATTTTCAACTGCCGTAGTAGTCGGCCTGCCTAAATCGGCCCTGGCTCCAATGGCGCATTTTACTTCAATAAAGCTCAATCCTTTTCTCAGCTTAGCCGCTGCCAGTTCTTTATCCAAACCATCGGCATCACTTACGCACACAGCATTCAAGTAGCCGCAAGCCTTCGCAATGGCCGTTAAATCAATGCTTGAAGCCACCGTAGGCATACCGCCAACTGTTTCATGTGCGCCATTATTAATTACCACATGGATTAGGTTTTCCGGGGCGTTTGTCCCAATCACTGCCATGGCTCCCATATGCATTAAGACCGCGCCATCCCCGTCAATGCACCACACTTTCCTGCCCGGCTTGTTAATGGCGATACCCAAGGCAATGGACGAGCTATGCCCCATGGAGCCAACCGTCAGGAAATCATATTTGTGGGGCTGGCCCTGCCTGGCACGGATCTCAAATAGCTCGCGGCTGGCCTTGCCTGTAGTGGACACAACCGGATCCCCGCCGGAGCAGGCCACGATATGCCGGATGATCTCTTCCCTGGGCATTGCATACTGGCTGGCGTACTCGGCCTTGCCATCATAAGAAAGGGCGCCCTTGCGGATGACGAAGGCCACGTCCTTCCCCTGTCCCAGCAATGCCCTGAACTCCCCCATTTTTTCCCGCAGCTCCGCTTCCCCCGTGCCCTGCCCCACGACAAAATACGCTATGCCCATGTCTTCCAGCAGTTTCAGCGTCACCTCTCCCTGGTAAATATGCTGCGGCTCGTCGCGGATCCCTGGCTCGCCACGCCAGCCGATGATGAAAATGACCGGGATGGCGTAAACCTTGTCATTAAGGAGGCTTGCCGCCGGATTGATGATGTTCCCTTCGCCACTGTTCTGCATATAAACCACGGGCACTTTCCCGGTTGCCAGGTGGTATCCCGCCGCCAGCGCTGCACAGTTCCCCTCGTTGGCGGCAATAATGTGGTGCTCCGGATCTGCCCCATACCGATCAATCAGGCAGTCGCAAAGCGCCCTCAACTGGGAGTCCGGGACCCCGGCATAAAATTCCGATCCAATGATCCCCATCAGTTTCTCAACCTTCATCGTATCCGCCCCTTCCAAAAAATTTTCTATGGACTTCCTCCAATTCCTCTACCGTATCGATTTCCACAACCTGGCCTGCGTTGACCGGATGGACGGCAAGCCTGAACCTGCTGATGTGCTTGTTGACCACATCATCCCAAAACAAGGCCTCATATCCTTCCTTCCCATACTCTTCCTCAATTGCCGAGCATAGGATCCTTGCGTCCCCCTCGGTGAAGTATGCTATCCCGACCATGTTGAAGCAGTCCTTCCCGCCTTTCCCTACCCGGACAATCCTGCCGCCCCCATCCTGCTCAAGCACCCAGTCATCGGAGTACCCTTCAACCATCTTCCCATAATAGCAGGAGCCATCAAGCTTTTCCTGGAAAATACGCCCATCCAGCACATAGATATCGGCTTCGCAGATGAAGCAGCTGCCCCCTGACAAGAACTCCCTTGCTGCGTAGACCGATGAGATGTTATTGACCGTCCCATAGTCGGCATTCTCAACAATGGCCACGTTTCCATATTTTTCCTTAAGGTAATTGAATTCCTGCCCCAGGTATCCCACCACCACGGCGATGTGGTCAACGCCCCTTTCCTGAAGCCCCTCTATCACCGTCTCAACCATTGGCTTGCCCCCTACTTTTATCAAGGGCTTTGGCGTCGTTTCCGTCAATGGCCTCATCCTGGTTCCCATGCCGGACGCCATTACCACCGCATTTACCATGTCCGCTCCTTTTACAGCGTATCAATCAGGGAAATGATGTCTTTAATGGGCATGAGCCTGCCATCAACTTCTTTCGCCCTGTGATGCCTTAAAATATCCTTTGCCGTTTCCTCCATTGCCGGGAATGCGCTCCTGGTCAGCTGGTTTGCGTAAATCACGATGTTGACGCCATGCTGCGCAAGCTCCTCCTCCGTGACCATATTGAATGACGACGGGACAACAACCAAGGGAGTTACCTGATCCCCAGATCTGAACTTGTCACAAAATTCAATAATCTCTGCTGGATCTTTTTTTCGGCTGTGGATCATGATCCCGTCTGCCCCGGCCCCTACGAATGCATGGGCGCGCTCCAGCGCATCCCCCATGCCGCGTTCAAGGATGAGGCTCTCAATCCGTGCAATGATCATGAAGTCATCCGTCAGCTGTGCCTTCTTCCCTGCCCGGATTTTTTCGCTGAAATGCCCAATGGAATCCTGCGTCTGGGCAGCCTCCGTGCCAAACAGCGAGTTCTTCTTAAGCCCGGTCTTGTCCTCAATGATGACCGCCGACACGCCCAGCCGCTCCAGAGAGCGGACATTGTACATGAAATGCTCCGCCAGCCCGCCTGTGTCCCCGTCAAAAATGATGGGCTTGGTGGTAACTTCCGTAATGTCCTCAATCGTGCGGAAACGTGAAGTCATGTCAACAAGCTCAATGTCCGGCTTCCCTTTGGCTGTCGAGTCGCAAAGGGAGGAAATCCACATCGCGTCAAACTGATCCAGCCTCCCACCATGCTCAACCACGGTTTTTTCCGCAATCACCCCCGTGATGCCGCTATGTACTTCTATGGCTTTCACAATGGGCCTTATTGTCAGGAGCTGCTTAAGCCTCCTCCTCCTGAATTCTGGCATTGCAAGCTTTTCCCTGATCCTGTCATCAATGCGCTTCACATTTTCATTATAGGTATAAGGGACATCGATAATCTGCCCGCCATAGGGGCGCAGCATCCGCTCCACATTGGAGCGGATAGCTCTCGTCGGCCCTTCCAGCCAGTTGTCGCCATGGATGACATAATCCGGGCGCAGTTCCGAAATAACCTCGTCATACATTACATCCCCCTGCCTGACCACCCGGGCCACGCCTGGTATGGAACGGACAAGCTCCATCCTTTCCTGGAATGAAATTGTGGGGAACCGGTCAAATTTGACCATCGCCTCATCGGACAGCACGCCCACCGTCAGCTCCCCGTATTTTTCCGCCTCATGGATGATGTTCAGATGCCCCTCATGGATAACGTCTGTTGTAAAGCAGGCATATACCGTCTTCATGCCCCCATCCCTCCTCCAACACTGTATTTACCGTATTTAACCGGAACGGATATCCCATAATGCTCCAGCGCCATTTTAAATACCCTGAAAAAGCTGGCGATATCCCCTTCATCAATCGCGCCCAGCGCACAAAGCCTGAACGTATTTGCCGCCGAAATTTTCCCGGGATAGATTGTGAACCCTCTCTCATAGCAGTAATCATGCACCCCCATAAAATCCCAGTTCACATCATCCGGGTAAAGGACGGACACTACCAGCCCGGACTGCCATTCCCTCTTGACCACATCTTTAAACCCCAGCCTGTCCAGCCCTTTATGGATTGCCTCGAATACCCTGGTATGCCGCGCCCATTTCCTCTCCTCGCCCTCGGCCCAGTATTCCTTAAGCGCCTGCACCGCCGCATAGATTGTCTGGACAGGCGGGGTAAAATGCATTTCCCCCGTCTTCTCAAAAAAATCATACTGCATGAAAAGGTTGCAGTAATAAGACCGCCTTGGGCAGCTGGCAGATTGCCTGATCATGTCGGCTCTCCCAATGACAAAGGACAATCCGGCCATTGCCATCAGCCCCTTTTGGGCTGAGGCCATGCAAAAATCAATGTTTTCCTCATGCACATTGATCGGCCTCATGGCATAGGAAGATGTTGTGTCAGCAATAAATGCCGCCCCGTATTCATGGGCCAGCGCGCCAATCTCCCGGATTGGGTTCAATATGCCTGTCCCGGTTTCATGGTGCGTGGCGTACACAAGGGCAATGTCCGGGTCATCCTGCAAAGCCTTCCTGACCGCCGCCAAATCCGGCAATCGATCTACCGGGAAGGATAAATCAATATGGGGCAGGCCATAATACTGGCAGACCTCAACTGCCCGTGTGCTATATGCACCGTTGTTGACCACGAGGATCTTCTTTTCCGCAGGCAATAAGGAATTCAGGCAGACATCAATGTTAATTGTTCCGGATCCGCAAAACAGGACTGCCGTGTACTCATTTGGATCCCCATGGACAATCTCCACTAAATCCCTGCGGATCCCTTCCATCATTGATCCGAATTCCTTTTCCCTTGGGCAGATATCCGGGACAACCTGTGCCAGCTTAACCGTGTCCGTTGTCGTGGATGGGCCTGGGTTTAATAGGATGTTTCTTTTTATCTCCATTTGTAAACTCCTCCATAATTTTTTTACAATTAACGATATCATTAAAATATCATCAAAAATCCTCTGGCTAATGAATGATTTAATTATATAGAACATTACGAAACCACATTTAAGATAACAATCAAACAAAATCTACTAACAAATATCAACATTCAAACACACCAATAAAAATCATTTTTTTGACTCCTTAATTCACCTTATATATTTTATAAAAATGGTGTCCTACACGTTCTGCAATGGGTGGTAGTTCCATATAGTTACCAAAATTATACTTAAGCATTTCATCATAACGTTGAGGAGCCATTACAATTATACCTTCAAATTCCATATCAACTGTTTTTTCTATCCACTCCTTTTTTATACATTCCTTTTTCATTAAAGACCATATTGCACATCCAAGATACTTAGAATCTGCAAAAGCATACCTATTAGTTAATTCAATTAATTTTTTTCTATAGTAATCAGATCCCTTTACTTTAGGCAATATATACATTCCTAAAAGCAACCACTTTTTCATTCCTCTATGCAAATCCTTAACCGCAACAAAAGGATTATATTCTAAGCTTCTCGCTAATCCTTTCGAGTATTTGTTTGATAATCTAACCATCTTTTTCATTGATTGATTATTACTTCCTATTCCATCATACGGATAAACATCTACAAATGTACCTATAGCATATTTTGAACCATATTCAGTTTCTAATTTAAAACGATCATCACTTATTCTTGATATCATATATGGGCATAATGGTTCAGATTGAAAATTTACTATTCTAAATTTCCCCGCCTTTTTATAGCAGGAAAGAAATTTATTATAATTTTCTCTTGTCATTCCAACATCGATATCATCATCCCATGGAATAAAGCCCTTATGACGAACTGCTCCAATTAGCGTTCCAAAAACGATAAAATATTTGATTAAATTTTCTCGGCAAATTTTATCTATATCTATTAATATCTCTAATGACTGAATTTGTACTTCTCTTAATGTTAACTCTTTCACAATAGTCCACCCACTTTCTAAACAATTATTGATTGAATAGTTCAGCTAGTGGGAACCGTATAGGTGAAAATCATGCTTGTATGAATTTTCATCTATCGGTTTCCACTGAGGGAGCGCCCGTTTATGAGCAAAAGAAGCTGCGTAAGCAGCGGAGAGCGCTGTAAGCGCCGCGGTTCTGCGAATGGCGCGGGCTGAACGGACGGTAAATTTTATAAAAAAAATCGTTTACTTTTAATGTTTGTAAAAAAACAATATTTTTTCTCAAGAAACAAAATACAATTTAAAACTACTCCTATTGCCAACAACCATCTAACAAATACAAACCTTATCAATGAAACCGATATTCCACATACAATAAGCGCACCTATCACCAATAAAATTATTTGTTTATTTGAATATATATATTTGCCTTCTATTTTTTTAGCCATAACATAATGAAAACAAAAATAAAACAAATACGTAATCAGTGTTGTATATGCTGCTGCCACATAACCAAATTTCTTTATATAAATATAATTAAGAACTACATTTGCTATTGCTGCCACACAAGTTGCCATTGCAATACATCCCGTTTTTTCATAATAATACTCCACTTCACACGGTAAAACATACAAAAAAGAAAAGTATCCTCCTATAATTATAGGTATGACACAGTGAATAGATTCTGAGTATTTGTCTGTCCCTAAAATCAAAATCATTTCTGGCGCTATCAAACATAACAATGCTGAAAAAATAAGCATTCCTGTTCCAAATAAAGCACCTTTTTCTTTAATTGACTTGTAATCTCCCATATGCATTTTTTCAAAAAACCATGGCTCCCAAATATTTGATAAAGAATTACTAGTCACTTGTATTATTGTATAAACATTATATGCAAAACTATAAATGCCGGATTGAGCAGCTCCCACCATATTTGAAATCATAATTCTATCGAACTGTGCTAATATAACTTGTGATATTCCATGAGGTATAATAGGTAAACTATACGTTAGCGCAAATCTCCAAATCGTTTTGTCTAATGAAGGTTTAGCCTTTTTAAAAAAATATACAATAATAAATAATCCAATAATAATAACAGGTATTGCTGAGCCTAAAATTCTTCCATAAAACTTTCTCTCTCTAAATACAAATAATATTAAAATTACAGATCCAAAAATATTTAACCCTGCATTGACTAATGAAATAATAAGAAATTTACTATATTCATAGTACAAACCAACATATGCATTATAATATTGAATCAATGCACTTCCAAAGCTATGTAACATAAGTAGGTTCATCACCCACTTTTCTAACTTCAAGCTGTTTCCCATGTATCTATAAATAATATTTAAAAAAAGCAACCAAAGAGTTGCACTAATCATACCTAATAAAACACATGAAGACACATATATATCAAAGTTTTTTAAATATTTATATTTTGCATTTTTAAAACTTGAATGTAATGCAAGACCAATAATAATATAAATTATCGATTCATATGCAATATAAGTATTATATATGCCATAATCATAACTTTCTAACAATCGTGCAAATATTGGTATTGTCAAGAATGATAAACCTTTTATCAAATAGTTCCCGACAGTATAACCAATCCCTGCACTAATTATCTTTTTATTCTTATTATTCATTTAGATAATCTCTTTATTTATTTTTCTCTCTGATAATGAATGTCATAAAATTGATATAATATCACCATCAATACAAAAGTTACTACCAAATATACTGTTAAAAATTGATTAAGCAGATTCGTATAATAAGACATTGATGCTATCGTAGCTAAATATGAATACACAATCAATTTCTTATCACGTTTTTTTCCACTTTGTGTTTTATACAAATATCTATAAAAGAACTTATTAAGAATTAAATAAACCAAAAAAACATAAATTGCCATTCCTATAATTCCAAAATCGATCATTGGCGGTCCAAAAATAGTATCAACATTTGCAGTAATAGCTTTAGATTCATCAATCCAAACATTTGCCGAACCTGATCGCAGCGAAACATTTAAGCATAATCCAATTCTCTGAAAAAAAAACCAAGCCTGATTAAAGGTTATCTCTCCCCATACATTACCTCGATATTGTAAAATACCGTCTGTCAATTTGGATCCAAGAACTACGATAGGGGTTCCAACATAATATGCAATATATTGAAAAATGCCATAACTATTTGATGTAGCATTAGAATCCCCTTTAACTATAAATCTCACTGCTGTTAACAATATCGCAACAGCAACAGCGATCGGAAAAATTTTTCGTATAAATTTTCTGACACTTTTCCGTTTCCACTTTTTTTCTTGAAATAAAAGTATGCAATAATCAACAACGATTGCTGTCATTATTCTCAAAACATCCGTTCTTACACTTGTAAAAACACAACAAATTGCGCCGCAAATTATAGGAATTAAGTGCATCAGATTCTCATACGTCCGAATACGCAATATCATATAATTATTAACAAAAAAGAATGAATGCACAAAAGCTGTAGCCATTACAATTTTAACTCCTTGCCTTATTAACAAGCTTGTTCCCGATCTATCTCTTTTTACTGCATATATTGCTCCTAATCCACTTTTTCCCAATAATTTTCCTGCTCTTAAAATATCAAAGCAATATAATAATGTTAATATAATTACACCCAAAATCACTAACTGCATTTTAAACTTATTTATTACTATTTCTCTGCATTCATGATTTTCTTTATACTTATATTGCCTTGTAACTTTTTTGGCAATTACATCTCCTAAAAACATTGCAGAGAAACCTATAATTATCACAACTATTGTAAAATAAGACACATCAACTTTCCAAACAACATTTCCAATTATTCCAAATATTGTTGAAACCATTATTACTAAAAATGATAATAATGTCGGGTGCACGAACACACCGTTTATATGTATATACGTAATAAAACAAAATATTATCTCTATAGTCAGGATGGTAAATAATGAAACCATCATTTATACCCCCATAATATATTTTATAATTTATCAAATTCCAAGGAAAAGCAATTATAGACTACTTATTTTTATCTAAAAATAATATTAAATTTTAAATATGTCATATGGAAACGCTCCCTTTAATTTCTTTCTCATTTCTTTTAAATCTGGCAATTCGGGTGGTCTACTATTTAACGCCTCTTCTATGCTATTACATATTGGAAAAACGAATCTTTCTGTTGAATAATACCAATCAACAAATTTAAAACTATAATCATTCATGGGGCGGATCCAAATTGCCGGAATCCCATACGACTCCGCCAAAATAATTCCATGTAAACTCGAAGAAATCACTAATTCAACACTACATAAATCATTAATAAACCCCTTAAAATCATTAGTGCAAATATTTAGTAATTTTATTTTTTTATGTAAATTGGTCTTTACTTTTTTTAAATCATCATCTTTATGCAACACCAATCCATATTTCCATTTTTTTGAAATATATGAAGGATAATATATTTCCGGCATTAAAATTGCTGGATCACCATAAACTTGTGGAACAATATATCCGCAATCTTCTAACATATAACGAGTTAGAGGGCCTCTTACTGCACGTATATCCAATTTCCTATTCTTTATTCGATAGAGTAAATTCGCACTTATTATGCCACTTCCCCAAACAGTACAATCTTGTATTCCTGCAGTCAATATGCTTCCTATCGCATATAAATGAACCTTTAAATTATCTTTTGCAGAATAATCCAATCCTTTTTTATCAAGCATATATTGTACAACAATCGGAGATAATGTGTCACCAAGATTGTACGCCTCACTCCAATAGTTTAAATTAACTTTTCCTTTTTTAGCACGATTAGAAATATTATATAGCATAAAATCATTTCTAAATGGATGGAGCATTTTAGAAATAATAAACTTAACATCATTATTTAATATCTTCTTTATTATTAAATTACACTTATCTGTTTTCATTCAATCTCCTATTCGATCACTACAATGATAATTAAAATACAATAATATTTCCTACATTTTTATTTAAAACTAGCATTTTTTAAAAATGACCAATACCTATATTCTATTTTCTCCAAACCATTTTATTTACAATACCAGTATACGATTGAATTATTTTAATTACCTTAATACTAACATTTCTATCAATATAATCTGGAACTGGAATAGCATGATCATCATTTCTATTCATCATAACTGCAATATCTATAGACTGTAATAAACTCTTATCATCAATACCTGAAAGAATAAATCCCCCCTTATCTAATGCTTCAGGTCTTTCTGTGCTTGTCCGAATACAAACAGCCGGGAACGAATGCCCAATTGAAGTAAAAAAGCTGCTTTCCTCTGGCAATGTGCCAGAATCAGAAACTACTGCAAATGCATTCATTTGCAAGCAATTATAATCATGGAAACCTAATGGTTCATGCTGGATAATTCGCTTATCAAGTTTAAATCCTATTTCCTTTAATTTATTTTTGCTTCTTGGATGGCAAGAATATAAAATTGGCAGATCATATTTTTGAGCCATTTTATTAATTGCAGTAAAAAGACTGATAAAATTTTTTCCGTTGTCAATATTTTCTTCTCTATGAGCAGAAAGTAAAATATATTTACCTTTTTCCAGATTTAACTTCTTAAGAATATCACTTTTTTCAATTTTATTTAAATTCATGTGCAGAACTTCTGCCATAGGAGAACCTACTACATAAGTACGCTCTTTCGGCATTCCACAATCAGCTAAATAACGACGTGCGTGTTCTGAGTAAGCTAAATTAACATCTGAAATAACATCAACAATTCTTCTATTCGTTTCTTCTGGCAAGCACTCGTCTTTGCAGCGATTTCCTGCCTCCATATGAAAAATAGGAATATGAAGTCGTTTTGCCCCAATTACAGAAAGGCAAGAATTAGTATCTCCTAATACTAAAACAGCATCTGGCTTAAGCTCAACCATTAGTTTATAACTTTTTGCAATAATATTTCCACAAGTTTCACCAAGATCTGCACCAACTGCATTTAAATAAACTTCTGGCGCTTCTAACTCAAAATCATGAAAAAAAACTCCATTTAAATTATAATCATAATTTTGACCTGTATGCACAAGGATAGTATCAAAATAATTTCGTGATTTTTTAATAATTACTGACAGTCGAATAATTTCTGGCCTTGTTCCAACAATAATTAAAAGCTTTAGTTTCCCATTTTCCTTCCAATGCACATTCTCATACATTTCCATACTACACCTTCTTTTTCCTATACAGGTTCTACAAACGTATCTGGATAGCATGAATCAAATATTTCATTAGCAATCATTACTGTTACTAAATTTTCCGTTTCGCTTAAATTAATTATATTATGCGTCCATCCCGGAATCATATGAACTGCCTCCAATTTATCGCCAAAGACTTCAAACTCTACTTTTTCTCCAGAATTAATATTTCTCTCTTGAATTAATCCATGACCAGATATAACAATGAAAATCTCCCACTTACTATTATGCCAATGTTGTCCTTTTGTAATCCCTGGTTTACTAATATTTATACTAACTTGTCCACAATCTTCTGTATGCATAATTTCTGTGAAACTACCACGATTATCCATATTCATTTTCAAGCTATATTTAAACTTTTCCATCGGAAGATAAGTTAAATAAAGACTATACAATCTTTTTGCAAATGAACCGTTAGGCATTTTAGGCATTTTGAGCGTAATTGTGTGCCGTTTAAATTGCTCTAATAAATCTACAATTTCTCCCAAAGTCACTTTAAACATAGTAGGAACATAAATAAAACGTCCATTTATATTTTCTATAATTTTTGTACCATCGTAATCGCAGTGCTTCTCTTTTCCTTCTAAAAGATCAAACATTCCTTCTATTAAATCATCAATATAGAGAAGTTCAAGTTCTGTGAATGGATTATTTACAATAAATGGTTTATCGTTTGCTATTGCCCAACAAAATGTTGATACTGCAGAATTATAATTTGGTCTGCTATGCCCCATAATATTTGGAAAACGATACACAGCAACTTTTGCACCCGTTTCTGCTGCATAGGAAAAAAACGATTCCTCTCCAGCTTTTTTAGAACGCCCATACTCTGAATCTTTAAATCGACCTTGAAGCGCTGCCTGAATAGATGATGATAGCATTATAGTTGCTTTATTATTATATTTCTTAAGTTTTTCAAGAAGAATTGCGGAAAAGCCAAAATTTACATCCATAAAATCTTTTTGATTTTTTGACCTGTTTACTCCCGCAAGATGAAAAACAAAATTTGCTCTTTGACAGTATTTATTTAATTCCTCATCTGTAGACTCAATATCATACTCAAATATTTCATTAACTTTAATATTTAACCTTGTTTTATTTTTTCCATTTTGTATATTTTTTAAATTATTGATAAGAGCAGTCCCAACCATACCTTTTGCGCCAGTCACCAGTATATTCATAAACTTATCCTTTACTAATTAAATTACAATTTGATACAGTTAAACTAAAAACCATTTTTTCATTATTTATGTTCAATTCCATATAATTCTTTCTGAACATATTCTGTTGTGAGAATTTTCTTAATAATTTTTTCTACATCAAGCCGATTAGTATTATGGCTTGTATAGGCTTCATTTGCCATAGTATGTACTTGACCATTTACCACAAACTTATCATAATTAAGATCTCGGCTATCCGCTGCTACACGATAATAATTCCCCATATCTTCGGAACGCAATCTCTCTTCTCTTGTCATCAATGTTTCATATAATTTTTCGCCATGACGAGTTCCAATAACATTTATTCCTGTATTTCCAAAAAGTCTTTGAACAGCTTCAGCTAAATCTCCAATTGTAGAAGCATCCGCCTTCTGAATAAAAAGATCTCCCGGATTAGCATATTCAAGTGCAAACTGAACTAAACTAACCGCCTCATCTAAATTCATCAAAAACCGCGTCATATTTGGATCTGTAATTGTAATTGAATTATTTGATTTTATTTGCTCAATAAATAAAGGAATTACAGAACCTCGACTACACATTACATTTCCATATCGAGTGCAACAGATAACCGTACCACCACGCTCAGCAGCAATACGTGCATTGGCATAAATAATATGTTCCATCATTGCTTTGCTAATGCCCATTGCATTTATTGGATAAGCTGCTTTATCCGTTGAAAGACATACCACCTTTTTCACCCCTACTTCAATAGCAGCATGAAGCATATTATCAGTACCGATAATATTAGTACGTACAGCTTCCATTGGAAAAAACTCACAAGAAGGAACCTGTTTTAATGCAGATGCATGAAATACATAATCTACACCATACATCGCATCTTTAATTGATTTGGCATTACGCACATCACCAATATAAAACTTTACTTTATTCGCTACATCAGGATGATTTGCCTGTAACTCATGGCGCATATCATCCTGTTTTTTTTCATCACGTGAAAAAATACGTATTTCTTTAATATCCGACTCTATAAAATGCTTTAAAACAGCATTGCCAAAAGAACCTGTCCCACCAGTAATCATCAAAGTTGAACCATTAAATGCAGACATAATTCATTCCTCCATTTTACATTTTCGATTGGTAATTCACATAAAATTAATAATGAGACGACAATTTTATTTACGATCAAGACTTTTTAGTGATTTTATTATATTTAATAGTAAAATTGATATAATATACTTTTTCTTTATCAAAAAAAAGTTTATAATATTCCAATAAAAATACTTAATTGAAAAATGTTTATAATATTTTTTATTTGAAAATGTAAGTGCATATTCAAAATTTTTTGAATTTCTCAATCTTTTCAAAAAGTTAATTTTATCATTTGTTTTTGGATGATGTCTGCAAAACCTAATATATATATTTGAAAAAAATCTCAACATATATAATTTAATCAATGCATTAATATACTCATCTTTTATTTTCGACACCAAATAATATAGTTTATCTATAAAATATAAATAATCATTTAACAATTCATCATTATATTTTGTTATTGTACTTACACCTTTCCTAATATAATAGTGATAGCAACATTTACTAGAAAAATAAATACTTTTACAATGTAAAACATACTCTATATTAAACATTCCATCCTCATCACCATGCTTAAAATGCTCATCAAATTGAATATTATATTTTTCTATTACATCTTTTCGATATATACAGTTCCATATAGTCATTAACCTTTTTTTGTTGTCTATATTAAATAAATATTCATACATTTTTGTCAAATTTGATACTCGTTCATCATTAAATTTCTGAAATTCTTTTTTAACAATAACTTCATCTGAAATCCAATAATGTATTTTTCCAAAGGATGCCATATCAACATTTTGGGTTTCAATAGCACTTACGTAGCTTTCAATCAAATTATTTTCAAAGCTATCATCTTGATCTAAAAAAATAATGTATTTTCCCCGCGCATGGGCTATTCCGGCATTTCTAGCTGCACAAATTCCTTTGTTTTTTTGATTGCACACATTTATTCTTTCATCTTTTTTAATAATTTTTGTTAAAATTTCTAAAGAATTATCATAAGAACCATCATTGATAAACCAAACCTCAAAATCCTGAAAAGTTTGATTTATCAACGATATATATAGTTTATTGATATATTTAAAACCATTATAAATTGGAACTATAATACTAACAAGCATTTCACTATCCCTCATTTTTCATTATGTTAAGGAAATCATGGTATAACATCGTTTGAATTGTATCAATATTATGATTTCTTTTTCCACAATTCCATGCCTTTTCCCCATATTCATATATCAATGCAGGATTCTTTATTATCATATCCATTATTTCTCCAAGTCTGCTTAAATCATCAACAATCAACGCTGCATCATTATCTTTTAAGTAATTCATTGACGCATTTTGACCACCCACTGCAAGAATACATTTTCCTTTAAATAAATAATCTACAATTTTAGTAGAAAAAGATAATCTACAATTTTCGAGTTTGAGCTTATCAATAGGTTCTACATGAATCAAAATATCTGCTTCATCCATTACTTCAGAAACTGCTTTAGATGAAATACTTCCCATCATATAGCTTACCCCAGGTATTTCTAATGCTTTTTTTATTTTACTATTTATCGGCGTAAGTGTATAAATATATTGACACATCTTTATTTTGCTATTAGAATTAATTTTTACAATGGTTTGAGCAATATGTGCCAAAATCTCCCATCGCTTATCTCCGATATTACCTGCATAAACAAGGCGTATTTTCTGCAAATTTATTCTTTTAAAAAAACGCCTTTCATTGAAGTTATATCCTTTTCTTAACACCTTGCACTTTTTGTTAAAAATGAACGTATACTCCTCACACATCTGCTCGGTGATTGTATATAAAAATTTACAATTTTCTACACACTTTTTTATATAATACCGTTCAAGGTAAACTCTTATATAGTAAAAAAACGACCATGAGTTTTTATTTATATGATACCAATCATCCCAAGGATATGTAATCAATTCCACATTTGTTCTTTTTTTAGCATAAATCATTAATTGATTAATAAGTGGCACAAAACTTAGTGTACCAAATATAATATCTGGCTTAAAATCATCTAAAAACGAATCTAATTCTTTTGTTTTCCATTTTCCTAATGAACTAGCAACATCGCGACCTAAAAGAAATATATCCCATCTAAGCTGGCGAACCATATTATATTTATTTGAAAAATGGACAGATGGCGTGTCCATCGGATTATCTAAAATAAACTCTTCTCCCACAGACTTTCTAGTAAAAATGCTCTTTAGCAACTGCTTTTCTGATAGTTTAAAATATCTATACACCAAGTTATTTTCCGGCAAACCATCTCTTACATAAATTTGAGCAAATTCTATCTTATCATTCATATTTGCAAAAATATTAGAATACGAATTGCCGATACTTGTATCATTACGCCATGGTGCATGAGTAATTACTAATACCTTTATTTTTCTTCTCAATATGTATTGCCTCCCATAAAACTACCTATACATTTATTTTTTCCATAGCCTATTCCTTAAAGGTCTACCATACGCCTGCATAACACCAGCAATTTTAATTGCCAAATTTCTTGGCAAAGTATTAAAAATCTTAATTTTCCACTGCGAACGCCTGTCGTCCCAAAGTTCCGTATTTTCCCAGGGACTCATGTTTTTATATTCCATCCATTTATTTACATATTTATGTTGACAATTTTTCACCCATGCTCTCTTGCTCAAGAAGCTCGTTGTAAAATGAACAATATATGGATTATCTATAGCATCCTTTATTTCTTCACTACTATAAAATTTTGGCGGTTTTCTATACTCCAAGATTTCATGATACGAAAAATCAAAAAAAATAGTCACCGAATTAAACTTTGGAGCAAAACAATAAGTTTCATCACTAAGCACAAAATTAAGTGCTCCCTGATCACCTTGTTGTATAATGCCATTTTTTCTTGCAATAAAATTTAATAAACGTTCCTCAATATTTTGTTTTTTCCATTTATTCAAATCGATTAACATAACGCCTGAATTAAACATAATATCATCTTCTTTTAAATCGATATTTACTCTATAGTATTTGCTAAATGCATCCAGCAATGCACCAATAGTTTTTCCTTTAAGTTCAAGATTCCATAATTCTTTCACACTTTTAATTACAATAACATCACAATCCAAATATAGAACTCTATTCAAATTTTCAGGCAAATTTGATGATACAAATAACCTCGCGTATTGACTCAAGCTGCCACGATCAAGCTTTACATTCATTGACATTTTTTCACTAATATTTGTCGCTGGAATAAACATTCCTACTCTTTTATAGTGCTCACATACGGAAAACAATTTCTGTTTATTTTCTTTTGATATACCTGAATCAAGAATATAGACCGTAATTTCTTCCATATTTTTACTATTTTCAAATAGGCTAACTAATGATACCCCAAGAATTTCTGCAAATCTATCATCAGAAGCATATACAATATGAGCTGCAGATGGATTAAAACTTGCCATATTGTCACCGCCAATTCATAACATATGATATTTTCATGCTTTAATTTTCTCCAAATTTCCCATTTTAGATTTATATATTTTTACTAGACAATCAAAAATTCTTCACTGATAAAAAATAAAATTTTAAAGTAAATTGTTTTTCATTTTCATATGAATAATCTTTTACTGCATCGACACAATATAATTGGAAATTTTCTTTATATTGATATATAAAATATACAATAAATTTTGTAACTCCCTTTATCACCACTATATCTAAATCATCATCTCATGGGATAAACTCTTGATGCCGGATAGCGCCAATGTGTCTTTAAGTTTTTTATCATCCCGCTTTTTGCCTTTCTAAATAAATAATCTACTCCTAACGAAAACGCTATACTGCCTACTAAGTACACGATTTTAAATATATCGATTCCATCTGGCGCATATGTATACCAATAATTTGCCTTAATCTTTTCCAATGACAGACCGCTAAATCCCCCAATTGATAATTTTATCCCATACATAATCCAATTTAAAACATATATTCCCAATTGATGATGAATTACAATTGGAAGTGTATTACTTCCCACAAAGGAAATAACCTTGCTTCCTTCTAAGGCAGGCATAAGTATTTTTGTTAATCTAAACCAAAATAAAATCCCTGTAAAGGCACATAAATACGCAATTGTCGGATACGGATATAAAGAATGCACTACTGTATTAAATAACCCAGACACCCCTCCCGCAAAATATGCAAGGATTAACTGCCCCCCATTAATGTTGCCATATATACGGTATTAGGAATACTATCCAATGATTTCTCCCATTCTTTTTTCATCAAATGCCCTATCTGGTAAAACGGAAATAAAAATCCAACTTTTATTGTCATCGACTGCAATTGGGACATCTCTCCTGGAAGCCCGCCAATTTCCCGTGCCTTTATAACAGCCAAAATTCCCATAATAGTCAATACTATCAAATAAATATATTCTTTAATTTTACATTTCCCAATTCCAAATAATTTTCTAAGCGGCACATTTATTATGTGAATTAAAAATAGGGTCGCAATAAACCATGAAGCTTCCGTTATCCCATACCTCGGCCCGTATGTCCATGGATAAATTAGAAAATTATTAATAGTGGGGCTGGCTCCATATCGCAGTAAATCAAAATAATTTAATATCTTCCAAAGTATTGCATAAACAAAATACCATGCATACAATGGAATAACCAAAGATTTTATTTTTCGCCCAACAAACTGTAACGCTTGAGTTTCCGACTGTTCTTTATACAAATATCCAGATATAAAAATAAATAACGCCATATGAAACGAACTATATGGGAACCAACTAGAAAATAATGGAACCCCATCTCCTGTATGTCCCAATGCTACAAACAAAATCCCAAAAAGTTGCAGAAGTGTTATCCGTTTATCGGTTTCCTTTTTAGTTTTCAACATAGTTTATACCCCTATAGTTCTTATCTTTTTTATCGTATTTTGTAAAATATGAAAATTTTCTTCTTCATATATAAACATCTGGATAACCTATAATTTTCTCAGCTAATGCGCAAAACAGTTTTCTACTGTTTGGCAGAAATACGCTTGCTGATAACTATTTTTGTTATGGTTAATTTATCCTGTTTCACTAAAAATAGAATAAATTCCGATTCAAATAGTTCATTATACTGGCTTCAAGCATTACTTGCCGGAATGGGGTGCAAAAATTACGGTATGCAAATACAAGGATAAAATCTATCTTATCTTTTATAGAAAGGATAACATTTTGGCGTATACGCAGGGAAGTATATGCTAACTTAACCATGGCACAATTTATCTTAAAATGTTTTTTATCAGCGAAAAACTTTTGACTATCCAGTATTTTTAATAGTTAGTTTGAACATTCCATTACCAACTCCTCCGCATACTTCCCCAAGCTATTCTTTAAATCCTTAGGCTTGCATTCCTTCTCAATCCCCGCCATCACCCGGTACTTATCAAAAATATTGATCACCATTTTCATGGAAAGGGGTTTGCCCATCTTAGATAAAAACATCTGGTTCCGGTACAAATCGTCATGTTCAAAATATCCGTGTTCTGACAGCCATTGCTCCATCTGTCCCCGAAGTTCCCTGGAAAACAGGTATACTGAACGGCTTTTCCCCCGTTTTCCCCGGATAGCCAGAAATGCCGTTTTCCAGTTATAATCCATCACTTCCAGCCTTAATAATTCGCTGACTTCTATTCCGTGATAAAACAAAAGCTTCATCATTACCTGATCCCGAAGGCATACGCGCCTGCGGAAATCACTGTCCAATCCTTCATACTCGCGCTCAATCGCCCCGAAAAGCAATTCCACTTCCTTTTTCGTCAGAAGCATATCCGCTGCCTCCTCCCTCACCTGGACTACTGGTTTTAGGGGCTGGTATTGATCCAAAATCCCCTGGGACGCCAAATATGACAAATAGTATCCCAGTACCCGCTGCTTTCTGCAGACAGTAGAATAACGCAGGCCCTTTTCCCTGGATAGGTAATTCAGATAATCCTCCATCTTTTCTGACACAGAATCCATATTCATATTCTTTCTATTCCTGTCCAGTTCATTTCTATCCGTTGCTTGCTCTGCCCTTTCCTCTTCATCCAGCTGGCCACCCACTCTGCTCAAATCATGGCCGCCTTCCTCACCATATTCCAGCCATCGATAAAATTTTTCCAAATCCAGCCGGTATGCTTTCACTGTGCGCTCATCTAACCCACGGCTGACCACTTGGGTGTTAATGAATCCATCCGTCATATTCTGATAGTTGTTGCTCGACGACATTTCCAGATACCCCCATTTACCGCGGAACTTTCCGCTAATCTGCCGCTTTCCTGCTGGCTCGTTAAAAAGGTAACGCCACTGGCTCAAAGGCTCATCCAATCACGGATCCTGGCCCATTTTCGTTACAAGTAACGCTCGCAGGAAATAAAAATATGAATAATTGACAATATTTGTAGTCTTTTCTTTATTTTTTGATAAAATAAATCAAAGTTCTTTTCGTGGATTTCCTGAATCTGCGAAAGGAAAATCGTGCTATTTTCTTATGAAAAAGAAGCTTACGTATGTGTTGATTACATTGCATCGACGTAATTCTACCATATGTCAGGGAGAATTGCTACTAATTTTTTTCAATTTTTCTTGAAAAATAAGGTATTGTAAGCTGGAAATGGAAAAAAATCGGCTTTTAGGGGTCAGTTTCATGGTCAAAATCCGATAGAAAAGAGAGGGTATGCGATGGCAAGGCACGGAGAGAATATCAGGAAGAGAAAAGATGGGCGCTGGGAGGGGAGATGCCTGCTGTACAATAAGGAGAAGGGAAAACAGCGATACCGTTCGGTCTATGGGAGGACTTATGAGGAGGCCAGGGAAAAGCTGGCAGTTTTAAGGAATCAGCAAAAAGAATCGGTAAAGCTGGTGGATGGAAAAGGTGGCAAAGAAAAAAATCCCAATGAAAGTCCTGAAATGAAGCCAGCAGCGGAAGGGATAACAAAGGAAAACCGTTTATTTACCTATACCGCCGAAGAATGGCTGCTCCAGGTAAAAGCAACCAGAAAGCCATCAACCTATGTAAAATACCGCCTAATCTACAAAAACTATTTGAAAAGCGTGTTCCAGGATACTGCTATAGTGGAAATTACGGATTGCTGTGTCCAGGAAAAGATTTCTGACCCCTTGTCTGAGAGTGTTAGGAAAAGCATTTACTGCGTCTTAAACCGAGTTTTAAAATTTGCGTCTCGGAATTATTCCATTACCATGCCATTTTTAAAAAGGCCTATTTCTCATGCTCCTAAAAAGCCGGTAGAAACTTTTTCCAGGAAAGAGCAGGCAAAGCTCCTTTTAGAGTTGAATAACGGCTGTGAATCAGACCGTTATAAGGCGGCAATTTTGCTGTGCCTGCATACTGGCCTGCGCTTGGGGGAACTATGCGCTTTGAAATGGGAGGATTTGGATACCGATAGCCAAATGATTGCCATAAACCGGACGGTACAGAGACTTTATTTGGAGGATGTGCAGGAGACAGAAGAATGGCAAAATGCAGATAATTTGCAGAAGGCAGGAGTAAGCCAAAAGAAAACGATTTTGGTGGAAACAACGCCAAAAAGTGCCCATTCTAAACGGGAAATTCCTTTGCCGCCTACAGTTTTTGCGCTAATTAATCAGCTTCAGCGAAATCAAGAGCAAGGTAAGGGAGAAAAAGCATACATATTTGGCGGCGATAAGCCTATGGAGCCAAGAACCATACAAAATCATTTCCGAAAGGTTTTAATGTCTGCAGGGATAAAATACAAGAATTTTCATGTATTGCGGCACACTTTTTCCACGAACTGCATCGAAGGAGGAACAGATGTAAAAAGCCTTAGCGAGCTTTTGGGACATTCAGATGTCCAAATTACTTTAAATCGATATGTCCATCCATCTATGGACATAAAGCGTAAGTATTTAGACGCACTTTCTGCATTTTATGATCAAATCCATAGACAAGCGAATGTAAGAATTTCCAATGGTCATCTTTCTAATAATTTAATTTCTAAATCAAGCCTTAATCAGATTCATGGTCAAATTTGTGGTCAGGAAAGTTAAACTGTGCTGATTTATCAGGCTTTTCTTTGCTTTCGCAGATTCAGGAAATCTGCGAATGAAATGAAGGATTGACCAATATGACGGAACCAGAAGTAAGCCTGCGTTTAGCGATATACTACATCAAAAATCATCTTACCGAACAGGATGTTAAAGTTTCTATTGATGGCGCACAGATCAAAATCGGAAAGACATTTCATTTTGACATCAAAGGATTTTTGAGCGAAAATCACTGTGAAAAAACAGATGGGGATTTTGACCGTTGGCAAGGCCAGTATTGCATAACAGGACAAAAAGCAAAAATCATTATAGAATCCATTCCGGGATATGGAGACGTTCAAATCCTCCTGCAAAACGGGAAAACTTTGTTTGTGGAAAGTAAAAAAAGCAAACATGGAAAAAGTAGTCAGGAGTACCCTCTTATGAGGGAAGCCATCGGGCAGCTAATGACCAGTTCTTTTATGAATGAACAGACTATTCCCGCCGTTGCCGTGCCATATACGAAAAAGAGTTTGGAATTAGCTAAACGATGGTCAAAACTGGAACTAATACAAAAGACTGGCATACGTTTTATTTTGGTACAGGATAATGGAAATATCGTTACTGTATAAGCATATCAAGGCTCGTCAAATTAAATGTACAAGTTTTTTAAGGGTGCAAAAGGGAGTATAAAATAAAGGATGCCGCTCAATCACCCACCTTTGATGATTTCGCAGCACCCTTATTTTTTATGATATCATTTCACTTTTTTGCTTTAACCGCAGCCAAAAATTCCTGACGGATTTCTTCGTTTGGTATATAGGCAGATTGATATTTCTGGTTAAAGGCTAAATACCCGAGATGAATCAACAGCGTAAGCACATCATCGCTTCCCGCCGGGGACATACACCATTGGATATCCAGATGAATCACATCATATTGATTTAGATGCTTTTGAAAATCCCTGTTCCTGCTAATAGCAAGGCCAGAAAACATTTCCCCGGAATCACAGCCTCTGCTGTAATATGCCGCAAGCATATCTGCCGTAATCGATTTTCCA
The DNA here is from genome assembly GCA_910575565.1 of Lachnospiraceae bacterium. Classification (GTDB taxonomy): domain Bacteria; phylum Bacillota; class Clostridia; order Lachnospirales; family Lachnospiraceae; genus Caccovicinus. The sequence goes on along the minus strand of CAJTFL010000005.1, from coordinate 116,283 downwards.
AACCGCCGGGGGCGGCTGTTGCAGATCAAGCTTTGTTTTGTATCCAGCACACTGTTGGTATATTCCAACAGGCCGGTTTTATCAATATATATCTCTGAATTTAGCGCAACCTGAAACGCGCTGTTGTCAGGATTTACAAACCTTCCCATCACTGCACCTTCTTTCCGAAAAGCAGTTGCCTGCCCGGCTCATTACCGTGAAAATACGGAAATAATTTCTCTCCAGCTACTTCAGCTGCTTTGGCTCCTTCGTCCCCTTCTCTAACCCTTCCTTTAAATTCCTGGTATTCGCCACAAGATAAACCGGCCGATCTTTTAACTCGGTAAACAAAATGGCGATATATTCTCCGATTATCCCCACCACCACAAACAGCATGGCAAACATAAAGCAGAGCAGCACTACGATGGTGGCATAGCCGCTGGGAGCCCCGGCACGGGTAAACAAGGTATAGAGCATCACAGCCAGACCCAAAAGAGCGGAAAACATCCCGGCGTAGATCCCTAATTTCAAGGGCATATTAGAAAAGCATAAGATAGTGTTTACCGAAAACGCAAACAGCTTTTTCAGGCTGTACTTGCTCTTTCCGGCTACTCTGGCCTTCGCCTCATAGGGCAGGGTGGTTTTGCGAAAACCGATAATCTGCACATATCCCCGCAGAAAACGCACCTTTTCCCGGCAGCTTGTGCGCAGCACATTGGCGGCCTGCTTATCCACGGCAAAAAAATCAGAAGCGTTAGGCTCAAAGTGCACATCAGATATGGCATTGATCAGGCGGTAAAAGGCGGCGGAAGTCACGTTTTTGATCAGGCCTGCGTCTTCATTCTTTGTCCTTACCATGTTGATGACCTGATACCCTTCATCAAAACAAGCCGCGATCGCTCTTAAGCACTCCGGAGGATGCTGCAAATCTGCGTCCATGCACACAATGCCGTCCCCCTGGCTGTAATCCAAGCCCGCAATCATGGCCGCCTCATGGCCGAAATTCCGGGAAAAGCTGATGACCTTTACCCGTAAATCTTCCTGGGACAGCTCATCTAAAATCTTCCCGCTCCCATCCTGGCTCCCATCATTGACAAAAATCAGTTCATAATCCCATTTAAGGCCCTTTAACACTTTGCTGGCTTCCCGGTAGAATTCAGGCAGCGCCTGCTCTTCATTATAAACCGACACCACCACGGAAAGCAGCTTTTCGTATTCGGTTTCTTCCATCACACCTTAATCCTTTCTGCCTGTTCTCCTGCCTTCTTAAGCCTCTGCCCTTTCCCCGCCATCCACCAATATCTCAATGGTGGAATGGCTGGGCTTACGCTTATCCTTAGGCGGAAGTGTCTTGTAATCGCCGTACACCTGGGTGAGGACGTGATGCCAGCCCTTCGGGCACATCAGCTGCGTGTCCTCAAAGGGCAGGAATACGGTTTCCGTGCTCCATTCCCGCTCCAAGGTGACGTACAAAAAATCCGGCTGGTAGTTGCTGTAGTACAGCCGCTTTGTTTTCTTCTTCCTGTCCTTTTTCGCCATCTTCCGCTGAAGGGCCATAATCCATTTTAAGGGAATTAACCGCCCCACCGCCGCCATTACGCCCACCATAAGCTTCTGGGGCAGGCTGTATTTGCCGTAATCCAGCCGATACCGATGCCCCATAGCCAGGCCGTAAAGCCCGGCCTGGATCCCTTTAGCCGCCACCGCCCCGATGCGGCCATCCGGAAGGGCATCCAGCACAAAGATATCTACCCAGAGATGGTTCAGCTTCCCGTCATAGAAATCCATCTCCCCGCTTTCCTGATGGGTTTGGCTGTTTTTATAGATAATCCTGGGGGTAAAATCGTAAAAGCCTTCCCCGCCATGGAAGCTTCCGGGGAGCACCAGCTCCATCCCCTCCGGCAGCTCCCGGGGAGCCACCTTTAAGAATCCGTCAAAATTTGCCCTGGTCATCGCCACGTCCGCATCATCATCCCAGGGGATAAAGCCCTGATGCCTTACCGCCCCAATAAGCGTCCCCGCATCCAGGAGATATTTTAATTTATATTTACGGCAAATCCGGTCAATCTCCTTTAAAACTGCCAGGTTTGCCTGATGAACCTTCTTTAACCCATCCATTGCCGCACCATGCCTCCCTTTCCTTCTGCCAGCTATAGTAAACGACAAAATAATTTGTCGTTTACTATAATCCCTCCGGGGGATGCGCACGATTTTGCAAAAGTAAGTGTTGCGTTTCACGCAACGCAAAATCGGCGCAGTGAACGCCAAAAACAAAAAATTTTTGTCGTTCACTATAACGTTATTCCAATTAGAAACAAGGCATCTGCCCTCAAAGCTTTGCCAAACCAATCCTTCAGAAATTAACCTCATGCTCATTGCATTAGGCAGCTGTCCCGTCACAGCCAATGCGCTAATACAGCTATCCCATTACAGCCCCACCGCCTCACGGATAACCTTAGCCATATAGTCAATCATCTCGTCGGTCATGCCCGGGTACACGCCTACCCAGAAGGAATCCCGCATGATCCGATCTGTCACCCCAAGGCTCCCTGCCACCCGGTATCCCTTCCCCTCTGCCCGCATCTGGTCAAAGCAGGGATGCTTCGTTAAATTCCCGGCAAACAGCATCCTGATCTGTACGCCCTTTCCCTCAATAAAGGGAACCACTTTATTCCGCTCTGCCCCTTCCTGGCAGGTGATCAGGAAACCGAACCAGCTGGGCACGGAATTGGGGCAGGCTTTGGGAAGGATCAGCTTATCCTCCGTCCCCTTAAGCCCTTCCATCAGCCGGTTAAAATTCTCCCGGCGCCGCTTTACAAAGCCAGGGAATTTCTCCAGCTGGGCGCAGCCGATAGCCGCCTGCATATCCGTGGCTTTTAAATTGTAACCAAAATGGGAATATACGTATTTATGGTCATACCCCAGGGGAAGCTCCCCGTACTGGCGGTCAAACCGATGGCCGCACAGGTTATCCTTCCCGGAAGGGCAGGAACAGTCTCTTCCCCAGTCCCGGAAGGAACGGATAATCTTATGAAGCAGCGGATTATCGGTATAAACCGCCCCGCCCTCTCCCATAGTCATATGATGAGGCGGATAAAAGCTGGATGTGCCGATATCGCCTACCGTCCCCGTAAGGCAGGACTTGCCCTGATACTCATAAAGGCTCCCTAATGCGTCACAGTTATCCTCCACCAGCCAAAGCTTATGGGCATCGCAGAACGCCTTTACCGCCGATAAGTCAAAGGGGTTCCCCAAAGTATGGGCCAGCATCACCGCTTTAGTCTTTTCCGATAAAGCCTCCTCCAGCATCGCCACGTCCACATTATACTGCGGGATGGTTACATCCACGAAAACCGGGACCGCTCCATACTGGATCATGGGCGTAACGGTAGTGGGGAACCCCGCCGCTACGGTAATCACCTCATCTCCCCGCCGGATCTGCCGATCCCCTAAAAGAGGGGAGGTCAGCGCCATAAACGCGGCCAGGTTTGCCGATGAGCCGGAATTGACCACCGAGCAATACCGCACATTTAGAAACTTGGCAAGCTTTGCCTCAAATTCTTCCGTATACCGGCCTGCGGTAAGCCAGAATTCCAGGGAGGAATCCACCAGGTTTACCATCTCCTGTTCATCATATACCCGGGAGGCATACGGTATTCTCTGCCCCTCCGAAAAATTTTCCTTTTTTCCGTGGAATTTCCGGCAGTACTCCGCCACCTGGCTTAAAATCTCCTGGCGCGCCTGCTTTTCCGTCATCTGTTCAAACATCCTGTCCTTGTCTCCCTTCCTTTACCTGTCTGCCTGATATGCCCACCGTGAAAACCATGCCTTTTCCGCTGGGCAGAGCCCCTTTTAGAGCGTGTTTGAAAAATGCTCTAGGCAAACCCTTACCGGGCAAAAAACTCCATAATCTGCCTGTCCGTCACCTGCCGCATCTCTTCCCCGGCCATCCAGGCCTTAAACCATTCCACCGTCTTTTCCACGGCATCCGCCACATGATATCTGGGACGCCACTCAAGCCTGGCTTTTACCTTCGAGCAGTCCAGCTTTAAGAAATTCGCTTCATGGGGGCCGCCGTCATGCCGGCTTTCCCATCTGGCTCCCTGCCCCCAGTAACGGCAGAATAAATCCGCCAGCTCCCCGGTGGTAACGCAGTCGCAGTCATCCGGCCCTACATTATAGCAGCCGGAAAGCCCGGGCTCCTTGTCCTGCCCCATGGCGATGGCTAAGTATACGGCCAAAGGCTCCAGCACGTGCTGGTAGGGCCTGGTGGAATAAGGGTTGCGCAGGATAATTTCCTTCCCCTCCATCATGGCGCGGACACAGTCCGGGATAATCCGATCCCTGGCAAAATCCCCGCCGCCGATTACATTGCCTGCCCTGCAGGTGGAAATGGCGCAGCCGCCATCCGAAAAAAAGGATTTTCGGTAGCTGTGCGTCACCAGCTCCGAGCAGGATTTGCTGTTGGAGTAGGGATCGTACCCGTCCAAGGGATCGCTTTCCCTGTAGCCGTACTCCCACTCCCGGTTTTCATACACCTTATCAGTGGTTACATTGACCAGCGAGCAAACACTCCCCTGCCGGCGGGCACATTCCAGCACATTCACCGTGCCCATAACATTCGTTTCATACGTATACACCGGATTCTCGTAGGATTCCCTGACGATAGGCTGTGCCGCCAGATGGAAAACCACCTGAGGTTTGCACTGCTTAAACACCGCCTGGAGATCCTTTAGGCTGCGCACATCCCCGATCACCGACTCCATGGTTTCTCCCAGGCCCGCCTGGCGGAAAATTGCCGGTTTGGGCGGCGCCTCCAGGGCATAGCCCGTCACCTGCGCCCCGGCCAGCGTTAAAACCCTGCACAGCCAGGAGCCTTTAAACCCGGTATGACCCGTCACCAAAACCCGTTTCCCCTGATAATATGACTTTAATTCTTCAAACGAAATATTTCCCATGATTTACCAATATGCCTTCCAAAACGTTTGCCTTATTTTTATTTTCTCAAATTTAATATTTACTTTTCTAATCTCAGGTTTTTCTTTTTCTTGAATTTCGAGATTCTTTTTCCTTAATCCCAAATTTTCCCTTCTCTTGTCCCGGATTTTCTTCTTGATTAATCCCAAATCTTCCAGGGCGCTTTCCCTTCCTGCCACAGCTTTTCCAGCTGCTGCCTGTCCCGCTGGGTGTCCATGCATTTCCAAAAGCCGCTGTGAGGATAAGCCATCAGCTGCCCGTCTTTTGCCAGATTTTCTAAAGGAGCCTTTTCCAGCACGGTGCTATCGTCCTCTAAATAATCAAAAATTCCTGAATTCATCAACATAAACCCGCCGTTAATCAGCGCTCCGTCGTGATCATTCTTCTCCCGGAAGGCCTGGATTGCCCCATCCTTTCGGATATCCATAATGCCGAACCTTTGGCCTACATTCACGGCGGTGATGGTAGCGATCTTGCCATGGGCGCGGTGAAATTTTTCCAGCTCCTCTAAGTTCACATTCGCCACGCCGTCCCCGTAAGTCAGCATAAAGGGCTCGTCCCCCACGAAAGGCCGTATCCGCCTTACCCGTCCTCCGGTCATGGTATTTAAACCGGTATCCACCAGCGTTACCTTCCACGGCTCCGAATAATTATTATGCACTTCCATTTTGTTATTCGCCAAATCAAAGGTAACATCGGAAGTGTGGAGGAAGTAATCCGCAAAAAACTCCTTAACCACATACTGTTTATAGCCCAGGCAGATCACGAATTCGTGGAACCCATACTGGGAATAGTATTTCATAATATGCCACAAAATGGGCTTCTCTCCAATCTCAATCATTGGTTTCGGCTTTAAGTGGCTCTCCTCGCTGATTCTCGTGCCAAAGCCTCCGGCCAGCAGTACTACTTTCATTCATTTTTCCTCCATATCCTTTTCCGAAAGTGCTCTTACAATCTATCCCAAACCCCATAACCGGTAACGGGCCTTCCGGATTATCTCCCCCGGTAAACATTCCATCCATTTTCTTCCAGAATCCTTAAGGCATTCCGAATCTTTTCCGGCCCATGGTGGTACTGGAACAACGCCTCCAGCTCATCATCTGCCACCTCCCGGTAATTAAGAGCCGCTTTCGCCACCTTCATCCCATAGGCTTTACGGTGGGGCGCTTTCTCCAGTTCCTTAACGGTAGTATAACCGTTCCCGGCTAAAATTGCCAGCGAAATTGACAAAGCCGCCCATTTTGCCGAAACAGTCCAAAAGCTTCCTCCCTCTTTCCTTTGGCGCACCTGATAAAACAGCCCAAAGGTCAGCACAACCCCCAAGATCCCTGCCTGATACTGAAGAGCGTACCGAGAGCTCATGCCGTAGCTGCTGTTTTCAAATATCCACCTGGCCGCCAGCACCAGCAGATGGTTAAGCCCTCCTGCAAAAATCAGCATTAGCGGGAAGACAGATACCTGATACAGCCTTTCCCTAAGCTGCATCCACAATGCCAGCAAATAGCCTGCCAGCACCAGCGCTCCGGCCAAATAACACAGCGCCATGCCCATATTCAGCTTTTCCAGCTGTTCCATCATCACTTCCTCCCCCACTACCATGGAGGAAAGGCTTTTGATGATAAATTTAGGAAACAGGCTTAAATTATCGCCCAAAACCTGCCCGATGGTGCGGCCTGTGGTTCCGGCGTGCTCTGTCACCGCAAAAGAATTACTGATTAAATACAAGATTAAAGGACAAACCACATGGAAGCCGTAGGCCAAATAGCGAAAATCCCATTGTCCCTTCCCTGCCCGCTTCCTATCCAGCACAAAACAAATCCCATAGGTCAGAAGCAGCACAGCACAATACGAGCCGCAGTAAGGTCCTGCCGTCCCCAAGGTGATCGCCCAGGGAAGGGCTTTCAGGAGCATCCTGTCCCTCTTATCTTTTGTGATTTCCTTTCCCCCTACAGCTTCCTTCTCCTCTGCAAGTTCCTCTTCCTCTGCAATTTTCCCTTTCCTTGAATAATCCTTCTTTACCCCCTTAATTCTTCCGCCCTCCCAGGAAGACTGCCCCCTTCTCCACACCCGATCAAACACTCGGTAATGGAAATAAAACCCGACAAAAGCCAGGAAGTGACACCAGCCTGTGCCGTTCGTCAGCATCTCCCATTTATTCAGGCTAAACAGCAGCCCCATTAACAGAAGATACCAGCCCATGCCGATGCGGCGCTCCTTACAGTAGCCGCTTAACACCAGGGCGGACGCCCCTAAGCACAGGACACCTAAGATCATGTCAAAGCGGGTGGAATAGCCAAAAACGGACACATTGACGATCCGCTCCAAAAAATTCACCGGCATCCTGGTAAAGATATCCGCCACAAAAAATTTTTTCGGATCCCAAATGTCCGGCAGATAGCTGTTAATCAGCCGGATATAGTCGGAGTATGCCACATCCTCCGCAGCCGCCAGGATATATCCCGCTGCAAACACCGTTCCCAGAAGGGGAAGCAGGAAATATATCCAGTTATTTTTCTTTTCTTCTCTGTTCATTCTGTAATCTTTCCTGATTTCTCAATCAACATGATGCCAGGGTCAAAAAAACTTTAACCCCAACATCATAAATCTTTCTCCCTAAATCACTCCACCATAAGCTCCACCAACGCCGTAAGCCGTTTCTCCCCCCGCTGCTCCTTGGCATCCTGAACATAGAAATTGCTCTCCAGCCGCACATCCAGCCGCTGGTATGGCTGGGCGTCAATCTGAGCCTGATAGATGTTTTCCGTTACGGATATGGTCTGGTACAGCTCGCCGTCCACATAGATTGCCGTCTCCTCGCCCCCGGAAAGAAGCCCCGGATAAAGGAAGCGAAGGAACACCCGGCCTTCCTCGCCGCTTAACACGGAAAAACTGCAGGACTCATCCGTCCATCCGTCCTGATAAAAACCGTAATCCACCTCAAACTTCTGCTCTTTCACAAACTGGGTAATATCCTGGAAACCGTTATGGGCAGGATCCTCCCGCAAAACCAGCATCTGATCGTTAACCAGCCCGATATCCCAGATATCCTCAATCCATTCTACCTTGGTTCCCTCTGCCTTCCTCTCCTTGTCAAACACCTTAAAAAAGGTATCCGCCGTAAACTGGCTCATCTCGTAAGAATTTCCGATAATATAGATCGTCTTCCCGAATATCCCTTCCCCGTACCGCCCGTAGGTTTCCTCCGCCAGGGAATTATACCGAAGCTGGTTGGGCCAAAAGTAGAGGTTTGGGAAATACCCCCGAAAGAAGATTTCCACCGGGAACATCAGCAGCAGATAAAGGAAAAACCCCGCCGTGCACACCGCACCGGAATGGCTTTTCTTCGGCACAAGCTGCACCGTATGCTGAGCCTGGAAATTCGCCTCGGCGCTGTCCCCGGACAGCAGCATCTCCGGCTGGATCTCCTGTCCCCATTCTCCCCGGAAAAAGAGATGCCGGCTCCTTCTTCCAGCCACTTCCTCGTCCTTCCCCAAAACGCCGCAGAGATAATTAAGGAACAGCAGCGCCGCCCCGTAGGAAACGTAAACCCAACGCATCTCCACCCGCACCGTTACACTGGAGGAGCCGATGCACAGGGCGATAAAGGCCAGGAACATGGCGGCATTGGCCAGGTACTTTCCCCTGTTTTCCCGGTTTCGGATAACCTTAACCAAAAACGCCGCAAAAAACACCGCCAGCACCCCATCGGATAAATACACCAGCCACCGCACCATGCCCGGGGTATCCCCCCAGGCCAGGCCATTAAGATGCTGCGGGCCTGCATTGACCCCAAACACATAAGCAACCTGGCTTAAGGCGTGACGGATGGCTTCCTTTAAAGAAAAGGTATCCGCCACCTGCGTGCCCCCCGTCCCCGCAGGAGACAAGGTTCCAATCGTCGCCAGGCGGATTGCCTGCACCAAAAGAAACTGCCTAAGGGGCCAAAACCATTTTTTCAAATGGAAGCGCCGCCTAAGAATTAACGTTAAGTAAAATAAGGGCAGCAAGGCCATATAACGCTCATGGACGAAGCAGATCCCAAAGTACAGCCAGCAGGCCCCATGGAAATACCAGACCTTCTCCTGCTTTTCATTCAGGTACAGGTAAAGGCAGTAGAAAATCCCTATTGCCATCCAAAGAGCCATGGTTTCCATCAGACCGTAAACCTGCCCGATCTGATAGTAGGACATCCTGGATAAAAGGAAGAGGATTCCCCCAAAAAACCCCAGAATCCCCCGGCCAGACAGTTTCCGCCCCAGATGATACAGGAAGGCCGCCAAACAGCCGTTTAAGATAATGTTTATGGGAACCAGCCACCCAATATGCGGGCCGATAAGAGCCAGCTCAAGCCAAGCCGCCAGATAATACAGGAAGCGGAACCGGGTGCTCCCTATGGGAAACACATACTCAAAGAAGGACTGCTCCCCGTAGCAGGACCAAAGGTACAAATCGTCCATATACAGCCCTTTAATCGCAATGCCCCTGTTGATAAAAAACGCAAAGCCCATCAGAAGGCCTACGGCAATCACATCATTCCTTAACCCTAACTTTTGTTCTGTAGAAAGTGGCTTCAACTCTCCCGCCTCCTTTTTCTTCCGAAAGCCTATACGGCGATCATCCCTTACTGCGGCTCTTTCATCCGGATATTCCGGTAAAATTCTCCGGCTTCCCAGGCCGGATCCACCGGGTATTCCTGATGGAGGTTTACCCTGGCAATCATGTTTCCGTTTTCGTACCGGATATCCCCCAGGCTTCCATCCTCCACCAGGAAACGCACCACGTCATAGCAGCGGGTATTCTCTTCCAGGAAATTTGCCTGCACATACAGATACTGGATCTTGGCATATTCCAAAAATTCCTTAAAATTATCCAGGGTTTTCACCAGCCTTACATTTCCCCCGCTTCCGGTCACATCGTAATAGCTCTGCACATTGCAGGGAAACTGCAAAACCTCCGGATGCTCCCCCACCGCAATCACCCTGGCGGCAGGATCGGCTGACAAAATCGACCAAATGGCCTGATTCCCCTGACTGCAAAATCGATCATATACCATTTGCCGGTGATTGACATACCCTTTATGCCTTACCTTGATTGGGGTAAAGCCCTGGCCTCCCGACCAGCTTGTGGCAATCGTCACCGCCGCCTGAAACCAGCAAAATCCGAAAACCACCGCCGCCATCCAAGGAAACCGCCTCTCGCTGCCCTGCTTTCCTCTGCTATCCCGCTTACCTCTGCTACCTTGCTTTCCTCTGCTATCCCTTCCGCTATGAGAAATCCTTATCCCCGCGTCCCCTTTTCCGGCATCCTCCATGCTTTCCCCTGCCGCCGTCATGGATACGGTTCCCAGCACCGCCAAAAGCACGTAAAGGAGCATAAAATAGTTTCCGTCCACCTGCCAAAGCAGATATACGCTTACCAGGCTGACGCCCCCGATCACCAAGGCGGCAAGGGACAGACACTTCCATGCCTTATCCCGCCCCGTGCCGCGCTGGCTCTCCTTCCAGCGCCTGCCCCATAAGATAAAGGCCAAAAGGAACATCACCATTAAGCTGCTTCCCCAGGCAATCACCACATGGGCCATGTCCTCCCCCATCGGGGAAAACAAGATGCCAAAAAGCCTTTTTCCCAGGAATTTAAGGCTGTCCCCAAATCCCATCTCCAGCCCCTGGTCAGGGACAGCCAGAAAAGCGAAGGGCCACCGAACCCTAAATCCCAGTTTTTCCCATATAGAAGTGAATACAGAGGTGGTGGGGACGCCGGTCATCCGGTAAGTGCGGATCCACGTCCCAGCCCAAGCCCCGGCTCCCGCCAAAGGAAGAAACGCCATCCCCCATATGCCCGCGGGGCAGATCCTGCCTTTTATCCCTTTTCGCTCCCGCCAAAGATAAGGAGCACAGCAGGCAAAGCAGGAAAGAGACAGCACGGTGGAAAATACCAGGGAAGTAGGCTTCATGGAAAAGCTTAAAAAGCACCCTCCGATCCCGATGGCCAGCCACCAAAGAAGCCCTTCCTTCCCCGGCCTTCCAAAGTGCCAGTCCCCACAGGATGGGATCCCGGCCAAAGGCTTTAAAGCCTCCTTTTCCCCTGTCAGGATTCCCGCCCCGGCACACAGGATGCAAAGCTGGCAGGCTAAAGTTGCCGTATCGCTTTTGGCCGTAATGGCCATATTCATTACCCCCGGAACCATGGAGACAAACGTGGCCGCCAAAAGCCCTGTTCCAAAATCTCCGGAAAGCTTCCAGGCAAGGCCAAAGGTCAGCGCCAGGACAAGAAAGGTCAGCCATAGGTTAAAGCACAGCGTATACCCAAAGGTATTCGTCCCTGCCAAAGGGAAGGAAAGGATCTCGAATCCCTTCGGATACGTGTATACCAGGTTAATATTGCCCAAATTCTCGTAAATCCCCCGCCCGTTATCCAAAATATAGGGGGAGCGCAGACCGTAATGAAGGGAATCGTAATCCGGCCACAAGTTCACCCTGGCTATCTGGATCATGGCCATGGTAAGCAAAAGCGCAAAGGGCGCTCCCAAAAAGTCGCAGGAAGGCTCCTGCCTGCCCCCATCGATTCCTTTCCGGAAATGCCTTCCCCGTCTGAAAATCTCCGGAAGGAACTTCCGGAAAAGAACCAGATGAACACTTAAAGAAAATACAAACAAGGCGGCTGCCAAAAGGCGCACCCGCCCCAAACCGCCTATCCCAAAGGCAGACTGCACACAAATCAGGCAAATCCAAGCCCCAGCGCCAGCTAGGAAAGCTGCCGGCAGATTTTGAAAACTCATATGGCTCACAGGCGGCCCTTGAATATCCGGAGACAGCTTTTGATGACTCACAGATGGCCTGTGATAACTCACAGAACGCTTCCCTTCCCGCTCTTTTTGCCCTTCACCGCCTCCATAATGCCCGCCAAGCCCACTAACTCCCCACAAACAAAGGCTGCCAAACATCAGGATCCCCAAAAGCCACAGGCCAGAGACCGCAAAGGGGAGAAAACACTGATGAAGCCACAAAACCGCTCCAAAGCCCAGCAAAACCCCAAAAGCCCTAAGCCATGCCTTCATCGGCCCGCAGCAGAAAAACAGCATCCACAGGAAAAACAGCCCCGTTTCCCCAAGAGCCCGTTTCCCCTGGGCGCACCATAAATTTCCCCATAAAGGCCCGCCTGCAAACAACGTGCCTGCGCTTACTGCCAGACAGAACGCGCCGACCAGGAAAAATCCCCAAACCCGCAATCCTTTATCCATAAGCTTCCCCCTGACCTTATCCGTCCTAAAACCTTTTTCGGCCTAACCTTACCCGGCCTAAAACCTTATCCATCCTGACCTTACCCATCTTCATAGGAATCATAAGCTTTCTGGTAGTACTTCATCAAAACCTTCACCACCGGCTCCGGCCACAGGCGGGAAAACATCGCTTCTTCCTCTTCCAGCCGCAGCCTGTCCTTCATGCAGGCATTGGTAGCGGCTTCCGGGTGGAGACGGTGATACACCAGGGGTTTTTCCGCACAGATAAACCGGCCTTCCCCCTCTGCCAGGCAAATCAAGTGCTCCCAGTCCAGCACAAACCTTAAGGACTCGGAAAATACCGGCTGTGTATTGTCTGTACTATCCTTTCCCGCCTCCCCTTCCTCCTTCCGGTAGGCACAGGTGGGGCAGCAGATGGAATTGCCGAAGCTTAAGGCGGCCTTTTTCACCAAAGGAATATGGTTTAGCTTTGGAAAGCTTAAGGGAAGGCGCAAAAGCCGCTTTACCCACTCCAGCCGCTCCCCCCTTGCCAGGGTGCGGTTCTTCACCGTCACATAGGCGGTGGCAAACAGGCACATATCCGGATACCGGCTCACCGCCCGCTCCAGCTCCCTGACGTAATCCCGCCCGTAAAGATCATCCTGGTGGGCGATGGTCACATACCGGGAATCCGCCATCCGGTAAGCAAAATTCCAGTCCCGCCCGATCCCCGGCTCCCCCTCCCGCACAAACATCGGGATACGGTACGCCTTCGCCAGCCTTTCAAGGTAAGGGCTGGGGGTAGAGGTGCACAAAATCACCTTGGCCGGACGGCTCTGCCCCATGGCCGAACGGATACAGGCCTCAAGATAGGGGGAATCCTGGTATGCACAGATGGCAAAGGTATGTAAATCCTTCATCTCACGGCTCCTTTTCACTTTCCCAAGCCTTTTCTGCAGGCCCGGCTTTTTTCAATCCTTCTCCAGGCTCTTTTCCACAGGCCCGGCTTTTTTTTCAATCCCTTTCCCGTATGGGTTTTTCTTTAGCAGCAGGGCGGCAAACAGGCTAAGCAGGGCAATCCCCGCAAAATGATACGTCACCCCGATCCAGTTTTTCGTCAGCTGGTTTGCCTGGATGATGGCCGGCATCAGGGGCGTCACCACCCCGTCCAGCCACAGAAGCACCGGAACGTGAACCGCCATAATCACCATGCTGTTTTTCCCAAACAGGGACAGCGCCCAGGCGATGGGCGGACATTTTGCCAGCACCGCCGACAGCAGGATCACCAGATAGCTTCCGCAGAGAGCCGCCAGGTAAAAGCTCCACAGGCCCTTATTCCCAAACCAGGCCGCATTGATATCCACCCGCCCGTTCCACCTTACGCAAACCAGCCAGATAAAGAAGGCAGGAAGGGCAAGGGTAAGCAGCGCCGCCTTTTTCTTCTTTTCGGGAACCGGAGAGCGTTTAAGCTGCTCCTCCGCCAGCCGCCAAAAATGCCCTGCCAGGAAGAATCCCTGCATAATCATGGCTAACTCAAAACCCCAGGGAAGCCTTACCTCCCTAAGCTTTATCCGCCACCCGGCATAAATCAGTAAAACCGTCCCAAGGCTCTCTAATGCCGCAGACTGCCGCCATTTCCTTCCCAGCTTTCCCGCCAAGAGCACCAGGTAAAACCATAAATTTGCCACGAAAAACATGGTCAGAAACCAGATGGGAAGATTGGGCAGGTAATCGCAGATGCCAATCCCCCACAGCGCTCCCGCCACATAGTAGCCGAATTCCCCTGCATCCTTTGGCCATGCATAGATGATGGAGAAAAAGGCAAATAAAAAGTACGGCTGCATTAAGCGGTAAAACTTCCCCGCCGCAAAGGCCAGGGGGCTTTCCCCTGCCTTAAGCCTCATCCAGTACCCGCCGATAATCAAAAATACCGGAAGCTGGACGCTGTACACAATCTGGTTCAGCCTTCCTTCATAGGAAAAAAAGCGGTTCATATGGCCTAAAATCACTAAGAGGATGCCGATCCCCTTGGCAATGTCAATATACGTCTTTCTCATTTTCTGCCTTCTCCTACTCCGGGAAAAACCGTTCCTCCAGCATTAGGCAGAGGGTATGGTAAATGGGCAGATGAAGCTCCTGGATCCGGTAGGTTTCCTTATCCGGCACGATCACCGCCACATCCGCCGCCCCGGAAAGCTCCCCGCCGTCTTTCCCCGTCAGCCCGATTACCTTCATGCCTTTGGCTCTGGCCACAGCGGCGGCATACAAGATGTTTTTCGCATTTCCGGAGGTGGAGATCCCTAAGAACACATCCCCTTCCTTCCCGTAGCCGTAAATCTGCTGCGCGTAAATATACGCCCCGTCCACATCATTTAAAAAGGCGGTGGATAAGCCCGGATGGCCTGTAAGGGCGATGGCCGCAAGCCCCCCTTCAAGCGCCTCTGCCAGCTGGCCGCCCCGCTTTGCATCCGCCTTTAAAAGCGCCTTTGCAAAGTCCTCAGGAACCCGCCGCTTTTTGCAGAAGCCTTTCATCAGCTCCCCCACGATATGCTCGCTGTCTGCACAGCTTCCCCCGTTTCCCGCCACCAGAAGCTTCCCGCCTTCCTGGTAGCACTCTTCCAAAATCTGGTAAGCCCGGTGAATATTCTCTTTCACCGGCGCAAGCACAGGATAGCGCCGGATTAATTCCTCCAGATATTTTTCCGCTCCCATTTATCCGTCATTCCTTTCCTCAGCCAATATCTTGCTGCTCTTAAGGCAGGCCTTAGCCGCCCGCTTCTCATCCCTTTTCCCGATATCACGCTTGAAATTCATTCCCGCCGCCTGCAGGCAGCCTCAAATTTTCCTGCCTAAGGATCCAAATGGCCGCGTCATACAGCGTTTCCGCAAAGTAATCCATGACCTCCGCGGCTTGATCTTCTTGAGCTTCTTTATTTTCCTTATCTTCTTTCCGTTTTCTCTCTTCGTAAAGCTCCCTGCCGTAGCCGGTTCCCACCAGCACCGTCTTTAAGCCGAAATTCGCCCCTGCCTGGGTGTCCAGCCACTTGTCCCCAATCATATAAGAATGGGCCTTATCCACAGGAAAAACCGCATCCGCCTGCTCAAACATCCCTGTCCCAGGCTTGCGGCAGCGGCATTTAACCTTATAGGATCCTATGCCGTGCTCCGGGTGGTGGGGGCAGTAATAGCATCCGTCTATGCGCGCGCCCATCCCGGCTAAAAGCTGCTCCATATGCCGGTGCAGCCGGATCACATCCTCCTCCCGGTAATAGCCCCTGGCTACCCCGGCCTGGTTCGTCACCACCACCACCCGGAAACCGTTTTCATTCCACAGCCGGATAGCTTTTGCCACCCCGGGAAGGAGCTTAAAGTCCTCCGCCTTGTGGAGGTAGCGCACCTCCTCATTGATCGTGCCGTCCCGATCCAAAAATACGGTCTTATACATCGAAGGAATACTCCTTATCCGGAAGCTGCACCTTTACCTGCCCGTAATTCCAGCGTTCCTCATTGGAAATCCAGCTTTGGGCGCCCCTAAGCTCAAACACCCAGTCCGTAAGCTGCCCACCTGCCGCTTCCAGCCGGGCGGCTACTGTATGGCGCACGTTGTACGGGCAGTACAGCAGCAGATAGCCGCCGCCCCCTGCCCCCAAAAGCTTGCCCCCAAGGGCGCCTGCCTCTATGGCTTCCTTGTACAAGGCGTCAATCTGGGGATTGGTGATCTTGCTGCTCATCCTCTTCTTGCTCTCCCAGCTGTAGTTTAGCAGCCGCCCGAAGCTGTACAAATTCCCTTTCAGCAGCTCGTCCTTCATGGCGTAGGCTAAAGCCTTTACCTCGCACATAGCCTGGAAGGCGTCCTGCTTCCCGTAATTGCTCACCTGATCCTTGATGATATTGGCTGACACATGGACATTGCCGGTATAGCACAGAAGCAGATTATACTGAAGCTCATGGAGAATTTCCTTTTTAATCCGCAGGGGATTTACCACCACGTTATTCCTGCCGTGGAATTCGATAAAATTAATGCCGCCGAAGGTGGAGGCGTACTGATCCTGGTAGCCCCCGGCGATCTTAAGATCCTCCCGCTCTACCTGGTAGGCCAGATCCGCCAGCTGATACCCGTCAAGAGCCGTCCCCTTCCACTGGGCCATGGCCGTCAGCATGGCTACCATCACCGTGGAAGAAGTCCCCAGGCCTGAGCCAGGAGGGGCATCGCACTGCAAATACACCTCGCAGCCCTGGCGGATCTCCATGGCCTTTAGGGCCGCCTTTACCAGATCCAGCTTCCCGTCATACACATAATTTTCCCTGGTATTATACTTAACCGTCATGTCGAAATCCAGGGAATGGACGATAATCTGATCATCCCCCCTGGGCACAATCGAACAATACGCATATTTATTAATGGTGCTTCCTAAAATCGCCCCGCCCTGCTCCACGCAGAAAGGCTCCACATCCGTGCCCCCGCCGCCGAAGCTTACCCGCAGGGGCGCCCTTCCTCTGATTACCATGCCACTGCTCCTTTTTTCACATCCTCCTGGAACCGGAAATAATCCTCCGGGATTCCGATATCGATAAAGTACCCTTCATTGACAAAGCCGCCCAGCCGCCTGCCCTCCTTCATCCAAAGGGGGATCATCTCATTTTCCAGGGAAACCTTCCCCTCAGGGATCTCCTCTAAAAGCTTTCGGCTCATCAGATAGATCCCGCCGTTAATGGTTCCCGGCCCGGGCGTTTTCGTCTTTTCATTAAATTCCGTCAGCATATCCTTATCAAGCACGGCTCTGCCATAGCGGGACACATCCTCCACCCGCCGCAGCACCAGGGCAAAATCCAGCTTCCTTTCCTCCCTGATGCTCCAAAGCCTGCCGTAGTTAAGCTGGTAAAAGGTATCCCCGTTTAACACGTAAAACCATTCCTCCGCTGCCAGCCGCCCTGCGTTCTTTATGGCTCCCGCGGTTCCTAAAAGCTCTTCCTCGTAGGCGTAGCTCGCCTTAATGCCAAAGGCTTTCCCGTCCTTAAAATACTCTTCCACCATAGAGCCTTTATACCCTACGGCAAAGATAATCTCCCGGATCCCCTGTTGAAAAAGGCTCCGGATCACGTATTCCATAAAGGGCTTTCCCTCTATCAGCGCCATGGGCTTTGGCCGATCGGCCACCACGCTTTTCAGCCTGGTTCCCAAGCCCCCTGCCAGTATAATTGCCTGCATATCATCCTCCAAAATCTTCCCGGATCACATCCCACGCCCCATCCAGGCTGAAATGCTTCCGGATATGCTCCTGGGTCTTTTTCGCCATCCCAAGGAGCCTTTCCTTATCGGGGTAAAGCGCCGCGGCCTTTTCCGCAAACACGGCGGGATCGTCGGCGATCTCCATCACCGATTCCGCCTCCGGGATCCCTTCCGCCCCCACGGCGGTAGTGATGATGGGCGCGCCGTTGTAGATGGCTTCCACCACCTTTCCCTTCACTCCCGCGCCGTACCGCAAAGGAACCACCACCATCCGGCAGCCCGCGTACAGCCTTTCCAGCTCCTCCTCACTGACGAAGCCCTTAATCACAATCCCGTTATCCGGCTTCTCCAGCGCCTTGATTTCCTCCGTCACCTTGGAGCCTACCACATAAAACTTCACATCAGGAATCTTTTTTCGGATCAGCGGGAAGATCTCCCTTGCAAACCACAGCACCCCGTCGGCGTTAGGCGGATGGGCGAAGCCTCCCACAAACAGCAGGCCTTCCCGCTTTGCAAAGTCCTCCTCCAAAGACTCCAGAAAGCTTTCGTAAACGTAAGCCGTGATGGCCTTTACCGGGATGGAATCATCGATCTTATGGATGGCCTCCACCTCCACATTGGAAGGATAGTAGGACATGGCCGCCTGGTACATCATGGAAAATTCCACCGACTTCCAGTAGTCGGAATCCCGCTTCTTTTCCAGATCCCCGGTCAGCTCAAATTCCCGAAGCTCCCGCAAAAAGTGCAGATCATGGCCGTAATAAATCACCTTCATCTTGGTGTATGTCTTAATATAATCAATATATTTGCTGGCAATATGGGGACGGTTTAAATAGGCGAAGGCGATTTCCTCCTGGTTCTCCTTTAGCCAGTCCCAGATCCCCACCTGGTATTCGGGGCCGTATAAAATCTCAATCCCCATCTGCTGGAGAGTGGTGGAATACGGCTCCTCATGGAGGAAGTTATCCCCCAAAAACTTCACCACATATCCCTTCTTTAAAAACATCTTTAAATACTGGAAAGTGGTCTTGGAACCGGCGTCCCGGTCATAGGTAGGCACGTAATGATCGATCACTAAGATCACCGGCTTTCCCATGCTCCTTTCCCTGGCCCTAAAGGGGTTGGGGCTTCCGGTGTTTACGCACTGCTTCTTAAATTCATCCGCCCATTTTTCCCTCAGCTTCCTGCCGTTCTCCACTTGATACCGCTTAAGGCCCGTGCCGTTTACGTCCGTTCCGTTGGAGACCCCCTCGAAATGGATCACCTTGGACAGGGGCTGGTATACCACCCGGTAGCCCGCCTTGCGCACCGCAAAAGCCAAATCCGAATCCTCGCAGTAAGCCGGGGCAAACCGTTCGTCAAAGCCGCCAATCCTTTTCCACAGCTTTACGGAAAGCAGGATCGCCGCGCCGGAAATATAGTCCACATCCTTAACGTAATTGTACTCTGCCTTGTCCGGGTCATCCAGCCTGCCGTAATTCCAACCGGAACCGTCGCTCCAGATAATCCCCCCTGCCTCCTGCAGCCTCCCGTCGGGATACACCAGCTTTGAGCCCACCATGCCAATGGAAGGATCGGATTCGATTAAATTCACCAGGGAGCTTAACCAGCCGGGCGTTACTTGGGTGTCGTTATTTAAAAACATCACGTACTTTCCCCTGGCCTTGGCCGCCGCCTGGTTGCAGTTCTTTAGGAAGCCCTGGTTTTCCTTATTCCGGCTGATCACCAGATTTTCCGCGTACTTATGGAGATCCTTGGTGGCATCCGTGGACACGTCATCAGCGATAATCACCTCATAGGTTACATCCTTCGTATTTTCCAAAATGGACAGCAGGCAGGCATAGGTGTAGTTAATCTGGTTATATACCGGGATGACGATAGAAACCTTAGGCCTTTTTTCCAGCTTCGGGAAAAGCAGCTTCCCGTGTTCTAAGTATCCGTCCCCGATGGCAAAATCCCCGGCGATCCGTTTCCGGCCCTCCCGGCTGACATACAGGTTAAAGTATTTTAGGGGATGCTTTACGGTGTCTATCCCATAAGTTAAAATCTTCCCCTGCTTCGTATCCTTGGGGAAGCGCCTGCGCACCCCGTCCTTAACCTTTCTCCAGTTTCTAAAGATCAGGCTTTCATGCTTATCCAAATAGGCAAGAAGCTTTCCCGCCTCATTCAGCTCGCTGCTTAAATCCTTGATCATCCCCTCTAAGTTGGCGATGTGGTTATTGGAAAGGCGCTGAACCTCCCTGCGCTTTTGGATCTCCGTCTTCTTTTCCTCGATCACCGTCTGCAGACGCTTAATTTCTTCCTTTGAATGGGCCAGGGCCCACTCCTCATCCTTTAAGGTTTCAAAAGAAGTGATGGGCTGATGGTAAGCCTTCAAATAGCCCTGGCCGCTGTCCCCGTGGACATAAGACTGGAATGCCGCCTCCATTCCCTCATAAATCCGGGTTAGCTCTTCGCCAATCCCAAACATCCCCAGAAAATAAAGGAGATCGTCCCACCCAAAAGCCTCCTTGGAACGCTCGTAAAAATAAAACAAGATGCGGTAGCGCAAAAATCCGGCAGGGATGGGGAAATCGAAAACCCATTCGTAATCCATTACCCACACTTCCCCGTCCACTTCCATCAGGTTTTCAAACAAACTGTCTGCATTGGACACGGGAAGGCTTTTGTCCGCCAAAGGCGGAACCTGGCCGAAAACTTCCGTAAATTCAGGGGTAACGGCAAATTCCTCCCAGCCCTGGCACTGACCGAGCACCAGATCCAAACCTTCCTCCAAAACCTCTTTCACCGGCTGCCCGGACTGAATCCGTTTCCCCAGCTTCTTTGCCAAGGTCGCCCCCTTAAGGAAGGGAAACCAGGCGCAGGGAAGGCCTTTTTCCCCCGTGCCAAACTCTGCCTTAAGCACCTTAAGCCGGGGATTAATGCCCGCCAGGCGCTCCCGCTTTCCCGCAAAGGAGCGGATATGGGACTCCCCTTCCCTGCACAGGGCAATCTTCTCCACATACCGGACTCCATTTTCTTCCAGAATTCGGGTGCGGATCTGAAACTCCGGCTTCCTGGTTCGGTTATATTTCACAAATAATGTTCGTTTCATGGTTTCCTCCATGCTATTAAGCCCCAGGCTCATCCTCTTTCTCCCAAATCACAAAAAACGCGCTGGCAAACTGCCCGAAACCTCCGCCCTCGCAGATCATGTCGTACACCGCTTCCTCGGAAAACAGCCGGTATCTGGGCTTCTCATATTCCATAAACAAATTGGGAAGCTCGCCCTTTACCGGCAAATACTCGTCGGAATAGATGGCCGTAGGAAGCTTGTAATCAGGAAGAGGATAGTAAAAATAGCTGCGCCCCTTAAGCTGCCCTAAAATGCTCTGCAAATCCGAAAGGGTGACGGAAAGCTCCTGCTTATCCAGCTCCCCTCCGGCCCAGATTTTTAGCGCCTTGGAATTGGGGATCACCACCGCCAGGCGGCCTCCCGGCTTTACCAGGGACGCGGCCCTTTCAATCAGCTGGCGGCAGTAAGCGAGAGCTTCTGCCCGCTTATTCTGCCCCTCGGTTTTCTTCTGGATCCCTAAGGTCTCCTCCTTGGTCTTTGGCCCAATAAGGCACGCCAAATCAAACCCATCCTCCTTAAGCTCCCATAGATCCCCAAACTGATACCGGATATTGGAATGCGCCTTATGCCTGCGCTTATTTACCTCCAAATTTTCCGGGCGGGTGTCCGCCACCAAAACTTCCCCTGCCTTCCTGGCCAAACATCCCGTCACCGCCCCATAATCGGATCCATACTGAAGCACCCTTTCCTCCGGCCCGATTTCCATCCAGTCCACCAGGTTTTCCCGGATAGGAGTGAGAGCCATCAGGATTTCCGGACGGTTATCCTGCTCTAAGATCTGCCGGAGCCCCTTCTCGTCGGAGCCGTACCGATCCATTAACTCCAAAATTTCGTAACTGATATCCTTCACAAGCCTGCTCCATTCCCGTGCGCCGCCTCATTCCCTAATGACCATAGCAAAACACAATCCAAAATCACCCTAAACCCGAATCATCCGGGCAGCCGCCGCACGAATCATCATATATTCTTCTCGTACCTTACCGCCTTTACCTGGGATTCCATATCGTATACCCCTACGGTATTCTTATTAGAAATTACGGTAATATTCGCCACATCATACAAGCGGTGGTATACCACGTGCTCCCCCTGCTCAAAGCCGGTACAGCTCATGGACAGCAGATACTCCCCGCCCTGCAGGTTCATCTTCTGGTTAAACTCCACCTGATACTCGTCCCCCGCCTTTACCGGCTTAATATCGGCTCCCTCATACATGGTATTCGTTCCCGTTAAGTCCGTCCCCTTCTTATCCTTTATGGTATAGGTAAAAATAGGCGCTTCGATATCGGCGTTAAACCGGATGCATTCCCGGATGGTAAACCGCTCCCCCTTAAGGAGAAGATTGGTCAGGCTCCCCTTCTCATCGAAAAGGCCAAGATCGTAAATCTCGGCGCGGCCGTCCCCGTACTCCGTCCGGTTGGCATTGATGGTAATCTGCTCCTTCATCAGCTTATGGGGACTGGCATCCGCCCTCCGGCCGCCTCCGGCCAGCTCCCCGGAAAAGTCAGACATCCAGTCCTCCCCCCCGCCTTCTTCCTGGCCTTCCCGGCTTCCTGCCCTGCCATCTGCCTCTCCTTCCTTGACCTCCTCCAGCAAATCCATCTGCCCTGCCAGGATTTTCTTATATAAGTCCACCATATGGCCCGGCGCCCCCTCTGCCACAAAATGGCCTTTATTTAACAAAACCACCTTATCGCAGTACTTGATAATGCTCCCCATATCGTGCGTAACCATCAGGATGGTGGTTCCGCTCTGGCGGATTTCCTCCATCCTGCGGTAGCACTTGGCCTGGAAAAACACATCCCCCACGGAGAGGGCTTCATCCACAATCAAAATCTCCGGATCTACATTGATGGCCAGGGCAAAGGCCAGCCGCACAAACATACCGCTGGAATAGGTTTTGACCGGCTGGTACACGAAATCCCCAATCTCCGCAAAATCCAATATTTCCGAAAGCTTCCCGTCCATTTCCTTCCGGGAATAGCCCATCATCGTCCCATTCATATAAATATTTTCAATTCCGGTATAGTCCATATTAAACCCGGCTCCCAGCTCCAGCAAGGCGGAAATCTTGCCGTCCACCGTCACCTTCCCCGCAGTAGGCGTAAGGACGCCGGTAATGATCTTTAAGATGGTGGATTTCCCAGAACCGTTCGTCCCGATAATCCCTACCGTCTGCCCCCGCTCCACGGCAAAGGAAATCCCGTTTAAGGCGTAGAAATCCTTGTGGTACTCCTTATGGGCCGGGCTTAAGGCTTCCTTCAGCCGGTCTATGGGCTTATCGTACATCTTATATACCTTCGTCACATCCTCCACGGATATGGCGTACTCCATCTTTCCCTCTGCCATAAATTCCTCCTACTGTCGAGATTATACCATGTTTTTTTTTATTTTCCTATCAAAACATTTAATTTCCGGCAGGCGGCCTTCCAGGCAGCAGCAGCCCCGCGCACCGCTTCGCCGCAAGCACTACCGTATTGTCATACAGCAGGGCAAACACCAGGCTAAAGAAAAGGGCGGCGGCAGACTGAACGAACACGCCCGCAAGCACCAGGTTTTCCCCAAACATAAAGGGATGGATATGCATATGCTTTTCCACCACCACAAACAGCATAAACCAGTGGATCAGCAGGATGGAATAGCTATAGCGGCTAATCAGCCGGACAGCCATGGCAGGGATAAGGCTAATCCTTTTCCTTTGCCCCGCCCTCCCTTCCCGGCGGGAAAACCAAAGGAATACCGCCATGGAAAAGGCCGCCATCAGCAGGGAGTCATTGGCCGCGATCACCGCCCCGTCCGCCCGGGTGCAGTGGATCCACACAATCAGCCCTCCTGCCGCCAAGCCTGCCGCCCATATTGCCCGGTCATATTTCCTGTCTTTAACCTTTGCCAGCACATAGCCCACCAGGAAAATCCCTTCCCAGGAAAACCAGACCGTATCAAAGCCGAAACCCATCCCCCTAAAGTACAGCACCGCCTTGGCTCCAAGGCCCAAAAGCACCACCAGGACTATGCGAAGCCTGGCTTTATCCGTAAGCCTTCCTTCCGCCAGCCGAAAAAGGGGAACCATAAAGGATAACCGGATCAGCACATACAGAAGCCAGAAATGGGGAACCAGCTCCATAGGGCCTGCCGCCACCGTCTTTACCGCTCCCCAGATCGATGGAAGGTTAAAGCTTAGAAGGCCGGAACGGTGGAGGTAAAACCAGTAATACGCCGCCATAGGAAGCACCACGTTAAGCACCCGCTTGCGAAAAAACAATGCCGCACCCTCATCCCGGCCGGGCAAAAGGAGCGCTCCGCTGATCATCACGAAAAGCAGGTTGCAGCACAGGCCCAGACCCGCCGCCCCGGTCAGCACGTACCACCATCCTCCCGCCCTGCCCCCGGCAGAAAGGCTTGATGATGCCGACTGCATACTGTGAACCAAAACTACCAGCATGGCCGCCAAAAACCGCAGCCGATCCAAATATCCCTGCCGGCCAGGCTTTTGAGGGCCAAAGCCTAAAAGCTCCCGCCCATAATCCGGCCAGGAAAGGCCTTTCTTTTTCCTGGCTTCCAAATGGACTGCCAAAACAAGCACTGCCGCTGCCGCAAAAATCATCCATTTCATCTTATTTTCCGCCTTTTCCAAAAAGCCTATACCGTCTGCCCGTAGGTTTTCAGCCACTTCCGGCGCTCCCGATAATCCGGCAGGATCTTTTCCACCTCCGCCCAGAAAGCCGGGGAATGGTTCATTTCCTTCCGGTGGGCCAGCTCATGGACCACTACGTAATCCA
This sequence comes from Lachnospiraceae bacterium, assembly GCA_910575565.1. Classification (GTDB taxonomy): domain Bacteria; phylum Bacillota; class Clostridia; order Lachnospirales; family Lachnospiraceae; genus Caccovicinus. The sequence continues at coordinate 91,987 of CAJTFL010000005.1, read as the reverse complement.
GCACCTGGGGCGGCATCAAAATCAGCTTCCAGTGGAAATTTAAATTCCCTTTAGCGCTGCAGCTCCCCCACCGAGTTTTGGCGGCACGGACGGAAATCCTCTGGTAGCTTACCCCCATCCTCGAGGCAAAATACGCCGCCCGCTCTTCCAGGCGCGCCTTCGCCTGCCTGCGGTAAGCCTGCTCTAAGGCCGGATCCTTTACGTAATCCGGATCCTGCTGCAGGCTCTCCGCCTTCCGCTTCTCCTCCATCATCAAGTATTTCTCAATAATCCACGCCTCTTTCTGCCTGGCAAAATTCTGCAAAGCCCCGTCGCTTACCCGCCTAGGCGCCCTAAGCTTTACCTGCCCGTTCCGGCTTACCTCAAGCCCCAAGGTACTTCTCCCCGAATATACCACATCAATCAGGATTTCCCGTTTTTCCCCCTGGTAAGAAAATCCCAGCTTCATCTGCTTAATCACGCTGCCCCTCCTTATAAACTTCAGAGCGGTCTCGGAAACTCTTTGTACCCAGATTTGTGAGATGATTTTTTGTCAGAAGTGCACAAATTTATGAGGCGTACATGGAGTGTACGTCGATTAAATTTGAGCTCTTCTGGCGGAAAATCAGCCGCAAAGATGGGTGCAAGGGAGTTTCCGAGAATGCTCCTTCATAAGACGCGCTTTCCCATACGGCCAAATGCCTGTACCGCCACGGCATTTGGCTCATTGCCCGCGGAAATAAAAAAATCCTGCAAAGCAGGATTTTCCGCCTGCGGCGGGCTGCCTTTGCAGCAATTCCCCCACCGCCCCAGCGCGATCTAAAGCCGCCCATCCCGCTGCCGCAAAAGGGCTACAGCACATCGGAAAAATGCGGGCGCAGACGCTTAAACACCTTAAGGCCCAAAAGCATCAGCACAGCCGTCACTGCCCAAAAATAAAGGGTTAAGGTAGGCCGCTCCCAGAACCAGTCGCCGGTCAGCATACTGTCCCTGTACCCCACCACAATGTAATAAACGGGATTCAGCTTAAATACCACTTCAAGCTGGGGAAGCTTCCCGGTAAACATCCCCTCATCATACATAATCGGAACCATCCACATCCCAAACTGCAGGCAGATCCCCACCAGCTGGGACATATCCTTGAAAAACACATGGACGGCACTGGTAAGATACCCAATGGCAAGAGCCAGCATGGAAGCGGCAAAAGAATAGTAGGCTGCCTGCAGCCAGCTAAGCCTGGGCCACCAGCCGTAGCAAAGGTTTAAGCCAAACATAATCAGCACGAAAAATCCGTGAACCATGGCACTGGATAAGAGCTTTAGCACTGGCAGCACTTCCACAGGGAACACCACCTTCTTTACCAGGTAGCTGTACTCCTGAAGGCAGCCAGTCTCCGTATTTAAGGCCTCACTGAAAAAAAACCAGGGCACGATGCCCGGAACCAGCCACAGCACGTAAGGGGCAGGCACGGGAGGGGTGGACTTAAAGCCGTAAGGTCCGAAAATCATAAAGTAAATCAGCACCGTCACAATCGGCTGGACAAACATCCACACCACGCCAAAATAAGAGCCTACAAACCGCTTGCGAAAGTCCGCCTTAGCTAAATCCCAGATTATTTTTCGTTTCCTGATCATTTCTTTAACAAGGGAAACCACATATTCCATCGATCCCGTCACCTGCATTTCCTCAAAATGTATGAAAAGCGCCTTCGCCTTTCCAAGCCTTTCCAAACGGCTACATACACATGGGCACGAAAACCGTCACCCAAAGGCTGGCCAGCAAAAGACCCGCCGATGCCGCTAATATTCCTGTATGATACCACATATTCTTAAATCGCGCAACGACCATGCGGGAATTAAACAGCAGATAAAACAGGTACAGGATAGGAAGGTAATACCTCCCCTGTACCCCGGCGATCACTCGCTGCCCCGGCACGGTGTAGGCAATGTACATGGAAGTCCAGATTAACAGGGCGCATCCGCCAAGCATTAAGAAAATCCAAACCTTCTGCCCGCCCTTTAAGGCCTCCTTGCTGGTAATCCGGGTATCCGTCACCACCACATAGCCTGAAAGCCCCATGGCAAACCAGGTAAAGGGACTGTCCGCCAAATGACCCTGGACGGAAAAAATATCCCGTCCGAACACCATCTTTGGCATAGCCGAAAGGATGTTTTTAAACAAAATCCGTAAATACCCCAGGAAATGCCCCAGGATATAGCTCATCTGCCCTGCTTCGCTGGTGGCTCCGCCCCGCGTATCTCCCGTCTCCTTGGGCGCAATCAGCACTGGAAGCACGAAGGAGGCCATCAGACCTGCCGTCAGCAGCAGGATTCCCGCCCGCATGGCATACTTTTGCCGTTTATCCTGGAATTTCGATGCCGGGATCAGCAGGGCAATCAGCACCATGGGGGCGTATACCGCCTTCGCGCCGCAGCCAAGGAGGAAGCAAAGGAGGATGAACAGATACCGCTTCCAGGTAATCTTCTGATCCGGTGTCAGCATTTCCCTAAGGAGGCAGGCGCAGCCCAGATAAATCCAGCCCGTTACCCAAGGATCATAGGAATAAGTGCAGGCCAAAAACATGGAGGTGGGCATCAGGCCGATCACCACCATAATCAGCTTTCCCGCCGGGGTCTTTTTTATGGCAAAGTACATCAGCGCCCCGTACACCAAAAGATTTCCCAGCCGCCCAAGCATCAGCATAATCCCCCAGGGAAGGCCTAAGCCCTTGCACACCTTAAGCACCAGCGCCTGGCCTAAGTAAGCCGGGATGGTTCCCTTGGGGATCACCGGCTCTAAATGGATCTGGCCGGTTTTATAGTCCCCGTAAGCATCACGGTACTCCCGTAGCGCTCTCTGCTCGGCCAGGGAGCCAGGCTGGTTATCCGGCCAGGAATCCAGGTTCGGAACCATCAGGCTGAATACCTCCTGGTTCACATTCATCCCATGGGGATAGCTGGCAATGCCCATGGCCCGGTAGAGATGGGTTTCCTCGTCAAAGCCTACCTTATTGGCCGGAAAAGCAAAAACGGCCCATGCCCCTACGCTTAAGGATACCACCAAAAAGCCCGTTTCCACGTGCCTTGCCAAATATCCCCGAAAGAGCCAGAAAAAGGCGAAAAGCCCGGATACCAGCCAGAAAAAGGCCAGGCGGCAGCCATTGATCACCAAGGCATTGCACACCGCAAGGCCGGTAATGGCCAAGGGCACATCCGCCGCCTCTTCTCTGGTTCCCGGCTCCCCAAGCTCCGATTTATCGATGGAAAGGACGATGGAATCCACTTTTTTCCTTATGGATAAGTATGACGCATCCGCCAGCTTATTATTACGATCCTCCACCAAAAGATCCTGGTTGGGATCCGCCTGGCCGTACTCGTTATAGTAGCAGACATAAGCCTTCGCGTTCAGCAGGTGATCGTAATCAAAGAAGTAGGCAAACTGTTCCACATACTGGCCGCCCAAGGGAACCGTAAGCGTCCCCTCATCCTCCACAAGGACGAAGCCCTCCTGCCGCCGCTCAAACCCCTTTGCCGATACCTGGTCAAGGGAAATCTCAAATACTCCCCGGTTCTCCTGCCTAAGCAGCGGCACATGGTAAAAATATTCCAGGGCTGCTCCCAAGAAAAAGACAATCAAGATGGCAAGGCCGTATTTTAGCCCAAGGGAAACCATTTCCTTTTTCCATGAAAGCGTATCCTTATTCATCTTTTTCCTCCCGCCCGGTTCCGGCTGCATATCCTTTTGTTTTGGATCTCTCTTTTCCAGCATTCAGTTCCTCTTTCCCAGCTGCCCCGCTGCCTTGTTCCTCCATCTCAAGCTGGTAAATCGCCAGCTTCTGCACCAGCTCCTTCACCTTCGTCTCCAGCTGGGAGATGCGGATCGTCATAGCAAACACCCGCATCAGCAGCAAAAAAATCATAAACAGGAACAGAAAATTCACGGTAGCATAGATCCCCAGCATATGGGCCAGGAAGTCTGCCACCGGCGGAAACACGCTGAACACCACAAACATGATGGAAACCAGAACCCAGAAAATCCCATCCTCAATCTGCAGCTTTGCCTTGCGGATTTTGCGCATAATCAGCGTCATGGTTCCCACGGATGCCAAAATCAGCACTATCCGAAGCATCATTGTCATCATCTTTGATCCCCTGCCTTTCCCAAAGCGCCTTAAGGCCTTCCATGCTGCCGCCTTCGCCTATGCTCCAATAATTTCGGTTCATGGTGCACCAAAGCACCGCCCTTTTTGGCAAATGCCAATAAGCCTTCCCCAGCCGGTAGCCCAAATACTTAAATCCGCTTTTCACCACTAAATCCGGCAGCTGCAAAAGATGGCCGCTCCTTGCCAGGTAAGCCGCTGTTTTTTTCACCAGCCGTATCCCCTCCCCCTCCGAGGGAAGGCCGCCGAATACTTCCGGGTGATCCGCCTGGGATACCGCCAGATCAAAATTCCGCCGAAACTGCTGAAGGCAGCTGAAATTATGGGAATGAACCACCTTGGCCTCCGCCTGGTATACCACCCCGTACCCTGCCTGGACGGCGCGGCCTGCAAAAACCATATCTTCATTGAAAATCGCCGGATAGCCAAAGCCTCCCAGGCGGTCATAAATCTCCCGGTCGTAGGCACAGCATACATTGGAGCCAAAATACGTTTTAATCCCAAGCTTGGGAAGATCCGCCGCCGTCTTTACCCGGCTTTTTGGCGGATAATTAAAATGGCGGGCATAACGCTCCCCTATCTTGCAGTCCTTATCCGCCAGCTGCCTGGCATAAACCATAGCCGGAAGCTCGCCCTTTGGCCCCCGCTGCCCGAAACCCTCCATCAGCCGCTGTAAAAGATGGGGATTTGCCGGAACCGCGTCATCCGTAAGGCAGACGAATACATCCGCCTGGGAATAGGATACGGCCTGCCGCCTGGTTCCCCCATGGTCAAACTCCTGTTTGCGGATATGGTGGACTTCCAGCTTAAGGCCCTTTCCCCACTTGGAAAACCGCTCCTTATCCCAGTACCGCTCCTCCGTATTCACCACAATCACCTTCCCGGCAGGGTGCGTCTGCCTGGCCAGCATCCGCAAAAGCCGCCCGAACTTCTTCCCCGGCCGGTAAACGGGGATAACCACGTCTACCGTCTGCAATTTCCTTTTCCGCTCCCTCTCCTGCTCCATGTCCCCTTCCTTTCTCCCAGAAAGCAATTTTCAAGCATACTATCGCGTTTTCGCCAGCTTTCCAAGCACCATAAGGCCAAAGCCTGCCAAAAGCATCACCATAAACAAGCAGTAGCTAAAGGCCGCCCCTGGTATACCAAACTGGGATACCAGCCGGGGAGCCAAAATGGCCGCCCCTGCCCCAGTTACTAAGTAGACCAGGAAAATCAGCCGCTGGCGGCGCATTACCACCAAGCAGTAATACATTAAATTCGCCAGGGCGTAAAAGCCGCCCCCCAGCACAATCACCGTAAAAGCAGGCTGGTATACGGACAATGCTCCCTCATACCCGGAGCCTAACAGACTTTCCATAATCCTCAGGACGAAACCGCCCAGGCACAGGCAGCCCCCCAGGGCCAAAACCGTAAGGCCTAGGATAATCCCGCTGATTTTCGCCACAATCTTTTTCAGGCCTTTCATATCCCCTTGGTTCCAGCACATCGTCATCCGCGTTAGGAAGGGGCGGATAACGAAATTCGCCACCAGGTAGATGACGGAGGTAGGCATGAAAATCAAGTTAAAATACCCGGAAGCGGCGTCATTTAACCGGCTGTCGATGGCATATTTCGCCGCCGAGAAAATATAAAAATCCAAAAACACCGAGAGGAACAAAAGCCCCGTCTCCGAAAGCATCCTTCTTATGCTGCCCTTTCGGCAGCCATAATCCACCTTGGGCAGTGCGCCTATCACCGAAAAGTTGCAGGCAGCTACGCCCAAAGCCTGGGCAAAAACCGATGCCAGGCAGGCCCACGCCAGCCTTTTCGTCCAGATAAGGCCGCCTAAAAATACGGCGACGGAAAACACTGTCCGAAAGGTATTGGATTTTCCCGTCAGGTAAAGGCTTCCCTGGCGCTGGAACTCCGATTCATACACATCCGCGTATCCGTCGATAATCTTATACAAGGCCAAAAGGAACACCGTCAGGGCTTTCTCCCCCCCGTAGGTTCCCCCAGCCGCCATCCAAAAGGAAAAAACGGCTGACGCTGCCACCGCAAGCCCCACGGTAAGCTTCCGAAAGCGGCGGTACTCCCCGAAAGCGTAGCCGCCGTTTTCCACGCCGCCGTCCGTCACCTGGAAGGGGCGCAGCCCGAAATACGCCAAGGTAAACATCTGCTGCCCAAAGGCGCTGTAGCCCACGGCAAACACGCCTCCCGCGTCCTCCCCGGCCAGCCGCATCACCAAAAAGGAAAGAACCATGCTGGCGAAAGCATAGCAAAAGCTCCCCAGCATATTCCACGCCATATTCTGCTGTTCAATCCGGCTGCCCCGATAAATCAGCAGCTGTGATAACCGTTTCATCCCTGACACCAACTTTCATCGCCATCCGGCCCTTGCCGGTATGCCGTCCCGCTTTGGCCTGCGCCAAAACTGGCAGACTTTACCCAGTTTTGCCGGTATGCCCGAAAGCCATAGGCTTTATCCGCGCACCCGGAAATTCTGGATCAGCAAAATGGAGATCAGCATCCGCACCATGTAGGAAGCCGCCACCACAGGCTTTAAATAGCTTTCCCCGGCCAGCCGCTTAGCAATCGTCACCGGAACCTCCGCCACCCTTGCCCCCTGCTTGATCAGGAAGGACACCGTGTCCGGCTCCGGCCCGTAATTTATGTTTAAGGCAAATTCCTTAATCATTTCCCGATTAAACATCCGCATCCCGGAAGTGGGATCCGCTATGGATTCCCCCGTGGTCAGGCGGATAGCCCAGGAGATTAAGCGGCTCCCGATCATGCGCATGGAAACCCCCTTCGGCTGGCCCACAAACCGGGAACCAATCACCAGATCATACCCCTCATCCATTTTTTCCCGGATAGCCTGGATATACTCCGGCCTGTGCTGCCCGTCGCCGTCAAACTGGATGGCGTACCGGTAGCCTTTTTCGTAGGCATATTTCATCCCGGCCTGGAAACATCCGGCAAGACCTAAATTAACCGGGAGATTTAACATATGGTAGCCCTTTTCCCGGCAAATCCTTGCCGTGCCGTCCGTGGAGCCGTCATTAACCACCAGATAATCAAACTGGGGGAAATCCCTCTCTAACTCTCCCACTACCTGCCCGATATTTTTCTCTTCATTGAACGAAGGGATAATCAGCAAAACCTCCTGCATATCGCTCTCCTTAACCTTAAGCCCGCCCGCTCCTTAACTTATCGCGAACGGCAAAAATTTTTGTTTTTGGCGTTTACGATAAGCACCTTGTCGCAGATCCTGTCTACCGTCTCCAAGGGCAAATCCGCATACATGGGCAGCGTCAGCACTTCCCTGGAAATCCTCTGGGCTACCGGCGTAGCCTCCGGATCAAACTGCCCCCGATAGCACTGGTAAGCATTGGTGCAGGGGTAAAAATATTTCCGGGGATAAATCCCTATTTTTTCCAATTCTTCAAAAACCTCATCCCTTGTTTTGGAAAAGCCCTCAAAAACTACCGGCATATAAGCATAATTATGCTTCACCTCAGGCCGTTCCGGGCAAAGGCGGATCCCAGGCATTCCTGCCAGACGCCTGCGGTACTGCTGGCTCACCAGCTTCCGCTTCCCTATCTCTTCCTGGATATGGTTCAGATTACAGATTCCCATAGCCGCCTGAAACTCATTCATCTTTCCGTTGCCACCTACCTGGGCAACTGTCTCCTCATCCATAATCCCGAAATTTTTAATCCCCTCTATCCTGGAAGCCAGGCTAAAATCCCCGTAGGCCAAGGCTCCTCCCTCTATGGTATGGAACACCTTGGTGGCGTGAAAGCTGAACATACTGGCATCCCCAAAGGAAGCTACCCCTCTCCCCTCAAGCTCCTCGCCAAACGCATGAGCCGCATCGTAAATCACCTTTAGATTATGTTTCCTTGCGATTTCCTCTATGGCTTCCACCTGGCAAATATTTCCATACACATGGACGGGAATAATGGCGGAGGTACGCTCCGTAATCAGGCTCTCCAGCTTCTCCGGATCCAGCGTATAATCCTCTGGCCGGATATCGCAAAACACCGGAACCAAACCGTTCCTGACGATGGCATGGGTGGTAGAGGCAAAGGTAAAGGGCGTGGTAATTACCTCCCCGGTTAGGCCAAATGCCTGGATCGCCATCTCCAGCGCCAAATGGCCGTTGACAAACAGGGATAAGCCGCCGGAAACCTTAAGGTACTGCTTTAATTCCCCTTCCAGCCGGTGGTGGAAATCCCCCATATTCGTCAGCCAACGGCTTTCCCATAATTCCCGGATCATCCCTGCGTACTCCTCAAAAGGCGGCATGGAAGATCTGGCCACCCGGATCGGCTCTTCTCTCCTTCCCATTTTTCCCCTTCCTTTCTAATCCTTCCCAATTTCATTACGTTTTTCAGGCATAATCGTTACGATTTTACAATATCGCCAAATAAAAGTAAAGCTTCTATTGCTTTTTTCCTCCAAATATATTAAATTAGTACTGATATCAAAAATTTAACCACAAAACAATCAGGAGGACATACGATTATGCACAAACTAGCACGCTACTCTGCTGCTGTGCTGTTATCCCTTTCCATGGCCGCTGCCGGAACGATGACCGCACTTGCAGACGAAACCGTGGATTACTCCCAGGTCGGCCCTGGCTTTACCGGCGGCGCACCTGTGGAAGAAACTGGCCAAACTACGGTAATCCGCACAGGCGAGGAAACCGGCGCGACCACGGATGCCGGTACATCTGATCAAACTGGAGCTGCCACGGATGCCGGTACATCTGATCAAACTGGTACGGCCACGGATACTGGCACTGCCGCCACCGATCCCGGCACTGCCGACCAGACGGGCGCAGCCGCAGATCCCGGCGCAGCTGACCAAACTGGCGCGGCCACGGATACCGGCGCAGCTGACCAAACTGGCACCGAGGGGACGGAAGGCCAGCCCCAGGAGACCCCAGCCATCACTTTTACTTCCGATGAGGAAGCGGCTATGCGCGCTTATCTGCGCACCCAGGAATTCGGCGAGGCGATTCCTTATATCGGCGCCAGCGCCTTACGGAACGGCGGCTTCTGGACCCCCTCCTTTATTGGGGATGATACCATCCATAACTTAGGAAACGGCTGGTACTCCATACAGATGATCTTAAGGAATACCTTGGGCAACATCCTTTACCGCACCTACTCCAGCACTACAGGCTGGTCCGAATGGGTGATGAACGGCGCAGAGACGGCTCATTTGACGGACGGCTCCGCAGTGGAAGCTATCCAGGTTCGCATTGCCGGTGTGGTCAGCAATGACTACGATATTTACTACCACTCCATCCTGTCCGACGGCACGGTTTTAGACTGGGCAAAGAACGGACAAACCTCCGGCTCCATGGCCGAAGGCAAGTGGATGATCGGCTTTAGGATGTCATTGGTTCCCAAAAACACCCAATTTCCCTACGCTACCGAAAAGACCGTATCGGCTCCTGCAGGAACGGACGGCATCCAGTTTACCGGAAGCGTCCCCACCTATAAGGACGGAAGCGGACAGCCCTTCACCGGCTGGGCTTGGGTAAACAACCAAAGGTATTACATAGTGAACGATCAGGCCGTTACCGGCTGGCAGTATATCGACGGGTACAAATATTACTTTGATGAGAACGGTATGCTGGTATCTGACTTAAGGGGGATCTTAGGCGATGCCCGCCCGTATATGTTAAAGATCAACCGGGTGACGGATACCTTGACCGTATACGCCCAGGACGGCGCTAACGGCTATATCCTTCCGGTAGTTTCCTTCCTGACCACCACTGGGGACGATACGCCTTACGGCACATTCCGCATTCCGGTTAAATACCGCTGGCGTCTGATGTACGGCGACGTATACACCCAGTACGCCATGCGCTTAAAAGACGGCTTTATGGTGCATTCCGTTATCTTTAATCACCAAAACCCGTATTCTTTGGACGCTTCAACGTATAATAACTTAGGAATTGGACGTTCTCACGGCTGCACCCGCTTAAAAACCGGTGAAGTGAAGTGGATCTACGACAACTGCCCGGAGGGCACTACCGTACAGATTTACGATTCCGTAATTCCCGGCCCCTTTGAGGCTCCCGTGCTGGATGCCACCATCCCGCCGGATCAGACCTGGGATCCCACCGATCCTTCCGTTCCTGAAGCCGTAGCTGCCATGCAGGCCGCCTTAGAGGCCCAGCAGGCCGCTGAAGCACAAAAGGCTCTGGAGCAGCAGGCCGCTGACAATGCCGCTAACGAGGGAGAGCAGACCCAGCCGGCAGAACAGCCGCCTATGCCTGCGGATCCTATCAGCTAACATCGGATAAACCTTCAGGCGCTCCCTCAGCGGGAATCGATGAACGATTTAACAAAAACAAAGCCGTCGGCAAAAGCTTGCGCTTACTGTCGGCGGCTTATTTGCATGATCCGCTTTGCGATGATTGATTCGCATGATCCGCCTTTCGACGGTTCTCTTTCCGCCGCCAAAGGCTTAAACTATTCCCACTGCATAGCGTCCCTTTAGGGGAAATCGCGCCTTGCGGCGCTCCCCGCTGCTTACGCAGCTTATTTTTGCTCATAGACGGGCGCTTCCACTGGCTGAACTATTGAATTAAGAACAGGAGGTTCACAGATAACCATGAAAAAAGTACTTTTGCTTGGAGGCTCCCTCTTCCAGGTTCCTTCCATTAAAACCGCAAAAAAGATGGGCTACCACACCATCGTCTGCGACTTTCTCCCGGATAACCCGGGCCAGCATTTTGCTGATGAATACTACAATGTCAGCACCACCGACAAGGAAGCAATCCTTGCCCTCGCCCGCCGCCTTTCTATCGACGGCATCGTATGCTACGCTTCCGACCCGGCAGCCCCCACAGCCGCCTACGTCGCCGAACAGCTGGGGCTTCCCACCAGCCCTTACCAGTCTGTGGAGCTGCTTTCCAACAAAGATAAATTCCGGGATTTCCTTGCCAAGCACCAGTTTAACGTGCCGAAGGCCAAGGGCTACGCCTATAAAGAATTTGATCAAATGATGGCAGAAATCAATGAATTTACCTTCCCCGTTATGGTCAAGCCGGTGGATTCCTCCGGCAGCAAAGGCGTAAAAAAAATCACCTCTCCCCACCAGCTAAAGAAAGCCGTGGATGCCGCCATGGCCTACTCTCGCTGCAAGCGCTTTATTATCGAAGAATACGTGGAAAAATACGGCTATCAGATTGCCGGCGACGGCTTTTCCGTGGACGGCAGGCTGGTTTTCCGCTGCTTTGCCAATGAGCACTTTGACGCCAGCGGCATTAACCCCTACGTCCCCATCGGGGAAAGCTGGCCCTACAATATGCCCAAGAGAGTCCATGACAAGCTCCATGAGGAAATCCAGCGCCTCCTCACCCTTCTGGGAATGAAAACCCAAGCCTATAACTTTGATGCCCGCATCGATGAGCAGGAAAATGTTTACCTGATGGAAGTAGGGCCGCGCAACGGCGGGAACTTAATCGCCCAAGTCACCGACTATGCCACCGGCGTAGATATGGTAACGTACACCATCAAAGCCGCCATGGGGGAGGACTGCAGCGATCTGCATATGGTGGAGCCGAAGGGCTTCTGGTCCAATTATATGATTCACAGCCTGCAAAACGGGAAATTAAAGGAAGTCTGGATCGATGAAGAATTTAAGAAAAACAATCTGGTGGAATTCCAGATGCAGGCCCAGCCCGGAGACGAGATCCAGGCCTTTACCGGTTCAAACCAAACCCTTGGAACGATGATTTTAACCTTCGCTTCCCAGGAGGAAATGCTGGAAAAGATGGATCATATGGAAAAATGGGTGAGGGTAATCACGGAATAGCGGCCTTGGCGGAGCTGTCGGGCTTGATGCTGCTCACCAACTGGTGTCAGAACAAAGGAATCTTCTCCCTGCCAAAGGATAAATTTGAAAAGGTTGAATTTCCATAAAACTCACGATTTATTTATAGTATTCTAAAACGATACATGATATAATAGACTATATTCCAGGAACCGCTTCGCGAACCCTGTCATTAGATTTACGGCGCAAAGGACGCACCTTTTATCCATAATTGCTCCGCAATTCCGGATAAGCTATATTTAGCGAAGGGAGGCTATCAAATATGTATGTTGCTTTAGACTTATCGAAATATATTATATCAAAGTGTGTTAGGGATGGTCATCCGATCAGCAATTTGCAACTTCAAAAGATTCTTTATTATATTCAGGTGTATTTTTTAAAGCACGATAACATTGCCTTTCCTGACGCTATTGAAGCTTGGCAATTTGGACCTGTGGTTCCCAATGTCTACTATTATTATTGCGGGTATGGGGCAATGCCCATTACTTCCATGCATGAACGAATTACTATAGGAGTCCGAGACAAAACTATAATTGATGAGATTGTTGAAAACAAAAGAGGATTGGATCCTTGGAAATTGGTCGAAGAGACCCACAGAAAAAATGGGGCTTGGGATCAAATATATAAAAATGGGGCTGGGAATCGAAATGTTATTCCTACCGAATTAATAAAGGCGGTGGGGTAATACAAATGAATTTGACCCAAGAGCGCCAACAGAGAAAAGAATTTTGCGATATTCTTTTTGAACTATCAAAATCTCAGGAGTTGCTTCAAGATGCAACATATCGTTTCAATATGTATAAACGCCTTGAAACATTATATGATGCGGAACCAGATGCAAAACGATTTAGACATTTCTATACCGATATATTCTCTGTTTTGACACAAGTTCAGCAAAATCCCCAGTTGGGAGATATCAATATTCTTGGCCAAAACTTAGATATTATTAGAAACGGATACAATCCTCAAAACAAATCTGCAGATGGGCAACGTACTATCGATGTCAGCGATGCCATAAACAAGCTATACGACCATGTTAATCTAGATATTGCCAGGATTGCTTATTCTGATGCTGCAGATAGGCGAATCTCTGGCGAATCATCATTGGAAACTTTACAGACGCAAATCAATTCATTATACACTGAGCTTCAAGAAGTCCAAGCTATAAATAAAGACTTTAAAGCTACTGAAAAGAAATTATCTGATGTTGAAGGCAAATTAGAAAATTCACAAAAAGAATATATTTCCATTCTCGGAATATTTGCTGCTGTTGTATTGGCCTTCACTGGCGGAATTGCATTTACCACTTCCGCCCTCAATAATATAGCTCAAGCCAGCATATATAGAATGGTCGGTATCTTATTAATTATAGGGCTTGTACTTGTAAATGTTTTATTTGGGTTATTTTACTATATTAATTCCCTGGTCAACAAAGATAGGAAGGATATTCTTCCGCTCATTATTTCTAATGTTATTATTGTCGTGTTGTTAGCGTTGACGATTATTGCATGGAATTGCGGTTTTGTTGAAAATAGAAATAATAGAATAAGCTGCCCCAAAAACATATCAACATATGATCATGAAAATTCTGAAACAGAAAGAGGAGATTTCCCTGCGGCAAAACAAGGGCAATAAAAATTAAAGGAAATACAAAGTGGACAAGGTGTTGATCCAAGCAATACCCTGTCCACTTGTCATGCTCCCATCCTCATAGCGCCATTCATTTTTTGATTACTGTTTTACAGACACCGACCCATTAGGCCCCGGTTCTCATCACCGAAAAAAGGATCTCCAAAATTTCCCCCATCTCTTTTTCCCCGTACCGCTGATCCACCGGAAGGGGCAGGATATTTTCCGCCATCCGGTGCTCCAGGGACTCCTCCCCGCAAAGGGTCAGCACCTCCGGCCAAAGCACCGGGATATAGACCTTCCTCCGGATCAGCTCCCGGCGAAGCTCACCGCCGCATATCCCCTCTCCCTTAGGCCAAAAAGGATAGGCGTAAGCCCCAGCAACTATAGGAAGCTCAAGGCGGTTTCCCGCACCAAGCTCCCGGGAAAGGAAAGCAAAATTTTCTGAGCGCCTTTCCTTCACCTCTTCATAGTCTATGGCCCGCAAAAGATTATGAGTCAGCCTTGACATCCGCTTTACCGGCTCCCTGCTGAAAATTTCGTTATTTTCCGCATACTCCCGATAAAAATCCGATGCCTGCCCCTCATACCGCCCCAAAAGGAAATGCATACGCTCATAAGATTTGTCCTCTTCAAGGGATGCATACGCTTTTTCTGCCTCTGCTAAAACCAAGGTCGCCGGGCTTAACTTTTCCTGCCTGGAAGATGCCGAGCCTAACATCTCCTGTCCCAAAGCCAACACATTTAATTTCTCCTGCTCCAAAGCCCTTAAATTCCCCTCGCCTGACAGCAGTATCCCACTCCCCAAGGCCAGATAGGCCCCGTCCGCCACGCCGAAAAATTTCCGGCAGCTGTAAAGGGTATCTCCGCCTTTAAGGGGCGGAAGGAAAAAGCTATGGGTATAATCCCCGATCACCCGGCCAAAGCGGCCTGCCAAAGCCTCCATCTCCTCCTGGGAAATCACCCCGTAAAGATTTGCCACATACAGCCATTCCCCTTCCCCAAGCTCCCCTCTAAACAAGGGGCGGAAGCGGGAATCAATGGAGTAATATTCCCAGGAAATCCCTTCCCTTTCACAGGCTTCCCGCACCGTGTCGCAGCAAAACGCCGGAAGGTAAAGCTTCCTAATCCCGCGCAGGCGAATCAGGAAACGCAGCGCCCCCCTGCCGCTGTTTAAGGCCAAAAGCTCCGGGTAATATTCCCGCCCCCGGTACGTATCTAACTCAATATAACCGCCATATTCCTTCATCTTATCCCCTTCCCATCCGTTCCTTGATCATCCCCGTCAAATAAGTAAAGCTTTCCAGCCGGAACACGGCAGAAAGCAGCAGATACAGCCCGGCTCCGGCCAAGATCTGCAGCCCCAGCCCCAGGATTCCTACGGGAAGGAAAAACCGCAGCCCATAGACGGCAGCCCCCATCACGGCGGAGGCAAGCAGAGCCGGAAGGATATCCCTCCACAGCCGCATAATGGAATAGCCCAAAATCCTCTGGTTCGGCCACGCATTAATAAAGGTGCACAAAAAATCCCCCGCTGCCTTCCAGGCAATAAAGGCCAAAGCGCCGCAGCGGATGCTTACCGCCAAAACTAGCACCCCTACCGCTTTCTTGACAAGCTCCAGCTTTAAAAATACATCGCTTCGCCCCATGGCATTTAGAGCCTGAAGATTGGCAATATCCATAGGCCAGACCGCGTATGCCAGGCATGAAATCTGAAGAAAGGGCACACAAGCCATCCACTTTTCCCCCAAAAGCACCAAAACCAGGTTATCCGCCGCCGCCGCCAGCCCGGCCATCATGGGAAACACCAAATACACGCTTACCTTTACGGCCCGCCTAAGCATATGCATCACCTGATCCGGGCAGGACTGGTGGGCGGATAAGGCCGGAAGCATCACCGACTGGATCGCCGTCCCTAAGTTTGTCACAATCAGCTTGGGAAACTGCTCTCCCCGGCTGTAAACCCCCATGGTATGCTCATCGTAAATCTTTCCCACCACCAGGCCGTATAAATTCATAAACACGGTATCAATCAGCGATGCGCAAAGAAGCTTCCACCCAAACCGAAACATGGCCTCCACCCGCTCCAGGGCAAACATCCATTTCGGCCGCCAGGGCACGGCAAAAAAAAGCACCAGCACCAACACCAGGTAATAAAAAAGCTGCTGCCCCACCAAAGCCCACACGCCAAACCCTGCCCCCGCAAGGAGGATTCCCCCGATCCCGGAAACCAGGGCCGCCGCCACCGTGGCAATGCATAAGCCTTTAAATTGAAACTTTCTGGCTACGAAGGCATTCTGCACCGAGCTTACCGCCCCTGGAAACAGAACCAAGGAAAGTACACGGACGATAGCCGTCATCTCCGGGTTGCGGTAAAACCGGGCAATCCAGGGGGCGAAAAAGAAAAGCGCCAAATAGATCACTGCCGCCGCCCCCAGGTTAATGTAAAATACGGAGGAGTAATCCCGCTCGTCCGCCTGCTGCTTCTGCACCAGCGCCGTGCCGAACCCGTTCTGGACGATCACATTGGCAATGGTGACGAAAATCAGCACCAGGTTAATCACCCCGTACTCATCTGGCGACAGCAGCCGGGCTAACAGGATGGAAATTACAAACTGGATCCCCTGGGAGCCTCCGTTTTCCATAACTTTCCAAAACAAGCCATTTAAGACCTGATTTTTCGTTCCTCTCTCTGCCATTTAACAGCGATCCTTTCCAAATGCCAGCCTGCGCAGGAAGCGGTACAGTCCTGGTGCTAACAACTCAAACCGGATAAAAAAACGCGTCCGAAGATCCAGCTCCCGGTAATATTTGCGGTAGCCCGGAGCCAATGCCTCCCGGTATTCCTTTACATTTAAAAGGGTGAGGAAATCCATCCGGCGGCAGGCGCTCTGGATCGCATGGTCGTAGAGCCCGCCTGTTTCCTTGGAAAAACCCCGGTACATCACCTTCATGGCATTGTGATGGTCAATCAGGTTCTGCTTATAATCGCCCTGCTTCATCAATGCGCTCCAGGACACGGACACGCCCTGGCGGTAAACGGACATTTCCCGATCCATATAGTACACCGTGCCCTTAGCCGCCATATGAAGCTGGATAGGGATATCCCCCACCGGGCTGACATAGTAGTAATCCTGCAGATCCTTTGCGTACTCCGTCCGAAACAGCAGGGATGCCGTAGGATAATTGGACGCTTTGTCAATCACTTCCTGGGGCGGGATCAGGCGGCTTTTCCGGTAAGGCCGGATCTTTAAGGACTGAATCGATTTTTCCTGGGTCTCAATCCGGGCGCTGTGAAGGCACATGGCACACTCCGGATGGCTTTCCATGTAATCCACCTGCATCTGCAGCTTCCGCTCATCCGTCCAGTAGTCGTCCCCGTCGCTCATGGCGATATATTTCCCCGCCGCCCTGGGATAATTGTAAAATCCTTCCACATTATATTTCCCCTGGGAGTACTGGTTTTCCGTCTGGTAGTAGGGCTTGATTATGCCCGGATACCGCTTCTCATACTCCCGGATAATCTCCTGGGTCTTGTCCGTGGAAGCATCATCATAAACCAGGATCTCAAAGTCAAAATCCGTCTTCTGCATCAGGTAGCTGTCCAGCGCCCTGGCAATATACGCTTCGTGGTTAAATGTCACGCAGCTGATGCTGACCATAGGCTTTCCCGAATTTCCTTCTGTTTTCATTACGTTAACTCCTATCCGGCGATTTTTAAGGAATGCGCGCCTCTGCCTTCCATACAGCCCCACACACAGCCAATGGTAAAGCCGGCACAGCTTATGGCCCAGCAAAAACGCAGCAATCCGGTTTTTTAGCATCATGCCTTTTGGAGCGTCTGGGTTTCTTCCTCGGATGCCTGCGCTTCTTTCTTGGCCGCCTGTGCATTTCCTTTGGATGCCTGCGCTTCCCTCTTGGCCGTCTGCCTTTCCTCCCTGGCCGTCTGCCTTTCCTCCTTGGCCGCCCTTTTTCTTCCTGCCTTCTTCCCTTCCGGATGCATGGATCCTGCCTAAAAGCTCCCGAAACCCTTCCCTCTTTGCCATCTCCCGTATCTGCCCAAGACACTCCTTTAGGGGCTTATCCGTTCGGTAATAGCTGTGTCCGGCAAAGCCGCAAATATGGAACAGCATTTCCTGATCCATCACCCGCCGCAGTGCTGAAGAAGCCTTCGCCTTGTCCATAAAGTCGTCCATCGCTGACAGCAGCAGGAAACAGCTTTCCACTCCTTCCGGGTGATACCGGCCAATCAGGCTGTCCCCTAAGGCGGCCTGCCAGTAGTACAGGTAGCTTCCCGGGATACAGGCAATCCTGCCGCAGCAGGAAAGATAGCGGACGCAGAACCAGATATCCTCATTGATGGAAATCCCCTCCGGATACCGAAGCCCCTGCTCCCGGATCAGGGGAACGGAATACAGCTTATTGCTCTGGGTTCTAAGCATCAGGTTTTGGTACAGTTTAAGGAAAAGCCTTTCGCCAAATTCATGGAGGGAACCGCTCCAAACTTGGCCTTGCCCTTCCTCTTTCCCCAGCTCCAAAGCATGGACTTCCCTGGCTCTTCCGTCCTCATATACCCGCTCAAAGCCGCAGATCGCCGTCTGGGCATGGCCGGCCTTCGCCCCGGCGAGCAAATCCCTCACCATATCCGGGTGGATATAATCATCCCCATCGATCAGTATCAGCCACTGGCCGGACATTTCCTCCATGCCTGCGTTCCTGGCGCTGGCTGCTCCCCCGTTCTCCTTGTGGAGCACCTTGATCCGTCCATCTTCCTTCGCTTCCCGAAAACAAACCTCCAAAGAATGATCCTCAGAACCGTCATCCACCAGGATTATTTCCAGGTTCTTATAGCTTTGGGCACAGAGGGAGCGGATACACCTGCTTAAATACGCTTCCGAATTATAAACGGGAACCACGATGGAAACTAAATCCTGTTCATTTACCTGCATTGCTTTACCCTTGCTTTAACCTTATCTCTATCTTTAAATTCTCATTGCATTTCTCACTAATAACTAAAAAAATGAACTCTTCTGCTTCCACAATTCCCATATGTGCAGTTAAGCATCTCATTCCTCTGCCCATAATCTCAGCAGTACTTTTAGCCATCCAGTCTATCCTCCATTTCCCACCATGCCACTAAAAACGCATCCCCAAAACTCTGCCGCAAAGCCAAATCTCCAGCCGGACAATCTGGAAAAATCCCCTGGCCGCCAGTTCTTTCAGCCAATTCACCTTCAAATACTTCCGATAATAATATAGCGCACTTTTATTCCGCAATTTCTGCCTTTGCCATGCACCCTGGTAGGTTTTGGAAATGCTCTGGGAATGGCGGTGGACATAGCTGTCCGTTAACAGCAGGGCGCTTTTATACCCTTTGCCCTTTAGCCTTGCCCCTAAAATCTCCTCTTCGTTATACAGAAATACCCCTTCGTCGTACCCGCCGCACTCCTTAAATTTCGCCCCGTCCACCATCAGCAAGGAACCATGGAGCGCATCCACATAAACTGCCTGCTTTCCCTGAAAATACCTGCCCCCATACTCCAAAGCCTTGCCAAACAGCCGTCTGCTCACCGGCCCGCTGCGGGCCAGGCTGCCCCAAAAACCATGCATCGGCCAGCCGTTTCTCTGCCTGCCGTAAACAGGATCTTCCATGGCCGCCGAGACTGCCCCAAGCTTTGGATGGCTCTTTAAAAGCAGCGCCAGGCGGGAAACCAGCTTATCTGAAAACTCTACATCCGGATTCGCAATCAGCACATAGTCCGCCCCTAAAACCTGGCAGGAATACCAAACGCCCAGATTATTCCCTGCACCGTATCCGCCGTTGCGCTTTGCTTCCAGCAGGATAAGCCGATCCTTTTTCGTCCGTCCCGTTTCCTCAGCCATATCCCCAGCCATTTCCCCAGCCGTTTCCTTAGCTATTTCCTTAGCTATTTCCTTAGCCATTTTCCCCGCCATATCCTTAAGCTGTTTTAGGGAATCATCTCCGGAACCGTTATCCACCACCACCACCGAATCCAAGCTGCCATAGCCATAGATCGCCTTTACCAGCTTTTTTGTGGTTTCGGCATCATTATAATTTAAGATCACACAGCTTATTTTTTTGTCCCTTACCATAAAAACAGCCTTTTCTCCTTTTCCCTGCAAAAGCATCATACACTTAGCGCTGCACGGTAAAATCCAGCCAATGCCCCCAGCGCCTGACCGCCAGACCTGACCGCCAATCCTGGCCGCCAGCCCCGGCGCAGATCTCCACACAAGTTAACGGCCTTTGCATCTGTGCCCCTCCACCACCTTCATCCCAAACCGCCTGCTAATCTGCCTGCGGGCGGCAGGGCAGATCCAGGTGAGGTAATCCATCATATGGTAGGCAAACAGGTAAAGCCTCTGCCCTATCCCATTATCTTCCTTAGGCGTCCCCTTCCAGGGCGTCATGGCCAGGTACTGGTCGTATGCCAGCCGGTAATGCCCCAGATTCCCCGCCTTCCAGGGACGCTCGTCCCCTGCGTAATGCAGGATGGCCGGATGCTTCTTCGCCCGCTTAAACGCCTCCTCCGGCACGGCGCGGTAAGCCGGGGACAGCCTTACCAGCTCCCCATAAGGGAAATACCGGTAATTGGTAAAGAAATTGTACCGGGGCGGCAAAGCCTTAATCCTCCCTCTAAGGGTTCCGTTTAACGTATCCTGGTCACAGGCAAAGGTTTTTCCGCCCAGCTTCCCATAAAAATCCACCAGCTTTTCTTCCGCCCTCTCCCTGCGCCACGCTGTCAGGTCAATCAGCAGCACACCGGAATTAAAATACGGATCTTCCTCCTTTAAGCCTATGGCTTCCCTTACCTGGGGATAGATGGTAGGCTCCATCACCCCGCCCAGCAGCCGTCCCTTTAAATCGGTCTTCCACAGCTTCGCCAAAGACGACAGCACCACCGTATCGCAGTCCAGGTAAAGCACTCTTTCCACCTCCGGCGGCAGCGCCGTCCCCACAAACAGCCGCCCCATGGCGCTGATGTCAAAAGCTCCCGTATCCACCGGGTAAGGGAACCTTTCTGCCAGCTCCCCCATAGGGATTATCTCCAGCTTTCGCTGGAAGCGGGCAGCCACCGCCTTTAGCTTGTCCTGGCTTTCCTGGCTTAAATCCACTGCCAGCACAAAAACCCTGATCTCATCCGCCACCTGGTTATTGTCCATCAAAGAATACATGGACACCGCCAGATGCCTGGCATAATTATCATTGGAAGCATACACCACATCCATCGTTACCATCCTCCTGCCTAGAGCGTGCTTGAAAAATCATTCCCGCTATCTGCCGCGCCTAATTCCCCAGCTCCTCTTCGGCCGCCTTCATGGCGGACTCAATCACCTTATCCATATCGTAATACTTATATTCCCCTAAGCGGCCTCCAAACTTCACCGCCTTTTCCTCCTTGGCAAGATTTGCATATTTCTGGTAAAGAGCCTGGTTCTTCTCGTCATTCACCGGATAATACGGCTCCATCCCTTCGCTCCATGTTACCGGATACTCTTTCGTCACCACCGTTTTCGGCTGCGTGCCAAACTCGAAATGCTTATGCTCGATCATCCGGGTATAGGGAACCTCCCTGGCCGTGTAATTCACCACGGCTACCCCCTGATGGTTCTCCTCATCCAAAAGCTCCGTCTCAAACTTCAAGCTCCGGTATTCCAGCTTGCCGAAACGGTAGCCGTAATAGGCATCAATGGTTCCGGTGTAAATCACCTTCTCCCCAAGACCGTCGTAATGCTTCTTATTTTCCAGGTAATCCACTCCCGTCTCAATATCGCAGCCTTCAAACAGCCGGTCAATGATCACATTGTAGCCGCCGATGGGAATCCCCTGGTACAAGTCATTGAAGTAATTGTTATCGTAGGTGTAGCGCACGGGAAGGCGCTTAATGATAAAGGCGGGAAGATCCTTGCAGTCCCGTCCCCACTGCTTTTCGGTGTAACCTTTAACCAGCTTCCGGTAAATGTCCGTCCCTACCAGGCTGATGGCCTGCTCCTCTAAGTTTTTCGGCTCCCCGGCAATCCCAGCCCTCTGCTCATCAATCTTTGCCTTGGCCTCCGCCGGAGTGGACACGCCCCACATCTTGCTGAAGGTATTCATGTTAAAGGGCATATTATACATCTCCCCGTGGTAATTGGCTACCGGGCTGTTGGTATAGCGGTTAAACTCCGCCAGGCCGTTCACAAAATCCCAAACCCGGCGGTTGCTGGTATGGAAAATATGGGCGCCGTACTTGTGCACATGGATATCCGCCACATCCTCGCAGTAAATGTTCCCGCCGATATGATCCCGCTTCTCCACCACCAGGCATTTCTTCCCCTGTTTCCTTGCAAAATAGGCAAATACGCCGTTATAAAGACCGCTTCCCACTAAAATGTAATCGTACTGTTTCATATTTTCTCTCCTTAATTTTGATTCAGTTATGCCATGGAAATTTGATTCTGCCATGCAAATTCGGTTTTATCATGCGCTAACCTTTATTTTACTATACTTTTCCCTGGCTGTGAACCATTTAATTT
Organism: Lachnospiraceae bacterium; assembly: GCA_910575565.1. Taxonomy (GTDB): domain Bacteria; phylum Bacillota; class Clostridia; order Lachnospirales; family Lachnospiraceae; genus Caccovicinus. The sequence goes on along the minus strand of CAJTFL010000005.1, from coordinate 69,843 downwards.
TATTCGCTTCCGCAACCGCCCGTTTCTCATCGCTGCCCGTCCCGCTCCTGCTAACCAGCCAATAATCTACTAAAAACAGCAAAAGGGCTGGATCCCTCAGCCCTCATTCCTTAATCCGATCAAGCTCTGTTAAATTAACGCCTGAAACCATCAATAAAACTTTCAATTCAACATACCGTATCCTTAAGGATTTATATACATTCGACTCTTTTTCAGCCAGCAGCATCCACTCCTGCACTCGGGAAAATTCTTCTATGGAAACTTTCAGCATTTCTTTTTCTGTCACATTATCCCTCCTCATCTAATTTTTCGTAACTGTTCAGTACCCTCACAGTTACAATTTTTCTTTTATTATAGGCTATCTTATGTAAATTTTCAAGAAAAATCTACCGTCCGTTCAGCCGCGCCACGCAGAACTTTCATAAAGAAAGGAGACGCTGCAAAATATCCCGCTTACGCAATATTTGGCATGGCATCCAACGCCGTTGCTGCCATAACTTGCGGAAACACTTTGTTTTGCAACGTCCCCTTTATCTTCTTCACTTATCTGTCTGCCTTCTAGCGATCGCCCTCTTACAGCAGCCGGTCATCCTCATCCTTTCTCCTGCGTCCGCCAATCCAGGATATGCCTGCCCCAAGCAGCGACAGGATCATCAAAATCAGCCACATATTCGTCCTGGTGGGATCGCCGGTCTTTGGCATATTCCTTCCGGCCAATGGCACATCCTCATCCAGCATATACACGAACTCTTCCTTTTCCGGATCCCATACCTTCTTATATGCCCTGGGAACACCGTCTTCCATCAGGATCACCGTATCCGGGCTGGCCGGATCGTTGGGATCAGGAAGCTCCGTCACAATCGGCGTTTCCGTTTCCGGCGCGGCCTGGCCTTCTGGCTCTGGGCCGCCTGGCTGGGATTCGCTTCCCTCCGGCAGAACCGGGGTTCCGTCCGGCTGAGTAGGCACGTCTGGATTGGTCTGGCTGGGCCCTTCCGTGCCTGGCTGGGTCGGATTGTCACGGTCGCGGCCACCGCCTCCGCCGGAATTACCAGGATTACCGGGAGTTTCCGGCGTGGACGGGGGCAGATCCGGATCGGTGGGATTAGGATTATCCGGATTTCCCGGATTTTCTTCCTTATGGTTTATAAAATCAATATACGAATTCCCTCCGGGCTGAATCACTCCGTTATCGCCTGTAACCGTAGTCACGTAAGAATCCTTATTTGCCTCCTGCTCAACCACGTGATACCGGGCATTGGCCGGAAGGCCATAGATGGTAATGCTTTCCCCGTGGCCCAGCATCACTTTACCACCGTCAGAAATCATTCCGCTCCTTGCGCCGTCATAACGGTATTCCCCGGGAATGGGACGACCAAGCCCATCCCTTAACCGTACCGTAAAGGTGAAGGCTTTCCGCTCATCCGTGCCCGTAACCGCCTTCGTCACCGTCAGCGTGCCATGCTCCGGATCAGAGGGCTGAATCTTCCGGTTAACAAACTCCACCACCGGATCCCGGCCAGACTCCGTGATGCTCCCCTCTTCCTCCAAAGGCGAAACCACATAGCCGTCCCGGCTTTCTTCCAGCTCCTCCGCCAGGTATATCGTCCCCACAGGAAGGCCGGTGATGGTCGCCTGCTGTCCATCCTTTAAGGAGATAATCCAGGAATCCGGATCCTCACCGCTGATCACCCCGTCATGCTCGCTGCCCGTATACGGGTACTCCCCGGCCAGGGCATTGCCCTCCTGATCCATCAGGATCACCTTAAAGGCAAATTCCTTATCGGAAGGCTCCGCCTCCCCCGTCACCCGCTTTTTGATGGTCAATGTGCCGTACTCTGGTTCTGGCTCCGGTTCTGGTTCCGGCTCCGGCTCTGGTTCTGGCTCCGGCTCTGGTTCCGCAGGATCCTCTGACGCTTTATTGGTAAAGGTAACTTCCTTTAGTTCACCGGAAGTTATTTCCCCGGATATGCCGCTGCCATCCGCAGACACCATTCCTGCCCCCGTGATTACCGTGGTGTAGCCGTCTGCATTTGCCTCAACCTCTTTTACCTGATACCGGGTATTCTCCAAAAGCCCATAAATCGTAACGCTCTCTCCATGAGACAGCTTCACTTCCCCGCCGTCAGAAATTGTCCCTGTTTTCGCCGGATCCTTATCGTACCGATATTGGAAGGTCTCGGTTAACGGCTTACCCTCTTTATCCGTCAAGTTAACGATAAAGGTAAACTGCTTATCCCGATCCCCTGCCTCGCCGAATACCTGCTTGGCAATCCTTAATTCCCCTGTTTTCGGCACAGGCTCTTCCTGCCCTTTGGAGTTAATAAATTTAACGGTTACTGCGCTGTTTTCATCCTCAATCGTCCCGGTAATCTTTTTCGTATTCTGCCGATTTTCCGTCTTGCCTGCTTCAAGGTCATATACCTTTTTGCCGCTTACCGAAACATCCGTTATGTAATCAGCCGCTCCTGTTTCTTCTATCGTGTACTTTGTCCCCTGAGGCAAGCCGATAATTTCAATATGCTCATCATGGGTTAACGTAATCCCGCCCGTTCCGCCGCCAAGGGATAATTTTCCATCACTCACCGTACACCGCTGCTCCTGGACATCCGGCTGCCCATCTGTCCATTTCTTATACGCATATACGCCGTCAATGCCCTTTTCATTTTCTAAAGTTACGGTAAATGCAAAGGCCTTCCCGGCTTCACCCTCTTCCTTGTTTGCCTTGTTTTCCTTTTCAATAACCAGGCTGGATTTGGAATTCGTGAACATAACCGTTGCGCCAGTGTCGCTGGTTATGGTTCCGCTAATGGTTTTCTCCTGATTATCCTCAACCACCTTCACCGCTTCTCCACGGCCAAGGATGATATAGGTTCCGTAATCATCAGCACCCGTTTCCGTTATGGTATATTCCGTTCCCTTAAGCAATCCCAGGATCTCCATGCTTTCATTATGCTTTAAGAAAAAGCTGACTTTTTGGTTAAGCTTATCTGTGATTACTTCGCTGGAAGCAACTTCCTCGGAAGCAACGTCCTTGGGAGCAATTTCCCTAAGTATGCCCTTAGCATCTCTCTTCTGGTAAGTATATTCATCTACCTGCTTACTGGTGTTCTTGAATATTACCTCAAAATGATACTCCCGCTCTTTGTCTGCCTGTGAGCCATTTACCCGTTTGCTGACACGCAAGCCGGAAAAATTATCGCTTGAGCCTAACCTAAGCACACCATTGCTCATGATGCCGCCGCCATGGGTATTGGAGTAATTATCACTGATGATAACTGATGGCCTAATCTCTGATGAACCATCTGGAATCTTGGCACTTAAGGCCAACCATCCGTCTGCAAACTTGCTTCCATCGGCAGGAATGTTAACCGATCCGGTTTCAGCATAAACTGTACAGCCGTCTTCTTTTACCTTTCCTCCACTGGCATCCCTTTTGGCATTTCCAAAGCTTCCCGACCAGCCCGCATCAATATCTCCCAGCATCCTGCCATATACCGTGCTGGTCCCCGCGCAAAAATAGTCGTCGCAGCCGCTGTTTTTAAACACATCATATTCGCTTATTTTCTGGTCGTCCCTCTTGCTATATCCTTCTCGGTCTGTCAAGCTGGTGCGGTTAGCATGATTTCCATAAATTGCTGCGCCATCAAGGGAACAAACTTCGATATCGCCGGAAGAACAGCCTCCTACACCGCCGCCAAAGCCCGCTGCGGTATTATTGTTTACCAAAAGATTATAAATGGTCAGCTCTCCGCCGGAATTGATGAAAATTCCGCCGCCGCCCCAGTCAAATCCAGTTTCCGTGCGGTTATGGGTAATCGATCCGCCAGTGATCATTGACTCCTTGCCATCCACCCGCAGACCTCCGCCTTCATCCAGCTGGGCGGTATTTCCGGTGATCGTGCCGCCCTCCATGGTAAACTTCCCTACGGCGTAAATACCGCCGCCGGAATCCTTTGCATAATTATCACGGATCATTCCTCCCTTCATCACAATTCTCCCGCGGGAGAAAATACCGCCGCCGCCGTTTCCGCCGCCGCCCCGATTTTTTGTCGTCGCATCCGAGCGATTTTGTTCAATCAAGCAATTATCTTGAAGGGTTAGGTAACTGCTTAAACCCAAATAAATACCGCCGCCGCCAAAATGCTGTTCATATTCTGTTTCATTAATCGTCACAGTCTCTCTTAAAGGCCCACCTTTTGCAAGGTTATTTGAAATCTTCACCTTATCTGCAACAATAACTTTAGCGCCATCATAAGCGCTCATGCCTCCGCCAATTTCTGCCTGATTCTGGGAAATCTCCGTGCTGCCCTTTACCGTTACCGTGCCGCCGCTGACGTATATTCCGCCGCCGCTATCACCGGCCATATTTCCAATAATTTCGCTATTATTAATATTAACAGCACTACCTGTTTTAGCATAGATACCGCCGCCTAATACCCCTTTATTTCCTTCGATACGGCTGTCATTCAGATTCAATGTACTGTTTTCCAAACGAATGCCGCCGCCTTGTGAAGCGCTCTCATCTTTATCACCATTAGCACTTACATTTTGACCACTATTAGCAATTCGACCGCCATTTACCGTAACCGTACTTCCCTTTGCTAAAATCCCATGGCTGCCCCCTATATTTTCCAGCCGGACGCCATCAAGCTGCAATGCTCCATTATTAACACAAATAAGGCTATTTGGCCCTTTTTCCCTGCTGATAATAACGCCATTGATTCCTGATTGATCTTCTATAATCAATGTGCCGTTATCCACTTGAAATAAGCTGCTTTCCAGATCACTTTCATTTAAATTAAGATATACAATAATATGGTCATTTAAATGCATAGTAAACGTTTGGCCTTGCGCTAAATTTATAGAAATCTTTTCAGATTCCACATAGCTTTTCCCCAAAGTAATCTCATACACACCGCCAGCAATACTCTCTTCAATCAGCTTCTTCAGCTCGCCTTCTTGGCCACTTACAGCTTGATTATTTAACTTCTCAGCAGGCGAAACATATATTGGTGAATTCCCGCTTTTACTTACGTTCCCGGTTATCTGGACACCATTCTCTATAATTACCGCAAATTTATTAGTTGTGCCTCCTTCAGTATAACCTGTTCCCGTACTGTAAATCGCTCCGCCTTCATTTGCTACGTTTCCAGAAACCACAGAAGTTCCGCCAATACTAACGGTACTTCCACCTTCAACATAAATTCCTCCGCCGCCTTCTTGTTTAAATTCATTTGCCCAATTTTTACCATTTCCATCTGCTACATTGCCTGAAACATCTGCCGTCCCATTAATTTCAACCTTGCTGGTTCCAGTCAAATAAATGCCACCGCCGCCGCCAACAGCTTTATTTTTAATAATCCTGCCGCCGCTAATCGTTGCTTCAGCACCACTAACGCGAATTCCGCCGCCAGTCTGTGCCCTATTTTCTTTAATAACACCTCCGCTCATGTTTAATGTACTTCCGCTAGCCACTAGTATACCGCCGCCGCCGGATTCCCCTAATATCCCACAGTTAGTAATCGTTCCGCCGGTCATCTTCATAGTGCCGACTTTCCCGCTATTAGATTTTGTCACCAGAACAGCACGCATACCATTTACATTTTCATATGTGCCGCCCGTTATCTTTAACACGCCGCCTGCAACATTAATCAAATTATCAAGATTCTTTTCTTCACTTTTAATTTTACCGCCATTTTTACCGGCAATAGTCAGATTTCCACTAGCCCCTACCAAAAACAGCTGGGCCTTTCCATATCCGCTATACGTAACCGTATACCCGTTCAAATCAATCGTAATCTTGCCGTTTATGGGAATACTTTCCGGAACCACATAATCCTGCTGCAATGTTAGCGTGGGATTATCCCCGCCCGTTGCCATTACCTTTTCAATCTCAAGGGCCAGACCATCCCCTATACCCTGTACGAAGGCATTTTCGCTGATATTCACCACCCCGTCAGGCACATCAATCACTTTGCTGCTGCCGTTTTTCGTCACATTGCCGCTGACAACGGCATTATCTTTAATGTTAACCGTATAGTTGCCTATCCCAAAGACAGCCCCGCCAAAATCCGCCTCATTGCCGCAGATAACGGCATCGCCGCCAATTGTGATCGTGCCAGACGTTATCCCCGCACTATTAATTTTCGCATAAATCGCGCCGCCATTAGCCGCTGAGTTATTGGCGATAACTCCTCCGGCCATCGTCCATGTGCCCTTATCAAATATTTCCACTCCGCCGCCATTGGAGCCGCCATTCCGATTATGATTGTCAACGATATATCCTCCGGTCATCTCAACCGCACCTTTTGCAAAAATCGCCCGGGTGCTATTAACCGTCGTAATCCTGCCATTCTTAATCGTTAATGTTCCGCCTTCTCCGACGGAAACGGCGTTGTCAACCCCTTCCCCGAGGATAGCTCCTGCTGACAAAGCAATTTCTTTCTCTACATTATCTTTATTGGTGTAGGTTATTTTCTCCGCTATCGTCTGACCACTGCTATCTGTAATGATCAGCTTGCCGCCATTTTGAACTTCAAATATTTGTTTTTCTGGATCCGTGGAAACATATTCCAGGATATGCCCATTTAAATCAAGCGTAACCGTAATGCCATTTTTAATCACAAATGCCGTGTCAGCGCCTTCATTGGTAATGTCGCTCTCTAATGTAACTATTCCTCCGGCCTCAATCTTTTCTTTAAGCTTTGTCCACTCAGGATTTTCCGCATTTAGCATCACCAGCTGCATTGGGGGTCTGCACTCATACACTTCCCCATAACACCCATCTGTATGGATATGCTTCCTGCCGCTTTTCGCCCGCTTTGCGCCGGATCGGGTTGCGTTGGAATTAGAAGACAGCAAATCATCCTCTTCCAGGCCGCTGTCCCTGTCTGCATTGGACTTGGTTGCGTCGCAGTTAAGCTCCTTTGCCATCACCCAGCAGTTATACCCGTCCCGATTATGGATATGTCTGTCGCCTTCCTCCATGCCGCACAGCCAAGGCCCTTCAGCAGCAAAGCACCCCTTCGTATGTTCCCCGTCATCATGCTCTTCCTGGCAGATTAATTCCCGGCAGGTAAAGCTGTGGGTATGCTTCTCCCCCTGCTCCCCGGACTGCGCCGCCAGGACAAAGGCATTATTTATGCAAAGAGACAGGACTAAGGAAGCCACCAGCATCAGCGAGAGGGCGCATTTAAACTTATCCTTCTTCCTGCCGCAAAACTGAATTAACGTATGTAAGCATTGCTTTGCCTTATTCACGTCCATCCCACCTCCCGTATGCTTTGATCCATTCACCAGAAAGCAGTCTTACACGCTTTCGCCCCCCTGCACGCTCCCGAACTCGTTTCATTCCAACCTCCATTCTGTGAAATCCTCCATGCTGCCCTAATTCTACGTTTTCTTAAATATTCCTAAACCTTCCTTGATATGCAGGCAAATCAGTTTCCAGAATTATCCATTTCATCATCTGAGGCTTTTTTGCCATATTAAAGAAAGTATACCATAACAACCATTACAAAAACCATTTCATCCTTATGGTTTTTGTAAGTTTTTTTAAGTTTTTTTCAACGAAATTGGAAACTCATTGGAATTTTTTAAGAATATGGGGAGATTTTTTACAAAAATTGTTTTAAATGTGAAATTTCTAAAACTTATGAGAAAAAGTATGCAAGCTGTATAGCTGATGCATGGCGGCTTTTCCTGGCATCAAAAGCAAGCTTAGATTTGACAAGCATTGACCGACATGGACTTAGCAGGCATTGACTGACATAGATTTAGCAAGCATTGACCGACATGGACTTAGCAGGCATTGACTGACATGGATTTAGCAGGCATTGACTGACATGGACTTAGCAGACATTAACCAGCATAAATTTAGCAGGCATGGCTTTGGGGGCGGATTCCCTGCCCCCAGCAATCATAGCTTTTCCATATATTTCCCCTGTACTTCCTTGGTAAGCCACACCCCGTTTTCCGAGAGATAGAACTTATGTTTGTCCCTGCTCATCTCCCCGCTATGTATTTTTAACACCACCGGAACGCCATGCCGCTTTCCTACTTTGACTGCTGTCTCTACGTCACTGGAGAGGTGGACGTAAAGCCTGCCCATGGGTTTTAGCCCTTCCTGTTGGATGCTGGCATAAAACCTGGAGGCCGTGCCGTGGTACAGAAATTCCGGCGGCTGACATTCCTTTAATTCCACATCTACGGGAATGCTGTGTCCTTGGTTTGCCCGGATCCGCGTCATATCCTCATTAAAGCTGTACCTTTGCTTGCCATCGGACGCCACAATCTCTTTTAATATTTCCAGATCAATCTTCCTTCCCGTCTGGCTGACGCCTGCCAGCAGTTCCTCCACATCCGCCCAGCCGTGTTCGTCCAAGGCGATATTTGCCGCACCCGGGTTATGGCGCAGCACCAGGCTGATGAACTTGCTTAGTTTGTCGAATTTTGCCATAATGTCCTTCTTTCTTTTCGCCTAAATATCCAGCAGCGCAGCAATTTGGGAAAAGTTGATAAACAAATCGTCATTAATATTAACCTTGATAACGGAATCAAAGGGGTACGGAACGCTTACAATATCAGCCTCAAAATAATTTACCGTCACCGTCTTTCGGCGGGGATCCACAATCCAATATTCACGGACTCCGGCATTTTTATAGTAGTATGCCTTCCGAATATAATCATCTGACGGATTACTGGCAGAAACAATCTCAATGATGAAATCCGGGGCGCCGTTGCAGCGCTTTCCATCCAGCTTGTCACTGTCACAGATAACCATGATATCCGGCTGGACAATGACAAGGGGGCTGTCGGATAACTTTACATCAAATGGAGCGCTGAATACTCGGCATGACCCCTTTTTCCTTTTGATGTCGTTATAAAGGATATTGGACAACTCCATGGACAGCATTTGATGGATCTGCGATGGGCTTGCCATATCATAGACAACACCATCAAAAACTTCCACCCGCCTGTCCTCCGGCAGAGCCTCATACTGTTCCAAGGTAATTATCTCTGGCTGTGATGGTAATGCCGATGTCATAATAACACTTCCTTTCTTGGCTGTTAAATGCTGCAGTATTGATAGATTTCATCGTGATTCACTACCGCTTTTACATGAAAATAATATATATAATCATACACAACATATCAAGAAAAGTACACAACAATACAGAAATATTTTATGGGTATCTAGAAGAATCCGGCTAATATCGGCACGATGCGCATTCACAAACAACCGGCGCAGCTTACGCCGCGCCGGTTGAATAGTCTTTTTACTATCGCTTTTGTCAATCTCTCCGCTTAGATATCCGTTACTCTTCTTCCTTCCGTTTCTTCATATGGATTCCACAGGCCGCCATCAAGGATAACAGCATCACCCCAAGCAGTGCTCCCGTGGAAGCGCTTCTGTCGCCGGTCTTTGGAAGACCGAACAGCGGAACGCTCTCGTCATCGATAACCATTGTCTCGGTAGGATTCTCAGTGGGCATCATCGCCAGAGGAACATTTTCCGGATCAATGTTGGCTAAGGGCACTTCTTCCGGAGGAATCGGTGTGGGTTCCGGAGTCACGCTGGGATTCCTGTCCCGATCCCTTCCGCCGCCTCCACCGCCGCCTCCAGACGGCCTGGAGGGAGTGGTCGGATTCTCCGGGGTTTCCGAAGGAGTAGGCTCCGGGGTGGTCGGCTCTTGAGGAGTCTCCGTTGGGGTAGTTTCCTCAGGAGTAGTTGACTCTTCTGGGGTTTCCACCGGGGTAGTTTCCTCAGGAGTAGTTGTCTCCTCGGGAGTTTCTGTCGGGGTAGTTTCCTCGGGAGTGCTTGACTGTTCCGTATCTTCTTCCGGAGTGGAGTCATCAGGCGTGGTTGATTCTTCCGGGGTATCCGGCTTATCATTGACAAACTCCGCCGTCTTCACCTCATCGTTTACGATGGTTCCTTCCGTATCCGTTTTCTTTGTCGTATAACCATCCTGGCCTGCCTCTCTCTCCGTTACCGTGTAAGATGTTCCCGCCGGAATCCCTGAGAGAGTGATCCTCTGGCCGTGCTTCAAGGAAATCTCCGCCTGACCGTCAGCTAATGCAAGGCTGCCTTGTGATGGTGACGGCGATGCCGCGCCTTCTTTAAAGGCAATTCCTGTGTAGGGATACGTCCCGGTTAATGGCTTCCCGTCTTTCGTGAGCGTTATGGTAAAGTGAAAGTCTTTTGTCTTATCGCCTTTCTTTCCGGTTACGATCTTCTGGATAGACAGTTTTCCGGTTTCCATCTGGTTAGTAAACGCTACGGTAATCTCCCCGTCCTTTTCCGTAATGGTTCCCTGGGTATTATCTGGGAGAATAACGCTATAGCCATCGTAAGGCATTTCTTCCACCTGATAAACCGTCCCCACCGGCAAATCGGAAATGGTGATCCTCTGGCCGTGCATTAACCGGATAGTTCCTTTGCCTTCCTTATCCAGTTTCAATTCCCCATCCTTTGGCGCATCAATTCCGCTCTCTGTGCTGCTGCCAACGTAAGAATAGGAACCCGTTAGCGGCTGACCGTCTTTCGTTAACTTCACTACAAATTCAAACGTATCCTCCGGCTTGTTTACCGCACCGGTTACTCTCTTCTGGATGGATAAACTACCGGTATTTACCGTATTGATAAACTCGACTGCCGCTTCGCTGTTAAAACTAATTTCGCCCTTTCCGCCAACCAGCATATCATCTGCAGCATCCGCTTTCGTTACGCCGCCTCCTACTTTGATATCAGCAGTATAGTCTTTTGCAGCATCCGTCTTTACTTCCCATACGGTGTAGTGTGTTCCCTTAGGCAAATTACTGATGGTAATTTGCTGGCCATGCTTTAACATTACCTCACCACTGCTGGAAATCGTACCTGTCTCTCCATCTCTTGTATAAGGATATGCTCCATTAAGTTCAGTTCCTTGGGCATCCTCGAATTTCACTTTAAACGTAAATTCAGCCTTCGTATCCGAGTCAGCTAAAGCATTACCGTTACTTACTACTGTTTTGCTAATGCGTAAACTTCCGGTAGGAATCACTTGATTCACAACGTTAATCTCCACCGTTTGGTTTTTATTAATTTCCCCGGTTAACGGACTTGTATCTTTTGAAAGAGCATAACCATTTTTTGCCACTTCTTTTACCGTATAAACCGTTCCTGCCGGTATTCCTGTAATCGTAATCTTCTGGCCATGCGTTAAGGTAATCGTCGTCTGACCATTTTCATCAAATTCATAGATACCTTCTGAAGGTAAACTTACACCATCCAAAGTACTTCTTGTATAAGAATACTTTCCGGCTAAAGGATTACCGTCCTTTTCCAGCATTATGGTAAACTCAAACGAATCTCTCTTGTTCTCCTCCGTCAGTTCACCCTCTGATACAACCGTTTTGCTGATTTCAAGGTCTCCAGTATACGGCTTATTTGCAAAGATTACGGTTGAGCCATTATTTCCTTTAATGCTGCCTTCGCCTGTCTCGCCTTTCACATCATTTACAGTTGTCTCATACTTATCATTCGCACCTGCTTCGGTTACAGTGAATTTTGTGCCAGGAGGCAAGTTCCAAATTTTCAGGGATTTGCCAACTTCTAACTTCTTATTTGCCGTGCCATCCTGGAAATCCAATTTGCCTTCTTCCTCTACGTTTGTTTCATCATCGCCCAAAAATATCTTAAATAGATAGCTACCTGTTAATTTGTTGCCATTTTCATCCTTTAACGTAATAGTAAACTCAAATGAATCCTTGTCCGAGAAAGCACCTTCTTCTGCCACTTTGCTGATGGTTAAGCTGCCTTTTTCCGACCTTGACCCTGGATCATCCCCTAAAATCAGCTTACCATTGCTCATAATACCACCGCCGTGAGTTGCAGAAGTATTTCCCCTGATCTCAACTGTAGCAGCTTCCTCAGCAGCATGTTTATCCGATTCGCTCGGCCTTGCCGTTAATGCCATCCAACCGCCAGCCGTCTGGCTGGAATCACCACAAATCTCAATTTTTCCCCATTCCGTGCTAAGATCAAACTGCTTATTGCCATCAGCTTTACCCGGACTTTCCTTATAGTAACTTCCTATCCAGTTGGCATCTCCTCCGCCTAACATCTTTCCATGTACGGTGCTTACTCCGGCGCAGTAATAATCCTTATACCCGTTTTGAAACTCCGGCCAAATTTGATCCGTCTTCATCGTATGATCGTCTATTTTATTCGCACGTTTGGTTAATCCAGTCCCTTCCGCCGTGTTTCCATAGATTGCCGCTCCATGAATATCAAACACCTGCACATTGCCGACTGAACAGCCGCCTACGCCGCCGCCAAATCCTGCTGCCGTATTATTTGTCACCAGTAAATTTTTAATTGTCAGTTCGGCTCCTGAGTTGACAAAGATGCCGCCACCGCCCCAGTCAAACGTAGTATTGGTTGTATTGTTTAGAATTTTGCCTCCTGTAATCTCTCCTCCTTTTCCGTCAACCCGCAGGCCACCGCCTTCATCATTCTTAGCAGTATTCCCTCTGATAGTACCTCCGCTCATCTTAAATTTGCCCTTGCCAGCTGAATAAATACCGCCACCAGCATCTGTTGCCTCGTTATTGGAAACGGTTCCTCCGTCCATCTGAACCGTTCCAAGTGAAAAGATACCGCCGCCGCCATTATAGCCGCCACCTCTCTGCTCTTCCGGTGCTGTTGCTGCTGATTTGTTAGAATCAATTACGCAATTTTCTTTAAGAATTATCGTTGTACTTTCATCGCCAAAGATACCACCGCCGCCATAATGCGCCTCATAGTTCAGATAACCGTATCCTTGAACAGTCTTTCCATAAGCAGTATTGTGTAAAATTTCCGCATTGCCGCTGACCGTAACCACAGACTTCCCTAATGCGCTAATACCGCCGCCATCGTCTACTGCGTTATTCCTGCTAATTTTCGCATCTCCAGTAATGGTTACTGTACTATTATTTGCGTAAATACCGCCGCCACGTTTTCCCTGATTCCCTTCGATACTGCCGCCGGTCATCTCAAACTTGCTGTTAAGCTTTAACAAAATTCCTCCGCCAGGCAAACCACTTACTTCGCTCTCATCATATACGCCGCTTCCCTTGATATGCCCGCCAGTCATCATAACCGTACCGCCTTCTGAAAGGACTGCACGGCCGCCTTTATTTTCTAACGTACCTCCTGCGATAATTAATTCTCCGTCTTCCCCTACACTAAACAGGCTATCCAGATTCTGCCCTGTGGCAACGATCTTGCCCTCTCCGCTGGTTTCACCATCGGAACCTGACCTTTCACCCGTTGCTTCGTCCAGAATGGTTAAACTTCCGCCCCTAACAACCTGAAACAATGCCTGTGTTCCAGTATAGGTGATCGTATGTCCATTTAAATTAATGACAATGTGTTTACTGATCACATACGGAGCTTCAGCACTATCAAGCGTCACATCCTCTGAAAGTACATAACTGCTCTGGTTGTTATCCAGAACGCCTTCAAACCTTCCATTTCCTTGAACTGCTTTGCCACCATTTTCACTTACATTCCCGCTAACTATTACATTTTCTTTAATCTTAACGGTACATGGTGACTCGCCATAGACAGCGCCGCCCGCATTTGCAGTATTATTAGAAACTTCCGCTTTCGCGCCGACGTTATCTGCACCGTTAATGACAACGCTGCTGTCAACTGTGATTGTGCTTACACTACCATTAGTACTCTTAGCATAAATTCCACCGCCAAAAGAAGTTGCCTCATTACCGGAAATTAATGCACCTTTTCCGATAGTAAGTTCGCTTTTTCCATAAATAACAATACCGCCGCCGCTAGTCGCTTTATTATTGGTAATCTTTGCCTGGCCTCCGATGTTCGCCTTACTGCTGCTAACACTTATAGCACCGCCATACAGTCCCTCATTCTCGGTAATCTCACCGCCGGTCATATTAAACGTACCGCCCCCAGCTACAAGTATGCCAGCACCCCATGACGCCCCAGCATTGCCGCAGTTGGTAATCTTACCACCAGTCATGTTGACAACTCCACCAACGATGGTAACGGCACGAGTCCCGCCATCACTCTCAAACGTACCACCTTCAATCGTCAGCGTCCCGCCATTCTGTACTTTAATGAGCGCCTCCAGATTTTGCACATCACTGAAAATTTTGCCCTCATCGCTGCTATCCTGGATGGTCAATTCCACTCCGTCTACAGTCAAGAATGGTTTACTTGCTTCATCTGTTATTTCGGTATATGTAATCGTATGTCCATTTAAATCAATCGTAAGATTTTCATCAATCGTAATCGGAGAAGATACCTCATAATCCTTATCAAGTACAAGCATACCCTTATTATCAGTGATTGCTTTCTTGATCGCATCCTCTAACGACAGTTCACTTTCTGCTCCAGCCTTCGCCGCCGTCCTTACCAGCACATACTCCGAGAAGCTCTCCGCTTCAAACGCAAAGTTTGTTTCCTGCCCATTCCCTGCTTCCGCGACAACTTCCGCTTCTCCCTCATCGGGCAAATGAACTACAGAAACCCCCCGTCTGCCGTATTTTCTTCCTCCTGATCCTCCTGGGATAAGGCTACCGGCTCTTTCATGCGGATATTTACCGATACCGCCTTTGCCGGTTCCACTTCTTCCCCGCTTACCAGGGAAACAAACGAGAGATCGTATGCTACAATGCCGGACACCGTCTTTCCTTCTTCCAGTGCCCCTTCTGCCTGAACCGCCATTTCCTTTAACTGCGCTTCGTCCTCAATCTTTACTGCCCGCAGCTTAACTTCCTCAGCAAACGCCCCCTCAGGAACGCCTACGGTGAATTCCGCGTCATCGATCTCGGCAGTATAGGTTTTTGCCGCCGCCAATATCGTTTTAATGGCTTCAGTCCCTTGGTTAGCTTCTACGATCTTCTGAACATCCTCTATCGCCACGCAATACGCTCTGGCATTGATGGTTTCCTGGATAGTTACGGTGTCATAGACTTTGCCCGGGATCTCCCAGTCGTCGGTAATTTCCTGGCTGCTATTTCCAGCGCCGCCAGAAGCACCCTGTCCGCTGCCTTCTGCTTTCGCCGCTTCCGTGGTCGTTTCCTCAGGTTTTGTTCCTTCCTCAGTTTTCGCTTCCGTCACTTCCTCAGAAGTTTCTTCCGCCTTCTCTGTGGTTTCCCCTGCAGCTTCTTCTGCCTTTACTGTCGTTTCTGCTTCGGATTCTTTCTCAGCCTCGGCTGCCTCGGTTTCACTCGCCTTTTCGGTTTCTGTCGTTTCCTCCGGCTGTGCTGCCTTAGTTTCCTCTTTAACGGTCTCTTTGGTTTCCGCTGCGGCGGTGGTTGTTTCCTTCTCCGCTGTCTCCTCAGTTTCCCCTGCAGCAGTAGTCTTTTCTTCCGTCTCTTCCTCTGTCTCCTCTGGGGCAGTGGTTTTCTCTTCCGTCTCTTCCTCTGTCTCCTCTGGGGCAGTAGTTTTCGCTTCCGTCTCTTCCTCTGTCTCCTCTGGGGCAGTGGTTTTCTCTTCGGTTTCTTCCTCAGCCTCGCCTTCGATCTCATCTGCCGGGATGGCTACTATGGCTGCCTGGTGGATGGACATGGATAAGGACAGAGTATTCCTCTCATGCCTGCCGTCAGAGCCGCTGTCCCTGTCTGCTCCGTCAGAATCAGACTTCCCTTCATCAGAAGATCTGTCTTCACCTTTATTTGAACCGCTGTCCTCAGCCTTGTCGCCAGACTCTTCCTTTGCAGGCTTATCCTCCCCGGCCTTATCAGCAGAATCTTCCTCTTTAGTGCCATGATCATCAGCCTTATCGGCAGAATCTTCCTTTACGCTGCTATCATCCGACTTATCGGCAGAGTTTTCCTCTTTTGCCGTATCATCAGAGGTTTTTTCACCTTCGCTTCCGGCATTTCCTTTACCTTCGGAATCCCCGTCCGCTTGGTCAGCTTTATCTGCATCATCTTTCTTAGAACCGTCTTCTTCGGACTTCCCTTCATCCTTTCCATCAGCCTCATGATCAGCCTTATCCCCACTCTCTTCCTTGGCTTCGCCGCTTTCCTTGCTGCTGCCATCATCGGATGCTGTATCATTAGGCTTTCCGGCATTTCCTTTATCATTGCTTTCTTTATCGGCATTCCCGTCTTCCTGCTTGGAATCTTCCGTTTCCTTTTTATCCGAATCGGACTTCTCACCGTCTTCCTTTACGCTGTCAGTCCCATCTTCCGCCTGGCCTTTGTCCTCAGACTCATCCTTGCCCTTATCCTCAGCTTCAGATCCTTCATTAGACTCTTCCTTTGATTCATCAGCCTTGGAGCCGTCCTCAGAAGCCTTATCAGAGCCATTGGAGCCGTCTTCCGTCCCCTTTTCTTCCGGCTGTTCCGCCGAAGGGGCGTCCTCCTTGCTGTCTTCTTCTGCTGCTTCCCCGCTGCTTTCATTTTCAGACGCAGATTCCCCAGACGTGCTCTCCGCTTCCTTAGATCCTTCCTCAGATGTTTCGCTTGCATCCTTAGATCCGTCATTAGCAGATTCGCCTGTGCCGCCGCCGGACGTTCCGCCTGCGCTCTTTTCCGGCTCTTCCCTGCCTTCTTCCGCCTCAGGCTGGCCTGCCGCTGCATTGGCGTCATTGGCTTCCACCGTTACCAGCTTCGTCTCATACCCGTCAATGTTCACGTAGAAGTCCACAGCCTGGCTGCTTTCATTTAAGTACAGGAAAATAACTTCCTTTGTTTCCGTATTATAAAATGCCTGGAGGGCAGTCCCTTCCAGCGCCAGCTCGGTATTAATATCCAGCGACAGCGCATAAACCTTCCCCTTTTCTGGCAGAAGGAGCTTTTCATACTTCTTAAGTATCCCCTTCCGGCCTGTCTCCAGCCCCATTTCTTCCAGGTCTTCCTTGCTAAAGGCCTCCTGGCCGTCCAGACCCTGGATGGCTTCCAGGATTTCCCGGCCATCCACCATGAATATAGCGGATTCCCGTTCTTCCTGCTCTTCCGCCGCAAACACTGTGCCCACATTCCCGCCAACGTTGGAAATAATCATCGCCGCCGATAAAAAGAATGCCACTAAGCGTTTGTAGTTTTTGCGAATTTTCCTTAACATCATTGTTCTCCTTTCCCTTTTACTTTCCTGACAGCCACATCCCCTGCCATTTATTGCCGATTTTCGTTTGTCTCCGTTACTGATACGTATTGCCCCCTCCCCATTCCGGCTTCTCGGCCAGGCTGCTGTAAGATCCCCCCCTGAATCTTTGCAGGGCATAACGTCAAACCTCATGCCCTGCGCCCAATAATCTCCAATGTCATCCGAGTTTTAGCTTTTTCTCTATTATAACACACCGATCATTACAAAAAGCATTTCAACGCCCATCTTTTTCCAAAATATTTTAAAAAATTTATGAAATAAGGATGCCGTTCTCCGCGGCATCCTTTCCAGCATTTTCCATATTTGCTTATTCATCATTTACGGCCAACGACACACCGCCAGCCTGGCTCTTTTGTCAGCTTTAATAAAACAGCCGGTTCACCGCGCTGAAAATCCCCCTTACGGAAGCTCTGGTAATATTGGAGCTGATCCCCACGCCGTAGGTGGCTCTCCCGCTCTTGATATCCAGCACATGGATATAGGAAGCCGCCTGTGCGCCGGAACCGGAGCTTAAGGCGTGCTCGGAGTAGTCCATTACCCGGATCTGGATTCCCAGTTCGTCCTCCAAGCCTCTCTGCACCGCGTCAATCGGCCCGTTGCCCACGCCCTCAAAGGTTTTCTCAATCCCGTGTGCGGTATAGGTAACTTTCGCCAGGGTGGCAAAGTCGCCGTTGCCCACGTCTGCATCGGAAATGCGGCACTTCCTAAAGTGCATAGGCTCTTTCCGATCCAGGTAATGCTTCTTGAACTCGGCCATAATCTGCTCTGGAGCCACCTCGCCCTGCTGCTCAGAAATCTTCTGAATCACATCGGCAAACTCCTTATGCATCCCCTTGGGAAGCTTAAAGCCGTAGAAGGTATCCATCACAAAGGCCACGCCGCCCTTGCCGGACTGGCTGTTGATCCGCACCACCGGCTCATACTGCCGCCCGATATCCGCCGGGTCGATGGGAAGGTAAGGAACCTCCCAGTACTGGCCGTTCCGCTCCTTAAGAGCCTGCATCCCCTTATTGATGGCATCCTGGTGGGAGCCGGAAAACGCGGTAAATACCAGCTTGCCCGCGTAAGGATGGCGGGGATGAATATCCATCTTAGTGCATCGCTCGTAAACCTCCGCGATCTCCTTTACGTTTTCTAAGTTCAGTTCCGGATTGATGCCCTGGGAGAACATATTGTAGGCAAGGGTAGTGATATCCACATTGCCGGTGCGCTCCCCGTTGCCAAACAGCGTCCCTTCCACCCGGTCTGCCCCGGCCAAAAGAGCCAGCTCCGTGGCGGCGATCCCCGTCCCCCGGTCATTGTGGGGATGGACGCTTAAAATGATGCTTTCCCGGTTCTTAAAATGGGTATCCATCCATTCTATCTGATCCGCGTATACATTAGGGGTATTCATCTCCACCGTAGAAGGCAGGTTGATGATAATCTTTTTCTCCTTGGTAGCCCCCCAGGTTTCCTGGACTGCCGTACAGATATCCAGGGCAAAATCCAGCTCCGTCCCGGTAAAGCTCTCCGGCGAGTATTCCAAAAGGATCTCCCCGTCAAAATCCGCCATATATTTTTGAACCAGCTTGGTTCCAATCACCGCAATCTCCCGGATCTCTTCCATATCCTTATGGAACACCACGTCCCGCTGCAGGGTGGAGGTGGAATTATAGATATGGACGATGGCCTTTTTAATCCCCTTTAAGGCCTCAAAGGTCCGCTTAATCAAATGCTCCCGGCACTGAACCAGCACCTGAACCACCACGTCGTCAGGGATCAGCTTCCGGTCTACCAACTGGCGCAGGAAGTCAAACTCAATCTGGGATGCCGCCGGAAAGCCTACCTCAATCTCCTTAAAGCCCAGCTTCACCAGCAGGTTAAACATCTCCACCTTTTCTTCCACCACCATAGGCTCCACTAAAGCCTGGTTGCCGTCCCTAAGATCCACGCTGCACCATATGGGCGCTTTCCCAATCTCCTTGCCCGGCCAGCTCCTCTCCGGGAAATCCACTACGGGAACCCGTTTGTATCTTTGATAATTCAACATGATTTTCTCCTCCATTGTCCTTGTCAAATCTTTCCTTCAACGCCCCTGATACCGTCTTTCGGAGCATCTCTCCATTCACGTCAGTTCATCTGCAATTCTTTTCCCAGCCCCTTAAAGGCCAAGGAGTCGATAAATCACGCCGTAATGCTTAACAATAAACAAGGTGGCTGTTACCGGCCTAACCCCATCTTCATCATTCCTTTTCTTTCATATTCCGGCATGGCAGGGACGCCCCGCCGCCAGTTCCCTACATTATAGCATACGCCACTTTTCATGGCAATCTTTTTTTCTCTCCAAGCAAACGACTTCCAGGCAAACTGCCTGACAACGATTCCCTGGCAAGACGCCTGGCGAAAGACGGAAAATGCCTGACAGGACGCCGCAGGGCAAAACGGCTCTCGCTAAAGGCCAAAGCAGCCCCGCTACCCGGCGAAGTGGCCCTGCTTCTCCATCACTTCAATCACCTGATCCACATAAGCCTCACAGGTTTCCATGGAGGGCGCTTCCACCATCACCCGCACCACCGGCTCCGTGCCGGACTGGCGCAGAAGGATCCTTCCGTCATCCCCCAGGCTTTCCGTCACCTTTGCCACTTCCGCCTGGACAGCTTCATCCTCCTGGGCCGCCTTCTTATCCTTTACCCGCACATTCTTTAACACCTGGGGATAAATCTCCACCTCGGAGGCTAATTTTTCCAGGGTCTGCTTTTTCTCCAGGATCACCTCCATCACCTTAAGGGAGGTGAGGATCCCGTCCCCGGTGGTAGCGTGCTTGCTGAAGATGATATGGCCGGACTGCTCGCCCCCTAAGCCGTGACCGTTAAGGGACATATTTTCATAAACATACTTATCCCCCACAGCCGTTTTCTCGTAGCGTATCCCTTCCCGGTCAAAGGCCTTATACAGGCCAAAATTGGACATCACCGTGGTGACAACCGTGTTATGGGGCAGCGTCCCCTGCTCCTTCATGTATTTGCCGCAGATATACATAATCACATCACCGTCTACCAGCCGCCCCTTGGAATCCACCGCCAGGCATCGGTCGGCGTCGCCGTCATAGGCAAAGCCCACGTCGCAGCCCTGCTCCACCACGAATTTCTGCAGATGCCGGATATGGGTGGAGCCGCAGTCCGCGTTAATGTTCGTTCCGTTGGGCTCATTGTTCATCACATGGGTTTCCGCCCCCAGGGCGTCAAACACGTTTTTGGCAATGGCCGAGGCGCTTCCATTGGCACAGTCTAAGGCCACCTTCATGTTTTTAAAGGAGCGGGTGGCGATGGAGATCAGATAGCCGATATACCGGTTCCGCCCTGCGGCAAAGTCCGTGGTGCGGCCGATGTTCTCTCCCCTTGCCAGGGGGATCTGCCCCATCTCCCCGTCCAAATACTGTTCGATCTTTTCGATTACCCTTTCCTCCAGCTTCTCCCCATTTCCGTTGATCACCTTAATCCCATTGTCATAGAAGGGATTATGGCTGGCGGAGATCATTATACCGCAGTCAAACCCTTCGGTGCGCACCACATAGGATACGCTGGGGGTGGTGGTCACATGGAGCAGGGATACGTCCGCGCCGGAAGCCGTAAGGCCGGCCACCAGGGAATACTCAAACATATAGCTGCTCCGCCTGGTATCCTTGCCAATCACCACGCGGCAGCGCTTTTCCCGATTCTCCTGCCCGTAATACCAGCCTAAAAAACGCCCTACCTGATAAGCGTGCTCTACCGTTAAATCTACATTCGCTTCCCCGCGGAAGCCGTCCGTGCCAAAATATTTTCCCATTGTTTTCATTCCTTTCCGCTTTGGCGGTTTTACTAAATACATATGCTGATACCAGGGTCAAAAGGTCTAAAATCCGATGCAAACTTGCTTGCAAGAGGATTTTTGAACTTGGAACCCGCCAAAAACATGAAAAAGCAGCCCGATTAGGGCGGATTTTGAATGTTTTTGAGAATTGCGGGAGCACAGAGTGCGGAGCAATTCGGTATCAGAGGGGCCAAAAGACCTTTTGACCCCAACATCATATGTTTAAACCGTAACCATTTTACCAGTCCTGCCCTGCTCTGTCAAGAAAGGCCAAAAGTCCTTGGAATCAAGATCAATGCAACGCTGTACTAGTGTACTAGCCCAAGCTCTATGTTAAGATTTCCCCCAAAAGCTCCATCAGCTTAGGGATGTCAATAGGCTTTGCAATATGCCCGTTCATCCCCGCCTCAAGGGCTTCCTTCCTGTCCTCGTCAAAGGCATTGGCGGTCATGGCGACAATGGGGATATGGGCACACTCTGGCCGATCCATGGCCCGGATCCGTTTCGTGGCCTCGTAGCCGTCCATGGTGGGCATCTGGATATCCATCAGGATCAGATCATACTGGCCAGATTGGGCAGCTCTCACCTTTTCCACCGCCACGGAGCCGTCATTGGCCACATCCATGATAAAGCCTGCCTCCTGCAAAATCTCCACGGCAATCTCCTGGTTCAGCTCATTGTCCTCCACCAGGAGGATTTTCTTCCCCTTAAAGGAAACGCTTTTCTCCACGATGCCTTCCTTTTCCGGCTGCCCGGCAAAGGGCGTCTCCAAAAGCTCCCTCAGCTCCGACAGGAAAATCGGCTTTGAGCAGAAGGCGGTAACGCCTGCCTTCCTGGCCTCCTCCTCCACATCCGACCAGTCGTAAGCCGTCAGGATGATGATAGGCCTGCTTTCCCCCACAATCCCCCGGATACGCCGGACGACCTCGATGCCGTTCATATCCGGCATCAGCCAGTCGATGATGTAGACGAAATACTCATCCGCCTGCTCCTTGGCAAGCTTAACCCGCAGCACCGCTTCCTTGCCGGAGGTCGTCCAGTCCGGACGCATACCGATGACCGAAAGCATTTTCGTGACGCTGGAGCAGGTATTAAAGTCATCATCCGCCACTAAGGCCCGCAGCCCCATTAATTCCGGGATTGCCTCCTGCCTTACCGTGGCGGAACAGGTACGAAACTCCAGGGATACCACAAAGGTAGTTCCTTTCCCCTCTTCGCTGTCCACCGTGATCCTGCCACCCATCATATCCACGATGTTCTTTGTGATCGCCATTCCCAAGCCGGTTCCCTGGATCCCGCTGACCGTGCTGGTCCGCTCCCGCTCAAAGGGTTCAAAGACATGAGCCAAAAATTCCCTGCTCATCCCGATCCCCGTGTCCTTCACCTGGAATTCATAGGAAGCCCAGCCCTCCGGCGCGTTGCCCTTCTGCTGGACGCGCACGCCGACTATCCCTCCGGGCTTGGTAAACTTCATGGCGTTGCTTAAGAGATTCAGCAGAACCTGATTCAGCCGCAGCTTATCGCACAAAATATGCTCATTAACCACATCCGCCGTATCGATGTAGAATTCCAGCTGCTTTGCGGTAATGTCCGCCTGCACAATCGTCTTTAAATCATGCATAATCTCCGGCAGGGAGGTTTCCTTTTCCTCGATTTTTACCTTCCCGCTTTCAATGCGGCTCATATCCAGAACGTCGTTAATTAGGCTAAGAAGATGGTTGCTGGAGGTGGTAATCTTTGCCAAGTAATCCTGCACCTGCTCTGTATTGTCGATATGGGCCGCCGCCAGGGAAGTAAAGCCGATAATGGCGTTCATGGGCGTCCGGATATCATGAGACATATTATTTAAGAAAGTGGTCTTTGCCTTATTGGCGTGCTGGGCCGCCGCCAGGGCATCCTCAAGATCAACCTTCTGCTTCCTTAGCCGCTCCTCCATCTGCTTCTCATCATCAATATCCACGAAAAGCCCCACAAAGACAATGGGCGAGCCGTCCT
Organism: Lachnospiraceae bacterium; assembly: GCA_910575565.1. Taxonomy (GTDB): domain Bacteria; phylum Bacillota; class Clostridia; order Lachnospirales; family Lachnospiraceae; genus Caccovicinus. Next base: position 46,898 of record CAJTFL010000005.1, on the reverse strand, counting down.
CCCTCCTGGACAGCCTCCCGGCTGCATGAAACCACCTCCACCCGGCATTTTTCGTCAGAAGGCGGTACTCCACGCCATAAGTCTTCTCATTAGTATAGTCCATCACCGTATCCCAGTATTCCTTCAGGACCTGATCCTTGTCTTCCTCATGGAGCAGCGCCGACCAGGATTCCAGCTTATCGGGAAAATCCTCCTGGTTTTTGTAGCCCAGCATTTCCCGGAATTTATCTGACCAGGTGCAGGAAACCATCCGGGCATCCCGGTCAAACTCCATGCTCCACTGGCCGGAGCCCATGGCGGCATGGATGTTTTCCATCGCCGTCTGCTCCCGCTCAATCTGGCGGTAAGCTGCCCTGATCCGGTTCCCGTCCGCTTTCTCCTGCTCCAAAACCATACTGGCATTCCTCTTGGAATGATAGATCAGCCCGGAAAATATGGCTATCGTAACCGTCACGGTGATGACAATCTGGATAACCCCACGCCTCATCATGGCCAGGCTGATAGATCTGATCTGCTCGCTGATCACATTGTCCCGGATAAGGATGGTCAGCATCCAGTTCGTCCCTTCCACCGGCATATAGCACAAATCTTCCCGCACTCCCTGGTAATTAAAGGAAATCTGCCCCCGCCTGCCGCCGGCAAAATCCTCCTTCAGCTGCTCCTGGCTGAACCCCTGATCCATCTGCGCATCCTCTAATGCCTCCAGCAAGTTATTCCCTGCGGTAAGGTATCCGAAATCGTCATTGGTCAGGCTTTCCCCGTTCCGGTAATACAAATTTATGTACGTCTCGTTGTCGCTTCCCTGGAGCGTTAAAGAGCTTAACATATCCTTAATGTTGATCTGGATAAAGCATACTTTAATGGAATAACCCTGAAAGGAAAGATCCTCCACCGGAATTGCCAAAAGCACCTGCTTCTGCGCCCCGTAAAGGTTCGCCATCTGGATCATCGGCTCCTTAAGCTCCTCTGCAAGAAAGCTGTACCGGCTTAAGCCGGAAGCCGTGCTGTGCCGCGTGTAAACCACTCCCCGCTCATCGGCCAGGGCGAATTTTTCCACGGCGTAAAGCCTCCGGATTTTCCCCAGGAATCTCCGCAGGGACTCCTGGCTTTCCAAATCCGACGGCTCCAATACCTTAAGCGCCTCCTCCATCTGGGCAAAATAGTTTTTCAGCTCCTCAGCAATCGTCCTGGCCCTGCGCCCGGCCAGCTCCTCTAAGTAAAACTCGCTTACCCGGCCCACCGCCTGCTTCGTGCTGACCCGGGCGCTGTTTGACACCCAGACAGTGGTAAGCAAAAGGATAGCCGCAATCACCAGCCCGCCGAAAAACACGCGAGCCGCGGTTTCCTTCCTCTGCTTTTCGTTTATCCCTTCATCCTCCCCAGCCATCCGCCAGGGCAGCGGCAGTTGATTTGCCGCCTTCCTTTTCCTGCCATGCCGTGATTCATCCATTTTCTGCGCCGCCGTCCTTAATCGATCTCACCATACAGCGTCCGCAGCACTGCCGCTGCCCCGTCCTGGTAAATGATCGTTGTCGTTTCCTCTGTTTTCTCCGGGTAAGCCTCTCCGGGAAGCTGCCCGTCCGCAATCTTAACCGCCACCTGAATGGTGTCAAAGCCGATGGAATAGCAGTCCTGGACACCCAAGGCGTAAATCACCCCTTCTTTCAAGTACCGTAAGGCCTCCTGGTCGTGATCCATCCCCACGATCACCATTTCTTCCTCCTGGCCAGCTTCAATAACCGCCCGGGCAGCGCCCACAGGATTGCTCATATTACAGCAGATAAGACCTGCAAGTTCCGGATATCCGTCCAAAATCTCCCGGGTAAACCGATGAGCCTCTTCCACCAAATCCTCGTCATAATCCTCCGCCACGATTTCCATGCCCGGATACTTGGCGATCACATCCCTGGCTCCCGCCGCCCGCTCCTCATGGCAGGGCGCCCCCTTGTTTCCCACCAGGAGGGCAACCTTTCCCTGATACCCCAGCCTTTCACAAAGCGCTTCCGTAAGCTTAACGCCATCCTCATAGTTATGGGTATTGCCCACATAGGCAATCCGCTTACACCCGTCTTCCTTCCCTGAGTCAGAGCTGGAAAAGGTCATCACCTTCTGCCCTTCTTCTATCAGCCGGTTGATCACCGGCGTAACCTGGCTTACATCCGCCACGTCCACCCCGATAACATCAAAGCCCCTTAAGGCGGCATCCTTTATGCGCTGGTTCTGATCCTGGGCGGAAGGGCGGACGGGAGCCAGGTATTCGTAGCTAATCATCACCCCTGCATCTTCATACTGCTTTACCGCTTCCTCTATCCCAAGAGCCACCCCATCCCACCAGGGATGAACCATCTTATAGGTAAAATAAAAATTATATTCGTTTTTTAATGGCTGGTAGCCGTCCAGCTCACGGTCAAAATCAACGGCGTTAGCCGCGTTTTCCTTGGGGCCGCTGTTGCCTGCGCCGCCTGTGCTGCCAGCTCCCTTGCCGTTTTCGCTGCCTGTGCTGTCTGCCCCTTTGCCGCTTTTGCTGTCCGTGCCATCGCCTATGCCATTTACGCCATCTTTGCTATCCGTGCCGGTTTTGCCGCCAGCTTCCCTGCCAGAAACCTCCGCTCCGCTTTCCTGGCTCCTTGCCTCTGCCGAACTGTCCGCCGCTTTGATGCCGCACCCAGAAAGCCCCAGAGTCAGCGTACAAAGCAAAATGCCTTTCCGCAAAACAAACGCCTTATCCTTCAATCACGCTTCCTCCCCGTACATCTCCCACATAACCTCATACGCCGTGTATTCATGGTCAAAGTGATAGCCCAGCTTTTGGGCCAGAGCCACAGACCATTTATTCTGGGCATCCCAGTTGGGATACCAGCCCCGATCCAGGCATTCCAGGATCAGCCTTGCCCCGCAGATATAGGCAAAGCCCCTCCTTCGGAAATCCTCCCTGGTTGCAATCTCTATCTCTATCCCGCCCCGGTAGCCGGAGTAAGAGGAAGCGCCGGAAACCGGTTCCTTGTCCTTTAGGATCACCGCCCCAAGACCGTACTGCTTATACTGCCCGTAATCTTCATACTGTGCCACCCAGTCCCTGCACCACCCAATCTCCCTGCACTGCCAAAACAAAGACTCATCCATCAGCCTAAGGTCATAGCCCTGGGGAACTCCCTCTGCCGCGGCCTTAAGCTTTTCCCGGCAGAATACGCCCGGCTCCTTTTTTATGGCATACCGGGTAACTTTCTTTGCCCTTTCCCCAAGGCATTCCTCCATAAGCTTTTCCCAGGCCTTATCCTGGGGAACCATAATCACAAAATCCTTCTCCCGGCTCTCTGGCTTTCCCAAGACCATCTCCCTGTCCGGCCGTCCCGCGAAAAACCCAAAATCCCCCAGGAGAGCCAGAGCTGAGGCTGGCTTCTCTAAGGAATCCACATAGATTTTTCCCATTACCCCCTGGAGGCATGACCAGATCAAGCTCTCCTGCCACTGCCCGAACAACGGCGCGGCTTTCCCCAGCTCCTTTAATTCATAAATCATGGCGTCCCTCCCATATGTTTCTTCGGAATAATTTCCAAAGTCTTTCTCAACCTATTACCAGTCCCTTTTTCTTCCACTTCTTTTAGTATAGCGAATAATGATGGAAAACACAAATGTTTTATTGATCATTCCGTCAAAGTCATCATTCCGCCAAAATTCCTGATGCTTGTGCCCATAAAAGCTTTTTATAATAATCGTTCAGCCAGTCAGAATCGCCCTCCTGGTGTCAGGAGTTGCCATTCCGGCCATAGCCGGGAATATGCCCTTCGGTTTGAAGGGAAAATTAGGGGAAAAGCCTCCCTATGGCGGAAGAATCCTTGCCGTGGGGATAACCTTCGATAAAAAGAACAAAAAGCACAGCTGCAAGGCAGAAATCTTAAAGAGCATGACTCAAACATCCTCTAATCTGTAGTCGCAGCCAAACCATACCCCCGGCGCTTGGCTCATTGCCTGCAGAATCAAAAAGCCTGGAAGGCGACCCCTCCAGGCTTTTTCATCATTTAGACTAATCACAGGTATAAGGCATCAGCGCGATATGGCGTGCCCGCTTAACGGCTACCGTCAGCGCCCTCTGATGCTTTGCACAGTTTCCGGTGATCCGGCGGGGAAGGATTTTCCCTCGCTCAGATACGTATCTCTTTAACTTATTTACATCCTTATAATCAATTACGCCGTTCTTATCGCCGCAGAATACGCAAACTTTTTTCCTTCTGCGAACGCCGCCTCTTCTAACCTTAGAAGCATCTGCCCTGTCACCTTTGTTAAATGCCATTGGTGTTGTCCTCCTTTTCCTATTCTGGAACCGCATCGCGGCCTGTTTAACGTTTGCTGTCCCCGTCCGGGTTAGGAAAATCTATCCTTAGTTAAAAGGAAGGCCTTCATCCTCAACCCCGTCGGGAATGTTCATAAACCCATCGCCGATGGCGCTTGCAGGCGCTGGCCTGGCTGCTGCGGGTGCTGGCTGCTGATAGCCGCTGTTATAATTGCTGTTGTTATTATAACCGCTCATATCCGAAGCCGCGCCCTTGCTGTCGGCAAACTCCTGATCATCTATGATCACATCCGTGGTATAAACTTTCTGACCGTCTCGGTTAATATAGCTGCCTGTCTGGAGCCTTCCGGAGACTAAAACCCGCATCCCCTGGCGGAAATACTTCTCTGCAAATTCCCCTGCCCGATCAAAGGCCACGCAGTTAATGAAGTCTGCCGTCTGCTGCTGGTCATTTCCGTCCTGGCTCCTGCGCCCCCTGCGGTCCACCGCCAAGGTATACCTGGCAATCGCCATGGTGCGCTCTCCCTGGGAATACCGAAGTTCCGGATCCCTGGTCAGCCTACCCATAAGAATCACTCTGTTCATACACTCACTCTTTCTTTTACGCTTCCTGCCTTACAACTAAGTAGCGGATAACCGGTTCCATAATACGAACGTGAGCTTCTACTTCGTTGGGGCAGTTGGAATCGCCTTCAAACTGGATGAAGTAATAAAAGGCTTCCCTCATCTTCTGGATCTCATAAGCCAGCCTCTTCTTACCCCATTCGTCTACATTGGTTACTGTGCCCCCGAAACGGGTAATGTAACCTTTCACTTTCTCGATTGCCGCTGCTCTCTCTTCGTCTTCCAGCTTCACATTCAGAACAACTGCTAATTCATACTTGTTCATCTTGTTTTACCTCCTTGTGGTCTCTGGCCCCTGCCATTTTCAGAAAACCTTTAGCCTTAAGCTTCCCTAAATCAGGAGCAAGGAATATAATATGTCACAGAAAATTAGTCTACCAAATTTTTCAGGATTGTGCAAGTACTTTTTTCCGTATTTATGCCGTACTTATGCTTTTTTACTCCTTTTTGCCCCTTCTTTTTATCCTTGCCTGCCACGCTAGGTCAATCCGGCTTCCTCAGGCCCCTGGTATTTTTCTCCACCAGCTTCCTTGCCACCATCACCTGATGGCCGCAGCCTAAGCACTTTAAGCGGAAATCCGCGCCTACCCTTAAGATCTCCCACTCCTGGCTTCCGCAGGGATGGGGCTTTTTCAATTTTACAATATCTCCCAATTCATAGTTCAGCTTTTCTGCCATACCAAATCCTCACCCTCTTTTACCTGCTGCGTTTCATTCACCGGCTGCATTTCATTCATCGGCCACATTTCATCCGCCGGCTACATTCCATTCATCGGCCACATTTCATCCGCCGGCTGCGTTTCATTCATCGGCCACATTTCATCCGCCGGCTGCATTCCATTCATCGGCCACATTTCATCCGCCGGCTGCGTTTCATTCCCGGCGGCTCATAACCGCTTACAGCGCCTCTGCCACGTCCCCCAGCACTTCTCCGATGGAACCGCTGATCACCAGATCCGCATGGCTGTCCATAGGCGTCACCGATTTGTTAATCAGCACCAGTTTATTTCCCTGGTAGTAGTTCACCAGGCCTGCCGCCGGGTACACCGTCAGGGAGGTTCCCCCGATGATCAGCATATCGGCATGGCGGATATGCTGGACTGCCTGATTAATCGTATGCTGGTCAAGCCCCTCCTCATAAAGCACCACATCCGGCTTAATGGTTCCCCCGCATGGGCATTTCGGCACGCCCTGGGCGTCAGTTACCGCCTCTAAACCAAAGGCTTTATGGCAGCGGGTACAGTAATTCCTGTGGATCGAGCCGTGGAGCTCCAGCACATTCCGGCTTCCTGCCGCCTGGTGCAGACCATCGATATTCTGGGTAATCACTGCCGTAAGCTTTCCCATGTCCTCCAGCTTCGCCAGGGCTAAATGCGCCCTGTTAGGCTTTGCATCCCGGAAAATCATCTTATCCTTGTAAAACCGGTAAAATTCCTCCGGATTTTTAAGATAAAAGCCGTGGCTGATGATGGTTTCCGGCGGATATTTATACTTCTGGTTATAAAGCCCGTCCACGCTGCGAAAATCTGGAATCCCGCTTTCCGTGGACACCCCGGCGCCGCCGAAAAATACAATCCTGCTGCTTTCCTTAATCCATTTCTTTAACTGTTCTTTTGCCTCCATCTATGCCTTCCCCCTTTGCATAATCGCGCCTTAGCGCTTCCTTGGCAGCGCAAAAGTCACACAATCTCATCCAAAAATGCGCTCCCATACATCCGAATATCCCACAGCTTTTGGGGAAGAGTATTTCCACCCCTCATCTGGTTCCCCCGGTTAAACACTACCCGGGGGCTTACATAGCCTAAAAGCCAGCCAGTCAGCTCCCCGATAGAAACCGTCCAGGAGCCTTCCGGGATTTCCCGGCTAATCCGCCGGATCCGGGAGCCTTCTTCTGTAAGCTCCCAGGAAAACAGCCCGTTATTTTCCTCTACCTGGCCGTCCAAAATCCCGATCTCTATCTTTTCCCAGCCTTCCTTTAAGGAGATGTTCTCCATAAACGCTTCCAGATTCACAATCCTTGCCATAATGGCCGGGCGGCTTTTGGTGCATTCTAAGTATTCCTCCTCCGCATACAAAAACCGGCGCTCCCTGGATTCCTTCCCCCAAAAACACTCCATCCCTGCCATCCGTTCTCCGTCCCAAATCAGTTCCCAGTCCCCGTACTCGCTTTCAATCTCCCGAAACAGCCGGATCATATACGCCCTGTCCCTGACGGCAAAAAGGCCATACCGTTTCTTAAGCCACCCTTCCAGCCACTCACCGGCCTTAGCCGCTTCCTCTTCCCCATTAACCTTCTCCCGCCTAAGCCGTAAACCCCTGCCCGTCAGGCAGTATTCCGGCTGATCGTATATATAAGAAAAGCCAAAAGGCTCATAGATGGCCGGATCCGCAGGCATCAGGAAGCTAAAGGGCATCCCCTCCCGGAATTCATCTGCAAAGACACGGCCAAGCAAGGCCTTCATGCAGCCCCTGCGCCTCCACTCCTTCGCCGTAGCTACCCCCACAAGGTAATCCAGCCGGTACTGCCTGCCGCCCCAAGATACCTGGTAAGGGTTCCTCTGCACCATGGAAACCACCTCCCCGGCCTTCCCTTCCTCCAAAGCTTCAAGCACTAAAATCTGGTTATCCCGGCATTTTTCCTGATAATAGTAATCCAGGAACCTGGCGGAATCTTCCGCAAAACACTGCTCCCAAAGCTTCCGGCTCCTGCCCTTCTCTTCCTGGGCTAAGTAGCGCACCCCTTCCTGCCATCCTTCCTTTTCTAATCCCCCAAAATTTCCCATATTCATTTCTCCCTCTCTCCTACAACGCTACGCCAAAAAAGACGCGCTCTTTATGTCAAAGGAAATTCGGAATGCCCGGTAAAGCGGGGCAGACCCTCCGCTGTGCCGCTTCCTCATCTCCCTATGCTGCTGCCGCAGCTTGTCAGATGGGGCTTGCACCCCGCCTGACTGGGGCAAGTCCCCCACCCGCCGCTTTCGTCTCCGCGACTTAGAAGCGGGTGACTTCCTTGATGCGTTAAAATCCGCAAATTCGCCTCATTATCCATATGCTTCAGAAATCCTTCTGTTCTATCCGATACTTCCTGGCATACCCCACAGGCTGGTAGCTTAACTTCGCCTGCCGAAGCCCCGGTATCCCCACATCGTCTTCCCGGTTCACCAAAACCGCATCCGGGAATTCATGGATCAAAAACTGCTGGTTAATAAATTGATACAGCCCTTTCACCGTGGGGTTAGCCTTTTCAATGCTGATCACCGCCATCTTCTCCCGGGGATTATAGCTTCCCACGGAAAAAGCCTCCAGCTTCCCGTCAATATAGACACCGCCCATCTGCACATGGAGCTGGGAACAGTTCTTTAAGATCTCATGGATCCCTTCCACCTCGTAATCCAGCTCCCAGGCCTCATCCACATCCGCCCCCTTCTGATCCCGCCAAAAGCTTAAGAAATCCCACACATCCTGGCGATCCGAGCAGCAAAGCTTCCGGTACTCATAGCGCCCCTCATACTCCCGCATAAAGGCATTTACCAGGTTTTTCTTTTTATGCAGCTTCTTCCCGGCCAGGGTGCGCAGGGCGTCGCCGTCATAAAGGTAGTCCTTCAGATCCTCCATCTCCGTCACCTTAAACCGCCTAGGATCCAAATTTAAGTATTCCACCGCCTCCGCGTCCGCCAGATAAATCCCCAAAGGCTTCTTAAGCTCCTGATTAAAATATTCCACAATCTGTCCAAAAAAATAAGGAAGCTCCTCTTCCCTGCATAAAGGCATGGCTGTGGATACCCTGCCTTCATCCTCCATCAGCCACTGGACGGCCTTTCCCTCGCTGATGGCATACCGAACCTTGTAGGCATCCCGCCACAAAAAGCTGTCTAAAAACACGCTGTCGCAGGTCTTATTCGCCCGCAAAGAAAAGAACGGCGTTAACCGTTCGATATCGCCTGCCGTAATCGGCTTAAACTCCAACATTTGTGATTTTGCCAAACACTCACCCATAAATGAAATCCTTTCCTTCCACCCTATCCGCCCCATGCCAGCCGTCAGCTTCTTCGGATAAACTCATTATGGCACTTAGGGCAGCGGATGCTGACTTTTCCCCTTCCCCGGGGAATCCTGATTTTCTGCCCGCAGCCGGGACACCGGTAAATATGGTACTTTAGCGCCTGCTCGCCCTGAAACCGCCACCGCTTTAAGCATTCTCCCGCCTTAAACCGAAGCCTCAGATACCGTTCATTCTCCTGGAAACGCGCCGGGATATTTTTGGAAAACATCCGAAAATAGCTGCAGCATAAAATCAGCAGCGCCAGCCAGTAAAGCAGATGGCTGCGAAACAAGAAATTTGCAATCAAAAGAACGATCATGCAGATATTTAAAAAACGGGCAAGGGGATCCACTCCATACCGCCCTATCATAAACCGCTCGAATTTCTGCCTCCACCGATTAATCCAATCGTTCATCTGCCGTCACGCCTTTCTCTTCCTTATTCCCACTATACCTTTGAGAAGCTTTTATGTCAAGGGATAACGCAAAGGCAAAAATGCCGGCCCCCATCCCTGGGAACCGGCAGCGCCTTTATCCGTATCCGTTTGCATCTGGTGAATCAGCCGAATTTATGTACTTTAAATACGATTTTCATCCGAACCTCTGGTGCGGCTAAACAGCCGGTCAAAGCTGAAGCCGCGTCTGGCGATCACTGCCGAAAAATTCTCGCAGTTATAAAACCGTTCCCTCCACATCCACTGCGGACAGGGCTGGCTTCCCCAGTATCCAAACGTATTAAAGGCATATCCCATTTCCTTACCGTTCATAACCACACCTCCAATCTGATGAATCTTTGTTTTCCCGTTCCTTATTGTTATAAATATCATAACCAATGCTGGACATTTTGTCCATAATCTGCTAATCTGAAAGTATCGGAAAAATATGTATCATGGATACATATCCAAAAAAGGAGGCTCTTTTATGGCAGTGCGTTTTAAGGAAATTTACGAAAAAACCCATGAACTATATAAGCTGCGGATCCTGGCGGGGAAAAACGGGATGAACCACGTGGTGGGCTGGGTCCATATGCTGGAGGACGAAACTATCGTCAGCCGTTTTTCCGGGCAGGAGCTGGCCGTCACCACCGGGATAAAAGCCCAGGAAAAGGACTGGCTCCTCCATGTGGTCGCCGCCATGAAAAAAAATGACTGCACCGGCCTGATCATCAACACCGGAATGTATATCCACCAAATCCCCCAGGAAGTCACCGACTGGTGCGAAGAACAGGATTTCCCCCTTTTAGCCATGCCCTGGGAAATCACCGTCACCCGGCTGATCCAGGACTACTGCATGAGGATTATGCGCCGTGACCAAAAGGACAAGGAGGTGGGGATTTTATTTAAGCATATTATGCGGGGGCGGGAAACTACCGACTCCCTTCTTTCCCAAATTCAGCCAAGATTTGACGTAGACGGCTCCTTCCGCATCTTCTGCATCCGGATCAGCTACGAAATCGAGGAGTCCTCCTCCTTCCACCATGCCCTCCTTAAGCTGGAAAACATCTTCGGCCTTTGGCAGAACGGGAAAAAGATCCATATCCCTTACCTGATCATTGAATTTGATGATTTCTACGCTTTGCTGGTCAACAATTTCCCGGAGGAGTCCGCCGACGAACTGGTACAGCAAATCTTAAACCAGTTCTCCTACTTTACCCAAAACCAAAAACTGAGCTTGGGGATCGGTCCGGCAGTGATGGGGATCCGCAATCTGCGCACTTCCTTCCGCCGTTCCCGGATTGCCGCCAAAATGGCTTTTCAGACGAAAAAGGCCGTGGTGGATTTTGACGAGATGGGCTTTTTTAAGATCCTTTTCGCCTCAGAAGACACCGCCATCCTAAAAAGCTATGAAGCCCAGATGCTTGGGCCCTTAGAGGAATACGACCAGCTCCACCATTCCAACTACTTAGAAACCCTGCGCAGCTACATCGAAAATGACCGCAGCCTGATCGGCGTGGCTGCCGCCACTTATACCCATCGGAATACGGTCAATTATCGGATCCAAAATATGAAAAAGCTGCTGAATAATGAGCTCAAAACCGCCGAGGATCTCTTCCCCTACCAAGTGGCCTTCTACATCCGGGACATGAAGCTTTAATCCCCGAATTTCAGCCGCCCCCCATCCTAAGGCTCCGGCTCCCAAAACCTGCTAAAGCTTTGAATACCCAAAACTGTTTACCAGAGCATCCAGCTTCTTTCCCTGCTTGCAGAAAGGACAGTCTAAGAACTCGCTGGACTGGTAATCCGGAAGATCCCTGGTGGTAAACACCGAATTAATGTGATACCCGCACACCTCCTCCACGGCGCTGAACAGCGCGGACACGCCCTGAACTGTCCCGCCATAGTACTGGATGGCTTCCACGCACTTTGCCAGCGTCTTCCCGCTGGTCACGTCCGCAAGGAGGATAATTACATTTTTCCCGGAAATCATGGGGCGGATGTTGTCCCGGAAAATCAACTGGCTATTGCTGTTATACTCCGGCGTCACGATATAGATGGTTTTATGGGCATTTTTCGACATGAAACCGGCCTGGGTCAGCTCCTGGGCCAGATATGCCCCGATCACCTGGGTTCCGTCCACGCACAGGATCGTATCCACAATCGTCCCGTACATATACATCCCCTTAAGGGCTCTGGCGGCCGCCTGTGCCTCGCTCTGCCTGGCACGCAGCGTAGTGGTGTCCACATAATAATTAATGTGGGAGTGGTTTGTGGCAAAATGCCCCGGCGTTATCTTGATTGGTACATTCGTGGCGGACATCAGCTTATATGTCCTTGTTTCCATATGTAACCCCCTTCCTGCGGCCAGTTCCCTTAAGCCGCTGCCTTTTCGGCTTTTATTTTACTTTCGCTCATCCCTTTCCTTCCGCTCAAAACTGCTTTTAATCCACAGCTCATCCCGGTATTTGGCCACTGCCCTCCTGGAAATATGGATTCCCTCCGCTACCAGAAGCTCCGCCAACTTAGCATCGCTATAGGGACTGCGCTTATCCTCTCCCTCTACCAGCTCCTTTATCCTCTCCTTAATAAACTCCGCCGAGAACCCGTCCCCGCCCTCTTCCGGGGAAGCCGCCCCGGAAAACAGCTTTTTAAAGAGGAGCGTCCCCGCCGGGGACTGAATATATTTTCCCTTAATGGCCCTGCCCACGGTGGAAGGATGGAGATGCAGCTCCTCCGCCAGGGCTTTCATGGTCATAGGCTTTAGTTTTCCCTTCCGATCAAAGTAATCCCTCTGCTTTTCCAAAATCCCCTTGGAAATGGCATACATGGTATCCCGCCGCTGCTGGATGCTGGACAGGATAAACTGGCTCCGCTCCAGCTTCTGCTGAAAATACCCCAAAAGCTCCGGATCCTTGGATTCCTTCATCATGCGCAGGTAATAGTCATTAATATGGTATTCTCCAAACCATTTATCATTGATGGAAATCTCCCATTCCCCGCCTTTTTTCGTATAGATAATATCTGGGACGATATAGCTTACTTCCGATTCCTGAATGCCGGACAGGGGCCTGGGATTTAGCCGCCCGATCACGGCGATATTCTTCCTCACCTGGGCCGTGGACAGCCCTAACTTCCTGGAGATAACGCTCAGCTTCCCCTCCCCGATCTGGGGAAGGCACTCCAGCACCATCGCCTTAAGCTCCGGCGTGTCCATCCCCGTCACTTCCAGCTGCTTAAGCAGGCAATGGGACAGATCAGGGGCAAATATGCCAAAGGGCTCCAGATCCCGCAGGATGGACAGCATCTTTTCTACCTCTTCCTCCTTATGGCCGGTTAACTGCGCTACTTGAGCCGTCTCCATGCGGAAAAACCCGTCGTCCTCCAGGCAGTCAATCAGGTAGGCGATCAGCTTCCACTGTTCCTTGGAAAACTTCTGGATATCCAGCTGCATCAGCAGATACCGCTTCACCGAATTCGTATCCGGCGCCTTCAATCCTCCCCGCTCCCCCGGATCCTCATCCCTGATTTCCACATAGTCCCGGCCTGCGTACAGATTTTCATACCAGTTAGGGCCAGCTTCCGCGCTGGTGCTGGCATGCATATCATGGCTGGCCTTATGCTCCAGCATAGGATTGCTCATAAATTCATTCTGCAGAAATTCTTCCAATTCAACCGCATCCATAGCCAGAATTTCCAGGGACTGGATCTGCGTCTGGCTAAGCATCTGCTTATTCTCCATCGTAACCTGGTGAGTCATTTTCATCGCTATCGCCCTCAATTTCTGTAAAGTATTCCCGATTGGTTTAATTTTAACATAATAGGGCGAAAAACTCAACTGATTATTCAACAAATGTTACAGCTGTTTTTGAAGGTAATTGGATTTCATTCCGCAATTTTCCCATATATTTCCTGTGGACGGCACATTCATCGACCGCCAGGCAGCCGGATAACCCTGGTGGCAATTTTTTGCCGGAAACGGGCATCATGCTCTACCAGCAGCATGGTTGGCTGATAGGCCAGCAAAACCTCCTCAAGCTGCATCCGCGAAAACACATCAATGTAGTTTAACGGCTCATCCCAGATATACAGATGAGCTGGCGTCATCAGGCTTGCCGCCAGCAGCACCTTTTTCTTTTGCCCTTCGGAAAATTCCTCCATATTTTTTGCAAACTGCGCCCTGTCCACATCCAGCTGCCGGAGAACGGCGCAAAAAAGGCTTTCCTCCAAGCCCCTCTCCCGGCAGAAGCCCTTTACGCTCCCCTTTAGGAAGCTGGCATCCTGGCTGACGTAAGATACAACAAGGCCGGCTCCTGCATGGAGCTGCCCGGATAAAACTTGGGGCGCATCGGCCTGCGGACGGCCTAAGGCTGCCAGGATAGCTTTGAGCACGGTGGACTTCCCGCTGCCGTTCCTGCCGCAGAGAAACACCCGCTCCCCCTGCCTCAGTTCAAAGGAAAAATTTTCCAGCACCCCTTTTCGGCTCCCGCTATAGACCAGAAAAAGATCCTGGCCATATACCAGCCGCTCCTTGTGGTAAGCCTTTAACCCCCTCTGGCCTGCACTTTGGCCATCGCCTTTTCCCGGCGCAGGCAGACCGGCAAGCTTTAGGGAAACCGGCTCTTCAATATCCGCCAGCAGCCCCTCCTTCGCCTTAATCTCCTGCTCCATCCTCCGCTCAAACTGCTTGGCCCGCTTCTCCAGCTTTTTCGTCTTCCCGCCGATATAGGCTCGCTTGTACCCATGCCCGGGATCCTTTACGGGATCAAAGCCTATCTTGCTTCCTTCGCTTTTCTCGGCCCATCGGCTGCTCCTGGCCGCCGCTTTTTTTAAGGAAGCGATCTCCCGCAAATGCTTTTCATTTTCCATCTGGGCAAAATGATCCTGGCGGGCTTTATTCTCCCACCAGCTGGAAAAATTCCCGGCCTGCACCTCTATAGACTGCCGGTTTAATACCAGCACGTGATCCGCGCACTCATCCAAAAGATCCCGGTCATGGGATACCAGGATAAAGCCTTTCTTCCCCTTTAGGTAAGCCTTCACCGTCTCCCTGGATTCCTGCTCTAAGTGATTCGTAGGCTCGTCCACCAGCAAAAAATCATTTTCCCCGGAAAATAACAGAGCCAGCAGCGCCTTCGTCCTCTCCCCGTGGCTTAACGTCCCAAAAGGCCGGTACATTAGCTCCGCCGAAAGGCCTAGCTTTCCAAACTCGCAGATAACCCTCCATTCTTCGCTTTCCGGCTTTAGCTCCCCCATTAATTCCCAGAGGCACATCCCCTTCTTTTCCTCCGGGATGGGATAGGGAAAATAGCCAAAGGCTACAGAGGCCGAGATCGTGCCGCTGTAAGGGTATTCCCCCAGCAAAAGCCTTAATAACGTTGTCTTCCCCTTCCCATTCCTGCCGATAAGCCCCAGCTTCCAATCGGAATCCACGGAAAAGGAAACGTGTTCAAAAACAAAGTCAAAACTCCCTTCATAAGCAAAGGTAAGATCCACCACCTGGATCTGTGACATATCCATCCCTCCATTCAAAAAGGGAACCGGCCTGCCAAAGTCCAAACCCCGCTGCAAGCTGCGAAGTTTTTGACTCTCGCGGCATTCGCCAAATGCTCATGCAAGCACGGCGCTTGGCTCATTGCCCGCGGAAATAAACGCGCAAAAAAGAGAGGCTATGACAAGGAGCATAACCTACTTTTGGCAACATGAATAAATACCCTGCCCTAAGACAAGATAACCGGTTCCCCCCGGCAGTCCGCCGGACACTTAACCTTCATGTTTCAAAAGCAAGTTATCTCCTCATCCTTTCACCTCTCCCATAAATATTCATGAAAATCTGTCCATGGGCGCGAAGCCTCCACGCCCCGCGCCTCTATTACCATAGCACAAAACGTCCTTAAATGCAAGCCGTAATCTTATCAATGCACCAGATCAATACACCAGATCGCTTTCCAGGGCCAGCAGCTTAAGGGCAGGGAACTGATACGCCAGGCCGATAACGTACAAGGTATACGTTACGCCGTTCATCACATTTAAGGTGGCGGTATCCATCACCGCAATCCGCGTATTGCTGCATTCCACGTACCCATCGCCCATAATCACAGAACTGTTGCCAAAGCAGGGCAGGGCTTCTGACACGGAAGCCAGGTACGTCCCTCCCCGCAGAGCCTGGTAGCCGGTAACGCCCAGCTGTGCCACGCTCTGGAAAACCCTTCCATGGCCAGACAGGAAAATGTCCACTGAGCCGCTGTTAGGGGATAAGTTCACCGCCCTAAGGCAGCCGGAGTTTCGATAGCTGCAGGAAGAATCCGTCAAGGTAAACAGGGTAATGCCAGAGCCGTCATTGATGATAGATACGGTATAGGCGTTCTGGCCGGAAAACCGGATCGATCTCCGAAACAAGGTCTGCCCCGTCTGGGTATTTGTAACCGTTACCAACGTACTGGAGCTGCCGCTGTCCAGGTAGTAGGGCGTAAAGTTGCCAAACTGCATATTATTGATTACTGTACGGCTGCCTAGCCTTATGCTTACCCCCGGCTGGTTTACCGCCGCATGGAGGAAACGCACGCTGGCCGCCGGTCTGCTTCCGCCAATGCAGCTATTGCAGTTATTCTGCCCAGGCACAATAATCACCGGGCCGCTGCCGCCCGAATTTCCTGGCGGCGGACCCCAGGACGGAGTGTCCGGGGAAATGGGCGCAAAACCCGGATCATTGCCGCCTGAGCCGGAGGGCGGTCCCCAGGACGGAGTGTCCGGGGAAATGGGCGCAAAACCTGGATCATTGCCGTCTGAGCCGGAGGGCGGTCCCCAGGACGGGGTGTCCGGGGAAATGGGCGCAAAACCTGGATCGCTGCCGTCTGAGCCGGAGGGCGGTCCCCAGGACGGGGTGTCCGGGGAGATGGGCGCAAAGCCCGGATCGCTGTCCTGGGGCGCCGCCTCGGCTATCCGCATCTGGTTTGGCGCATTTTGGGCAGGAAGAGCAGGGTTAAATCCGTCTTTCTTAATATACATAGGCTTTCCTTTCTGTTCCATTGCTGATGCAAACGGTATGATATATCCTATGCAACACAAAGCCTGCCGTGTTAAAAAGACAGATAAATCCGGTTAATTTTCCTCCGCTGTTCCAATCCGCTTACATTTACACGCTTTAGCCATTCCCATGGCAGCCCTGGTGATCCTCCCCGCAGGAATGCTTGTGATGCCCTTCTCCGTGATGGTCGCAGCGCACATCCGGATCATAGGCCAAGCTTCCGGCAATCCAGGCTGCCACCGCATCGTCCGCCTTGCCCGTAACCCCGCCGCAAAGCTGAATCCCGGCCTCCGAAAGAGCCATCTGCGCCCCGCCGCCAATGCCGCCGCAGATCAGCAGATCCACGCCGTTTTCTGCAAGGAAACCGGTCAGCGCCCCGTGGCCGCTGCCCATGGTATCCGCAACCTGCTCCTCCACAATCTCTTTCCCTTCAACATCATAAAACTTAAACTGCTCCGTATGGCCGAAGTGCTGGAACACTTCCCCATTTTCATACGTTACGGCAATCCTCATTTCTGCCTCTCCCTTCTTTTCTGGCTATGCCAGTGCTTATTTTGCCCTGCTTCCAAGGCTGCTCCTGCGTGGTTCTTACATTACCCCTATAAGGCTTTTAATCTGCTCTTGTGCAGTTTCTTATGCCACCCCTATCGCTGTTTTCAACCCACTTGCACTGTATAAACCCGACAGTCGTCCCCCTTGGCATTCTTCATTACCTTCCAAAACGCGCACCCATACTTTTCATACAGCCCGATATTCCCGGTGGAAATATAAATCTGCCTGTAGCCATCCCTTTTGGCCAATCCCCGGGCATACTCCAGCAGCTTTCCTGCATACCGATTTCCCGCCGCCACAGCCGTCATCGAAATTCTGCAACAGTTCAGCCGGGGCAGCTTCTTGGCGTCTGCGCCGTCTAAACGGTTACTAAATTCTATCACATTTTCCCTTGTCCTGCAATATTCCTATTGACATGGTAGGTAAATGGTGCTATCCTCTACCTAAAGCGAGATTAAGCAAAAATTCCCAAAAACTTCAGCAGCAGGAAGGAGAATTATCATGGCAAATTACCACAAAGGAACATTAGGGTTAATCGGAAACACGCCGCTGGTGGAAGTCACTAACATTGAACGCCATCTGGGGCTTAAGGCAACTATCCTGGTAAAATTAGAATATTTTAACCCCGCAGGCAGCGTAAAGGATCGGGTAGCCAAGTCCATGATTGAAGATGCGGAAGCCAAAGGGCTGTTAAAGGAAGGCTCTGTGATCATCGAGCCCACCTCCGGCAACACCGGCATCGGCCTGGCGGCCATCGCGGCTGCCAAGGGCTACCGGATCATCCTGACCATGCCGGAAACCATGAGCATAGAACGGCAGAACATCTTAAAGGCATACGGGGCAGAGCTGGTTTTGACCGACGGCGGGAAAGGGATGAGCGGCGCCATCGAAAAAGCCGAAGCACTGGCAAAGGAAATCCCCGGAAGCTTTATCCCGGGGCAATTCACCAACCCCGCCAATCCCGCCGCCCACCGCTCCTTTACCGGGCCGGAAATCTGGAAGGATACGGACGGGAAGGTGGATATCGTTATCGCCGGCGTGGGAACCGGCGGCACGATAACCGGCATTGGGGAATACTTAAAAGCCCAGAATCCCAACATTAAAATCGTGGCCTTGGAACCTGCCTCCTCCCCTGTGCTGTCAGGCGGAAAAGCCGGGGCGCACAAGCTCCAGGGCATCGGCGCAGGCTTTGTGCCCGAAGTGCTAAACACCGCCGTCTACGATGAAATCTTCCTGGCAGATAATGAAGCCGCCTTTGCCGCCGCAAAGCTGCTGGCAAAGAAGGAAGGGATTCTGGTGGGGATCTCCTCCGGCGCGGCCCTTCACGGCGCTATTGAACTGGCAAAGCAGCCTGAGAACGAGGGGAAGCTGATCGTTGCCCTTCTGCCGGATGGCGGCGACCGATACTATTCCACGCCCTTGTTCGCGGAATAATCCGGATACAGGCGTAAGCCTTACGCCATCCTCCCGCTCATCCACACGCTTACGAAAATCCCCACTGCCGTGGCAAATAAGGCTCCGGCCATGGCGTACCGCGTCTTTCGGATCCCTAGGCTTCCGAAATAAAGGCTGAAGCAGTAAAACACCGTCTCCGTGCTGCTAAGGAGCAGGGAGGCTCCTATGCCTAAGGGACTGTCTGGCCCCTGCTCCTTAAACAGATCCAGCATCAGGCCGGTAGCCGCAGAATTAGACACCAGCCGTAAAAGGGAGATGGGGATCAGCTCATGGGGAAAATGGAAGAAGGCTGCCGGGCCTTCCAGCACCTGTCCCAGAAAATCCAGGAATCCAGATGCCCGAAGCGCACCGACAGCCACAAACAGCCCGGCCAAGGTGGGGAAAATCTCCGCCGTAGTCCCCATCCCCTTCTTGGCTCCGGCTAAAAAGTCGTCAAACACCGGCCTCCCCGCCAAAAGCCCGAAACCGATAATATACAGCAGGATAAAGGGCATAAGCGCCGAAGAAAGCCAAACAAGAAACGAAATCCACATCCCGAATCCTTCCCATCAATGTTTTCCACATTATATGGGAAGTTTTCCCCGGCTATGCCAAAGCGTCTAAAAGTTCTGGGACAGCGCCTAAGATGTACTTAAACGCTCATCCCCCCTACTTGTTCACCCTGCGGAAATACCCTCGGATCCACCGCCCGCCTTCGCTTAAATCCTCTTCCAGCCAGCCAAAAGTTTTGGAGCAGCCGGGAGCAATCACGCTGCTGGTTTCCGCCTTGTTTGCCAGGTTCCAGCAGCAGCAGCCAATCTGGTACTTTTCCAAAAGAGCCATCCACTGCCCGGCCTGGGCAAAATCATTCGTCCCGCTGCCGGAGGCGTCGCACAGGCCAAATTCACTGACAAATACGGGAAAGCCCTCCTTGGCACAGGCTTCCAGCCGCTCCCGCAGCCAGTCCGTATGGGTGGCCGCATAAAAATGCAGGGCGTACAGCAGCTGGCCATATTCCAGGGGATCCGCAGCCGCCTGCCAGATCTCCTGGCTCCATACGGGAGTGCCCACGATCACCACCGCGTCCGGATCGTTTTCCCGGATAACTGGGATCACTTCCCTTGCATAGCTTTTAATGCTGTCCCAGGTGGCATAGCCATTGGGCTCATTGCAGATCTCATAGAGCACATGGGGCTGATCCTTAAAGCAGGATGACATTTCCCTGAAAAACTCCACTGCCTCGGCCTTGTGCACATTGGGATCCTGGTCGCTTAAGATATGCCAGTCAATGATCACATACATCCCCAAATTCCCTGCGTACTCCACGCCCTTTTTCACCAGGGCTTTCAGCTCGTCCTTATTCCCTCCGCTGCAGTACCCGTTATACTCCTGGGTATACATCGCCAGCCGCACACAGTTAACTTTCCAGTCGTCCCGCAGAGTCCTAAACCCTTCCTCGTTCACATACTCCGGAAACCAGTTAATCCCATGGGTAGACATCCCCATCAGCCGGACAGCCTCCCCTTTTTGCCCCACTAATTTCCCGCCTTCCACCCGCAGGGCTCCGTGGAGGGATACGGGCGTTTCCTCTTTCTGAGGCGGCACGTCCGCCAGCGCTGTCCCCGCCGCCCCCGCCAAGCCGTCTCCCGGAACCCCCCAGGCCGTTAACATAACTGCTGCGATAAGCAGAATCATTCTTTTTATCTTCATTGTGCCTCCTCTGCATGATCAACTGCAAACTCTTTTATACATCCCAAAAACCTTTCCCCATACTTTTCAACCTTAAACTCCCCTACCCCGGATACCCCCAGCATTTCCTCTTTTGTCCTGGGCTTTACGATGCACATATGGGTCAGCGTCTTATCTGAAAACACAATATACGGAGGCACTTTCTCCTCCCTGGCAATCTCCGTCCTAAGCCCCCGCAGCTTCTCAAACAAACTTTCCTCCTTCTGGGTAAACTGCCCTTCCCCAAACAATGCCCCTTTGCTTTTCCTGCCCTTAGGCTGGGATTCTTTCGCCGGCCTGTCCGGTTCTTTTGCCAGCTTCATCACAATCTGCCTGCCTTCCTCCATAATCTCCCTGGATTTCACGGTAAGCTTTACGATGGCGTAATCATCGCTGGTAACAAAAAGATATTCCTCCAGCTGCAAATAGTTTAATACCTGCCTGATTTTGTAGGTCTGGACTTTATTCAATGTGCCGTAATACGGATTTTCGTCCATCCGGTAATTTTTAATTTTTGCCGTATTTGCCCCATGAACCGTGTCAATAATCACCGTTGTCCCATACCGCTGCCTGCTGCTTTCCACGCACCCAAGCAAAGACCTTGCGATTTCCGTCACATCCACCTGCTGGAATTGGGTTAAGCAGTTTGAACAGTTCCCGCAGTAGTTGCTCCCATACTCCCCGAAATACTTCAGGATATAATCCCTTAGGCATTCATTGGTGAAACAGTAAAAGGTCATCTTCCTTAACCGTTCCTTATCGCGCTCCTTCACAATGGCTCTGGCCACGGCATCCAGCTCCTGGTTATCCTGGTTATTGTCAATAAACAGCTGGTTGGTAATCACGTCCCTGCTGCTGTAATACAGGATGCACTCCGCCGGTTCCCCGTCACGCCCCGCCCGGCCTGCTTCCTGGTAATACGATTCGATATTCTTAGGCATACCGTAATGGAGCACAAACCGTACATTTGACTTATCTATCCCCATGCCAAAGGCCGAGGTACAAACGATCACCGGCACGCGATCATAGATAAAGTCATCCTGGTTCTTTTTCCGTTCCTCATCCCTTAATCCGGCATGGTATCTGGTCACGGAAAACCCATCCTGAATTAAGCGCCCGCATACTTCCTCCACCTGTTTTCGCGTTAAACAGTAAATAATCCCTCCATCCTGCCTGTGGGTTTCCAAATAATGTTTAATCGCCCCGTACCGATCCTTAACGGACATCACGCCGAAATATAGATTATTTCGATCAAACCCTGTAGTAACCACCATGGGATCCTGCAGCATAAGGATATCCATAATGTCATCCCTGACTTCCTTGGTGGCCGTGGCAGTAAATGCGCTTACCACAGGCCTTTTGGGCAGGCGTTTAATAAACTCAACGATTTTTAAATAGCTGGGCCGAAAATCCTGGCCCCATTGGGACACGCAATGGGCTTCGTCCACCGCCACCATAACAATATTGCTGTTTAAGGCAAAATCCAGGAATTCTTCCGTCACTAACCGCTCCGGCGCCACATAAATTATGGGATAACGCCCCTGCTTTGCAAATCCAAGAGCCTTATAATACTGGCTTGCCGTCAGGGAACTATTTAAAAAGGCAGCGTGTATCCCTGCCTGATTTAAGCTTCCTACCTGATCCTTCATTAAGGAAATCAACGGGGAAATCACCAAGGTAATCCCATCCATCAATAACGCCGGTATCTGATAACATAAGGATTTCCCCGCGCCAGTGGGCATAATGCCCAAAGTGTCATTCCCCCTTAATATGTTGTCAATCAACGCTTCCTGGGCATTCCGAAAAGCATCATACCCAAAATATTTCTTTAAAATTTCGTATTTATCCACTTTAATTTTTTTGTCCTTTTTTCTGTTGATTCATCATCTTAATCAATTTTTTGACTAAATCGCCATTATCCTGGAATTAGCATAAACTGTTCCTATTTCCCTTACAGCTCCCGTTTACTTAAATTCAAGGTATACCTTCTTCCTGGATTAAGCAGCGCGGCAAGATAACTGAACGCGCTGTTAGAAACAATCATCGCCTCGCACATACTCATCAGCTGCAAATCCCGGTAGTTTTTCCCTTCCATATTCCCTTCTATATAAGTAACCTCCGGGAAATTGCCAAATCCTAATTCTTCCCCATTTTCCCGACACCAGTTAATATCATCGGAAAACACAAAAAGATGCCACTTCCCCAGAACCTCCTGGGCAAACCGGCTCAGACCCATGCGATAAAATTCCGGTTTTATCTCCCAATTCAGCGTAACATAATCCCCTCTCCGCACATGAACCGAAACTGAGTGGGACGATTTAATCCGCTGCGCATACATAAGGTTCCTTTCCTCGGTAATTGGCGGAAACTGAAACTCCTGCAAAAACACATCCTGAAACCGCATGAACCAATTTTTATTAATCCAATACCCATGATAGTATGTATTCTCAGCCACTTCCAGTATTTCCGGGTAATATCCGTTATTCGGGATATTTATCACCGAACCGTCAAAGGAATTAAACTCGCTAAATTGTTTCATTTCCGTTATCATCTGAATTTCCACCTGATTATCTTTCAAAATCTGGGGAACGCTTTTTCCCCTTTTCCGTTCCCCCAGGATAAAATTCCAGACCGGCTCATCAAAACATTCGCTTAGCATCGGAGGCCTAAGCCCAAAGACTTTTTCCAGCTCATAGCCGTTATGCACCGTATGCAGAGTAAAATACGTATCATCCAGATACATTTTATCTCCCGGATGGGATAAAGCATAATACCGGGCAAAAATATACTGGAACACTTGGTTTGCCAACCCCCCATTTAAAAATTGGATTTTCATCGTTCTTGTCATTCCTTTCCAAGGCACATATAAATGGTGAAAGATTCTTCAAATCTTTTCATTCTCCTTCTCCTTACACTTTCAAACGCTAAAACACATTTTCCTTTTCCGGCATCCTGCTCCTGCCGGCCTAAGCTTATTCCTGCCGATTCGAACTCATCGCCAAAAGCTTCTGCCGCAAATCCTCTTCAATCTGCCGCAGCTCCCGCTCCGCGCTCTGCCGCTTTTCCCTGCCTTCCGCCTGGATTTTCATCACGTCATCCAAAGTGGAAATCAGCTGCCTGTTGGTATCCCGTAAGGTTTCCATATCCACGATCCCCCGCTCCGACTCCCTGGCCGTCTCCACCGTAGCCAGCTTCAGCATCTGGGCATTCTTTTTTAACAGCGTATTGGTGGCGTCCGTCACCTGCTGCTGTGCCCTGGCGGCTTCCGCAGAATGGTTCAGCCCCACGGCAAGCACCATCTGGGTTTTCCACAAAGGGATCGTATTCACCAAGGTAGACTGGATTTTTTCCGACATCATGGTATCATTATTTTGAATCATCCGGATCTGGGGCGCCATCTGCAGGGAAACCATCCTGGTCAGCTCCAGATCATGGATCTTTTTCTCAAAACGGCTGCACAGCCCTGCCAGGTCATTAGCCGCCTGGGTATCCTCCGGAAGACCGGTTAACCGTGCCTTCTCTACCGCCTTAGGGAGCCTAACCTCCATAGCCTCCTTAAGCTTCTTTTTCCCAGCCAAAATATACATGGACAGTTCTTTAAGGTAAGACAAATTCACCTGGTACATCCGATCCATAACCGCCACATCCTTTAACAGCTGGATCTGATGGCCTTCCAGCACCTTGCAGATCTGGTTTATATGGTTTTCCGCCTTCTCATACCTGGCTTTCATGCCGGACAAACGTTTTCCATTTTTCCGGAAAATGCCGAAAATCCCTTTTTCCTCCTCTGCCACATCTATGGCTTTTAGTTCCCCTACCACTTCCGTCAGCATCTGGCCGATTTCCCCTAAATCCTTCGTCTTAATATGGCCTAATGCGCTCTCAGAAAAATCAGCGATCTTCTTCTGGGCTCCTGCGCCGTACTGCAGAACCATATTGGAATTATCCAAGTCGATTTTCGCCGCAAACTCATCCACCATCTTCTGTTCCTGCGGGCTTAACACGATCTGGGGCGCCGGCTCGCTCTTCTGCTTTGCCTCTGGTTCCCGTCCGCCCACAGCCGCCTGCTTTGCCGCCTGGGTTTCTTTCTGCTCCTCCGGGAATGGATCAAGCGTCAGCTTAACCTCTTCCCCGCCCCAGGCATCCTGATTTAATCCGCCAAATTCCTGATCCATCTTTTCCTCCTCTGCGCGCCTTGTCTATGCGCCTTACTATGCATCTTATCTATGCGCCTTTCCTGGCATAACGCCAAGGCACACTAGCCCCTAATTTTCCCCATCATCCGGCGTTTCTTTCTCCAGATCATATTCAAAATCCGTCCCCGTCAGGCCTTCCCTGGCCAGCATGGATTTCAGCACCGTAGCATCCGCCATCACATCAAAAGCCGTATCCTGGTAAACATCATCCAGCAGATTTTCAAAAGCCTGGTTAATGGTATCCAGCGTCCGCTCAATCTCCAGCTTCGCCGTCCGGATATTTTCCCCCGGAAATTCAACCTGGATGAATTCCTGGTAAGCCTTCACCAGCTTTACCGTGGTGGGCAGATAATATTCCATAAACCGTTCCAGCTCATCATACTGCTCCGGATGCCTGTCCAGCACGGCAAACAGCCGCTCCAGCACAATATCCAGGCGCAGAAGCTTTTTTGCAACCGCCTGCCCCTCCATGGCTCCCCGAAGGATGTCCAGCTCTTCCATATACTGCCCACCCCGGCGTATGGCTTCCTCCGCCAACGAACGCTGACCGCTTTCCTGACCGCCATCGCCTTGCATCCGTTCATTTTGCTGCATCTGCCCGTTTTGCTGCATCCACCCGCTTTGCTGCGTTTGGCCTTGCTGTCCATTGGGATACGTGTTTTTCTCTTGCTGCGCCTCCTGCCCTTGCTGCATCTTTTGCCTCCGGCCCTTCTTAAATTTCCATCTTCCTTTTTCCCTTTGTTCCCGCTTTTGCTGCTGCAGGCTTTGTGCCTGGCGCTCCAGGAACGCATCCTGGGTTATCCGGTACTGCCGGTAGGTTTCCTCATCCAGCATCAGGCAGGTTTTCTCATCATCCATCCGAACCCCCGGAAGCATTTCCAATTTAAGGATTTTCTCCATATCTTTCTGAACGTAAGAAAGGCTCTTCGCCGTGCTTTTCCCCAGCAGTTCCAATTCGCAGTAAGGTTTTCCCTGGCGTTTTAGTTCGCTCACATACCGTTTCAGCCTTCCTATCCTTCCGTTTTTCCGAAGCCCTGCCCCCAGCATCGCCAGGAAGAGGGCCAAAAGCGCCCCGGAAAAACAGGTTAACCACCATCCAAAGGGGTTTTGCAGAACGGTAAACATCGTAACCAGCGCCGCCACAGTCAAAAAACCAAACACGCCGCTCCCTAAAGCCCCAAACACAGCAAATAAAATTCCGGACACCCGGCCTTTCCAGTTTACCTGGATTTTCAAAGGCGCTGGCCTGGAAAAAAACAGCTCCTCTCCTTCGCTCCCTCCCTGCCTGCCTTTAGGCAGCCATGAAGCATTCTCGATTTTATCCCTGCAGTACTCCGCCTGCTTTTTTGCTTCATTTAGCGCAGAATTCACCGTATCACTGATTGCCTGGTTCAGCTGCCCGAAATCCATAGAATCCAGTGCCTCCGATACCGCCTCCCTTATCCGCCCGCCAATATCGCCAATATCCCCGCTTCCTCTGCGCCTTTGTTCCTCCATCGCTTCCTCCATTCCAAAATTGCCTCATCAAATGTTCACTTTATATCATGCCCCCTGGACATAATCCCCACCGGGGATGCGCACAGTTCAATCCGTATTCTGCCCCGCTTCGCGTGACGCGAACCGGCGTAGCATAATCTCTGCCGAGATTATACCACATTTTTATAAGGATGCAAATGCGTGCCGCCTGAATGCCATCTTGTTTTTTTGCTCCTTTGCGCTATAATGATAAAAACCACCCTATGGAAAGGAGAACGAAAATGTACAACGCACTTCTTGTTGAGCCAGCCGATGATGTAATCGTCGTGCTGGAAGCGCTCCCGGCAGGCGGGCAGGCCGTTTACCGGGATGGGGATGCCACGGGAAACGTTACCGCCCTGAATGATATTCCCATATACCACAAGATTGCCATCCATCCCATTAAAAAAGGCAGCCATATCATCAAATACGGAGAAACTATCGGCATCGCCATCCAGGATATCCAAACCGGCGAGCACGTCCATGTGCAAAACTTAGACAGCGAACGCGAATATTTGCCGTAATTACATTGGCCGTAATTGCATTAGCCGTAATTGCATTAGCTGTAATTGCATTTACCGTAATTCCAAAGAAAGGATAATCAGCAATGAAAACAACTTTTTACGGATACCGAAGGCCAGATGGCCGGGTTGGCATCCGAAATAACGTATTAATCCTGCCTGCCAGCATCTGCGCCTCTGACGTATGCCGCATGGTAAGCGATTCCGTCCCCGGAACGGTTTCCTTTAACAACCAGAACGGATGCTCCCAGACCGAAAAAGATTTCCGTTATACCCTGGATATCCTGGCAGGCTTCGCAGCAAACCCCAACATTTACGCTGCGGTTATTATTTCCCTGGGCTGCGAGGTTGCACAGATGGATATTGTGGTGGAGGCCATCAAAAAATTAACCAATAAGCCAATGAAAACCTTAATTATCCAGAAAGAAGGCGGAACCATCAAGACCATGGAGAAAGCCATCCGCTGCGCCCGGGAATTTGTCATCGAAGCCTCCAGGCTGACCCGGGAGGAATTCCCCATTTCCCGGCTGTGCATCGGCACGAACTGCGGCGGCTCCGACCCCACCTCCGGCCTGGCCGCTAATCCGGTAGTAGGCGGCGTCAGCGATATCCTGGCTCAAAACCAGGCAATTTCCGTCCTCTGTGAAACCACGGAGCTTATCGGCGCAGAGCATATCCTGGCTGCCCGCGCCAAAAATGAAGAAGTGAAAAACCGGATTTATGAAATTATCCGCCGCTATGAGGATAGCATACGGATGGCTGGCGAAGATATGCGGGGCGGCCAGCCCTGCGTCGGGAACAAACGCAGCGGCATTACCACCATCGAAGAAAAGACTTTAGGCTGCATCCATAAAGGCGGCCACAGCACCATTATGGAAGTGGTAGACTACGCCCACGAACCTACTCAAAAAGGGTTGGTGATCATGGACACCCCCGGAAATGACGCCGCCTCGGTTGCCGGGCTGGCCGCAGGAGGATGCCAAATGATCCTGTTTACCACCGGCATGGGAACTCCCACAGGGAATCCCATTGCACCGGTATACCGCCTGACGGGAAATAAATCCACCTTTGCCAATATGAGGGACAACACGGATTTCGATGCCAGCGGCGTGCTGTCGGGAACCGCCACCATCAAAGAATTATCGGAAAAGCTTTTTGACGAGGTGCTGGAAGTGGCTAACGGAAAACTAACCAAAGCCGAAAGCCTGGGCTTTAAGGAGATTGCCATTATGCGCGCCTGCAACTACCTGTAACACATATGTCCGATAACCGGCATCCCACCATGTTAGAACAATTCTTTCTGCCAGATGCACCGTACCGTTTGTGAAAAACTCCCTTTGAATGCAAAAAATCACAACGGACGGTGCTTATGCAGCCTCCTTTGCCCATAAACAAGCTCTCCCTAATCAGAACGCATAGAAAGGAATCCGCGCAGACACGATGTCCTTTCATACGCTTTCCGCTGGCCGAACTTTTCTGCTGTCAAAATAAGCAAATTCATCAACCGCATCTAAAATATCCTTAAAGTCATCCCTTGGAGCCAGCTCAATATACTTTTTTAACAGCTCCGTCTCTTCCTTCTTAAACGGCCCGTAAAAAATATCGTACAAATTATGCCCCCTGAGATGGATCCGAATCTCTTCCATACAGGCCTTCACATCCTCCGGCGACCTTAAATCCCGGCCGATGGCCTTTACCAGCTTCCGCCCGCTTTTTAACCGGTGCAGATACTCCTGCCATTTTTCAAACAGCGTCCGGTAAAATGCCTCCTCGCTCTCCACGATCCCAAGGCTTGCCATGACCGAAGGGTTTAAAAAATAGTTTTCAAAGGAATAGTATTTTAAGATCAGCACATTCCGCCGGGCAATCCGGGGCAGCTTATCCACATCTTCCTCATTCCTGGCCTCATAATAGCGGCATAGCTGCCCTGCCAGCTCCTCCGGATCAAGGCCGTCCCCATCCCGGATCATCAAAAACTGATCCCGGATATACACCCGGTTCATATACTTTAAATTGGCATACGTTTTAATATTCGTACAGCTATTAGTCGTGATAATGGAAACCCGCTGCAGATGGCCCTGATCATCGTAGATTTCCGAATAATATTTCTCCAAAAGCAGGGGCAGGCGGCTTTTATCCTGTTTCCCCTCCACGATAAACACAAAATTCGTGTTCATCAAATCGTTGGCCCCATATCCCAAAGTATCCAAAATCACATCAATATCCGCCTGTTCATTGACCACAGAATAATAGTCCTCGTCCAAAACAATCTGACGGATTTGCCTGCTGGTAAAATTTGACAGAAGATTAGGGGAATGGGTAGTAAAAATCACCTGATTCTTCTTGGACAAATGGTACAATATCTCGCTGGAAGTTTTCTGCAGCTGAGGATGGAGGAAAATCTCCGGATCCTCCACAATAATAATGCTGGGAATCCTGGCCTGCTCATCGGAGTACGTTTCCAGCAAAGACAGCATATACAAGCTTCTCATGCCATTGCTTAAATACTCAATGGGTGAAACCTTTAAATCCTCCCGGATCACCTCTGCCCTCACCTGGAACATTTCCTGGCGATCCCAATCCATCGTAAAATGAATCCGCTCATAGCCGCCGTTTTTCCGGTAATTCCGGTTCAGCCTCTCCTCAAAATCCCGCAGATTTAACTGGTACAGTTTACATTCCAAAAGCCTTACCGTCTCAAAAATACTCAGCTCTTCCGGCTTCTTCTGGTTAACCAGGCCGATGCATTGGAAGCATTTATTGCACAGCTTTGCCGAATCAAACATACAGCAGTTGGAGCGAAGCTGCTCTAGCTGTGCATCCTCCCGAAACATCAAAAGATCCTCCTGGAACTGAGCCAGCCTTCGGTCAGTATCAATGTAATAAAGCTTGGGCAGCACCTCTAAAATCCGCCGGTTATCCTTCTTAAACCCATCATTATAGCGAATAGCCCCTTCCCAGTTAATGATACAGGTAAAAGACAGCACCCCTTCCCTGAACGAAGGCAGCTTGCTACAAAAATCCTTTTTCCAAACCTCGTACCGCTTATACATACTGACCCGGCCAAGCTGGTGAAGCTGATGGAGGTCTTCCTCCGAAATCTGAAGGCTAATCCCGATTTCCACCCTCTGCTTTCGCTCATTAAAATCTGCCTCGGATATGGGATAAATTCCAAAGGCGGCGCGGATGGCATCCACCACGGACGTTTTTCCTGTGTTATTCTTCCCCACCAAAATCAGCGCCTGTTCAATATGGTTAATCTCCATAAACCGGATAGATTTAAAGTTTTTGATCCGTACCGACAATATCCGCATCGCCGTCTCCCTTTCTTTCCTATCTCTCTCCGCTGCCGCCGCCCTGCTGCTTAATCATACTCTCTGCCGCCTTGCCGCCTTCGCAGCCCGTTTAACCACGGTTTTTATTGTACCATGTCCACTAAGCTCGAAAAGACCTCGCTAAGTGGTCAGGTATATATTCTCACTAGACTCGTGGAATACCTCGTCAAGTGTTCATATTATACCATGTCCACTAAGCTCGAAAAGACCTTGCTAAGTGGTCAGGTATATATTCTCACTAGACTCGTGGAATACCTCGTCAAGTGTTCATATTATACCATGTCCACTAAGCTCGAAAAGACCTCGCTAAGTGGTCAGGTATATATTCTCACTAGACTCGTGGAATACCTCGTCAAGTGTTCATATTATACCATGTCCACTAAGCTCGAAAAGACCTCGCTAAGTGGTCAGGTATATATTCTCACTAGACTCGTGGAATACCTCGTCAAGTGTTCATATTATACCACGTCCTCCGGACATGACGCCCCGGCGGATGTTTGCAAAACCAATCCTCATAAAATTTTGCCGCAGCTCATATTCCCTTTAAAACCGCAATATAATAAACAAAACCAACCACCACAGGATACCTGCCATGCGTCCTTTTCCTTTTTTCCATCAGCTGACCCATCTCTCAAAACAGGCGGCCTGCTACGTCGAACGGCGAAAACGGCTGAAAAAAGCCATTGCCGCCGCCCAGCTGTTTATCTTTTCCTTTTTATTTGGCACGGCAGCTGCCTATGCCATAACATCCTGGTCCGCCCAGGATGTTTCCAGCACACAGGGAATCATAAACGCCTCCAGCGAAGGCAACTGGGGCTTAAGCTTCCAGCAGGAAGGAAAGCCGCCGGTAGCCAACGCCTCTATGGACTATTTGGCGCAATTCAATGCCCACTATGCCAGGGATACCGATGACAAAGTACTCTACCTTACCTTTGACGCCGGATACGAAAACGGCAATACCGAGGCAATCCTGGACGCGCTGAAAAAGCACAATGCGCCAGCCACCTTCTTTTTAGTGGGGAATTACCTGGAAACCAGCCCAGATCTGGTAAAGCGAATGATCGCAGAAGGCCACAACGTGGGAAACCACACCTTCCACCACCCAGATATGTCAAAAATTTCAACGAAAGAAAGCTTTGCACAGGAACTTTCCCAGCTGGAAGAGCTTTATCAGCAGACCACCGGGCAGCCCATGAAAAAATATTACCGGCCTCCCCAGGGAAAATACAGCGAAGCAAATTTAGCCATGGCAAAGGAGATGGGCTACCATACCTTTTTCTGGAGCCTGGCCTATGTAGACTGGTATGAAGATAAGCAGCCCTCAAAAGAAGAAGCCTTCAAAAAACTTCTCGGCCGCATCCACCCCGGCGCTATCGTCCTGCTCCACAGCACCTCAAAAACCAACGGGGCAATCCTGGATGAGCTGCTGGGGAAATGGGAGGAAATGGGCTACCATTTCGCTTCCTTAGATGAACTGGCAAACCCTAATCCCGCCCCTTAGAAATCTTGCACATTTAACTTGACAAACCCGGCTTTTAACCTTTTTTTCTCCTGGCCTTCCCCTCCATGCTCTCGACCACCAGCTTAAACACCTTTGTCTGGGGCATCGCAGCCTGGTTAAAGGGGAAGTCCTCTTGATGATAATGCCGCATCAAAATACACAGCGCCTCATACTTTTCGCTGTCAGGAACCATTTCCATATGCCCCCGGCCAATCACGCTTTCATACTCCATGCCGCAGCTTCCTTTGTCCTCCTCCATAACCAGCCTGTGCCCGCAGTCCATCTCAAAGCCTGCCCGGTTATCCCTCGCCATCAGCTCATACTTCATCCCCTCCAGCGCACCGTGAAAATACAGCTCAACCTTATCCTCCCGCACTGCCATTCCAAAGTTTAATGGCAGAATATAGGGATAGCCGTCATGGTTTAAGGCAATCCGGCACACATCACATTTCTCCATAACCTTAATAAGATCTTCTTTATTCGTAATTTCTCTGTCTTTTCTTCGCATATCCCACACCATGCCTCAAGGGAACATCCCTGCATTTTTATTTGAGGCGCAAACACATGAAGGGCAGGTACGATGTGTTTGCATGATATCCTTTCTGCTTTTTTCTTTTGCCCTCCCGCCCTAACCATAAAAGAGAATGATTTCTCGCCTGGCTCCGCCAAAACCATGAAAAACCAGCCTGATCAGAACAGATTTTAACTGTTTTTCAAATCGCGGAAGCACAAATCCAGAACAAATCCGGCATCATAGGGAACTGCCGCAAAACAGCAGATTTCCATCATATGCCGGCTGAACATTTCGGCAAATTCCGCTATATATTATGACAAAGCCAAATTTTGCGACGGCTCCAACATCATTATATAAAATTTGAGTTCTTTTGTCCATGAAAATCTATCCTCCGTTCAGCCGCGCTATTGGCAAAACCACGCTTATAGCGCTGGCGCTCTTTGCTGCTTACGCAGCTTTTTTGCTCATAAACGGGCGCTCCCTCAGTCAAAATCGATGGCTGAAGGTAAATGTGTCAGTACAATACCTGGATGATGGAATGAAGCTAGTACTAGAGGCAT
Source organism: Lachnospiraceae bacterium (assembly GCA_910575565.1). Classification (GTDB taxonomy): domain Bacteria; phylum Bacillota; class Clostridia; order Lachnospirales; family Lachnospiraceae; genus Caccovicinus. Next base: position 14,625 of record CAJTFL010000005.1, on the reverse strand, counting down.
TACCGCAGACGAATAACAGCAAGTCCATAGTGACACCGGAAAATAAGACGGATTTGGAGCGCAAGAACATCCCAGAAATACCGTCCGTCTGAAGATATCGATCTTATAGCATTTCACTCTTGCATTATTCCTTTCCGCGTGCTAAAATAAGTTCAAAATCACAAATTTGTTTTTATTTTGCGTAAGGAGGTGGCAGGATGCCAAAGGTGGCTTATTCTGAGGAAGATAAAGAGCGCATCAGAAATGCGCTTATTACCGTTGGGCTTGAACTGATGGCAAAACGAGGAATACAGCATACTACCGTGGAGCAAATATATAAAAAAGTTGGTATTTCAAGGACATTCTTCTATTCCTTTTTCTCAACAAAAGAAGATTTGGTTGTTGAAACGCTGTATCTGCAACAGCCTAAAATCATCGAGTATGTACAGAAACTAATGGCTGACCCTGCTTTAAGCTGGCGTGACGCAGTAAAGCAGTTTCTTTATGCCTGCTGCCATGGGGAGAAAAATGGAATCGCAATTTTAACGATTGAAGAACAACAGCTTCTTTTCAAAAGCCTCTCAAAGGAAAGCTATCAGGTGTTCCGCAAGAAACAGCTTTGTCTTTTTGGAGAGATTTTAGAAAACTTTGGGATAAAGGCAGATACGGCAAAGATCAATCTGTTTACGAATTTAAGCCTGACAGCAATGGTTATACGCAGGGCTATCCCGGATACCCTCCCCTTCTTTGTTCCCGAAGCGGCGGAGGAGACGATGGATTTTCAGCTTAATGCAATTGTGGACGCCCTGGAGAAATTAAAAACGGCCCCGCACTCTGAAAAACAGAAATAGGCAAGTCCGTCCGAATATACATTTCGGCGTTATATTCAGGCGGACTTTACTTCGCTCAAAATAAAAACAAATTTGACTATTTGAATTTATTTTTGAGAAATACCGCAAACTTCACAGGAGAATGCACGATGAATTTGTTTATTGCTTTGGGAGCATTTTGAACCTGAAGTGATGTACAGCTCTGTTATGGAGCCAATATTAAAAATCATGGAGGAAAAGATTATGGGATTTTTTAGCAAGCTGTTTAAGGGACCCGAAATTGACATGGAAAAGAGCGCTGCAAATGCGAATAAAATGCGCCTGCTGTTTAACCAGGTTGTAGCGAATGGGGACGATTACAGGCTGATCTTCGGATATACCGAGGATGTGAGCCGGTTCAATTATGGATTTGTTCATGGCAGTAAAACGAAAATCGGGAATTTGATTGTCGGCTGGAATGAGAGCAGCCAAACGATTGCGGTTGTGCCTACAGTTCCTGACCTTTCTGGCTGTGGCGATCCAACCTATTATCGCCATTCTGAAATTTTGAAAGCCTATCGGAATAAATATCCTACGGACGCCTTTATCATTTACCCAGACAAAAAAGGGTATATCGGCATCAATGCCTATGACTGGCTGGAAGATGAAAAGCTGTATGTTTATGTGTCACAGGAGGATGATCTGGCCGCTTTTACCGACTTCTTTATGAATCGGTTCGCAACAAAGTGAGGCAGGGATGCCTTGGGGAGAAATCGGAGCGTTCCTGTTGTTCCTGGTAGCTGTGTTTATATTTGGCAATCTATGGTTTCATTTCATAGAAGCAATCCTGAGACGGATCAAAAAGATATTTACACATCACAAAAAACCTCCAGCATGGCATCCACTCCCCCCGGATAAGGAGAACAGAACGAATATTTACATATAAATTCCTTTATCAGAATAAGGCAAAATGTAATCCTGTAAGACAAAGCCAGAATGTTTATTGTTCTGGCTTTGCCTTAGTATAAACTGTTATAACGTGGGAGCGGGTAATCCATTTCATAATTACGGCATAAGTCGATAAAAGCCTTAGCTGATGATGTGAGATATTTTTCCCTGTGGTAGATAATCTGATATTTCCGTTTAAAGCTGAGTCCTTCCACACTGGCAGATACAATCAAGCCATGCTCTAAAGGGCCGATTACCATACGATATGGCAGTACTGTAATGCCAAGGCCATTGATAACCGCATTCACCAAAGCGGTGGTGCTCATTGCTTCCCATGCAGGTACGATGGAGAACCCCGCAGCTTCGATTGTGCGGTCAAAGGTTTCCCGTGTCCCGCTGCCATGTTCACGGAGGAGAAATTTCTGCCGGCGGAATTCATCAATAGAAAACTGTTTTCCCTGATAAAAATAACCATTCGCGGGGCAGATGACAGCCAGATGGTCTTCCATGTATTCCTCTGCCACAAGGGAAGGGGAATGGGGAACACCTTCTATCAAAGCAAGATCCAACTCATTGTTTATTATTTTTTGCTCCAATAGTTCTGATGAACCGATAACTGCATTTACCTCTGTGCCGGGGAAACGATTGTAAAACGCTTTTACATAGTTTGGAAGAAATTGCGAACCTATGGTTATGCTTGCCCCAATTCTGATAATTCCAAAAGAATCCCAATCTTTCATTCCTTTTTCCATGTCGTCAAACAGGGAAATGATATGGGAAGAATATTCCATCAACCGTTGGCCTGCTTCCGTGATTTTTAGCCGCCGTCCAATCCTGTCAAACAATATTACCCCATAGTGCTGTTCCAGTTCCTTAATGGCAAGACTGACAGCAGGTTGTGTCATATGGAGTTCTTCAGCAGCTTTTGTTGTGTGGAAACTGTTTTCGCAAACTGACAAGAAAATCTTTAAATGCCGGATTGTCATTTTCTCTCCTTATACAAATATGCTAATGATATTGATAAAATTATATTATTTTTCATATTTGAATGCAAGTGCTATACTTGCAGATATAAGGAGGATGATATCGTGGAATGTAAAAGAAAGCAATACAGGAAACTGTTTTTATCGACTTTTCAATTAAGCGCCTGTACATTTGGGGGTGGTTTTGTAATCATACCATTGATGCGCAGGAAATTCGTTGAAGAATTACACTGGATAGAGGAACAGGAAATGATGGACTTGACGGCAATTGCCCAGTCATCTCCCGGAGCAATAGCGGTAAACGCTTCCCTTCTTGTAGGCTATCGCGTTGCAGGGATTGCCGGGGCATTGGTTACTGTTCTGGGGACGGTTTTGCCGCCGTTAATTATCATTTCTGTAATTTCCTTCTTTTACACTGCCATTCGGGACAATATGATTGTCAGCATGGCTATGGCCGGTATGCTGGCAGGAGTTGCCGCCGTGATCTGTGATGTGGTGATTACTATGGGAAAAGAAATCCTAAAAGGGAAACAGGTTCTTCCAATAGTGGTATTGATGGTGTCTTTTGTTGCGGTTTATTTTTTGGGGATTAACATTATATTGCTTATTTTAACCTGTGGATTGATAGGGGCAATGGGTACTTTCCATCGAAAAAAAATGGAAAAGGAGTGCGGCGGACATGATTTATCTTGAATTGCTGTGGAGTTTTTTTCAAATCGGGCTGTTTAGCATAGGCGGCGGGTATGCCGCCATGCCATTGATTCAAAATCAGGTTGTGGATGTCCATCCGTGGATGACAATGACGCAATTTGCAGACATTATGGCGATTGCTGAAATGACACCTGGGCCGATTGCTGTTAATGCGGCAACATTTGTAGGGATTCAGGTTGCCGGAATACCCGGAGCTGTTATTGCTACATTTGGGTGTATTCTCCCGTCCTGTCTGATTGTAATGACACTTGCGTATATTTATTATCATTTCCGTGGATTGAAGATGGTACAGGGAATCCTTGCGGGGCTTCGTCCTGCTGTCGTAGCCATGATTGCATCGGCTGGTATCTCATTAGTGATTCTGTCATTTTATGGAGAGCGTATATTGCCGGATGATTTAAGCGGAATCAATGTTATTTCAGTAATCATTTTCGGAGCAAGCTTTTTTATCCTGAGAAGATGGAAGAAAAGCCCCATACATATCATGGCCGGAGCCGGTATTGCAGGAGTATTGTTGTATTCTATCATTTAGCAGGAGGGATGGAAATGGAGTATATAATGAAATCCGGGAATCTGTTTCTTAATGATACATTGTTAGTTCGTATAAAAAGTACATTTGCGGGTTCCGAAAAGAAAATTTTTGCTGCAGATGGAGAATTGCTTATGCTTACGGATATTTGCAATCTGAAAGCGCCCCTCAATGAAAGGGGTAATATTCGCTACAGGCAATATGCCATGCTTGACAGAAACGGAAAAGAATGTGCCGTTGCAAAGCCGGATTATGCAGAGAGCGACGACCCGGCTGTAGTTGGCTGGCCGATCTGCCGTATGCCGAGGGTAGACCACGCACAGATTTGTATTGGCAAAAAAGAGTATTTATTGTCAATGCAAAACAGCCAAAACTATTTCTTATCTGAAAAGCAGGGGAAAACAGTTGTCCAGATCATGCACAGGGGATTATGCGGAGGGTGGGACATAGACGCTGCTGATGACTTTGCTCCTGAGATAATATGTGCCATTTTTGTATTCTGTAGGTATATTGAGCAGGAAAATGAGTTTTTAGTGGTGTGAAATTCCCATTGCTGAGGTTTTTGGATTTAGTTATCATATCGCGGACAAGCTCTAAAGGGCAAGTGTACTCTGTCCGCATTTTCATACGGATACGTTCCATCCTTTGCATACGTCCACCCAAGAGGTAAAGCCGGAGTATTTCTCTAATTCTGCAATCGTCAGCTCAATGGCGCTGTTGCTGCTGCCGCAGGCGGGGAAAACCGTTTCAAAGCGTTTTAGGGAATTGTCCAGATAGACGGTCACGCCCTCGTTGACTGCGAACGGGCATACGCCGCCCACCGCATGGCCTACCAGCGTTTCCGCTTCGTCAGGCGTGAGCATTTTCGCCTTTGTGCCGAATTGCGCCTTATACTTGGGATTGTCGATTTTGGCGTCGCCAGCCGCAACGATCAGGGCAGCGTGACCATCCACCATGAACGAAAGCGTCTTTGCAATCCGGCAGGGTTCACAATTAAGAGCCTGTGCCGCCAGTTCCACGGTGGCGCTGGACACTTCAAATTCCCGTACCCGGTCTGCAATACCAAATTGAGCGAAATGCGCCCTCACCTTTTCAATAGCCATAATATCCTCCTCACCTAAGCAACATTTATGATACGTTCTTTGGCTTGCTCACACCCGTCAGCACCGCAGTATCGTCCAGGGAAAGCGCATGAGCCTTGCGGATACTTTTCAATTTCTCGCCAATTTTCAAATTCACAGACTCCATTTTATATCCCCTCCGTATGTTTTTATAAATTAGAAACCTATTATAACATACTAAACAGACAAATGGAAGCCTCAAAATGGAAAGGTACAATACAAAATGAAGCGGGCTTATGAGATGCTGGAAGCTTGCACGGATGTTGTTGCCATCCGGGAGGAATACCGCCATCTGCGCGCCCACTTCCCGGTATATTTGAGCCAAATTCAGGTTACATAGCCCGCTATGCGCCCTTTATTTGGCTCAAGTCTCCCACAAATTGCGACGCACATCTGCCAGAAAGCAATTTTCAAACACGCCCTAGCGCCTGCTGATAATGGAATAGTCATCTGTATATTCTCCTGACTGATAATCATTAATGAAAATCTGATATGGCTTGTCTAAAGAAATCCAGATTTCAAAATCTCTGCTTTCAAAGTCGCCGTCGGTAATCAATTGGTCATTCAATGTCCAAAATGTTGCGTTTTCACCAATTACGGAATGAACAGAATAGCAGATTCCTTCTGCCCCATTTACGATTTCAATCCCACCATTATAACTTAATGCATCTTTGGTTCTGTCCAGTTCTGTAAGATGATCGTATATTTCATTCTCCAATTCTATCAGTTTTTCGTTGTGGTAATGCTTCCAATTATATACCTCTCGCTGGTCAAAATCCGGACAGGCAAGATACGCTGTTTTGCCTTTCATATTGGGAACTGATATGTTAAACTCTCTTTTCTCCGATTGAAAAGGCAATGTTTCGGCTCCATATACAAACACATTTACAGCGTTGCTGCTTTCTTCACTCTGTTTCCAGGCCACGCGGCTGACCCGGCAGGAAGCAAAATTGACTGTACCACTTATTTCAAGACAATTTGTTTCTTCATTGTATGAAAGATCATCTACGCTCATTGCGTGAGTAGATACAGGAACGCCGATTACAAAGACTCTTACAAAAGCGGATAGTAAAATAAATACCAGCAGCCCTGTAGTGATCCCAACGGCAATTTTCAACTTTCTGGTATGCTGCCGCAATTTTTTTAATCCGTCAAGTGCAATTTGTTCTTTTGCTTCCATTCCAGTATTCAATTCCTCTTTCATTTCCAGATAGCCTCTATTACATTTTTCGCATTCTTCCAAATGCCTTTTTACTACATTTTCCCCTGCTTCGCTTAAAACTCCGTCAATATATCCTGGAAGCAGATCCTTGATTATATCGCAGGAATAATTTTTATTCATGTGCCTTCAACTCCTTTTTGATTTTCTGTTTTGCCCGATAAAAAACCGTCCTACTCCAATTTTCGCTCTTTCCTAAAATTGCTCCTATTTCACGAAAAGAAAGTTCGCCCGTAATTCGATATAAAATAACTTCCCGTTCTAACTCTGGCAAATGATGGATTGCCTGATAAAGCTCTATTTTATTTTCCTGATTCAGTACGTTTGTTTCTCCGTCCGGTGAAGAATCATCCGGTAAATAATCTGCCAATTCTACCGTTTCCGCACGTTTCTTTTTTCGAAGCTCCTGGTATAAAATATGTTTCGCTATCTGGCAAAGCCATACAGATAATTTACAAGAGCCGTTATAACGTGAAATGGAGCCTACCGCCCGTAAAAATGTTTCCTGCATTAGTTCTTGAGACCATTCTGCATCCTGCGTATAGGAATATAAAAAACGGTAAACTAAACTCGCATATTCTTGATAAACCGAATCCATATCTATATTTTTACAAGAATCCTGCACTTTTTCACCTCCTCGTAAGTAAATTTTTACGTTATACAGGATATTTGCTATAACTTATCTCTTATATCACATAATAACGGTGTTTGTTACAGCATAACTCGATTTTTTTCAAAATTAGTTTCCGGCTTTTCCCCGCTTAGCACCGTGCACGCAGCTTTCACCGCACACGACGCCCCATCGAATTCAGAAGTTGTTTGTTTTAAACATAACTTACACACTTCGTTACAGCAGTCAAAGGAATCTCGGAATGCCCGGTAAAGCGGGGCATAACCAGGAACTGTTAGATACCTGTCCGGCCTTAAAGGGTTATGCCCTGCTGGTACAGTACACCCGTGAATATCAGGCAAGCTCACCAAAATGAGCTTTATTCTGCTATTTTTACCTTACTTGTGTCAGCACTCCCATATCCATCTCATACACTCTGTCACAGAGCAGGTTGATGTCCTCCCGGTTATGACTGATGATAAGAATCAGCTTTCCCTCCTCCTTCAGTCCAAGCAGGAGCTTTCGTATCTCCTCCGCGCCATGATTGTCCAGCCCATTCATGGGTTCGTCAAGGATAATCAGACTGGGATTCTCCATGATAGCTTGTGCGATACCCAGCCGCTGGCGCATCCCCAATGAGTATTTCCCTACCCATTTCTTATCATCCGGATTAAGACCAACCATGGTGATACACTCCCTGATGCGCTCCTTTCCGACCACTTTCCGGATGGAGGCAAGATATCTCAAATTGCGAAATCCGGATTCTCTGGGCAAAAATCCCGGTGTCTCGATGATGAAGCCGGTATCCTCAATAAATTCCGCATCGCGCCCGACCTGTTTTTCTCCTACCCATATCTCGCCCTCCGTGACAGGCATAAACCCGCACAGACACTTGAGCAGCACCGTCTTTCCTGAACCGTTCCTGCCCACAATTCCATAAATCCCCTGCTTAGGTATCTCCAGATTGATATTCTTCAATGTCATCTGATTGTCTATTGTCTTAGAGACATTTTTAAAAAGAATCCTTCTATCATTCATTTTTTCAGTTCCCATTTCTTTACTTTTTTGTTCCTTGTCCCAAGCATATTACAATAAAAAACGTGATTGTCACCGCAAAGAACACCACCGCATAGTTCAAAGATACGCCATAAGATAAGTTGTTCCCTGACATCACCTTCAATTGTGCCAGCGTCACCGGTGAGAAAAGATATGCCTTGGGTGTCCATGAATTGTAGATCATCACATCCAAAAATACAAAAAATGATGCCGCCAATATCCCTGTCATCTTTTTTGTGATATAGTTGAACAAATAGACCACCAACCCCATCCATGAGACACACGCCCATTCAAGCAGGAAGCTGATTGCAGTCGCCTCCATCGGCGAAAATACACCGACAATATAAGCAAACACCGTAAATGGGACATTATACTGATTCCCTGCGTTTGTCCTTGCCAATGTCCCCCAGATGATTCCCCAATCATCACTAAACTTGGTTCGTGAAAGCAGGCTGATAACACTAAGTATCCAAATAAACCCCACAAACAAAAACGAAGATGCCAGAATATACAGTACATTACCCAACTGCCAGGAAAGGCTCCCGGAACGCTGAACAATATAGTAATGAACCTTCCCCTCAAAGGGTGCTGTGCTAAACAGGAAGACTGCACTCACCATAAAAACCATCTGACAGATGTAATCATTCATCAGATGCGGAAAAGCCCACGGAGTCACTTTCTCACCAACCGCCTGTGCCAGATTAGCCACCGGCTCCAGATAGGAATAGATAAACACTGCAAGAATCATGAACAGGATCAGCACCCTGACTTGCACCAATTCCTGCTTTAGCTGAAAACAAAAAACCCGAAGTCCCTTACTCATTCTCCACCCTCCTTTTCAGCTTCTGGTAAAACAGAATACCAAATCCCACAGTCAGACCCAGCACCACCAACGCAGAACACAAAATGGTGAGCTGATCTGTACCAGCGGAACTTCTACCCTGCAGCCATAAATCCAACCGAAGCCTGACAGGAATCCTCAAAACCAAATAAGCCCGACCTGTCAAAAAGGATAGAATCAAAGGAGATGCCGCCGTCACATAGATATTAGGGAAATATGACGATACCAGCAAAGCAGCCGTTGCCCATAACCCTCCGGTCAAAAACAAAAGGAAGATAACCGCTGTAAAATAGCAGGCAGCATTACCCTGCAGCAAAAATCCATAATAAGGGAAGGCTACTGTCTCCGGCAATCTAGCCCGATTGAACAACTGAACAAAAAAATTTGCCAGGAGGATAAAAGTAATCCCACCTGCCGATACCGAAAGAGCTCCCGATAGGAATGTCGTAAGCACCTTGGATATGCAGTATTTCTTCTTTCCTGCTTTCATAAGCAGCATCCTCAGCATATTTGTATTGTATTCCTCGCAAAAACTTACCGCATAGGGAAGCGCCGCCAGCATCGGAACCACATAGATACCATAAAAGCCTCCAAATATAAAAGAATTACACCAATAATAGTATACATCCATAGTCTCAGGAGATGTCCACATAAATGGTATCTGGTTCCAGGTATCCAGACAGATGCACAACACCACAACCACCGGTACAAGGAGAAATCTCACCGTCAGACTCCTCTTAAATTCTGCACCAAACAGACGGGGCAATGCCCTTTTATTCTCCATAGGATAGATTACCTCCCGTTATCGCATTGATCCGCTCCGCACTGCTGTTTCCCGAAGGTGAATCTATCTGCACACACCAATAAGGCGCCAGCTTATACTGTTCCTGCTCTTCCCAGTCCGGTACAACGACATATTCCAGCCATATCCGGGAGATTGTAACCTGCGAACTCAATATGGTATTCACATAAATTTCCTTTACCGCTTCCAGTGCCGCCTCCGCTGAGATAATCGTCTGCGCCTCTGCTTCCGGTCTGGCGTCAAAAATTCCACCCTTGCTGGCTATATAGCGAATCCCATTCTTATCAAGCATCATAGTGATTCGGGTTTCAGCCGTCCAAAAGGTTTCCACTGCCATGGATATGCCCGGCTCATTAATGCCGCTGTAAATCGGCAGACCATCCTTCGTCAGTTCATACTCCAGATAATATATCTCATCTGCATCCGACCAGTCATCGCCCGCAGTTTCTTTTCCTGTCTGTGCATCTTCCTGGTATTTCTTAGTCTGCCTGTACTCCGCCTCCAACTCTGTTAGTATTTCTTGATTCAGAGCATAAGCAACAAGAACCTCCGAATCCTGTCCGGTCAGCTCCTTAATCTTTTCCTTTCCCATCTGAATGGCTTTTTCCGCGTCCAGGAAGGATAAATCCTGTATTTCTTCCTTCTGGAAAGAACAACTGCCAGCATTATAGTATGCGGATTCCACCAAATATACGATGTAGCCATCCCTTTCCTCGTCCTTAGCATATGTAAAATTTCCATAGGGATCCGTACTAAAGTATCCGCCCTCTTCCGTTCCTGCAGAATATGCCCCCACCCATTCCGGGTGAACCGTTACGGCTGCTTCCGACACTCCGAAAAAAGCATTTAAATCTTCTCTCGGAAACGCTTGCTTTGTCAACGCATACACGCTATATACCTGCTCTTTCGGCAAAACTACATCCGCATCAATTACCAACATATCGGACAGCTTCTCACTGATCTGGTTTGTCCCGGATTCAGCCACTCCTATACTCCCCTGTATCGCCTCTGTGCTGCTTCCCGCCGGTGTTCTCTCCAAGGGTTCTGCTGCTGTACCGGAACAGCCAGTCAACAGCATACCGGCAGACATAAGCACAGACAACGCAAACATCTTTTTTGAAACGCTCTTTTTCATAATATCTCCTCTTTTCCATCAGATCGGCAGTGTCAAGGTCAATACCCCAAATCGCCTCATCCCCTGTAAAAATCAAGGGTTCACCTTTTCGGTGTCTTTCAATGACAATTTCCATTATCCCTATACTGGCCATAATTTCAACCTTTCTTGCATGAAACGACATTTTTTGCCCTTTTTTGGTCATTTTACAAATATTCGTTTCATTTTTTGAAAATGCAAGGTAACTGTAAGCCTGCGGATAACACGATACCAATTGAAATGCAGATTATCAGCCAGTCTGCTATTATATTTGCGCATCTCTCAATAATTTCCTTTTCCTGTATCTTACTAATTCTTTTGGGGCTTTAGGTTGATATGCAATAGCACATGATGCGGAATTCGCATCAGCACGCAGAAATGTGTTCAAAACTGATACCGCTTCCTTTGTTTCAGCCCAAAATCCATCAAAAAATGTCTTTTCATGCAGTTTCTCTGTATTTTCCTGATCTTTATTGTATAATACAAAGGGTAACTATGTAGTAAATTGCATGAAAAGAGGGATAAAAATGCGAATACTCATCTGTGACGATGATGCGCTGATAATTGAACAGCTTCAAAAATATATCAGAAACTTTTTTGAAAACATAAACGTAAAATGCCCCGAACTGGTCTGCTTTTCTGACGGGGAATCCCTGCTGGCCGATACAGGTGACAAAGACATTCTATTTCTTGATATAGAAATGCCCGGAATGAATGGTATCCATGTGGGAAAGGAATTAAAAAAGAAGAATGACAAGATTATTATTTTTATTGTAACCTCTTATTCTGAATATCTTGATGATGCAATGCGGTTCCATGTATTCCGATATCTTTCAAAGCCTTTGGCTAAACAACGGTTTTTCCGTAATATGAAAGATGCAGTTGACCTGTATAACACTATGACAGTAAAAATCCCAATTGAAACAAAACATGGTGTACATACACTGCCTGCATCTTCCGTCATGGCAGTGGAAGCACTGGGCAGAAAAGTAACGGTACATACCACTCTGTGTGATTTTGAATCCATTCACAATATACAGTACTGGCTGGAAATTCTCCCCAAAAACCGTTTCTTCCAGACACACCGCAGTTTCATTATCAATCTTGAATATGTCACGGATTTTGACCGTAATCTTGTCCATATAGCAGATAATCAGACTGCTTATCTGACAAAAAGAAAATACAGTGCATTTAAGGAAGCCTATCTCCTTTATTTGGAAAGTACGAGGTAAAGTAAAGCAAATGATAAATACAATCTGTTATTTTTTCAGTTTTCTTGTAGAAGCAATTATACTCTGGCAATACTCCTCCAATTTATTTCCTGCCAGACACACCTCACGGAGAAAACTTGGCGTGCTATGCGGTTTATATTTTATCCTGTTTTGCATGTCACTGTCCGAATCTATATGGATCAATATCATTTTATATTTTTTGCTGAATTTCATTTTCCTGCTGACACAATGTTATCTGAATTGGTATACAGCGTTATTCCACTCTTCCATACTGGCGGCTGTTATGGCAATGAGTGAATTAGTCATTTATGGAATTACCAGGCACTTTGCCCCTCGCTTTCTTGATAACGGAAGGGAATTTTATCACCTTTTATTTTTTTCGGTCTTTAGTAAACTCATATTTTTTGCAGTTACTTATATACTGATGCACCTGATGAAAAAAACAAAGAAGGATGCAGGGCAGCATGATCAGTCTGTTTTTCTTCTTGTTTTCATTCCCCTGACCTCAATCTTTATTATGATTACTTTCGTAAGCATTGGCGAATCTGTTTTGCTCCCATCGTCACTTGACTGGATGGTTACTATGGGTGCTGTTCTTTTGCTGGCAGCAAACCTGCTCATGTTTGAAATCAACCGCTATCATCAGAAAAAAAACATGGAATTTACAGAAATACAATTATTGCTTCAAAAAGAGTCAGATTCAGCCCAATATTATAAAATGCTGAATGTACAGAATGAAAATCAGCGTATTTTAATCCATGACATAAAAAGCACCTGCAATCCATTGACCTGCTGAATGAGCAAAAGGAGCATACTAAAATAAGCGCCTATATCCGGCAATTGGTACTTTCTCCAGACCTGAAAGAGTATTCCAGACTATGTGACCATGAAATGCTGAATTCCATCCTATGCCGCTATATGCAGCGTTGCACTGACAGCCATATATCTTTTCATGCCGACATACGAAGTGGGACAACGGATTTTATTGCGGACAATGACCTTACCTCTCTGTTTTGCAATTTGCTGGATAATGCTATAACAGCAGCAGGCATTATTCCTGACTCTTTTATTGAGATTAATACAAGCAAACGTGAAAAAACACCATTTATTGTGATAACAGTTATCAATTCCTGCCGAAAGAATCCTTTTCTCTGTAAGGACAGGCAGCTGACCGTAAATAAAAATAGACATGGATTTGGATTAAAAAGCATTCGTAAAGTGGTCAGCAAATATCATGGCAATTTACAGATGTATTATAATGATGATATGCTCACTTTTCATACCATTATCGCATTAAGGCAATAAGAACTGCGAACTAATGCAGTTCCTATTGCTGACAATTTATACACACCACCCCCGTGACATTATATCTCTTTCACAGTATTTCCTTTCCACCTGTAACGCCCCGCTTTTTCTAGATATTGCTTTAATTTTTATTCTGACATACATTTTTCACTTTACCATCGTCTGCCTTTAATACCCCGCGCCTTTATCTCTTTACTTTGCCGGATTCAAGTACGGAAGGCTTTGGTTGAGGCGGTCTTTCTTTTTCCAATCGTTTGACTTGCTTTCACCCACCCATTATTGAGTATCATCACGTTCATTATCCCGTAGCCTGCATCCACACCCAATAAAATAGTTCCGTTCATCTTGTAATCTCTGATTTTTGCCATAAAAAAATCCTTACTTTCATATTTTGCACCAAGCCTCAAGCGAAAATGCTTGCATTTTCATTTGAGGCGCAAACACAAAGGGGGAAAGATGTGTGTTTGCGTTTTACCCTTTCTTCCTTTTTCTTTCACCCTTTTCATACCAAGAAACAAAATAATTATCTTGAACACGCAAATCACCGCCATCGTAAATCAAAAAGGCGGTGTGGGATATGCATAGCAAGTAATTATGGAAAGTTGGAGAAAAGAATGCATATATATTAGGCATCTCTTCCTCCAACTACTTTTCATAATTCAAGGAGTTGCAAGAAATGGACGATATAGCAAACGCTGATTTTTCAGAATTATGCAACATGAAATGCAGAACAAAACAAAAAACCCTTGATTTTTCAAGGGTTTTAAAGAGGCGACAACCAGATTTGAACTGGTGATCAGGGTGTTGCAGACCCACGCCTTACCACTTGGCTATGTCGCCACAATGACCCCAACGAGATTCGAACTCGTGTTACCGCCGTGAAAGGGCGATGTCTTAACCACTTGACCATGGGGCCTCGCTCTTTCATGGTCTTATCTCATTGATAAAACAAGCTCCCCGAGTAGGACTTGAACCTACGACAGCGCGGTTAACAGCCGCGTGCTCTACCGACTGAGCTATCGAGGATTATCTGGTACTCTTCCACGTACCCTCAAAACCGCATACTGAACACATCCGCCTCTTCCCTTCCTAGCCAAACTCGCCTCTCTTGGCCAAGCCCTCGGCCTATTAGTGGCAGCCAACTCCATGCATTGCTGCACTTCCATCCCTGCCCTATCCACCTCGTCTTCTGCAAGGGGCCTTACTCTTTCGATGGGACATCTCATCTTGAGGGGGGCTTCACGCTTAGATGCCTTCAGCGTTTATCCCTTCCCGGCTTGGCTGCCCGGCCATAGGGTTGGAAACCCTAACCGGTGCACCAGCGGCC
>CAJTFL010000004.1 GCA_910575565.1 Lachnospiraceae bacterium | reverse complement strand
TTCAGGAACAGGTGGACTATCTTGCCAAAAAGCTTTTTGGTTCCTCCAGTGAAAGAAGGAGCGATGACATTCCAGGACAACAGCACCTTTTTGATGAAGCGGAAGTGGAACAAGATCCTTCCCTGTTGGAAGAAGAGACCGTGGTCCGGCAGCATACCCGCAAGAAGAAAGCAGCCCATAAGGATCTTTTTAAAGGCTTGAAGGTTGAAAAAGTAGTCATCCCTCTTCCGGAAGAAGATCAGGCCTGCCCGGTCTGCGGTACGCAGATGGTTCTGATCGGCGAAGAGTATGTCCGCCGTGAGCTGGAATTCATTCCGGCCACATGCAAAATAATCGAATACTACAGCCAGAGTTATGGATGTCCGTCCTGTAAGGAAGGATTGGGAGACACAGAAAAACCTGTGATCGTAAAGTCTCAGGTTCCGCAGGCTCTGGTAGGAAAAGGCCCGGCGACCGCATCTGCCGTTGCATGGACGATGTATCAAAAGTATGCCAATGGGCTCCCTCTTTATCGTCAGGAGAAAGACTGGAAACAGTATGGCGCCCAGATCAGCAGGACGACACTTGCTAACTGGATTATCTATTGCTCCAGGAATTACTTTCAGCCAATGTATGATTATTTCCACCGAGAACTGTTGAAGCGCAGCTTCGCAATGGCAGATGAGACCAGAGTCCAGGTATTGAAGGAAGAAGATCGCCGGGCACAGACGCAATCCTTCATGTGGCTGTTCCGCAGCGGCGAAGACGGTCTTCCCGCCATTATCTTATATGGCTATTCTCCAACCAGGAGTGGCAGCCATGCAAAGGAGTTTCTGGAAGGCTATCACGGATATCTGGAAACGGATGGTTATCAGGGCTACAACAGCCTGCCGGATATCAAGCGGTGTTCCTGCTGGGCACACATCCGCCGGTACTTTATCGATGCCGTTCCCAAAGGGAAACAGTATGATTACAGCCAGCCGGCAGTACAGGGAGTCCAGTACTGTAACCGCCTGTTTGCCATAGAGGATTCCATTAACAAAAAATATCCCGGTGATTATGAAAAGCGTAAGCAGCTGCGTCTCGAGAAGGAAAAACCTGTTCTGGAGGCTTTCTGGTCGTGGCTTGAGCAACAAAAGCCAGCCCGGAATACCCGCATGGATAAAGCAGTGAATTATGTCCTTAACCGGCGGGAAACAGCACAGGCATATCTGGAGGATGGCCGCTGCAGCTTTACGAACAATCTCAGCGAGAACGCGATCCGTCCATTTGCAGTCGGCCGGAAGAACTGGCTGTTCAGTGATTCTGTAGAAGGAGCCAATGCCAGTGCTGTAGTTTATACAATGGTTGAGATGGCAAAGGCGCATGACCTGAATGTTTACGGATATCTGAAATTTCTGTTGGACCATCGGACAACGAAAGAGATGACCGATAATCAGCTCGCAGAGCTTGCACCCTGGAGTGAAAAACTCCAATCTATCAAAAATCGCATGTGAATTATAGTGAATTACTCCAACTCGCAAAGGGCTGGGGTAATTTTTTATCTGACCGCATTATTATTTGGCGGTTACGGTTTATCTAAGAATTTTCTTATGCTTCGTCTGTTATGGATTGCAGAAATCATTTTTATCATGTCCTTTCAAGTCTCAAATTTTATTGTTAACAGCATACCATAATCCTATATACAATGCCAGCACATTTCTCAAAAAAATCTTGAAACCATCCTCTATACACAATATTTCTAAAGCTTGCAATATTTTCCTGGAATGTCAATATAAGAATCTTTTTGCACAAGAGCGGAAAGGCAAACGCCTGGAAAAAGCAGTAAACTATGCCAGAAACCATAAAGAAACCCTAATGAATTATCTTCTGGATGGAAGATGTGAGATTTCCAATAATGCTGCTGAGCGCAGGGCAAAGTTCTATGCCATGGGGCGGAAAAACTTCTTGTTTCATGATACAACCAATGGGGCAATGGCAAGTGCAATCGTACTAAGCCTTATTGAAACAGCAAAAGCAAATCATCTCAACATTTATCAGTATTTCTATACCCTGTTGTTGTATATGCCGGACTACAAAAAGGAGCCCGCAGGCATAAAACACTTCATACCCAAATAGGTGTAGCAAAAATATGATTGGCAAAACAACAGGAAATACCGTCAACAGTCAAGATTTGATTGATAAAAGGCAATATCTCTGATAGAATAAACAAAACAGATACAGAAAACGGGCAGGAAAAATTAGCCGAACAATGGAGGGTTGCTATGCGGAAAGTCAGTTACTTACCTCTGTGGCATTTGCTCTTAGAGAGGGGAATGACTAAGAGCCAAATGCGTATTGAAGCAGGGCTTACCACAAATGTACTTGCCAACATGAACAAGGGGCAGCACATCTCTATGGACTCACTAATACGGATTTGTGATGCGCTGGATTGCAATTTGAATGATGTGGTGGAGCTGGTTAAGACAGAGGAATAATAAAATATGGTTACAGTAACAGGGAATTGCGGATAGATGCAGTTCCTTTTGTTTTGCAGTTATTTAGTCCTTAGACTGTTTCCTTTTCGTACTGTTCCGGCGTTTTTTTGCATCAGGTTCTAAGATTTCAGACTGTCCAAGCATATCTGTCATATCATCAATATTCTTTTCGGTTGGTTTAATCCTTAGAAATTGGGTGAATATGTAAGCAAGTTTCTGTTTGGAAGTGCCTGCAAAGTTTTCAGCTTTTTCAAGAATTTCTTCCCAATGTTCGGTTATGGTCTTAGGAGGGGCAGAATCAATATCGCCTTTATGGGCATTCCTGATGTCTTTGATAATGGCGTGCATATCGTCATCAATCACATGGGAAAAGTATTCATTCAGTTCAAGGTGCTGTGCTTTCAGCGTGTTTAATTGCAGGTTGTATTCATCAGGATTGTGCCGCTTCATCAGTGCCTTTCTGCTTGTGTCCACCACAAAATTAAGTGATTTGATCTGCATATCAGCAAGACCGTCAACATATATCTCCAAGTCAAGCATGAGTTTTCGGAACTGTTCATGAGTGATAAGCTCTGACAGGAGCAGTGTGTTGATTTTGCGGTCTTTGAGAAGTGTCAGGGCGGCGTCACTCAGGTGCAGATTGGACAGGGCAATGTTGTCAAGCTGTCTGTTTTCAGTCATACCAAGCAGATAATCCGTTGATACTTCATAGAATTTTGCTAATTCGATGATGTTCCTATGGGGTATTTCTTTATAATCATCAGATTCATAAGAGCCAAGCGTGGAAGCAGGAATTTTTGTCTGCTGTGACAGTTGTTCTAAAGTCATTCCTTTTTCTACACGCAGGTCTTTCAGGCGTTCCTGTATGCTTAATTGCGTTTTCATAGATAAATCTCTCCTTTACGAAAACAGAATATCACACAAACAGGCGGATTCCTACCGAAAATTTCCAGCATGATAGAAAAAATCTGTTTTTTGGAAGATTTCTGACATGGTGGATATACGGGAAAGCAGGGCGTTTTGTTGGATAATGACAGTACAACTGAATGACTGTCCAAGCTGATATAAACCGCCAAGACCAATTTTAAGAAAATTTGAGCGCCAATATTGGACGACACAGTGCCGACAAGGGTTGCCTGTCAGGAAACAGCAAGGGGAAAACAGCAATGATAGAAAACAGCAATGATAGAAAACCGCCCAAGATTGAGTATATTTATTTGGTACCGGAAGGGTACCGTTAAATTGGATTGGTGCCAGTTTCGGTACTGGAGAAAGGAGCATGGAATGAAATTATCAAGATATGAGCAGGAGGTTGTTATCAACTTTAATGCAGATGAAAGCGAAGCAACAATTTACACAGCTAATCTGGCATGGATACGGAAAATGGATAAGCTATGTAAAGAGTTTCCAGAGGTAATAAGGTTAAAGTCATGGACGGAAGTAAGTAAGACCTATGTTTTACCCAAAAATCTTGTCAGGATTGGGAAACCGAGAACATTAAGCGAAGCTCAGCTTAGACATTTACGGGAGTTGCAGAACAGGGGATAAGAATTTCGGATTGAGTGAAATGGGTAAAGTCAATAAAAGCAGTCACGTAACAGAAATCCATAAAATTCCGGAGTGTGGCGGATATTTAATGTATATATTGGTGCTTGTATACATAAATCTTGACGAAAACCTGCTCCCTGTATATAATTATTTCATTATAGATGAATTGAATTAACTGAAAGGCATGATGAAAATGGGCAAGCAAGTATTGTTGATAAATGATCTGGCAGGATATGGAAAGGTGGCATTATCGGTCATGCTTCCATTGATGTCATATATGGGGTACCAAATATATAATCTTCCCACTGCGTTAGTATCAAATACGTTGGATTATGGCAAATTCGATATTCTTGAAACAACAGATTATATGAAGAACACTATTAAAGTATGGGAGGAATTGGGATTCTGCTTTGATGTGATAGCGACAGGCTTTATTGTTTCAGAGGAGCAGGTAAAAATCATAGAAGAATTTTGTCGAAAGGAAAGCATGAAAGGAACCCTGATATTTGTTGATCCAATTATGGGAGATGAAGGAACCCTGTACAATGGAGTTACAGAGCAAACGGTTGCACATATGAAGAAACTGGTAGGAGTAGCCGATTATATTGTACCAAATTATACTGAAGCGGCCAGACTTACAGGAGTGGAGTATCATGAATCTGCAACAATCTCGGAGGTAGATGAAATGATTCAAAGGCTTGGTAATATGGGCGCAAAATCGGTAATCATCACAAGCATTCAGCAGGATGGCAAAGATGTGGTTGCAGGCTTCGATCATAAAACGAAACAAAGATTTACAATTCCTTTTTATAACATTCCGGTCAGGTTTCCGGGTACGGGCGATATTTTTTCTTCCGTTTTATTGGGAAAACTGATGGAGGGAAACAGCCTGTATGACAGTACAAAAAAAGCCATGGACACTGTGAGCAGCCTGATTGAAAACAATAGAAACAATACAGATATATATAAGGGAATACCGATTGAGAAGGAGTTGGAGGTGCTTAAAATATGAAAAAACCTGGAATCCAGATCACATTGATTGATCAAAAAGGCACGAAAGGATGTCATAGGGGTCACAAAATAGGTGATAGTTTTGATTTTGATACAGAGCGTGGAAAACTCTGTCCTATGGCTATGCATGTTGCATTTCCATATATTGATATTTTAAGATACGGCGGCGAAATACCCGGACAGGAGAAGGGGACAGCGGTTTTTGCCTGCCCTGATGTGGACACATTAAATGTCTTTAAAATAGAACGGATTGATGTTTTGGATGACGATTCGCCATAAAGTTGGCTTTTAATTGTACGATGTGACTGGTAAGTTTGTGGACTATTGGTTATAGACGATGTATAGATAACAGGAGGAAATGATATGACTGTTTCAGAAATCATGGTTAAAATGGTAAAGTATTCAAAAGGAAATCTTCATGATATCAATCATTTTATGAAAGTGTATGCCTATGCAAAAACGATTGCAGAGTGTGAGAAAGTAGCGGATGATGAACAGAAAATAATAGAAATTGCGGCTATTATACATGATATTGCGTGTCCTTTGTGCCGGGAAAAATACGGAAATACAAATGGAAAACTTCAGGAAAAAGAAGGCGCTGTATTAGCTGAAGAATTCCTGAAGGGTACAGGGCTGTCGAACGAGATGGTGAACCGTATCATCTTTTTGGTCGCACATCATCATACTTTTCAGGAGGTTGACGGGATTGATTACCAGATTTTGCTGGAAGCTGATTATTTGGTTAATGCTGACGAATCCGGATATCAGGAAGCCAATATCAGAAATGTTATAGATTGTGTTTTTAAGACATCATCAGGAAAAATGCTTCTGCAATCCGTTTATGGGATTGCAGAAGGCAACCGCTGATTTGATAACAAATATGTATTTTGTAAACAGGTCAATCTGCTATGTATAGATTGACCTGTTTTAATTTGTGGCATTTGGACTTAATTCAAAATGAGAATGAAAGGTTTTCAGAAGCCCTTCTTTTTGCAGCTTTGATAATTCTACAGACATTGCTGCACGTTCTACACAGAGGAAGTCGGCAAGCTGCTGGCGGTCAAAGGGAATGTCAAAAGAAAGTGATCCTTGTCTGGCTGCTTCAGCAGATAAATAGGAAAGCAGCTTATCACGTGTTTTTCGCTTGCTCATGTGCATTATCTTCTCGTTAAACAACAGTGTCTTTTGGGCAAAAGCTGTAATCAGGTTTTTAATCAGGCGGTTATGATGGCTGCAGGCAGCGGAACACATGGTAATCAGGCGGTTCATATTTATTTCCACAATTTCACAATTTTCTGTCGCAACAACACTGACGCTGAGAACTGCATCAGGAATGGCGGCAAAGGGTTCGGCAAAGTAGTCGCCCGGCATAAGATTTGTCATAACGTTCCGGTTTCCCCATAAATCTTCCTGAATGACTAAAGCAGTCCCAGACGCAAGCAGGCTGATACAGTCCGTACAATCTCCTGCCTGAAGGATGTATTGATTTTTGGCGTTTTTTCTGACTTTTGCTCCGATACACTTTAGCGAGGTTAAAATCTCGTCATCGGATAATCCTGCAAACAGCGGGCATTTTTTTAATACGTTTAAAAATTTTTCCAAAATCTCACCTCTTTGTTTGAATTCAAACATACTTGCTCTGCTTATTTTACTATAATGTAATCACCAAAGCAAGAAAATAAATAAAGGAGGATATCATGATAAAGTACGAGGAATGGAAGGATAAAAAGAAAGACTTCTTCAAAGTGGATGTACGCCATGTGCAGGGAAATTTCTTTCCCGGCTTACAAAGACGTGCCATGACGCTAAAAGCCGGGGAGGGAATTGAGGTCATACAGACTTTTGAACCTTACCCGCTATATAAGGAGATGGATATGCTGGGGTATATACATCATACAGAGAAGCTGGCAGAAAATGAGTTTCATGTCTGGTTTTACCGGACAGAGGAAAAAGAGCCGGAAGGCTCTGCACCATACCGTCCGCTTGCATTGCTGAATTATCCTATGATTGATGAGGACTTAGGGCGTATCGCGGCGGATTTTTGGCAGGCAACATGGCAGAGTGAGAAGCGCACTCTCCCCTATGAAATGCGTCTGCTCCTTTCCCTGACAAATGCAGTTGGCGCAGGAAGAATGAGGCAGGCTGTGCGGGAACTGGTAAAGGCATATATCTATGGTCTTGAATCCGCAGCGCTGGATGATGTGTTTGAACTTTTGGCATGGAATCAGGGGATCGGATTTTTCAGCTCGGAAATTGGACCTTCACCGCTTTTTCAAGCGTATAAGATGATTAAGACGCAGGAACAAAGAGGCATAAGCAGGGAAGAAATCTGCACCGAGATAAAAGAAAAGTTTGGCGAAAAAAATCAGGAAGTGCAAGTGTTGTAACAGGAAAGAAAGATAGGAGGAAAATAATATGGCAATCACAAAGGAAATGTTACTTGGAGAAATTTTAAGAACCAAACCGGAGGCGGCAGAGGTGTTGATGCAGATGGGGATGCACTGTTTAGGGTGCCCGTCCTCACAGATGGAGAGCCTTGCGGATGCCTGCATGGTGCATGGGCTGGATGCCGATGAACTCTTGAAAAAGCTGAATTCATAGGAGGAGTGCAATGAGCGCATTTTTAGGTTCGATTCATCACTGGCTATACGGAAAAATAGAGTTCCAAAACGGGCTAGTTGAAAGATTATCAGATATGATAAGCAAAAACGGGTATGATGATGGCATTCTTTCCGAAATGGAACAAAAGTATGGGGCGGTGGAGAAAGGCAGTCTTGAAAATATGATTGATAACAGTAATATACATGGCTGGTTACAGGATAAAATCGCTGCCGCTGAAAACCGCCTTGCTTTTCTGGTCATCTCAACGATGGATGCCCATTCTGAATGTATGCCGGATATTGCGAATGCTGCATATGAGTATGGACGGAGCAGGAAACTGTCGGGGAAAACAAGCGCAGAAGAAGTTTATAGGCATTTGGATAATCTGCTATTGAACGGAATGCCTTGTGACAGGGTTAATACTGTGGTTTCCATAAGTCAGGAGGCAGTAGTATGGAAACAGACTGTGGATATACATTTGCCATATTGGGAAGCATTACAAGGAGATGTCAGTCATTATTATGACCTGAAGGAGAGGCTGGTCGCAGGTATTTTGGAGGGCAGCGGTTTTTCCTACAAATATTTAGGAAATCAGACATTCACATTGATTAAGGAGGGATAAATAATGTATGGAATTGATTTACTGATGAAAGAACATGAGAATATCGTAGCACTGACTAAGCATTTAAGGAGAACCTGCTGTGCTGTGATTGAGGGGGCAGACATTGATGTTCAGGAGTTCCTGGAGTGTATTGATTTTGCAAGAACTTATGCAGACAAGCATCATCATGGAAAGGAAGAACAGATATTGTTTCGGTTTATGCTTAATAATTCCGATCCTGTTGCAGAAAAACTGGTGCGCAATGGAATGCTGGTGGAACATGACTTCGGAAGATTCCATATCGGGGAATTGGAGAACGCAGTTAAGCAGTATGCCAGTGTTCCGACTACAGAAGGAAAGCTGGATATCGTCACCCATGCATCGGGTTATGTGGATTTATTGCAGCGTCACATTGAGAAAGAAGATAACGTCTGCTACACTTATGCATTACGAACACTGTCAGAGGAATGCAAAGCGCAGATTGATGAACAGACAAGAGCGTTTGAGAAAAAAGCGGAACAGGACGGCATACAGGAGAAATATATTACATGGTTAGAAAAAAGGAGATAGGCGAATGGGTAAAGTTGTTGATTTCACAAAAACAGTTTCAGAGCTGGTAAGTGAAAATCCTGAAATAAAAGAGGTATTGGCAGAAGCAGGGTTTAAGGAAATTATAAAGCCTATGTCTTTAGCTGTAATGGGTAAGGTAATGACGATACCAAATGGAGCTGCCATAAAAAATATTCCTATGGACAAAGTTTTTGAACCCTTTGAGAAACATGGGTTTGAGGTGAAAACAGAAACATCTTGAACGGGTGGTTAAAAATCAGGCTGAGGGAGGGAGCAAACGAACAGTATGGAAAAAATAAAAAATATAGACAAGGCAGAAATTTTAGTTTTAAAAGAGCAGGTTGCTTACCAAAGCAATCAGGTTGTAAGCAGGACTTTAGCACAAAATAATGCGCTGAGTGTCACATTGTTTTCTTTTGACAAGGGAGAAGAAATCAGCAGCCATGAGTCCAGTGGTGATGCCTTTGTGATTTGTTTGGATGGCGTTGGCGAGATTACGATTGATGACAAAAAGTATGAACTGCATGAGGGAGAATCTATCGTAATGCCCGCAAAACACCCTCATGCGGTCTTGGGTAAAGAGCAGTTTAAAATGTTGCTGGTTGTTGTATTTTAGCGAAAGGGGGATGCGGCATGAGGGTGAATGTAGATCAGAATGCTTGTATTGGATGCGGGCTGTGTGTTGGGATGGCACCTGATGTATTCCGTATGAATGACGATGATAAGGCGGAGGGGTATCAGGACTCTGCACC
Organism: Lachnospiraceae bacterium; assembly: GCA_910575565.1. Lineage (GTDB taxonomy): Bacteria > Bacillota > Clostridia > Lachnospirales > Lachnospiraceae > Caccovicinus. The sequence goes on along the minus strand of CAJTFL010000004.1, from coordinate 382,408 downwards.
GGAAAACGAAAGCATGGTACAGGATGCCGTTCGTTCCTGTCCTGTTTCCGCTATTGAATGGGAGGAATAGAGATGATAAAAACAATTAACCCAAGAAAAGCAGCAGTCATCGGCTGTGGATTTGTAGGCGCTGCAACAGCATTTACACTGATGCAGAGCAGGCTGTTCACTGAAATGGTGCTTCTTGATGCAAATTATGATAAAGCAGACGGAGAAGCAAAGGACATTTCGCATGGCGTTCCGTTTGCCGGACAGATGAAGATTTATGCAGGAGGCTATGATGACCTGATGGATGCTTCTATTGTCATTGTGACTGCCGGGGCAAACCAGAAGCCGAATGAAACAAGGCTCGATTTAGTACGTAAAAATGTTGCTATCTACAAAAGCATCATTCCTGAAATTGCAAAGCGCAATTTTAAAGGAATATTGCTGATTGTATCAAATCCGGTTGATATTCTTACTTATGCTGCTGTAAAGCTGAGCGGGTTTTCTGAAAAAAGAGTAATTGGTTCCGGAACGGTTCTTGATACCGCAAGGCTAAAATATGCGCTTAGTAAACATTTAGGGGTAGACAGCCGTAGCATTCATTCCTTTATCATTGGCGAACATGGGGATAGTGAGATTGCAGCATGGAGCAGCACGAATATATCTGGTATTCCATTGAATGATTTTTGTGAGATGCGTGGACATTTCAACCATGAGGAAGCAATGCGGGAGATTGCGGAAGATGTAAAAAACAGCGCTTATGATATTATTTCTAAAAAGCAGGCTACTTATTATGGAATTGCTATGTCGGTTAAGCGTATCTGTGAATGCGTTGTAAGGGATGAAAAATCTATTCTTCCGGTATCTTCTATCATGCATGGAAATTATGGGATTAAAGAAATTGCCCTTAGTATGCCCGCTATTATAGGGGCAGACGGAATCGAAACCCATGTTCCTATTTCTTTGAATGAAAAGGAAATGGAGAAACTTCACAATTCGGCAAAAACTATAAGAAAAATTGCAGAAGAGCTTGATTTGGAAGTTGTCCCAAATTAGGAAAAAGGAATATTTACACTGAAACTTAGGCGGGAAAGCGTTTGTTGGAAGAAAACCAATGAGCGCTTTTCTGTTTCTAAAAGCAACAATACACTGCCGTTCCCCGCCAGTCCTAACTTCGTTTCAGATAAATCAATTTTTCAGAAATAGAGGACAGGACATTGATAAACAAAGATAAAAAAGACAGGGTGGTGCGCCAGTTTGTGACATACTGCCGCATGGCATTGAGATACGAAAAAATTAACTATTATAACGAACGCAAGCGCATGGCGGAACGGGAATCGCACATGGAGATGTTTTCCGAAAAGCAGTTGGAAACGGTTGATAAAATCTTTGATAAATACACTTGCCTTTTCCAGTTCATCTAAAATCATTAATATATCATTGTTAATCCTATTTGAATAATTTATGTAAATAGCTAATATATCTATATCATTATGAACCATCTCCGGTTTTAATATTGACCCAAATAAATATACATTTTCAAAGGAGTCAAATAAATCTATATGTTCACTTACCAGTTTGGGAATATCCCTATCTAAATTTGTTAATGTATCCATAAAACGCCTTCATTGTTAAAAGTTCTACTTTCATAGCAGCCGCCATCTCATATGCTTGCTTGGATATACAACTATTGCCATTCCAATTATGCAAATTAATAATCACAGTATTTTCTTCTGGAGATAATCGTATAATATCCGATTGGCTTAAGCAGTATTCATAGACAAAAATCAGTTTTTTATCATATATCATAATTTCTCTTAAATTAGTTTCATCCAAAAACCTAAAACTTATTTTTCTGTTATTAGATAATATGGCAGCCTCAAACTTGTCCCAAAGCACTTTATTTTCTTTCAAATAATAACTCGTGAAAATTGTTTGGTTCTCCAAGAGTAGTGGAACTACCTCCTTTTTGAGTTCCTCAAAAGAAGCATATTTTTTACTAAACATTTTTTCAAGTTCTTCTCTTCGGGTTCTTTTCCACCCCAAAACTTCTTTTGGAGTAAAAGCATTATTTTTATCGAAATCAGTATGACAACTTGGGCATAACAATATTAAGTTCTCAAGCGAATTATCTGCGGTTTTGCAATATGGATCAATATGTGCTTTTTCAATTATATCACCATTTTTACAAAACAACTCCCGCTGACAATTTGGGTTCATACACCGTCCCATAGATTCTGCATATAATTTTCTTTTAGCAAATTCATCTATATATCTACTATTCATCATATAGCCTCTCTATATTTCTATGAATACTCAACTTTATCATACTTATATAACCTCAAAAAATCAAACAACAAAATTAGCGATACCATATATTAAATGACAAATTAGAAAAATAGAAATTGGCACAACTGCTATCATATTTTTTCTATCAATAGCAAAAAACATAAATGCCAAACACGGGGAAATTGTCAACCCCAATATAACACCTGTATTCACAACGCCTACATAATAGCTTACCCAACTTGCAAAATATATTAAGCAACAAATTATCACAAAAATAATCAGAGGAGTAATATGGAATTTATGGTTCTTTATGTTTGCAAAAATATACAAAGCTATAATATTCTTTTAGCACCAAATTCACTCCTTTATTTCCGCTTTTAACAAAGAGTACATTTCCATATCAATCACCTTGCCATTCTTCACAGCATTGCTTCTTAATGTACCCTCATACTGAAACCCTACTTTTTCAAGCACCCTGCAAGACGCTATATTATTAGCAAAGGGCTCTGCATAAATACGGATAATATCGCTTTTAGCAAAAACATATTCGCAAATTTGCTTAACAGCTTCGGTCATAATGCCTTTGCCCCAATATTCTTCGGCAATATAATATCCTAACTCGGCGGTTTGTCTATGAATATTGCCCTGTCGAAAAATGCCGATACTGCCAATCACCATATTATCTACGGTAATAGCAAAAGCAAAGGTTTCGCTTTCATCTGCGGAAAGCATAGCAGAAATAAACTCTTTTCCATCCTGCTCCGTGTAAGGATAGGGCAAACCATCACGAAGATTATCTTGTACTTTTTTATTTGAAAGCGAAGCCGGCAAATCTTTTGCATCTGATAGTTCCCATTTTCTTATTCTGCATATCATTTTTCAAGTCCTCTCAATCCACATTTTCAATTATCTTTCAGTTTTTTCTCCATGATTTCATAAACCAACTTCACATCATTTTCCAATTCGTATATCCCATGCCCCACCGTTTTATAGCCTCTATGCTCATATAAACACGCTGCCGAAAGCGAAGCGTCCAAAATAACCGTATCATATGTTTTGGAAATTTCCTTTTCCAAACAATTCATAATATACGAGCCGCAGCCTTGATTTTGATAAGCGGGCAGCACATATACTCCTGTAATATGATTGCCATCAAAACAACCTGTTCCGACAACCACATCATTGTACACTAACACTCCCATATTTCCCGATGCTATTCCGTTTAGAATGTGTTCTTTACTATGATGTCTGCAAAAGAAATCCACTACTTCCTTTGGATAACATTTCGGATATATGGTTTCAATAGCCGTATGTAAAACATTTTGTATATCATCTGCCATATCAAAAGTTGCACTTGTATATTTCATATCGTTCCTCCGACAAGCTATCTCTCATTCTGACTTTTTTATCAATTATACACGAAAGCATAGGCTTTTTCAATTCCCCAAACTGCTTTTGTTTAGGCTTCTGCGGCACTCCCATATACCATAGAAGCGCCGCCCGCCTCCTATAAATAATTATCTCACGCTCTACAACTTCTCTCACGCAAGCCTGAATATTATTCATTTTTTGAACCCATAAAATCTGATTTTCTGCCTTTAACTGCTCCGTCACTTCCTGCCTGTCGGCATATTCCTTTACCAGCCGAGAAAACATATCCTCTGCCTGTTCATCCACGCTTGACAAATATTCATTCAATCTGCCGTTTGTCAGCAGATTGAGATATACAAGCTGCTTATGCTCTTTTAGATACTGCAAATGACGTTGCCCCCAAATTCCAATCGGTTTTTCTTCTTCGGAAGGTAATGCAAGCTCTGGGAGGTAATGCTCGCCTTGCTTTGCATACCAAAGACCGTTTTTTTCGTCATAAATCCTGTTTTCCATAGTGTTTTTCCTGCCTTTCCTCTTGATTATTTCTAAAGCGTTTCCCACGCTGCTTAGACTGCTGTATCGCTTTTGCCTGCTCCAAAAGGTTGTCCATCATCCACAATATAGCGATTTTAATATTTTTGAACTTGAATTTGCACGTGAATTGGATAGCAGAAATGTATTATGGATGCGGAATCCGGCCAATGGTTTTTTAAAGATCCCATTATTAGATGGAAAAGGAACCGATACTTTCAATCCAGATTTTATTGTATGGACAGAAAATGAAATATTGGCTTTAGACACAAAAGGCAGCCATTTGATTGCAGAAGATAGCAATAGAAAACTTTTTTATATTGAAAAGGCATGTGAGGGTAAAGAATTAATCATTAGATTAGTTAGTGAAAAAAAGTATAATGAGCGTCAGGAAGTGATAGACACATCGGGATTCACATCTAACGCAGGCATCAGACGCCTATTCACCGTTATTTACGCAACGCAGTACTAGGAATATCCTGATTAAAATAATTGTTTTGCTACTTGTAAAACATACAAGTTTTGTTTATAATGAGAATTGAGATAGAATATTGATAAAATTATGATAAGGAGAAAAGCCATGATACAGATAAAGCCAGTTTCCGATCTTAGAAATAAATTCCTTGATATAGAAAAAATTGTAAATTCCGGCGAACCAGTGTATTTAACAAAAAATGGGTATGGTGTTATGGTGGTACTAAGCCTTGAAGAATATTCCAAACTGACAGATGGGGCAGAGAATGCCATGGATGAAGCGGAGCTGGCAGCAGAAAGTGACAGCAGGCGTTATACGCATAATGAGGTTTTTGAGGGACTTAGAAGGAGAGTAAATGGCTGATACAAAATATATTTTGCGGTATTTGCCATTATTCTATGAGGAATTAGAAGAAAAAGTGGTTTATATTGCCGAAACATTAAAAAATCCGTAGGCTGCAAATAATCTTCTGGATTTAGTTGAATCGGCTATCTTAGAGCGTTTGCCAAATGCAGAGTCTTTTGAGCCGTACCATTCATTGAAAGAGAGGAGATATCCATATTATCGCATCCATATAAAGAACTTTGTGATTTATTATGTCGTGATAGATGATGAAGGCCCGGAGAAAATTATGGAAGTTAGGCACTTTCTATACGATAGGCAGAACCGTGATGCCAATATATAGTGGGATGAAATGTGTATGGTTATAGAAAACAAGGGGGATTTTCAAAATATTATGTAAGAATGTGTTGATTTTGACTAAGCGTTGGGGAAAAATAACAGATGTGCAATTCCTGCTATATTTTATTGAGTACGTTGTATATTAACGAAGAAATGAGAAAAATAGTATGATAAAACGCAAAAATCGGGAGTGTCAAAATTTTCTTATAAGTATCCGCAAAATGTTCAATTTATGGGATTCATGAAAAAAATACACAGAAATTCTGACACTCCCTCCCTCCGGATAGCTGGTCTGGCTCCCGCAGTAAAATTGTCCGGGAAAGGCTGGGACTTTTGCAAAGGTTAACATCCGATGCCCGTTTAGGGGAAGCAGCCAGGAAGGAACTGGAAGGGCTCGAAAGGGAACTGGCAGATATGGAAGGCGATGAACGGCGGATGGAACAAGAAAGGGAAGAGTGGCATAGGCGGTTTGCGTATTAGAAATGCGGGCATTGCCTGGCAAGCTTTTATTGATCAAGTATCTTGCCATTTCCAATCCTTTTCTCTATAATGGTAGATAGCACAGAATAAATCGGGTTAAAGTGAAAAATTAAAGCTGGCAGGATTATCATTGAGGAAGAAAGCTGCATAAGAATGGTGAGGAAAGAAGGAGCATATGGTAATTTGCGAAAATCCTGCCAGCAAGCTTGCAATTTCTGTAAATATATGGTACACTACCTAAAATAGAACGTATGTTCTTTCCTGCAAAAACCAATACGCAAAATTGTAGTCGAATCCTAAAACTGTTCAGCTACAATAACAGATATGCAGCATAAATCAATACCAAACAAAACAAGAAAGGATAAGGAAAATGAATGATGCAACCAGGAATATGATTAATTCATTGACAGAGGATATTTTGCATTCCTTTGATATCCAGGTTCCCATTCAGGATATCGATGGGCTTGTGCGTTTGATGGGCGGATCCATACAGGAGGACTATAGCCATTTGGATGGGGCAGTGGAGAAGGATGGGGAGTCCTTTCGCATATTGGTGTCGCCGTTTCAGGATGAAAAGCGGAGAAGGTTTACGGTTGCCCACGAGCTGGGTCATTTATTTTTGCATATGGGATATTTGACGAATAAGGAGCTGTGGAAGCGCCAGGGGGAGAAAGTGTACCACAGAGCGGGCAGCGTCAGCTCGGAGAAGGAATACCAGGCGAATGAATTTGCGGCAGCATTTTTGATGCCCCGGGATGAATATTTAAAAAAGATGAACGAATATACGGTTGGGAATAAGGTAAATACATCCAAAATAGCCGAGTATTTTAATGTATCGGTGGAGGCGGCATCCAATAGGGGAAAGTTTTTGGGGTATTTAAAATGGTAGATAGGAAAGTCGAAGCAAAGCTGCAGGAATATGGCGAGCAAATTTTAAATCTTAATGAGGAAAGAGAAGAATTACTTAAGCGTCGGAGTGTTGAGGTATTCTTCTCTTTTGACATTGTGAATTCCTCTTCCTATAAGACGCTGAATTTTACAGGATGGGCACAGGTAATTATTGCGTTATTTAGCAAAATCCAGCAAATGGTCGCGAAGAAAATGCCCAGTGCGGAGCTATGGAAGATATTAGGGGATGAAGTGATTTTTATTGTGCCGATCCGGGAAAAACAGGATATTTTTGTATATGCAAGCTATATTTTTGAGATTTTAAACAACGTGGTGTTTCAGCTAAAGACCGGGACTTTTTTTGACGATTTGGAATTGTCTGACTTGGAACATGATTTGATGAAGATGCAGAATATTATTTCCTTGAAGGCTGCTGCCTGGATAGGGATTGTCGGGGAAAAAGTGAATAAGCTGGAGCAGTATGATAATTTGATTAAGCGGTTTAAGCTGCAGGAGGGATACAGCATTTTTGAGTTTTTGGGGAATGATATCGATGCAGGATTTCGGCTTAAGGAGCATACGCAGGAGAGAAGGCTTGTAATCAGCTATGAACTGGCATATATTTTATCAAAAAATACGGATTACTTGAAGAATATACATATTATTACGTATAAGCGGTTAAAGGGGATTTGGAAAAACCGATTATATCCGATTATCTGGTATTACGATCAGAAATTTGTTGAAGGAATATCCTTTGAGGACAGCTTTTATTACGATGAGAAAGAAAATAATGAATTAGTAAGGGATTATTTTGTGAATAAAACGGATCCTGTGCTGAAAAGCGAGATGTATTCGGATATACCCTTTGCGTTAAATAAGATTTTAAAGGATCAGAAACTGGAAGAGAAATTTGACAAAATGGATAAGGTTATTGAAGAATCGCAGAATGATGTAAGGCATTTATTAGAGCCTAATTTTTTGCTGCGTCTGCATTGTGCGGCGGTTTGTTATGATAAGAGCCGGAAAAAGATATTGATTATGAAGCGGTCAGACGGCAGGGCAAAATTTCCTGGATATTGGGAATTTGGCTGTGCGAAGGGGAAATTAGAAAAAACCTTAATTGATCAGATTGAGGAAGAGTATAGGGAAGATTTTGGCATACGGATTAAGGTGCAGTCTGATAGGGGGAGGAAAGATTTGCAGCCCGTGCCTTTAGCGGTATATGAAATAGAAAGTGAACAGGGAAGGGATAAAGGGATTATTACGTTGGCGGAAATTGTTGGGGAGGTTGATGTGGAGCGTTTCCATAGCGATAAGCATTCCCAAATCCGATGGATAGAAGAGGATGAGGTGGATGGGTTTTCTGAACCTGCGGTGGAAGATTTTAAACATACCTTAAAGATCGTGTTTAAGCGGTTAAGGGAAATGGATGGATGAGGTGGCTAAAAGGATTTTAGCGGCTCATGGGCCGGCATGGCCGGCATCCTTATGTTTTTGAATGGCATCCAGCTGGTTTGCGTTGGGGTGCTGGGGGAGTATATCGGGAAGATTTATCTGGAGACGAAGGGGAGGCCGCGGTATATTATCCGTGAGAGGACGGCATTTATCCCAAATGCGGAAATTCGCCAGGAGCTTACGGCTGCAGCTAAGCGCAAAAAGTGGGATAAGCGATGAGAAAAAACAAAAGAGCATAAATGCGTGATTGAAAAATGGGAAAAGCAATGAACGGATAAACAGAAAATTAAAAAGCCAATATCGTACAAATATTCCTCAATATATGCGATTTAAATCCTTGGAAGCAGACGGTAAAATGAACAAAATAAAGGAAGCTAAACAAAAAGCAAACAAGTTAAGCAAAAAAGCAAACAAGCTAAACAAAAAGCAAACAAGTTAAATAAAAAGCAAACAGGTTAAGCAAAAAGCAAGCAAGTTAAGCAAAAAAGCAAGCAAGTTAAGCAAAAAGCAAACAAGGAAAGTTGAGGAATGATTCATGAACGGAATAAATCAAAACACCGCGCCTAAAACCGCCCTGATCACCGGGATCACCGGCCAGGACGGTTCTTATTTGGCGGAGTTCCTTTTGGAAAAAGGATACCGGGTACACGGCGTTACCCGAAGGGCTTCCCTGGCAAACACGTCCAGGATTGATCACCTCCTTGCCCGCAATGCCGTTACCCTCCATGACGGCGATTTATCGGATTCCGCGTCGTTAATCCGCATTGTCAATATTGTGCAGCCTGACGAGATCTATAACCTGGCGGCCCAGAGCCATGTGCAGGTTTCTTTTGACGTTCCGGAGTACTCCGGGGATGTGGACGCCATCGGGGTGCTGCGGATCCTGGAGGCGGTGCGCATCCTTGGGCTGGCAAGGAAAACCAAGGTTTACCAGGCCTCTACCTCTGAGCTGTACGGCAAGGTGGAGGAGGTTCCCCAGCGGGAGACTACGCCCTTCCATCCCTACAGCCCTTACGCGGTGGCAAAGCAGTATGGGTTTTGGATTACCAAGGAGTACCGTGAGGCTTACGGGATGTTTGCCGTTAACGGGATTTTATTTAACCATGAGTCGGAGCGCAGGGGCGAGAATTTCGTTACCCGTAAGATTACCCTGGCTGCCGGGCGCATCGCGGAGGGGCTGCAGGATCATTTGGAGCTTGGGAACCTGGATTCCCTTAGGGACTGGGGCTATGCCAAGGATTATGTGGAATGTATGTGGCTGATGATGCAGCAGGATAAGCCGGAGGATTTTGTGATTGCTACCGGGATGCAGCATACGGTCAGGGATTTTGCGGAGAAAGCCTTTAGGGCGAACGGCATGGCTGTCCGGTGGGAAGGCTCCGGGCTGGAGGAGAAGGGGTACGACGCGTCTACCGGGAAGCTTTTAGTGTGCGTTAACCCGGAGTGGTTCCGTCCTACGGATGTGGATAACCTTTGGGGAGATCCCACGAAGGCTAAGACGGTGCTTGGATGGAATCCCCAGAAAACCAGCTATGAGGAATTGGTGCGGATCATGGCGGAGCATGACCGTGCCCTTGCAAGGAGAGAAAAGGCCGGGAGGCAGGGGGAGGCCGGATGATGGAGAAAAACGCGAAGATTTACGTGGCGGGCCACCGGGGAATGGTGGGCTCCGCTATTGTTCGGGAGCTTAAGCGCCAAGGCTATGAAAACATCATCACCCGGACCCACAAGGAGCTGGATCTTTGCCGCCAGGAGGCGGTGGAGCGCTTCTTTGCCCAGGAGAAGCCGGAATATGTTTTCCTGGCAGCGGCCAAGGTGGGGGGGATTATGGCGAACCAGCAGGCCTTGGCGGATTTTATGTGGTTTAATATGACCCTGGAGATGAATGTGATCCACTCCGCCTGGCAGAATGGGTGCAGGAAGCTGGAATTTTTAGGCTCTTCCTGCATTTACCCGCGGATGGCTCCCCAGCCTATGCCGGAGAGCTGCCTGCTGACCTCGGAGTTGGAAAAGACCAATGAGGCTTATGCCCTGGCAAAGATTTCCGGCCTTAAGTACTGTGAATTTTTAAACCGCCAGTACGGCACGGACTATATCTCCGTGATGCCCACGAACCTGTACGGGCCTAACGACAACTACCATCCCACCCACAGCCATGTGCTGCCTGCCCTGATCCGCCGTTTCCACGAGGCCAAGGAGCAGAAGCTGCCCTTTGTGACGTGCTGGGGTGACGGGTCGCCCTTGCGGGAATTTCTGTATGTGGACGATTTGGCAAACCTTTGCGTGTACCTGATGAACCATTACAGCGGCAATGAAACGGTTAACGCAGGCACAGGCAAGGAGCTGTCCATTAAGGAACTGACGGAGCTGGTGGCGAAGGTGGTGGGGTATTCCGGGGAGATCCGCTGGGATGCCACGAAGCCCAACGGCACGCCCAGGAAGCTTTTGGATGTTTCCAAGGCAGCCAGCTTAGGGTGGACCTACCGGACTGAGCTGGAGGAAGGGATCCGGCTGTCCTATGAGGATTTCCTGAACAATCCCATGAGGGCGGAGCGGTAAGCGCTTTTAGGGGGCTGTGCAGATTACTTGATTAAGGAGAAATAGGGGATGAATATCGTATTACTGTCCGGAGGTTCCGGCAAGCGTCTTTGGCCCTTGTCCAATGATGTGCGTTCCAAACAGTTTATTAAGATTTTTAAGACCGGTGAAGACACATATGAATCTATGGTGCAGCGGGTTTACCGCCAGATCAAGGCGGTTGATCCCCAGGCTACCGTTACCATTGCCACTTCCAAAACCCAGGTTTCCGCCATTCACAACCAGCTGGGGAATGAGGTGGGGATTTCCGTGGAGCCATGCCGCCGGGATACGTTTCCGGCCATTGCCCTGGCTACGGCTTACCTTCACGATGTTTTAGGGATTAAGGAGGAGGAGCCGGTGATCGTCTGCCCGGTGGATCCTTATGTGAATGGGGATTATTTCCAGGCGGTAAAAGCTTTGGGGGATCAGGCGGCAAAAGGCGAGGCGAACCTGGTTCTGATGGGGATTGAGCCCACTTACCCCAGCGAAAAATACGGCTACATTATCCCGGAACACACAGGGGCCTTAAGCCCGGTTTCCACCTTTAAGGAAAAGCCGGATGCCGAAACGGCGAAGGCGTATATCCTCCAGGGGGCGCTTTGGAATGGGGGCGTTTTTGCCTACCGGCTGGGGTATGTGCTGGAAAAAGCCCGGGAGATAGTCGGCTTTGCCGGCTACCAGGATTTGTTTGACCGGTATCACACCTTGGAGAAGATCAGCTTTGACTACGCGGTGGCGGAGAAGGAGAAGCGGATCCAGGTGATGCGTTTCGGGGGTCAGTGGAAGGATCTGGGGACCTGGAATACGCTGACGGAGGCTATGGAAGAGAACGTGATCGGTGAAGCGATGATGGATTCCGCCTGTGAGAATGTCCATGTGGTGAATGAGCTTGGCGTGCCGATTTTAGCCATGGGCCTTCATGACGTGGTGATTTCCGCAAGCCCTGAGGGGATCCTGGTTTCCGACAAGGATCAGTCCAGCTATATTAAGCCCTTTGTGGATGAAATTGACCAGCAGATTATGTTTGCGGAAAAGTCCTGGGGGAGCTTTCGGGTGCTGGATGTGGAGGCGGAGAGCCTGACCATCAAAGTTACTCTGCATCCGGGGCACAGCATGAATTACCACAGCCATAAATACCGCAATGAGGTGTGGGTGGTAACGGCGGGAACCGGGAGGACGGTAGTGGACGGCATGGAGCAGGCAGTGGCTGTGGGGGACGTGATTACCATGGAAGCCGGATGCAGGCATACGGTTATGGCGGATACCCAGCTGCAGCTGGTGGAGGTTCAGCTGGGCAAGGAGATTAGTGTGTATGATAAGCAGAAATTCCCCAGGGAATATTGACAAAGCTTCTAAGCCAGTGCCTTTCCGCTTAAAGCCCTCGGGAAAAGATTACCTGTGGGGCGGGCATCGGTTAAATGACGAATTGATGAAAGGGATTGATATGGATCCTTTGGCGGAGACCTGGGAGTGCTCTACCCACCCGGACGGGCCAAGCTACGTGGACAGCGGCGCATATTCGGGAATGACGCTGGCCAAGGTGTTAAAGGAGCATCCCTGGTTTTTGGGCGCGCACCCAAAGGATAATGGGGAGCTTCCTATTTTGATTAAGTTCATCGATGCAAATAAGGACTTATCCGTCCAGGTGCACCCGGATGATGACTATGCCAGGGAGCATGAGCATGGGCAGATGGGGAAGTCGGAGCTGTGGTATGTGCTGGATGCAGGCCGGGACGCCCACCTGGTATACGGACTGAACCGGGATGCGGATGAGAAAACCCTGCGGGATGCCATTGCAGGGGGAACCTTGGAGCGGTATCTGCAAAAGGTAAGGATTAACAAGGGCGACTTGTTTTTTGTCCGGGCGGGAACCATCCACGCCCTTGGGGCTGGGGCGTTGGTTGCGGAGATCCAGGAGAATTCCAATTTGACCTACCGGCTGTATGACTATGGCCGTACAGACCGGCAGGGGAAAAGGCGCAGCCTCCATGTGGATCAGGCCATGGCCGTAGCGGATCGGAAGGCCAGCAGGGAGCCGGTACAGCCTATGCGCGTGCTGCGCTACCGCAGGGGCTGCGCCAGGGAGCTGCTGTGCCGCTGCCAGTGGTTTGAGGTATACCGGATGCTGGTGAATACGGAGCGCTGCCGGGAGCTGGTGGAATACCGGGCGGATTCCGATTCCTTCCGGGTGTTGCTGTGCATTAATGGCTGCGGGATGCTGGCAGTGGAAACAGGGGAAACCCTCCTTTTTTTTAAAGGCGACTGCATCTTTTTCCCGGCGGACTCCGCCGCGGTGAAAATCCATGGGACGGCGCAGTTTTTGGATGTGAGAGGTTAACATAATATTGCGCTTGCAAGGCGGAAAACAGGGCGGGAGAACCAGGAGTGAGGAATTGGGGGCAGAGAATTGGAGCAAAGGAGGCAGGATTGAAGATGAAGGCGGAGATAGAACGCTTATACCAGTATTGGGTATCTGAGGCAGGAAAATCCCAGATTGCCGATGAGGATGTGATAAAAGAATTAAAGGAGATGGCAGGGGACAGCCAGAAAATCCAGGATGCCTTTTACCGCAGCTTAACCTTTGGCACAGGCGGCCTGCGGGGGATTATCGGCGCCGGGACAAACCGGATGAATGTGCATACCGTCGCCAGGGCCTCCCAGGGACTGGCAAATTATCTGAAGGGGCAGTCTGGCTTGAGATGGCGGGAAGGCGGGGCAAAAATTGCGGTAAGCTACGATTCCCGCATAAAGTCAGAGCTTTTTGCCAAGGTTTCTTCCGGCGTATTTGCCGCTAACGGCATCCGGGTTTATCTGTACTCCCGGCTGATGCCCACCCCTTGCCTGTCTTTTGCGGTAAGGGAGCTGGGATGCGATGCAGGCGTTATGATCACCGCCTCCCATAATCCCGCCAAGTATAATGGCTATAAAGTATACGGGGCGGACGGCGGCCAGATCACCTCCAAGGCCGCCGCCGGGATACTGGCGGAAATCGAAAGCCTGGATCCCTTTTCCCAGGTAAAGACGGCGGATTTTGCGGCCTTCCTTAAGGAGGGCCGCATTGCATACATTCCGGATGAGGTTTACGCTGCTTTTATTCAAAAGGTGAAGGCGGAATCGGTATCCGCTGATTGGGAATTGGATAAAAATGCCGCCATTGTGTACAGCCCCTTAAACGGCGCAGGCCGGGAGCCGGTGCTCAGGGTGCTGCAGGAAAGCGGCTACGCCCAGGTTACGGTGGTAAAGGAGCAGGAGCTTCCGGACGGCCATTTCCCCACCTGCCCGCGCCCTAACCCGGAGAACCGGGAGGCCATGGCTCTGGGGATAGCCTGCGCCAGGAAAAACCATGCCGATCTGCTTCTGGCTACGGATCCGGACTGTGACCGCATAGGGGTAGCCGTAAAAAGCCAGAAGGGGGAATATGTGCTGCTGTCCGGCAATGAAACCGGCTGCCTGCTGCTGGATTACCTTTGCGCCAGGCGGAAGGAAAGGAAAACCATGCCAAAGGATCCGGTAATGATGAAAACCATTGTCACCACAGACCTGGGGGAGCGGATTGCCGACCGCTACCAGGTGCGCACCGTCAATGTGCTTACCGGCTTTAAATATATCGGAGAGCAGATCGGCCTTTTAGAGCAGGAAGGGAAAGCGGATTCTTATATTTTCGGCTTTGAAGAAAGCTACGGCTGTTTAAGCGGAACTTACGTCCGGGATAAAGACGCGGTAAATGCCGCCTTCTTGGTTTGTGAAATGTTCGCTTACTATAAGGCCCGGGGAATAGGCCTGGCGGAAAGGCTGGAGGAATTATACCGGGATTATGGATGCTACCTGAATACCCAGCATTCCTATGAATTCGAGGGGGCAGAAGGGTTTAGGAAAATGCAGGAGATCATGGGAAAATTCAGGGAAAAAGCCCTTAAGGCAGAAAAAAGGGGAAAAGAAGGATGGAGCGAAGGACAAAGCCGGGAAGAGGGGTTAAGTTTTGGTGGCCGTAAGGTAATCCGGGTGTTGGACTACGCCAAGGGGCTGGACGGTCTGCCTAAATCAGATGTGCTGAAATTTCTGCTGGAAGGCGGAAGCTCTGTGGTGATCCGCCCCTCCGGGACAGAGCCTAAGCTTAAGGTGTATATCTCGGTGAACGGAGGGAGCCGGAGTGAGGCGGCGGAAATTGAGAAGAGGGTTGCGGGGGATGTTGAATTTGTGTGGGCAGGTGGCAGGTAGATTCATCTATGTAAGTTTTTACAACTAAAATTTATTGCTTTTCCGCTGCGCCAGGTCATATTCCATCGTCACCGCGCTCTCGCTCCGCCTTCAACGTAGCGGACGCTAAACTCGTGAAAGACCTCGTTAAGCGCCGACGTTTCAGGAGGGGTTCCTCATGGAATATGGCCTGGCTCCGCTGCGGTACTGGCTAGCGAAGGCTGACTTCCCGTTAGGAAAATGGATAGAAGTTATCATCAGTTAGATAGGTGAAATTTACGGTCAGTTGGATAGATGAAATTTACGGTCAGTTAGATAGATGAAATTTACGGTCAGTTAGATAGATGAAATTTATAGTCAATTAGATAGATAAAGTTTATTCATGGGAGAATTTTATCAGTAATGAAATATTTTCGCCAAAAAACTATCCTCAGCCATGCCAAGATCTAACTAAGAGCAAGCCAGTCCCTAGCCGTCTGTGGTGCGTGTACACTAAGAAAACCGTATAAAACGGCGGCACTTAGCGAGGTCTTTTCGAGCTTAGTGTCCGTTCCGTTTTATGTCGAGCGAGAGCGTGTTTTCGTGTGTACACGCACCACAGGCGGCGAACTCGCAAGCCTACGTGTCTCCTCTGAACCAGTAAACTACTCGTAAGAAACACCAGCTAACTCCATTCGCCCCCAACATCACCCGAAACAACCCAGCGTCAAAATTCACTTTCCTAGCTATCCAGGTTGACAAAGCATCAATTCCCCTCAGCTATCCAGGTTGACAAAGCATCAATTCCCCTCAGCTATCCAAGTTGACAAAGCATCAAATCCCCCCAGCTATCCAAGTTGACAAAGCATCAATTATTTTCTCAACCACCCAAGTTAACAAAGCATTAACTATTCCCATAAAATGTTACATTTTTCAAAAATATGTAAAATCCCCCTGAAAAATCAACGTTTGCCAGTAATTGCCTTCGCGATTTACTGAAAAATTAAAGAAATCTTAATGAAAAAAATTACAGATATGATATAATGGACAAAGACTGTACGATTAGGGGGAGATATGGAACAGCAATGTATCAAAAGAGGAAATCAGTTGAAAAAGGGATTATTACCCTAGTAGATGCAGCCTGCCTGATCATCAGCATGGTGGCGGCATTCCGGCTGCGGTATCACATTTTTATGGGAATTTCCAGGTCTGGCGAACAGCTCTGGCTGCTTCCGCTGACGCTGGTGATATTGGTGATGGCGAATATGATCTTTGAATTCAGCCATCATCTTTTTCGTCAGGGCTATTTGAAAAATTTAACCCAGGTGATTAAGCAGCAGATGGTGGTGGCTATGGCGCTGGTGGTGGTTCTTTACCTTCTGCATCAGGCCACGATTTTATCCAGGCTGGTATTTAGCTATTTCATTGGGATTAATACGGTTCTTACCTACATAGGCCATCTGCTGCTGAAGCAGTATATGACGAAAGTCTTTCGGAAAAGCAAATACAGCAACCGGCTTTTGGTGGTTGCCACCCAGGATAAGATCCAGGATGCCATCCGCAACATTGTCCGGTTTAACGAATGGAACAGGATCTTAATGGGCATCGCCCTTTTGGATAAGGATGCGGTAGGGCAGAGGGTGGAAAATGTCCCGGTGATTGCCAATACCAGGACGTTTATGGATTATGTGATCCATCACGATATTGATGAAGTATTCATCATGGATTCGGAGCGTCTCCATGACCAGCTTGTGAAGGAATGGATTAAAGAGCTGGAGCAGATGGGGATTATCGTGGACGTGAATATTGACGTTTTCGATGTTGAAGTCCATGGGAAAAAGACGCTGAACCGGGTGGGAAAGTATGCGGTAGTTACCTTTGCCCGGAATATTTTTTCCACCAGGCAGATTTTGGCCAAAAGGATGCTGGATATTGTGGGCAGCCTGGTAGGGATGGCGATTTTAGGCATTGCCACGGTTTTTGTGGCGCCGGCCATTAAGCTGGAGTCTCCTGGGCCGGTATTTTTCGGGCAGACCCGGATAGGGAAGAATGGAAGGCGGTTTACCTTTTATAAATTTCGTTCCATGTATAAAGACGCGGAGGCGCGGAAAAAGGAGCTGATGGCTAAGAATGAGGTTCAGGGCCTGATGTTTAAGATGGAGGACGATCCCAGGATCACTAAGGTGGGGAAATTTATCCGGAAGACCAGCATTGATGAGCTTCCCCAGTTTTGGAACGTGCTTAGGGGGGATATGAGCCTGGTGGGAACCAGGCCTCCCACGGTGGATGAATTTGAGCAGTATGAGGCGAAGCATAAATGCCGCCTGAGCATGACCCCGGGGCTGACGGGGATGTGGCAGATCAGCGGGCGGAGCGACATTAAGGATTTTGATGAAGTGGTCAAGCTGGATATGCAGTATATTGACAACTGGACCATCTTAAAGGATATTGAAATATTGATTATGACGGTGTTTGTGGTGTTTGCCGGGAAAGGCTCGCGGTGAGCGGCGTTTTGCCTTTAAGCGTGTTATGGAACTGCAGCATACATGGTTTTTGCCGGATGTGCTTGAAGAGCAAGGGATAAAGGAGAAAAGATATGGATTATGAGAACACTTATGAGCAGGAGATCGATTTAAAGGAGCTTCTTTTCACGCTTCTGTACCGTTGGCGGCCCATAGTTTTAGCGGCAGTGCTCCTTGGCCTTTTGCTGGGGGGTTATAAAGTGGTAAACGGCCTGCGTTCCCAGCAGGATGAGACGGCGGTGGAGGAAGCCAGGGAGCAGTATGATATGGAACTGGCAGCTTATAACCGGAACGTGGCTTCCAGCGAGTGGGATATTGAGAAGCTGAAACGGGCACTGCAGAACCAGCAGGATTACAATGATGCTTCCGTGCTGATGCAGATTGATCCGTATAATAAGCCCAGGGCGGCGGCGGATATCCTGATCCGGCTGGATTCCGCGGAGTGGGAGATGTATCCGGACGGGGTCAGCATGGATCCTACGGACAGCTTAGTGAAGCTTTACGCCTCGAACCTGGTGCAGCGGCTGGATTGGAGCGGCTTGGAAAAGAAAACGGGCGTGGCGTCCAGGTATTTAAAGGAGCTGGTGGGGGTAGGAACGGACTACAGCAGCAATACGGTAACGATCGACGTAGTTTATTCGGATGAGGAGACTGCGGAGATGATCCTGGATGAGATCCTGCGTCAGCTTGATCGGCGCAAGGGCGAGTTTGCTTCGGTTGCCGGGAATTATACGGCCAGCGTGGTGAACCGGAACTTGAGCTTTATCATGGATACCGGCCTGGAGGATAAGCAGAAGCAGAATACGGATAAGATTTTCAGCTATCAGAAGGATCTTTTGGATAAGGAAATGGCTCTTAAGGATTTGGAGGAGCCGGAGGTTCCCCAGGAGATTTCCAAGAAAAAGGTAGCGGTCCAGGGTGTTAAGTTTGCCCTGATCGGCAGCGTGGGCGGCGCTTTCCTTTTGGCTTTTTATTTCTGCATGATCTATGTGCTCAGCGGGAAGCTGCATACCGATGATGAGTTAAAGGATCGGTTCAGGGTCAAGATTTTAGGGGTATTTGCCCTGCCGGTAAAAACCGGCGTGCTGTGCGGGATTGACCGCTGGCTGGAACGCTTAGAGGGCAAGGCGGCGCGACCTTCGGAGGAAGCGGTGCTTAAGCGGGTTACGCTGAATATTCAAAATTACGTGGGTGAAGCGAAGAAACTGCTGCTTACCGGGACGGTTTCTGAGGATATCTTAAAGGATCTGGCCGGAAAGCTTTCGGAGAGCCTGCCTGGGATCCAGCTGGTGGCAGGTGCGGATATGAACAAGGCGGCTGACACGCTGCGGCTTTTGGCGGAGTGCGATGGGGTGATTTTGGTGGAGAAGCGGGAAGCTTCCAAGTGCGCCCAGATCCAAAAGGAGAAAGAATCCATTGATGCATTAAAAAAACCGATTATTGGCTGCATGGTGCTTTAAACGGACGGCGGCCTGAACGGATGTATGTTTTCAGTGGGGTGATAAATGAGCTGCCGCAAGGGGGAATGACCTTTTGCGGCAGTTTTTTGGATACCTCAAATATGGATAAGGCTTTCTGGCGTATCCCTGATATGTAGGGGTTGTGGAAAAACTTTCCATGTAGTATGATGATGATAAAAATAGGATGATTGCGGGAGCGGTGAAGGATGGACAGGCGGGAGGGCAGCTGCAGATTGGGCCGGGGCGGCTTTACCCTGGCAGAGCTGATTGTGGTGATGGCGCTTATGGCCTTGCTGGCAGGGATTGCCGTTCCCACGTACTTAGGTTACATTCGCCGGGCGAAAAAACAGCAGGATATCCTGGATGCCAGGCAGATGGGCATTGCGGTAGCCGCGATGATGACAGAGCAGGATATCCGCCTGGATCAGGTGGCGGAGAATGAGGTTTATATGAGCATCTTCTGGAGGAAGGTGGGCGATCCGGAGCATCCGCTTTACGGAGCCTGCCCCAGCCGTTGGGATCCGGAAGGCACGATTCTGGAAATGTCAGTGGATGAAGATTACCGGCTGACCGACCTGGTCTATCAGGCTCCGGGAGGCTTTCGGGAGAGGTGGCATATTTCGGAGGAGGGCGGGCTTTTGCAGATGGAAGTAACGAGGGAAGGGGAGTAAGGCAGCCAACAAAAATCCGACAAGATTCGCCAAGGCTTTTTAGGGGAGAGTACCAGCAGTAGTACCTGGGTGCTGGACGGAGGTATATGTAGTGTGAGGAAAGGAATAATCTGGGAACTGGCAGGAAATGGGTTTCATTCCTGTCGAACCCTGCGGCAGAATCAGCTTTTCAAATGGGAAGAAAAGCTTTATATTACAAAGGCAGAGTACTTTTGTAAATTGTAGTTCAGCATGATGGGGGAGGAGGGAAATCAGCATGGAACGAGAGTTGCAAGCATTGATGGAAGAAAACCAACAGCTAAAGAAGGATAACGAGAAAATGCTCCATATCATTGACCAGATGAAAAATACATTAAATCGCTTGATTGACCGATATATGACGTATTCCGAACATTCTTCCCAAGAACAATCATAGGCTGCCCGCAGATGGTTCCGGCAAAGTTTGCCGGGAAAATTTGCGGAGAGGGGCTGCTGCAAAGGTGCGGCGGCTCCTTTTTCGGTTTTCCCTTCCTTTATTTTCATTCATCACTTTTGGATTCCCTATTTTGGTTCTTTTCGTTCCGAACCATTTCCCAGATGGTTTGGTGCATCCAGGATACGGTTTCGTTCAGCTTTTTGTTTTCTTCTTCCAGTTCATTGATCTTTGCGCTTAGGAGGGCGATGGTTTCCCGCTGGTTTGCAGCCTTATGGGCGGCAGTGATGCGGGTGACGACGGAAGGGCAGTTTAACAGGATTTCACGGGACAGCAGCGCGTCCCGTTCCTCGCAGTCTAAGTCCATGAATTTTTGGTAAGGGATATTTAGCAGCTTCATCTTTACGCTGCATTTAGGGCAGACCGCATTTTTTGATAGCTGGTAGTAGGCGTAATAGCCGCATTTAACACAATAGTAAACAGAAAGTTCCCGCATGAAATTACAAAATTCTCCTTCCTTTTTCTACCTGTATAACGAAGGACAGAGCAAAATGTGACAGATGAAAATGTGTTTTTTTCGCAAAAAACAAGCTTCGGAGGAAAAAATTCCCCCGAAGCTTGAAGTTGAACGGATAAAGCTGAAAAATAGAGATTTTTAATCGATGCCTGCGGCCAAATTGCACCGCAGGACAGAGTGTTTTTTTGGCGTTATTTTTGGATTACGCCGTTTGTATCTACGGTCCATACATAATCGTTTTCGTCGGTAAAGTCTTTAAAGCCATTGCCCAGCTCCGGCTTTAAGCTGGATTTTGAGGAAGCGGCTGCTTTCTGGATAGTCCCGGAGGTATTTACCAGGTAAGTGGTTCCGTCTAATTCTGCCGGTGCGTAGCGCAGATCGCTAGGGGCGGACTGGCGGAGCCCATAGTGGTAAATCACGTTGTCGCGGATGCCGTGGAAGCCTTGCCCCTTTCTCTCGCTGTCGGTGTGGAAGAACCAGATTTCATTTTCTCCCGTATCTTCGTTAAAGATGGTCTGTTTCCCGGTGCGCATTACGCCGTCATCCCCAAAGTAGGCGTTGGCAATCTCGCCGTTTTCCAGGGTGATTACCTGAAGGCCGGTCTGCATTTCTCCTTTCTCATTAAATGCGTATTTTTTGGAGTCCACATTGAAGGTCTGGATGCCGGTAGCTGCGGCTAAGGGCCGGCCGCTGCGGAAGTAGAAACGGTAGGTTTCCCCTTCCTCGCTTACACCTTCGGCTCCTTCGATTTCATACCAGCCGGAGGCGCGCTTGCCGTCTTCCTCATAGTACTGATAGCCGTGGATGGTTCCTTCCTTGGGGGCAGGGGCAGGCTGCCCGGCGATGCCATTTGACAAGGTTCCGTCCTGGGAGCCGTCTTCTGCGTTTTCCTGCAGAGGAAGCTTGTACCATCCGGTCTGTAAACGGCCGTCGGCAAAGGTATAGTAGTTTTTGTCAATCTTGCGGTCAACCTGGTTTACCACCATGCGGCCGTTATTGTCAAAGAAATACCATGCAAGATCGCTGTCCGGCTCTTCGCTGTCCTCTTCCAGGGAAACCCATCCGCTTTTGCGCACACCGTCATTTTCCTCTCCCAGGTAGTAAGTGTGGCCGTCGATTTCCTGCTTGCCGGTCAGCATCTGGCCGTCGGAATTGAAGTAATACCAGTTGGAGTTGATTTTGTGCCATTTGGATTTCACGGCCTTCCCGTCTTTCCCAAAATAGTGCCAGTAGTATTCCGGGGCGTCTTCGGAATCGTCCTCCTCATTGTACACGGAAACCCAGTGGTCGGCTACCCGTTTCCCTGTTTCATCCACATAGTATTCATCATTTATAATCATATCGGTAGTGATTTCGCCTTCTTCATCCAGGTAGTACATATCGCTGCCTTTTTTCTTCCAGGAATCGGTTAAATAGTAACCGTCGCTGTCCAGGTAGCGCCAGTCCCCGTTTTCCTCTACCCATCCTGCCGTCGCTGCCAGCACTCTCGCCGAGGGGGCCTGGGGGAAAAGGGAAGGGGTTACGGCAGCCATAACTGCTGCGGTGGATAATACAGCCATCGTTGCAACTGTTTTGTTCATCATATAAGTCTCTCCTTTTTGTTTGGCCGGGCCAGTGCCCGGGATTCATGGTTGCCTTACGTTTGTGATTATAGCCTGGCCGTCCCGGGATTTCTAGTGTAGGTTGTTTCCAGAACTGCTATGGGCAGGCAGGGCTGGAAGAGGAAGGAGAAGGGAGGGGTTTCCCGCAAAATTTCTCCCTTTTTGTGCCGCAATATTAGCTATAGAAGGCTGTAAGAAATTTTTCTGTATGCTTTTGCCATAAAATATGATATAATGTGAGCACTTAGTGAGGTTTTAACGCATGATCGTAAGGGGAGGGGACGGATGAGAATCAAGGTATCGAATTATATTGCGGGAAAGTTGGTGGAGGAGGGGATCCGCCATGTGTTTACCGTAACCGGCGGCGGAGCCATGCATTTGAATGACGGGCTGGGCCATCAGGAGGGGCTGGAGTGCATTTACAACCATCATGAGCAGGCCTGCGCCATGGCGGCGGACAGCTACGCCAGGATCCATAACCAGATTGCCGCAGTCTGCGTGACCACAGGGCCGGGAGGGACGAATGCCATCACAGGAGTGGTGGGGGCATGGCTGGATTCCATCCCTATGCTGGTGCTTTCCGGGCAGGTGCGGTATGATACCACGGCCCGGTGGTCGGGCGTGGGGATACGGGCTATGGGGGATCAGGAGTTTG
Organism: Lachnospiraceae bacterium; assembly: GCA_910575565.1. Taxonomy (GTDB): domain Bacteria; phylum Bacillota; class Clostridia; order Lachnospirales; family Lachnospiraceae; genus Caccovicinus. The sequence continues at coordinate 359,659 of CAJTFL010000004.1, read as the reverse complement.
ATATCTGCCAGGCGGTGTCTTCCATGACGAAGTACTGCGAGATGGTGACGGATCCTAAGCGGATCCGGTTTTGTTTGGAGAAGGCGCTGTACCTTGCCCGATCCGGGCGTCCCGGGCCGTGCTGGCTGGATATCCCTTTGGATGTCCAGGGGGCGTTTGTGGAAGAGGAGGATCTGGGAGGCTTTGATCCGGAGGATTACGAGGCGGGAGGAAGCGGCTGGGGGGATGGCTCTGGCAGGGCAGGAAAGCCATCCCATCCGGCGAAAATCCGGGAGGATGATGCCGGGTTCGGGGAAAAGCGGCAAGTGCTTCCGGGAGAGCCGGAGGCCGCCCTTATGGAAAAAGTTTTGGACAAGATCCGGGAAGCGAAGCGGCCGGTATTTTATGTGGGGAACGGAATCCGCATCGCCGGGGCGTATGAAGTATTTTTGGAAGCGGCAGAGCTTTTGGGGATCCCGGTGGTGACTGGGTGGAATATCCAGGACGCAATCTGGGACGAGCATCCCCTTTATGCCGGGAGGCCGGGGAACATGGGGGATCGGCCCGGGAATTTCGCCGTCCAGAACAGCGATTTAGTGTTTTCCGTAGGCAGCAGATTAAGCATACGGCAGGTTGGCTATAATTATAAAACCTGGGCAAGAAAAGCCTATGTGATTATGAACGACGTGGATCAGGAGGAGCTTAAGAAGCCTTCCGTCCATGTGGATCTGCCCGTCCATGCCGACGGGAAAGTATTTTTGGAAAAGCTGGTGGAGCAGCTAAAGGAAGGGCAGCAGGAGGGCCGCCTCCCCAAGCCGCTGTTTGGCGGCGGGGAGGGATTAAAGGGGAAGAGCTGGATAGAGACCTGCCAGATGTGGAGGGAGAAGTATCCGGTGATTCTGCCCAAGCACTTATCCCAGGGCGATGACAAGGAAGCCAATGTGTATGCGCTGGTGAGGGAATTAAGCAGCCGCTTAAAGGAAGGGCAGATTACCGTGTCGGGCAATGGCTCCGCCTGCGTGGCGGGAGGCCATTCCTATATCATTAAAAAGGGACAGCGGTTTATTTCCAATTCCGCCATTGCTGCCATGGGTTACGATCTTCCGGCGGCTATCGGCGCGTATATGGCGGATCACAGCCAGGATATTATTTTGCTTACCGGCGATGGCAGCATCCAGATGAATCTGCAGGAGCTGCAGACCATTATCCACCATCGGATGGCAATCAAGATATTTGTGATTAATAATAACGGCTATCATTCCATACGCCAGAGCCAGCAAAATTTCTTTGAGGGGGCGTTAGTGGGAGTAGGCACGGACAGCGGGTTTAAGGGGCCGGATTTAAGCTTTCCTTCTATGGAAAAGCTGGCGGGCGCTTATGGCTATCCCTATTTTTGCGCACGCCATAACAGCCAGCTGGCGCAGGCCATAGAAGGAGCTTTGGCTGTCCCTGGGCCGGCAATCTGCGAGGTTATGGTCAGCACAGATCAGAATTTCGAGCCGAAGTCGTCGGCCAGGAAGATGCCGGACGGGACGATTACCTCGCCGCCCTTGGAGGACTTGGCTCCGTTTTTGCCGGAGGAAGAGATGGATGCCAACATGATCATTCCCCGGATTAAGGAATAATGCGGGCGGTGGTGACGGGGGCCACCAGCTTCCTGGGAGCGGCCCTTATCAGGCGGCTTTTGGAGGAAGGCCATCAGGTGTATGCCGTGGTGCGCCCCTATTCGGCAAACCGCAAAGTCCTTCCGGAAAACGTGCCGGGGCTTTGGGTGCTGGAGCTGGATATGGAGCGCCTTTTGGAGCTTCCGGGGCAGATTGGGGAAAGATGTGAGGTTTATTTCCATTTTGCATGGGACGGCTCCGGGAGCGTCAACCGGAAGCGGCAGGAAATCCAGGAGAAGAATGCGAAGGATTCCGTGAACGCCTTAAAAGGGGCGAGAGCCTTAGGCTGCCGCCGATTCTTTTTCAGCGGTTCCCAGGCGGAGTACGGCCAGTGTAAGGACAGGATGCGGGAGGGGCAGGAGTGCCGCCCCATTTCCTGGTATGGCCTGGCAAAGACGGAGTTTTACCGGCAGGCCCAAAAGCTTTGCCGGGGCTGGAAGGATGAGGGAAAGGAAACATTGGAATACATCCATGCCAGGATTTTCAGCGTATACGGGCCGGGGGATCATCCCGGCTCCCTGGTGAATTCCTGCCTGGAGGCCTTCTTAAACGGCGGCATCATGGAGCTTGGAGCCTGTACCCAGCTTTGGAATTATCTGTACATTGATGATTTGGTTAATGCATTTATGGCGCTGATGGAGTATCCGGGAGAACTGGAAAAGGACGGCCTTTATAATATTGCCGGGGAAGCGTCCTGGACCCGCCCCCTAAAGGATTATGTGGAAGAGATGCGCCGCCTTTGCGGGGGCCGGGGGGAGTGCCTTTATGGGAAGCTGCCGCCTAATGCGGAAGGGTCGGCCAATTTGATCCCGGATATTTCCAGAATGAAGGCCATAGGCTGGAGGCCGTCAGTATCTTTTGAGGAAGGGATCGGAAGGCTTTTAAGGGAAAAGGGAAAGGACAGGAACGTTAATGGAAAAAGATAGTCATGCCAGGGATATCTGCCTGCTGTGCGGGGAAAAGCTGCCGGGGAAGGCGCTCCTGGAATTTGAAGGGATGCCTGCGTCGGCACAGAATATCCCGGCGGCAAAGGATCTGGAGGGGGAGAGGGGAATTCCCTTGAGGCTGTACCAGTGTGCGTGCTGCGGGCTGGTGCAGTTTGACTGCCAGCCGGTGGATTATTACCGGGATGTGATCCGGGCGGGCGGGTACAGCACCACGATGGCAGAGCTTCGCCGCCGCCAATACCGCCACCTAATTGAAACCTACCATCTGGAAGGAAAGAAAATCCTGGAGGCAGGCTGCGGCCAGGGAGAGTTCCTGGCGGTGCTTAAGGAGTTCCCGGTAAAGGCTGTGGGGGTAGAGCACAAAAAAGGCCTGGTGGAGGCCGCCGCGGCTAAGGGCTTGGAGGTAAGCCAAGGCTTTGCAGAGACGGCGGATACGCTGCTGGGAGGGAAGGGGCCTTATGACGCCTTCCTTTCGTTTAATTTTTTGGAGCACCAGCCAAGGCCCGGGGTGATGCTGGAGTGCATCCGCAATAACCTGGCAGAGGGGGGCGTGGGCCTGATCACCGTCCCCAGCCTGGAATATATCGTAGAGCATGGCAGCTATTATGAATTCCTCAGGGATCACATCGCCTACTACCGGTTTGAAACCTTAAGGAAGCTGGCAGAACTTCATGGTTTTGCCGTGCTGGAGGAGGAGCTGGTGAACCGGGACACCTGTGCGGTTATCCTTCGGAAGGTGGAGAAGGGCAGGGAAGAAAGCATTAAAAAGGCCTGGATCCGGGATGGGGAGATCCGGAAGGAAGATTTTTCCGCATTAGCGGCCAGCCAGGTGCAGATAGGAAAAGAGATGGAAAAGCTGGCCTGCTCCCTGAAGGAAAAGGGAGAAACCTTGGCCTTGTGGGGAGCCAGCCATCAGGGGTTTACCTTGGCGGCCACCACCTGCTTAGGGGAAGCGGCGGAATATATGATCGATTCAGCGCCGTTTAAGCAGGGAAGGTTTGCCCCCGCATCCCATCTGCCTATCGTGCCCCCGGATTATTTCCACCAGCATCCGGTGGAGCAGATCGTGATCGTGGCGCCTGGGTATACGAAGGAGATTGCAGGGATTATCCGTTCCCGTTTTGGGGAAAGGGTAAGGATCTTAGCCATGCGCAGCGACCATTTGGAGGAAGTTAGATAACGAACGGTTTATTTTTGAGAGGAACAGTAAACGTGATGAAGTCTTTTGTATTAATTGAGCCTGGCAAGGTGGGGTGGTTTGACTCTCCCCTGCCGGTGCTGTCTCCTTACGGGGCAATCCTGCGCCCGGTGGCTTTGGCTCCCTGCTCATCGGATGTCCATACGGTGTTTGGGGGCGGATCTAAGAAGGCGCCGAATTTGATCCTGGGCCATGAGTGCGTGGCGCAGATCGTGGAAGTAGGGGAATTTGTCCGGGATTTTAAGCCCGGTGAAGTGGTGGCTGTTCCGGCCATTACCCCGGATTGGAGGGATCTGGGGATCCAGGAGCATAATTTCGGCCATGCCAGCGCGCCTTTTTCCGGCCACCAGCTGGGGAGAAGCCAGCCTGGCGTGTTTGCGGAGCGGTTCGGGATTCCTGATGCGGATACGACCCTGGCCAAAATCCCGGAGGGCGTTACGGTGGAACAGGCGCTGATGTGCGTGGATGTGGTGACGACCGGTTTTACCGGGGCGGAGTGCGCCGGAATCCAGTTTGGCGATACGGTGGCAGTCATAGGGATCGGCCCTATCGGCCTTATGGCGGTGGAGGGAGCGAGGCATCTGGGAGCTGCCCGGATTATCGCGGTAGGAAGCCGCCCGGTTTGCGTAAAGCTGGCCAGGGAATTTGGGGCTACGGATATTTTAAGCTATAAGGATGGGGATGTGGCGGAGAAGGTAAAGGCCATGACCGGGGGGCTGGGAGCCGACCGGGTGATTATCTGCGGCGGCCAGGATGAAGCTTTCGCCCAGGCGGTGGATATGGTGCGCTATGGGATCGGCACGGTGTCTAATGTGAATTATTTCGGCGGCACGGGAAATCTTCCTTTCCCGAAATTTTCCGGCGGGCGGGGAATGGCAGGCAAGACCATCCGCACGGAGCTGGCCAGGGGCGGGCGCGTCCGCATCCAGCGCATGATGGAGATGGTGAAATACGGCCGCATCCACCCGGAAAAGCTAATCACTCATCGCCTGGAAGGGCTTGACAAAATCGAAGAAGCGCTGTATTTAATGAAGGAGAAACCACAGGATCTGATAAAAGTGATGGTCTGCGTGGATGGGGAGTGAAGTGAGGATGAAAACAATCAGTGTTGTAGTGCCCTGCTATAACGAAGCGGAAAATGTGGAGGCAATGGCGGATGCCATTAGGGAAACGTTCAAAAGGGATCTGCCGGATTACCGGTATGAGCTGATTTTTATTGACAATGATTCTTCCGACGGGACGAGGGAGATTATCCGCCGCCTGTGCGTGGAAGATGAGGGGATTAAGGCGATTTTAAACGCGAAAAATTTCGGACAGTTTAATTCACCCTACTATGCTATGCTTCAGAGCACTGGGGACTGCACCATTTTAATGGCGGCGGATTTCCAGGATCCGGTGGAAATGATCCCTCGGTATGTGCTGGAATGGGAATATGGGTATAAGATTGTTATCGGCATTAAAAGCTCCAGCCGGGAAAATAAGCTGATGTACTGGCTCAGGGGCTGTTACTATAAAATGATTAAAAAGCTGTCTGATGTGGAACAGATTGAGCAGTTTACCGGGTTTGGCCTGTATGACGCGGCGTTTATCCAGGTGCTTAGAAAGCTGGACGATCCCACGCCTTTCCTTAGGGGGATTGTGGCGGAGCTGGGATTTAGGAGGAAGGAGATTCCTTATGAGCAGCCCCGGCGCAGGGCAGGGAAAACCAGCAATAATTTCTACCGCCTTTACGATGCTGCCATGTTAAGCATTACCTCCTACACCAAGGCAGGGCTTAGGCTGGCCACCATATTCGGCAGCATTTGCTGCGCCGTAAGCATCCTGGTCGCTTTAATTTACCTGATCATGAAGCTGGTGTACTGGGAGCGGTTTGCGGCAGGGATGGCTCCGCTGCTGATCGGGATGTGTTTTTTAGGCTCCGTGCAGATTTTCTTTATCGGCATGGTGGGGGAGTACGTCTTAGGCATTAACCAGAGGGTGATGAAGCGTCCTTTGGTGGTAGAGGAGGAGCGGATTAATTTCGATGTCCGGCCTGGCGGAAAAAAAGGGCACAGCGGGAAGCAGGGCGGCAAGGGAGGAAGCACCAGCCAGTTAGGGCCTTCCATGCTGGCAAAGAAGGAAAAAGCGGCCCAAAAGCAGCAGAAGGCAAAAGTGCAGGAGCCTGCAGGCGAAAAGATGGCGGAAGGCCGGAAGGAAGAGGCGAAAGAGCCGGAGGCCAGCCAAGATCTTTCCCAGGAAGCCAGCCAGGCCGCCGGGGAGACGGCTGCGGCAGGGGCGGAAAAAAACCATAAGCGCAGGCGCAGAAGAAGGAAGCCTAAGGAGCAGAGGGCGGAAGGGCAGTTCCAGGAGGAAACAGATTTGCCATGAAATATAAGATTGATGTGGTTCGGATACGGGAAAATTCCATTACGCTAAATGGCTGGGTGCTGGGGAAAAACCCGGATTCCCGGGCGGCTTTTTCCGTGGAAGACGAAAGGCATCAGCCGGTGGATTTTCGGTATGTCCCTACTAGGCGGGACGATGTGAGCCAGATTTATTTTAAGAAGGTATATGACAGGGACTTTGGGTTTGACATCCAGTTCCCTTATGAGCGGGGGAAAAACTATTATCTGATTATCCGCTGTGAGGGAAGGAAGGCTGTAGTGAAATATAACGAGGAGCTGATTGAGAAGCGCTCCAGCGTGGCCTATAAGCGGGTGCAGAAGATCAAGGATCTGATGAACATGGAAACCGTCCATGTGGCTATGGATTTTTGGAAGGAAAACGGCTTTAAGGCGCTGGTGTTAAAGTCCAAGCATAAGCTCCAGGGACTGGATAATGACTATGACTATGGGGAATGGTACGAGCTGACCCGGCCTTCCCAGGAGGAGCTGGAAAGGCAGCGTCAGGAGAAGTTCCCTGTAACCCCCAAATTTTCCATCCTAGTCCCGGCCTATAAGACGCCGGAGCGGTATTTAAAGGAGCTTTTAGAATCCATCCGCAGCCAGACCTACGGGAACTGGGAAGTGTGCATTGCAGACGGAAGCCCTAAGGGGGAGAGCACGGAGCGGGTGCTGAAACGGTTTGCCCAGCAGGATCCCCGTTTTAAATACGTGATTTTGGGGGAAAATAAGAAGATTTCAGGGAATACGAACGCGGCCATGGAGATGGCTCGGGGGGATTTTATCCTGCTGGCGGATCATGACGATACGCTGACGGAAAATGCCCTTTATGAGTGCGTAAAAGCCATCAATGGGGATCCGGAGATTGATGTGCTTTATTCCGATGAGGATAAGCTGGATATGGATGGGCAGGCGCTTTTTGACCCCCATTTCAAGCCGGATTTCAATCCGGATCTGCTGACCAGCGTGAACTATATCTGCCATTTGTTTGTGGTCAGCCGGGAGCTGGCTAAAGAAACAGGAGGGTTTGATGAGGCCTTTGACGGGGCGCAGGACTATGATTTCATTTTCCGGTGCACGGAGAAGGCCAGGAAGATCCATCATATCCCCAAGGTGCTTTACCATTGGCGCTGCCATATGAATTCCACGGCCAGCAACCCGGAAAGCAAGATGTATGCCTTTGAAGCCGGAGCCAGGGCCATTAAGGCCCATTTCAAGCGGCAGGGCATTGAGGTGGATTCCGTGGAAAAAGGGGTGGATTTTGGGATATACCATACCCGCTTCCATTTTGACGAGGAGCCGCTGGTGTCGGTGATTATCCCCAATAAGGATCACCGGGGGGATCTGGAGCTTTGCTTAAGCTCACTTCTGGATAAGGGAACCTACAAAAATCTGGAAGTGATAGTGGTAGAGAATAACAGCACGGAGCCGGAAACCTTCCGGTATTATGAGGAGCTTAAGGAAAAACGCCCCCAGGTAAAGGTTGTTACCTGGGAAAAGGGCTTTAATTTTTCCGCCATCAATAATTTTGGCGTCCGGTTTTCCAAGGGGGAATATCTGCTGTTTTTCAATAATGACGTGGAAGTGATTGAGCCGGATGTGGTGCGGGAGATGCTGGGATACGGTATGCGCCAGGATGTGGGGGCAGTGGGGGCAAGGCTGCTTTACCAGGATGATACCATCCAGCACGCCGGGGTGGTGATCGGCTTCGGCGGCATTGCGGGCCATACCTTTATCGGCCTTCACCAGGCGGAAAACAGCTATTTCCACCGTGCCATGTGTGCCCAGGACTACAGCGCGGTGACGGCTGCCTGCATGATGAGCAAGCGTTCCTTGTTTGAACAGGTGGGGGGCTTTCGGGAAGAGCTGGCGGTGGCCTTTAACGATATCGATTACTGCTTGAAAGTCCGTGCCCTGGGGAAAAAGGTAGTTTACAACCCCTATGCCCTCCTTTACCATTATGAATCCAAGTCCAGGGGCTTAGAGGATACGCCGGAAAAGGTAGAGCGGTTTAACCGGGAAGTGGCGAGGTTTATCGGCTACTGGCCCCAGATTGTGATTGGCGGGGATCCGTATTACAATCCTAACCTGACCTTGCGCAAGTCTAATTTTGCCCTTCGGGATCTGTTAAAGGAAAAAATCGGGGAGCCTTATAACCTGGAGGTTTATCTGCCTTACATGGAGCCCGAGGTTAAGGATGAGGTGTGCAGGATCTTTGAACAGAAGACCGGGCGGAAGCTGGCGGAAAGCTGACCGCCCTATAGGCACAGGAAAAGGTGAAGGAAACATGAAAAAAGAGGTAACGATTATTATCCCCAATTATAACGGCCTGGCCTACATGGAAGCCTGCATGGAGGCTTTGGGAAACCAGAGTTTTCAGGATTTTCATCTGCTGGTGGTGGATAACGGTTCCACGGACGGCAGCGTGGAGTGGCTGAGGAAGAAACGGATCCCGGCGCTGTTTCTGCCGGAAAATAAAGGCTTTTCTGCCGCCGTGAACCTGGGGATTAAGCATAGTACTACGCCTTACGTAATTTTGCTGAATAATGATACCAAGGTGGACAAACACTATGTAAGGGAGCTGCTTCGGGCAATCACCCGTTCCCCTAAGATTTTTTCCGTCAGCAGCAAGATGGTTCAGATGCACCGCCCGGAGCTGATGGACGACGCTGGGGATATGTACTGCCTTTTCGGCTGGGCGTACCAGAGGGGTGTGGGAAGGCGCTCTAAAGGATACCGGAAGGCTGTCCGGGTGTTTTCCGCCTGCGCCGGGGCGGCCATTTACCGCCGGGCGGTTTTTGAGGAAATCGGGTATTTCGATGAGATGCATTTTGCCTACCTGGAAGACTTGGACGTGGGCTACCGGGCCAGGATTGCCGGGTATGATAACATTTACTGCCCCACGGCGCTGGTATACCACGTGGGCAGCGGAACCAGCGGCTCCAAGTACAATGCCTTTAAGGTAAGGCTGGCGGCAAGAAACCAGGTTTACTTAAACTACAAAAATATGCCTTGGCCTCAGCTTTTGGTAAATTTGCCGGGGCTTTTGGCCGGGGTGGGCTTAAAGTACGGGTTTTTTAAAAAGCTGGGCTATGGGAAGGAATATGTGGATGGATTTTTCGAGGGGATCAGGACGGCGGGAAAATGCCGGAAGGTTCCCTTCCGAAAGGAAAACGCCATCCATTACCTGGAAATCCAGTGGGAGCTGTTTGCCGCTACCCTGCTGTATATTTATGAATTTTCCAGCCGCCAGCTGAAAAAACTAAGGTGATTGCGATGATAAAAAATAACCAAAAATCATTAAACCGGACTCATGTAGTATTGGATGCGTGCATTATCGCCGCATCCTATGGATTGGCCTGGTACATCATTATCGAAAGCGGGGCGTTTTTGCTTGCGGGTACAGGGGTTTTGCCGCCCCGGGTGTATTTTATCCCTTTGGTGGTGATAATTCCTCTGTATTTGGTGCTGTACGGGATGTTCCAGCTTTACACCCCTAAGCGGGTGATGCGCAAGCGGGTGGAGCTGGCCAATATCTGCAAGGCCAATACCATCGGTCTTTTGATTTTTACCCTGGTGCTGTACCTCGGAGGGAAAAATCCATATTTTTACAATTTTTCCCGGCGGATGGTGATGGCGTTTTTTGCCATCAATGTGACGTTGGAGGCGGCGGAACGGTACGCCATCCATCGGTTCCTCCATTCCGTGCGCTCAAAAGGGTACAACCAGAAGCATATCCTCCTTATCGGCTGCAGCCGTGCGGCGGAAGGATTTATCGACCGGGTAAAGGCAAACCCGGAGTGGGGCTACCGTATCCAAGGAATTTTGGACGATCACCATCCCCTGGGGTTTATGTATCATCAGGTTCCGGTTTTGGGGCAGATCGCCCAGCTGCAGCATTTTTTGGAAGAAAATACATTGGATGAGATTGCCGTTACCCTGGGGCTTAAGGAGTACGAGAATTTGGAGCGGATCGTGGCGGCCTGCGAGAAAAGCGGCGTCCATACCAAGTTTATCCCGGATTACAATAATATCATTCCCACCAGGCCCTATACGGAGGATCTCCAGGGCCTGCCGGTGATTAATATCCGCCATGTGCCCTTAAATGATCTGCTGAATGCCACGGCAAAGCGGATTATGGACATTATCGGCGCTTCGGTGGCGATTTTGGTGTTCTCGCCGCTGATGGCCCTTGCAGCCCTTTTGATCAAAGTAACTTCCCCAGGGCCGGTGATCTACAGCCAGGAGCGGGTGGGCCTTCACAACAGGCCCTTTAAGATGTATAAATTCCGCTCCATGGCCGTGCAGAAGCCTTCGGCGGAAAAGACGAAATGGACGACGCCAAACGATCCCCGGGTGACGCCGGTGGGCAAGTTTATCCGGCGTACCAGCATCGATGAGATGCCGCAGTTTTTCAATATTTTGAAAGGGGATATGAGCCTGGTAGGGCCAAGGCCTGAGCGCCCCTTTTTCGTGGAGCGGTTTAAGGAGGAAATCCCCCGCTACATGGTCAAGCACCAGGTGCGCCCGGGGCTGACCGGATGGGCTCAGGTAAACGGATACCGGGGGGATACCTCCATAACGAAAAGGATTGAACACGATTTGTATTACATTGAAAATTGGACTTTAGGGTTTGACGTTAAAATCTTATTTTTGACCATCTTTAAAGGCTTTATCAATAAAAACGCGTATTAGCGAGGGAAAGCAATGGGCTATGATCAGGAAAAAGAGCCGGTAAAATCCGGCATCGGAAGGAGCAGGCACAGGGATAATTCTTCGCCCCAAAGGGAAATCAGGAGAATCCCTAAGCTTTCTGAAAGCATTGAGAAGGAGCGGAGGGAAAAGAGAAAGAGGCTTAGGAAGCGCCGGAGGATTATCGTAATGATTATCGCCGAGTGCTTTGTTTTGCTGTTTTTGTGCGGCTACGGTTTTTTCGCCAGGAGATGGAATATGATCCAGCGGGTGGAAGACTGGGTTCCGGAGGAGGTGGAAAATCCTAACTTTTCCGTGGATCTTCCCCAGTACCAAAAGCAGAAGGGCCATTGGGGAATCTACATTTTCGGCGTGGACAGCCGGGGCTCTAATGTGGGGAAGGATACGAATGCAGACGTGAATATGATCTGCGACATTAACCACGATACCGGGGAGATCCGCTTAGTCAGTGTGTTTCGGGATTCCTACTTAAATATTGACGACAACGGCAGCTACAATAAGATTAACCGGGCTTATTTTGACGGCGGCCCCAGCAATGCGGCAAAGATGCTGAATAAAAATTTGGATTTGAATATCAGCGATTTTGTCACCTTCAGCTGGAAGGCGGTAGCCGACGGGATAAATCTTTTGGGCGGCGTGGACATGGAGATCAGCCGGGCGGAGTTTGCCTACATTAATTCGTTTATCACGGAAACGGTGAATGCCACCGGGGTGTATTCCCAGCATTTAAAGCAGCCGGGGATGAACCACTTAGACGGGGTTCAGGCGGTGGCTTACGGGCGGCTCAGGCTGATGGATACGGATTTTGCCAGGACGGAGCGGCAGCGGAAGGTGATTCAGGCGGCTTTCGAGAAGGCGAAGAAAGCGGACTTAAATACGTTAAACCAGCTGACCCTGGTGCTGTTTCCCCAGGTGGCTACCAGCGTGGATATGCAGGACATTATCAGCCTTTTGGGAGACGTGGGAAAGTATTATATCGGGGAAACCGGAGGCTTCCCCTTTGCCAGGGGAGACGCCAATATGGGGAAAAAGGGCGCCTGCGTAATCCCCCAGACCTTGGAAGGGAATGTGAAGGAGCTTCACCAATTCCTGTATGGGGAGGATAATTATACGCCCAGCGACACCGTGATAAAAATCAGCGCCAAGATCGCCAGCGATACCGGGATGCATAATCAGGGAGTTTCCATAGGCCATGTTTCCACTGCCGGAGGCGTAATGCCAAGCAGTCCCAAAGGATCCGGCGCGGGGAAAGGGAAGGCGAAGGAGACGAAGAAGGCCAGGGAAGAAGAAGATGATGATGATGACGGCGGGGAAGGAAGCGGAAGCCGGGATGATGAGGAAGGCCAGGAAGGAAGCGGGAGCAGAGATGAAGGCGATGGAGAAGGCGGGGAAGGTACGTCTGGCCGCGGGGACGGGGATAATGGAAATGGGGAAGAGAATCCTTCATCCGTTATCCTCCCGCCAGGGACAAATCTGCCTATAGAATCGGGCGGCAGCGGCGGTGCAGGCAGGCGGCCCGGGGAAGACGGGCAGGGGAATAGTCCGTCAGGCCGGAATCCGTCAGGGGGTACGCCGTCAGGGGATAGTCCATCAGGGCGGAATCCGTCAGGCGGCAGTGCGCCGCAGGGGAGCAGTCCGTCAGGCGGCGCTTCTCCTGGCCGGAATCCATCAGGGAACAGCCCGTCCGGTTCTGCCGGGAGTCCGTCGGGAAACAGCCCGTCCGGTTCCGGCACAAATCCATCGGGGAACAGCCCGTCTGGTTCCGGCACGAACCCATCGGGGAACAGCCCGTCCGGTTCTGCCGGGAACCCATCGGGGAACAGCCCGTCCGGTTCCGGCACGAACCCATCGGGGAACAGCCCGTCCGGTTCCGGCACAAATCCATCGGGGAACAGCCCGTCCGGTTCCGGCACGAATCCATCGGGGAACAGCCCGTCCGGTTCCGGCACGAATCCATCGGGGAACAGCCCGTCCGGTTCCGGCACGAATCCATCAGGAAGTACTCCATCAGGCTCTGGTACAAACCCGTCAGGAAGTGCTCCCGCTGGTTCTGGTGGGAATCCATCGGGAGGGCATCCGTCTGGTTCTGGCGGGAGTCCATCAGGGGGCGGACCGGCTAGTCCCGTTCCATCGGCGGGAGGAGCATCGTCTCCGAATACGCCGTCCCTTGGCCAGCCCCAAGGCGGAATTACCACGATTCCGGCAGGGCCGGGAGTTTCCTGAGCGGAATGGTTAATCATGAAAGTTTTCATTGATTTGAGATATTTAGATCATTGTTTTATCATATAATCGTCACAATTCCATCACAATTCGCTGATACAATCATTTTTGTAATCAAGAAGAAGCGTTGATGCGGTAAGCACAAAAGGTCTTTGAAACGTGCCTTTAAAGTAGGAAAGGGGATTTAGGTTATGTATCAGGACGATTATGGGAAGAACGAACAAAATCAAACGGGGAATGATCCGGAGAGGACAGAATATAGAAAACCGGAGGAAAGCCAGGTACAGGCTGACAGAGAACGGGAAAGCCAGGAAAGGGAGGCCTCTGGAGGCAGCCAGGCCGGTGCAGGAGAAGTTAGCGGGAATGTCCAGCAGACGCAGCCGGGGAATGCGGGCAGCTATGGAGGCAGCCAGGCATCCCAGCCGGGGAGCGCAGGCAGCTATGGAGGCAGCCAGGCATCCCAGCCGGGGAGCGCAGGCGGCTATGGAGGCAGCCAGGCATCCCAGCCGGGGAGCGCAGGCAGCTATGGAGGCAGCCAGGCATCCCAGCCGGGGAGCGCAGGCAGCTATGGAGGCAGCCAGGCATCCCAGCCGGGGAATGCAGATGGCTATGGCAGCTACGGAACAGGATATGGCCGCCAGTCAAATCCTTATAGCTATGGGAATTCGGGAACGGGCGGCAGCTATGGACAGCAGCCTCAGCAATCCCATCAGACCTATCAGCATTATGCCCCATGGCAGCAGCCGTCGGCCTATTCCGGGCAGCAGGGGCAGAAACGGAAAAAAGAGAAAAAGCAGCATCCTTTAGCTAAGCGGATAGCCCAGATCACCGCGGCAGCAGTGCTGTTTGGCGTAGTTGCCGGGGGAACCATGGCGGGCGTTAATGTGGCGGGAAGCCGCCTGCTGGGCCTTCAGGAGACGGAGGATGGGACGAAAACCACCTTGGCTCAGGCAGAAACCTTGCCGGAAGCGTCAAAGCCCGCGCCTTCTTCCAATGAAAGCACGGCAATGGCGGTTTCCGTATCGAATGATGTGTCCGGGATTGTGGAAAAGGCCATGCCTTCCGTGGTGGCCATTAACAGCGTGACCCAGTACCAGACCCAGGATTGGTTTGGCCTGCCCCAGGTTTACGAGGGGAGAGGAAGCGGCTCAGGGATCATCGTAGGGGAAAGCGAGAATGAGCTTTTGATTGTAACCAATAACCATGTAGTAGAAGGGGCAAAGACCCTTGGAGTGGTTTTCGCGGACAATGAAGAAGTGGAAGCGAATGTGAAGGGAACGGATTCGGACAATGATCTGGCGGTGATCGCGGTGGATTTGTCGTCGATCCCAGGTGATACTAGGGGCAAAATCGCCGTTGCCACATTAGGCGATTCGGACGGCCTGAAGGTAGGCCAGGGAGTTGTGGCTATTGGAAATGCATTAGGGTATGGCCAGTCGGTAACGGTAGGCTATATTAGTGCCTTGGATCGGGAGGTAAAGACGGATCAGGGGACGACGAGAAATCTGCTCCAGACGGATGCCGCCATTAATCCAGGCAACAGCGGCGGCGCACTGCTGAATATGAAAGGTGAAGTGGTGGGGATTAATTCCGCTAAGTATTCTTCCACGGAGGTGGAAGGCATGGGCTATGCTATTCCCATTACCAAAGTCCAGGACATTATCAGTACCTTGATGACTAAGAAAACCAGGGTAGAGGTAGAACAGGAGAAGCAGGGCTACTTAGGCATTCAGGGGCAGGATATCGATGCCGAGACTTCCAGAACCTACGGGATGCCCCAGGGCGTGTTTGTCTATAAAATTATAGAAGGCGGCGCGGCAGCATCTTCTAACCTGAAGGAAAAAGATATTATCACGAAGTTTGACGGCCAGTCGGTAAGGAGCATGGCGGAGCTTAAGCGTATGCTGTCCTACTATGCAGGCGGGGACACCGTTTCGCTGACGGTGGAGTCCTTGAAAGACGGGCAGTATGTAGAGCGGCAGGTAGAGGTGACGCTGGGAATCAGGCCGCCGGAAGAGAGCGTTAATTAATGCATTGCCGATGAAAAGCCTGTTGCTGCCGGTATCGCCCGTAGCAGTAAAAGCAGCCCTAAAGGGCTGCTTTTTTGAATGCCTGCTTTACTAACTCCCCTGCCTGTGATAAACTAAACATACATCAAGAAATGCCAGGCGGCCAGTGGGCAGGCCTGGCGTTTACAGGAAAAGAGGTTAACATTGGAAGATAAGGAAAAATTACCGGAAATTGAGACGGACAGTATGGAGGCGGAGGAAGCCAAAAAAGGTACGAATGGCCAGGAGGATGACAGGGACTATGAAAAAGTCTGCTATATATGCCGCAGGCCGGAGAGCAAGGCAGGGGCCATGGTGTCCATGCCGGGAGGGATTTACCTCTGCCATGACTGTATGCAGAAAGCGTTTGACGCATTGAACCAAAATGGGCTGGATCTAGGGCAGCTTTCCAATATGCCCTTTATGAATCTGAATATGGGGGAGCTATCCAATATGCTGCGGCCGGATATGGCGATCCCCAAAAAGCAGAAAATTAAAAAGAAAACCGAAGCGGCGAAGGCCTATACCATACGGGATATCCCGGCTCCCCACGTGATTAAGCAGCGCTTAGACGAGTTTGTGGTGGGCCAGGATCAGGCGAAAAAGGTGATTTCCGTAGCCGTTTATAACCATTACAAGCGGGCGCTTTTAGACCGGCAGGGGCAGCGGCAAGATGAGGTGACGATTGAAAAGTCCAATATCCTGATGATAGGGCCTACCGGAAGCGGGAAAACCTATATGGTGAAGACGTTAGCCCGGCTTTTGGATGTGCCCCTGGCCATTGCCGATGCCACATCCCTTACGGAAGCCGGGTATATCGGAGATGATATTGAAAGCGTGGTCAGCAAGCTTCTGACGGCGGCGGGCAATGACGTGGAGAAAGCGGAGCGTGGAATTATTTTTATTGACGAAATTGATAAAATTGCGAAAAAGCAGCAGACTAATGCCAGGGACGTAAGCGGGGAATCGGTGCAGCAGGAGCTGCTAAAGCTTTTGGAAGGCAGTATTGTGGAGGTTCCGGTAGGCTCTAACCAGAAAAATGCCATGACGCCCATGGCTACGGTGAACACGGATAATATCTTGTTTATTTGCGGCGGAGCTTTCCCGGATCTGGAAAAGATTGTTAAGGAGCGCCTGGCAAAGAAATCCTCCATGGGGTTTGGGGCGGAGCTTAAGGATGCTCATGAAAAGGACAGGGATCTGCTGATGAAGGCGGAAAACAAAGATTTGCGGAATTTCGGCATGATCCCGGAGTTTTTAGGCCGCCTTCCCATTAAGGTAGCCTTCCAGTCCCTGGATAAGGAGCTGATGAAGCGGATTTTAATGGAGCCGAAGAATGCCATATTAAGGCAGTATGAGAAGCTTTTGGCTTATGATGAGGTAAAGCTGGAATTCGACCCGGAGGCTTTGGACTGGATTGCAGAGGAAGCGATCCAGAAGGAAACGGGAGCCAGAGCCCTTAGGGCTATCCTGGAGGATTTCATGCTGGATATTATGTATGAAATCCCCAAGGATCCGAATATCGGTGCAGTGGTGATCACCAGGCCTTACCTGGAAAAGCGGGGCGGCCCAAGGATTGAGATGCGCAGTATGGGCACGGTACATTGATGTAAGCGGCCAATGGCAGGCTTTTACCTATTCCCTGAGCTGGAGGAAGGACTGATAAAGATCCAAGGTTCCATAGCCGTATTCCCGGTTTGGATACTGGAAAGCCGGATTTCGCTGTGCCCCGCGGATTAAATACCCTCGGATGGAAACATTGTTCATGGAGGGATCATTTCCCTGTACGATGCCCCAGGCCATTAAATTAGCGATGGCTCCGGCAGCCAGGGCGGCGGCCACGGAGGAGCCGGTACGCCGGGTCATGGGGATTTGGCTTCCGCCGTAGCTTCCCTGGATCCGGGGAAGGGCAGGGCCGTAAACATCCACTCCGGGAGCGGCGATATCCGGCTTAATCTGCTCATTGATGGTATAGCCCCTGCTGGAATGGAGGTAAATGCTGCCATCCCGATGGTCGTAGGTGCTGATGGTAAGGGGGAAGGCCACATTGCCCGGGTTGGTGATGGTGGTATCCGGGCTGGGCTTAAGGAAGATGGTGTCCGGGGAGGCGAAGCCTTCTATGGGGAGCCATATATGGTATTGCCCCCTTAAATAGAGGGAATTATAAACCCGGATGCGCCAGACTCCGGGGGAAGGATCCTGGAAGCGGAAAAAGATAAGCTGCCGCCCGGAACCTGCTTCATTGGATAAGTAGGATACGGAGATTTTCGTTGGTTCCAGCAGGAAGCTCACCCGGGAATCGTGGCCCAAGGATAAGGGGATGCGGCTGATGGTTTCCCCGCTGGGGGAGATAAAGCCAACGGTGTAAAGATCCAGTACATCCGCCCAGAATTCAGCCACGAATCCACGCTCCCCTTCAGCTACCCGGATTTCCACGTCCTCCCAGGATTCGCCGGAAGGGATAGTGCCGAAGTAATGGTGGGACAGTCCAGCTTCATTGCCCGCGGAGACTACGCTTGCCATGCCGATATGCTGGCTGGCGGTCTGCAGCATATAGCCTAAAGGCGAGGAGCCTTCATGGCTGCCCCAGGTGGTTCCCATGGAAATGCATAGCACCAAGGGCATTTTTACCTGTTCGGAGAGGATCCGCAGATATTTAATGCCCATCATAATATCGTTTTCCTGATAGGCCGCGGCATCTTCCCGGATCAGATAGAAATCCCGGAGGTACTTTTTTGCCGGTTTCAGCTTAACGATTCCTAGGGAAGCTTTTGGCGCGGCTCCGATAAAATCCCCGGAAGGGGACTGTCCCCCGGCGGCAATCCCAGCCATAAATGTGCCGTGGCCTTCCGTGTCAGTGGAAGGCACGATTTCTAAGGGATTGTCAGAGCGGATCGCCTCATTGATCTGGGCCTCCGTATAGGACGTGCCGTACTGGATAGGGCTGTACTGAGAGCGGGGAGAAGGGTTTACCCCTGGAGGAATGATGTCGGGAGCCTTGGGGATGTTCTGATCCCAGATCCCAAGGATTCGCGTGGAGCCGTCTGCTTTTTGGAAGAGCGGATTTAAGTAATCAATTCCCGTATCGATCATGCCGATTAAAACCCCTTCCCCCTGCCCGCTTAAAGCAGGCTGGCGGAACACGGATAAGATCCCGGAAGTTTCCAGGCTGGAGGAATCTAAAAGGGTGTACAGTTTAGGAATGGAGTAATATTCGTAATTTGCCATATTGATATCTGGAAGGCTGTCTAGGGGCAAGTAAAGGATGGCAAATTCCCTGGAGGGAGTATCGAAACAGAAAATTTCTCTCTCCAGCTGGGGAAGCCGCCTGGAAGCGCTTCCCTGGCGAAAGATAAAATCAGCGACGGTTTCACTGGTTGGATTCAGCGGACAGGTAGACATAATGATTCTCCGCAAAGAGTATGGTTTGATAAAGTATATGTGTGCAGAGAGAAAACATTCTATGACAGACGGCAGAAATAGCCGCTGTTTGCCAGTAGGATGATCAATATGAATAAAAAGGAGGCAGTGAAATGATACCAATTCTACTCATCATGTTAATCGCAGCGGTGGACTTATGCATCAAGGGAGAGATAGAAGCCCGGGATGACAGCGAATTCCCCAGAGAGCTTCCCATGGCTAAGGGGTGGATTACCATCCACAAAAGCCATAATCCAGGCTTTCCCTTCCAGTTCCTAAAAGAACGGCCAGACCTGGTAAAGACCGTGCCGATGGTGCTGATCTCTGCTTTAGGAGGAGTGCTGGGATTTTTGCTTCCCAAGAAGGGCTATTGGACGGAAAAGCTGGTGCTGATCCTGACCCTTGGGGGTGCACTGAGCAATTACTATGACCGGATCCGCCGGAATTACGTGGTGGATTATTTCAGTATCAATGTGGGACGGCTGAAAAAGGTGATTTTTAACTTGGGGGATATCTTCATCTTCGCCGGAGCCGCCCTGATGATTATCGCCCAGGTGGCCTCCGGAGCCTGGAAGTTTGGGAAAGCGTTGTGGGGGAAGAGGAAAAGGTGAAAAGATGAAAAAATATTAGGCGGCAGGGCAGTGATGCCAGTGGTGCAAGGCGGATAGAATTGCAAGGCAAATGAATTACAAGGCAAATGAATTACAAGGCAAATGAATTACAAGGCGGATAGAATTAATTCGAGATACTTTCCGAAATTAGCTTTAAATTCTGTCGCTGTAATAACTATGGCGAAATCCTCCTTTTTGGGTTGTTTTTATTATATGTGATTTTGGGAAGAAAATCAATAAAATGGTGCAAAACAAAGGGTTTCAAGCTATAAGGAAGTAATATCAGATTAGGCGGTATAGCCCCAATTACAAGGGCTGTACCGTCTTTTTGAGTTGCTATGCACCCTGTCGCTTCGGTTGACTGGCAGAAAGGAAATTGATTTCCCCCACAAAGTTGAATACAATATCCACTTTCTGTACTCGTTTCCCGTCCACCTTTTCCGGCGCATGGACTATGATTTTCTTGATAAATTCAATGACGATTGCGGGAGTAAGTTCCTTTATCCCCACATACTTGCGGATAATCGCGGCGAAGCTGTCAAAATCGCTCTTGTTCTGCTCGTAGGTATCGACTTCCTGCTGGTCTGCCTTGACCTTTTTTCCAGTTCCCGCTGTTCCGCTTCATACTCTGCGGACCGCTTCAAAAACCTGTCGTGACTGACTGCGCCGCTTATGTCGTCCTCATAAATCCGCTTGAAGATACGGTCAAGTTCTACAATCCGTTTTTTTGCCTGTCCGACTTCCCGTTTTCTGCGCTTCATTTCCTTTTCCGTTTCGGCAGAGAGTTGTGCGTACATCATTTCATGGAAGGCCATGATGTCATCAAAGAAAAGGGCAGTCACGTCAAATATCCTGCTCCATACGATTTGCTTCAACACTTCCTCGCGGATAAAGTGAGCCGTACAGTTTCCCGTATTGCTCTTGTACTTTGCACAGCGGTAATGGTCTTGTGAACCGTTAAAACTTCTGCAAGTGGCGAAATGTAATTTACTCCCACAGTCTGCACAGTATACCAAGCCGGAGAATAAACCTTGCCGCTCCGCCTTTGTGGGAACAAAGACACTTCTTACCAGGTAGCGCACCCCTATCTTCCTCCATCTTCAATGCTTCTCTTTGATAAAATGGGAATTTAGTGTCCTCGGCAAAAAATCGAGGTGTTCACAAAACTTTTCTCGCTTTTCTCGTCCTCCAGTGTTATACTGTATTTGGGTTTTATTTGGCTTGCGGAATGAAAGCCAGAGAGGAGCAACGGTAATGGCAGTGTCTTATAAAAAGCTATTCAAAATTCTCATCGATAGGGATATGAAAAAGAAAGATTTCCGGGAGTATGTCGGCATCAGCTATTCGACCCTAAGCAAATTGGAGAAGGGCGAAAACACAAATGTAGACGTGTTGGAGCGCATATGCCTGAAAATGGACTGCCGCATTGAAGACATTATGGAGATATTGCCGGATCAGCAGCCGGATCCACAGACAACAGAACAGAGCAAAAGCTGAAAGGAGGCATTGCCTTATGGAGAGAAAAGAGTACAGTGCTGGTGCGGTCAAGGTGTGAGTGCCGGGAATATGACGAAAAAATCAGCCATCTGGCCCTGAGCCGCATTGAGCTGGATCTGGACGATGGCGTAAAGGTCAACTATCGCAAGATGCAGACCGCCTCGGACAGTAAGTTCTATGAGGTGCTGGCGGATTCCAAAAATATTATGGGGAAGAAGTAGGCAGGATTAAATGAAATACAGGCTGGCGGAGTTAAGAAAACGCAGAATAATCCTGCCGATAAATTTTGCAAGGTAACAAGAAGGGAGTACAGACGATTGAATAGCGAAACATTTCGGTCCATTCTCTCTGTCGGAGAGACGGTAGCAGTAAAGTTCAAACGCTGCGGGAATGGAGTCGAGCATGACACTTATGAAAGCGTCTGCTTTTTCCTGAACCGTTTCGGCGGCGATTTGTTCCTGGGCGTATTGGATGATGGAACGGTGGTCGGTGTGCCGGAAAAAGCCGCGCCGGATATGATCAAAAACTTCATCAGTGTTATCAGCAATGACGTACTTTTTCATCCCACGGTTTATCTTGACCCGGAGCTGTTGCGGTTTGAGGGGCATACTGTCATTCATATTCATGTGCCGCCCAGCTCCGAGGTTCACAGTTATAAAAAGACCGTCTATGACCGGGTGGATGATGCCGATAATACCCTGATGCACCGAGAGTTTGTCAGTTCTTACACGGCAAAGTTTGTCATTATGCAGGATCGGATGTATACAGAAAATGCGAACCGTGCTGTAAAGGATGGCCCCATAACGCTGGAAAATCTGGAGCCGACTTCAAAAAATCCAATTATAGCCACATTTTTTAGAAATATTGGCCGGGCAGACAGACTTGGCTCCGGCGTAAGGAATCTGTTTAAGTACAGCCGATTCTATTCCGGCAGTTCCCCACAGTTTCGTGAGGGTGATGTGTTCAGGATCATTGTGCCGCTGAACGAGGCGTACTCTTATGACTATAAATTGGGTCAGGAGCGCCCTGACACTGTTGACACCAATTTTGACACCATTGACACCATTGATACCATTCCAACGCTTGATTTGGTTTCAAGAAATCTTACCACCGAGGAAAATGTAGTCCTTGAACTCCTAACGAGAGATGCCGCATTAACACAAAAGCAAGTTCAGAATACAACGGGATATTCGCTCAGTACAGTGAAGCGCATTATGGCAAGGCTTCAAAAAGAAGGTGTCATTACTCGTATTGGGAATAACCGCTCTGGGAAATGGCAGGTGAATGGATAAATATGGCTGAATTAAATTTGAAACAAATCATTGACCGGCTGAACGCCGAATTTGCCGGGGATACCCGCAAGTTGGTTTTTTGGTATGATGATAAGGCTGAATTTGAAGAAGATATGCGGGGCGTAAGGCTGGAAAACGCTAAAGTCTACTACCTCCAGCGAGACAATCAGTTCTATACGAAGTATTTTCTGGAGCGTGTGGATACCGCGACAAATTACCTGATCTATGCGCCGTTCCCGAAGCCGGAGACGGCCGACAATCATTTGGAGGATACCCTGCTCTACTCCAAACGGTTTTTTGCGGATCGAGCCGCACTCCTTTTAGCAGACCTGGGTATTGACGAAAAATATAGGCCGCTCATTGAGAAGCACATCAAGTTTTGGGCGGAGAAAAAACGAGCCCAGCGGTTCTATGACCTGGAGATTGAGCATTATAACGAGACGAATATCCTTGTGGGTATTATGGCCGCCTTATGCTTTGCCCGCACCTGTTCCTTTGAGGATGTAGTCCGGGTGGTGCTGACTGGCGGAGGGCTGGCGGATAACAGCTTCATGGCCGAGTTTGAACGGTATGATTTGTTGGACGCTTTCTGGAAGCTCTGCGAACAGCATTTTGGCTATACCGATGTCAAGCCCACATTGGAGAAGCTGATTGTCGCCATGTTCGTAACCTATACTGCAAAGTATATCGGGGCGGAGCTGCCAAAACCATGGAAGGTGTTCCAGTCCTATAAGTCCGGCAACATTATCGCCTTTCTCGACAACCTGATGAATAGCGTGATCTATCGGGAAACCTACGATGCACTGTCCGCTCATATCGCAAAAAGCTTGAATGCCGGAACGGTCTTTGCCGGATACTTGCCGGAGGATTTGGTGGGGTGCGATACACTCCTCCTTATAGTGACAGTTTTATTATTTCATCTGTCTGCCATAAGGGGAGCATATCATCTATCGCCAATAACATTCTTTTAGATTTGCTGTATCCATCTTCAAAAATTTTCAATTTTATGCGAATATCTTTTATTCGGGCAGAGTATGGTATTTCAAGTTTTATTTCATTTGACGAAAGCATTTCTAATATGGTAGCTGCCGTTAATGTAAAATAAGGGATAATTCCAAAACCAGTTACTCCATCTTGCTGTAAAGATTTAGCTAAACTATATACGGTTTCGCAATCATTTTGATTTGAAGTAATGACAAATACTCATTTATTGTCATTTCTGCATTGTATTCATTCTTGTTCTTTTCTTTCATAATTTCACTCACCCACTCTCTAACAATCTTGTGTATTGATTTTAGCTGAAATAAATAAAAACTGCAACAAAAAATAAGTAGGTACAACATAATCTGTCATACCTACCTATATGCACCCTGTTTGTCAGCGTTAATGATAAGTTGTTGTAAATACTTCCTTATCACCGTAAAACCAAGGCGTAGCGGTGCTATGGTGAGTTTCGCAGATGTGCAAATGGCGCGGGCAGCAAGTGGGATTTACTAGAGAATTAATGCAATGCTGTATTAGTTTACAGTACACAAAATAAAGGCGTCGTAAAATCATCAAATCCGTAAGTTGCTTTGATGGTTTTGCAATGCCTTTTTCGCAGATTTCGCAAGTCTGCGAAAGAAAAAATAAGAAGTTTCTTCCTTCTAAAGAACCACTTTTTCTTCCAATTATGATAACATCGACGTAATTCTACCACATATCTTGAAGAATTGCTACTTATTTTTTTCGGTTTTTTTGGAAAGATGGGGCAGGGGCGGGAAAAAGTGGGAAAATCCATCCCGTTTGGGGTCAGGTTTGTGGTCAAAATCCAGGGAAAGGGAAGGGGAACTTGTCATGGCAAGGCATGGGGAAAACATTAGGAAACGGAAGGACGGGCGCTGGGAAGGGCGGTATCTGACGTATAGCAAGGAAAAGGGGAGGAAGCTGTACCGCTCGGTGTATGGCCGGACATACGAGGCAGCCAAGGAAAAGCTGACCATGAAAAAAATCTCCCTGCTGAATTGCCAGGGAGATTCCGGTGGAAACTTCAGGGAAGCGCCAAGGGAAGCATCAGAAGAAGTACCGGGAAAGACTGTGCCTTCCAATGACGACTGTACCCAATGCCCGATGCAGCCGGAGACCTTTAAGTTTTCCGAGCTGGCGGCCAGGTGGCTTGAAGCGGTAAAGCAGACAAGGAAGCAGTCTACTTACGTGAAGTACAGCCTGGTTTGCCGCATCCATTTGGAGCCCCTGCTCCGAGATGTAGGGGTATCCGTCATCGGCAATGCCTTGGACTGGGGAAAGCTTTCCGGAGGTCTGTCGGAAAGTATCCAGAAAAGCATCTGCTGTGTGCTGAACCAGATCTTTAAATTCGCCTCCCGGCAGTACCATGTTGTGATGCCAGCATGGGACAGGCCAGTTTTCCGCCGGAAAAACAAGCCAGTGGAGGTGCTGACCCGTAAGGAGCAGGCAGGCCTGCTGTCTGTCTTATGCCAAAAAACTGACAAAGCTAAGGCCGCGGCGGTACTGTGTCTTTATACTGGGCTGAGGCTGGGGGAGCTGTGTGCCCTGAAATGGGAAGACATAGACGTTGAGCATGGAGTGATTTTTGTAAGCCGAACAGTACAGCGGCTTTCCACAGAAGGAGGCAAGATGAAGACCGCTTTATTGGAAACTACGCCAAAAAGCGAGTATTCCCGGCGTGAGATTCCCTTGTCTTCCATGATTTCAGGCTTAATCGCAGAAATTCGCCATGATGGGGAATATGTTTTTGGTAAGGATAAACCGATGGAGCCAAGGACGCTGCAGAACCACTTTAAGCGCCTTTTGAAAAAAGCAGGGCTAAAACATAAAAATTTCCATATTTTGCGTCATACCTTTGCCACAAACTGCATCGAGGGCGGGGCGGATATTAAAAGCCTCAGCCAGATCCTGGGACATTCGGATGTGCAGATATCCCTGAACCGGTATGTGCACCCTTCCATGGACAGCAAGCGGCGGTGCTTGGAGAGCCTGTCTCGGTTTTACGGACAAATCCGGGGGCAGGAAAGGGGAGCAGGGGAAGGATTGTTTTAGGATTAAATTTGGTTGGGATTATCGTTCGTTTATGGCTGGATTTAGTCGTTTGTTTATGGCTGGATTTAGTAGTTCGTTTATGAGTAGATTTATCGTAAGGTTTAGATTGGAATTCATGGTCAGATTTGTGGTCAAATCTATAACCAGGTAACGGGAAAATCCTGAATTTACTTGGTATTCTTGATATTTTTCGCAGACTTGCGAAATCTGCGAAAATGGTCGCATCAAAATTTTTATTCCCTATTAACTACAAATAACAATGTGTTATTTATAAAATATTTGGTTTTACGGCTTTCCCGGGGTAGCTTTGCGGCAAGTGTTACTGTATTCATCTTTGAGCTATCACTGGCTTGCGTAGGGGAATGCCAGGGCAGCTCTGGTTTGAAGAATGGGAGAAACAAATGGTTCCGGATTTAACTTTGCAAAATTTAATCGAAGGATTTATTGATTCCCAGTCAGCCAGCCGGGGGCTGGATGAACGCACCGCCAAGGCCTATAAGTTGGATCTGGAATTGTTTTTCCGCTGGCTGGAGATGGATAGGGAAGGAAATAAGGAAGATGGCAGGAAAAGAGTCATTAGCGCTCCACCACAATATCTGGAAGGCAAAATGGAGGAATATCTGCAGTACCTTTCCAGGGAAAAAGAGCGCCGTTTTTCTACGGTTTGCCGGAAATACCTTGTGTTTGGGTACTTCTTATCCTATCTGAAGGGAGAAGGGGCGATAGAAGGGTTCCGGGAGCTGGCTCTGCCCGAGCAGCCCAAGGAAGCTTCGGTGGATACCCTGCTGACGAAAAGGGAAGTGGATGCGTTTTTCCAGGCCATTGACCGGGAGTATGCGGGGCTGGACAGCGATTTCCGTAAACGCGTATGCCTGAGGGATCAGGTGATGATGAAACTGCTTTTTTACCACAGGGTTGAGATCAGTGAGCTTTTGCGGATGGAAGTAAACGACTATAACCGGAAAACGGCGGTTTTGACGATACGGAGAAAAAGAGAAAGGAATTGTGCGGTTTATCTGTATTCCAGGGATTTGCAGCGGCAGATGTGGCAATGGATAGAAGAGCATGGGTATTTTGAGCATGGAGGACTGTATGACGGGAGGATGTTTCTGTCTAAGCTGGGGAAGCCGCTTTCAATGAAAATGGTAACGAATATATTTGACAAATACCGGGTGCTGGCGGGGATAGAAAAGGAATGTACGCCGAAGGATTTGAAGAAGAGTTTGGGGAGGTATGGGGAAGAGATGGTTAGGGAGAGAGGGTAGGCGAGAATAAATAAGGATTACATTTTAATGGGCAAACATTATTGATTTTTATAAGGATGAAGGCGGGAAGGATGAAAATTTGTTTAGTTGGATCATCTGGAGGACATTTAACACATTTATATATGCTTAAGCCGTTTTGGAAAGATAAGGATAGGTTTTGGGTAACGTTCGATAAAGAAGATGCTAGAAGTGTGCTTGAAGGTGAAAAAATGTATCCTTGCTATTATCCCACAAATCGTAGCTTAAAAGCGCTTATTGTTAATACGAAATTAGCATGGAAAGTATTGAGAAAAGAAAAGCCGGATTTGATTATTTCTTCAGGGGCGGCGGTGGCTGTTCCGTTTTTTTATATTGGAAAATTGTTAGGAAGTAAGACAATTTATGTAGAAGTTTTTGACCGGATAAATAAGCCTACGATGACTGGAAAAATAGTCTATCCGATCACAGATAAGTTTATTGTAGAGTGGGAAGAAATGAAAAAGGTATATCCAAAGGCAATCAATTTGGGTAGTATTTTTTAAAAACAGAGGGATGGGGAATGATTTTCGTTACGGTAGGCACGCATGAGCAGCCTTTCAATAGGCTATTAGAACAGATAGATAAGTTGGTGGAGAATGGAGTTATAACAGAGGAAGTAATAGTTCAGAGCGGATTTTGTACATACAAACCTGAACACTGTATATATCAGAAACTTTTTACGTATACAGAAATGGAAAAATATGTTTTGGATGCAAGAATTATTATAACTCATGGAGGGCCGTCAAGTTTTCTTATGCCGGTAAAGATTGGAAAAATTCCAGTTGTGATACCTAGAAAGTTTAAATTTGGAGAGCATATTAATGATCATCAAGTGAATTTTAGCCATGCAGTTGCCAGTCGGATGGGAAATATAATTGTGGTGGAAAATGTGGAGAAGATTGGGGAGGTTATTAAAAATTATAGCGATATTGTGTCACACATGAGGGCAAAATTTGAAAACAATAACGATATTTTCTGTAAACAATTTGAACAAATTGTAGAAAACCTGTTTGAGGGGATAAAATGATACCTAAGGTAATTCATTACTGTTGGTTTGGTGAGAAAGAAAAGCCACAAGATGTTATAAATTATATTCATAAATGGAAAAGATTTAATCCTGATTATGAAATAAAAGAATGGAATGAATCTAATTTTAATGTAAAAATTAATGAATATGTTAAAGAAGCGTATGATGCTCATAAATGGGCATTTGTGTCAGATTATGCAAGGCTATATGCATTATATAATTATGGCGGCATTTATTTAGATACAGATGTGGAAGTCGTTAAATCATTTGATTCTGTTTTAAATAATATTGCATTTATTGGTGTTGAAAGTAAATATTCATTATGTACGGCAACATTTGGAGCGGAAAAAAAATCAAAATTTGTAAAAGATATAATGGAAAGTTATGATGGGGAACATTTTGTTGTAAATGGAGAAATAAATAAAAAACCTAACTCTCAAAGAGTATATGAACTTTTATCGAATAAATATGGATATGAATACGTAGAGGATACGATACAAAATTTGGATAAATGCAGGGTGTATCCAGTTGAATATTTTTCTCCAATTAATTGTTATACCTATAAAGAAAAAATTACGGACAATACTATTTCCATTCATAGATATGCGGGGACTTGGAAGGATAAAAAAGAAAAATCTAAGGATAAGCTAATTGCATTTTTTACAAGAGTTATTGGAGAATCAACAAGAAATTGTATAAAGAGAAAATTAAAAAGATGATAAAAGGTGGTTAAAGATAATATGTTTTTTTCGATTATAGTGCCAATATATAATGTTGAAATGTATTTGCATAAATGCATAGACAGTATAGTAAAGCAAAATTTCAAGGATTATGAAGTGCTGCTTATAGATGATTGTTCAACAGATGGTTCTTTAAACATAGCCGAATCATATTTAAAATATGAATTTATACATATTATTAAAAAAGAAAAAAACACGGGATTGTCGAATACCCGGAATATTGGAATGAGAGTCGCATTAGGGGAGTATATTCTTTTTATAGATTCAGATGATTACATTGAACAGGGCTGTTTAAAAAAATTACAAGAAATAGTAATAGAAAAAGAATATCCGGATATTGTATATACAGGATTTATAGAAGAAAGAGATTCTAAACAGTATAAAATTTATGGTTATGCCAGCAAAAAAAATAGGCTTTATGATGGGATCGCATTTTTAAAAAGCGAACTTAGAAAAAGAACCTTATACGCGCCGGTATGCTTTGGCGTTTATAAAAAAGAATTCCTGATTAATTATAACTTATATTTTAAAGAAGGGATTTTTCATGAGGATGAATTATGGACACCTCAAGTGGTTTATTATGCTAAAAAAATATATGCATCTGATTTGATTTTTTATCATTATTTAAGACATGGAAATTCAATAACAAAGGCAAAAGATAAGACTAAAAATGGAATAGATCTTATTAATAGCTGCAAAGAGTTAGAGCAATTGTTTGCTGCCGAGAAAGATTCAGAATTATTGATTTTGATGAGAAATCATATAGCGATGTTATATATGAAGGCTATGTGCCGAGGAAAACTTTATCGAAAAGAGTATGCAAATATAATTGATAAAAAATATCCGATAAAGCATACCTTTTTTATATATGATAGATTAAAGTCAATTTTATTTTTGATTAGTTTGCGATTATACTATGTAATCGATTTAAAGTTAGGAGATAATGAAAGTTAATTATCGTTAAGGAGATTAATAATGAAGTTTAAAGTTTCAAAGCTAAAACAAAACGAATTATTAATTCAATATATCCTTATAGTTGATTTTTCAGTAGGATTGATTAGCAGTTTTATACCGGCTGCCCATAGTTTGTTTTATACTATTGATTTGGCAAATATCTTACTGTTGATGAATTTATTTTATAAAGGGAATTATAAAAAACTTTTTACAGGTTTAGTAAAGCCTTTAACTATTTGGGTTTTTGTTTTTTTTAGCTATGCATTAATAATATCGCTCTTGAATTTGAAATCACCTATGTTATTGTTATGGGCGATTAGAAATAATTTTCGATATTTTGTTTTTTTCTTTTCTTGTGTTTTATGGGTAAAAGGCGGGCTAAAATTATTTGAACGTTTAACGTGGGTTAACTTTTTCACAGTAATGTTTGAATTTTTGATAATGGGAAAAAGACAAGACTGGATTGGTGGCATATTTGGATTTATTGGTGGAGATGTAAATGCACCACTTAATATATTTTTAATTGTGATCACAACAAATTCGATTATTTGTTACTTAAATAAGAAGGAATCACTCCGGTTATTTTTGTTGAAAAGTGCCAGCTCTTTTATTATATCAGCAATCGCTGAATTGAAGATTTTTTACATTGAATATGCAATGATCACAGTATTTGCTTTATTAATAACTAACTTTACATTAAAAAAGGTGCTGGTAATTTTTGTTTTTATAATAGGGGCATTGGTATCTATTCGTATATTATATATTGTTATTCCAAGATTAGATCCGGATTTTTTTACAGTTACTCATATGTATAGATATGTGACATCATCACAAGGATATACTAGTACAGGGGACATGAACCGATTTACGTTTATTGGACAGTGTAACGAATTGTTAAAAACTGGAAGACATATACTGACAGGATTAGGTCTAGGGAATTGTGAGGTTGCGACAAATATTGGCTGGTATTCAGAATTTTATAAATTGTATTCATATACCCATTATAATTGGATGTCATCTTCTTTTATATATTTAGAGTTAGGATTAATAGGAATGGCGCTTTATTTTTGCTTTTTTATTATCGTGTTTATTCAAATTAGAAAAAAACAATGGATTATAGTAGATAAGACGAAATGCCAGGTTTGTAGCATAATTGCCTTAAGTTCAATTGTTTTAATATTATATAATTCATCAATGAGAGGAAATTATGGATATTTAGTGTATTATGTTTTATCTTTACCGTTTGTGAGTGATAAAAGGAAGGTAATGTTAAAGGGAGAAAAATATGATTCCTAAGATTATACATTATTGTTGGTTTGGCGGGAAGCCATTATCAAGATTGGCAGTAAAATGCATTGACAGTTGGGAAAAAAATTGTCCGAGCTATGAAATTAAACGATGGGATGAGACAAATTTTGATATCGGGTGTTGTGAATATGTAAAGGAAGCTTATGAAGCCAAAAAATGGGCTTTTGTTTCTGATTATGCGAGATTTAAAATCTTATATGAGCATGGTGGATTATATTTTGATACAGATGTTGAAATAATAAAGCCGATAGATGAATTGGTTTTAAACGGAGCGTTTATGGGATGTGAGCCAGGAGAAAGATTGGTAGTAGCTCCAGGACTTGGATTAGCAGCAATGCCTAAAATGAGTATTTATAAAGAAATAATTGATTATTATAATACGCAAAGTTTTATGAAAAAGAATGGCACAAATAATTCTGAAACAGTAGTGACAAGGGTCACAAAGATTTTATATAAACATGGTTTTCAAGGAAGTGGAGCGATTGAAAAAGTTAAGAATATCATAATATATCCACCGGAATATTTTTGTCCTAAAAACTATTATACGGGGAAATTAAAAATTACAAAAAATACATATTCGATTCATCATTATAATGCCTCTTGGTATGAACCAGAAGAAGAAAAAAGTTATAAGATAGAGAAAAAAATAAACAGAATAGTAGGAATTAAGATAGGTAAAATATTAGGGAAACCCGTACATTATTTTTTTCGCTTTAAACTTAGAATGCGAGAAAAAGGCGGCGTTTTAAATGCAATAAAATACATTATTACTCGTTAGACGATATAATAAAACGAAAGTAAAAAAATTTATTTGGGGGTGAATAATTGAAAAATATTGCAATTCAAAATGGATGTTCAGACTTGTATTCAGGCGCTTCGCATTCTTTGCTGGGGTTATTGAAATATATTATTAAAGATGGTAGATATAATCCTATTGTTGTTCTGCCTAAAAAAGGAGATATTGAATATGAATTAAAAAAAATGAATGTAAACTATTATATAATTAAACAGCATGAAATATGGATATTGCCGCAAAAATATAGGATGACAATGTTTGAGAAAATCAAAGATCTCATTAGGCCTATTTTTTGCAAAATAGATGTTATAAAGATGAGCATTTTTTTGCAAAAGAATAATATAAAAGTTGTGCACATTAATATGCTTACTTGCGGGATGCTTGCACGTGCTGCGATTAAGTGTAAGATTCCGGTTGTATGGCATATTCGGGAGTTTGTAGAAGAAGATTTACAATGTAGATTTGTAAATCCAAAGAGTAAATTTGAGCTATTCAATAATGCAACAAAATTAATTGCAGTATCAAAAACGATTAAGGAAAAATGGAAGGAATTCATAAAAAAAGAGATAGTAGTTATTTATAATGGGATTGATATCAAAGGGGAAATTGAGCCTACAAAGCATATGGGTGATGTGTTTAAAATTTGTATTGTTGGAAGGATATGTGATGGAAAAAATCAAATGGAATTAGTGAAGGCTGTTAGTTTATTGCCAAAAGAAATGATAAATAAATGTAGAGTTTTTATTTGGGGAAATATTGAAGATGAACCTTATTGGGAAAAAATCCAGTCGTATATAAAAGTAAATAGGATGGAACATATAGTTTCATATGAAGGATTTTCAGGTAATATAAGGGAAAATTTAATGAAATATGATTGTATGTGCGTATGTGCCAGGCAAGAAGCATTTGGGAGAACCACAATAGAAGGAATGATGGCTGGTTGTGTAGTGATAGGCGCAAATTCTGGAGGGACATCGGAGCTTATAGAAAATAATGTGACAGGTTTTTTATACCCGCCAGGAAATGCGCAAGAATTATCAAGAATATTACTGAAATGTATGAGGGATCATTTACTGGCAAGTACTATACAAAAAAGGGCATGGAAATATGCATTTGAAAATTATACAGCGAAACGTAATGCTACAAAAGTATTAGAATTGTATGATTCTATATTTTAGCCTGTATGACGATTTTTATAAAGATTATTTTGTAGAATAATGGAGGTCTGCGATTAATTACAATCGTATATAAGTATGGAATTTATTACATTTAAAAAATTAAATTCGGATTTAATAAAGAATATTCATAAATTACAACAAGATATAGATCTTGTTGTGGGTATTCCTAGAAGTGGTCTTATTCTTGCGAATATGATAGCAGTATATTTGAATAAGCCTTTAACTGATTTGGATTCCTATTTAAAAGGTAGTATTTTTAAATCAGGAAATACAAAGGATCTAAGTCATAATGTAAAAACATTTGATGATGTAAATAAAGTATTGATTGTGGATGATACGGTTTCGTCTGGAAGGGCAATTAGAGAAGCTAAACATAAAATTACTGCGTTACATTCTGGTAAAAAAGAGATATATCTAGCGGCTTATGTGAGAAGCGAGACAAAAATGGAAGTGGACATTTTTTTTGAAATAATAGATGATGATCGTGTATTTGAATGGAACTATTTACATAATACTTTGCTGGAGAATGCTTGTTTAGATATAGATGGAGTACTATGTCTTGATCCAACGATAAGCCAGAATGATGATGATGAGAGATATATAGATTTTATTTTGAATGCAACACCAAAATTTATACCATCTGTTAAAGTTGGATATATTGTAACATCAAGGTTGGAAAAATATCGAAGTCAAACAGAATATTGGCTAAGAAAATATAATATAGATTATAAAAAACTTTATATGATGAATTTGGAATCAGCAGAAGAACGCCGTAGACTTGGTAATCATGCAAGCTTTAAGGCAAGTATTTTTAAACATTTAAAAACCGCTAAATGGTTTATTGAAAGCGAGTCCGATCAAGCTGAAGCAATTGCGAAAATTACAGGGAAGATGGTCTTTTGTGTTGAGAATCAAAAATGCTATTTTCCAGGTATGAAAGAAAAAATGAAATCAATTGTATATATAAAACAGAAAAGTATAAAAAATAGAATAAAAAAAGTATGCCCGAGCATTGTCCTTAATGTGTATTATAGGCATTTTAAGAGATGAGAAGGTTACTATGAAAATAGAGAGAACTAAAAATACTGTTCGAAATATGTTTTGGGGATATATAAGCAAAATGATAGGTATATTGCTTCCATTTGTTTTTCGAACGGTAATAATAAAATTATTAGGTGCGGAATATCTGGGTATTAATAGTTTGTTTAATTCAATATTACAGGTATTGAATTTAACAGAATTAGGTTTTGGAACAGCAGTGGTTTATAGTATGTATAAACCAATAGCTGAAAACAATGCGGAAGAGATTTGTGCATTGCTTAAATATTATAAAAAGGTGTATGTGTTAGTGGGTATTTTTGTTTTAAGTTTAGGTACATTATTATTACCAGTTATACCGTATTTGATATTTGGACATTATCCAGATGAAATTAATTTGTATTTTGTGTTTTATATGTTTCTTATAAATACTGCTATTAGTTATTTTTTGTTTGGCTATAGAAGCTCATTACTTAATGCTTTTCAACGAAATGATCTTGAAAGTAAAGTTGAAATAATAGTCTCTTTATTTAGGTATACTTTTGAAATTATAGGTATATATGTAACAAAAAAATATTATCTTTTTTTGGGTTTGGAAATTATATTTACTATATTTTCAAATTTTTTGAAATATGTATATGCAAAAAAGTATTTTCCAGAGTATAACCCTATTGGAAGTTTAGATTATAAACAGAAAAGAGAAATTAGAGATAATGTTTTTGCACTAATGTGTCATAAGATAGGAGGAACAGTATTAAACTCTGCAGATAATATTGTTTTATCATCATTTATGGGAGTTGTTATTGTATCAAATTATGGTAATTATTATTATATAATGAATGCAGTGGAAAAAATAATTATGATTTGTTTTGTTGGTATGACTGCAGGAATTGGAAATAGTTTTTTGACAGAAACAGTAGAAAAAAATAGGGATGATTTTAAGAAAGTTCTTTTTATGAATGCTTGGATAGTTGGATGGTGCAGCGTTTGTTTTGTATGCCTTTATCAAGATTTCATGAAACTATGGGTTGGGGAAGAGTATATGCTTAATAATCAAATTATGTTGTTAATCGTATTTTATTTTTTTATCCATGGTATTCGTCGAACTATTATTGTTTTTAGAGATGGTGCTGGTATGTGGCAGGATAATAAATGGCAACCAATTTTATCGGCAATATTTAATATACTAGTGAATATAATATTGGTTCAAGTCATAGGGCTTGCTGGAATATTAATATCTTCAATTGCGAGTATGATTATTATCGATATTCCATGGGAAAGTCATGCATTTTGTAAACGAATAGAAATGAATGGTCTAGAATATTTGAAAGCATTAATCATTTATTTTATAGTTACTGCGATGACAACAAGTATTGTTGTAGCTTCGACATATTCATTTGATTTTTCATTAATTATAAATCTTATTTTAAAATCATGTTTTTGTATAGTAATTCCCAACATTATTTTTTGGACAATTTATCGAAAAAAAGCAGAATATTTATATTTTCAATCCTTGATTAAAGGTTATTTGAAAAGTATGATGCATAGTTAAAAATATGGCTAATTTAACCTTTCAAGTAAGTCCCGCGCTTCTAAGTCGTAAAGACGAAAGTGGTGGGGTAGGGGACTTGCCCCAGTCAGGTGAGGTGCAAGCCCCATCTGACAAGCTGCGATAGCAGCATAGGGAGATGAGGAATCAGTACGGCGGAGGGTCTGCCCCGCTTTACTGGGCATTCTGAAATTCCTTTGAATGAGAAGGGATTCAACATGAACAATTATTCGTCTTATAAAGCAAGAAAAATTTCTATTGTAAAGGTAAATGACTAAAAACCTTGCTAAAATCAAAATACGCTAAAACGCTATATTAAGAAATTTCTTTTATCTTTTGCTTTTTGACAAACTGATAGTTTATTTAAAATCCGTATGCCTCATACAGAGTATCTGTGATTTTTACCCTTTTATATAAGAGGATATACCTCTGATTCGTAAGTGGCGAATAATCTCTTGCTTACTATAGATTTAGCATTCTCTAAAGAAAAGTTCTGATAATGTTTGAGTTTCACCAAAAAACCAGTCATCTACTATAGATGACTGGTTTGTATTATACCATTGTTCTCTAATAACGTCAGGGGCTAAATCAAATTGAAGAATCATGTCGATTAAGCTAGAAAGATATTAAAAGTAATTATTTATGATATTTGTCGCATAATTCTTGCCACTTTTTTCCTGAGACGTACCCTTGCTTCGTTATTAATGCCATCAATGCCACTGATGTAATTGTTGATAAAATTTTTTGGCTTTTTTTGATAAGCATAATATAATGCCTGCCGAAAATAATATGCTACTTTCGTAGCCTTGCTCTCTTTTGCTAGGGGCTTCATCATTTCTAATGCTTTTTCCATACCCGGTATGTCATGAGTAAATTCGCAGCAGTCGAACATGGATTTGATAATATATGATGAATCCGGAAATTTTTTTAGTCCTTCATTTAATATTGCCAAAGCTCGAATTTTATCATTTTCCTCATACGCTACATATTGTCCTAGTATTTCATAATATGTTGAGTTTGGTTTTATGGCATTAATCCGTTTGATTGTCTGCAACATTTCATTTATAACTTGTTGTTCATCTGTAGTGCGAATCTGCTTTGACTTTCGTATCAATATTTCAAAATAAGGTTGAATTTGATACAAATTATCAGATTCTCGAGAATAGTTTGCCTTGGCATACTCATATGCGCTTTCATAATCTTCCAAACCGCGGTAGACTATAACAATTTCTCTCATCGCACTTTTGTGCTTGGGTTGTTTTTCTAATACTCGCGTATACCGCTCCAATGCTTTATCATACTCAGAATTGTTTCTATACATAAAGCCTCGCAGAAAATTGTATTCATTTATATTTTTTGCCTCGTTTTCTTGTGAGAAAAATTCTACTTCAACATAAAATTTCGTATCGACTTGTCGTGCAAGCGAGCGGCAATAATATTCTTGTATTCTTGTTTGAATGGGGCAATCATATCGTTCAAATGCCCCTACTTCCTTAAGTTTTTCCACCAAGCTTATGACCTGTTTATATTTTTGGTTATTATATAATTCATATACTGATGATAAATATAGGGTAGAATAC
This sequence comes from Lachnospiraceae bacterium, assembly GCA_910575565.1. Taxonomy (GTDB): domain Bacteria; phylum Bacillota; class Clostridia; order Lachnospirales; family Lachnospiraceae; genus Caccovicinus. The sequence continues at coordinate 323,179 of CAJTFL010000004.1, read as the reverse complement.
ATAAAACGCTCTGGTATTTCTCGGTTCGCAATAATATTAGCTTTCAAATAATATTTTAAATCTTCGAAATCTTCAGTTATAGTATTTTCCGCCACTTCAATACTTTTATTAAATTTGTCAAGCCTTTTTTGTAGGATATCTTTAATGTCGGTGGGAACATCGTACCTATTTCTTTGAATATAGTCGGCAATAACAGGATTCACTTCAATATATTCATTATTTATTCCTAAATATCTACAGATTGTAAGCGCCTTAAATAGAGAAAATGACTTTTTATAATTTTCCTTTATATCCAATACAATATTTAGCAAATCCCCGGGCACAATGCCATACCATGAGGCAAACGCTAACACACCATATGCATCTTCTTTAATTTCTGGTGGAAAAACAGATTCTAGCATTTCTGTAACTTTAGGAGAAAAAGCTTCAATTATTTGACGCGGATTTTTCTTTACTTCCTCAACTGAGGTGTTTTTCATTACATCAACGCAATATAGGATTTGTGGCGGGTATCCTGTTAAAATATCTTTAAAATATGACCTATCATCTTGGGTTAATTCTAGGTGGCAATTTTGGGCATATACACGCATCAATCCTATCCATTCTAAATAAGAAAGTGCAGATAACGATTGCGCAAATATACTAGAGTTTTCTTTTAAGCAATAAATATTAACCATATATCTTGATGCAATAAGAATGGTTACTTCATTTCTGATAGTTGCTATTGCTTTTTTGAGCCAATAAATTATTTCCCCTTGCCTATTTATCAAGCATCCATCGTCATATATTACTACTTGTTCCTTATAGTTCTGGATGCATTTAAAAATGGACGTTAATACATCTATTTTTCTATCCATGCTAGGTAAGGAAGTTACAGTTTCAAGAGAATAATTGCCAAATCCGATTTCTGATAGCTTTACAATTATATCTTCTATAGATGCAAATGCATTTAGTGAAATAACAGGTGGTGTATAGTATTTTTCGATTAATTTACTCTGTTTCAAACATTGAAGTAAGTAAGATTTTCTGCCTATTCCCGTAATTCCACTTGCAACTAAAACTTTGATTCCTTCTCTAGAATCAAATGTTTTCTTGAAATTTAAGATTTCCTCATCCCTACCATAAAAACAATTCTCTGCTTTTTGTAGCGTCAAATCACTTTCTAGAATATGTTTTCTTTGTAAAGTTTTAATCTTTCGATAGGCAATGATGTTGTTGGTAATTACTTTTAAATTGTATGAATCGAATCCTGTTTTTAGAAAATCAGGAATTCTAGGATCATCATGGCTAATAGACGGGTCAATAATTATTGGAAATATCTGAAGTATTTTCTTTGGATCGTGGTTAAGTCGTTCATCAGCAATGGACAGTTCTTTTTTTACCCAGCAAGATTCTAAAGAATTTTCTGAAATGAAAATAACAAATATACTTGTTTTACCCATTTCACGAAATATTTCATCAAGATTTTTCATTCCTGCTTCAAAGCACATAGCATCATATACACATTTGTCTTTTCCAAGATGTTCAGCTATATAAGAAACATATGATTTATCCTTACTACTATGCGACAAAAAAATTTTATCCATAATATACTCCTCTCTTTTATGCGATACTTAATCGTAATTACATTACATAACTCGATATCCGTGATATGTTTAAACCTATTAACAATCTAAAGTGGTTTTTCTTAATTACAACATATGTTTAGAATTTCTTTTTTATCTATTATTTCTTAGCATAAATTTTACATATAGATTACCACATTTCCTAAACTATCGCAAGCAGTTGTTTGAAAATATCTTCTGGTAAAGTTGAGATAGTTATCTTTTGGAAAATTTCGTCGTAAAAATAAATAGAAGCATTGTTCAGCTTACAGTTTTATGTTAATCAGATGATCTGTATACAGAAAGATGCTAACAGGAGCAAGACTGCTTTGAATGATGGAAGCTGATTGACAGAGTGTTTGGATGTTTTTACGATGAAAAGAGGGGAAAAAGAAATGAAAAAACAATTCAAGATGGTTGCCAATGTGCTTTTGCTTTGCGGATTAACGGCTTATGTGAATCCTTTGGCGGGAGGAATTAAAGCGTCGGAGAGCAGCATTGTCGCTCAGGATAAGGCAGAAGGGGAAAGCCGTAAGGAACAAATGGCTGCGTATTCTGCTGTTTTAAAAGGAATTTATTATCAGCACAAATATCCTGATGGGCAGGATTGTGGGTTTAACTATTCTGGTGATGTTTCAGACAATCAATTTGCCATATATGATGTAGACGGCGACGGGAAGGACGAATTGATTATTGAAATCACAACAACGTGTACGGCTGGGATGTGTGTAAGAGTTTATAGTTTTGATGAGATTACTCACGTGATTCGGGAAGAATTTCGGGAATTTCCATTGCTGACAATTTACAATAATGGTTTAATTAAGGCCGGTTGGTCTCATAACCAGGGTTTGGCAGGGGAGTTTTGGCCGTATACGTTATACCAATATCAGTCCAAGAATGATTGTTTCGCTGTAATTGGCGAAGTCGATGCTTGGGATAAAACTGTTCGCCAGACAGATCATGAAGGAAACGCATTTCCCGATATTCTGGATAAGGATAGAAATGGATTAGTCTACTTTGTGACAATGACAGGAGAAGGTATGGACACTTCCATGATAGACGATGCGGAATATTCTTTATGGCTTAATGGATATTTGGGCGATGCACAGGAATTGGTGGTTCCGTATAAGAAGCTGACAGAAGAGAATATAGCTGGAATAATTGGGCAGTAGGAAGTAGGGGCATGAAAGCATAGGAATGAACGGCATAGATTCCGTATGTTTAAATGAAAATAGAGAAAACGATATACTATGAGTCCTTTAGATGAACTGCTTCATCATATAGCGTATCTGGAATCACGGAGCAAATTAGTACTGGAAGTACAAAAGGGGAAATTTCCACGTCGAAATTGCCAGTAAATTTTAAGGGCAAATTAGGGGAAAGAGATGTAGTGAGGGGCGGAATTGTAGAAGAAACTGATGATTTGATATTCTGGGTAAATACGTATCCTTTTTTAGTGATTGTTAGTGATTTAACCTATGCTTATCAAAATAAGGAGTACAGGGAAATAATCGTATCTACTCCGTTAGGAAATGCGCATATTGATGAGGTTGCGTATGGTTTTTTGCTGGATTATGCCCGGGACAATGCAAAATATGAGATAAAAGTAGCGGATTCAGGGGAAAGCGCTTATCAAATGGCAAATGAAAAAGTAAAGGAATTATTTGCAAATTTGAAAGATAATCCCACATTTTTTTGCGGGAAAGAGGGAGGATATGGGAATGTTTTAAAGTTAATTAATCAAATCATTACGCCAAATGATATTTTGGGGTAATGGAACTTCTTTGATAGGTTAAATTTGAGCGGAGGGAGGAGCTGCTGCTAATGAGAAGCAGAGTTCGAAGCATTTAGTGCCCCTACTGCGGTGAGGAATTGGAGATCGATTTAAAGGTTTTAATTCGGATGGATTAGGGAATATTCGTTGGTAGCTACGCCTAAGTGGACTTTCGCCACAGAACACGGGCATGCCCGTCATATAAAAAAGAATCCTGCTCCGCAGGATTCTCCGCCTGCGGCTGGTCGCTTCAGCGACATGATTCCTTTCCGCCGCAGTGCGATCCAAAGCGGAGCGTTTTTGTTTCATAGGACGCAATTTCCTATGAAACAAAAAAGAGCATCCGCAGCAGCAGATGCTCAATGAAAAACAGATATAGAGATTTAAACACGTTTACGAAAGAACATAGCCTGTGCATACTCTCTGATGTCGCCGGGACTGAGCATATTATACTTTGCCTTCACCGTGCTGAAATAGTTTCCAATGAGTTCTTTATCAATTATACGCTCAGATGGAGCGGTGATAGGAAGATCCCCTCGAGTGGTAAGCCACGGAGTCTCGTTGTGGGTGAAACCTTCAAGCACCTTTCCGCTATAGCAGCACAAATTATCTATGACGCTGTCATAGATGGCTTTCTCTCCGGAAGAGAACACATTCGAGTCAAAGCCTTCTGCTTTTACAATGGAATCAAATCGATAATTTTTATAGCGGAAGTATATGTCCCTGTAGACCGGGCCATGTACCCATGCCTGACAGTCCTCTGTAAAGAGAAATGCCTGATAGAAGGCATAATAAAAGCCCTGAATATAATAGAGAGCTTTTTGCAGGGCGAGTGGAGTGATATCTTCGCACTGGTTCAGCAGGTATTGGATGACAAGGCTGATTTTGCTGTTTATCGGCATATCAGGAGTGAGCAATGCATCAACAGCACGACGGCTCTTTTCATAAGCGAGAGTAGATTTCAGTTGCCCTTTATTTGATTCAAGCAGTTCAGAATAAAACAAAGGCTCATTGTAGATTCGGACAAGAATGTCTGAATACTGTTTTGTGGGCATATCTCCGTCATAGTACCGGGAGAAGGTTTGTTCTCCCCATCCAAGGAGTAGGGAAAGAGGCCTTTTCCCAATAGCATATTTCACGGGAATTTCCTGGATCTGATCAAGGGCAATGATCCCGTTATCCTGCCGATATACATCGTATAGAGCACGCAGGTTTGCGTCTGAGATTTCTGCAACATAAATACGGGAACCACATTCAGCGCAATGGGCTTCCTTCCCAATATAGGAATATTCTTTTTCCCTGATGGAACCAGTCATCGGTGTAGTTGCAACAACGTAATCCACATCGTTTCTGCACTCTTCGCAAAACACTTTCTTTGCATTCATCTGCAGCTCCTCCTTTCTACCCACCATTATCGAAACAGGTAATCGATGGGTTTATTCCTTTTGTGAAATGATATAACGACAACTCTGCTTCCTGATGGAAGGTCAATTACATTGAATTTGGTATATATATCAACGGTTTCTTTCTCGCCTTCGGCATTGAAGAGCTGTGCTTGAGGGACAAACACATAGAGAACTTCGTATTCATATCCGGTTTTTGTGTTCCGAAGCGAATGGCAGAAGTCGTCTGTCTCAATTTGCATCAATATAGATTTTTGCTTATCGCTTCGGATATTGTATTCATTAATAAAGTCTATGTTCTCCTGGCGGTTTTCATTCAGGGAGATGGTATATCTATTTTTTCAACACAGGACTTTATCTTTGCAAGGACAGTATCAATTTTTTCCCGTGTATAATTCTGGTTGTAGTTTGGATTCATAAAGTATTACCTCCAAGAATATGATACACAAAGCAGGTTCGTCTGTCAAGAAAAATGTATTAATTAGTGCATTAAATTGAAGCGGAAGATGAAACTCCGGACACCATCGCGGCAGTCGGAGCGGACACAGAGAGAATAAGATTAGAAACGCTCTGGGAATTCAGTGGCAAGCTGTCCTTTTGCTTTTTTGAAGCGAGAGCGGAAAGTAATGCGTTTGATGCCGATTGCCTTGGCGATGCCTCGTCGGTCAGACTCTTCTGGCGGAGTTCCCCAATTTCCAATGCCAATACCATGGCTGCACCGTGTATGCAGCCCTTTCTTTTCCACTCCGTCCCCCGCCCCGCCTTTAATCCCGCCCCCTCTTTTGCTTGACACAACCCCAAGAGTATAGTAAAATTCAGGTAAAATTTAAGGAAAAGGAAGTGGTTTTTTTATGGATCCGTCAGGCGACGCGGCCATACAACTGATTATTTTATTGATCTTACTGATGCTGTCTGCATTTTTTTCTTCGGCAGAAACAGCCCTTACCACGGTAAACAAGATTCGCATGAGGACGCTGGCAGAGAATGGCCATAAGCGTGCGGAGACGGTGATTAAGATCATCGAGGACCAGGGTAAGATGCTGAGTGCCATCTTAATCGGAAACAATGTGGTGAATCTGTCTGCGTCTTCCCTGCTGACGATGCTGGCTACGGATTTTTTCGGGAGCAAAGCGGTGGGCATTGCTACCGGCATCCTTACGCTGCTGATTTTGGTGTTTGGGGAGATTACGCCGAAAACCATTTCTACCCTATCTTCCGAAACAATCTCATTGACGTATGCGCCGGTGATTTATGCCTTGATGAACCTGATGACGCCGGTAATTTTCCTGGTAAACCAGCTTTCCATGGGCGTGCTAAAGCTGTTTAAGGTTGATCCGAATAAAAAGCAGGAGTCCATCACGGAGGATGAGCTTAGGACCATCGTGGAGGTCAGTCACGAGGAAGGCGTAATCCAGACGGAAGAAAAGAAGATGATTACCAACGTGTTTGATTTTGGGGACAATCTGGCAAAGGACATTATGGTTCCCCGGATTGACATGACCTTGGTAAATGTGGATGCTACCTATGACGAGCTTTTGGAGCTGTTTCGGGAGGAGAAGTATACCCGGTTTCCGGTGTATGAGGAAAGCACGGATCACGTTATCGGGATTATCAATGTAAAGGATCTGCTGCTTTTGGAGAGCAAGGAGCATTTTTCTATCCGGGATTTCCTGCGCCAGCCTTTGTATACGTATGAGTTTAAGAAGGCGGCGGAATTGATGGTAGAGATGCGCAAGACCTTAAGCAATATCGTGATTGTCTTAGATGAGTACGGTTCCACGGCGGGGCTGATTACCCTGGAGGATATGCTGGAGGAGATCGTAGGGGAGCTTAGGGACGAATATGATGAGGATGAGGAAGAGGATTTAGTGGAGTTAGAGCCGGGGAAATACCGGGTGGACGGCTCCATGAAATTGAATGATTTAAATGATCGGCTGGGGTTAAAGCTGGAGTCGGAGGATTATGATTCCATAGGGGGCCTGGTGATCGGGCTTTTGGATCATCTCCCGGAGGAGGGGGAGGAGGTGTGCCACGAAGGCGGGCTTCGGATGGTTGTGGAGCATATGGATAAAAACCGGATTGAATCCATCCTTCTTTATGTGCCGGAGCCGGAAGAGGAAAGGACGGAGAACGGGCAGGCGGCGGAGACGGCATAGCCGTCAACTCACCATCCCGCCTACAGTGCCGCACCCGGCGCAGGCCGCCAGGATCAGGGTTAAAGTTTTGGTATCCGTTTCCAGCCCTTTGTGAAGGAGGAAGGACATCAGCGCCAGAACCAGGAAATACAAAAGGCCGGATAAAAGCCCCCAGAAAAACCGGCGGTTTGGCAGTCCCTTCCCCGCAAGCATTCCGCCGATAAAGCAGCTGATCCCGTAGATCCCATAGATTCCGGCGCTGACCCGGGCAGGGGAAAGCTTTAAGCGGTACAGCCCGAAGGCCAAGAGGGTCAGCAGCAGGGCGCTGAGCAGATAGGAGATGAGCAGGGAACGGGTTAAGATTTTCGTTGTTCGCATGGATGTTTTCCCTCTTTTTCAGTTTATAGTCCAGTGTATGCGGGCAAAATAGCAGATATGAAGGCTTTTCCCAGAACGTATTTGAACATTCATTCCTGCCCTGGAGAAAACAACTTGCGAACTACTTGTACATATGATATAATCTCAGAGAACTTTTAAGAATGGAGGCACAGCGAGATGAAATATGTAAAGACGTTAAATGCGAATACGTTAAAGGATACAATGAAGAAAGGCGGCTGCGGTGAGTGCCAGACTTCCTGCCAGTCAGCCTGCAAAACTTCTTGTACTGTGGGAAACCAAAGCTGTGAGAACAGCCGCCGCTAGGGCGTGGCGTTCTGAGACGGCAGCGGCGGGCCGGCACACCAGGCCCGCCGCTTTTTATCGCGAAAGTTTGGCCGGCGGCGCGGCTGAACGGACGGCAATTAAAAGTATATTAAATATAGAAAACATCAGCCAGCAGGAACTCTTAACATCAGTTAAACGTAGGAAGAGGTAATTTTGTGGTTCATCAATATATCAATAACGGTTATTCCATTATTCTGGATGTAAACAGCGGTTCTGTCCATGTGGCGGAACCGGTGATGTATGATGCGGTTAAGGTGCTTTCCGGCATGGTTTCGGATATGGAAAAGCCAAGGCCGCTGACCGTGGAAGAGAAAGAGGCGGTTTTTTCCTCCCTGGCAGGTAAGTACCCAAGGAAGGAGCTGGAAGAATCCCTGGAGGAGATTGAAGAGCTGATTAACCGGGAGCAGCTTTTTGCAAAAGACATTTACCAGGATTTCGTGATGGATTTTAAGCGGCGGAAGACGGTGGTCAAGGCTTTGTGCCTCCATATCGCCCATGACTGCAACCTGGCCTGCAGGTACTGCTTTGCAGAGGAAGGGGAATACCATGGCCGCCGTGCCCTGATGAGTTTTGAGGTGGGGAAGAAGGCGCTGGATTTCCTGATTGCCAGCTCGGGAGGCAGGAGAAACCTGGAGGTGGATTTTTTCGGCGGGGAGCCGCTGATGAATTGGGAAGTGGTAAAGCAGCTGGTAAACTACGGAAGGGAGCAGGAAAAGCTTTATGACAAGCATTTCCGGTTCACCCTTACCACTAACGGGGTACTGCTTAGTGACGAGGTAATGGAGTTTTGCAACCGGGAAATGGCAAATGTAGTGTTAAGCCTGGATGGCCGGAAGGAAGTAAATGATATGATGCGTCCTTTTCGGAACGGCAAGGGCAGCTATGACTTAATCGTGCCTAAGTTTAGGAAGTTTGCAGAGAGCCGGGGGCAGACAGATTACTATGTGCGGGGGACATTTACCCACCATAACCTGGATTTTGCCCAGGATGCCATCCACTTTGCGGATTTAGGCTTTCGCCAGATGTCTATTGAGCCGGTGGTTGCTTCCCCTGAGGAGGAGTACGCTATCCGCGAGGAGGATCTTCCGGTGATCCTTGAGCAGTATGATCAGCTGGCGGCGGAATATATTAAACGGAAGAAGGAAGGCAGGGGCTTTAACTTTTTTCATTTTATGCTGGATTTAAAGGCGGGGCCATGCGTGGCCAAGCGCCTTTCCGGATGCGGCTCCGGCACGGAGTATTTGGCGGTAACGCCCTGGGGGGATTTCTATCCCTGCCATCAGTTTGTGGGGCAGGAGGAGTTTTTGCTGGGCAATGTGGATGTGGGCATTGTAAACACGCCGGTTCGCGATGAGTTTAAGCTGTGCAATGTTTATGCCAAGGAGGCCTGCCGGGACTGCTTTGCCAGGTTCTATTGCAGCGGCGGCTGCGCGGCGAATTCCTATCATTTCCATGGGCAGATTACGGATGCCTATGAGATTGGCTGCGTGATGCAGAAAAAGCGGATTGAATGCGCCATTATGATTAAGGCGGCGCTGGCGGATATGGAAGAAGACAAAGCCCGCAAAGCGATGAGATAAGGCAGAAGCAAGGAGTAAGAGAAGGAGAAACGAAGATGAAAAGCAGCAAGGGGAAAGGCCTGATCGGCCTTTTGATGATTATCGCCGTGGTGGCGGTGTTTGGCTGGTTTGGCTATTCCAGCATGGGCGACATTAAGCTTGGCCTGGATTTGGCTGGCGGCGTCAGCATCACCTACCAGGCGGTAGAGGAAAACCCGACGGCAGAGCAGATGTCTGATACCATCTATAAACTGCAGCAGAGGGTGGAGCATTACAGCATGGAGTCGGAGGTGTACCAGGAAGGCTCCAACCGGATTAATATTGATATCCCTGGGGTATCGGATGCCAATGCTATCCTTCAGGAATTGGGAAAGCCCGGCTCCCTGGTGTTTACCGACGAACAGTTCAATGTGCTGATGACCGGGGACATGGTGGCTTCGGCGAAGGCCGGGATGCGGGAAGGAAACGGCGTCCAGGCTCAGGAGTATGTGGTTCAGCTTACCCTTACGGATGAAGGGGCAAAAACCTTTGCAGAGATTACCCAGGCCAATATCGGCAAGCAGATTGCCATCATTTACGACGGCGTGGTGCAGTCCGCTCCTACGGTGCAGGCGGCCATCACCGGCGGCCAGTGTGAGATCACCGGCATGAAAACGTTTGAGGTGGCGGAGGATCTGGCGGCGACTATCCGCATCGGTTCCCTGTCCCTGGAGCTGCAGGAACTGCGTTCCAACGTGGTTGGGGCAAAATTAGGGCAGGAGGCCATCAGCACCAGCTTAAAGGCAGGGGCGGTGGGCTTCGGCATCGTGGTTGTTTTTATGGTTGCGGCTTATTTAGTTCCCGGCCTGGCGGCGTCCCTGGCGCTGGCTTTGTATGTGGGCCTGGTGCTGGTGATGCTGTCAGCATTTGAGATTACCCTTACCCTTCCCGGCGTGGCGGGCATTATCCTGTCCATCGGCATGGCCGTAGACGCCAACGTGATTATCTTTACCCGAATTAAGGAAGAGATTGGCCTTGGCAAGACGGTGAAGTCCGCCATTAAGAGCGGATTTAGCAAGGCGTTGTCTGCCATTATCGACGGCAATGTTACGACGCTGATTGCGGCTCTGGTGCTGTTCTGGAGAGGCTCCGGCACGGTGAAGGGCTTCGCGGCTACCTTGGCCCTGGGCATTATCCTGTCGATGTTTACCGCTTTGGTGGTGACGAAGCTTGCCTTAAATGTGTTTTATGTCCTGGGCTTTGAGGATGCTAAGTTCTACGGGGTTAAGAAGGAAAAGGCTGCCGTGGATTTCCTTTCAAAGAAGAAGCTGTGCTTTGCGGTTTCCATCGTGATGATCGTGGCCGGGTTCGGGTTTATGGGCGTGAACCGGGCGTCTAACGGCACGGTGTTAAACTACAGCCTGGATTTCATGGGCGGTACTTCTACTAATGTGACCTTTAAGGAAGATATGAGCCTGGAAGACATTTCCAGCAAAGTCGTCCCGGTGGTGGAGTCCATCACTAAGGATGCGGGTATCCAGACTCAGAAGGTCGCCGGGACAAACGAAGTGATCATTAAGACCAGGACCCTTACGGTGGAAGAGCGGCAGGCCTTAAACAGCGCGCTGATTGAAAACTTCGGCGTGGACGAGGCGGAGATTACGGCGGAAAGCATTTCCGCTGCCGTCAGCAGCGAGATGAAGAAGGATGCCGTAGTGGCGGTGGTTATTGCCACCATCTGTATGCTGATTTATATCTGGTTCCGCTTCAGCGACGTGCGGTTTGCTGCCAGCGCGGTGCTGGCCCTGCTCCATGACGTTTTGGTGGTGCTGACGTTCTATGCCGCCTTTAAATGGTCGGTGGGCTCCACCTTTATCGCCTGTATGCTGACTATCGTAGGCTATTCCATCAATGCCACCATCGTAATCTTTGACCGAATCCGGGAGAATTTAAAGGAGATGGGAAGCCGCAGGAACTTAGTCGAAGTGGTCAATGCCAGCATTACCCAGACCTTGACCAGGAGCATCAATACGTCGCTGACTACCTTTATTATGGTGTTTGTGCTGTTTATCCTGGGGGTTTCCTCTATCCGCGAGTTTGCCCTTCCGCTGATGGTGGGCATCGTATGCGGAACGTATTCTTCCGTGTGCGTGACCGGGGCGCTGTGGTATGTGATGACCACCTACAGCCAGAATAAGAAAGCTAAGGAAAAGGCGGAGGCCAAGGAAGCGAAAAAGGCGGAAAAGGCAGAGAAAGCCGGGAAAAAGGCGGAAAAGGCAGAGAAAGCCGAGATAAAGGCTAAAGAGCAGTAAAAAGCGAGAAGGAGCATTATGGAATACCGGATTTTAGCGCGGGACGGACGGGCGAAGCGGGCCAAGTTTAAGACGGCCCATGGCACGGTTCAGACGCCGCTGTTTATGAATGTGGGGACGGTGGCGGCCATTAAGGGAGCTGTGTCTACGGATGACTTGAAGGCCATCAAAACCCAGGTGCAGCTTTCCAACACTTACCATCTGCACGTGCGGACGGGGGATAAGCTGATCAAGCAGTTTGGCGGGCTTCATCGGTTTATGAACTGGGATCGGCCGATCTTGACCGATTCCGGCGGCTTCCAGGTGTTTTCCCTGGCAGGCCTTAGGAAGATCAAGGAAGAGGGCGTTACTTTCCAGTCCCATATCGATGGGCGAAAGATTTTCATGGGACCGGAGGAAAGTATGCAGATCCAGTCCAACCTGGGTTCTACCATCGCCATGGCCTTTGATGAGTGTCCCCCAAGCCGGGCCGATTACGGCTATATCAAAAACAGTGTTGACCGGACGACCCGGTGGCTTCATCGCTGCCGGGCGGAGATGGACAGGCTTAACCGGCTGGAGGATACCATCAATAAAGAGCAGCTGCTGTTCGGCATTAACCAGGGCGGGGTGGTGGAGGAGATCCGCATCCGCCATGCGAAGGAGATTGCCGGTTTGGGGCTGGATGGATATGCCATAGGAGGGCTTGCAGTGGGGGAGAGCCATGAAGAGATGTACCGTATCCTGGATGTTACGGTTCCCCACCTGCCCCAGGATCGCCCCACCTACCTGATGGGGGTGGGGACGCCCATAAACATCCTGGAGGCCGTGGATCGGGGCGTGGATTTCTTTGACTGCGTATACCCTTCAAGGAACGGGCGGCACGGCCATGTCTATACCAACAAGGGAAAGTTAAATTTATTTAACCAGAAATATGAGCTGGATCCCCGGCCCATTGAGGAAGGCTGCCCTTGTCCGGCCTGCCGTTCCTACAGCCGTGCGTATATCCGGCATCTGTTGAAGGCAAAAGAGATGCTGGGAATGCGATTATGCGTCTTGCATAATCTGTATTTTTATAATACAATGATGGAAGAGATCCGCCAGGCTATTGAGGAGCACCGCTATCAGGAGTATAAGGAAAGAAAGATTGCCGGGATGTTGGGGCAGTAGATCAGCAGTGAAGTTAGCGGCGGGTGGAATAATTAAGGAGGAATAAAGATGAACGCATTTGGAGGGCCGATGGGCTTGATTCTCTATTTCATATTTCTGTTTGGACTGATGTATTTTATCGCATTTCGTCCCCAGAAAAAGGAAAAGAAAAGGCATGAGGAGCTGATGGCCAGCATCGCGGTAGGCGATACCGTGCTGACCAGCAGCGGGTTCTACGGAGTGATTATCGACATGACCGATGACACCGTGATTGTGGAGTTCGGGAGCAATAAAAACTGCCGGATTCCGATGCAGAAGCAGGCCATCGTACAGGTGGAAAAGCCGGAATAAATCGGTTTAGGGTGTGTTTCAAACACGCTTTAGGTGTGCACGCTTGCTGCTGGGTTATTTTTAGGTCAGTAAATCAGGCTCACCTGGGACTGGAAAAAAGGGCTGTGCGGCGCGTAAATGCGGTGTATGGCTCTTTTTTGGCTGTAGGGGCGTAACCAGCGGAAAGGCTGATAGGAGCGAGTTTCGGCGGTGAACCTGAGCGAGGCGGGAAGCTTCGGCGATGATTGGAAAGGCGGCGGGAGCGGCTATGGAAGAGAATGGGAACAGCCGATGGAGGAGCAGGCATGATAAAAAACATTGTATTTGATATGGGGAAGGTTTTGACAGATTACGTGGCGGATGAGGTTTGCCGCCGTTTTATTGAAGATGAAGCGGAGCGCCGCCAGGTGTGCACTAGTGTGTTTATCTCCCCGGAATGGGTTCTGCTGGATATGGGCGTGATAGGGGAGGAGGAGGCTCTTAGGCGGATGCAGGAGCGGCTGCCTGGGGAGCACGCAAAGGAGATGGCTGCCCATTGCTTCTGGCATTGGCATGAGTACAATATGTGGCCTATGGAGGGCATGGGGGAGCTAATCAAGGCGCTGAAGGAAAAGGGATACGGGATATATCTTTGCTCCAATGCCTCGGTGAGGCTGCTGGAATGTTTTAAACGGGTGATTCCCGGCATAGAATATTTCGACGGGATCTTATTTTCCGCCCCGGAGAAATGCATGAAGCCCCAGAAGGAAATCTATCAGCGGCTGTTTAGCCGTTTTTCCCTAAAGCCGGAGGAGTGTTATTTTATTGACGATCAGCCCATGAATATCCGGGGCGGGGAAAGCTGCGGGATGGCAGGGTATGTTTATGACGGCGACCGGAGAAAATTGGAAGAAAAATTGAATGAGGTTTTAGGGGAGAAGATTTTTTAAACGATTGGAATTTAAATACAGGGACGGCAAGGGACATTAGGGGGATGGCCATGAAGGAGGAACAGTTTCGGAATAAGATCACCTGGTTTACCTTTGGGTACAGCCTGCTGGTAATCTGGGTTCATTCGTATAATGGGGAGTTGTTTCTGGGAAAAACCAGCCAGGGTCAGGCCGTGGCTGGTTTTGAGCGCTTTTTTGGGGACAGCATAGGCCAGATTGCCGTCCCCGGGTTTTTCCTGATTTCCGCCTATCTGTTTTACCGGAATTTCACCTGGGGAAAGCTTGGGGCAAAGTGGGCTTCCAGGGCAAAAAGCATCCTTATCCCGTATATCGTGTGGAATGTGCTTTACTACGGGGCGTATGTGATAGGAAGCCGCCTTCCGGGGATTTCCCGGGTAATGGGGAAGGGGAAGCTGTCCTTTTCCCTGGGGCAGCTTTTGGATGTGATTGTCCATTACCGGTATCTGTATGTGTTCTGGTATCTGCATCAGCTGATTCTCCTGGTGGCATTGGCTCCCTTGCTGTATGCCGTGCTGAAATATTTTTGGAGCGGGCTGCTTTTCCTGGGAGCCGTCTTTGGGGCAGTGTGGGCGGCAGCGGATTTTCCCTGGCTGAATGAAGATGCCCTTTTTTACTATGGGGTAGGGGCCTTTATGGCTCTTCACGGAAGGCGGTGGGAGAAGGCCTGGAACCGGGGCAGATGGCTTTTGGGGATAGGGCTTTTAGGAGCAGGGGTTATGAACCTGTACCTGACCAGGAAATATTTCCTCCCGGGAACTACGGTGGCTTACCGCACGCTGCTGCCTTTGGGTCTTTGGCTGCTGGCGGATGAGGGCAGGCTTTCTCCGGCAAGGCCCTGGATGGACTGTAACTTTTTCCTCTACGCCGTCCATTTCGCCTTTGTGCGGCTGGTGAACAAAGGGGCGGCGCTTCTGCTTCCTAAAAGGGTTTTCGTGCCTGTGGCGATTTACCTGGTGATGCCGGGGCTGATGGTGGGGATAAGCTACGGTCTGGCGGTGCTGGTGCGGCGGTATGCGCCGGGAGCCTGGAAGGTGCTTAATGGGTGGAGGTAGAGGATGGCCTGCATGGTTATTGGTGAAAGGGATGGGGAATTATGGTAGTGCATATGGTGATTAAAGATTTCGGCAAAGTTAAATCGGCAGATATCTCATTGGATAATTTAATTGTTTTTGCCGGGAGCAATAATAGTGGAAAAACGATGGTGATGCAGTTAATCTATGGGGTGAGAAAGGAATTGGATAATTTCCCTGTTCCGGTTTTTGCGGCTAAGAGTACTGAGCTGAACGGACAATATTTAATTCGCTGTGATCAGGCTTGGTTTGAGACAGTAGAATCGCAGGTAAACCAATATTTGGAAGAAAATAAGCTGCAAATGATGAAGCGCATTTTTGGCGTTCCCATTCCGATTGGAGAGATAAAAGTGAAATTGGAGGAGACAGAAAAGACATACTTTGTGAGCAGTATTTCAGAGTATGAAAATAGGGATGCCGGAGAGCAGAAAACAGGAATCCATATTGATGCTCGTTGGTATGAGAGAGGGGAAAACATAAAGTCGTTTGAAAGCCGGATATCGGATTGGGACGGTTTAGGTGATGGGACAAAAGAAGCGTTAAACCTTGTATGGAGGATTATTTTGTCTAAAAAAAGCGCTTTGGGTTCAAGGCAGTTGTTTCTGCCGGCATCACGCTCGGGTCTGCAGCTGTTGTATAAGCATTATTTTGCTGATGGAACAGGGGGGGACTTGGTGATGCCAATAAAAGACTTTTTGCGCTTTTTACAGCTTTACACTGAGGATAAGCAGCTGGAAGAAACGAGGAAAGCTTTATTGGAATTTGGAGAAGAGCATCTTTTACAGGGGCGGGTAATTCAAGAAGGCGATGAGACATTTTATGTGGACAGGCAGATTGGCAAACCGGCCTCCCTGCATATTGCATCATCTATGATCCACGAATTGACGCCATTTATCAAAGCCTTAAGTGGGATGCAGCGGATTGATTGGCTCTACTGCGATGAGGTGGAAAATAGTCTTCACCCGCTGATGCAAAGAGAAATGGCACGGTGGCTGATCCGTATGGTAAATGCTGGAATTTGTGTGATTGTAAGTTCCCATAGTGACACAATGGCAAGCCGTCTGAATAATTTGTTTATGCTGGCGCAGCTTAATCGGAGAAAACCTTGTTATGAATTGCTGGCGGAATTAGGGTTAAAAGATATTGATTTGCTGCATTCGGATATGGCAGCCAGTGTATATGAGTTTCGAAATGATAAACATGGAAAAACGGTGGCTGAAAAATTGGACTTTATAAGTCATCCGCTAATGGGTTATGATTTCCAGCTTTTTGGCAGTAATTTGGACAAGCTTTATGATGAAGCAGATAGGATTACGAGGTAAAAATGGCGATAAAGGCAAAGAAATTGAATGCATCAAAGCTGCCTGGAAGAACTGAATTATATGAGGTGGGGAGCTCCTGTGAGCTGCCAGTGGAGGAAAAACAAAAAGACGGAAGCCTGGATCGGGTAATTTTAATCTATTGCGTGGAGAAAGGCAATATTGGGTATTTTGCAAAGGAGTACCGCCCTATAGATGTAGAAAAAACAGGGGCAAAGGTTATTGACATTACGGCAGTAATGTTGGATTGCGGTGAAAAATGCGTTAGGTGGCATTTATATGATATAAAAGATACTTTGGCAGGAGAAAATACAATCGTTAAACTTTACGATCAGTGGAGCTTTGGGCTGCGGTATTTGCAGAAAAACATTTTAGATGGAGTGACTGGGTATAGGGTAATTCCGGATTTAGGGGTTATTACAAGGTGTTACGATGAGAGGAGAATGGAACGTCTTAGGGATGATTATGACGAGTACTGTGAGCGGCTGTTGGCTGCTTTAAAGGATGGCAAGCTTGAACAATGCGCGTTAGAGGCTTGTCAAAAATTTGAGGAGATAAGGGCGAAGTGGATTCGCGTAAAAGGGGAGCACTATAAATTTGGCGTTAAAGACAGCGCTGAGTTTCGGAGATTCCTGATTAAGGAAGTTTATGGGGTATCAGATGAACGTGATGTGGAAAAGCTATATGTAGGGTATGTAAGGAAAGTGAATTTAGATGAGCATAATACCCTGTTTGGTTTTATCGAGCACAGCCCCAATAACATCTTTTTTCATGAATTTGATAATCCTGATATGAATCGGTCATATGTGGGGAAAAAAGTCAGCTATAAAATTGTCCGCAACGGTAATCAAGAAAGGGCGATTAATGTACGGCTTGTAGAATCCTAGTACTGCGTTGCGTAAATAACGGTGAATAGGCGTCTGATGTCTGCGTTAGATGTGAATCCCGCGAAACGAAGGCGTAGTGGTGCTACGTCGAGTTTCGTGGGATTTACAGATGACGTAGACAGCGGGTGCATATTCACTGGAATTTACGCAACGCAGTACTAGCGTGTCAGCTAAGATATTTTTCAAAATGTACAGGAAAAAGCAGCAATGAAAAAAGCTAAGAAAAAATGCCAGAAAAGCTTGACTTTTTCAAACTTGTCAGTTATAATAACTATTGCTGTTGAAGGACAGCAGATACGTGTGCGTAGCTCAGCTGGATAGAGCACTTGGCTACGGACCAAGGTGTCGGGGGTTCGAATCCTCTCGCGCACGTTAAGCCATTGCAGGGAAGAGTATTTATTGAAAAATAGATACTCTTTTTTGTTTAACTTAAAGGTAAGGGATGCTCAGAGAAAGGAGACGGAAAATGAATAAGTGGATGAAAAGGATGATTTTGGTGATGGATATTTGTTCCGCGTCCATCGCGGCCGCTACTATTGTCATCAATGTAAAGGGTGCTAAGGAAAGAGAAGGGAAAAAATTTTTTGCCTGGGAACAGGGCGTGTGCCTTTTGCTGGACGGGTTTGTGCTGGGGGCAGTGATGCAGAGGCTGGCTTGCTGTCTGGATGAGCTTGGGGCAAAGGCGAAGGAAAAGGAAAAGAAAAAATTGTCCGCCAAGGGGGAAGAAGGCGGGGAGGAAGCGTAGGGAGGAGGCCGTTATGCTGTATCCGGCTATCGGTGTTCCCCTTCTGGGAAAGGGCGTGTTCCGCCGATATATGCAGTATAAGTATACCCGCTGCCTGGAAAAGGCTGGGGCTTCGGTGTGGCTCCTGCCGTGGAATGACACGCCGGAGGCGATAGAGGTAATCCTTGATCGGTGCGACGGCTTTTTGTTTCCCGGCGGCCCGGATATCCAGCCCCAGCTTTACGGGCAGCTTGCCCAGCCAAGCTGCGGCATACCAAACCCGGCGCGGGACGCCTTTGAGCTTGCCCTTCTCCGCGGCGCCATAGAGGCGGAGAAGCCATTATTCTGCATATGCCGGGGAATGCAGCTTCTAAATGTGGCTTTTGGGGGCACGCTGTTCCAGGACATTAAGTCCCAGCAGGAGTATGCCCATATGGACTTCTGGCATCGGGCCTACGCCACCCATCCCATAGAGCTGGATCCGGAAAGCCTTCCGGGAAAGCTTTTGGAGTCCGATGCGGTTACGGTAAACAGTATGCATCACCAGGCGGTAAACCAGATTGGCGATGGGCTGTGGGTGGCCGCCGAGAGCCCGGAAGGCTTTCCGGAAGCCCTGGAGATGGAAGGCTACCCCTTTTGCCTGGCCGTGCAGTGGCATCCGGAGCATATGGCGGCTCAGACGAAAATTCAGAGGAAGCTGTTTAGGGCGTTTGTAGATGCCTGCCGGTGAGGGAGGTGTTAAGGAGATTTCCCATGTTGGAAAAAAACAATAAAGAAATATTTGAATCGGTTCCCATCCCCAAAGCCTTAGCGACTTTGGCGGTCCCCACGATTATCGGCCAGCTGGTAGTGCTGATTTACAGCTTGGCCGATACTTTTTACATAGGGCGGACGAATAACCCGCTGATGGTGGCAGGGGCTTCCCTGATCCTGCCGGTATACAATATCTGTATTTCCATTGCGGGCCTTGCGGGGGTAGGCGGGGGGACGCTGATTTCCCGGCTGCTGGGCGCGGGGAAGGAGGGGCAGGCGAGGAAGGTTTCCGCTTTCAGCGTTTATTTGTCCGTCGTCCTTTCCCTGGCATTTTCCGCCGGGACGGCGTTTTTTATGCGCCCTCTTCTGGCGCTGCTTGGAGCCAGCGGGGATACGTACACTTACGCCAGGCAGTACGCTTTCTGCGTGATTGTGCTGGGGGCTTTGCCCACGGTTATGTCGGTGGCCTTGTCGAATCTGCTACGGTCGGTCAGCTGTGCCAAGCAGGCAGGCTTTGGCGTTTCTATGGGCGGGGTGATCAATATTTTCCTGGATCCGCTGTTTATGTTTGTGCTGTTTCCTGCGGGAATGGAGACAGCGGCGGCGGGGATTGCCACCATGTGCTCAAATATTATCGTGTGCGTTTATTACCTGGCGGTTATCTGGAGAATGCGGGGAGGAAAGATTTTAAGCCTTTCTCCCTGGGAAGGCATACCGGAGAAAAAGGAGATCCGTTCCATTTTTTCCGTGGGGATCCCGGCAGCCCTGGCTACGCTGCTGTTTGACTTAGCCTATGTGGTGATCGATAAGCTGGCAGCCGGTTATGGGGACATCCCCCTGGCGGCAGTGGGGATTGTGCTGAAAGCGGAGCGGCTGCCCCTTAACGTGGGGATCGGGCTTTGCCAGGGCATGATGCCTATCGCCGCCTATAATTACTCTTCCGGAAACCATCAGCGGATGAAGCAGGCGGTAAGCCTTTCCCGGGCCGTGGGGCTGGTGATCGGGGCAGCCAGCATTATAATGTACGAAATTTTTGCGGAACATATCCTTCGCTTTTTCATCAATGATCCCCAGACGGTGGTCATTGGGGCGAATTTTCTGCGGATCCGCTGCCTGGCCACGCCGTTTATGTTTATGTGTTTCCACCTGGTAAATTTGTTCCAGGCAGTGGGGAAGGGCAGGCAGGCGCTGTTCCTTGCGGTGGTGCGCTGGGCGGTGTTTAATATTCCCATCTTGTTTTTGTTTAACGGGATTTTTGCGATGTACGGCATTGTTTGCACCCAGATCGTGGCCGATATCTGTACGGTGGCCGTTTCCTTTTCTGTGTATGGCCGGTTTGCACGGTCGCTGGTAAGAGTGCAGGCGTGAAAATAGGAGAAGAAGAAAAAAGAAGGGCAAAAAGAAAAATAAAGGAAAGGGTGAAAAAGAAAATAAAAGGGAAGGGTAAAAAAGAGAAACAAGAGAGAAGATAAAGAAGAAAAATAAAAGAGAAGATAAAGAAGAAAAATAAAAGAGAAGATAAAAAAATAAGAGAGAAGATAAAAAAGAAAAATAAGAGAGAAGGATAATAGGAGAAGGGGCAATGGATAAGTCAATGCTTAAGCGGCTGGCGGATGCGCAGCAGGAGTATATGGTCAGGATGCGCAGGGAGTTTCACCGCCATCCGGAAATCGCGGGGGAGGAATACCATACCAGGGAGGTTTTGATCCGAGAGATTGAGGGTCTGGGCCTTCCTTACCGGAAGCTTGAAGGAACCGGGCTTATCGCGGTGATTAAGGGCGGAAAGCCGGGGAAGCACAAGGTTTTGCGGGCAGATATTGACGGGCTGCAGGTTCCGGAAGAAGAGGAAAATTTAAAGGGGAAGAAAGCGTGCATATCCTGCGTAGAGGGGCTTTCCCACGCCTGCGGCCACGATGCCCACACGGCCATGCTTTTAGGTACGATGAAGGTTTTGGCTGCGGTGCAAGAAGAGATAGAGGGGACGGTGTACTGCTGCTTTGAAGAGGGAGAGGAAAGGAGCACCGGTGTGGCGGCTATGCTGGAAGCCCTTAAGGATTACCCCATTGGGGAATGCTTTGCCCTCCATGTTTACAATAAGCTGGAGGCGGGGAAGCTGAATGTGGAGCCGGGCCCCAGGATGGCGGGAACGGTGCGGATAGGATTTTGCGTCCACGGAAGGGGCGGCCACGGTTCCAGGCCGGATCAGGCGGTTAACCCAATTATTCCCGCCGCCCATATCATCACCCAGCTGGACGGGGCATTTGCTAACCAGCTGGATGCGGAGGAAACGGTTACGTTAAGCATCTGCGTCCTTAAGGCGGGGGAAATCGAAAATTCTATCCCGGAGCAGGTCTATATCGGCGGGACGGCCCGCTTTTTCAGCCGGGAGGAAGGGGAAAAGGCGCTGCAGATTATCAATAAGATAGCAAAAAATACGGCGGACAGCCATAACTGCCAGGTTTCCTTTACGCCGAAGCACAGGGTTTGCCTGTTTCCGGTGATTAATGGCCGGCAGGCGGCCCTGGGGATGCAGGAAAAGGTAAAGGAGATCTGCGGGGATGTGCTTGCACCCTGCGGCCGGTGGTATGCATCGGAAGATTACAGCCGGTATCTGGAGAGGTATCCGGGCTCCCTTGGGTTTTTAGGCATCCGCAATGAGGCGGCGGGCAGCGGCGCGGCGCACCATAACGGCAAGTTCGACATTGACGAGTCGGTGCTGGCGCTGGGGGCGTTGGCGGAGCTTGCCTTTGTCTTTGGCAGCCAGGACGGCCAGGCTCCATCTGAGCGGGGGGAGGAGGGAAATGACTAAACGGGAAGAGGTACTGGAATTCGGGCTGACTTTTCCGGAAGCGTATGTGGATACGCCCTTCCATGATGAAAACTGGGTGCTTCTGCGGTATCGGAAGAACAAGAAGGCCTTTGCCTGGACCTATGAGCGGGAAGGGCATATTTGGGTGAATGTTAAGGCAGATCCGGAGTGGAGGGATTTCTGGCGGAAGGCCTACCCGTCGGTTTTGCCGGGCTATCATCAAAATAAAACCCATTGGAATTCCATTATCCTGGACGGAAGCATTCCGGAAAGGGAGATTAAGCGGATGATCGGGGAGAGCTACGATTTGATTGCGGGAGCGCGGAGCGGAAGCCGTAAGCAAACCGTTAAGGTTATTGCCAATGTGCATGGACAGCAGGGGCGGGCAAAGGATCTGCTTGCCAAAACAGGGAATATGGAGTAAGGTTATTATAGCCAGCGGCAAAAGCTTCTTGCCGTGCTGTTGGCTATAGTATGCCTTGGAGCGTGTTTGGAAGGGCAGGGGAGAATGAGGATGATTTTGCGGGATTTTGTGGGTACATTGGCGAAATAGCGAAGCAAGAGGAGGAAAAAGGGATGAATCGAAAAGGAGTCAGAAAGACAATGGGCATAGCCGCCGGCATTTTGCTGCTGGCCAGCCTGACCGCCTGCCAGGGAGGGAGCGGCTCCGTGGCGGAGAGCTGCTGGAAGAAAGCCAAAAAGGCGGACAGCCTGGAGGATTACATGGCGGAGAATGAGGATAAGGTGGATCTGGAAGCGCTGAAGCAGGAGGCTTCCTCGGCAGACGGCCCTATCAGCCAGCAGTTTAAGGCAGTGGCCATGCTGTGCGCGGCGGAATACCGGAAAGAAGCGGGGCCGGGAACCACGGGAGGAGACAGCAAGGTATTCAAGGTGGATTACCCGGAGACGGCCAGCTACGCGGAAAGCCTGCTTTCCAGGGTAAATACGGGAGGAGAAGAGTTCTGGAACGCCATGGGGGAAGCCTTTTATCCCTATGACTGCCTGTGGCTGACGGTTGCCGCCGCCGAAAACTTGGATGGCCAGACGCTGGTAAATTTATTAAGCGGGATCCCGGAGGAGGAAAACTACGGCAGCGATTTTAAGGAGGCCTTAGATGCCTGGGTTAAAGAAAAGCCGGAGAGTGTGGCATTAGTGGGGGAAGCCCTTAAGGAGAGCGGTTATTATAAGGAGTGGAGCGAGGATGACTGGAAAAGCACGTATTTCCATCTGAGCACTGATCCTTACCAGATTGCGACGGGCACTGCCGACGAGGCCATGGCTTACGTCAGCTATCTGCGGGACGTGATGGTTCCCTCCCTGGAGTCGGAGTACGGCGAGGATATGTTAAAGTCAGATTCTTCCCTTGGGGAAAGCAAGTATTACAACACGAAGCTGATGGTAGGCATAGGGGAGGAATTAACCTTAAATGAAGCCGCAGGCGGTCAGGGGTCAGCGGCAGAGAGCCAGGAGGCAGCGGCTTTGGAAGGCCAGGAAGGAGAGGCAGAGGGCCAGGAGGCGGAAGCTTTGGAGGGCGAAGGAGCCCAGGAAGCGGAGGGGGGAATCCCCCTGGAAGGGAAAAAGGTAGCCGCCTTTTACCGCAACCCCAAGTCAGGGGAGTTTGAGGGCTCCGCCCCGCCCCTGCAGCTGATAGGCGATTTTATGCTGGAGCTTTCCCCAGAAGAGTATCCGGCTTCCCTTGCGGAGGCGGATTACTATCTGGTGCTGACGGCTGACTTAGAGTATGGGGATAATTACCAGACCTACGGCGGCAAGGACACTGGCGTCCAGCAGGTGGTATCCAGCACTTCCGTCGATTTGTATGAGGCCTCTACCGGGAATTTCCTGCACCACATCGGCAATGTGATGGAAACGCCTCCGGATCAGATTTTTACCAGCAGCGACACGAAAGCCATGTATCCGGAAGTGGCTTCCGCCGATGCCCTTCATTATATTTACCAGAATATGAACCAGCCCAGCCAGATTGTAGCGTTGCTGGACAACTTGAGCGGCAAATCC
This sequence comes from Lachnospiraceae bacterium, assembly GCA_910575565.1. Classification (GTDB taxonomy): domain Bacteria; phylum Bacillota; class Clostridia; order Lachnospirales; family Lachnospiraceae; genus Caccovicinus. The sequence continues at coordinate 299,704 of CAJTFL010000004.1, read as the reverse complement.
AAGCTGGAAATCGGTGAGGAGATTGTGTTGGGCAACTGGTCGATCACCTATAATTCCGGCGTGATCGTCAAAGAGTTTGACGAGGGGATGTACCGCTATACGGCGGACGATGGGATGCAGTTTGCCCGGTGCTACGTGAGCCTGACCAACAAAGGTTTTGAGAACGACGGATTCATGCCTATGGTTTACCAGGTAGGGGAGGATCCCGTCGTATCCATGGTTCATGCCAACGGAGAGGATTCCTATGAGTGCGTGGATCTGCTGACCTACGGCAAATGCCTGGTAGGTACATACTTAGATCCGGGGGAGACCAAGGAAGGGGAGCTGTTCTTCCAGGTTCCGGAAGATGTGGCGGCACAGCCGGGAGATCTTCAGGTTAAAGTCTCCTTGGGAAATCAGGCCGTATATTATCCCTTTGTCAGTGAATAATAGCAAGATAATTGTAGGAGCTTAGAAAATCATGCAGGATGAAAATAAGATAGATTTATTTGAACGGATCCCAATTCCCAAAGCCGTGGCGCGGCTGGCCATTCCCACCATTTTAAGTTCACTGGTTATGGTGCTTTACAACCTGGCGGACACTTATTTTGTGGGCATGCTAAATGATCCTGTCCAAAACGCGGCAGTAACCTTGGCGGCGCCGGTGCTTTTGGCCTTTAATGCGGTGAATAATCTATTCGGCGTGGGAACATCCAGCATGATGAGCCGTGCCTTGGGAAGAAAAGAATTTGAAACGGTAAAGAAAAGCTCGGTATTCGGTTTTTACTGCGCTCTGGCCTTTGCCCTGATGTTTTCTCTGCTCTGCACGGTGTTCAAGCAGCCGCTGTTAATCCTTTTGGGGGCAACTCCGAAAACGATTGATGCCACGGCAGCTTACATGAAATGGACGGTGAATTTTGGCGCGGCTCCGGCCATCATGAACGTGGTGATGGCCTATATGGTTCGTTCAGAAGGGGCGGCTCTCCATGCAAGCCTGGGAACCATGAGCGGATGCCTGCTTAACATCTTTCTGGATCCGATTTTCATCCTTCCCGGCAGCCTGAACATGGGGGCTGCCGGGGCCGGGCTGGCCACATTCCTTTCCAACTGCTTTGCCTGCTGCTATTTCTTCCTGTTAATGTTTATCAAACGGAAGAATACGTATGTCTGCATTAATCCCAGAAGGTTTGCCATTAGGAAAGCTATCGTCTTTGGGATATGCGGCGTAGGCATTCCGGCTTCCATCCAGAATCTGCTGAACGTAACCGGGATGACCATCCTAAACAATTTCGCCTCGTCCTACGGCGAGGATGCCGTGGCGGCCATGGGGATTACCCAAAAAGTAAATACCGTCCCCATGCAGATTGCCTTGGGCCTATCCCAGGGGATCATGCCGCTGGTGAGCTATACTTACGCCAGCGGCAACCATAAGCGGATGAAGAATACCATTTTTTTCACCGGGAAAATAGTCGTAGGCTTTACGGCTTCCGTATTTTTGATTTATTACATTGGCGCGGGGGGCGTTATCTCCCTGTTTATGAAAAATGAGGCGATTATCGCCTATGGAACCCGTTTCCTGCGGGGGTTCTGCTTAGGTCTGCCCTTTTTGTGCATGGATTTTCTGGCGGTAGGCGTGTTCCAGGCGGTAGGAATGGGGAGGGAAGCGCTGATATTTGCCATAATGCGCAAAATTATCCTGGAAATCCCTGCCCTGTACCTGTGGAATTACCTGTTCCCCTTATACGGCCTGGCCTACGCCCAGTTTACGGCGGAGGTGGTATTGGCAACCGCAGCGGTGATTGTGCTGGCGCGGCTGTTTAAGCGGCTTAAGGCGGGGGATTAGGGCGGCATATCATGAAAAAAATGGAAAAACGAATGTCTCCGGTTTTAAAATGGGCAGGCGGCAAAACCCAGCTGCTGAACTCCATAATGGAGAAAGTGCCCAAAACATATAACCGTTATTATGAGCCTTTCATCGGCGGCGGCGCGGTTTTCCTTGCAGTTTCGCCAACAGCGGCTAGTATTAATGACACAAACGAGCAGCTGGTCAACCTCTATCGGCAGCTGAAGGCCAATGCGGCAGCCGTCATTGAAACTGTCCGTAAATTGGACGAACGGTCATGCGACAGGGAGGTTTATTACCGCATTCGGGAAAAATACAATCAAAAAATAGCAAGCCGTACATTAGATGCCGAATGCGCCGCCTTAATGATATGGACGAATAAGCACTGTTTTAATGGCTTGTACCGTGTCAACCAAAAAGGACGATTCAACGTCCCGTACAACAATAAAACCAAAGGTAAATCTATCAGCGAAAAAAATTTGCTTGTTATTGGGAAATATCTTCAAACTGCCGATATCACAATCACTTGTGCTGATTTTGAAGTGATATGTAAAGATGTTTGCAGCGGCGATTTCGTCTATTTTGACAGCCCTTATCTTCCCGTTAGTGAAACGGCAGATTTTACGGATTACACAAAAGATGGTTTTCTTCCTGCAGATCATGAGCGGTTAGCAAATTTGTTTAAGCATTTAGATCATATTGGAGCAAAAGTAATGCTGTCAAATAACGATGTTCCTTTGGTTCATCGTTTGTATGATGGTTATTGCATTCAGTCCATTGATGTTAAACGCATGATCAACAGCAATGCATTAAAACGGACAGGGAAAGAGGTCATTATAACAAATTATTAATATCTTTTTTGGATTTTAAGCTTTAGCGCCCCAAAGGAGAGACGAGAGCGCGTTTCCGCTCCCGCCCTGCCTTCGGGGCGCTAATTTGCAAATCATTCATTCCCGAACGTCTTTCAATCTTTTAAGTGCTGCCTGCCGTCCAAATCACTTCGGCATTTTTCACTTAACTTATTCTTTATCGTGGATCTCCCCATGGAGCTGCTGTAAGGACTTCACCTGGCCCTGCCCATGCTTTTTCACATAGCGTATCCCGCTGGCCGTAGCCTTAGCTGCCGCGATTGTGGTCATATAGGGAATCTTGGCTTTAATCGCCGCCTTCCGCAGATAGCTGTCGTCATGGATGCTTTCCTTCCCTACGGGAGAATTGATGATCAACTGGATTTTCCCATTGGTGATCATATCCAAAATATTGGGCCGGCCTTCATACAGCTTTTTCACTTTCTCCGCCGGTATCCCTGCAGCCCGGATCAGCTCATACGTATTGCCGGTAGCCACAATCCGGAAGCCGTCCTCGCTGAAGCTTCTTGCCACATCCACCACTTCGTCCTTGTCCTTGCGGTTTACGGAGATCAGCACCGTTCCTTCCAGGGGAAGCTTGGATTGGGTGGCTTCCTGGGCTTTATAGAACGCCTCGCCGTAGGAGGGGGACAGCCCCAGCACTTCGCCGGTGGAGCGCATCTCCGGGCCAAGGATGGGATCAACCTCCTGGAACATATTAAAGGGGAACACGGCTTCCTTTACCCCGTAATTGGGGATTACCTGTTCTTTAAGCTGCGGCACGGGGGAGGGCCGTCCTGTCAAATCGGAGGTGATAATCTCTGTCGCCAGGGGAACCATGCGGATATTGCAGACCTTGGATACCAGGGGCACGGTGCGGGAGGCTCTGGGGTTGGCTTCCAGCACATATACCTTCCCCTTCTCGATGGCGTACTGCATATTCATCAGACCACGCACGTGCATTTCCTCCGCGATCTTCCTGGTGTATTCCTTGATGGTTTCCACATTTTCCGGGGAAATATGGGCGGAAGGGATGATGCAGGCGGAATCCCCGGAATGGACGCCTGCCAGCTCGATATGCTCCATCACCGCAGGCACGAAGGCGTGGGTTCCGTCGCTGATGGCATCGGCTTCGCATTCCATGGCGTGGTTTAGGAACCGGTCGATCAGGATGGGGCGGTCGGGCGTCACCCCTACGGCGGCCTGCATATACCCGGCCATGCTTTCGTCGTCGTAAACCACTTCCATTCCCCGGCCTCCCAGCACGTAGGAGGGACGAACCATTACCGGGTATCCGATGGTTCCGGCAATGGCGATGGCCTCATCCACAGTGGTAGCCATGCCGGATTCCGGCATAGGGATCTGAAGCTTTTCCATCATTGCCCGGAACTGATCCCGATCCTCGGCCAGATCGATTACCGACGGGGAGGTTCCCAGGATCCGTACCCCATTCTTTTCCAGATCCGCCGCCAGGTTTAAGGGGGTCTGTCCGCCAAACTGGGCGATCACCCCTAGGGGCTTTTCCTTCTTATAGATACTCAGCACGTCTTCCAGGGTCAGGGGCTCAAAATACAGCTTGTCAGAGGTGTCGTAATCGGTGGATACGGTTTCTGGGTTACAGTTGACGATGATGGTTTCAAAGCCCAGCTTCTTTAATGCCAGGGAGGCGTGGACGCAGCAGTAGTCGAATTCAATGCCCTGGCCGATGCGGTTAGGGCCGCCCCCTAAGATCATGATTTTCGGCTTGTCTGTGGAAACCGGATTTTTGTCCGGGGCGTTGTAGGTGGAGAAGTAGTAGGCGCTGTCCTTGGTTCCGCTTACGTGGACGCCTTCCCAGGCCTCCTCCAGGCCGATGGCGATGCGCCGGTTTCGGATATCTTCCTCCGGGACAGCCAAAAGCTGGCTTAAATACTGGTCGGAAAAACCGTCCTGCTTTGCCTGAGTTAGGGCCTTATCGGAGGGAAGGGAGCCTTTTTGCGCCAGCAGCGCTTCCTCTTCCTCCACCAGCTCCTTCATCTGCTGGATAAAGTATTCCTTAACCTTGGTCAGCTCATGGATTTCCTGGACGGAAGCCCCTTTGCGCAGCGCTTCGTACATCAGGAAGTGGCGCTCGCTGGAGGGGGTGATCAGCATCTGGAGAAGCTGTTCCCTGGACAGGGAGTCAAAGTTCTTGGCGTGGCCTAAGCCGCTCCGCCCGATCTCTAAGCTGCGGATAGCCTTCTGGAAGGCTTCCTTGTAAGTCTTGCCGATGCTCATTACCTCGCCTACGGCCCGCATCTGTGTTCCCAGCTTGTCCTCCACGCCTTTAAATTTCTCAAAGGCCCAGCGGGCAAACTTGATGACCACATAGTCCCCATCCGGAACGTATTTGTCCAATGTGCCGTACTTGCCGCAGGGGATATCCTTTAAGGTCAGGCCGGCGGCCAGCATGGCGGACACTAAGGCGATGGGGAAGCCGGTAGCCTTGGAGGCCAGGGCGGAGGAGCGGGAGGTCCTGGGGTTGATCTCGATGACGATAATCCGATCGCTTACCGGGTCATGGGCAAACTGTACGTTGGTTCCGCCGATGACCTGGACGGACTCTACGATTCGGTAGGCCTGCTCCTGGAGGCGCTTCTGGCACTCCTGGGAAATGGTCAGCATAGGGGCGGAGCAGAAGGAATCCCCGGTGTGGATGCCTAAGGGATCGATGTTTTCGATAAAGCAGACGGTGATCATGTTGTTGTCTGCGTCCCGAACGACTTCCAGTTCCAGTTCTTCCCAGCCAAGGATGGATTCCTCCACCAGAACCTGCCCTACCAGGCTGGCCTGGAGTCCTCTGGCGCAGACGGTTTTTAATTCTTCCCGGTTGTAAACCAGGCCGCCTCCGGCGCCTCCCATGGTATAGGCCGGGCGGAGCACTACAGGGTAGCCCAGCTTCTCGGCGATGGATAATGCTTCTTCCACGCTGTAGGCCACTTCACTGCGGGCCATCTCGATCCCCAAGGCATTCATAGCCTTTTTAAATTCAATCCGATCCTCGCCCCGCTCAATGGCATCCACCTGGACGCCAATAACCTGTACGTGGTATTTGTCCAGGATTCCCGCTTTATTTAATTCGGCGCACAAGTTTAAGCCGGACTGCCCCCCTAAGTTTGGCAGGAGGGCATCAGGGCGCTCCTTGGCGATGATCTGTTCCAGCCGTTTGGTATTTAATGGTTCAATATAGGTAACATCGGCGGTTTCTGGGTCGGTCATGATCGTTGCCGGGTTGGAATTAACCAGGACAATCTCATACCCCAGCTTCCGTAAGGCTTTGCAGGCCTGAGTGCCAGAGTAGTCAAATTCGCAGGCCTGGCCGATGATGATGGGGCCTGAGCCAATGATGAGTACTTTGTGAATGTCCGTTCGTTTTGGCATGATGTCATCCTCCTGTTTTTGGTGCGTGTTCTTGAATTCTTATTCATTATGATGTTGGGGTCAAAAGGTATTTTGACCCCTATGATAGTACGGATTGCTCCGCATTTCATGCTCCCGCAATCCTAAAACACCTCAAATCCGCTCATTTTTCTGCGAAAAATGGCTGCTTTTCGGTGTTTTTGCGGGTCCCAAGTTCAAAAATCCTCTTGCAAGCAAGCTTGCATCGGATGTTTTGAGCTTTTGACCCTAGTATCATTCATTATATCGTAATAACGGAAAAAGGCAAAGACTTTTGGCGGGATTGGGGGAAAAAATATCGCAGAAAATAAAAGGGCTGATGAAAAAAAGATTGAAGTTTGTTTGGGCTTATGTTATGATAAAGTGCAAAAGTCAATGTTCAGGGTCTCAATGCAAGGGCGCAGGCAGAGGATTACCGCGCTCTTTTTCCATAAGCGGACATCCGCCCGGGGCTTGGGAACTGTCCAAATTGAGGAGGAATGCATTATGAAAAAGAGATTTAGTTTAGTCCTTGCCGCAGTGATGGCAGCGTCTCTGGCAGCAGCCGGGTGCGGCGGCAATGGGGGCGGCACGACGGAAAGTACGGCGGCTTCAGGCGGCGGGGATGGCTCTGTGGAAGCAGAGAGCAGCAGCGCCGGCGGCAGTGGGGAAAGCGCATCAGGAAAGATTGACACGGCCGGTTTTTTGGTGGCCTGCTTAAATTCCGATATCCAGACTGCGGATGTGCACAAAACCACTAAGGATTATGAGCTTCCTATGAATATTTATGACTGCCTGGTGTCTGTTGAAGTGAAGGACGACGGTTCCTCGGAAGTGGTTCCGGCTCTGGCAGAAAGCTGGGAGATCAGCGATGATGCCCGCACCTATACCTTTCATTTAAGGCAGGATGTTACCTTCCATAACGGGGATCCCTTAAAGGCTTCCGATGTGGAGTACAGCTTTAACCGTCAGTTAAGCACGGAGGGGGCGGTAAATACTGACTTCCTTGCCCAGATAGCCGGGGCAAATGAATTGATTGAAGGCACGGCAGACAAGCTGGAGGGCTTTGAAACCGTAGACGACTATACCTTTAACATTACGCTGTCCGAGCCGTATGCAGGCTTTTTGGCCTGCCTTTCCACGCCGGGCTGCTCCATCTACAGCGAGAAGGCCACGGAAGCGGCAGGGGATCAGTTTGGCCTAGAGCCTTCCCTTACCATTGGCACAGGTCCCTTTAAGTTTGCCGAGTGGACGTTAAATGATCAGCTGGTGCTGGTAAGGAATGAGGATTACTGGAAGGGAGCCTCCCAGCTTCCCGGGGTAGTGGTGAAGATCGTCCCGGATACGGAGACCCAGAGGATGATGTTTGAAAACGGCCAGTTAGATATCGTGGACATGGACTACCTTCCTGACGCGGTGGATGATTTTACCAGCCGTTACCCGGATCAGATTATTTCCGGCCCCCGCCTGGGAACAACTTACTTTACCATGAACCAGAATATTGAGCCTTTCCAGGATGTTAAGGTCCGCAAGGCGGTGCAGATGGCTATTGACCGCCAGTCGGTTCTGGATGCCATGTACGGCGGCAGGGGACAGCTGGAAAACGGCATCTTCCCCCATGGCCTGTACGGATTTAATGAAAATCTTCCGGTGATTGAGTACGATCCGGAAGGCGCTAAGGCTCTTTTGGCGGAAGCCGGTTATCCTAACGGCTTTGATATGGAGATTGACGCTGATTCTTCTGCCTCCGACGCGGTAAACCAGGCGCTGGAGATTATCCAGGCGCAGCTTGGGGAGATTGGGATCAATGCGGAGATTAAGACCATGGATGAGTCTACCTGGCTGGCTACCAGGAAGGCCGGGGAGATGGGTTCCTTTATGTCTACCTGGACTGCCGATTACAACGATCCGGACAACTTTATCTACACTTTCTTTGGCAGCGCGGAAAATACGAAGCTCCGCTCCTTGAATTACCCGGATGCGGAAGTGATTGAACGGGTGAAAAAGGCCCGCTCCATCGTGGATCCGGATGAGCGCGTGGCGGAGTACCATGCCCTGGAGGAAAAGATTGTTTCCGAGGATGCCGCATGGGTTCCCATGTACTCCAGGCTCCATCCCTTTGCCGTGAGCAAGCGGGTGCAGGGCTTTAAGGTTTCCTGGAGCGGCCTTGGGGATGTGTATTTCTATGGGTTGTCGTTGAGTGAATAGTTTTTATCTTACCGTTTGGCCAGCGGGAATCGCATAGGTGAAAATCGTGCTTGCACGAATTTTCATCTATCGGTTTCCGCTGAGGGAGCGCCGGTTTATGAGCAAAAAAGCTGCGTAGGCAGCGGAAAGCGCCGTAAGGCGCGATTTTGCGAATGGCGCGGCTGAACATTATAGAAGCTTAGACGTTTTAACGCCTCCGTCTGCTGCAGGCGGAGGCATTCTCTTTGTCTCAAGTGGAAGTCTCGGTGAACCTCCCCTTGAGACAGGGAGAATGCCATAAGGCATAAAATGATGATGGAAGATGGCAGGCGCAAGAAAGGGGATTACCAGTGATAAAGAATATCCTGAAACGGATTCTGATTGCAATTCCGGTACTGGTGGGAGTGGTGCTGATTATCTTTATTATGCTCCGCATCGTGCCGGGGGATCCGGTTACGACGATGATGGGGGAGCACGTAAACCAGGCGGTGATTGACAAGGTAAGCAGGGAGATGGGCCTAGACCAGCCCCTGTATGTCCAGTTTTTCAAATACGTGGCAAATGCGCTGAAAGGGGATTTCGGAACATCTTACCGGTTAAACCGGAACGTGACAAAGATTATCCTGGATGCCTTCCCCAATACGGTGAAGCTGTCGGTGTGCGCGGCGGTGATTGCCTGGATTATCGGCATTACTGCCGGGATTGTGGCGGCGATCAACCAGAACCGGATTTTAGACCGGCTGTTTATGGGCGGAGCCTTGGCGGGAGTGTCCATGCCGGTGTTTATGATTGCCCTGGTGCTGCAGTATTTGTTTGCCTTTAAGTTTAAGTGGTTTCCGGTTTCCGGCTATGATTCCTTAGCCTGCATGGTTCTTCCGGCCATTGCCCTGGGGTGGAACTCGGCGGGAAGCATTGCCCGGATGACCCGTTCTAACTTGGTGGAGGTAATGCAGGACGATTATATCCGCACAGCCAGGGCCAAAGGCCTTCTGGAAAGCGGTGTGATCGTGGGCCATGCCTTAAAGAACGCCATGCTTCCGGTCGTCACCATGATGGCTTTGCAGATTTCCAGTATGCTTTCCGGCGCGGTGCTTACGGAAAGCGTTTTTGGGATACCGGGGATTGGGCGGCTGGCGGTGAATGCCATAGAAAACCGGGATATGCCGCTTTTGCAGGGAACGGTTATTTTTACCACGATTTTAGTTATTATTGGGAATATGATCGCGGATATGCTGTATTCCGTGCTGGATCCCAGGATCAGGGAGGGTGCGTAAGATGGCAAGTGAAACAGAAACAAAGAAAAAGGAAGACTTGGAAAGCAGGGGGGTTAGGGATACTGCCGATCAGATTGGGGAGCAGGAAACCTGGATGGATCAGGTGAAGAAGCTGATCCACCAGAATAAGCTGGCGGCTTTCTCCGCGGTGCTGATTGTGGTGATTATCCTGATGGCCGTGTTTGCGCCGTTAGTGTCGCCTTACGATCCTTACGCCCAGGCGTTAAAGGATCGGCTGCTGACCCCAAGCGCCGCCCATCTTTTGGGAACGGACGAGCTGGGCCGGGACATGCTGAGCCGGATTATTTACGGGGCCAGGATTTCCCTGACCATAGGCCTTGTGCCTACGCTGATTTCCATGGTCATTGGGACGGCCTTGGGCCTGGCTGCCGGATACTACGGCGGGAAAATTGACTTTGTGATTATGCGGCTGGCGGATGTGATGCTGGCGTTCCCCTCCCTGCTTTTGGCGATGGTGGTGATGTACACCATGGGAGGCGGCCTGGTGAATATTTTCATCGCCTTAAGCCTGGTAAACTGGGCAGGGACGGCCAGGATTGTCCGCTCCCAGACCTTATCCTTAAAGGAAGCGGAGTATGTAGAGGCGGCTCGTTCCATCGGGGTGAAAAGCCGGACGATCCTGATCCGCCATATCCTGCCAAACTGCCTGCCATCCCTGATCGTGCTGTTTACCTTAAATATCCCCTCGGCGATCCTGTCTGAGTCTTCCCTAAGCTTTTTAGGGGTAGGAGCCCAGCCGCCATCCGCCAGCTGGGGCCTGGCAGTAGTCCGGGGAAAGAAATATTTGTTTACGGAGCCGTGGCTTTCCATCGCTCCCAGCATTGCAATTATGATTATCGTCATGGCCTTTAATTTCTTAGGCGACGGCTTAAGGGATGTATTGGATCCATACCTGAAAGAACAGTAGGAGGGAAGAAGGATGAGTGATGAGCTGGCGCTTCAGATTAGCAATTTAAAATCCCATTTCTTTACCTCTAAGGGCGTGGTTCCGGCGGTGGACGGGGTGTCCATCGATGTGCCGCCGGGGAAAATTATCGGCCTGGTGGGGGAATCGGGCTGTGGGAAAAGCATGACGGCCATGTCGGTTATGGGGCTTCTGCGCCATCCGGGCCGGGTGGTGGACGGAAAGATTTTGCTGGAGGGCAGGGATATTACCCATCTGTCCAGGAAAGAGCTGTCAAAGATCCGGGGCAATGAAATTTCTATGATTTTCCAGGAGCCGATGACCTCCTTAAACCCGGTATACCCGGTAGGCAAGCAGGTGCAGGAGGCTATCCTTCTGCATCAGAAGGTGAGCAAGGAAGAGGCAAAGCAAAGGGTAATCGATATTTTTAAGGAGGTGGGGATCCCGGAGCCGGAAAAGCGGTATCGGTCGTTTCCCCACCAGCTTTCCGGCGGCCTGCGCCAAAGGGTGATGATTGGGATGGCCATGGTCTGCCGCCCCAAGGTGATGATCGCCGACGAGCCCACCACGGCCCTGGATGTGACCATTGAGGCCCAGATCCTGCGGCTGATGAAGCGGCTGAGGGACGAGCTGGGGACTTCTATTATCCTGATCACTCACAATATGGGCGTGGTGGCGGAGGTCTGCGACTATGTGTACGTGATGTATGCAGGGAATGTGATGGAGCAGGCGGAAACATTTGAACTGTTTGAGCGGACAAGGCATCCCTATACCCAGGGGCTGTTAAAATCCATCCCCAAGCTGGATACAAAGGAAGAGCGGCTTTACACCATCGAGGGAGTAGTGCCCAACCTCCTCCATCTGCCCAAGGGCTGCAATTTCTGCAACCGGTGCGACCAGGCGACGGAGCAGTGCTTTTTGGAAAAGCCGGGGCTTTATGAAACCGGAAAGGGGCATAAGGTGCGGTGTTTCCGGTATGAAGGCGAGGTGAAGGGCTGATGGCGGAAGAGAAGAGAGAGAAAGGAAGGGCAGGAGCGGCCGGAGAAAAGGGAAAGGAAGGCCGCAGGGCTCTTTTAGAGGCCAGGGATCTGGTGAAGGAATTTCCCCTGGTAAACGGCAGGCGGGGCAGGCAGGTGGTTCATGCCGTATCCGGGGTGAATCTAACCATTTACGAGGGGGAAACCCTGGCCTTAGTGGGGGAGTCCGGCTGCGGGAAAAGCACCCTGGGACGGACGCTGATCCGGCTGATTCCGGCGACTTCGGGAAGCTTGTTTTTTGAAGGCACGGAGTTTGCTTCCATGAAGGAAAAGGAGTTTGCCCCCTACCGCAGGCAGATGCAGCTGATTTTCCAGGATCCTTACGCCTCCTTAAATCCCAGGATGAATGTAAGGCAGATTATTGCGGAGCCGCTGACCACCTATGGGATGGCCAAAGATAAGCAGGAGCTGGAAGAGCAGGTAAGGGAGCTGATGAAGGAGGTGGGGATTCCCACGGAATTCATTAACCGTTATCCCCACCAGTTTTCCGGCGGCCAGCGGCAGAGGATTGGGATTGCCCGGGCCATCGCCTTAAGGCCGAAGCTGATTGTGTGTGATGAGCCGGTGTCCGCCCTGGACGTGTCCATTCAGTCTCAGGTGCTGAATTTGCTAAAGGATCTTCAGGACGGGTATCAGCTTACGTATTTATTTATCTCCCACGACTTAAGCGTGGTGAAGTTTATCGCGGATCGGGTGTGCGTCATGTTCCTAGGGATGGTATGTGAGATTGGGGATACGGATGAGCTTTATGAGAATCCCCTCCACCCGTATACCAAGTTCCTTTTGGATGCTATCCCCAAGGCGGATCCTAAGCTTAGGAACGAGGAGAAGCAGCTGCTTACCGGGGAGATCCCAAGCCCGGTAAATCCGCCTTCCGGCTGCCGGTTCCATACCCGCTGTCCCTATGCCAAGGAGATCTGCAGGAAAGAAGTGCCGCCCTGCATACAGGCGGGAGATCGGCAGGTGTTTTGCCATTTTCCTTTAGACGGGCTTGAAAGCTAACGGAGGGGAAGATGAGCCAGACACAGTGGATGGTACGGACCAAAAAAGCGGATTTTAACGGTATCGGGGCGGCTTTTGGCATAAGTCCCGTTACCGCCAGGATTATGCGCAACCGGGATGTTTGCGGGATGGACGCCATATACCAGTATCTAAAGGGGACGGTGGAGGATCTGTATGAACCGATGCTGCTGCCGGACATGGGAAAGGCGCTGGAAATCCTTCAAAGAAAGATCGAAGAGGGAAAGAGGATCCGCATTGTAGGGGATTACGATATCGATGGGATCTGCTCCACTTACCTGCTGTACCAGGCCTTAAGGCGGACAGGGGCAAAGGCGGACTACGAGATCCCGGATCGGATTAAGGACGGCTACGGGATCAATAAGTCCATCATCCAGGCAGCGGCGGATGATGGGATCGACACGATCTTAACTTGTGATAACGGAATTGCCGCCATTGATGAGATAGGGCTGGCCGGTGAGCTGGGGCTGACGGTGATTGTCACGGATCACCACGATATCCGCCAGGATGATAAAGGAGAGGATTTGCTCCCCAAAGCCGCCGCGGTGGTAAACCCTAAGCGGAGGGACAGCCGTTATCCTTACCCGGAGATCTGCGGCGGGATGGTGGCCTATAAACTGGTTAAGGCGTTATACCGGATTTTCGGCATTCCTCAGGAGGAATGGCTGGAATTGATGGAGTTTGCGGCCCTGGCGACGGTGGGGGACGTGATGAAGCTCCAGGATGAAAACCGGATTGTGGTTAAGGAAGGCTTAAAACGGATGGGCCGGACAGGGAATTTAGGGCTTAGGAAGCTGATGGAAAAAAATAACCTGGATCGGGACAGGCTTACGGCTTACCATATTGGCTTTGTCATCGGCCCTTGCTTAAATGCCAGCGGGCGGCTTAAGACGGCAAAGCTGGCCTTAAGCCTTCTGCTTTCCCAGGATGAAGAGGAAGCGGATAAGCTTTCCGAAAAGCTAAAGGAGTTAAATGACACCCGCAAGGCCATGACCGCCCAGGGGGTGGAGGAGGCCGCCGCCCAGGTGGAAGAACGGTATCAGGAAGACTGGGTGCTGGTTGTCTATCTTCCAGGCTGCCATGAATCCCTGGCAGGCATTGTGGCGGGAAGGCTGAGGGAGAGATACCATAAGCCAGCCCTCGTCCTGACGAAAGGGGAAGAGTGGGTAAAAGGCTCCGGCCGCTCCATTGAGGGCTACCATATGTTTGAAGGCCTGGCGGAGGTGCAGGATCTGCTGGAAAGGTTTGGCGGGCATCCTATGGCTGCCGGGCTGTCTTTGGCGGAAGGGAAGGTAGATGAGCTGCGGAAAAGGCTTAATGAGAACGCCAGAAAGAAGCTGACGGAAGAATCGTTTGTCGAGAAGATCTGGATCGACGTGGCCATGCCGTTTGAATATGTTACGGAGGCGTTAATCCAGGAATTAAGCCTTTTGGAGCCTTTTGGCCAGGGAAACGAGCGCCCCCAGTTTGCCCAGAAGCATTTAAGGATCCACTGCGCCAGGGTGGCGGGAAAGAACCGGAATGTGGTGATGCTTACCCTGGTTACGGATTCGGGCTGTGCCATGGAAGCCAGATGGTTTGGGGACGGGGATGCTTTTATGGAAGAGAAGGGCGAAAGCCAGTTTATGGATGTGGTTTATTATCCGGAAATAAATGCGTATAATGGGAACAGGAGCATCCAGGTAATTGTGCGCCAGTATCGGTTTGTGGGATAAAGCGTAATAATAGATAAGAGGTATTCTTAAGCGTTTTTTAATTCAAGGAAGCGAGGTAGAATAATGGTCAATCAGGTAATGGATTTTATCACCCAGTATGATGAGGAAGTGGGACAGGCTATCCAGGCAGAGGCGTCCAGGCAGAGAAGGAACCTGGAGCTGATTGCATCGGAAAATATCGTGTCGGAGCCGGTGATGATGGCTATGGGCACGGTGCTGACCAACAAATATGCGGAGGGGTATTCCGGGAAGCGGTATTACGGCGGCTGTGAGTGCGTGGACGTGGTGGAAACCATTGCCATAGAGCGGGCGAAAAAGCTGTTTGGCTGTGATTACGCCAATGTTCAGCCCCATTCCGGCGCACAGGCCAATATGGCGGTATTTTTAGCCATGTTAAAGCCAGGGGACACGGTTATGGGCATGAGCTTAGACTGCGGCGGCCATTTAACCCACGGCTCACCGGTGAACTTTTCCGGCCTGTATTTCCATATCGTGCCTTACGGGGTGGATTCGGAAGGATTCATTGACTATGACGAGGTAGAGCGCCTTGCCATGGAGAATAAGCCGAAATTGATTGTGGCGGGAGCCAGCGCTTACGCCAGGATAATCGATTTTAAGCGGTTCCGCCAGATTGCGGATAAGTGCGGCGCGTATTTGATGGTGGATATGGCTCATATCGCCGGGTTAGTGGCTGCAGGCATCCATCCAAGCCCCATCCCTTACGCCCATGTGGTGACGACTACCACCCATAAGACGCTAAGGGGCCCCAGAGGCGGGATGATCCTGGCAAACCAGGAAGCGGCGGATAAGTTTAACTTTAACAAGGCCATTTTCCCGGGAACCCAAGGGGGGCCTTTGGAGCATATTATCGCAGGCAAGGCGGTGTGCTTTGGGGAAGCCTTAAAGCCGGAGTTTAAGGCCTACCAGGAGCAGGTGGTGAAAAACGCCAAGGCATTAGCGGAGGCTTTGGAGAAGGAAGGCTTTAAGATCCTTACCGGAGGCACGGACAACCATCTGATGCTGGTGGATCTTAGGGGCATGGAGGTGTCCGGCAAGGAGCTGCAGAATCGGTGCGACCAGGTGTTTATCACGTTGAATAAAAACACGGTTCCCAATGATCCCAGAAGCCCCTTCGTCACTTCCGGCGTCCGCATCGGAACCCCGGCTGTCACCACCAGAGGGCTGGTGGAAGAGGATATGGAGCCGATTGCAAAGTGCATTTGGCTGGCGGCTGCGGATTTTGAAAGTAAGGCGGATGAGATCCGGGGCGAGGTGGAGAAGATTTGCAAGAAGTACCCGCTGTATGTGTAAGGTGCACATATGGAATTAAGGCAAGAAAGCGGTTATACCATAGAAGATATTTATGCCCTGCCGGAAGGCCAGAGAGCCGAACTGATTGATGGGAAGATTTACTATATGGATTCGCCAAGAAGGATGCATCAGGAGATTGTAAGCCAATTCACAAAAATAATCGGGCAGTATATCGATTCCCACGGCGGCTCCTGCAAGGTCTATCCTGCTCCGTTTGCGGTATTTTTGGATGCGGACGAGAAAAACTACGTTGAGCCGGATGTTTCGGTCATTTGCAACAGGAATAAGTTGGATGAATACGGCTGCAATGGAGCGCCGGATTGGATCATTGAAGTAACTTCCCCTTCGGATCCGCAGCGGGATTATGGCATAAAGCTGTTTAAATACCGTACAGCAGGAGTTCGGGAATGCTGGATCGTTAATCCCCAGAAAAAGACCGTAATGGTTTACGATTTTGAGCAGGAGAGACATTCTAACCAGTATAATTTTGAAGACGATATTCCGGTATGTATTTATGGCGATCTGACCATTAATGTAGAAAGGCTTGTATCCCCATGAAAATTCTTGTGATCGACGGCCAGGGAGGCCGGATGGGAAAATCGATTATTGAGCAGCTGAAAAAAAGCTGCCAGGAACCGTATCCCTTTGAGCTATATGGGATTGGAACCAACAGCAATGCCACGCTGGCGATGATGAAGGCCGGGGCGGATTACGGCGCTACCGGGGAAAACCCGGTGATTGTAAATTCCAGGGATGCGGATATGATCATTGGCCCTGTGGGGATTGTGATTGCAAATTCCCTGCTGGGGGAAATCACCCCGGCAATCGCCACGGCCATAGGGTCAAGCCCTGCCTATAAGATTTTAATTCCGATTAACCGCTGCAACCATATGATTGTAGGATGTAAGGAAGCGCCCTTAAGCGAATACCTGCAGCAGGTCTGCCAGATCGTGCTGCGGGAAATTAGAGCATAAGCGCTGTAACAGGTTTTGTCAGCAGGGATAGCCGCGTTTGGAAGGAGATGGATAATGGGAAATTATGTAAATCCGGGCAACAGCGGATTTTCCGGGATTCGGAATGATCTCTATGTGGATAAAACAGGACTTATCCGGTTAATTAACCAGACAATCGATACGCCAAGACGTTTGACCTGCGTCAGCAGGCCCCGACGTTTTGGGAAATCCTTCGCGGCGAAAATGCTATGTGCTTACTATGACAAAACGTGTAATTCAGCGGAACTTTTCCATGATTTGGACATTGCGGATGATACGCAATACCGCGAACATTTGAACCGGTATGATGTAATTTATCTGGATATGACGGGAATAATCGGGGAATCTTCAATTACAGAGGTTATCCCTTATATCCAAAGGGCAGTTAAAGGATATGGCAGTGATATCCTTCTGGTAGGAATCAGTTATGACCGGGAAGCTTTGCCAGGGGAAAGAAAACATCAATGCAGGATAGAACGGTATGAAGGAAAGACGTGAAAAAGATGCTGAAGCGCGGATGAAGAAAAAGAAATCTTTGCCGAGAATACAGAATTTTATATAGGGACTGCTGCAAATGTCAGGCTGCGCCTGCTTTTGCAGCAGTCTTTTTTATTCCCATGGACAATGTTTCAAGACAGAGAACAAAAGCTGGGTAAATTGATAAAGGGTTCTTTTCCGTAAAAATCGGTTCACGGAAATTACCATTGCTGATTTCCATCCAGCATTGACTGTAAAGCATAGGTTGGGAATAACGCCAGTTTTGCAACAGTCCCTGTTTGTTTTCCTCTTATTTTTCCCTTACGCTTGCTTTTTCTGCTTCAAATTCTTCTGTGCCGTCGCCAGCATCAGCTTAATCCGGTTCAGCTGGTTTACCTCGCTGGCTCCGGGGTCATAGTCTACGGCGATAATATTGGCATCGGGATAATTATTCCGAAGTTCCTTAATCACGCCTTTTCCCACGATGTGGTTAGGCAGGCAGCCAAAGGGCTGGGTGCATACGATATTGCCTACGCCGCCGTGGATTAATTCCAGCATTTCCCCCGTCAAAAACCACCCTTCCCCGGTCTGGTTCCCCAGGGATACGAAATCCTTCGCCATTTCAGCCAGATTGCGGATATCTGCGGGAGGGCCAAAATGTTTGCTTCGGCTAAGTTCCCTCCTGGCGGATTTCCGGAAGAATTCCAGCAGGGAAATCCCCATATTGCACAGCCAGGCCGTGGAGCGCTTCCCGCCTAAGTGGTCAGCCTTAAAATTGCTGTTGTAGAAGGAATACAGCAAAAAGTCCATCAGATCCGGCATAACGGCTTCCGCGCCCTCAGACTCCAAAAGCTCCACGATATGGTTATTAGCTAAGGGGGAAAATTTCACTAGAATTTCCCCCACGATCCCCACCTTTGGCTTCTGGACATCTGTCCGGGGCAGGGCATCGAAATCCCGGACGATGGCCCGCAGGTTCCTGGAAAATTCCATCATATCCGGCCCCTTCCGGGAAAGGGAGCGGATGCAGCGCCGTTTCCATTTTTCATGGAGGGCATTGGTGCTGCCAGGCGTCTTCTCGTAAGGCCTGGTGGCGTATACCACCCGCATAAACAAGTCGCCGTACACCACTGCCTGCAGCCCCTTGGTCAGCAAGGGAAGGGTGATGGCAAAACCGGGATTGGTCTCCATGCCATTGGCATTGACAGAGATCACCGGGATCTGCTCCATCCCTGCC
Source organism: Lachnospiraceae bacterium (assembly GCA_910575565.1). Lineage (GTDB taxonomy): Bacteria > Bacillota > Clostridia > Lachnospirales > Lachnospiraceae > Caccovicinus. Next base: position 281,463 of record CAJTFL010000004.1, on the reverse strand, counting down.
TTTTCCAAAGCCCGGCGGATAAAGCCGATATAGTTGGAAGCCCGGCAGCCCCCGCCGGTCTGGCTCATAAAGATGGCCGTGTGATCCAGGTCGTATTTGCCGGAAAGGAGGGCTTCCATAATCTGGCCAATGACGATCAGGGAGGGGTAGCAGGCGTCGTTATTCACGTATTTTAACCCCACGTCCACGGCAGAGCGATTGTGGTTTTGGAGCACCTCCATATGGTAGCCGCAGGAATTGATGGCCGCTTCCAAAAGATCGAAATGGATAGGGGACATCTGGGGGCAAAGGATGGTGTAATCCTTTCTCATTTCTTTGGTAAAGAGAACCCGGTTGTAGGCGCTGGAAACCACCTTGCGGCGGTACTGCTTCTGATCCCGCACCCGGAGGGCGGCAATCAGGGAACGGACGCGGATCCTGGCGGCTCCCAGGTTATTTACCTCATCGATCTTTAATACCGTGTAAATCTTTCCCGCCTTGGTTAAGATATCGCTGACCTGATCTGTGGTCACGGCATCTAAGCCGCAGCCGAAGGAGTTAAGCTGGATTAAGTCCAGCTCAGGGCGTTCCTTCACCAGGGAGGCGGCGCGGTAAAGCCGGGTGTGATACATCCACTGATCCGTCACCACTAGGGGGCGTTCCACCTTCCCTAAATGGGAAACGGAGTCCTCTGTCAGCACGGCAAAGCCGTAGGAGGCAATCAGCTCCGGGATGCCGTGATGGATTTCCGGATCCACATGGTAAGGGCGGCCTGCCAGGACGATGCCGTGGCGGTGGTGCTCCTTAAGCCAGGCAAGGGTTTCCTCGCCTTTTGCCTCCATATCCCTTCTGGACTGCTCCAGCTCCTGCCAGGCCTTGTGGGCCGCGTTAACAATTTCCGTCCGGGTCATGGGGCGGTTGGTTTTGGCGTGGGGGCCGAAGGCATTTAAGAATTCCCGCACCAGGGCGTTGGTCAGGATCTCCTCGCTGGTAAAGGCCAGGAAAGGATTCATAAAGGTAACGTGCTCCGATTCCAGCTCCTCCACATTATTTTTGATATTCTCCGCGTAGGAAGTCACCATAGGGCAGTTGTAGTGGTTGCCTGCTTCCGCCGTCTCATTGCGCTCATAAGGGATGCAGGGGTAGAAGATAAACTTTACGTTTTTCTTGATCAGCCAGGAAACGTGCCCGTGGGCGATCTTAGCCGGATAGCATTCCGACTCGCTGGGGATGGACTCGATGCCCAGTTCGTAGATCTGCCGGCTGGACTGGGGGGATAAGATCACCTTAAATCCCAGCTCCCGGAAAAATACGGCCCAGAAAGGGAAATTTTCGTACATATTCAGCACCCGGGGGATTCCCACTTCCCCACGGACAGCCTGATCGGCGGCCAATGGCTCATAATCAAACATCCGGTGGTATTTATAGTCAAAAAGGTTTGGGATTTCCTTCTTTGCCTTATGCTGCCCCAGACCCCGCTCACAGCGGTTCCCGGTGACAAACTGGCGTCCGCCGTCAAACTGGTTGATGGTTAAGACACAGTGGTTTAAGCAGCCCTGGCAGCGGGTCATTACGGTGCGGTAGGTGAGATCCAGGATCTTCTTTATGGGCAGCATGGAGGTGGATTTGGAGCCGTCGTGCCGCTCCCTTGCAATAAGGGCAGCGCCAAATGCCCCCATAATCCCGGCGATATCCGGCCTTACGGCCTGGCAGCCGGAGATTTTCTCAAAGCTGCGCAAAACGGCGTCATTGTAAAACGTGCCGCCCTGCACCACCACATGGTTTCCCAGATCGGAGGGGCTTGTGATCTTAATTACCTTAAATAATGCATTTTTAATCACGGAATAGGCAAGGCCTGCGGAAATATCCGCCACCGAGGCTCCTTCCTTCTGGGCCTGCTTCACATTGGAATTCATGAACACGGTGCAGCGCGTACCCAGATCCGTTGGGTTTTCGGCAAAAAGGGCTTCTTTGGCAAAAGCCTCCACCTCATAGTTTAAGGATTTGGCAAAGGTTTCGATAAAGGAGCCGCAGCCGGAGGAGCAGGCCTCGTTAAGCTGCACGCTGTCTACCGTGCCGTCCTTGATGCGGATACACTTCATGTCCTGGCCGCCGATATCCAGGATGCAGTCTACCTCCGGCTCGAAAAAGGCGGCGGCGTAGTAGTGGGAGATGGTTTCCACCTCCCCCTCGTCCAGCATCAGCGCGGATTTAAGCAGCGCTTCCCCGTAGCCGGTGGAGCAGGACCAGGCGATTTTTGCCGTGTCAGGGAGCTTTTCGCTGATCTCCCGGATGGCTCGGATGGCGGTAGCCAGGGGGCTCCCGTTGTTGTTGCTGTAAAAATGGTAGAGAAGCTTCCCGTCTTCCCCCACCAGGGCAACCTTCGTGGTGGTGGAGCCTGCGTCGATCCCTAAAAAGCAGTTTCCTTCGTATGTAGATAAATCGCCTTTTTCTACCTGGCTTTCCTGGTGGCGGCGGCAAAACGCATCGTAGGCGGCTTGGTCTTTAAATAAAGGCTCCATGCGCTTAACTTCAAATTCCATCTGGATCCCGTGGGTCAGCCGGTGGATCATGTCGTCCAAGGAAACCGGCGGATTTTCTGTCTGGGCATTCATGGCAGCCCCTACGGCGGCAAAAAGATGGGAGTGCTCCGGCGCGATGATCTGCTTCCCGGTAAGGTGCAGGGTGCGGATAAAGGCATTGCGCAACTGGGGCAGGAAGTGAAGGGGGCCGCCTAGGAAGGCAACGTTTCCCCGGATAGGCTTCCCGCAGGCCAGCCCGCTGATGGTCTGGTTTACCACAGCCTGGAAGATGGAGGCCGCCAGATCTTCCTTGGTGGCGCCCTCGTTGATCAGCGGCTGGATATCCGTTTTGGCAAATACCCCGCAGCGGGCAGCTATGGGGTAAATGGCCTGATAACCGGCGGCATACTGGTTTAGCCCGGCGGCGTCCGTCTGCAGCAGGGAGGCCATCTGATCGATAAAGGAGCCAGTGCCGCCTGCGCAGATGCCGTTCATCCGCTGGTCGATGCCGTTGGAGAAGTAAATGATTTTTGCGTCCTCGCCGCCCAGCTCGATGGCCACATCCGTATGGGGGGCGTAATCCTGGAGGGCGGTAGCCACGGCCACCACCTCCTGGGTAAAATCGGTCTTTAAATGCCGGGACAGGGTAAGGCCGCCGGAGCCGGTGATGGAGGGGACTGCCTCAAGGGGCCCAAGCTTGGCCTTCGCCTGCCCTAAAAGCTTGGCTAAAGTTTCCTGGATATTTGCATAATGTCGCTCATAACCGGAAAATAATATATGTGAGTCCGGATCTAAAATCGCTATTTTTACTGTGGTGGAACCGATATCGATTCCAAGGGTATTTGGTCTTTTCATAAACGGGGGAGATTCCCCATACCTCCTTTGAATAAAAGCTGCCGCCTGTGCAGCCAGCGGCGGCTATCCGAAAAACATCCGTCAACAGTGTATGGCAAAAAAGCCCTGCTAAAGCGATCCCTAGTTTAACATAAAATTAGAAGGAATACAATTGGTAGGTACTGTTAAAATGCCGTGAAAATACGGGCAAAAATGAATTCATTTGACAAACCCGGGTGCAGAACCTATAATGGATAAAGCAACATATGGGATATTCTGCATAAAGAAGGGAGGATGGAGGGATGATACAGATTTTCAAGACTGAGGACGGGATCATCCATCAGACCGACGAGCGCAGGCCCGGCTCCTGGATTGCACTGACCAACCCCACGGCCACGGAGATTTTGGAAATATCGGATGCTTACCAGATCGATCCCGATCATCTGCGGGCGCCTATGGACGAAGAAGAGCGCTCCCGTATTGAGGTAGAGGACGATTATATCCTGATTTTGGTGGATATCCCATCCATTGAAGAGCGGGCCGGCAAGGATCGGTATATTACCATCCCTTTGGGAATCGTGATGGCCGGGGATGTGCTGATTACGGTCTGCCTGGAGGAAAGCCCTATCCTTGCGGTGTTCATGGACGGAAGGGTGCGGGATTTCCACACTTTTATGAAAACCAGGTTTATCCTTCAGATCCTTTATAAGAATGCTTCCCTTTACTTACAGTACCTGCGGGTAATTGACAAGAAAAGCGAGGCTATCGAGCGGAAGCTTCATCAGTCCCAGCGGAACCAGGAGTTAATTGAGCTGCAGGAGCTGGAAAAGAGCCTGCTGTATTTTACCACCTCCCTCCGATCCAATGAGGTAGTGCTGGAAAAGCTGATGAAAAGTGAAAAGATCAAGAAATACCCGGAGGATACGGAGCTTTTGGAGGATGTTATCATCGAGAATAAGCAGGCTATCGAAATGGCAAATATTTACAGCGGCATCCTGGGAGGAACGATGGAGCTGTTTGCGTCGGTGATCTCCAATAATTTAAACATTGTGATGAAATTTTTGGCCACGGTTACGATCGTTATGTCCATCCCCACGATGATCGCCAGCTTTTACGGGATGAATGTAAGCCCGGCAGGAATGCCTTTCGCCACCCATCCCCACGGCTTTTCCATCGTTCTGGGGTTTACCGTACTCTTAACCTTGATTGTCACTTGGATTTTTTCTAAAAAAGACTTGTTCTAAACTTAACAGCTACAAATTATCGAAAAGGATGGTTTTATGAGGTTTTTTCAGCGTTTTGAGCGGAAGTTTGGGCGTTATGCCATCCGGGGCCTTCCCCGCGTAATCGCCCTATTTTACGGGCTGGGCATGGTGATCCAGTTCATTAACCCAATGATTTATTTCCTGTTTTTAGGCCTGGATGGGGGAGCGGTTGCCCATGGCCAGGTTTGGCGGGTGTTCACCTTTATGATGTATCCTCCAGTGACCAGGGGGCGGGATCCCATCAGCTGGATATTTTTAAATCTGCTGATTATCCCCACCTACTATTTCCTCAGCAGCACGCTGGAAAATATATGGGGAGCTTTCCGGTTTAACGTATACTTCTTTTTAGGGATTATCGGCCATGTGGCCGGGGCGGTTTTGGCGTACTTGATTTGGGGGGTAAGCATCCCCATGACGCCGGTTTACTTAAACTTTTCCTTGTTTATCGCGGTGGCCTTAATGTTCCCGGAGGTGCAGTTTTTTATCTTCGGCGTGCTTCCGGTAAAGGCAAAGTACCTGGCGCTGGCAGAGACGGTGATTTATCTGTATGAATTTATCCGGGGGCCGGTGATCACGAAGCTGGAGATAGGGCTTTCCCTGATGAATGTGGTGCTGTTTTTCCTGATGACCAGGAACGTGAAGCGGTTTTCGCCCAAGGAAATTAAGCGGAAACGGGAGTTTAAGACCCAGACGAAAATCCTGCCTGCGGGGAAGACCAGGCATCGCTGCGCAGTCTGCGGGCGCACGGAGGAAGACGGGGAGCAGATGGAATTCCGCTATTGTTCAAAATGCGCCGGCAGCTATGAGTACTGCCAGGATCATTTATATACGCACCAGCACGTTGCAGAAGGGCAGGAGAAGAAATAAGCACGATTTGCGATTTAAGATGCCAGGGTTAAAAAATTTTTGACCCAGCATCATTAAAAGAGCATAGAGGATAAGGGAGGACGGATATGAATTTTAAGATGAAGAAGACGAAGATTATCTGCACCATGGGGCCAAACACCAGCGACCCGGAAATTCTTAGGGGCCTTGCGGAAAACGGGATGGACGTGGCACGGTTTAACTTTTCCCACGGAACCCATCCAGAGCATAAGGATCGCCTGGAGCTGTTAAAGCGGATCCGCAAGGAAACGGATCGCCCCATTGCCGCTCTTTTGGACACCAAGGGCCCGGAGATCCGCACAGGGCTTTTAAAGGGCGGACAGAAGGTGGCCTTAAAGGACGGGCAGGAATTTTTCCTGACCACCAGGGAGATTGAAGGGGACGAGGAGGGCTGTTCCATCAACTACGAGGGGCTAAATGAAGATGTCGTGCCAGGGAACACCATTTTGATTGATGACGGCCTGATTGAGCTTAGGGTAAAGGAGGTTAAAGGCCCGGACATTTTCTGCACGGTGATTAACGGCGGTGATCTGGGGCAGCGGAAAGGGGTAAATGTGCCCAACGTGAAGATCAAGCTTCCTGCGCTGACGGAAAAGGATAAGGAAGACATCCGGTTCGGTATCCGGGAAGGGTTTGATTTCATTGCCGCTTCCTTTGTGCGCTCCGCGGACGCGATTTTGGAGATCCGCCAGATCCTGGAGGAGGAGGGCGCCAATCTCCAGATTATCGCCAAGATTGAGAATGCAGAGGGCATCGAAAACCTGGATGCCATCATCGAGGCAGCCGACGGCATTATGGTGGCCAGGGGGGATATGGGGGTGGAGATTCCCGCAGAGAAGGTTCCCTATCTCCAGAAGACGATTATCGCCAAATGCAATGAGGCCTGCAAGGTAGTGATTACCGCTACGCAGATGCTGGATTCCATGATCCGCAACCCCAGACCCACCAGGGCGGAGGTGACGGATGTGGCCAACGCCGTCTACGACGGGACGGATGCGGTGATGCTTTCCGGGGAGACGGCCATGGGTAAATATCCTATCGAGGCGTTAAAGATGATGGCAACCATCGTGGAGGATACGGAGTCCCATTTGGACTATACCTTTTACCGCAGCCGCCACGTAACCGGGGCAAACGGGCACTCGATTTCCAATGCGGTGTGCTATTCCTCCGTAGCTACGGCTCATGACCTTGGGGCGAAGGTGATTGTAGCGCCCAGTATTTCTGGCTATACTACTAAGATGCTTTCCAAGTGGCGTCCCGGCTGCCAGATTATGGGGATGTCCCCCAGCATGACGGCAGTGCGCCAGATGATGATTTACTGGGGCGTTAAGCCGGTATGGTCCAGGCGCGCGGAATCCACGGACGAGCTGATTGAAAATTCCCTGGTGGAGTTAAAGGAGCTGGGGATTGTGGAGAAGGGGGACATTACGGTAATCACGGCAGGGATTGTGTCCTATGCCAGGAGGAACGAACCGGCCACCCAGACCAATATCATGCAGGTGGTTCCCATAGAGTAAACCGAAGGAAGCAAGGCATTTAAGGAAGCAAAACATTTAAGGAAACGAAAAGGGCAAGGGCGTCCATTGCAAGGTGCAGAGCTTTTCCGGAAGGAGAAGGCTGCGCCTTGCGGTGGGCGTCTTATCAAATGATGTTGGGGTCAAAAGGTCTTTTGACCCTGGTATCATCAAATCCGCAAAGAGAAGACAGAAGGCAAGGAGAAGAACGATTATGGAAAAGAAACCCTTTGTAACGCTTGAGCAGATTCAGGAGATGGTAAAGACCTACCCCACGCCTTTTCATCTGTACGATGAGAAGGGGATTCGGGAAAATGCCAGGAAGCTTCACCAGGCATTCGCCTGGAATAAAGGCTATAAGGAGTATTTTGCGGTAAAGGCCACCCCCAATCCCTTTATCTTGTCAATCTTAAAAGAGGAGGGCTGCGGCACGGACTGCTCATCGGCCACGGAGCTGATGATGTCGGAGGCCTGCGGGTTTTCGGGGAAGGAAATCATGTTCTCCTCCAATGATACCCCGCCGGAGGAATTTGCCTATGCCCAAAAACTGGGAGCCGTCATTAACCTGGATGACATTACCCATATCAAGGTGCTGGAGGATACCCTGGGATATATTCCAGAAACCATCAGCTGCCGGTACAATCCCGGAGGCGTGTATGCCATCAGCAACGGAATCATGGATAACCCGGGAGACGCCAAATACGGCATGACCAAGGAGCAGATGGTGGAGGCCTTTAAGACATTAAAGGAAAAAGGGGCGAAGCATTTTGGGATCCATGCATTCCTGGTCAGCAATACGGTAACGAATGATTATTACCCCGCGTTAGCCAAAACCTTGTTTGAGCTGGCGGTGATGCTTAAAGAGGAGACCGGGGCGCAGATTGACTTTATCAACCTGTCCGGCGGCGTAGGCATCCCCTACCGCCCGGATCAGGAGCCTAACGATATCCTGGCTATCGGCGAGGGGGTAAGGAAGGTTTATGAGGAGGTCCTGGTTCCGGCGGGAATGGGGGATGTGGCCCTTTGCACCGAGTGCGGGCGCTTTATGCTTGGACCCTACGGCTGCCTGGTGACAAAGGCCATCCATGAGAAGCATACGTACAAGGAATATATCGGGGTGGATGCCTGCGCCGTTAATCTAATGCGCCCGGCCATGTACGGGGCATACCATCATATCACCGTGGCCGGAAAGGAAGGCTGCCCCTGCGACCATAAGTATGACGTGGTAGGCTCCCTCTGCGAAAACAATGATAAGTTTGCGGTAGACCGGATGCTGCCCAAGGTGGATAAGGGGGATTACTTAGTGATCCACGACGCGGGGGCACATGGGTTTTCTATGGGGTATAATTATAATGGGAAGTTAAGGTCGGCGGAGCTGCTGTTACGGGAGGATGGAGCCGTGGAGATGATTAGAAGGGCGGAGACGGCTAGGGATTATTTTGCTACGTTTGATTTTTGTGATTTGTTGAAGAAGTATTAGTGGAAGAAGTATTTGTTTAAAATTGAAAATTTATTGCTTTTCCGTGGAGCCAGGCCATATTCCATCGTCACCGCGCTCTCGCTCCGCCTGAAACGTAACGGACGCTAAACTCGTGAAAGACCTCGTTAAGCGCCGACGTTCCAGGAGGGGTTCCTCATGGAATATGGCCTGGCTCCGCTACAGTACTGGCAAGCAAAAAATGGCATCCCATTAGTTAAATGGATATGCGTTATTATTAGTTAGATGGATGAATGTTATTATCTGTTAGATGGATATATGTTAATGCAGATAATGTTTATTTATGAGAAATTCTGTCAGGGGCGAGGTAATTCAGCCAGTAGTAAAACACTTCAGTTAGTGATAGAAATTGAATAGATAATATTATAAATGAATATCGCGTCCACTGTCTATAGGGATTTTCATTTACTGACTAGCCAAGAACTAGCCGTCTGTGGTGCGTGTACACTAAGAAAACCGTATAAAACGGCGGCACTTAGCGAGGTCTTTTCGAGCTTAGTGTCCGTTCCGTTTTATCCCGAGCGAGAGCGCGTTTTCGTGTGTACATCCACCACAGGCGGCGAACTCGTCAGCCTACGTATTTTCTCTAAACCCGCAGACTTATCGTAAGAAACGCAACTAACCCCATCCGCCCCCAATCCCATCCGAAACAACCCAGCGTTAAAATCCCTCCGCCAGTCATCCAGGTTGACAAAGCATTTGCCTTCCCCAGCTATCCAGGTTGACAAATCATCAATTTCCCCCAAAAAGCTCAACCAGCGAAACCTCGCATCCTAAAACTCATTTTCCACAAAAAAACCCCGTGTGTGACGCCACGGGGTTTTTGTGAAGCTTTGATTTTAAAAAGAATTTCAAAAAGGATTAATTGAATGTGCATTTCTTTATGTTCTTAGTATATCATAGAAATTGTCTGAATGTTTGAATGTTCCTTAAATAGATTATGAAGAAATTCTTAAGAATAGTCCTTTAAAATCCGTTTCAGCTGATCCACAGTCAGCACCAGGTTTACTCCGGCGGGATTTAGCACGAAGCCTTTGGAGTCCTTGATTAAAAACTGGGGAAGCTGGTTAAAGGTTAAGCTTGACATCCGCATCTTCTGGGCGTTTGGGCCGGCATATTTCCGGAACTCGGAGAAGTCCGAATAGATAGGCTGGAAAATATCGCCTTCTTTGCTTTTCATAAAGGGGATGCGGATGTTTTTCATATTCACTTTAATGGGATCGGTGTTTTCCTCATCGTTTACCGTCTCAATCCCCAAAATAAACGTCGCTTTTATCAGGTTGGCCACCATCTCGTCTTCCAGCTCCCGCAGGCGGGCCACATCATGTTTAATGGGACGGCGCAGCTCCTGGAGGAAGTAGATCATGGTCAGGGTAAGCTGGGGATTCATTATGGGGATCTGGGAAGATTTAAGCTTTTCCATGTCCGGCGCTTTAGCCAGCTCTTCTGTGGCGATGGCGCATTCCCCGGCATCATCCTGGAATACCACCATATTTACGTCCAGGGAATAGAGGCTGCCCAAAAATCCCCTCATCTGGGGCTGGGGGATTTTTAATGCGGTGGTGGGGATTTTTTGATCGTTTAAGGTTTTTACAAACTCCTTGCAGGGCTCTTCCGCTGCAAAAACGTAAACCTGATCATCAAAGGTTTCCTCATCGCAGGCCACGTAGGGCATACGGGTAAGGGGGGAAAAGACCGTGAAGAAACCGTCCAGTTTCTGAAGTTTTTTAACTGCAAATTTGTTATCGATTGACATGATGGTGGAATCCCTTCTATCTGGTTAGTTTAAGGCCTGGCGCAGCGCTTCGGCCATCTGTTCATATTCCGCATCGGATAAAGTTACCTTGCCAGGGTTCATCTGGAACGTGCCGCCCCACTCATCGCCGCCTTCATATTTAGGGACGATATGGAAATGAAGGTGGCAGCCGGTATCCCCGTATGCGCCGTAATTGACCTTATCCGGGGCAAACACTTTATGGACGGCCCGGGCGGCAGCCGCAACATCAGCAAAAAAGTCGTTGCGTTCCTGGTCAGTTAATTCGATCAGCTCGCTGACGTGCTTATTGTGAGCCAGGATTACCCGGCCTTTTTTGCTTTGCTCTTTAAACAGGTACAGATACCCGGTGTTCATCTGGCATATGGGGTAAGCAAACGCAGCCACCAGATCTCCCTGCATACAATATGCGCAATTTGGATCTTTCATCATAAACCCTCCTTATTTGTAAAAGAAAATCTGCTTTATTTACTTTATCACGTTATGGGGATAAATTCAAGCATTCTATACGCCCATTGCCATAGGGATTCCAAAATCCCTTAGGTTTTCTAGCCATCAACCGTACTGCGGTTAAACCGGCGGCATATTGGCCCCGGGCATTTGGGAAAATATTGGTTCCATGCATCCGGGAAGATAAAGGGCCTGTCCTGGGGCAGGAATCACGCATGCTTTTGGTTCAACAATATAAAAATTGTTGTTTTGAAAAAAATTTAAAAAAAACCGTTGACTTTTCCAAAAAATGTGGTATTATATCCTTAGAATTGTTGATTCAAAAGAAAACAGATTGTTAATTCAAAAACCAAAAAGGGGGTTTTGCTATGATCTACACAGTAACACTGAATCCGGCCTTGGATAAGACGGTTGAGATCCCGTCCCTGACGGTGGACAGCGTTAACCGCATCACGGCTATGCGGACCGATCCCGGCGGGAAGGGGATCAATGTATCGAAGGTGATTGACAAGCTGGGAGGCAAAAGCGTTGCCACCGGCATTCTGGGCGGAGATACGGGAAACGCCATCCTGTCTGCCCTTAAGGCCATGGGGCTTGATACCAGCTTCCGGTTCGTGGAAGGGGAAACACGCACCAACTTAAAGGTGGTTGACCCGGTAAACCACACCAATACGGATATCAATGAGCCGGGAGTCACCGTATCCGGGGAGATCTTAGACGGATACCTTAAGGAGCTTCTTTTGAAGGTAAATGCAGGAGATATCGTGGTGATTTCCGGAAGCCTGCCTACAGGCTCACCCAAGGACACCTACCAGACCTGGGTAAAGGCATTTAAGGAGTCTGGGGCAAAGGTAATCCTTGATGCTGACGGGGCGCTGCTTGCGGGCGGGATTGAATCCTCTCCTTACCTGATTAAACCCAATAACCATGAGCTTTCCGGCCTGCTTGGGCGTAAGCTGGATACTACGGATAAGCTGGAGGAAGCGGCCAGGGAGCTGATGGCGAAATACGGGATTTCCAAGATTGTGGTTTCCATGGGAGGAGACGGCGCTCTGTATGTAACGGAGAAAGAATCGGTTTACGCAGAGGGGCTTAAGGTTCCGGTAGGAAGCACGGTAGGAGCCGGGGACAGCGTGGTCGCCGCCCTGGCGGTAGCGGAAGAGTCCGGCATGAGCCTTGAGGAAACGGTCCGCTTATCCACGGCTACGGGGGCGGCTAACGTGATGTGCAGCGGAACCCAGGCGGCGGAGTACGACGTGATCAAAAGCCTGATTCCAAAGGTAGTATTCCACCGGCGGTAAGGAAGCCGGCCCTGGAAGGATACGCGCCTTGAGGAAAGGCAGCAGGGAAAAGATTGTGATTGCAAATGGAAGCAAGATAAAATATGATTAGAGAAGGGAGTTTTTGAAATGAAAGCAAAAGGTGTTAGGCTGCACGGGGCAAACGATTTAAGGCTGGAAGAGTTTGAGCTGCCGGAGATTACCGATGACGAGATCTTGGTAAAAGTGGTGTCAGACAGCATCTGTATGTCCACCTACAAATGCGCCATCTTAGGCACGGCTCACAAGCGTGTCCATGATGATGTGGCGGAGCATCCGGCCATCATGGGCCATGAGTTTGCGGGGGATATTGTGAAGGTGGGGAAGAACCACCAGGATACCTTTAAGGCAGGCATGAAATTCACCCTGCAGCCAGCCCTAAACTACAAGGGCACGATGTGGAGCCCGGGCTACTCCTATGAATTTTTCGGCGGGGATGCCACCTACTGCATTATCCCGGCAGAGGTGATGGAATTAGGCTGCCTTTTGGAGTACAAGGGCCGCGCTTACTACGAGGCGTCCTTAGCGGAGCCCATGTCCTGCAGCATCGGCGCGTTTAACGCGGCTTACCATACCCAGATGGGCGTTTACACCCATCAGATGGGCATTAAAGAAGGCGGGAAGCTGGCGATCATGGCAGGGGCAGGCCCCATGGGCCTTGGCGCGTTAACCTATGCCCTGCACCGTGATGTGCGTCCCTCCATGGTCGTGGTAACGGATCTGGATCAGACCCGCTTGGATCGTGCGGCTCTCCTGTTCCCGCCTGAGGAAGCGGCAAAGGACGGCATTGAGCTGCACTTTGTGAACACAGGCAAATTTGAGGATCCGGCGGCCGAGCTTTTGCGGATTTCCGGCGGAACCGGCTATGACGACGTGCTGTGCTACGCGCCGGTTGCGGCAGTGGTAAAGCAGTCCAGCGATATTTTAGGCCGGGATGGCTGCCTGAACTTCTTTGCAGGCCCTACGGACAATAAGTTCAGCGCAACCATGAATTTCTACGATGTGCACTACAATTCCACCCACGTGATGGGGACTACCGGCGGCAACACGGACGATATGATCGAGTCTCTGGACTTGACGGCAGCCGGGCGGATCAATCCTGCGGTTATGGTGACACATATCGGCGGACTGGATTCTGTGGCGGAGACTACCTTAACCCTGCCTAAGATCCCAGGAGGCAAGAAGCTGATCTACACCCATCTGTCCATGCCGCTGACGGCGCTGACGGATCTCCGTGCCAAAGGGGAGGCCGAAGGAGACAGCCGGTTAGTTGCCCTGGCCGACATCGTAGATGCCCATCAGGGACTTTGGTGTCCGGAAGCAGAGGAATATCTGCTGGCTAATTTTATTAACGAATAGAAGCGCGAAGCCCTTCGGCCTGCAGGGGAGCTTAGGCGCAGACCGGAGGTAATTTATGGATTCTATGGAAACTCGCAGGAATGCAATCGTTGAATTGATTAACACCATGGGGACGGTAAGCTTTGCCCAGATTAAAAATGCCTTTCCCAATGTGTCGGAGATGACGCTGCGGACGGATTTAAAGCTTTTGGACGAAGCCAACCGGATCCTTAGGATCCACGGCGGAGCCAAGTCGGTGCAGGTGCTGATCGGCACGGATGATTTCCTGAACCGGAAATCTGTCCGCCATATCCCGGAGAAGCAGCGGATCGGGGAAAAGGCGCTGACCCTTCTTCGGGAGGATACCACGGTTTACGTGGATTCCGGCAGCACGGCCACCGTCTTTGCCCGGATGTTCCCAGATCAGTCCAACTTAATCTACACCACAGGCTTAAGCTGTGCCACGGAGCTTGCCGGGCTGTCCCGCCCTACGGTTATGCTTCCGGGAGGGAAGTTAAACCGTTACAGCCAGAGCGTCTTTGGCTTTTCCGCCATCAAGGAATTGGAGCGGGTGAATTTCCATCAGGCGTTCTTAGGGATCACTGGCTACCATCCCGGGGCGGGCTTTACCTGCGGCATCAGCGACGAGGCCATCTTAAAGCAGACGGCCATCCGCCAGTCGGAGCAGGTGGTGATGCTGATGGATTCCAGCAAAGTGGGCGTGAAGTGCAGCTTTATGGTCTGCGGCCTTAAAGAGGTAGATGTGCTGATTTCCGATGGGAAGCTGCCGGATGCGCTTTTGGAGGAGTGCAGGCGGCAGGGGGTAACGGTGCTGTAGCATTTCGGGTTTCCAGGGATCTTCTTAATCAGAGGCGTTTCCAAAAGGGGAAAAGGAAACGGCCTGCGTGAGGAGGAGTTGCCTTGAAAAATAAAGTACAACGTTTTGGTAAATTTTTATCGGGCATGGTCATGCCTAATATCGGCGCATTGATCGCCTTTGGTTTTTTGGCGGCGCTGTTTATCGACACCGGCTGGCTCCCTAATAAAGGGTTCAGCAGCATGGTAGGCCCTATGCTTACCTACCTGATTCCTGTTTTGATTGCCTCCACCGGAGGCCGCATGATCGGCGGCGACAGGGGGCGCGTGGTAGGCGCTATCGCCGTGATCGGCGCCATCATGAGCAATACGGATATTACCATGCTGATGGCAGCCATGGTTATGGGGCCTTTGGCTGGCTGGTGCATTAAGAAGTTTGACGAGGCTATGGAAGGGCATATGCCTGCCGGTTTCGAGATGCTGATCAATAATTTTTCCGCCGGGATTATCGGCATGATCTTAGCTATGCTGGGATATGTGCTGATCGGGCCGGTGATGAGCGGCATCCTGACGGTTTTATCCGTAGGCGTGAATTTCCTGGTGGTGCGGGGGCTGCTTCCCTTAGTTGCCATCTTTATTGAACCGGCAAAGGTGCTGTTTTTAAATAACGCAATCAACCACGGCGTATTTACGCCCATTGCTACCGCACAGGTTACTGAGGCGGGAAAATCCATCATGTATATGCTGGAGCCCAATCCGGGCCCGGGCCTTGGCGTTCTTTTAGCCTATATGTTCTTCTGCAAGGATAAGGCGACGAAAGATTCCGCCCCAGGTGCGGTGATTATCCACCTTTTAGGCGGTATACATGAGATTTATTTCCCGTATATCCTGATGAACCCGGTGGTGCTGGCTGCCCCTATCGTGGGAAGCTTTGTGGGCATTCTTTGGTTTAACATGATGGGCTGCGGCCTGGTAGGACCGGCGTCCCCAGGTTCCATTATCGCTTATATGATGATGACCCCAGGGCCGGATATGCTGAAAGTCCTTTTAGGCGTAGTGATTTCCGCAGGCGTTTCCTTCGCGGTGGCTTCCCCGCTGGTAAAGATGGCCGGAGGGAAGAGCCTGGAAGAGGCGCAAAGCGAGATGGCGGCCATGAAAGCGGAGGCCAAGGGGGATTCTGTTCCTGGAACCATTGAGAAAGCTTCTGAAGTAAAGAAAATCGTGTTTGCCTGTGATGCGGGCATGGGTTCTTCCGCCATGGGCGCCACCAAGTTCCGCAACCGGGTGAAGGCAAACCGGCCAGATCTTACGGTGATCAATACCTCGGTGGATAATATCCCTGCAGACTGCGATATTGCGGTGGTGCAGACCACCTTGGCTGACCGGGCGAAAAAGTCCGCGCCCCAGGCTCAGTTGATTACTATCGGGAATTTCCTGGCTGACCCGGCTCTGGATGCGCTGTATGTGCAGCTGACCACAGGGGATGCCCCGGCGGCTCCTGCAGGGGAGAATACGGATATCGAGATCCCGGATGTGCCCATTAAGAAACAGGTAATTATCGCCGACGGCGTTAAGCTGGGGCGGACTCCGGTGACGAAGGAGGAGGCCATCCAGGCGGCAGGCGAGCTTTTGCAGGAATTAGGCTATGTGGACGCTTCCTATGTGGATGCCATGCAGGAGAGGGAGAAGCTGGTTTCCACATATATCGGCATGGGCGTTGCCATTCCTCACGGAACCACCCAGGCTAAGGGTACGGTAAAGAAAACCGGCATCGTGTTTTTCCAGTACCCGGAGGGCGTGGATTTCGGGGCGGAGAAGGCTCAGCTTGTGTTCGGCATTGCCGGGATAGGCGACGAGCACCTGGATCTGTTAAGCAAGCTTTGCACCCTTTTGGAGGATCCGGTAAGGCTGGAAACCTTAAAGACCACGAAGGATGTGGGCTGGGTGTTAGAGCAGCTGTCATAGGCAGGAACCCAGGGGAAAACTTTGCGGTAAAAGGCATAGACGGGCAAGAAGATATCCCGTCTGAACCGTTACCAAATTAATAGGGGAGTATTTAAGTGATGGGGCTGTTGCAAAACAGCAGCGCTCTGCAATATATAGGCCGGATATTTTCATAAATTCCGCTATGTATTGTGGGGGCGCCAAGTTTTGCAGCGGCTCCGTTGTTTCGGTTGTGGTAAAATAGTTGTCTAGGTGGTAAAAGATATGGGGCGTATGCCTGGATAAGCTGTGCCGGAAATCCTGGCGACTTTTATTTGCCATGGGACGGGATTTTGAATATGATAAACTAAAGGGCATAAGCTTAAAGGAACGGCCATGGATTATGTGAAACAGCAGATACACTGCCTTAGCTCCCGGCAGACGGGGCTTACCGGCAGGGGGATCGGTGTGGCAGTTTTAGATACCGGAGCCTATCCCCACCAGGATTTTAAGGAGCGGATAACGGTGTTTAAGGATATTATCCGCGGAAGGAGGGACGCCTATGACGATAATTCCCACGGAACCCATGTGTGTGGGATCATTGGGGGCGACGGAAGAGCCTGCGGCGGGAGGTTTCAGGGGATGGCGCCGGAGTGCGGCCTGATTTGCGTCAAAGTATTGGATAAAAAAGGAAACGGATTTGCCTCAGACGTGCTTTCCGGGCTGCGCTGGGTACGGGAAAACCGGGAGCGGTACGGGATCCGGATTGTGAATATTTCTGTAGGCTCTTTTAACCGAAAGGTGATGGGGGAGGATTCCGCCCTGGTGCAGGGGGTGGACGCGGCCTGGGATGACGGCCTGGTGATGGTGGTGGCGGCAGGGAACCAGGGGCCGGGGAGCATGACCATCACCACCCCGGGGATCAGCCGGAAGGTGATTACCGTGGGAAGCTCCGACGATTATAAGGCAGTGATGGTTATGGGAAGCCAGATGGTAAACTATTCCGGCAGGGGGCCTACGGCCTCCTGTGTGTGCAAGCCGGACATCGTAGCTCCCGGCTCAAAGATCATCAGCTGCTCCAACCAGCCAGGGCGGTATCAGGTGAAAAGCGGAACCAGCATGAGCACGCCCTTGGTGTCCGGGGCGCTGGCGCTCCTTCTGGAAAAATACCCTATGATGACCAACGTGGAGGTAAAGTTAAGGATCCGGGAGAGGGCGATGGATCTGGGGCTCCCCCATAACCAGCAGGGGTGGGGGATGCTGGATGTGGGGCGGCTTTTGGAGGGGTAATTGACTATTTGCCTAAAGGATGGTATATTTGTAGCAGTTTGCGGCGGTTAGCGCACTGTCCGGCGAAGGCTTGCTTAAAGATTAGCCTGATTAAGCCTGTTAGTGCACTTAAGCAGGGGGCTTTCCTGCTTAACCGGCCGTTAGGGAAAGGATTAGGGAATATGCTGTTTAGCTCGTTGGTATTTATCTGGTATTTTCTCCCGGCGGTGTTTTTGCTGTATCATCTGGTTCCGTGGAAGCAGGCGAAAAACCTGGTTTTATTGGCGGCCAGCTTATTTTTTTATGCATGGGGGGAGCCGAAGTATATCCTGCTGATGCTGCTGTCCATTTCCCTTAATTATCTGTTTGGCTTAGGGGTTAGCGGCCTTTCGGGGAAGGGAATCAGGCGGCTTCTTTTGGCGCTTTGCCTTGGGGTGAACTTAGGGCTGTTAGGGTATTTTAAATATTTTAATTTCGGGGCGGAGCTGGTAAATTTCCTTATGGGGAGGGAGCAGGTAAGCTTTCGGGAGATCAGCCTCCCTATCGGGATTTCCTTTTACACCTTCCAGGCTCTCTCCTATGTGCTGGACGTGTACCGGGGAGATATTTCCGTGCAGAAAAATCCGTTTTGCCTTGCCCTGTATATCTCCTTTTTCCCTCAGCTGATCGCAGGCCCCATTGTGAAATACCATGATATTGAGGCGCAGATCGGCAGCCGCACCACGAATTTGACCATGCAGGCCTATGGGATCAAGCGTTTTTCCTACGGTCTGGGAAAAAAGGTGATTTTAGCCAATGCTTTTGCCCAGGCGGCGGACAGGATTTTGGAGCTGCCCGGAGAAGAGATGGGGACGGTCATTACCTGGTTTGGGGTTCTTGTCTATGCCCTGCAGATTTATTTTGACTTTTCCGGCTATTCGGACATGGCGATAGGCCTGGGGAAGATGTTCGGCTTTGATTTTATGGAAAATTTTAACTACCCTTACCTTTCCGCCTCAGTTTCGGAATTTTGGCGCAGATGGCATATTTCCCTTTCTACCTGGTTTAGGGAGTATCTTTATATCCCTCTTGGGGGGAATCGAAAGGGCACGGCGCGCACCTGCATGAATTTATTTATCGTTTTTATGGCTACGGGCCTGTGGCACGGAGCCAGCGTTTCTTTCGTTTTGTGGGGAGTTTATTACGGGATATTCCTGATTATGGAGCGGCTTTTCCTGGGAAAATGGCTGGAGAATAATCGGTGGAAGTGGGTAAACCATATCTATACCATGACGGTGGTGGTCTTTGGCTGGATGCTTTTTCGGGCGGAGCATATGCGCTTTGCCAAAAGGTGGCTGGTGAATATGATCACGTGGAAAAGGGGGATTTACCCTCTCCGGATGTATGCGGATTACCGGCTTTTTTTCTGGATAATCGTGGGCGTGCTTCTCTGCGGGCCTCTGCAGCATATGTTCCCTTCGCTGAAAAAGCGGCTGTACCGGCGGGAAGAAACGGATATATGGGATGTGGCCATTATGGCGGCGATCGTGTTTTACGCTACGATGCTTTTGGTGAGCAATACGTATAATCCTTTCATTTATTTCCGGTTTTAAGGAAGAGATGTAACTGTTCAGTAGGTCTGCGCACTTGCCGCACTGGCCGTAAGAAAACGTAGAAAAATGGATTTTTATTGAAACGGAGAATGATTTCAGCAGATCTGCGCAGCGGGCTCCCCGGGGATGCACAGAAAACGGAAGCGGGAGATGCTGTTTCGTGCTTTTGTTTTCACGCGGTTCGGCGCGGCGGCGCCAAAGGTTTGCCGCAAAATTGGGATGGAGGCCAGGAAAGGATGGAGAAAAATACGAGAAAGGACAGGAAGGGCTGGATGATTGGGTGTTTCTGGGCGCTTTTAATCGTCCCTAACCTGGTTTGGCCTGCAGTCTCCCCGCTGATGAAGGAGGAAAATACGGAAAACCGGGTGCTGGCCCAGTTCCCGGAACTTAGCCGGGAAAATTTCCAGGAATACCCCGGGGAAATTGAGGATTATATCAATGACCATGCGGCCTTCCGCAGCCAGCTTTTGAGCCTGAACGCAGGGATTAACCTGGCGCTTTTTCAGTCTGTGGATAATCCCCAGGTAATTCGGGGGAAGGACGGCTGGTATTTTTTTGATAACGGCATCAGCATTAAGGATTACCGAGGGCAGAATCTGTATTCGGAAGAAGAGATGGTAGGGATTGTGTCCAAGGTTCAGGAGGCGGATGCGTATTTTAAAGGGCAGGGGGTGGAGTTTGCCATCGTCCTGGCGCCTAATAAGGAAGAAATTTACAGTGAGTATATGCCGCCCTGGTATACCAGGCTTTCCCCCGTTACCCGGTATGACCAGCTGGCCCAGGGGCTTTCCCAGTTTACGGAGGTTCCGGTGGTTGCCCCTAAGGCGTACTTTCTGGAAAACCGGGACAGGCTGTGGTACTTTAAGACGGATACTCACTGGAATGAGGCGGGGGGCTTCGTGGCAGGGCAGATGCTGGTGGAGGCTCTGGGGGGCGAGCCGGTGTCTGTGGATGAGGTGATTATCCCATATGATTACCGGGGGCCGGGGGATCTGGCGCTTTTGTTTCATATGCCGGATGCGTTTCTGGAAGATTATTTCTGCATCGTCCACGGGTATTATGATGATGTGGAGGTGGAGATTGACCGTCCTTTTGGGAATGAGATGCTGGTGCGAACCCGGGCGGAAGAGGCTCCTGATGAGAGGAATATTGCCTTTTACCGGGATTCCTTTGCCTCGGTTATGGTAGAGAAGTTTTCCCGGTATTTTAAAGAGGTGGATTATTATCACTGGCAGGCTTTCCAGCCGGAATATTTGGAGGAAAAGAAGCCGGACGTGCTGGTGTATGAGGTGGTGGAAAGGGATTTCGCGCGGCTGATGGATGATCTGGATGTGATGATGGAGGTAAGGTGGGGGGAGTGAGTGGTTTTCAGGGATGTTAACGTTTGGTTCAAGGGAGGAAGAGTAATGAGAAAGAAAATCTTATCGTTTGTGTTGGCTTTGATGGTGGGCTTTGGGCTAGTACTGCGTTGCATATTCACTGGAATTTACGCAACGCAGTACTAGGATTAGCTAAAAGCCGGGAATCGCCTTAACGAGATGGTATATCGCTTGAACAGCCGCAATTATGGGAAAAAATGAAGGAAAACCGTAAGAAATTTCGGCTTGCCTTTTTTTGGCGGTCACGATATACTAAAGCGTGATTGGGCATAATTTAAGGCCGTTAAAGGAGTGATTCCAAGTTTTTGGCGATTGGGGCGCATTGAAATGTTTAGAAGGATATGGGAGTAAATGGGGAAGAGAGGTTTGTGATGGATATTTACCATATGATTAACTGGTTTTTTGCACTTAGCTTTTTTGGATATTTGTTAGAGTGCATTGTGCTTACGTATGAATATAAAACGCCTGTAGTGAACCGGGGGTTCGTCCACGGCCCCTTCTGCATTATTTACGGCTTTGGGGCGCTGGGAGCCTGCATCCTGCTGGGGCCGATTGCGTCAAGCCCGGTAAAGCTTTATCTGGCCTCCTCGGCCATGGCTACGGTGATGGAGCTGGTGACGGCCTGCCTGATGATCCATTTTTTCGGCTCCTTCTGGTGGGATTACAGCCACAAGCTGTTTAACTATAAAGGGATCATCTGCCTGGAAAGCAGCATCGGGTGGGGATTTTTGGGACTTTTTTTCTTCCGCTTCCTTAACGGCTTCGTCCACCGCCTGGTGGGCTATATCCCGGAGCTTTACGGGAAATGGATGGCCAGGATGCTGGTATGCTTATATCTTTGTGATTTTCTTTATACCATGTACGCCCAGCTCCACAAGGATCCTCAGGATGACAAGCCTGTGCTTGGGCGGCTGAAGGTGAATTAAATGACGGATTATCGTTTGGTTTTGGCGTCGGCTTCCCCCAGGAGACGCCAGCTGCTGGAACAGATTGGCTTAAAGCCGGAGATTATGCCCAGCATGGAAAAAGAGGAGGCAATGGATCTGCCTCCCGGGAAGCTGGTGGAGGCATTGGCCAAGCAGAAGGCAGTGGCAGTGGCCGGAAGGTGCGGCCAGGATGCCGTGGTAATCGGCGCGGATACGGTAGTTTCCGTGGAAGGCCGGATCCTTGGGAAGCCGGAGGACGAGAGGCAGGCAAGGGAGATGCTTGGCTTGCTCCAGGGAAGGGTGCACCAGGTGTATACAGGCGTTGCCATCATCCTTGCAGGAATGGGGAAAAGCCTTACCTTTTCTGAGCGGACGGATGTTGCCGTTTATCCCATGAACGATACGGAGATTAGCCGCTACGTGTCCGGCGGGGAGCCTATGGACAAGGCCGGGGCCTACGGCATCCAGGGAGCCTTCGCCGCCTATATTCGGGAAATCCGGGGGGATTATTTCAATGTGGTGGGGCTGCCGGTAGGGAGGCTTTACCAGGAGCTTAAGGCTTTGGTTTTGGAGGAAGAGCATGATTAAACTGATCGCATCGGATATTGACGGGACTTTGGTGAAAGACGGAGATAACCAGTTAAACCCTGAATATTACCAGGAAATCCTGCGGCTGCGGGAAAAAGGGATCCAGGTTGCCGTGGCCTCTGGCCGCCAGTGGCACAGCATTGAGCGGATTTTCGACCCCATAAAGGAAAAGGTTTTTTATATTTCAGACAACGGAGCCTACGTGGGCTGTTATGGGAGGAATTTATTTCTGTCGGAAATTGACCGGCAGATGGTGATGGAGATGATCCAGGATGCGCGGCAGTATCCGGGGCTGGACGTGATGTTAAGCGGCCCGGATGTAGTGTATCTGGAAACGGAAAACCAGGAGTTTATCCGCTGGCTGGTGGACAGCTACCGCTTTGAAGTAAAGCAGGTTCCGGATCTGACCAAGGTGGAGGATCGGTTTATCAAGATCTCCCTTTACCGGAAGCACAGCGTGGAAGAAAATACGGCGGAAATCCGGGAAAAATATAGAGATAAGCTGAAAATCACCATTTCCGGCGATATGTGGGTGGACTGTATGGCAAAGGGCGTCAGCAAAGGCGCGGCCATCCGCCAAATCCAGGAAAGCTTAGGGATCCTTCCAGAGGAGACCATGGCCTTCGGGGATCAGCTAAACGATATGGAAATGCTGGAACAGGCGTATTACAGCTATGCCGTTGGCAATGCCAGGCCGGAGGTAAAAAAAGCGGCTAGGTTCCAGGCGGATACCAATGCCAATTACGGCGTACTGAAGGTGCTGAAGCTGTTATCCTTAAGCGCCGGATAAATCCTGCCGTTTGGGATAACAAGATGCGTATAGCCGCATAAGGAAGTATGCCGCTTTGAGGCGGCGGCTGGCGCGATCCTCACGGCAGATGAAATGCCGTTCAGGTTAACAAGGGTTGGGAGCTTGCGTATATGGCGGATAGGGAAAATGGAAAACGAAATAGATTTTGGATGTGGCTGCTTCTGGTGTTTGTGGGGGCAGCCATACTGTGTTTTTTCACCGGCTGCAAAAACCGCGGCGGGGAGAGCCAGGAAAAGGAGCGCAGCCTGTCCATGAAGAGGGAAGAGCTGATGCTGATTGTGGCTACGGAGCGGAACCGGTATGAGCAGATTTATACGGGGCAGATTTGGGGGGCAACGGTGTCAGAAGATGGAAAGTCCTTCCAGGAATATTTGCTGGAGCAAATCCGGTTGTTTTCAGATGATTTGCTGGTAATTGGCGCTATGGCTGACCAGTACGGGATTACCTTGGATGGCGGCGAGAAGGAACAGCTGCGCCGCCTGTCCCAGGATTATTACAGCCAGCTTTCCCCGGGGGACAAGGCGTATACCGGAGCCAGTGAAGAGGATGTGCTGAATTTATACCAAAGCTATTGCCTTGCCAGCAAGACGGTGACGGAGCTGACCAAAGATGCGGAGCTGGAGATTAGCGATAATGAAGCCAAGGTGATTGACCTTTTGCAGATTGTCCTGGAGGATCGGGAGACTGCCTGGGAGGTCTGGACGCTGGCTTGTGAGGAAGGGGCGGACTTTGGGGCGGTGGCAAAGGCTCACAGCGCCGAGAGCCAGACAGAAGTAAAGCTTGGCCGGGGGCAGGCGGAAAAGGCATTGGAGGAGGCGGCCTTTTCCCTGGCTTCAGGGGAAATCAGCCAGGTGATCGAGGAAGGCGGGCGGTACTATATCTTAAAATGCCTAAGCGACTATGACCAGGAGGCGACCTTAAAGCGGAAGGAAGAGCTTTCCCTGTTAAGGAAAGACAAGGCCTTCCGGGCGGTTTACGATCAGTTCCTGGCAGAGAATCCCCTGTCCATATCCCATGAGGTGTGGCAGGATATTCGATGTGATACAGGTGAGGATTCCGTCACAACGAATTTTTTTGAGCTGTATAAAGCGTATTTTCCGGGATAGCCTTGCAGGAATAACAGTGAATATCCGTGCCGGTATTTACGTTAGGACAAGCGCGGGTGCTGAACTCGCCAGAATTTCCGCAAGGCAGTACGCCAGAGCGTGTTTGAAGATGTTAAGGAGGAAGCAATGGTAGCATACCAGGTGGAGGAGCTGAAGGCGTTTACCCAGAAGCTGTTTTTAGGCGGGGAGTTTGACGATTTTCTGGTGAAAGAGGTGAACATTGTCACCTTTAATCATTTTACCATTGACGGCCGTATCCGCCATGGGTTTTATACAGAGGAGGAGCGGCAGGCCTTGGGCCTTGGGGAGTTTTCTTCCTGGAAGCTTCTGCGCCCGGTTTGCTTTTCGTTAATTAAGGGCAGGCGGCTTCCGGAAAGCTTCCGGATAGACTTCCAGGCAGGACCGGAGCGGGTGGAAGCTTTCTTAAAGGAGCGGCAGATCCTTTCCGTGAGCAAGGAGCAGATTACCGGCCTGTATCTCCATATCCGCTATGAGGAAGGGAAGCTGAGCTGCGTCACCGGGATGTCCTTGTCCTTTTTTACCCTGGATAAGGGGATCGAGAAGGAATGGGATCAGTATGCGGGGATGGTGCTAAGGGGGATGGGGATATTATGGGAAAATATCTGAACAGCTGGCGATTGCCAGGAATGAAAAGGATAAGGCTCATTTAAACAAACATAATGTTATTTATCAGATTAAAGATAAAAATTACGCGTTGCGATTTAAGGGAAAAATGGGGGAGAAACCAAAATATACAGGAAGGGTTTTCGCCGTGGGAATCCGTTACAGCACAAAGACGAAGAAGCATTCCTGTAAAGTGGAAGTGCTGTAGAGAAATCCCGCTAAAAGGCCGTGGGCAAAAATTCATTGAACATTATCTAAAAAAGCAGGATTAAGGGGGAAGATTACAATGAATAAATGGAAGTTTCTGGTAACGGCAGCGATGACATTGGGGCTTGTGGCGGGAACGGCTTTCAGCGCTTTTGCGCGGACGCAGACATTTAGCGATGGCGAGGTAGGCGTAGGCGCCTGGGTTGACGGTAAAGATCAGGGGCCGTTAAGAGTTACGTTTAAAGACGGCACGGCAATTTGGCAGTTTTGTTCGAATCATACGCCGACGGGTTACACCATCTCTTACGGGGGAGGCGGTTCGGACGCGGTATGGATGTCTTATAACGGCGAACTAAACGGGCTTGGGATTGCGATCCAGCCAAACGGGACAGAAAAAGCCAATTTTTATGAAGGCGGTGAGATAAAGAAAAGCGTGCGCTTAAAAAGCTGGAAGTCTTCAAATAAAATCCGTTTTTACGCAAGGGAAGAGGCGGATATCGATGGCGGGAAAGCCATTGCCGTTTTTCCTAACGGCGATATCTACGTGGGCGATTTCAAGGACGGCATGAGAAGCGGCTGGGGGACGTATTTTTACAGCAGCGATAAAACCTGGTATATGGGGGAATGGAAAGATGGGCTGATGGACGGCGTGGGTTATATGACTTACCCCGACAGCAGTCCCTATCTGTATAAGTCGGCTGTCTGGACGAGGGGCAAGTGCCAGGATGTGGTATTGTACTATACGGAAAATGACGAAATTTTTCTTGTGGCGAATAAGGATAACAAAGCGCAGGGGCCGGCGGCCAAGATTGACGAGGATGGGAACATAACCCTGAGAGAGTATAAGGATAACAAAATTGCAAATGCTGAACCGAAGGTTTATACCGATGCCCGCGGAAACCAGTATATCGGGACAGACGGTAAGAGCGGCTCGGGCCTGAAAGTAACAAAAAGAGGGGATATTCAAATCGGAAGCTTCAAAAACGGAGAGCTGGACGGCCAGGGCTTTATCTATTGGGCAGATCGAATGGAGCGTGACGAGGGAACATTTAAAAAGGGAAGCTGTATCGAAGGGGTCACTATTTGGGCAAACGGCTCTTTTTATCGAGGAACGTATAAAGATTATTTGCGAAGGCAGTATGATAAGGGATTATTCCAGTGTTTCAGCTACTCCCAGGAAGGAACCTTTGCCAAAGCTAACCAGCTGGATACCGGGATCTATACGATTTTCCGGAAAGACGGAAGCACTATTGTAGATGTTTACCTGGATGGGGAAAAGAAGCGGTAATGTACTGCCGCGCAGATAACCATCACCTGTTATTAGCACTCATTAAAAATGAGTGCTAATTTCGTATTGACTTTTTGTTCTAGCTGTATTAGAATAGGGAACGAGGAGATTAAAGAAAGGAATCCGCAGCGGTCCGGCGGGTCTGGGCATTTGTGGAACCCCATGGCGGTAAACCCCGCAAAGCTGCGGAAACAATAATTTAAGCCGAAAAGACAGAAAAGGAGTGCTGATTGATTATGGCAAAGTCAGGTAGTTTATCCATTAACAGCGAGAACATATTCCCGATTATTAAAAAGTGGCTTTATTCCGACCACGATATTTTCTATCGGGAGCTGGTTTCCAATGGCTGCGACGCCATTACGAAGCTGAAAAAGCTGGAGCTGATGGGGGAATTTGAAAAGCCGGAGGATATGGAGTACAAGATCCAGATTACGGTAAACCCTAACGATAAGAGTATTGTTTTTGAGGATAATGGCCTTGGGATGACGGAGGGGGAAGTGGATGAGTACATTAACCAGATTGCCTTTTCCGGGGCGCAGGCCTTTATGGAGAAGTATAAGGACAAGGCCAACGAGGATCAGATCATTGGCCATTTTGGCTTAGGCTTTTATTCGGCGTTTATGGTGGCGGATAAGGTAGCCATCGATACCCTGTCCTACCAGAAAGATGCCAAGGCAGTACACTGGGAATCCGAAGGCGGCACTTCCTTTGAGATGAGCGACGGGGACAAGGAAGGCATCGGGACCCGGATTACCCTTTACTTAAATGAAGACAGCACGGAATTTTCCAATGAATACCGGGCAAGGGAAGTGCTGGAGAAGTACTGCTCTTTTATGCCCACCCCGATTTTCTTAGACAACAGCGCGGAAGGCCCTCAGTATGAAACCATTGAGAAGGACGAGCTGACGGATAAGGACACCATCGTGGAAACCATTGTGGAAGAAGCGAAGACCGAGGAGAAGGAGAAGGAAGACGGAACCAAGGAAGTGGTGGAAGTTTCCCCGGCTAAGGAAAAGTATAAGATTTTAAAGCGTCCGGTGGCATTAAACGATATCCATCCTTTATGGAACAAGCATCCCAACGAGTGCACCGAGGAGGAGTACAAGGAATTTTACCGCAAGGTATTTATGGATTACAAGGAGCCACTGTTCTGGATCCACTTAAATATGGACTATCCCTTTAACTTAAAGGGAATTCTGTACTTCCCTAAGATTAACATGGAGTATGACAGCCTGGAAGGGACGATCAAGCTGTACAACAACCAGGTATTTATTGCCGATAACATTAAGGAAGTGATCCCCGAGTTCTTCATGCTGTTAAAGGGCGTGATTGACTGCCCGGATCTGCCGCTGAACGTGTCCCGTTCCGCCCTGCAGAATGACGGCTTTGTGAAGAAGATTTCCGATTATATCACCAAGAAGGTGGCGGACAAGCTGTCCGGGATGTGCAAGACTGACCGGGAATCCTATGAGAAGTATTGGGATGATATTAACCCCTTCATTAAGTTTGGCTGCATTAAGGATGAGAAGTTCCAGGAGAAGATGAAGGAGTATATTATCTTTAAGAACTTAGAAGGGAAGTATTTAACCCTGCCGGAGTGCCTGGAGGAGAACAAGGAGAAGCATCCCAACAAGGTATTCTATGTGACGGATGAGAAGGAACAGAGCCAGTATATCAATATGTTTAAGAAGGAAGGCCTGGATGCGGTAATCCTGACCCATAATATCGATAATCCTTTTATCAGCCAGATGGAGCAGAAAAATCAGGATTTGAAGTTCCTGCGGATCGATTCGGATGTAAGCGAGATCTTTAAGGAAGAGTCCGGCGAAAAGGATGAGGAAAAGGACAAGGCCGATCAGGAGGCATTAGCCGGGGCCTTTAAGAAGGCGTTAAATAATGACAAGCTGGAAGTGAAGGCGGAGAAATTAAAGGATGCCGCAGTGGCTTCCATGATCACCGTGTCCGAGGAATCCAGAAGGATGCAGGACATGATGAAGATGTACAGTATGCCTGGCATGGATCCCTCCATGTTTGGCGGCAGCGGGGAAAGCTTGATTGTGAATACGAATCATCCCCTGGTGCAGTATGTGCTGAACCATCCGGATGGGGAGAATACGGGAAAGATCTGTGAGCAGCTGTATGATTTGGCGAAATTAAGCCATGGCAGCTTGTCCGCGGAGAGGATGACTTGGTTTATCGCCCGCAGCAATGAGATCATGATGATTTTGGCTGATGAGAACGCGTAAGCGCGGTTTTGCGAATGGCGCGGCTGAACGGACAGTAGATTTTGATATAATAAAGAAAGAGGCTGCCTCATTAAGCATCTGCTTAACGGGGCAGCCCTTTTTAGCTGGTTCACCAGCCGTCAGCCTTTGTCTTCGTTTAAGTCGTCAGCGATAGCCCCCAGGCAGCTGCTTACGGTGGATATGGTAACGGCTACAACAAAAAGCGCTAACAGGATGATGGAACCGAAAAATGCAGCTAAAAATCCCATAGCAATTCTCCTTCTGGCTTTTTTCAGCTTTGCAGGGAGCGGCGGGAGAACCCACAGTGCGGACTAAAGCCCGGCCTGCCCACTGCTTACTTGAGTATATCACATAAAATCCAGTATGAAAAGATTGAAAATGGAAAAAGATAATGCTATAATAAGTAGTAATCAAAACCAGGTGATATGGAAACGGTGGGAGGATATTATGACATATAAGATTATCGGCGACAGCTGTTTGGATTTAACGGAGGAATTAAGGAAGGACGGGCATTACCAGATTATCCCCCTGACGCTGCAGGTGGGACAGGCGACGGTGGTGGATGATAAGAGCTTTGACCAAAAGGCGTTTATCCGCCTGATGCAGTCCAGCCCGGAGTGCCCGAAGACGGCCTGCCCGTCGCCGGAGCTTTTTAAGGAAGCCTACGGGTGTCCGGAGGAAAATATTTTTGTGATCTGCCTGTCGGAGCATTTAAGCGGAAGCTATAACAGCGCCGTGGTGGGAAAGGAGCTTTATGAGGAAGAGCATGGGCCGAAGAATATCTGCGTCCTTAGCTCTCATTCCGCGTCGGCGGGTGAATTGAACCTGGCGATGTATATCCAGGATCTGTGTGAGCAAGGGCTGCCGTTTGAGGAGATTGCAAAGCGTGCCACGGCTTACCGGGATGACATGAAGACCTGTTTTGTGCTGGAATCCCTGGATTATCTGCGGAAGAACGGAAGGTTAAGCGGCCTGCAGGCCTTTTTTGCCACCACATTGAACATTAAGCCGGTGATGTCGGCGAATTCAGGCGTGATCATCAAGGTTAACCAGGCCAGGGGGATTTCAAAGGCTTTGCAGAAGATGTGCGACTATGCGGTAAGCGTGGTGGAAGATACGAAAGACCGGACGCTGGTGATCGCCCACTGCAACTGCCCGGATCGGGCGCAGTTTGTCCGTGAGGAGATGGAAAAACGGGGCAGCTATAAGGATATTGTGATTACCGAGACAGCCGGGGTGGCGACGGTATACGCAAATGACGGGGGGATTGTGATTGCGCTGTGAGATAAGGCCTGGTGATGACAATCGGAAGATTCAAAATAGATTTTATAAGGATATGGGATTTTGTAAAAGATTTTGAGATGATATGAAGAGGCTGTTGCAAAACGCTGTGCACCAATATATAGTGAATTTATGGGAATATCTAATCTATATATTGCGGGAATCTGCGGTTTTGCGACAGTCTCTTTGGCTTGGAGGCGCGTTCATGGCAGAAAGCTATGTTATCAAAAGGAGAAATCTATGTGCGTTAATCAAAAATGGACAATTCAAATGAAAAATAGCATAGATGGTGTAATGCTGCCTCAAATAGACCCTTTTGATAAATCTGTTTTTTATGTTTCAGACGGCTTGCATTCTACATTTTCCAGTATGCGATTTAGAAAATTGTCTATTGAGACAGGAAAAGAACAGTCGAACATTTTGATAAGGGATGGCGCTCGATGCATTTATTGCGATAAAGAATATATATATGTTTTTTTGAACAAGAGAATATTAAAACTGCATAGAAGTGATTTGACGATTGCGGATGAATATAAAGAAAGAATTCCCCGCTATACAGATTATGTGAATTCGGATGGGGAAGGCATTTTTTTGCTTGGAAATCATAATGCGGATTCTTTGTCTGTATTTGATTTGCGGACAAGATGCGGCCATCGAAAGAAAATCGGCGGTTGTTGCGGTATTTTTAAGACAGAAGCAGATACGTTTTTAATATTCAATTATGACAGTATTCTTGAATATTCTTTAAAGGGTAATAAATTAAATAGAATAGCGGATACAGAAAACTATACAGAATGCACCAGAGGAAAATCCGGCAATATTGGTCTTTCATGGAAGGGGGCGGCGAATGTTTTGGGATTTGAATTGTCACAATGCTGTCCAAAAGGATACGAAATGGAAGGAGTGCAGGTATTTAGGGATATCAGTTTAAGAAAAATTTGTTAGAAGTACAACAGGCTATCGTGATCTATTGCTTAATGAACGAAGGAAGGACTGCCACATGGGAAAACTAAATGTTGACGGAACAGAGATATAAGTCTTACAGATCGAGGAAGATGATTATATCTCTTTAACGGATATGGTAAGAAAAATTGACAACGGACCTGCCCTGATAGAAAAATGGTTGCGTAACAAGAACACAATAGAATTTCTTGGAATATGGGAAGAAATGTATAATACAGACTTCAATGTTACCGCCTATGAAGAAATCATGTTGGAGGCAGGGTTAAACCGTTTTATTATGTCGGTTAAGCAATGGGTATTCCGTACAAATTCAAAGGGGATTGTGGCAAAAGCGGGACGGTATGGCGGTACATACGCATATAAAGATATTGCGTTTGAATTTGCAAGCTGGGTGTCTCCACAATTCAAATTATACCTTATCAAGGAATTTGAGCGGTTAAAGAAAGAAGAACAAGCTTTGCTTGGATGGAGCGCCAAGAGGGAATTGGCAAAAATAAACTATCGGATACATACAGATGCCATTAAGGTTAATCTTATTCCGCCGGAACTTACGCCACAGCAAACCTCTATTATTTACGCATCTGAAGCTGATGTGTTGAATATGGCATTATTTGGTATGACAGCTAAACAATGGCGGGATAAGAACTCGGATAAAAAAGGCAATATCAGGGATTATGTGAGTATAAATGAATTGATATGCCTGTCAAATATGGAAAATATCAATGCAGTCCTGATTGAAGATGGGCTGAACCAGAAAGAACGCTTAATAAAGCTTAACAAGATTGCCATACATCAAATGTTAATTTTGGAAGAACAGACTACAAAGATTTTGAAGTGATTTAATTCCCCCGAATTCGGGGGAATTAAAATTACCACAGTTCAAGACTGTCTTCCGCATCCACCCACATCTGTATGTTTCCTTCAAGGTACAATCTTGCATATTCAAGTGGTTCATCTATTGCCAGAGCATTTAAGGCACATTCAGAGCTGGGAGTGGTTTTTAACCCTTCTTCTGCCTTGTTGCAGTCTATTCGTAAAAAGTAACCCGCATAGGTGTATATGTCAATGCTGTTATGGTAGATATTGTATGTCGCATAAATCATATTCATTTTATCTGTCCTATTTTCATTGATTTTTTGAAAGCATTTCAATCAGTTTACCAATTCCCGTATATTATGTGTTATAATGTTTTATGTGATTTTGTTTCCCTCATTTTTTCCCTTATCAGGATTCGTAATGCCTTGTGGGAAGATATAACATGAGGGAAACTATAAGGGAAAGCTCACCTACGATAAACTTAGTGTTTTCAAGGGTTAGCGGAGATTTTAATAACAAAATATAATAGCTAATGTTTCCCTTAAAAATCATCAAATCACAATCGGAATTTGAGGAGGAAATTATGAGAGTTAAAAGGTGCGTAAAGGAGTCTTTTGTGGTGATAGGAAAAGAAGGATCAACTTTAGACGGAGAGGGTTTTATTCAAAGATTGTGGGCTGATGCAAATTCTCATTTTGGAGAAGTTCAGCATTTGGCTAAGAAAGATGAGAACGGAAATATAAGCGGCATATGGGGAGCTATGTCTGATTTCTCTCATTCATTTAATCCGTGGGAAGATTTCAACAAAGGACTTTATCTTGCTGGAGTAGAATGTGGGGATGACGCAGAAGCCCCCAATGGCTGGACGAAATGGATTATTCCTGGCTACGAATATATTTACATAGAATGTGAAAATAATGCTGCTTTTTCAGCGGCAATAAAATATCTGGAAGATAATGGTATTCCATTAGTGGGAGCAGTCCACGATTTTGCTTGTCCACAGACAGGGAAGAATTATATGTTTTTCCCAATTAGAAAGTTATAAATAGTTTATGGAGCGTGTCACATGGAGAACAAAATATTTATCGCTGAAACGGAAAGGCTAATTTTAAGAAGATACAAAAAAGAAGATGTTCAGGATTTATTTGAATATTTATCTGATAAGGAGGTGGTAAGATACGAACCGTATAAGCCGCAAACCTTCGACGAAACAGAAAAAAGCCTTGAATGGCGCATTGGTACAGCTGAAATGATTGCTGTTGAATTGAAAAATTCCCATAAAATGATTGGAAATGTATATATGGGTAAACGTGACTTTGAAGCACTGGAAATGGGATATGTATTTAATCGAAATTATTGGGGATATGGTTATGCTGCCGAAAGCTGCAAAGCCTTAATCGAACAGGCATTTTCCAATGGCGTACATAGGATATATGCAGAGTGTGATCCTGCTAATGAAAGTTCGTGGAAATTACTTGAATCGTTAGGATTTCAGCGTGAAGCCTATTTTAGAAAAAATGTTTATTTCTGGAAAGATGAAACTGAAAAACCAATTTGGAAGGACACATATGTATATGCTAAATTAAATGATAACACTTAAATCATTCCCTATTTTGGCATATAATAATGGTGAGAAAATAGAAGGAGGTCATCACAATGAGGTTTGATGAATTATTTGAACAAAGAAGTCTGGTGGCATCAAAGTTAAAAGAGTGTATCAGAGATAAAGGTTACACGAAAGTGTCCTTTGCCGGCAAGGCGGACATATCACGTCCGACATTAGATAGATTGTTGAATGGTGCTGTTGATAACAAAAGTACATTTGATCGTCATCTGCAGAAGATTTTGAAAGTGTTGAATATGTCAGTAGAAGAGTTGTTGCTTTACCATTTTGTATCAGCTAAGCCGGTTACAGCAACAGTGTTTTCACAGAATGCCTCTTTGGAACATGAAATGAGCGAAATAGCGAAGAGACAGTATAACCTACTTCTTGATGTTATTGATCTGTGTGAAATATATTATTAAGGATGTGCATATATGAGTGAATTAATAACTGCTGCGAATATAGATTTAGTTATAGAAAAGAATAAGGAAATTAGAGATGAAGTGTTGGGGCAGACAATGAAATTGCAGATGAATCCTGCAATGATGAAGGTTGCATCAAGACCTCAGCTTGCTTTGCTGATTTTACGGGGATTTGGCTTGATTCAGATGCCCATTGAAGACAAGTTTTGGAGTGGAGCAATTTTTGTAAAAAGTGGGAAAATAATACCTGTCCTGAATACAGCACTGCCACGTGCAAATCAATATTTTGCAGCATGGCATGAAATCTATCATCTCATCTTTGATAAAGTGTCATTTGATCATTTTATTGAAAATGATAATATGATGGAGGAACGAAAGGCTGAATGCTTTGCAGCAAGTATGCTTTTGGAGGGTGTTGACAGATATTTTATAGGACTTCCTGAGATGGATGTTGTTTCAAAAATATTTCACTGTATGTCAGCATTTCAGACGACCTATAAAGCAGTGTTGGTTTCTCTTTATGAATATGCGGTTCAGAGCGAAAATGAAACACTGGCGAAAAGAATTAAAGAAGTTTTTGACTTGGAATTTGAGGATATTCCGCAGAGATTTCAGAAACTTGGCCTGGATGATAGTCTGGTAAAACCATCTTATGTAATTAACACCTCATTCTTGCAGGAACGGATGAGAAGAAGCAAGGCCACAAATCCAGAAATTAATTACCATAAAGATAATGAAGAATTTCTAATAAATATTATGAAAGAAATCTATATGATTACAAGGAAGGGCGAATGATGACAATAACGAGAATTACAAATATTGACAATAAAAAGCATATCGCCCTTTTAGACACATCCTCCATTTCATTTATGCAGGGCTTAGAGGCAAAAGGGATACTGGCCGATGATATTTTGAAAGATTATGATTTGGTTCTTATTCCGGAATGGGTGCTGGTGGAAATCAATGATGCTGAAGGCAGAGCGAATTATTTGCAGAAGCTGATTGAACTTGGATATCCAATACATAGTATTGCAGAAGAAGATTATTCAAATCTTACAAATTATGAGGAAGGTAATCTTTATCAGATTGTTCTTGCTTCAACATATCAGATTGGAAGCATTAAAAGCTATTTGCGTCGATTTGTGGAAAAGGCAGATATGCTTGACATGGATGCATATAAAGATTGGCTTAATAAGCTTTATGACGAGTGGCCGATTCCAGGTCAGATGTTATATTCGGGTAGAATAAAAAAGAAGAATGCCGGAGAGGTTTCTATCACAATTTTGGCAGAAGTGGTTTCCTGGTATTGTCCGGAAACAGAAGTGCTGACTATATATTCACAAGATAGTGATACTTATGAGTTCCAGCGTAAAGCTGAGACCAGTTTAAGAGAAATATTTACTTCAAGGATGCCCATACCGGTTTCGTATAAGAGCAATGATGCTATTCTTTGCCAGCTTTTCCGTGAAGAGAAAATAAGCATTGAGAATCTAGGGGATTATAGAAAGGATATTCGTAAGATCACCTACAGTAAAGCACAGGGCGATCATTCGGTGATTTTGGTAACGGAAGTAGTTGATAATGATATGTTTTTAGAGTTAGTACAGGATACATCTGTCCATATTATTTTTTAGTGAATACGGAAACAGAAAATTCCAATACAAATACTTATTGAAGCATCAGGAAACCGATGCTTTTTTGTGCGAAAATTTGTATGCGAAAATATGAGTACGAAATTAACAAAATAAAAGTTTGGTGTTAATATTCTTCGGGAAGATTACATCCTGCAGGTTTTTTAGAAACCACCTCGCCCCATATGTGTGAAAATCTGACTTGTAAGAATATTGAATTTCATGCCAGTATATTTTGAAAATCACTAGGAAGTAAACAAGAGGTAAAAGATGTGGTATTGAAGAATAAATATCCTACTATGCGAATTTGACACTGGTAAAAATACGATTATTCAGGCAATGAATTTTTTGGCTAAAAGCTTTCCTGAAAAATGTGTGGTTACTTTTTTCAGGAAGGAATTGGAACAGTTTATCATTATTTAGAGCCGTCCCGTGAAGTGGAATGCCATAGAGAAACGGTTAAGACTGCTGTTTCGTGTTTGAATATAAGTTCAAATCGGAATTTGAGGAGGAAATTATGAAAGTTAAAAGGTGCGTAAAGGAGTCTTTTGTTGTGATAGGAAAAGAAGGATCAACTTTAGACGGGGAGGGTTTTATTCAAAGATTATGGGCTGATGCAAATTCTCATTTTGGAGAAGTTCGGCATTTGGCTAAGAAAGATGAGAATGGAAATATAAGCGGCATATGGGGAGCTATGTCTGATTTCTCTCATTCATTTAATCCGTGGGAAGATTTCAACAAAGGACTTTATCTTGCTGGAGTAGAATGTAGGGATGACGCAGAAGCCCCCAATGGCTGGACGAAAAGGATTATTCCTGGCTACGAATATATTTACATAGAATGTGAAAATAATGCTGCTTTTTCAGCGGCAATAAAATATCTGGAAGATAATGGTATTCCATTAGTGGGAGCAGTCCACGATTTTATTTGTCCACAGACAGGGAAGATATTGTATAGATTATGATTTTAATCCCAGATATTGCGGACAAGGCTATGCAACAGAAGCAAGCAATGCACTTGTTCATTATCTATTTGAGTCAGTTGGTATTAGTGTAATTTATGGAGATTGCGATGTGCAGAATGTATCATCATGGAGGCTTTTAGAAAGATTAGGATTTCAACGTATAAGTAAGCTTGATAATCAATCATATAAAAATGATAAAAATGGTAATCCAATTTTAATTAATACGTTTTTATATGAGTTGGATAAAGCCCAGTTATCATTTGTCCAGCGATGAATTTGGGTATGAAATAAAACTACGGGAAACCCTAACGGAAATATGGTTAATGCTATTTGAACTATCCCGCCCTATGCGTGAAAAGAAAGGAGAACATAACAAAAGCAACGATAAAATAAAGCTGATGATGATATACATTCATGAGCATTACGGGGAAAAAATATCTATCCCGGAACTTGCGGCGGCAGCATACCTAAGCGAAAGAGAGTGCTATAGAGTATTTCATGACTGCCTGCACATGACACCTGTAGAGTATATAAAGGCTTACCGTCTGCAAGCCGCCTGTCAGATGTTAGCAAATGGGCAGGAATCTGTTACGGTTATCGGCCATGACTGCGGTTTAGGGAGCAGCAGTTATTTTGGGAAAGTTTTTCGGGAATATGCACATTGTTCACCCAAAGAATATCGGAGGCAATGGCAGAATAGTGATAGATAAGGGCAGAAATGAAATATTTTTCCTACGTATCTTGCATTATAATGATACCTGTAAAGTAAATCAGCTATTTCCGGGCGTTGTGGAAAACCGTTTTCGTTATGGGAGGGATATTGTGTATTACGAAGCAAGCGATTTTTTGGAAACTGCGGATAGCGATACATTAAAGCAGATTGCCCGCACAAGGGAATTGACAAGGGAATATTATTTTTCTGATTATGAAGATACGGAGAAAAGGGCTGCCATTCTCCATGAGTTGTTTGGGGGAATGGGGGAAAATGTGGCAATCGACACGCCTTTTTATTGCGACTATGGAAAAAATATTTTTTTGGGAAATGATGTGATAATCAATATGAATTGTACCTTTGTGGATAACAAAACTATCCGAATTGGTGACAGGGTTTTGATTGCGTCAAATGTGCAGATTTATACATCTTCACACCCTGTTTTACCACAGGAAAGGCTTGTGCCGGATTGGAGGGAACGCCAGACAACATTTTTTAGAACCTATGCACGTCCAATAGAGATAGAGAATAATGTCTGGATTGGTGGCGGCTGTATTCTTCTGCCGGGAGTTACCATAGGAGAAAACAGCGTGATAGGGGCTGGAAGTGTTATAAACCGCCCTATCCCGCCTAATTGTGTTGCAGTAGGGAATCCATGCAGGGTGATACGTTATTTTGATACAGACAGAGAAAGGTGGCTACATGAAATATAAGCATATCGTTTTTGACATTGACGGTACTCTCATTGATACGGAATCTGCTGCAGGTAAACTCATAAAAGAAAATTTGGAATACACCATTATGATATGTCAGCCGGATTTTATCACAGCAGAAATGGTATGTGCTGCATTGGATACGATACATGACGGAAAATGCGTTGAAATTCTGCATATTGGCTCATACGACAACGAACCGTTCTCTTTTGAGCAAATGGATAAATTTACAAAAGAAAACGGCCTGCAACGCATATCAGATTGTCACAGAGAAATCTATTTAACTAATCGAACAAAAGAGGATAAGCTCGAAACAATTTAAGGCTATACTTGACAGTAGTTTTGGGTTTTGTAATCAAGGGGCGACGACTTAAAATGTTGTTGCCCCTTTGAATTAAAATTGCAACGATCAACCATGTATCGCCCCATGTGGGATTAAGGGGTTGGGGTAGCAAGCCTTTCAATGGCTTTCAATGGGAGCCAGGATTTTTTTGACGTTTAACGCAAACATCGTCACGGTGGTGAGGACAGCCAGCACGTCAGATATGGGCTCTGCGATAAAGAGGCCGTTTACGCCTAGGTTTCCTATGGCGGGCAGGATGAGCGCCAGGGGAATCAGCAGAATCACCTTCCTGAGCAGTGCCAGGAACATGGAGATTTTCGCCTGGCCTAAGGCCAGGAAGGTCTGCTGGCAGGCGCATTGTGCTCCAAAGATCAGGAAGCCGAAGGCGTAGATCCGAATGCCGTAGGAGCCGATCCGGATGATTTCCGGATCCCCGGAAAACAGGGAGATAAACGGCCTTGGGAACAGCAGGATAATGGAGGTGGCACAGAAGGAAAAGGCCACGGAGGCGATGAACATCAGCTTAAAGGTTCGGCGGACACGGCCTGCGTTCCCTGCCCCGAAGTTATAGCTGATAATCGGCGTAGCCCCCTGGGCCAGCCCCTGGATGGGAAGGAACAGCATCTGGGTAACGGAAAACAGGATGGTCATCGCCCCTACGTAGTAATCATTGCCGTATTTCTGCATCCCGGTGTTAAAGGTTAGCTGAACTAAGCATTCCGTAGACTGCATGATAAAGGGGGAAATCCCCAAAGCCAAAACCGGAAGGAGGATTTTCGGGTCAAGCCGCAGGTATTTTGGCCGTATCCGGATCAAGCTTTTCTTTCCCATAAGGAACAAAAGCACCCAGACGGCGGAAATGGACTGGCTGATGATGGTAGCCAGGGCAGCGCCGCTGACCCCCATGCGGAAGCCGTAGATAAAGATGGGATCCAGGATGATGTTGGAAACCGCGCCGATTAGCACGGTCATCATGCTGGTTTTGGCAAAGCCCTGGCAGGAGATAAACTGGTTTAGACCCAGGGCTACCTGCACCGAGACCGTGCCCAGCAGATAAATCCCCAGATATTGGTTGGCGAAAGGCAGGGTGGTTTCACTGGCCCCGAACATCATCAGGATCGGCTCTTTTACCGCGAAAAAGATTCCGCAAAGGCAAAAGGAGAGAAGGATGATAAACAGGACAGAGTTCCCTAAAATTTCCTCAGCCCGCTGGTTGTCCTTCTTGCCCATGGCAATCCCCGCCTGGGGCGCACCGCCCATGCCCACCAAGGAGGCGAAGGCGGAGATCAGCAGGATGATGGGGAAAGAAACGCCAAGGCCGGCCAGAGCGTAGGTTCCGGTTTCCGGGATCCGCCCCACGTAGATCCGGTCAACCATATTATAAAGCAGGTTTACGATCTGGGCGAACACGGTGGGAACAGCCAGCTGCACCATCAAAGGTCCTAAAGGGGCGGTAGCTAAAGGATTATTTTCTGTAGATTGGGTTACATTATTCATAGGAAAACCTCATTTCATTGTTAGTGGCATTAAAAGGATATCCGGGTTAAATTTTTCCATCAGACGGCTTATGGTTTCAAAGGCCTGGCTCATTTCCGAAAGCTCATCCCTTGTGTAGACGGAAAGCGCCTGGATGGTGCTGTCCAGCATAGCCTGATGGAGGGTGCTTAAAAGCTCCTGCCCGGAAGGGGTGATGGAGATATAGACCTTCCGTCGGTTTGCCTGATCGTGGATTCTTGTGACCAGCTTCTTTTCCTCCAGATCATTGACCAGCTTCGTTAGCTGCTGCTTGGGGATACGAAGGAGATCGGCCAGGCCGGACATGGTAACAGGGGGAGAACCGGCAGGTCGCTGGCTTAATTCCAGGATTGCCTGAAAGGCCAGGGAATTGGCTCGCACCTGGTTCTCGTGGCGATACAAGGTCTTTGCCGTATTGAAAAAATGGAAGGTAAAATCGATAAACTGAGCGCCGGTTTTTACGGTAATTTCGTCGGTCGCTG
Source organism: Lachnospiraceae bacterium (assembly GCA_910575565.1). Taxonomy (GTDB): domain Bacteria; phylum Bacillota; class Clostridia; order Lachnospirales; family Lachnospiraceae; genus Caccovicinus. The sequence continues at coordinate 241,865 of CAJTFL010000004.1, read as the reverse complement.
CAGATTTCGGGCAAGTTTTCGGGCAAGTGTGCCCCATAAAGCATCCTCCTATCTTTTTGGATTTGTGCGTGTCTGCACGGGCTTTTAGCTTGTTAATGGCACATGAAGGCGTGTATGCACAAGTGATTGCCATGCTAATGGCTTATAAAAGCGTGTATGCACAAGTGATTGCCATGTTAACGGCTTATAAAGATATGTATCATACTTTGTTTAAAAAGTCAATGAATATTAAAAGTAAATAAACATTTATAATTAATGATTGACAAGAAAAGGAAACTGTATTATCCTACAGATGTTGACATACTTTGTCTGCAAAAATAAAGAAAATGGAAATGTCTTAGAAAAAGGAGAGCGAAAATGGGCGTAAAAAATACGGATCCAGATCGAAACCCAAGGAAGCCATTCCTCTATTATTATGGGATTGTGCTGTTGATTGTGCTGTTGTTGAATACCTTCCTTTTCCCGTCGATGATGGGGCGGTCGGTGAAGGAGGTGGGATATAACCAGTTCCTCCAGTATGTGGAAGAGGGCAAAGTGGCCCAGGTATACCAAAACGACACGGAGCTGATATTCCTGCTGAAGGAAGGGGAGGAGAAAGAGTGGGGGATCACTGCCTATAAAACCGGGCTCTGGCCAGACCAGGATTTAACCCAGCGCCTGTGGGATGCAGGGGTTTTGTTTTCCAAGGAGATCCCAACCCAGGCATCCCCGCTTACCACGTTTTTTGTCCAGTGGGTCATGCCCATCATCCTGTTTGTCGTTATCGGCCAGATACTGGGGCGGATTATGCAGAAAAAACTGGGCAATATGGGGAACCCGGCGATGACCTTCGGGAAATCCAATGCCAAGATTTATGCGGAAAAGGAAACGGGAAAAACCTTTGCGGACGTTGCCGGGCAGGAGGAGGCAAAGGAAGCGTTAAAAGAGATTGTGGATTTCCTCCACAATCCCCAAAAATATGCGGAGATTGGCGCGACCCTTCCCAAGGGCGCTTTGCTGGTAGGACCTCCCGGGACGGGGAAAACCCTTCTGGCAAAGGCCGTGGCAGGGGAAGCCCGCGTGCCCTTCTTCTCCATTTCCGGATCGGAATTCGTGGAAATGTTTGTGGGGATGGGCGCGGCTAAGGTGCGGGATTTGTTTAAGCAGGCCAATGAAAAGGCTCCCTGCATCGTGTTCATTGATGAGATCGATACGATAGGCAAGAAGCGGGACGGCGGCGGCATCGGCGGCAATGATGAACGGGAGCAGACGTTAAACCAGCTTCTTACGGAGATGGATGGTTTCGACGGCCAAAAGGGCGTGGTGATCCTGGCGGCGACAAACCGTCCCGAATCTTTGGATCAGGCGCTGCTGCGCCCAGGGCGCTTTGACCGGAGGATACCGGTAGAGCTGCCGGATTTAAAGGGCAGGGAAGCGATTTTAAAGGTGCACGGCAAGACGGTAAAGCTGGAAGACAGCGTAAACTTCAATGCCATTGCCCGGGCTGCCTCCGGAGCCAGCGGCGCGGAGCTTGCCAATATCGTTAACGAGGGAGCGCTGCGGGCTGTCCGTATGGGGCGCAGTCTGGTAAACCAGTCGGATTTGGAAGAAAGCGTGGAGGTGGTTATCGCCGGATACCAGAGGAAGGATGCTTCCGTATCGGAGCAGGAAAGGCGGATCGTAGCGTACCACGAGATTGGCCATGCCCTAGTGGCCGCCTGCCAGAGCCATTCCGCTCCTGTCCATAAAATTACCATTATTCCCAGAACATCCGGGGCCATGGGCTACACCATGCAGGTGGAGGCCGGGGAGCGCCACCTGATGAGCCAGGAAGAGGCCCTGGATAAGATTGCAACCTTTACGGGAGGCCGGGCGGCGGAGGAGTTTATGTTCCATTCCATCACCACCGGGGCATCCAATGATATCGAGCAGGCCACCAAGATTGCCAGGGCCATGGTGACGCGCTACGGCATGAGCCGCCAGTTTGGCATGGTGGCATTGGAGACGGTGAATAACCAGTATTTAGGCGGCGACACCTCCATGGTATGCTCGCCGGAGACGGCAAAGCAGGTGGATGATGAGGTGGTTGCCATCGTAAAGGCTCAGTACGATAAGGCAATGGAAATCTTAAAATCCCATGCGGCCAAGCTGACGGAGCTGTCGGAATACCTGCTGGAGCGGGAAACCATCACCGGGGAAGAGTTTATGGAGATTTTAAACCGGTAATTTTCAGGCACAGGATCGGGACGAAAAACATTATCCCTTCTGCCGCGGGCACAGCCAGCCGGGAAACCATTTCCGAGGAGCCGTTAAGGCAGCTTTCGCGGCTCATATCCCATTTTCGTCTCAGAGAAGTAAGCTTCAGGCACGTTTTCGTAAAAGAAAGCGTGCTTTTTTACTGGGCAAAAAAGAAAATGGTGATGCTGATTTTTCGTCCAGCCAATGGGCCGCACATCAGAAAATCAAGAAATATTTTGGCTATACCGTGCTGACGGTACTGAGGGTGTATGCCGAAAAAGTCAATGCTCCCGGATAGGAGAGAAAACGCCATAGTTCCCGCGATAATCCCATTATCCCGCATAATCAGCGCTTGGCCTTGCCTAATGGCACATTTAAGCCGTTCTAGGTGCTCTGCCGCGTCAAAGCAGGGAAAGCCATCGATGATCAGGGAAACAAAATCCATCCAGTCTGGGATATCCCGGAAGGCGGCATAAGCAATATGGCAGTTCATGGCATTTGGCGGGGAAGGGGTTTTATGAAGGAAAAATTCCAGCTGTAAAGGATAAAACCATTGATATTTCCTTGCGCTCGGTATCCTTTATCGTATAGCAGAAATTTGGCATTGATTTTTCATGATTGTTGCGGTTTTGAAAATTGTTTACCGGAAAAATGTGCGGTGATGTAATGGCAGCAGTTATATTTTGTTAGGTGACGGAAAAGAAACGGGGAATATACTAGAAAAAATGGCTGGATTATAGTATGATATTAAAATAGAAACATTGCTTTATAATCGGAGAGATTTGGAATGGTATAGGGCAAAGCATAAGATCGGTATGCCGAGAACCGGAGGAAAACAGATGAAGGATTTTTCTTTTTGGATGTGGAAACAGGAGAAAAGTATTCACTGGATATGATAAAAACGGTTTTGGAGCCATTGGGACTTTTTAATGATTTTCTTCCTATTTTAGTTTTTGATTTTTTGATTGGCAATACTGACAGGCATCAAAGTAATTGGGCATTAATATTAGAAAAAGAAAGGCTCAGTATAAGCCCGCTGTATGATAATAGTTCGTCACTTTGTGCTTATGTAAAAGAATCAAAAATTAAAGATTATTTAGGAAAAGATGAGCTTCTGTGGAAATCACTTGTTGATACGAAATCAAAATCATTAATACGCATTACAAGTAATGATACAAAACAGCCAACACATTTGGCAATGGTTGCGTTTCTTAAGAAGAATTATTATAGCCAAACGATAAAAATCGAAAAAAAAATTGAGTTACTTGTGACAGAAGATAGAGTATATGATATATTAGATAAATATAAAGAGGTGCTTACCGAACAACGGAAAAATCTGATAGGTAAATATATTTTATCAAAAGTTCAACTGCTGAGAAAAGTTTATGGAGAAAAGGAGGAATAATATGTCAGTTAAAGATGGAAAAGACTACCTTTATTTGATTTGGAAATCTGAACAGACCAGAAAACAATATATTATTGGTCAATTGACAAAGAATGGTCAATATGAATTCCAATATAGTGAGGAAGTGCAATCTGCTATAGCTGATGGCTTTAAACCTTTGCTTTGTTTTCCAGACTTAAATAAAGTATATAAAGATGACAGGCTTTTCGCAATTTTTAAAAGCCGTCTACCAGATAGAAAGAGAAAAAATATTCAAGAAATTTTGGAAAAATACGGATTGATGGAATATGATGATTATATGTTACTGAAAAGAAGCGGTGCACGTCTTCCAATTGATAATCTTGAGTTTATTGATCCAATATTAAGTTTAGATAATAATGTAACCAGAATTTTTTTTATGGCGGGCGTTCGACACTATTTAAATTGTGATGGAGAAGAGTGCATTCGAGCTATTAAAGTAACCCGTGGGGATGAAGTATTTTTACGTGAAGAACCGGAAAACCATCATGATCAAAATGCGGTACAGTTTTTGGACACTTCAGGAAAAGTATTGGGATATATTCCACGCTATTATAGCAGAGAGGTAAGCAAATTATTAAAGCAAGGGAAAAAAATCGTATGTCATATTTATAATGTAGATAAAAATAAAAATTGCAACGAATGTATAAAGATAATTATGAAAATTGTAAATTAGTTCGAAAAGAGATGAAAAAGAGTTTTGGAAGTATATTGAGAAGAACTGATTTCTAGAGCATACTAAGGAAAAGAATATCGTTTAAGTAAGAAAGGTGGTAATTGGATATGTCAATTTTACAAAGACAAGTAATTCAATCCCTTAATGGCTTGTTGGATGATAATTTGCGCTTTTGCTCGAAATGATACAGCGTTTTATGAAACCCTCCGAGAAAAAAGAGGAAAATGTTAACGAGTTGGCTATGGATAAAAAAATTGTTCGAAGAATTGGCAGTTTGGAAGGTCAGGATCTTACTGATGCAGATTATGATATAGATGAGTGCAATGATGAAATTGCAGAGATGTATGGAGTGTGCCCGTGATAAAAATATTGATAGATACGCATATAGCTATCTGGGCAGTATTAAATGATCCTAAATTGCCTGGGAAAGCAAAAGAACTGCTTCTTGATATGAAGAAGAATTTATTATATCGGTTTAAGCAGTGAACTACCCATTGTCCAAAGCTAATGGGATTGCGACTGCATTATTTCAAGGTTGAGGGCGATCGAACCAGGAGCATTTGCTGTATTAATACAGAAAGGCTAAGATATAGGGCATTAGAAGTTGGATAAATGGATTTTTGGAAATTAATAGAAAATTAACAGGCAGGATATTGGACGCAAAAAATTCTCAAAAAGTATACTTTTTGAGAATTTTGGAGAGTTGGCAACTTCAACAACCTTACTACAAAATTTTTCAAAAGTCAATAGAAAAACTTCGATATTTCTTGGTTATCTTTACCAACTCTCCAAAATTCTCAAAAAGTATACCTTTTGGAATACGGCAATTCTTCTGAAAATGATTTCCGAGATTATGATTTCTGAATAATAAAGAATATATATAATTATATAGAAAATAATAAGTTTCCTCTCTTGTTTTCTGAAAATAAAGAGGGGCGTATTGCAAAAAACAATAAGACAATGTGTCTGAACCAATTTCTCCCAGCAGTAGAGCGTATGTGTTTTCAATCAAACGCGATGGAAGCTGGAGGAAATATGGTTCAGATATATTGTAAGGGAAATTAACTTCAAATAATAATGTAAAGTGGAATATGTATGCAAAGCACTAAAATGAAGGAACTAAAGTGAAGCAATGGGAAAACAAGGAAAACAAGGAAAACGAAGAAACTTGCCTTATGCTTTCTGTAGTTTTATGTGCAGAGTGAGATAAATGTGTCGTCAAATAAACTAATCAAATAAATTCAAATAATTATCATTATAGGAAGTAATTCGAGGGGTGATAAGGGTTGCCTAACGGGGTTATGGATGGAAAAAACTTGATCGACGGCTTTATTGACAGCTATGTGGTTGCCAATGGCCTGGATAAGAGAACGGAAAAAGCGTACCGCATGGATGTGGAACATTTTTATGCCTGGAAAGATTCCGGCAGCGGCAGCATGGATTGTCGGGAAGGGAATAAAAATCCTGCAGGGATAACTCCCGTGGCGCCAGGGGATGTCCCTGCTGAGAATTGCTGGGAGGATTGGATAGAAGCTTATCTGGATTACTTAAGTACAGAAAAGCAGTTAAGTTTCTCTACCGTGTATCGGAAGCATCGGGTGCTGGGATATTATCTGTCCTACCTGGTGCGTCAAGGGGTGGTTTTGGAAAGCCGTCCGTTAAAACCGGTGGAAGGGCTGGGGCAAAAAAAACGGGAAAATCAGCCAGGCCAGAATTTATTATCCAGAAAAGAGGCGGATGCGTTTTTCCTGGCAATGAACCGGGAATATGAAGCATTGGACAGTGAATTCCGCAGACGGGTTTGCCTAAGGGATATGGTGATGATGGAGCTTTTATTTTATCACAAAATCCAAATCAGCGAGCTTTTGCAGATAGAGCTTTCGGACTATGACCGGGAAACGGGGCTTCTTGTGGTGCATAGGAAACGAGGGGAGAAGGGCTATATCCACGTGTATTCCCAGGAATTGCTGCGGAAAATGGATCTGTGGCTGGATGAGCGAAAAGCATTCCAGCATAAAGGCGAAGGTGAGCATTGCAATAAAATGTTCCTTTCTAAATATGGGAAAGCCTTGTCCATGGAAATGTTTATCCAGATTTTTGATAAATATCGGAAACTGGCAGGGATTGAGAAAAAGTTTACACCGAAGGATTTGAAGGAAAACAGCATGAGGCAGTATGCGAAGGAATTGATGATTGAAAGGTGCAGCTGAAAGATAGATTATAAAATAAGCAGAAGAGTTATTGCTCAAAAACAAAACGTTATCTTTTAAAAGAAATGAATATTAGTAAATTGTTGAATATTTGAGTTAATAAAATATTTTCAAATATAGGATAGAAGTTTAAGGAGCAAAAATGACAGCTAGAAAAAAGATTTTATATATTGTTGAAGCTATGGGTGGTGGTGTGTTTACGTACATTGTTGAGTTGGCTAATGAACTAATTAATAGCTTTGACATATATATTGCTTATGCAGTTAGGCCACAAACTCCAAAAGATTATAAACTATATTTTGATAGAAGGATTCATCTTATTAAAGTAATTAATTTTGGCAGAAGGATAGATTTGGTTAAAGATATTAGAGCTTTTAGCGAGATTAAGATAATTGCTAATAGGGTGAATCCGGATATTATTCATCTACATAGCAGTAAAGCAGGAGTTATTGGTAGATTGGCTTTTAATGGAAAAAGCATTCCGGTTTTTTATACGCCACATGGTTATAGCTTTCTAATGCAAAATTATAAGCCAGTAAAAAGAATGGCATTTAAAATGGTTGAAACTATATGTGCGAAGGGGAAGTGTACAACTATTAGTTGTAGTGAGGGGGAGCATCAGGAAACATTGAAGTTAACTAAGCGTGCTATTTATATTAATAATGCAATTAATCTAACGTTTCTTCAAAAATTAATAGAGCAAGTAGAGATAAAGAATCATCCTTTTACCGTCTTTACACTTGGACGTATTTGCTATCAAAAAAATCCAGCGCTATTTAATGAAATAGCCGAGGCTATGCCTGATGTTAAATTTCTTTGGATTGGCGAAGGAGAAATGAGAGAAGAATTAAAAGCATCTAATATCGAGGTTACTGGATGGGCTAATAGAGAAGAAGCTTTAAAGCGCTCAATGAATGCAGATGCATTCATTTTAACTTCGTTATGGGAAGGGTTGCCCATAAGTCTTCTTGAGGCTATGTATATGAAGAAGCCTTGTGTAATTAATAATATTATTGGGAATAGGAATGTAATTCATAATGGTGTCAATGGATATATTTGTGATACAGTGGAAGATTTTATTAAAGGAATCAATGAAATTCGAACTGGTCGTGCACAAATATATGTAGATAGAGCTTACCTGGATATAGTAAAGCTGTATAATACCAAAGTTCAAGCAAGATCATATAGTGAAGTATATGAAAATGCATTATGTTAAAAACAAGCTATTTTGGAAAAATAACAATGGAAAGTTATAAAGTTTTAAAAAGTATATATAAGAGTTTGGTAATATAACGATTCGTTTATTAATGTGGTTTAGGAAATGAGACTTAATATTATGGCAAAAAAAATAGGAATTGTTTCATGCTATTTTCAGCATAATTATGGAAGTATGCTACAGGCGTATGCTACACAGTTGGCATTAGATAAGCTTGGATATGAGAACGAAACAATAGATATTTCTGGATTTAACACAGAGATTAAAAAAGCAAAAATAAAATATTTTGTAAAGGCATCTGTAACTTCAGATATTTTGCTTTCTAAACTGGGAATGGCAACAAATGCATTTATTAAGAAATATTTTAAAAATGAATATACATCATTAACAAAAATGCGAATGTATAAATTTGATAAATTTAGTCAAATGTATTTTAGATTATCAGAAAAATATTCTTCAAAAGCTGAATTGAGTGAAAAATGTAAAGAGAAATATTCAGCTGTATTGGTAGGAAGCGATCAGTTATGGCTTCCAGGAAATATTGCTGCGGATTATTATACTTTAAATTTTGTCCCGGAAAATGTAAATTCGATTGCTTATGCAACCAGCTTTGGACAGTCTGAATTACCAGATGATTCGTTAAAAAAAGCTCAAATATTTTTAAATAAAATTAAGCATATTAGTGTAAGAGAAGATTCGGGACAAAAGATTATTAATTCATTAACTGGAAGAAGTGTGCCAGTAGTTTGTGATCCTACATTGTTGTTCACGGGTGAGGAATGGATGAATATTCAGCAGGATAATGCACTTATTAATGAACCGTATATTTTTTGCTATTTTCTTGGTAAGAATCCATTACATAGAGAGTTTGCAAAACAGTTGCGAACAGAAACAGGATATAAAATTGTAGCACTTATCCATATAGATGAGCATCTTAAATGTGATGAGGGCTATGCTGATATGGCTCCATATGATATTGACCCTATTGATTTTCTGAATCTAATTCGAAACGCAAAATATGTTTGCACTGATTCTTTTCATTGTTCTGCGTTTTCTATTTTATATAAAAAAGAGTTTTACACATTTAGGAGATATTTGAGAAAAACAAAGCAATCTACAAATAGCCGACTTGACACATTATTTAAAATGATTGGGATTTCTAGAAGTATTTTGAAAGGTAATGAAGAAGTTAAACAGTGTATAAAAAATTGTATTAACTATGAAGTTGTATATGAAAATTTGGAAATTATTAGAAATAAATCGTATGAATATCTTGAAATGGCGTTAGAGAATAAGGAGAGTACAGATTTGTGATTGAATTGAATGAGGCCAAGGATTGTTGCGGATGTGGTGTATGTGTAAATAGTTGTCCTAAAAAATGTATAAAATTAGAAGAAGATAAGGAAGGATTCCTTTATCCACATATATATTTAGATGAATGTGTAAACTGTAACCTTTGCGAAAAAAGTTGTCCAATATTAAACCATATAAATAGAAAAGAAAATGCTATACAGTCAGCTGTAATTGTTCAGAATAAAAATCATGAAGTAATTCAGCGAAGTACTTCAGGGGGTGCATTTACAGTAATTGCTGAATATGTAATTAATAGAGAAGGGGTTGTATTTGGGGTTGCAATGCAAGATGATTATTTTGTAAGGCATATAGCTGTACAAAATAAAGATGAATTATGGAAATTTCAGAATTCAAAATATGTTCAAAGTTTTGTTGGAAATGCGTATTCGCAGGCAAAAGATTTTCTTGATTCAGGGCGGTTGGTATGTTTTAGTGGAACACCCTGTCAAATTGAAGGCTTACGATGTTATTTAGGAGAAGAATATAAAAATTTAATTTTAGTTGATGTTGTATGTCGGGCAGTTCCATCACCAGGAGTGTGGAAAAAATATATTATGATGGAAATAAAAAAATATGGAAAGATTATATCAGTTCGCTTTCGTGATAAAACACTTGGCTATCAATATTCTACGATGGAAATTAAAAACGAACAGGGAAGAGTATATCGAGAAGGAATCGAATCACAACCATGGCTTAGAATGTTTTTTTCTGGAATGATTATTCGCCCATCATGTGCGGAGTGTAAGTTTAGAAGCAGATATCGTTATAGTGATTTTACAATATGGGATTGCTTTAATGTCAGCAGTTTTGATAAAAAATTTGATGAAAAAATTGGAACAACAAGAATGCTAATTCATACTGAAAAAGGAAAAGAAATTTTTAAATATATTAGTCAGAATTTTATTTATAAGGTAATCGATGCTGAATTAGCTGTAAAAGATGTCCGTGAAATGTTTTATTCTCCCTGTATGCATACAAAACGTGATATGTTTTTTGAGGAATTTTCTAAATGTGATATGCAGGAATTAATTCAAAAATACTATCCTGAGTCACTTATGATAAAAATAAAAAAATATTTGAGGTTATATCTAAATAAACTGGGAATGGATATTATAATTAGACATTTATTTAAAAAGGATAAGGATTATATAAATATGCGGAAGTAGGTATGATTATTATGAAACGTCCATTGGTGAGTGTTATTGTGCCTGTTTATAAAGTACCAGAGCAATATTTGAGGAAGTCAATTGAAAGTATACAGAAGCAAACATTTACAGAGTTGGAAATATTGCTTATAGATGATGGATCGCCAGACAGATGTGGCAATATATGTGATGAGTATGCCGAAAGAGATAAAAGGATTAATGTGATTCATAAAAAAAATGGCGGATTGGCTTCTGCCAGAAATGCAGGATTTTATGCCGCGACCGGCGATTGGATCATGTTTGTTGATGGAGATGATTGGATCGAAGCAGATATGTGTGAAAAAATGCTTGATGCAGGTGCATCTAGAGAAAATTTGCAGCTTATAATGTGCGGGATATGTAAAACTTACGGTGAAAAATACGAACCATATAAATATTATGATTTTGAAGATAAGCAATATTTTGATAAAAAAGGATGTAAGCAACTTCAAGTAAAGCTGTTGGATTTTAATTCATGGATTGCGTGTGCGTATGCAAAACTTATTTCTAGGCAATATTTGAAAAAGTTTAATATTATACATGATTCTGAATTAAGGCAAGGCATTGAAGGGTTAGAATTTAATATGAGACTGTTCGAGAATCTTGCAAGTGCAGTGTTTGTAAAACAATGGTTTTATCACTATATGTATAATGATGAATCAATATCTGCAAATGTGACAGAAGAAACAAACAAGTATATTATTGTTGCATTTGAAAAAATAAACAAATTTATCTTAGTTAATGATAATAGAAAAGAGCTTAAAAAAGCATTATATAATCGAATTCATTATGTCATAATAACGACAGCAATTAGCGGATATTTTCATCCCAAAAAGCCAGGGAATTACAAAGAGAAGATTCTTCTATTTGAAAGGTTTTTAGATAATCCGTTAATATCACAGGCATTGCAATATAAACATACAGTTAAGATGGATATGATAAGAAAATTGGCGTTTGTTTTAATAAAAGTAAGATGTTATTGGGGGGTAAGTTTTATGGCATATTTACGTTATTATCAGAAAAAGGAAAAACAAAGATTGAATAATAGAGAACGGAAGTGATATAGAAAAAATTATTTATATTTGATTTGTTTTGAGAATAGTTCCTAGACGGTATTTGGGGAATCAGGTAACTATAACTTATAAGGTACATTCGATGAAACAATGGAAGAATGATTGACTGCAACCGTTTTTAATTGGAGTGATGAGGAAAGAAATGATATATTTTTTGATTTTGTTTTTTTGTTGCGTATTTATTGTAGCATATATTTTGTCAAATGGAGATTTTTTTGCCCCTCCAATACTAGTTACTACTGGTTTTCTTGCATCTGGTATTTTTGCATTAATGTTAGGGGATTTATGGAATAGATCTTTACAGCAATATACGATATGTGTATATGTGTGCGGAATTAGCTCTTTTTTAGTAGGATACTATTTGGTTTTTGGTATTCACCGCCATTATACAGCTACGAAAAGTTTGGATTATGTTTATATTTCTAATAGACATTTATATTTATATATTATTATATCTGTTTTGATTGCAGCATTATACTGGATGGTAATTATCAAAAATTTTGGCTTAGATGATGGTTGGACTGGGATGATGTCCAGATTTAGGATGGCAACAGTATATGCAGAAAGTTATGGAATTGAGTCATTTAAAATGCCAAAAGCGATAAGTACTGGTCGTTTGATAATTCAAAGTGGCGGATATGTTTTAGTATATGTTTTGGCAAATAATAAGGTAATTGCTCCTAAAAGTCAAAAGAAAACATTAGTAGTAGCAATTTTAGTTAGCTTGTTAATAACATTTATTACTGCTCAAAGGTTAGATTTGATTAGAGTACCAATTGCTTTTATGGCAATATATTTTATTTTAAAAAAAAGAAATGGGCTTCTAGTACAAAAGAAGCAATTAGCGCTTTATGCTAAATATGGTATTGTTGTAATCCTGATTTTAGGCGCATTTGCTGGATTAAAAAGTGTTTTTGGGAGAACTGCTTCAGGAATATCTGCAATAAAATATATCGCAAAATATATAGGAGGTCCTATTCCTTTATTCGATGATTATTTAAGGTATCCTGCAAAGCATACACGGCTATGGGGAGAAGAAACATTCTGGGGAATTTATGATTTTTTGTTTAAATTAACTAAAAAGCAAGAGTATTCATATGATTATACATTGGAGTTTAGAACAATTAATGGTGTAAAAATGGGAAATGTATATTCGGCATTTCGAATGTACTATGCAGATTTTAATATTCAGGGGGTAATCATTCTTTCTCTTGTTCTAGGCAGTGTATTTGGAATAATGTATTCGTTAATAGTGAAAAAAAAGAATTGTGAGAGCCTGATAATTCGATTTGGGATATTTAAATATCACAGTAAAGTGGAATTTATGTTAATTATCTATTCAGTATGTATTCATGCTTGTCTTATGCTTTTCTATCAAGACTGGTTTTATGCACATTTGCTGACATGGTATCAAATCAAATCATTTATTTATATGTGGATTTTTAAATTTATTGTTATTGATATGAATAAAAAAAATAGAATGAAAGGTATAAAAGTAAATAGAGAATGAAAATTGTGGTTATTACACGTGAAAGAATCGAAACATTACCACCAGTTATTAGTATGATTGAAATGTTAGATGATCTAGGGGTTAACGTTCAAATTATAGCGTGTGGTATTGCAGACAACATACGAAATGAATTTGAGCGAAGGAAAATAGAGTATGTTCAAATAGATTATTGTTTCGATAATTCTTTGTTAAAGTTAAAAAAAGTTTTCTCTTCTTTGAAATTTAGAAAAAGAGTGCTTAATGTGCTAAAGAAATTATCATTTGATTGTCTAATTATTGAAGGACAAGGAGCGTTTAAAATATTAGGAACATCTATTAAAAAATATAATTATATTATGTATATATTAGAAATGTATACAAGATATGAGAGGTATATTAAAAAACTTATATATGATGCAGATGCTGTAATAATGCCGCAATATGATCGTGCGGTTTTATATCAAACACATTATCAATTGAAAAAAAGACCATATGTTTTGCCTAATAAACCATATTTTATCTTAGATGATGGAAGAAGAAGAGAGTTAGAAATAAAATATAGAAAGCAATTGCAAGTATTTAAAGAAAAAAAAGTTATTCTTTATCAAGGAATTATTCATAAAGAAAGGAATTTAACAAATTTTATAAAGGCTGTAAAAAGCATGGGAGATAGTTATAGATTGGTCTTGTTGGGAAAAGATAGTGGAGCAATGAAAGACTATATAAGGATAGATCCTTTTATTGTACATATTGAGTTTATTCCGGCTCCCGATTATTTGGTTTTTACTGCAAATGCATATATAGGTATTTTAACATATGATCCTATGAGTATTAATTGCGCGTATTGTGCACCAAATAAATTGTTTGAATATGCAAAATACTCATTGCCTATGTTAGGAAATGATATCCCAGGATTAAAGTATACAATAGAAGTAAATGGGATGGGAGAGATTATTGATGAAAACTCACAAGAAAGCATTGTTAAAGGAATTAAGAAAATTGATGAAAATTATTCAAATTATGCGAATAAATCTTTTAGATTTTATCAAAGTGTAGATTGTAAAACGGTACTTAAAGATATTTTAAATTATGAGTAAGGAAATATTAAAAGTGAAAAAACAACTTTATATTTATTTGAAACTATTTAGAGTAAAGCATTACATAAAGAATATACTTGTATTTTTGCCAATAATATTTAATAAAAGTTTTTTTAAGTATGATAAGTTGTCGAATGCATTTTTAGCTTTTATTGCATTTTGTTTAGTTTCGTCTGCAGTATATATTATTAATGACATCCAGGATGCAGAAAAAGATAAGAATCATCCGGTTAAAAAAAATAGACCGATTGCCAGTGGTGCGATTCCCATAAGATCAGCCGTAGTAATAGCAGGAATGTTGATTGTACTTTCAGTTTTAGTTAATTTATGTATTCAGACATTTTGGGGATGTGTATTAGTCATTAGCTATTTGATAATTAATGTTTTATATAGCCTCGGATTAAAAGATCAACCTCTTATTGATGTTGTGATTTTAACATCAGGATTTATTATTAGGGTGGTATATGGAGGCATTGTAACCCAAATTGAGATTTCGCGTTGGCTGTATCTTACAATTTTTTCTGGGGCATTTTATATGGGGTTGGGAAAAAGAAGAAATGAAATCCAGAAGCAGGGAAGTGCTGGGACTACCCGTACTGTATTAGAATATTATAATTATGATTTTTTAGATAAAAATATGTATGTATGTGTGGCGTTAACAGATACTTTTTATGCATTGTGGGCATTGGAAAAACAGATAAATCATATAGTATGGACAGTTCCTATTTTTATTATCTTACTTATGCGATATAGTCTGGATATTGAAGGAAATTCAGATGGAGATCCAGTGGATGTGATTTTGCATGATAAAATACTAATTGGAATTGGATTGTTTTATATAGGATGTATGTTTATATTTCTTTATATGGTGTAATTATGAATGTTTTTGATTTTGACGGAACAATATATTCTGGTGACAGTACAATAGATTTTTATTTTTTTGCGTTAAAAAGAAATGTTAAATTGCTATTGTTTTTACCTAGGCAATGTTTGGGTGTGATACTTTATAAGTTAGGCTTTATTAGTAAAACGCAAATGAAAGAGCAATTTTTTATATTTTTAAAAGGAATTGACGAAATAGATAAATTAATAGATGATTTTTGGGCAAATTATAAAGTAAAAATAGAAAAATGGTATTTTGATATTCACAGAGATGATGATGTAGTAATTTCTGCATCTCCTGAATTTCTCTTAGCACCTGTGTGTAGAATTTTAGGTATTAGAGCACTTATCGCTTCAAAAGTAAATAAATCTAACGGTATATTTTATGAAGAAAATTGTTATGGTAAAGAAAAGGTTAGATATTTTTTGAAAAAGTATCCCAATAGTGTAATAGATAAGTTTTATTCAGATTCTAAATCAGATATATATATGGCTCGATTAGCAAATCAAGCATATTTAATTAAAAAACATAAAATGGTTTTATGGAAAGTACGAGCAAAGGATATGGTATAGATGATGAAGAGAATGGATAGATTTATCAGTAAAAGGACAATTAAAAATGGAATTTGGATGTATCTATTGCAATTTTTTAACGCAATAGTTCCGTTATTGACATTGCCATACATTACCAGAGTTTTAGGAGTTTCTCAGTATGGAGTGTTTTCTATAGCATTTAATATTGTTGGTTATATGCAGATTTTGGTTGAATATGGATTTGGAATGTCAGCAACGAGAAAAGTAGTTCTGATTGATGATAAAAATATAGATGAATTGTTTTCAGCCGTAGTTTATGCAAGATGTTTGCTAATGGTCATATGTTGTATATTTGCAACATTATTTATTTTTTTTAAGAAAAATAATATTGAGTTATGTTCAAGTTTGTTTGTTTTACTGTTTTGCCTTTTTGGGTACTGTATGCAAATGAATTGGATGTTTCAAGGAAAACAAGAGATGGGATATATATCGATTGTGAATATTGTATCGAGGCTCATATCCGTGTTTTGCATTTTTGCTTTTGTAAAACAATCATCAGATCTTTTGTTATATTGTTTGTTTTACTCAGCATCTCCATTTTTAAGTGGATGTATTGGCTTGAAAGTAGCTATAAGAAAATATAATTTGCATTTTGTTAAACCATCTTTAAAAAAAATAAAAGAGGAGCTTAAGGAAGGGTGGTATGTTTTTACAACACAATTAAGTTCAAAAATATTTGGGTCAATAGGAATTACTTTTTTAAGTATATTTGCGTCAAGTTCAGAGGTAGGAATTTTTTCTGCAATACAAAAGATTCCCAATATTCTTATGTTAGCTTGGACACCAGTAGCTCAAGTCTTATATCCTATTAGTAGTGTACATATGCGGAATAATTTTAAAACAGGGAAAGATTTTGTATATAGGATAAGAAGGAGAGTCTTGCCGATTTATATATTGACCTCATTTGTGATCTGTGTTTTTTCAAAGTCAATAATAAAAATTGCTTATGGAAAAAATTATTCGGATTGTTATTATTGGGTAATTCCGCTTCTTGCATGGATGCTTATCGCAATTAATAATAATTTCTTAGGGATACAATTGCTTTTAGGGGGTGGATTTGATAGAGAATATAGCAAATGTTTTCAAATTAGCGTATTAAGCACAATTTTACTTAATTTTATGTTGATTTATTTTGCAAGTGGAAATGGAGCAGCTTTAGCGCCGGTGTTGTCAGAACTAATATTATATATTATGTTAAAAATAAATATTCATAAAATTAGTAATTCAGAGATAAAATTGAACAGGAGTTGAATAATGAAATTAAAGTCAAAAATGTTAAATATATACGGCAATTGGAAATTAGTGGTTTCTTCCATTGCGGCAGTTTGTTTATTTCTATCTGATTCTAGAATGGTTATTTCAGCTTGTTTGATTATAGTAATGATGACTATAGTGTTTTCAACATTTTTTGAGCATATTACTCCGAACAAGAAATTGCCGCATTTAGCGAAGTTATATGCAATTTTGATGGCCATATCAATAGGATTTGCAGGATTTTTGACAGTTTATAAATATTCTAATAATCAAAAAGTAGATTTAATGTTTAAGTGCTTAGGAATAGATATTAATACAAAGGCAGTTGTTTTAGCACTAGGAATTATTGCATTTGTTGTTTCGTTTTATTTTTTTTATGTGGTATCTTCTTGGTGGGTTACTAAACTAATATATTCTTTTAAGCAATTTGGAATATCAATACAATTTAATGAAGACATATTAAAGGTTAATTTGAAGAGCAATTGGTATATTTTATTATCTGTGGTTTGTATATTGTGCTTGCCTTGCAGATTGTCTATAGGAAGTTTGTTTGGGGCGGTTTTTGGAATTGTGTCTTTTGCATTTTTAATTGCCCAATGTAAAGATATAATGTTTAAGGTTAATAAATTTTCTGGAATTTGTACTAAAATTTTTTCTATGATATCTGCTATAGGTGTTTGTTTAAATGCACAAACACAATTTATAACTTCTCAAAACATTATTAAAATAAGTAATCAATTAGAAATTCCTTATGCTGTATTTAAAGCAGTTAGTAGCATTTTTGCCATTTTGTCTATTTTGTCAGTTTATATAGGTTTATTATGGTTTTATCATAAGTTATTGAGTACATTAGAAGAAATTAATTGCATTGAATATTTTTCTAGCTTTTTGAAAAAAGAATGGGTTGTATATTTGGTTATTTTATTGTTGTTTTTTGGATTTATTATTAAGGCTTATACAATTAGTAATGTATTTTATAGTGAAGTTCAAGACTATGATATTATATATACAAGTGATTCGCCAGAGTTACTTCGATATAATGCATATTTGTCCTGGGGTCATCCAGAAAATGATTTAAGACAGCCGCTATTTGCTGTCTATTCAGCACCATTTATGGGTGCATTTTATTTGATAGCCAGAATACTTGGGATTTTTGGCAATAAATATTATTTTGAAGCAATTTTTAGTGCTTGTATACAAGCGATTATCTTATTGATATCATATTTATTTTTAGCAAAGTTATTAAATATAAAAGGAATAAAAAGAAGTATTTTTATGATATTTAATTCAATTACTTATACTTATTTGTTGTTTAGTGTGATAATTGAACAGTATATTTTTGCTTTTTTTTGGCTTATGTTGGCGTTAAACTGTATTGGCAAAAAGAAGAAAAATTATTTTTGTATATGTGGAGCGGGAGGAACATTAATAACAAGTTTTATTTTTTTGCCCTATATGAGTGATGTCAATCCATTTAAAAATTTAAAAAAATGGATAAGTGATATGATTAATGTTACTTTTATTTTTGTGTGGATTATGTTTTTATTTGGTAAATTTGAACTTTTATTTAATCTTACATGGAAACTTTCAGCATATGGATCTTATATGGGACAAGATATATCAATAATTCAGATTGTTAAGCAGTTTAGTGGCTTTATTTTAGGTTGTTTTTTTGCTCCGCCATCATCAAAAGTTTTAAATTCGACTGGATATTTTTCTTGGCAGTTGAATGAAGTGACAAATTTTAATATGGTTGGAATAATGATTTTATTTTTAGCGATTATGGGATGTATTGTTTCATGGGATAATTGTATGTCAAAAATGATGATGATATGGATAGGTTTTTCTGTTTTTTTATTAGTTATACTGGGATGGGGAACATTTGAAAATGGACTTATTCTTTATGCATTATATTTTGCTTGGGCGTATATTGGAGGATTGTATCAGCTGCTGAATACTATTGGAAGAAAAGTTAAAATTATTTGTTTTCCAGAATTAATAGAAGTGATTGTTAGTGTGTTGTTAGTATTTGTTAATTCATCAGCTATAGCAGGACTATTGGAATTTGCTGGAACATATTATCCTGTTTAAATAGAAGTAAGAAATAAATAGAGGTGAACGATATGATAAATAAGAGTGTAAAAACAATACTTTTGGTTTTCGGTACAAGGCCAGAAGCAATTAAAATGTGTCCGCTAATTAGCGAATTAAAAAAAAGAAATTCCATTCGTACAGTAGTATGTGTAACAGGACAGCATCGACAAATGCTAGATCAAGTGCTTAAGGTGTTTAAGGTTAAGCCTGATTATGATTTGTCTATTATGAAAGAAAAACAAACATTATTTGATGTGATAACAAATATAATGAATCATATTAAAAGAGTTCTAGAAGAGGTGAATCCAAATGTTGTTTTAGTCCATGGGGATACAAGTACAACATTTGCAGCTGCGTTGGCCTGTTACTATCTTCAAATTCCAGTAGGCCATGTTGAAGCGGGATTACGAACTTATGACATATGGTCCCCTTATCCTGAGGAATTTAACCGACAGGCAGTTTCGATTCTATCTCAGTTTAATTTTGCACCAACAGAATTAAGTCGTAATAATCTTATTAGAGAAGGGAAAAAAGCGGATACCATATGGGTTACTGGAAATACAGCTATCGATGCTTTGAGAACAACGGTATGTTCTGATTATACTCATCCGGAGTTGGATTGGGTGGGAAAATCTCGGCTTATTTTGATAACAGCACATCGTCGTGAAAATTTAGGAGAACCGATGTATCATATGTTTAAAGCAATTAATCGAGTTATGAATGAGCATCCAGATGTAAAAGCAATTTATCCGATTCATATGAATCCAATAGTTCGCCGGATAGCGGTAGACGTTTTTGGTGAAAAAGCCATTAATGGGAAAGAGGAAAGAATTCATATTATTGAACCGCTTGATGTTATTGATTTTCATAATTTTATGGAAAAAAGTTATTTGATTTTAACTGATTCTGGTGGTATTCAAGAAGAAGCACCGAGCCTTGGAAAGCCTGTTTTGGTGATGAGAAATACAACGGAGAGACCCGAAGGGATTGAGGCTGGGACGCTTAAGTTGGTTGGAACAGAAGAAAATGTGATTTATAGCGAATTTAGTAAATTGTTAATAGATAATAATGAGTATGAAAAGATGAGTAAAGCATCTAATCCTTATGGTGATGGACATGCTTGTGAGAGAATTGCCAATATTTTGGAATTTGGAAAAAGTGAATTTGTATAAAATAGAACATGAGCAAAAAATAGTAAAATACATTTTTACAAAATTTAAGCATTTGATTATTCTTTTTTATGTATGGCTTGGTTTATATGGTATAGTTAATCATATAATGCTTGGATGTGGTTGGGCTAATAATGGATAAAGAATGAATATACGAAATTTTCTTTTGTATCTTTGGTCTTCACCAGCTTACAACTTTTTTATTTTTCAAAAATCAAAAAGTTGTAAGCTGGTGCATAGTGGTATGTATGGAGGTAATATGAACCAACTTTAAGTGGCGTTAGCAAAGTCAGAATTCTTACTTTCTTTTTTAATTAGGATATTTGGAAAAAATGTATAGGAAATATAAGAAAGTTAAATTCTAAGGTGATCTATTGGAGCATAACTGATATTGATATGGCTTTGGGGGATAGGATTCATAACATTTAATACAGTGCATTTGTCATTTCAGCAAAACCTAATAGTTGTTACATTTTTTCGCCATCTTTTTACGCAAGTTGTTTTGTGGCATTACGAGGAATAGCATAAAAAATGGAAAATAGTGTTCTAGAGGATCAGAATATTTACCGTATTTCTTACCGCTGATTGATATATGAAATTCTTGACACCAAATATGACTTTACTTGTAATATAGGCAGGAGATATTCAATGTAATATGTTAAAGTGGGATAAGTTATTATCACGTAGTTGTTCTTTATCAAAAGATTTTCGGTTTGATGAATTGCGTAAGGTGTTAGACAGCTATGGATATGAGATGAATGTTCCCAGAAGTGAAAGCAGCCATTGCAAAAAAAAGGAAGGCATGATATACTGGAAGAAAACTAAGGAAAGAGGTGAGGGAGTTGGGGCGTAAAGACACGGTTACGAAAGATTATATCAAGCAGAACACAATCTTTGCGGACGCATTTAATTACTATATTTATGGCGGACAACAGAGGATTATGCCGAAACAACTGCGGGAATTGGATGCGGCAGAAACCATTGTCCCCTATGGTGCGGATGATGCCGGGGAGCCGGAGCAGGTTTACCGGGATGTAATGAAAAGCATGGTTGCGATGAAAGATGAACGTGCAGCTTATCTGCTTTTGGGAATTGAGAGCCGGGGGGAAGTGAATTATGCTATGCCAGTGAAAAATCTGGTGTATGATGCCATAAATTATGCAAGACAGGTTCAGAAAGCAGCAAGCAGCCATAGGGAGGCTAAAGATTCTAAAGGGCACAGTAAGGGAGAATTTTTATCGGGATTTTATAAGGAAGACCGATTAATCCCTGTAATTACCCTGGTTATTTTGTTTTCGCCGGATGAATGGGACGGGCCGACTTCCCTCCATGAGATGTTAAATATAGAGGATGAACATATTCTTTCCCTGCTGCCGGATTATCAGATTCATTTGATTACGCCTTATGGATTGTCGAAGGATGAGCTGAACAAATTTCATTCATCACTGAGGGAGGTCCTTACCTTTATCAAGTATTCTAAAGACAAGGGAAAAACGGAGGAAGCCGTCCGAGATAATTTCAAGAAGTTACGAAAAGAGGAAATCAACGTATTGAACTATTGTGCCAATGTCAACTTGAAATTGCCGCTAGGAGAGGAGGAAGTGGATGTGTGCAAGGCTTGGGAGGATATGAAACAGGAGACAGCTGCGAAGGCAGAAGAAAGAACATTATTAGAAGCTCTTAGAAATATCATTGAAGGATTTCATGTTACTGCGGAGAAAGCGATGGAAGTCTTAAAAGTACCAGAAGCGAAGCAAGCAGAACTGGCTGCGAAACTGAATTCATTTAAATAGTCATAAACTAAACGGTTCGGATTCTTGATATTGACAAAATTAGTGCTTAAAAATAGTGTGATGCAGGTAGTATTTCGTATCTAAGAGATAGTTGGATTTATCGCAATTTTACACAAAACCCCTCATAAATTCCAACGGGTATTTCTTCTTCAAAGGAATATTCGTCCATTGTGTCATGCTCGAAGCTGTAAACTGTATTCCGCCGTTTTAATGGATCGACAATCCAATATTCCCGAACGCCTGCAGAGCGATATTTAAAAAGCTTAATGGCATAATAAACGATCCTTTCTGTAAAAAATCCCCTCTTGTCAAAACAGGATTAAAAGCACGCCCTTGTAAAAGTTTATGGTTAAAATCCCCATTCAATCAAGAAAATATTCCATATTTTCACTCATTACAATCTCCAATTTAGAATACCACGTTTCTTTTTTGATCTCCTGGCTGTAGCACATATATTCAAAAAGAAGGCGGCAGGCGAGAAATGTCTGGGCCTTTAAGTTCTGGAAGATAACCGCGTCGATGGTCTGGGAAGCCAGGGCGTTTTCGATTTCCGGAAACAGATCCATGCCTACAAGAAGGATGTCCCTGCGGTTTTCCCTTGCCAGAACATCGGATACAATATCCAGACGGTAGGTCAGATCCAAAATACCGTCAATCTGCCTGCTATTTAGTGCCTGGGTCAGGGCGGCATCGATGGATTCCCGCCCGTCCAGCTCATTTAAAATGGGTAAAAGTGAAACCGCCGGAAAGGACTGGGATATCTGGTCAAGGACTCCCTGGAACTTTGCGGTGGTGGCAGCGTAGTTGGAAAGGGATTTTTTTGCCACAAGAAGCTGCAGTTTTCCGCCGGAAGGGAGCATTTTTCCGAAAAGCTGTGCGGCAAGCCTGCCGCTTTTATAGTCATTAATGCCGATAAAGGCGTCTGCAAAAGCGCCGGGAACGGGTTTGCTCAGGAGAATGATTGTGCATCCCTTTGCTTTTAAATCGTTTATGGCAGGGCGCATTAGATCCGGATCCGCCGCTGAGAGGATAAAATGGCGGGTTCCGGCGGCATAGGCATTTTTCATATCCGTAATCTGCTTATCCGGCTGATTGACCGGGGAAGTATAGCGGTTAATCACAAGCCCGTGATCGCCAAAGCTTTCGATGGCCTGCATCACGCCTTTTTCAATGATTGAGGAAAAGTAGATGGCATCGGAGGAAACGTAATTGATCAGGGCAATGACATAACTGCGGTTCATTGCCAGATTCCGGGCGTTGTTGTTTGGCGTGTAGTGATATTTTTCCAGGGCGGCCAATACCGTGTTTCTTGTTTTTTCGCTTACTGTTCCCTTATTATTGATTACTTTATAAATCGTGGTTCTGGAAATATGGATTTCTTCTGCAATATCTTCTAATGTGGGTCTGGCATATCGGTTTTCCATAAGATTTAGTCCTTTTCATGTTCTCGGATATGGACGGTGCGTCCCTGCTCCCAGGTATACTGGGAAGCATAAAGTGCGGATGGCGGAAATTCCGGTGAATTCACCTCCAGCAGATGCTTTTTGCGCCGCAGCTGCGCTGCCGTCAGCCAACGATATAGTCCCATGGCCTGCTGTCCTCAGCCACCCAAGAAGGATAAAGAATGTGTTTTCATCATTATACCACACAAGGCAGGAAAAAGGAATCTGTTTTTGAACACGTGAAAAATACACAAATTTGCACCGCTGAAATTGGTAAAAGCAGCAAAATTTAACACGTGATAAAAAATATTCGGATAATCGGTTGACTTTTTTGAAAAGAACTGCTATGCTGTTTTTTAACACGTGTTAAATAGAGGGATAGGAGGAGGAAATTTTGGTTTACGAGAAAGACGGAAAGCTCTATCGCAGATACGATAAGGAGCTTTTATGCCTGGAGCCCTTCGGGCCAGACGGGCTGAGGGTGCGGGCTACCCAGCTTAACGGATTTTCCGACGGCGGGCTGTCGGCGCTGCTTGAGGAAGCAAAAGGCGAGGGGAATGGGGAAATCTGCATTGACGGGGATACGGCGGTAATCCGAAATGGTAAGCTGCGGTGTGAGATGCTGTGCACGGGGAAGCTGAAATTCTATAACCAAAAGGGGGAGCTGCTTTTGGAGGAATACGATAAAAATCGTTTCCGGAGAAAGAGCGCGCCGGGAGAGGCGGATAATGCGCTTGAAATTGGGCCGAGAACGTTTATCCCTTATCACGGGACGAATTATTATCAGCTTGCCGTCCGCTTTGAAGCGAGGGAGGGGGAGCGGTTTTACGGCATGGGGCAGTATTCGCAGCCGTTTTTAAATCTGAAGGGGTGCGTGCTGGAACTGTCCCAGAGAAATTCACAGATTACCATACCTTTTGCGGTTTCCAGCAGGGGATATGGGTTTTTCTGGAATAATCCGGCTATCGGGACGGCGGCTTTCGGCAGAAATATTACGGAATGGAAGGCGGATTCCACAAGGCAGATGGATTACTGGATCACTGCCGGGGATTCACCGGCGGAGATTGTGGAGGCCTACGGCGAGGTGACGGGGAAAGTGCCGATGATGCCGGAGTATGCCACTGGTTTTTGGCAGAGCAAGCTCAGATACCGCAGCCAGGAGGAAGTCCTCCAGGTGGCAAGGGAGTATAGGCGGAGGGGGCTTCCCCTTTCGGTAATGGTGATTGACTTTTTCCATTGGTCCGCCCAGGGGGATTTCCGGTTTGATGAAACGTTATGGCCTGATCCGGAAGCCATGGTGAAGGAGCTTGAAGAGATGGGTATCCGGCTGATGGTTTCCGTTTGGCCTACGGTGGAAGAGACGAGTGAAAATTTCCTGTATATGGAAGAGATGGGCTATTTAATCCGGACGGAGATGGGCCCCAGGCTGGGGATTAAGAATAAAGATACCTATATGGATGCATCAAATCCGGAAGCCAGGGAATTTGTGTGGCAGAAGTTAAAGGAAAACTATTATGATAAGGGCATCCGGCTTTTCTGGCTGGATGAGTGCGAGCCGGAAGTCACGCGATATGAGTATGCCAATTACAGGACTTATGCGGGGAGCCATAAAGAAGCGGGAAATATCTATCCCCGGGAGTTTGCCCGGATGGTTTATGAAGGCAGGAAAAAAGAGGGTGAAGAAGAGATTTTAAGCTTGGTGCGGTGCGCCTGGGCGGGTTCCCAGCGCTACGGCGCATTGGTTTGGACAGGGGACGTGGCTTCTGAATTTGACAGCCTGAGAAACCAGGTAACTGCAGGGATGAATATAGGATTGTCGGGGCTGCCGTGGTGGACTACGGATATCGGGGGGTTTCACGGCGGGGACATCCGGACGGATAAGTTTAAGGAATTGTTTATCCGATGGTTTGAGTTTGGGACGTTCTGCCCCGTGTTCAGGCTCCATGGCTTCCGCAAGCCCCTTGTGATCGCCCAGGAGGGGAAAGTGTTTGCCCCCGGAGACGCCAAAAGCTGGAATTACACCAGCGGCTCCCCAAATGAGGTATGGTCGTTTGGGGAGGAAGTTTATGAAATCTGCAGGCGGTATATGGAATTAAGGGAAAGAATGCGCCCGTATCTGATGGAGCAGATGAAAAAAGCCCATGAAAAGGGAACGCCGGTTATGCGGCCGCTGTTTTACGATTATCCGGAAGATGCCAGGGCATGGGAGCAGGAGGGCGAGTATCTTTTAGGCCCGGATATCCTGGCGGCGCCGGTGACGGAAGAAAATAAACGAGAGAGAAAGGTGTACCTGCCTGCGGGAGAGTGGAGCGATTTACATACAGGAGAAATGCTGGAAGGGGGCCAAACCATAACTGTCCGGGCCGAGCTTGGCCGGATACCTGTCTATATAAAACAAAGGGAGCTTTACGAAGTGTTAAGCAAACCTTTGTATGCATGTAAAGGGACGCATTAACATAGATAAAAGTGGCCGACGAGTCACTATAGATAAAAGTGGCAGCCGGGCTAATATAGATAAAAGCGTCTGCTGGGCGTGCCTGAAATCTTTGAATTTATGTCGATTATCCGGCGGCGGACTTTAAAGTAATTATCGTATCACCTATACCTGTTTATGCCCCATAAGGCAGGGCATAAATGCTGTGAAATGTACGAGCACTCTCGGAAACTCCCTTGTGCCATCTTTGCGGCTGATTTTCTGCCAGAAGAGCACAAATTTAATCAATGTACGCTCTGCGTATGCCTCATAAATTTGTGCACTTCTGACAAAGGCTCATCTCACAAATCTGGGTACAAAGAATTTCCGAGAGCACTCCGTACACAGAATGGAGGAAATCATGAATAATTTTGGAATGGTAAATTGGATCGTGCTGATCCTTTATTTCGGGGCAATGCTGTTTTTAGGGACGAGAGTAGGCAAAAGCAACAACAGTACGGAATCGTATTTTTTGGGAAGCCGCAAGATTCCCTGGTGGGCCATTGGATTGTCGGTGATGGCGACGCAGTGCTCGGCGGTATCGTTTATCGGAATGCCGGGCTGGGGGTATACCAGCGGGCTTAAGAGGCTTACGTATACGTTTCAGTTTCCCCTTGTTATGGTAATCCTGATGACTACATTTGTCCCGTTTTTTTACAATACAAAAGTAGTCAGCATTTATGAGTACCTGGAAAAACGGTTTGGAAGCAAGTCCAGAACGCTGATGTCGGTTATTTTCCTGCTGTCCAGAGGGCTGCAGACGGCAGTGGTAATGTTTGGCCCGGCTTTGGCGCTGGCGATGATTACTGGGCTGGATCCGAAAATCACGATTCTGATTATGGGCGCGTTCTCCATCGCCTATACGGTGTTTGGCGGCATTGCGGCGGTAATCTGGACGGATGTAGTGCAGATGTTTATCATCTGGCTGGGCGTTGCTTTAGCGATTATTGTCCCCGTCTTTACGGCTGACGGCGGCCTGGGCGCGATTATGGGCAATGCGGTTTCCAACAATATGATTACAGGCCTGGATTTCCGGTTTTCCTTAAGCAATCCGTATTCGTTCTGGGGAGGGCTTCTCGGTTCAGGATTTTTATACATTACCTATCTTGGAACGGATCAGAGCCAGATCCAGCGTGTGCTGACGGCAAAGTCTATCCGTGAGACGAAGCTGTCCTTATCCCTGGCAGGATTTATTGTTCCCATCCAGACCCTTTTATTCCTGACGGCAGGCATCTGCCTGTTTACGGCATTTGGCGGGCAGGCTTTTGAAAATTCGGATTATGTAATGCTGACGTTTATTACCCAGTATTTGCCGGCAGGAATAGCAGGACTTGTGACCGCAGGCGTATTTGCGGCGGGGATGTCCAGCGTAGATTCGGCTCTTAATGCCCTTGCTACGGTGGCGACCAATGATTTCTATAAAAAGTGGAAGCCGGATGCAAATGATCAGCAATGCTTAAAAGCTTCCCGGTATATGACGCTTTTCTTTGGGATTTTCGCAACGATCGCGGCGCTGTTTTTAGGCGGTTTGGGAAGTATACTGGATCTGATTAATGTAATCGGGCCGCTGTTTTATCCTTGTATGTTAAGTGCGTTTACCCTGGCGGTTTTCTGTAAGAAGGGAAATGAAAAAGGCTGCATTACGGCGATTGTAACGGGGCTTGTGGTGGATGTCTTTATGTGGAAATGCACCAGCATCGGTTCTCTGTGGTGGAACTTCTTTGGTTTTGTGGCTGCTTTTGCAGCCGGTTATCTGGTAAGCATTCTGACCTATAAAGGGGAAGAGGCGGTTTCCGGCAGCGATTTTAATTATGAGACGGCCACCGGAAGCGAGCTGACCATTAAAAACGTAGTGAAACTGGCGGTAGCGGGTAAAATTCAGGAGAAGGACGAGGAAGGATATTACGTGGTTCCGGGCAAGCTGGATAAAATCGGATATGGGCTAATCGTATTCTTTGTGGTGCAGTGTGTGGCGTTGGTTCTGATTTAATCAGGATGAGGAGCGGAAGGGTATGGAGATTTTGGTTTAATCAGGATAGGAAGTGGGAATGTATTGAAATTCTGGTTTAATCAGGATAGGAAGTGGAGGCGTATGGGGATTCTGGTTTAAGGTGGATGAGAAGGGGAAGGGTATGGAGATTCTGGTTTAATCAGGATAGGAAGTGGAGGCGTATGGAAATTAAATGGATCAGCCATAGGGAAGCCGTAAATGCAAGGGATATTTTGGCGGATTTCCTGAAGGGGTTTGTGGCGGTGGCAAAGTACGGGAGAACCGTAATATACGGAGGTGACGCTTATTACCTTCCGTATCAGATGCTTACTTATCAGGTGGAGGAAACCGGGGAGAAATACGGATTTTTAGCCGGTATGCTGTGTGAGGATATTTCGTTTTTTAAGCTGGAAGGAAAAACGGATATTGAAATCAGCAGCGAAGAAGTCTGCCAGGCTTATGTATTGCAGGGCGAAAAAAACGAAGAGCGGATAAGGGAAGAGATCTCCCGGAAAATAAAGCTGAACAAACGGCTGAGGAAAATGTTTATGCGTTTTAAGATGAGGGAGCTTTCTTTCCAGCCGGTTTATCTGCGGGAGCAGGCCTTCTATGTAAAAGGAAAAAGCATGAATCTTTTTCTGGTGGATGATTTTTTGCAGAAGGTGGATTTTAAGCATTTGGAAGCGGTGGAAAAACGGTTTGTAGAAAATTGCAGGCTGCAGGCAGACGCAGTGTAGAAGCAGGAGCTTAAGGAGATTAAAAGGAAGGCTTGAGATGATGTATTGTAAGCCTTCCTTTTATCTTTCTTCTTGACGGATTAGGAATTTGGCAGCATAACATTAGAAGGAAAATTTTTACATATATTTCCGCGATTTGGAAAGTGAAATGGCGCTGTGTTCTGGTTCCTGCAATATGACTCTTACGATGCCATATTAAATTTGCCCCAAATTCGCATTGTTTGATATTGTACGAATATAAAAGGGTATATGGAAATAGATGGATTACAGCATTATTTAAGTTTACAGCAACAGATATTTGAAGAATGCACACAAAATAAGACTCTTTAAATTAAAAAGAGAGTAGGATATCATGGATAGAAATGTGAATATTATTGTCGGCCTGAATGGTGAGAGGATATTCATTTCCAGTAGTTTCCCGGATGAATATGTTGGTTCAGAGAGCAGGCTCGCCCTGAAAGGGGCTGCGGCGAAGGCCAAGGCCGATGCGGCGCAGGGGATGGTGTCCGGGCTGGCGGATATGGGGAAGATTAAGCTGGATGCGAAGGCGGAAAAGTGTGTCAGGGGCATGGCAGGTCATGTAGGCTTCCAGTCAGAGAGTGGTCTTTACACTGGGCAGGCAGAGGATCGCCGCTGGCCAATAAAGAAAGAATATTTACAAGTTTTTCCATATCCTTGCCGCGCTTTTTCATTAGCTTAGCATCCTTTTTCATGCGGTTTGTGTAGACGATCTTATACATAGGTCAATCCTCCAGCATGGAGGCAACGGCATCTTCCGCATTGTCGAAAGGACCGTTAAGATCCCTTCGGAACCGGCTATCATATACGGCCTCCTGAAGCTGATAGGGGATCGCCCTATGCTGCACGGAAAAAGGAATGCCCGCGTTTTCAATAGCGGCATTTAAAAAAATACGGATTGCTGTTGATGTGTCTAGCCCTAAACTGGAAAATAGTTTATCCGCCTGCTTTTTAACTGTATCATCAATGCGTATTTGTAATGTAGCCATATTGCACCTCCAATGGATTTGTATTATAATTGTATCACATAAGCAATGTGGAGGCAACGAGAATTTACCGCCGCATCAGGAATGGGAGTATGTGGAAATAGTATATTGTAACGGCAACGAGGAAACGGCGGAGCCGTTTTCGAGCCTATCTATGGCGACCTAAATATCAAGTTTGGATACATCAAGCTCTCCAGACATAAACTTAGGTAAAAGAGTGTCTCGTGTATCTGCAAGCAGAATGTTTTCGGCGTTAAGGGATTCGATTCTCTTATGTATCGGTTGCGCTAACGAATGGAACTCTTGGATGTTCCCCTTATTACTATGAATTGGCAACTGTTTAATCAGTACTTGGCTTATATTCTGTTGTGCTGAACCCACCGCAAAGTTGATGAGTTTTTGCTGTGATTCGCAAGCAACTTGAAACAAGTATGTGTACGGATAATTTTCATTGCTTAACAAAGCGCAAACAGCCTGGTTACAAGCCATGGGTTTTGAAATAATACTATATGCCCCAACAGTTGCTCCATACATGGCAATAAGAACACTATACGATGGCAGCAGCTTGGCAGATGATTTAGTAATGGCTAATTCGTTGATATGCTCCTCTGTATTAAGGAGATAACCATCAAGCAATTCTTTTGGCTTTACCCAACAAATGTTGCCGTGGTCGTAATATTCGCCATGTTTGCGAGATGGAGTTCCCCCGGATGCTGTCTTTACAGCATCGCCAAGAACAGTATCCATTGTGGATTTCGCAAATATCTTCGTATAAAGCATATGAAGTTGCTGCTCTAAATATCCGTTTAATAGTTATCAGGGAATTATAAGTCAACTTATCGTGCTTGAAAAATATGGGTTTGATATTGGAAGTATGGATTCATTGATTGTTGCTATGGATCATAATATTGAGCAAGCAGAAGAAAATGTAAATATAGAAAGGTTTAGTTATGCTTTCAAGGATAATGAGGATTTACAAAAAAATACGATAATTATGTTGGCCAACTAAAATTAACAGTAAGTAATAAGGAACATATTATTAAGTCAAATGAGATGACGCAATATCTAACCTCTGACAGCTGGTCAGAGCAGTTGTTTAATTATTGTGAAGAACATTATAATGAGTTTTTTAGTAGGTATGGATTTATAGGCTTATTGGATACCGATTTACTTTTAAACAAAATGCCTGATGCATCCACCAAAGAAATTAAAGAAGACTATTTGCTGGCGATGGAGCGCAGCCCGGTCAAGGATTTGGAGATTAAAGTGCTTTTGAGAGCTGCCCTTACGGATAAGATCCATGACCGTGAGATTTATATGAAAGGCGTGGATGCCAGCTATCATTACGAAGGTTATGATGCTTTCAGGACGGCCAAGATAAGCGCAGAGGATATCCAGGGAAATTAATTAAGTAACCGTTCAGACGCCAAGAAGATACCCCGTCTGAACGGTTACTTAATTTTTTCTGATTTTCCCTGATTTTGCAAGGTTTTGCAAGGTTTTGCGAAAAATCATTGACGAATCTTTGATCTTATGGTATAGTAGACGGGCGAATGGAAGAAATAAGGTCTTTTTTTTTATGCCCAAAATAATGAAAAGGCCGACCCAACAACGATAATTTAAGTGGAGGTGGAAGTCGTGCGCACGAGGATTACACTGGCATGTACGGAATGCAAGCAACGCAATTACAACATGACTAAGGATAAGAAAGCTCATCCGGACAGAATGGAAACCAAGAAATACTGCAAATTCTGTAAGAGACACACTTTGCACAAGGAAACTAAGTAATATCACAGATATTGCTTCTCTAGTAAAGGATGTGAGACGATGGCAGAAAATGCAGGAGCGGAGAAGAAATCTCCGAAGCAGAGCTTTTGGAAAGGGTTGAAGGCCGAGTATAGTAAGATAGTCTGGCCGGACAAGGACACGGTGACGAAGCAGACCATAGTTGTGTTGGCTGTATCGTTGGTTTTAGGTGTGCTGATCGGCGTCCTGGACATGATTTTCAAGTTTGGAATTAATCTTATCATTTAATCATAAGGGCAAAGGTGAAGATATGTCAGAAGCGAATTGGTATGTGGTGCATACCTACTCAGGCTATGAAAATAAAGTAAAGGTTGACCTTGAAAAAACCATTGAAAACCGGAATCTGCAGGATCAGATCCTGGAGGTTTCCGTCCCAATGCTGGCGGTAACGGAGCTGAAGAACGGCTTGGAGAAGCAGGCGGATAAAAAGATGTTTCCCGGTTATGTGCTGGTAAAGATGGTGATGAACCAGGATACCTGGTACGTTGTGCGGAACACCAGGGGCGTGACCGGCTTCGTGGGGCCAGGTTCTGAGCCCACTCCCTTAAGCGAGGAAGAGATGATGAACTTAGGCTTCCAGGAGATGGGCGAGCCGGAGCTGGTGATTGACTTTGAGGTGGGGGATATGATTACCGTCACAGGCGATGTTTGGCATGGAACGGTTGCCGCCATTAAGTCGATTAACGAAAGCAAGAGGACGGTTACGATTGAAGTGGAGACACTTGGGCGGCCTACGCCGTGTGAGTTAAGCTTTGATGCGATTAAGAAGGTATAGGCTGGGTCATCGGCCTTCGGCCATGTTAACAATCGGTTTTTCTGCCCGGAAAAGCTGGTGGGAGGGAAATCCCCGACAATACCACATAATTTAGGAGGTGCCTAAGATGGCAAAGAAAGTAACAGGTTATATTAAATTACAGATTCCTGCTGGCAAGGCAACGCCAGCACCGCCAGTTGGCCCCGCTTTAGGCCAGCATGGCGTGAATATCGTACAGTTCACGAAGGAGTTCAATGCAAGGACAGCGGATCAGGGCGACCTGGTTATCCCGGTAGTGATTACCGTTTACGCAGACAGGAGCTTTAGCTTCATCACTAAGACTCCTCCGGCTGCCGTTTTGTTAAAGAAGGCCTGCAAGCTGAAATCCGGCTCCGCAGTTCCCAATAAGACGAAAGTAGCGACCATCAGCAAGGCTGAAGTACAGAAGATTGCCGAGTTAAAGATGCCTGATTTGAATGCCGCATCCTTAGAGGCTGCCATGAGCATGATCGCCGGTACGGCCAGGAGCATGGGCATTACCGTGGTGGATTAACGGCAAAGTTAAATTGGCATATATGTAACGTGGGAGGGACAATCCCCGACAATACCACAGGAGGTTATCGATCATGAAAAGAGGAAAGAGATACGCAGAAGCAGCAAAGACCGTAGATCGCGGGGCGCTGTATGATGTTGCGGATGCGATTGCATTAGTAAAGAAAAATGCTTCTGCTAAATTTGATGAGACTGTTGAGGCCCATATCCGGACCGGCTGTGACGGGCGTCACGCTGACCAGCAGATCCGTGGCGCAGTGGTGCTGCCCCATGGAACCGGCAAGACAGTCCGCATCTTAGTGTTTGCCAAGGGGCCGAAGGCAGATGAGGCCGAGGCGGCAGGCGCTAACTACGTAGGTGCTGAGGAATTAATCCCGAAGATCCAGAATGAAGGCTGGCTGGATTTCGACGTAGTCGTTGCTACCCCGGATATGATGGGCGTGGTAGGCCGTTTGGGTCGTATCTTAGGACCGAAGGGCTTGATGCCAAACCCGAAGGCTGGCACGGTAACGATGGATGTAACCAAGGCAATCAACGATATCAAGGCTGGTAAGATCGAGTACCGCCTTGACAAGAGCAATATTGTGCATGTTCCGGTTGGAAAAGCTTCTTTCACTGAGGAGCAGTTAGCGGACAACTTCCAGACGCTTATGGATGCCATCTTGAAGGCCAGGCCAAGCACGGTTAAGGGCGCTTACTTAAAGAGCGTTACCATGACTTCCACTATGGGGCCAGGCGTAAAGCTGAATGTAGCAAAGCTGGTTAATTAGTAAAGGAGTGCTTTTTTGGGCAGGATATGCCAGGCAGCGGCAGGCGGGGGTGCAGGATAGGTATCCGGCATTTCCCTTAAGGCAAGCGGCAGCAGGGCAGATTCCTGAAGGCGAAGGCAATTCATGATGGACAGATAATAGATAATGAAAGAAAAGAAGGGGCTGTCGCAAAACAGCAGATTTCCGCAATATATAGGTTGGACACTTCCGTGAGTTCCGCTGTATATTGTAGAAATGCAATGTTTTGCGGCAGCCTTTTTGCCGTGCGCCTGTATAGGCAAACACGCTGTGTATGGGCAAACACGCTGTGTATGGGCAAACACGCTGTGTATAGGCAAACGCTGTGCATGGCCGGAGTAAGGGAGGAAAGATGGCAGGGCAGGAATATTTTCAGGCGGCGCTGGCTAATTTTATGTTTGACGCTGCCAGCGGAGGAGCTATCCGCCATTTGGCGGACTTAGGGTATACGGCAGCTCAGATTAGGAAGCGGCTGGACTTCCCTACGCCTTATGAGCGGATACAGCAGGCGGTGTGGGAGCATTTTCTGCAGAAAGGAATCCTGCGGTTTGAGGAGCCGGGGACTTTGGGCCTTCGGGAACAGTATGAGTATGTGGCGGAGTATGACCAGTACGGGAAGAAAAGCTTCCGGCGGGTGGCGGTTAATTCCGAAAAGGAGGGGGCTGTTGCCTGGAAAGTGAGAAGGTTTTCCGGCAATGAAGCGGACAGGCTGGCCTCCTGCTTAAGGGAGCTTTGCCGGGAAAACGGGGAAGGGGCAGCCTACGTTTCCTGTGATTTCGGGCTAAGGAGCAGGCGGGATCCTGCGGGCTATGCTAAGGCGCTGCAGTGCCTTGAGGAATCGGATCGGGAGTACGTGGAGGGTCTTCCCTGGGAAAGGCGGAAGGTTTACCACCGCCTGGATGGGCGCATGAGGAATATCGTGATCCGCCTTTATGAGCGGGGAGAATTTTCCGGAAGCTGTTACTTTATGGATATCGGGGAAAAGCTGGAGGTGAATATGCCGTCCTGACCGGGAGGGAAAGGCGCGGCACAGGCGATATGTTCCGCTGTTTAAGCAGTGCGGCAAGTTTGATGAAGCTTGATGTGCGTTGGATGCAGTGAGGTTATTGCGCTGAAGGAATAAGCGGATTTTCGTGACAAATGTCACTGGGATAGTGACTTAAGGCATCTGCCATTCTTTCTTTCGATAGGATATAATTAAGCCATGATAAGATGTTGAGGCGAAAAGGCATTTTGCCCCGATGATGCCAGGGGTAAAGGACTTAGAAGCGGCTTAAGGAGAGTTAGGAGTCGGAAGAAAGGGGAATGGTTATGGATTGGTTTACGGTAGTTATTCTTTGGCTGATTGCGCCGATTGTTGAAGCGGTTGTGATTATTGCGCTGTTAACCCGCAATGGCAGGGGGAAGGAAGAAAAGGCCAGCCAGGCGGGGTATGGAATGGGAGCCTATAAGCCTTTGCCAAGTGAACAGGAGGGCCAGATGGGAGGCTGGGAGTATGGGAATCCGGCAAACCTGGATGAAAGCCGTTTGCGCACCATATCCATAAAGCCTGCACTGGCCAAGGAAAGGGATAAGGGAACAAAGAAAGCCAAGCTGGCAGCAGATCTTCGGGATAACCTGGGGACGGTTTCTCTGATTACCGGCGTAGTGCTGGTAATCCTTTCCGGGGCAGTATTTGCTACCACCAAATGGCAGGTGCTTTCCGATGCCAGCAAGGTTTTTCTGGTATTTGGGGCGGCTCTTTTATTCTTTGCGATCAGCTGCATGGCAGAAAAAGTGTTCCATATCCGCCGGACAGGGAATGCCTTTTATATCCTGGGCAGCGTATTTTTGTTTTTATCAGTTATGGCTGCCGCCTATTTTGGCTTCTTTGGCCCGTCCTTTGCCCTGGAGGGGGAGGGAAGATGGAAGGTCTGCTGGCTGGGAAGCCTGGCGATGGAAGCAGCCCTGCTGCTTGGGCTTAGGCGGTTTTGCGACCGGGTTTACACTCAGGCCAGCCTGTGGGGGATGACGGTAAGCATTTGCTTTATGGCAAAAGCCTTCGGGGCAGGCATAAACGGCCTGATGGGCAGCATGGCGTGGCTGGGAGCCGGGCTGGTGCTTGCCTACAGGTATATGGAGCAGTATACGGAGCGCTGCGAAAGCTTCCGCGAAAAGGAAGGGTTGGGGAGCCTGGTTAAGGAAGCATTATCCGGCTTCCTTCCGGTTCATTTTCTCATCGTTTGTGGGGCAGGCGGCTTATCCTGGCTGGATATGCTGGGCGTTCAAGAGCTGCTTTGGATTTTTGCGCCAATGTTTTTCTGGGAGGAGAGCCTTAGCTGCGGGCTGGCGTGCATGGGGCTTGCCATTGCCTTGGCGTTTATTTCCCTGTATGTGTCCGGCCTTCCCCGGCCAGGCGGGCGGCAGTGGGGAACCGGCATGGCGCAGGCGGGCATCTATTCCCTGATTGGCGTTTACGCCCTGTGGTCTTTTCTATCCTCCCAGGCCGTATGCCGTTTCGGGGCAGCCAGCCTGTGGTTTGCCGCACTGCAGGCTGTGGCGTGGCTTAGACGGAAAAAGGCAGGCAAGCCGGAAAAGGAAGAAGATCTATCCGTTCTGTGGGAACTTGGCGGTTTCGGCTGCCTTTTGGCCGGGATGCTGCTCTCTGAGGGGAACCGGAAATGGATTTTTGGGTATCTGCTGCTGTTTTCCCTGTACTGCCTGCGCTTTGCATCCGTTAAGAGCCTGCAAAAGGGGGCGGGTCTTTTATCCGCCTGTTTCCTGGCAGCGGCCATATGGGAACAGCCGTTTATCCGGTGGCCCCAAGTGATTTCTCTGGAGGCAGGGCTGGCTCCGGTGGTAATGCTGATTTGGCTCCAGGGAATGATCTGGGGCAGATCAAAGGCGATCAGATGCCTGCAGGCTGCCGGGTATGTCTGCTGCCTGGCTGCCTTGGCCGCCGATGCTTTGTGGGGCGGGCGTTTAGCCGATGCATTGATCCTGGAGCTTATCTGCCTGGCTGCCTTTTTCCGGGCGCAGGCAGCCAAGGATGTTTGGTGGGTACGGATTTCGGGAGGATTTATTTTAGTGATTGCTTTGTTTATGACGAAGGAGTTTTGGCTTTGCATATCCTGGTGGGCGTATCTTTTGACAGCGGGGATTGGGTTGATCGTGTTTGCGGCGGTTAGTGAGAAAAAGAAGAGGGGAGTGCCGTAAGGTGTGATTTTACGGGTAGTAATGTTTTCAGTTTAACCTATCAAGGAAGTCCGCCGCTTTTGTCTTTACGACTTAGAAGCGGGGGGCTTCCTTGATAGGTTAAACTCTGCATCACCAGTTATCCAAGTTGCCAAAGCATTAATTTTTTACGATAAATTGCCGAAACATAAATTTTTCGCACAAGATTTACGCTTTTATGTAAATCAGTCATTGCCATTCTGCCTGCTTTGTCGTAAAATGGAAGAAAGATAGAATCTATGGGAGGAAAGATAAATGTTTTGGAAAAAATATGGGAAACTGCTGGATGAGGAGGGGAAGACATGACAGCAAATGATTTCTTTCAGGGGAATGTGTTTGATGCCTATGAATATTTCGGAGCCCATATATGCCGGGATCAGCAAGGAAAGGAAACAGGGGTTTGCTTTCGGGTGTTTGCCCCTAATGCCAGCCGGGCAGCGCTCTCCGGGGAGTGCAACGACTGGAAGGAAACGGAGATGAACCGGTGCGGGATTTACGGGACATTTGAATGTTTTTGCCCGGAGGCAAAGGAAGGGCAAAGGTATAAATACCGGATTTGGGGGCCGGACAGGAAGGCCAGGGATCATGCGGATCCTTATGGGTTCGGCATGGAGGTAAGGCCTGCCAGCTGTTCGGTTATCCGGGATTTGGGGACGTATCGGTTTAACGATCAGAAGTGGATGGAGGGCCGGACGGTTTGTACGGATCGGGCGCTGAATATTTATGAGATGCATATAGGCTCCTGGAAAAAGCCCAGTCAGGAAGAGGCGGAAAAACGGCTGAAAAAGCTTTCTGGGGATGGGGCTAAGCCAGGCGGAAGCGGGAAAGCGCCAGGGGAAGGCTTGGGATCCGGCCAGGCTTTTGGGAGAATGCTTGAGGCTAAGGAGGGGGATAAGCTGGATGCGTGCAAGGATATGGGGGCGGCCCAGTGGTATTCCTACCGGGAGCTGGCTAAACCTTTGGCTCAGTACCTTAAGGAGAACCATTACACCCATGTGGAGTTTATGCCTTTGGCGGAGCATCCTTTTGACGGTTCCTGGGGCTACCAGCAGACCGGTTTTTTTGCCCCTACGTCTCGGTACGGCACGGCGGAGGATTTGCAGTATTTGATTGACCGGCTTCATCAGGAAGGGATTGGCGTGATTGTGGATTTTATCCCGGTGCATTTTGCGGTGGATGATTATGGGCTTAAGGAGTTTGACGGAACCTGCCTGTATGAGTACCCTAATGATGCAGTGGGCTTTAGTGAGTGGGGCAGCGCCAATTTTATCCATTCCAGGAAGGAGGTGTGGTGCTTTATCCAGTCGGCGGCGAATTATTGGCTGGATAAGTTCCATGTGGACGGGCTCCGCTACGATGCGGTCAGCCGCCTGATCTACTGGCAGGGCAGCGAGCAGCGGGGAGTAAATAATACTACCCTGGAATTTTTAAAGCATTTAAACCAGGGCCTTAAGGAACGCCATCCCACGGCGATGCTGATCGCGGAGGATTCTACCAGTTATCCAGGCGTGACCCGTTCTATCTGGGAAAATGGGCTTGGGTTTGATTATAAATGGGATTTGGGCTGGATGCATGATACCCTGGAATATTTCCAGACCCCTCCGGAATACCGAACCAGGGATTACCATAAGCTGACCTTTTCTATGATGTATTATTATAATGAAAAGTATCTGCTGGAGTTTTCCCATGATGAGGTGGTTCACGGCAAGGCCACGGTTTTGCAGAAAATGTACGGGGACTACCACATTAAGTTTCCCCAGGGACGGGGGCTGTACCTGTATATGATGATGCATCCCGGCAAGAAGCTAAACTTTATGGGCAGCGAGATCGGGCAGTTAAGGGAGTGGGACGAGAAACGGGAGCAGGACTGGTTTATCTTAACCTACCCTCTCCATGACGGCTTTTACCATTATATTCAGGAATTAAACCGGATTTATACGGAGTATGTCTGCCTCCACCGGGATTATGATGGGGAAAATTTCAAATGGCTGGACTGCCATCAGGAGGAGAGGTGCATCTATACCATCCTCAGGCAGCATTACGGCAGCAAGTCCTTGGTGGCAGTGTTTAATTTTTCCGACCGGCTCCAAGAGGGCTATTCCGTGCTCTTTCCTTCCAGGCTCAGTGCAAAGCTGTTGTTAAACAGCGATTGGGAGCAGTATGGGGGACGGACGAAGCCGGGGCAGGAGAAGTGGGAGGCCAGGAAGAATTCTTACGGCGTGGAGTTGACGGTTTCCATACCGGCTTTTAGCGGGATTGTGTTTGAGACGGAATAGCGGTTTTAACGGTTTATTAATGTAGAAGGGATTGGCAAAGCAATGAATGAACCGCAAAGTGTGGTCGGGATTATCTGCGCATCCTATGACGATTTTTTTGAAGCAGAGAAAAAGATTGCGGACTGCATTAAGGCCAGGAAGGAAGATGTGGTGGAGATGACGGTGGCGGAGCTGGCAAAAGCCAGCCAGACCAGCGATGCCACGGTGTCCCGGTTTTGCAGGCGCTGCGGGTTTAAGGGCTTCCAGAGCTTAAAGATAGCTTTGGCCAAGGAAGTGATGGATGAGCAGCAGAAGGCTGTGCAGGTTTCCAACGATATTGACCGGAAGGATAAGGGGCAGTCCCTGCAGAATATCTTGGCCAATAAAGTGGCGGAGCTGACGGACACGGTGAACCTGATGGATGAGGGGGCGCTGGAGCAGGCGCTGTCCTGCTTGGAGCAGGCGGATTTGGTGCAGGTTTCCGCGGTGGGGAACACGGTTCCGGTGGCTTTAGACTGCGCTTTTAAGCTGAACCAGCTGGGGATCCGGGCGGTATCCGGCGGTGTGTGGGAGGGGGAGACGGCCAGGGCGTTTAACTTGACTTCCCGGGATGTGCTGCTGCTGATTTCCAATTCCGGCACGTCCAAGCGGCTTCAGGCGCTGGCAGAGGGAGCTAGGGAAAACGGTGTCAGGATTATTATTGTCACCAACAACGGCAATTCTCCCCTGGCGCAGATCAGCGACGTGAAATTGATTACGGCAACCAGGGAAAAGCTTTTGACCGGGGAGTTTTGGTTTTCCCGGATCACGGCAATGCTGGTGGTGGAAATCCTGTATCTGTTTTTGTTTACCAGTAAAAAGGATGCGACATACCATATCCGCAGGCACGAGAAGGTGATCAGGCCGGATAAGGAGGTGCGGCAGAAATAAGGGGGATTACTTGCGGCAGGCGCTGCAAAACGGTGGGGGAAGCCGTTTGCAGCGTCTTTTTTATGGGGTGCGGGTTTTGCGGATGGCGCGGCTGCTCCTTTTGCTCATAAACGGGCGCTCCCTCAGTCAAAATCGATGGATGAAAATTCGTGCAAGCACGATTTTCACCCATGCGGTTTTGACTGGCTGAACTTTTTTCAGAAAAATGCAGCGAATAGAGATGGGGCATTAGGGGAATTATGGAAAACAAAGGGGGGATTGTTAAAATTAACGATAAAATTGTGTTCAAGCAAAGAAAAACGTAAAAAAATTCAGCAACATGATGAAAAATAATATGAAATAGAATTTCTTTAAGTTTAATCTTGACGATATGATACTATCGTGTTATGATATTCTTATCAAATGAAATAAAATTTCGCAAAACGAAGGAGAAATGAAAAGTTAAGTCACCAAAAGCTAAAGCACGAATGAGGCAGTGCACTGGGCTGTCAAAGGATAAGTGATCAAAGGTAAGTCATCATCAAGTGAAAAGGAGGCGCGAAACATGAGGATTACGGAATTATTGAAGAAGGAGAGCATCCAGCTTGGCGTAGCCCTTGGTTCTAAGGAGGAAGCCATTGATACGCTGGTAGGGCTGATGGATGCAGGAGGCAGGATTCTTGACCGGGCAGGCTATAAGGAAGGGATTCTGGCTCGGGAAGGTTTAGGAAGCACGGCTATCGGGGACGGCATAGCCATTCCGCACGCCAAGGTGGCGGCGGTAAAGGAGGCGGGGCTGGCAGCGGTGACGGTTCCGGAGGGAGTGGATTATGAGGCATTTGACGGCTCTTTGGCGAATATCATTTTTATGATTGCGGCGCCGGCGGACGGGGCGGATGTGCATCTGGAAGCGTTGGCGAATTTATCCATGCTGCTGATGAATCCTGGATTTAAGGAGTCCTTGCTTGCTGCTAAGACGAAGGAGGAATTCTTGTCCATTATTGACGAGGCGGAAAAGAAGCGGTTTGCGGAAAAGGACGGGGAAGCAGGGGGAAAGGAAAAGGCAGGAGAAACCTTAGGGGAAGCAAAAAATGGGAAGGCTACCGGCGGGGCTTCGGGAGAGGATGGAAAGGGCGCAGCTTTTGCAAGCTCAGATGCGTCGGGGAAGTCCGGCTACCGGGTGCTTTGCGTGACGGCCTGCCCCACCGGGATTGCCCACACGTATATGGCAGCGGAAAACCTGGAGAATGTGGGGAAAAAGCTGGGGATTCCGGTTAAGGCGGAGACGAACGGATCTGGCGGCGCCGCCAATGTTTTGACGGCGGAGGAAATTAGGAATGCGGACGGCATCATTATTGCGGCGGACAAAAATGTAGAGATGGCTCGCTTTGACGGGAAGCCGGTGATTATGGTTCCTGTGGCGGACGGCATCCATAAGGGCGAGGAGCTGGTGAAAAAGGCGGTCAGCGGCACGGTTCCCATTTATCACCACAGCGGCGGAGGCGAAAGCGCGGAGCCTTCCGGCGGCGACAGCCTGGGGAGGACGGTTTACAAGCATCTGATGAACGGCGTATCCCATATGCTGCCTTTCGTGATTGGCGGCGGCATCCTGATTGCATTGGCCTTTTTGCTGGATGATTATGCCATTAATCCGGCAAACTTCGGCAAGAATACGCCGGTGGCCGCTTACTTAAAGACTATCGGGGATCAGGCTTTCGGCATGATGCTGCCGGTGCTGGCAGGCTTTATCGCCATGAGCATTGCAGACCGCCCGGCACTGGCGGTAGGGTTTGTGGGCGGAATCATAGCGAAGGCCGGGGCAACCTTTGGCAATCCTGCCGGTGGAGAGGTGAACGCAGGATTTTTAGGGGCGTTGTTTGCCGGATTTGCGGCAGGCTACATTGTCCTTGGGTTAAAGAAGGTGTGCAATTATCTGCCGAAATCTTTGGAAGGCATTAAGCCGGTGTTGATTTACCCGGTAGCCGGGATTTTCCTGGGAGCCGTAGCCACTACGCTGATCAATCCATTTATGGGAATGATTAATAATGGCCTGAATAATTTCTTAAATGGCATGGGCGGCAGCAGCCGGGTTCTTTTAGGGGCGATCCTTGGGGGAATGATGTCCATCGACATGGGCGGGCCGTTTAACAAGGCGGCGTATGTATTTGGCACTGCCCAGTTATCGGAGGGCAACTTTGATATGATGGCCGCGGTTATGGCCGGAGGCATGGTTCCTCCCCTGGCAATCGCTCTTTGCACCACATTGTTTAAGAAGAAATTTACGGAAAAAGAGCGCCAGTCCGGCATTGTCAACTACATTATGGGACTGTCCTTTATCACCGAAGGGGCGATTCCCTTCGCGGCTCAGGATCCTCTTCACGTGATTCCCGGCTGCCTGGCGGGGGCGGCCATGGCCGGAGGCTTGTCGGAGCTTTTTGGCTGTACCATAAGGGCGCCTCATGGCGGTTTGTTTGTCCTTCCAACCGTAGGGAATCCGCTGATGTATCTGGCAGCCGTTGCCGCGGGGGCGGTGACGGGATGCGTGGTCCTGGCTTTTTTGAAGAAGGATTTGGAACAGTAAAAGCAAAGAAAAAATGGAAAAATACTGGGGAGTATTTTGATAATTGTTTTCTGTATTTGACAATGGGGAGGGTAAAAGAAGTTCTGCTGTAGCTGCGGAAGTTTTTGAGTCTTATGGAACCATTCGTTATTAATATGTTTCCATTAGTTATTCGCGCAATCCAGATTGGCGGTATGGGAAGCGATAGAAAAAATTTTGTCAGACTGTAAATCAGTTTGAAATTCAGAAAATTATTTGGTGCAAAAGAGATAGGGACGAAGCAAAGGGATTAAAAATGAGGTGATGTTGCAAAACAGCCTGCTTATATGGTATATGGAATGATATTCAACGCGATTATCACCATATATTGCAGGATCATTAGATTTTGCAACATCTCCTTATTTTTGTAATTATCCGAAATACACCTGGCTGTAAACGACCTGTCCGCCTTTTATAGTCATCTGGGGCACGATCATCTGATTTCCTTCCATCCGATTGATCCCGCCAGTATGGTCAAGGTAGGTGATCTTGCGCTCTTCTACTTTAAAGATAAATAAATCTGCCTCTGTCCCAGGGTCTAAAGATGCCAGTGCTTCCCTGCCAATGAGCCTTGCCGGCACTTTGATGGCCGCGTCCAGGATCTGCTCCAGGGAAAGGCCGAAGGTAA
The DNA here is from genome assembly GCA_910575565.1 of Lachnospiraceae bacterium. Lineage (GTDB taxonomy): Bacteria > Bacillota > Clostridia > Lachnospirales > Lachnospiraceae > Caccovicinus. The sequence goes on along the minus strand of CAJTFL010000004.1, from coordinate 198,991 downwards.
TGTATTTGGACAGTACCCGGGGCAGGCTGTGGAGGATGCCCTCGTAGCAGGAATTGGTATTAATGTCGGAGCTGATGATATCCGGCAGAAATCCCTGCTCTATGGCAGCCCGGGCAACGTTCAGATCGAAATTGTTCCTTCCGTTGCAGGCATCAAATAAGACTCCACGTTCCCTGGCCTTCCGGATACCTGGCCTTACGTTTCCCTTGCCGTCCAAAATGCTTTCCTTTCCCTTATTTTGGAAAATATGGCACATTACGTCCCCCGGACGGAGGATGGCGGCCATTTCTTCCAGATCCATTGCAGGGTTTGTGATATGTGCGGTTAAGCTGCAGCCAATTTCATCGGCCAGCTTTACGGCTTCCTCCAGAGAGTCCCTTGCCTGCGACGGTTCGATGATATTTGCAGAGATCCGGGTTTTTAAGCCCACCAGGCGGCTGGGATAGCGGCGGAACAACTCCGTGATCCGTTTACGGTCAAAAAGCGCTGGGGATAAATTTTCCATATAGCTTTCCGTAAGCTGCCCGCCGGAAGCTACGTGGAGCTGGGAGAGGAGGCGCACGGCGGCAGGGCGTGCCATCAGCCGCTCAAAGGCTTCCCAGGAGGAAACGCCGCAGGTTCCGCCGTCTACCGCCGTAGTGATCCCGCTGGGAAAGGAGGCAGTGTCGGGGCTGACCCCGTTGTCCGCCCCGCCTTTAAAGTAGTGGACATGGTAGTCGATCAGCCCTGGTGCGATGATGCAGCCGAAGGCATCAATGATTCTGCTGTTTTCCCCTTCACGGTCAGACAAAAGCCCGTCTTTGATGCAGATATCCCGCTTTTCCCATTTGCCTGCTGCGGAATCGTAAGCCATTCCATTTTTTATGCAGTAATTCATTTTTTGCACCAAGCCTCAAGGAAAAATGCTTGCATTTTCATTTGAGGCGCAAACACAAAGGGTGAACGATATGTGTTTGCTTTTTATCCTTTCTTCTTTTTTCTTTTACCATGACTCCTTGTTTTTACAGGAGCTGCCAAATCAATAAGGCTATTTGCCGTTTCCTGTAAATGGTAGGCGCATCCCTTTGCCTGGCTGTGCCGCCCTGCGCGTCTCTGCCGATTGCTTCTCTGCCTGGACGGCAGCCAGCATCGATGCATTGCTGTTTATATTCACTAATACTTTTATCGGCCATTTTGCTTCCATAGTTAACAGCGGCTGCGGCACACGCGTCTGCCAGTCCCCACACATCGTCCGGAAGGCTTTCGCACAGATCATTGTTCATAAAGAAGGTAATAATGTGTCCGATATGGTTGGTTTCAACAATGTAATCCCGCGCTCTCCTGGGAATTGAAACACCTGCCGGGATTGGTGCATGGTTTACCCAAAGGGATTAAACGGAATTCCGCAGCCAGCTTGAAAATCGTTTTTGCGCCGCCCGTTCTTTCTTGCCAGCAAAATGGTTCTGTGCTATACTAAACTCCAAAAGCGGTTAACAGGAACTTAACGTATAGGGGATTTCCGGAAGGGCCAGATAGAAAGACAGGTTGCATAAGATGAATAGGCTTACAGTATACTTGCATGATAACGAGAAGCGGATACGGACAGCCATCAGGATGGCGTGGCCGTCGGTGCTGGAGTCGTTTTTTGTGGCATTGGCGGGGCTGATTGACTCCCTGATGGTAAGCGGCATTGGGCCTGCGGCGGTGGCGGCGGTAGGCCTTACCACCCAGCCTAAATTCCTGGGGATGGCCTTGTTTATCGCCTTAAATGTTTCCGTCTCCGCTATCGTGGCAAGGCGGCGGGGGGAGCAGGATAAGAAGGGGGCGAACCAGGTGCTGATGACCGCCCTGGCATTTACGGTGCTTGCGGGGATCGCGGTCAGCTTCCTGTGCGTGGCGCTTGCGGAGCCGGTTATCGCTTTTTGCGGCTCAAACGAACAGACCCATGACAGCGCGGTGCTGTATTTCCGGCTGATTATGGGCGGGATGCTGTTTAATATCATTTCCCTGGTGATCAACGCGGCTCAGAGAGGGGCGGGGAATACCAGGATTGCCATGAAAACAAACGTAACGTCCAATGTTGTGAATATGATCGGGAATTTCCTGCTGATTAACGGCCATTTCGGCTTTCCGGCCCTGGGGATCAAGGGGGCGGCCATCGCTACGGTTTTCGGCACGGTGATTGCCTGCGTAATGAGCATCCGTTCCTTATTTAAGGAGGGGTTTATCAGCCTTCCTTATGTGCTTAGGGAGAAGGTTCGCCTATCCTTAGGGCCGGTAAGAAGCATGGTTAAAATCAGCTCCAGCGTATTTACGGAGCAGGTGCTGATGCGGATTGGCTTTATGTCCACGGCGGTGATGGCGGCCAATTTAGGGACGGCGGCCATGGCGGCGCACCAGGTAGGGATGAATATTATGAGCGTGTCCTTTTCCTTCGGGGATGGGATGCAGGCGGCGGCGGTAGCGCTGATTGGAAGAAGCTTAGGGGAAAAGTCCCCGGAAGAGGCGGTGCGCTACGGGAATATCTGCCAAAGGATCGGGAATGTCATTTCCCTGGTGCTGTCCGTGGTCTATTTGCTTGCGGGAAGGGGGCTATATCGCTTGTTTTTCGATGATCCGGAGATCGTGGATATGGGCGTCAGGATTATGGCGCTGATGGTTTTCATTGTCATTGCCCAGGTTGCCCAGGTGATCTATATGGGCTGCCTGCGGGGGGCGGGGGACGTGATGTTTACCATGGCGGCTTCCACCTTCAGCGTTACCTTTGTGCGGACTGCGGGCTCTTATGTGATGGGCTATGTGTTCGGCTTAGGGATTCTTGGGGTTTGGATGGGGGTGCTGGCAGATCAGTTAAGCCGGTTTATCCTTACCACCTGGCGGTTTAAGTCGGGAAGATGGACTTCGGTAAAGATTTAGGTAAAGATTTAGGGGGCTGCCCCCCAGCGGGAATGAATGTTCAAACTTTAAACACGCTCTGGGAGAATGGAGGATGGGATGAAGCAGATAGGGGCGTTGCTTTTAGCGGCGGCGCTGGCGCTGGCAGGTGCAGGCTGCGCCGGGCGGGCAAGCCGGGAGATGGAAGGCGGCAGGGCTTTTGGAAATGCCGGGGAGTTGGAAAAGGACGGCAAAGCTTTTGAAAATGCGGGGGAACCGGAAGGGGACTGCAGGCTTTATGTGGCCACTACCTTATTTCCTTACTACGATTTCCTCCGGCAGATTGGCGGGGATCAGGTGCACCTAAAATTGATCGTTCCGGCGGGGATGGACAGCCATTCCTTTGAGCCTACGCCTGCCGATATGATTGCGATCCGGGATTCGGATCTTTTTCTGTATAATGGCGGGGAGATGGAGCAGTGGGTGGAGGAAGCCCTGGATGCCATCGGAAGGGATCAGCTTCAGGCAGTCAGCCTTCTTGGCTGCGTGGAGGTACTGGAAGAGGAGGTGGTGGAAGGGATGGAAGAGAGCCGTCACGGACACCATCATGAGGAAGGAAAACCCCAGCCGGGCCAGCTAAGGGAAATGGAGTATGACGAGCATATCTGGACTTCCCCGGCAAATGCCATGAAGATAGCGGAGGAGATGGGCAGGCTGCTGGCAGAGGCGGATCCGGCCCATGGGGAGATTTACCGGGAGAATACAGAGCGGTACTTAGAGAAGCTAAAGGAGCTGGATCAAGATTTTTTGCAGGTTTTGGGGAACCGGAAACGGGATATGATTGTAGTGGGGGATAGGTTTCCTTTCCTCTACCTGGCAAAGCGCTACGGCTTGGATTACCGGGCAGCCTTTAACGGCTGCGGGGGAGATACGGAGCCAAGCGCCAGGACGATTGCCTATTTGATTGGCCAGGTGAAGGAGCAGGGCCTTCCAGCAGTGTACTATTTGGAGCTTTCCAGCCACCGGGTGGCGGAGGTTATCGGGGAGGAAACGGGGGCGAAGCCTTTGCTGCTCCATTCCTGCCACAATGTAACCAGGAAGGAATTTGAGGAAGGGGTTACTTATCTGCAGCTGATGGAGCAAAACGTAAAAAATCTGGAATTCGGCCTTTTGGCGGATAGGGAATAGAGATATGGATCCATTGATTAAATGCGAACACGTAGATTTTGGGTATGAAAACTGCGACGTGGTAATTGACGTTACCATGGAGGTAAACCAGGGGGATTACCTTTGCGTCGTAGGGGAAAACGGCTCTGGGAAAAGCACGCTGATGAAGGGGATTTTAGGGCTTATCAAGCCTACCGCGGGCGTGCTGACGATAGATGAGGAGCTGAAAGCGGCTGGGATCGGCTATCTGCCCCAGCAGACGGCGGCTCAGAGGGATTTCCCGGCTACCGTCTATGAGGTGGTGCGGTCCGGATGCCTAAGCCGGATGGGGAACCGTCCCTTTTACACGAAAAAGGAAAAGGTGCTGGCTCTTGAAAATATGGAAAAGCTGGGGCTTTCCCCTTTAAAGAACTACTGCTACCGGGAGCTGTCCGGAGGGCAGCAGCAGCGGGCATTGATTGCAAGGGCTCTTTGTGCTACAGATAAGCTTTTGGTTTTGGATGAGCCGATTACCGGCCTGGATCCTTCGGCCATCCAGGAATTTTACCAAATTTTGGGAAAGCTTAACCGAAAGGATGGGGTGGCGATTTTGATGGTGTCCCACGATATCCAGAATGCGGTAAGCCAGGCCAGTAAGATCCTGCATCTGGGGCAGAAGGTGTTGTTTTACGGAACGGTGGAGGAATACCGGGTGAGTGAGGCAGGCAGGGAATTTTTAGGCAGCCGCAGAGAGCGGGAGATCTTAAGGAAAGGCGGCGGTTGATGATGAATCTGATGATGGAGATGCTGTCTTATCCGTTTTTGGCAAGGGCTTTTGTGGGAGGGATCCTGATTTCCCTCTGTGCCTCCCTTTTAGGGGTCAGCCTGGTGCTGAAGCGGTATTCCATGATTGGGGATGGCTTGTCCCACGTATCCTTCGGGGCGCTGTCCATAGCCATAGCCATGGGGTGGTCCCCTCTTTCGGTTTCTGTCCCGGTGGTGGTGCTGGCGGCGTTTTTCCTGCTGCGGATCACGGAAAACGGGAAGATAAAAAGTGACGCCGCCATTGCCATGATTTCTGCCGGAGCCTTGGCTGTGGGCATTATCGCCACATCCCTGACTACCGGCATGACTACGGATATCAGCAGCTATATGTTCGGCAGCATCCTGGCCATGAGCCCTACAGACGTGTACTTTAGCGCGGCGCTGTCAGTGGTGGTGCTGGGGCTGTTTGTGTTCTGCTACCATAAGCTGTTTGCCGTAGCCTTTGATGAAAGCTTTGCCCGGGCTACCGGCGTGGGGGTTGAGCGGTATAATGTATTGATTGCCATTTTAACAGCGGTTACAATCGTACTGGGAATGCGGATGATGGGAGCGATGCTGATTTCCAGCCTGATCATTTTTCCGGCCATTACGTCCATGCGGGTATTTAAAAGCTTCCGGGGGGTGGTGGTTTCCTCGGGGATAGTGTCCGTGGTCTGCTTTGCCTTTGGGATGGCGGCATCCTACCGGTTTTCTGCTCCTGCGGGAGCCAGCGTGGTGGTGGCAAATCTGCTGTGTTTTCTGCTGTTTACGGCGTGGCAGGCTGTGGGGAGGATGCGAGGATGAGGGAGCTTATGCGGGCTAAAAAGGAAAAAAGGATGGATGGGCCAAGGAGTAAAAGAAGGCTGCCGCCGTGGCTTTCCCGGTGGCTTAAGCGCCAAAATCGCTTGTCCCAGACCCAGTTTATCGCTTACGGGTTTTTCGGTATTATTATGGCAGGAACCTTGGCGCTGATGCTGCCTTTCGCTAACCGCAGCGGCCAGAACTTAGGGTTTGTCAACTGTCTGTTTACCGCCACCAGCGCCACCTGCGTAACCGGACTGGTTGCGGCGGATACCTGGAGCCAGTGGACGGTTTTTGGGCAGCTGGTGATCCTGGCCATGATCCAGATCGGCGGGCTGGGGTTTATTACCATCGGCGTGTTTCTCTCCATTGTGCTGAGGAGGAAGATCGGCCTTAAGGAGCGGGGGCTGATGCAGGAGAGCGTAAATACCCTGCAGATCGGCGGCGTGGTGCGCCTGGCAAAGAAGATCGTTCTAGGGACATTTTTGTTTGAAGGAGCCGGGGCGGTGCTTTTATCCTTTCGGTTTGTGCCGGAGCTGGGATTTTTCCGGGGCGTTTATTACGGGGTGTTCCACTCTGTCTCCGCCTTCTGCAACGGCGGCTTTGACCTGATGGGGTATCGGGAGCCGTACAGTTCCCTTACCTTTTATTATGATGACTGGCTGGTAAACCTTACCGTGATGGGGCTGATTGTCATCGGCGGCATCGGCTTTATCGTGTGGGATGATTTGCTGAAGAATAAGCTGCATTTTTCCAAATACCGGCTCCACACCAAAATCGTGCTGGTGACGACCGTGGTGCTGATTTTCGGAGGCGGGGTGCTGTTCCTTCTTTTGGAACGGGAAAATGTGATGGATCAGATGGGCATTGGCGGGCGGATTTGGAGCGCGCTCTTCCAGTCGGTTACAGCCAGGACGGCAGGCTTTAACTCTATCGACACGGGAGCGTTGACGGACGGGAGCAAGCTGGTGACAATTGTGTTAATGTTTATCGGGGGAAGCCCCGGATCCACGGCAGGAGGGATTAAAACCACTACCCTGGCAGTGCTCCTTCTCTCCATCCGGGCCAGCGTAAACCAGACGGACGGCATGAATGTTTATAACCGCAGGCTGGATGAGGATGCGGTGCGAAAGGCGGGCCTTATCCTGTCCCTTAACCTGGCGCTGGCTATAGGAGCTTCTGTGTGGATTGTGGTGCTGCAGCCGGAGTTGATGATGTCGGATGTGCTGTTTGAGACATTTTCCGCCATCGGTACGGCGGGGATGTCCACGGGGATTACCAGGGAGCTGTTTGCGGCGTCGAAAATGGCGCTGGTGCTTTTGATGTTCTGCGGTAGGGTGGGGAGCCTTTCTTCTGCCCTGGCCTTTACCCAGTCGAAGAAAAAGCCGCCGGTAAAGCTGCCTGTGGAACAGATTACCGTGGGGTAGGGGCGGATTAAAGAAAGGGTTGGATAAAGATGAAATCAATATTAATTATCGGAATGGGGCGGTTTGGCCAGCACTTATGCCGAAACCTGGCGGCGCTGGATAATGAGATAATGATCGTGGATCAGGAGGAAGAGCGCTTAGAGGATATGCTTCCTTTGGTCGTCAGCGCAAAAATCGGGGACTGCACCAATGAGACGGTGCTAAGAAGCCTTGGGGTGGCAAACTTTGATCTTTGCTTTGTGTGCATTGGGACGAATTTCCAGAGCAGCTTAGAGATTACCAGCATGGTAAAGGAGCTGGGGGCGAAGTACGTAGTCAGCAAGGCCAATCGGGATATCCATGCCAAGTTTCTGTTAAAAAACGGCGCGGACGAGGTGATTTACCCGGATCGGGATATTGCGGAGAAGCTGGCGGTGCGCTACAGCGCCAACCATGTATTTGACTACATTGAGCTGACTGATGAATTTTCCATTTATGAGATTCCGCCCCTTTCGGAGTGGGTGGGAAGGAGCTTAAAGGAATTGATGCTGCGGAATGTGTACCATATCAGCATCCTGGCCATCAAGCGGCCTGACGGCAGGATGAATATGATGCCGGGAGCGGAGTATGCCATCCGAGGGGACGATCACCTGATGGTGATTGGGACTAAGGGGGACATTAACGGGATCCTGGAAAAGATGAAGTAAAAAGACGCCTTGGGAAAAGAGTGGGAAAGCAATGAATAAAAGCGGAAGCGTAAGCGATCAGTCCGGCTGGGCATACGAGAACCAGCAGTATATCTGGGATTTATATCAGTCCATTTCCCAAAATATCGATGCGGTAATCTTTATCGTGGGGAAACAGGATAAGAAGATTGAGTATGTATTTGAAAATGCGGACAGAGTGCTGGGGATCCCAGCGGAAACCTTTTATGCAGATGATGATGGGGAACCTAATGAACTTTATCAGAAGATACGGAAAATGATCCGGGAAAAGCAGCCCACAAAGCGGGAGGTCTGGGAAATGGAAGGGGTTAACCAGGCATTCAGCCAGAATATGTGGCTGAATGTGATTAGCTGCCCCATTAAGCTGGGAGGGAAAGAGAAATATATATTTGTCCTCTCAGATGTGACAGAGGAGCATTTGATCCGCAGGGCTCTTTCCGAGGCGGCTAAGGCTGCGGAACTGGCAAGCGCGGCAAAGAGCCGTTTCCTGTCCAATATGTCCCATGACATACGGACACCCATGAACGCCATAATCGGCTTTGCTACCTTGGCGGAGAAAAATTTAGGGGACAATGAAAAGGTGCGGGACTATCTGCACAAGATCCTTTCTTCTGGGAATATCCTGCTGGATTTGATCAATGATGTTTTGGACATGAGCCGGATTGAAAGCGGCAAGATGCAGATCCAGGAGTCAAGGGCAAATCTTTTTGGGATATTTGATGATTTGAAGATTGTGATCGCGGAACAGGTGAAGGCAAAAAGCCTTAAGTTTACCGTAGATGTAAGCCAGGCGGATAATCCGTTTGTGTACTGTGACGAGATCCATTTGAAGCAGATGCTGATGAATCTTTTGAGCAATGCCATAAAATTTACCCCGGAGGGCGGCGAAGTTATGCTGTCCTTGGTTCAGGAGCCGTGCGAGGCAGAAGGGTATGGGAATTACGTATTCCATGTGAAGGATACGGGGCTTGGCATGAGCCAGGAATTTGTCCAAAAAGTGTTTGATGCCTTTGAGCGGGAAGTGAATTCCACCGTAAACAAGATCCAGGGCACAGGCCTTGGAATGGCCATCACCAAAAGCATTGTGGAGCTGATGAACGGCATTATCCAGGTGGAAACGAAGCAGGGGGAGGGCACGGAGTTTACCGTAAGCCTGACTTTCCGGCTTTGGGAACAGGAGCTATACCAGGCAAAAACGCCAGAGGAAGAGGAAAACGACGGGGAGATTGATTTTACCGGCAGGCGGATCCTGCTGGTGGAAGATAACGAGTTAAACCGGGAGATTGCCTCGGAAATCCTGCTGGATTACGGCTTGGAGGTGGAGTCTGCGGAGAATGGGCAGGCGGCTTTGGAGAAGCTGAAAAGTGGAGGGGCAGGGCGGTACGATCTGGTGCTGATGGATGTGCAGATGCCGGTGATGAATGGGTATGAGGCCACGAAGGCCATACGGCAGCTTGAGGATCCGGGGCTGGCCGGGATCACCATCGTGGCGATGACGGCAAACGCCTTCCATGAGGATCGGCAGGCAGCCCTAGAAAGCGGCATGGACGGGTTTATTTCCAAGCCTATCGATGTGGAACAGCTGGTTAAGACGCTTAAAGGGATCTTATGATTTAGATTGTGTTTAAAAGTGCTTTCCTGGCTCTTTGGACACACAGATTTGGCCGGAGAAGAGGACACAGGCAGAAGGCGGCGGGATGCTTGACTTTCTTTCTTCTTTGTGCCAAAATAAAGTCGGCTGTTATGGCGGAAAGAAGGAGTTTATGATGACGAAAATTGACGTGATTTCAGGCTTTTTGGGAGCCGGGAAAACTACATTGATTAAAAAGCTGTTAGAGGAAGCGATTGCAGGGGAGCAGGTGGTGCTGATTGAGAATGAGTTTGGCGAGATTGGCATAGACGGCGGGTTTTTAAAGGATTCCGGGATTGAAATCCGGGAGATGAATTCCGGCTGCATTTGCTGTTCCTTGGTGGGGGATTTTGGGAAATCTCTCCAGGAAGTGATTACCAGATACCAGCCCCAGCGCGTGCTTATCGAGCCATCCGGCGTAGGGAAGCTTTCGGATGTGATGAAGGCGGTGCGGGATGTGTCGGCGGATCTGGATGTTGCCTTAAACAGCTCCGTTACCGTGGTGGACGTAAAGAAGTGCAAGATGTATATGAAGAATTTCGGTGAATTCTTCAACAATCAGATTGAGTATGCGGGAAATATTGTGTTAAGCCGCACCGATATTGCTGAACCGGAAAAGATAGAGGCGGCAGTGGCTTTGATCCGGGAGCATAACCAGACGGCATCGGTGATTACCACGCCCTTAAGCCAGCTTACCGGGGCGCAGCTTTTGGAGATTATCGAGAAGCCGGATACCATGATGGAGGAGCTGATGGCCCAGGTGAAGGAAGAGTTTGGAGGGCATTACCATGATCATGAGGAAGATGGGCATCATCACCATCATGGGCATGATCATGAGGAGGGCGAGCATCATCACCATCATGGGCATGACCATGAGGAGGGCGAGCATCATCACCATCATGGGCATGACCATGAGGAGGGCGAGCATCATCACCATCATGGGCATGACCATGAGGAGGAACACCATCATCATGACGGGGAGTGCGGCTGTGGCTGCCATGATCACCACCATCACCATCATGCGGATGAGATTTTTACCAGCTGGGGGATAGAGACTACGGTTCCGTGCACCAGGGAAAAACTGGAAGGGCTTTTGGAGAAGCTGGCGGAAACTACGGCTTTTGGTGAAGTGCTCAGAGCCAAAGGAATGCTTCCTTCTGGGGAAGAAGGACGGTGGCTGTATTTTGATTTGGTTCCAGAGCAGTATGAGATCCGGGAAGGCGAGCCGGACTATACCGGCAAGGTATGCGTCATTGGAGCCAGGCTGAAGGAAGAGGAATTAAAACAGGCCTTTGGCAAAAATTAAGGGATTGCGGGAGCGCAAAGTGCGGAGCAATCCGTGTATCATAGGGGGCAAAAGACCTTTTGCCCCCAACAATATTATAAGATAGATATATGGGAGTTTGGCATATGGCGGATTATGAATTGGAAGACGATATGATACCGGTGTTTTTGATTAACGGTTTTTTAGAGGCGGGAAAAACGAAGTTTCTCCAGTTTACCATGTCCCAGGAGTATTTCCGGGCAGAGGGAAAAACGCTGCTGATTGTCTGCGAAGAGGGCGATACGGAATATGATGAGGAGCTGCTTAAGGAGACTGGGACTACGGCAGTTTACCTGGAAGATTTCCGCCAGATGACCCCGGACTACTTAACGGAGCTGGAGCTTTTGAATAATCCGGAGCGGGTGCTGATTGAGTGGAATGGGATGTGGAACCAGGATGAGTTAAAGCTTCCCAAGGATTGGGCCATCTATCAGCAGATAACGATCCTGGACGGCTCCACGCTGAACCTTTACCTGGCCAATATGAAGCCCCTTTTGGGAGCCATGCTGCGAGGCTCCGAGCTGGTAATCTGCAACCGCTGCGACGGGGTGTCGGATGAAGTGCTGACGGCCTACCGCCGGACGATCCGCGCCATGTGCCAGAACGGCCAGCTGGTGCTGGAAGATGAAGAGGGGGAAATCCAGCAGGAAATGCTGGAGGAAGATCTGCCTTATGATGTAAATGCCCCGGTGATCCGGATTGAGCCGGAGGATTTCGGGCTTTGGTATTTTGACTGCATGGATGTGCCCAGCCGGTATGAGGGGAAGACGGTGGAATTTACCGGGATGGTGCTAAAGTCCCCGGAATTCCCTAAAAATTACTTTGTGCCGGGAAGAATGGCCATGACCTGCTGTGAGGCGGACATGACCTTTATCGGCTATGTGTGCAAGTCTAAAGAGGCGAGGAAGCTGGAAACGAAGCAGTGGGTTCGTGTGAAGGCAAAGGTGGCTTACGAGTTTTGGCAGGATTATGGGGAGAAGGGGCCGGTGCTGTATGCGGAAAGCGTGGAGCCGGCAGAGGAAATTAAGGGGTATGTGCAGTTTTAGGTTAAAATTTAATGCTTTGTCAACTTGGATAGCTGGCAGGGGAATTTTAACGCTGGGTTGTTTCGGATGGGATTGGGGTGGATGTACACACGAAACCGCGCTCTCGCCCGACATAAAACGGAACGGACACTAAGCGTAAGTGACGATGGAATATGGCCTGGCGTAGCCGAAAAGCAATAAATTAAAAAAGGTTATATACTTTAGGGGATGAGAAACAGGAGCAGGGATATGGATGAACAGAATTATGAGAGAGTGTTGAGGCGCCGCCGATACCGGCTGATGCGGGAGAGGAAAAGGCGCAGGCGTAAGCTGATGATGATTTATGGCGTGATTCTGTCGGCGTTTTTCGTGACGGCAGTTATTAGTTTTGGCCATTTAAAGGGAGCAGGCGGGAAGGAGCAGGACAGCGGCGTGCAGGGCTCCGGCCAGCCTGGGGAAAGTGCAAAGGACAAGGAGGAGAAGGGCGGCATTGTCCAGTGGGTAAAAGGCCTGCTTGGCGGAAAAGACAGAAGCCTTGCCACGGATTCCCTTCCCGGCAATGAGGCAGAATCGCTCCCTGCCGGAGAGGGACTGGAAAATGGGGAGCCGGGGGGCGGCACAGAGCCGGAGGGCGGCCAGGCTGAACCTTCGGAAACTTTGGTTATTGGAGAAGGGGATTCGGGGGAGAATGAACCGGATCTAACCACTCCGGAGGGTCGCCTTCAGGATCTTTTGTCCCGGGCGGAGCGTCTGGCGGCAGGGTATGATTATGACGGCGCAGCCGCCCTGCTTTTAGGGGACAGTGAATTTTCGGCTTCGGAGGAAGTGTTGGCGGCGGTGGCAAATTATGAGGCCATCAAGGGAACCTTGGTCAGGCAGGATATCAGCCAGATTCCCCATGTGTTTTTCCATTCCATTATCATGGATACCGCTAAGGCTTTTGACGGGGATGACCGCGAAAGCGGCTATAATCAGGTAATGACCACGAAAAGCGAGTTTGAAAAGATGCTCCTGGAAATGTATAACCGGGGCTTTGTTCTGGTAAGGCTTCACGATATGGCTCATGAAGAAACAGATGAGACAGGCGCAAAGAAGATGGTTAAAGGCGAGATTATGCTGCCGGAGGGGAAAAAACCCATTGTCATGTCCCAGGATGATGTGTGTTATTACGAGTATATGGACGGGGATGGCTTTGCCAGCCGGATGGTCGTCGGGGCGGATGGCAAGCCTGCCTGTGAGATGAAGATGGATGACGGGAGCGTGGCGGTAGGGTCGTTTGATCTGGTTCCGCTGCTGGAGGATTTTATCCAGGAGCACCCGGATTTCTCCTATAAAGGGGCAAGGGCAGTGATTGCCTTTACCGGGTATGAGGGGATTTTAGGCTACCGCACGGCGGCAGATTACAAGGATAAGAACCCAAATTATGAGGCGGATCGCCAGCAGGCGGCGGCTGTAGCCCAGTGCCTTAGGGATAATGGCTGGGAGCTGGCTTCCCACAGCTGGGGCCACCGGGATCTGGGAAAAATTGAGATGGAAAATTTTATTGCGGATACTGACAAGTGGGAGGCCGAGGTAGAGTCCCTGATCGGCCCTACGGATATTATCCTGTATCCTTTTGGGGCGGATGTTGCAGACTGGCATTCCTATAGCTTTGACAATGAGCGGTTTGCTTACTTGTATAATGTAGGCTTCCGATATTTCTGCAATGTGGATTCCAGCCAGAACTGGGTGCAGCTTGGTGATACCTATCTGCGCCAGGGGCGGCGCAACCTGGACGGCTACCGGATGTGGATGGATATTGCCGCAAACCAGGAAGGCGGCAGCGGGAAGCGCAGGCTGGATGATCTGTTTAATTCCGAGGATATCTTTGACCCGGCCAGGCCTACGCCGGTGGTGTGGGAGTAGTAAGGGCTTGGGAATCCTTTATCGGTAAATGGAAAAGCTGAACCGAAATAGGAGGGAGAAAGTGCTTTTAAGGTATGTTGTAAGTAATTTTAAGTCCATAGGGCATCCGGTGGAATTTAGTATGCTGCCAGCGGAAGAAAGCATGGATAAACGCTTCTCAAAGGCGGTTACAACGAGAGCCGGTGAATGGAAGGTACTGCAAAGGAGCGGTTTTTTCGGCCCGAATGGGTCAGGGAAATCTTCTTTTATCGAATCAGTTAATTTTGCAAGGGATTATATTGTTGACGGGCAAAAAAGCGGAAAAGGGACAGGCGTTAATCAGTTTCGGGGCGATATTGAAGATTTGGGAGGTCTTTCAACATTTCAGTTTATGTTTTATCTGGATAGAGAAGTTTTCGAGTATGGTTTTTCCCTGGATCAACGCCAGGTTCATGAAGAATGGCTGATGCAGTTGGACAAGGCAAGGCTTATGCCCTTGTTTACCCGGGTTACAGACGAAAACGGAAAAACGGAAATAGACATTGAAGCCAAGTTCGCCCGTAAAAATTCAAGGGACAGGATCTTGGCAGAGGTGCTAAAGAATAGCATCCAAGAAAGCCAAAAGAACCAGTTATTTTTATACAAGCTTTACGATAACGGAATAAAAAGGGCAGAAGGAATCGTTGGCTGGTTTAAGGATTTGCGGATTATTTTTCCAAGCACTAAAGTGAGGGCTTTGCCAATCCGTGTGAGGTCTGACGAAGGTTTGCGGAATTATATTGGAGAAATGCTTGACAAAATGGATACGGGCGTTTCCAGGATATCTGTGGCAAGCAGGGAAATTGATTTTCATGAATGGGCAGAAAAATTGGATTTGCCGAAAGAAATCGTGGATGAGATAGAGGAAATCAAAAATGGGGTTGTGAACCTGGCTGGCAAATACTTTATTTTTGGTGAGAATAAAGAGAAAAGAACGATTTTAGTCCAGCTAAAATTTAACCATCAGCTGAATGGCAAGGCAGTCCAATTTAATATTGAAGAGGAGTCAGACGGGACGCAAAGGCTTTTGGATCTGCTTCCAATATTATTTACCGTTGGCAAAAATTCATCCATTTATTTTATTGATGAGATTGACAGGAGCCTGCATACGAAGTTGTCCCAATTTTTACTGGATGAATTTGCTTGCGGCGTTGGGGAAGGGAATAACCAGATTATTTTTACCGCCCATGATGTGAACCTGATTAATTTACACAGCTTTCGGCAGGATGAGGTATGGTTTATTGAAAAAAACAAACAGGGAGAATCTGCCTTAAGGCCATTCTCGGATTTCCAGGTGAAAGAAGGCCAGGATACATTAAAAGCTTATTTAAGCGGCAGATTTATAAAAAACCTATCACTTTTTCGGATTATGATGCCGAAAAAGTGATATTGGCAATTAAGCGAGCCCGCGAATTACATATAGATAAACAGGAATTATCCCCTAAGTATTTGGCAACAACCGTCTATTTGCTTTTGCAGAAAGTCATGGATATGCTTCCGGGAGATGCTTAGGGAACCGTAAAAGATAAATGACAGAATTATGCCGCTAAAAGCGGCTTGCCATAGGCGGAGAATCCTGCGAAGCAGGATTCTTTACAGGAGTGATCCACAAGCTGAATAAGCCTTTTAAATAATCCATGAAGGATGCTTTTTCCACGCTTTCCTTAAACCGGATGGGAACCTGGCCGATCTTGGTTCCGTTTAAGGTGTAGCTCAGCCACCCGGCCTGCTCACCGGCAGTTACGGGGGCTTCGGCAAATTCCTGGACAACCAGGTCTTTTTGGATGGCGGAAAGGTCTTCGCCGTTTAAGCTTAAGTAGGAAAAGCCTCCCTCGTATTCCAGGGGAACGGTGTCAGCCTTCCCATTTTTTACCGGGATGCTGGGGAGGGCAGGCATATCCGTATCCTGGTACATCCGGCAGTTGGCGTAGCCATAGTTTAATAAGGTGAGGGCGTCGCCAAACCTGGCCTTATAGTCGGGAGCCGCCATGATGGAGGCGATCAGGCGGATGCCGTCTTTTTCGGCAGTTCCGGAGAAGCAGTATTTTGCCAGGGAGGTGGAACCGGTCTTTAGGCCGGTGACGGTAAAGTTAGCGGCCATTTTTAACAGCTTGTTGGTGTTGGAAAGGCCGAATTCCTTCGTGCCCTGCTTGGTCACATGGGTGATGGTATCCATCCATATGGTGGAATAGTTATGGATCTGTGGATAATGGTTAATTAATTCCCGGCTCATTAAGGCGATGTCCCGGGCGGTAGTGACATGGGTCAGGGAATCCGTCAGGCCGCAGCAGTCCTCAAAATGGGTATTGTTCATGCCAAGGCCTGCCGCCCGTTCATTCATCATCTTGACGAACTCAGGCTCGCTCCCGGCGATATACTCGGCCATGGCTACAGAGGCGTCATTGCCGGAAGCAATGACGATGCATTTAATTAGGGTTTCCACTGTCTGCACTTCCCCTTCTTCCAGAAAAACCTGGGAGCCGCCCATAGATTTGGCGTAAGCGCTGGTGGTGACGGAATCGTCCATGTTGATTTTCCCGGATTCCAGGGCATCAAAAATTAAGATAAGGGTCATGATTTTCGTGATGCTGGCGGGGCTCCTGGGCTCGTCGGCATTTTTTTCATAGATCACCTGGCCGGTGGATGCTTCCATCAAAAGGGCGGAAGGGGCGCTGATTTCCAGGGTGTTTGAAGGGGCCTGGTTTGGGGCAGGCGGATTTTCCTGGTTGACCGCAGGCGGGTTTTCTCCTTGGATTTCCGCCAGGGAGCGGTAAGGGGCGAAGGGGAATGCCGGCTGGGAAAACGGCAGGAAAGTGGTGGAACAGGCAAGGAGGAAGGATAAAAGGACGGAATGGACACGTTTCATGGCAGTTGCTCCATTGGGAAATTCTCTTTCTAGTTTATGGGGGGGATTAGGAAGATATGACAGCGTTGTATTGGGGAAGGGATTTGACCATCAACTTGCTATTTTTCTGGATTAGGAAAATATATTTATTAAATCCCGGGAATTTGCCGTGAAAACGGAATTGCTTGTACCAGTGCCGGGGGTAAGTCTGATTTAAAGACGGCAGTGAGTCAAGTAGGGGAAAAACAGGCATTGATTATTGCGGATGGTGCAGCGGTTGGCACGGCAGCAAGGGCATCTGAGGGCAAAAAACCATCAAAGGCCCTTGGTATGTGTTTCCGGAAGCGCCCGCAGTACATTATATCCCACTACGGATACCACCACAACTGCGGCTCCGGCCAGAGCCATACGCCCGATCCTTTCCCCATAAAACAGGGCCACAAGGATTGGGTTTAGCACCGGTTCAATCCCGGAAATCAGGGAAGCCGTTACTGCCGGGGTGGTTCGCAGGCCAATGCACATCAGCACATAAGCTAACCCTACCTGGAATATTCCAAGGATCAGGACGCTGGTAATGGCGGCAGGGGTAAAGGCGGTTTCCTGGATGAGGAAGGGCAGGCCAAGCACTACGCTGATGGTGTCTCCCCAGAAGACAGAGGATATGGGATCTGCGTCCGGCAGATCATTAAGGAGGAAAACCCCGGCGTAAGTTAAGCCGGACAGCAGCGCCAGGAAGTTTCCCAAGGCTCCGCCCATTTCCAGGCTGTCGATGAAAAAGCAGGCGACGCCTGCCAGCACCAGGCCGCAGGCGGCAAGATCCAGCCGTTTCGGGCGTTTTTTCCAGAAGATGGCTGCCAGCAGGATGACGAAAATAGGCGCAGTGAATTGGAGGACGATGGTATTGGCGGCAGTGGTCAGTTTGTTTGCCAGTGAGAAAAGTACATTCGTGCCGCATACGCTTACCGCCCCTAAAAGGATCCAGCGATTCAGCCTCAGCCTGTGGCGAGAAAGAGATAAATAGCCGCCTACCACCAGAAGGGCGGCCATGTTCCTGGCGCCGTTGATGCTCATGCCGTTCCAGGGGATAAGCTTGATGCACAGGCCGCCGATGCTGTACAGTATGGCAGCCAGGAAGACAAACAAGGTGTTCCGCCGTTTTTCGGCCAGGAAATTTTGGTCATGCATAGTAAGCAGCCTCCTATGGAAAAGTTGTATGTTTCATTTGTGGCTTCCTTTAGCAAGAAAGGGAATTATGAGATATTCCAGGAACCGCTACGCGAACCCTGTCATTAGATTTACGGCGCAAAGGACGCGCCTTTTATCCAAAATTGCTGCGCAATTCTGGATAAGACCATATTATAGCGTAAAGCGGGGGGATAAGCAATATAGTTTTTTGCAAAAGCAGGCGGTTCTGGACACCCCGGCTTTTGTCCGGCGCAGACGGGCAAGAAGATACCCCGTCTGAACGGTTACAAACCTTCAGGGAGATGGCATTGGACAAGAGGATAGGCTTGCGATGTAATAAATGCGTTATAAAATTGTAAGCAGAATATGATAACAAACAGTAAAAGACATGATATACTTAAACGAAAGATACTGCGGCACAATATTATGAAACCAGGGTCAAAAAACCTTTTGACCCCAACATCATATTATTAGGAAGTTATAAGAAGTAAAATACAGCTTCCTAATAATCTGGTTTACGGCGCGAAAGACGCGCCTTTTATCAAGATATTGGAGGATAAACGAATGAGGACAGGGAAGCGGCTGCTCTGCTTGGGGGCATTAGTGAGCATATTATGTACGAACGTGGCATTTGGTGAGGAGTTTATCCCGCCAAACCCATTAAGCGGAAGCACGGCCTGGCTGCCTGGGGGAGCAAATCCGGGCCAGCAGCCCGGGCCGGGACAACAAACAGGCGCAGGCCAGCAGCCCGGGCCAGGAGGGACGGCGGGAACAGGCCAGCAAACAGGCGCAGGGGCGGCGGGAACAGGCCAGCAAACAGGCGCAGGGACGGCGGGAACAGGCCAGCAAGCAGGCGCAGGGACGGCGGGAGCGGGCCAGCAAACAGGCGCAGGGACAGCGGGAGCGGGCCAACAGCAGGATATCGCCCTTCCCGTGGTGGAGGCCGAGGGGGCAGTTTTGCTGGACTGCGCCACAGGGCAAATTCTTTTTGAAAAGAATGCCCACAATCAGTTTTACCCGGCCAGCATTACCAAGGTGATGACGGCACTGCTGACTGTAGAAAACTGTGCGTTAAGCGACGTGGTTACATTTTCGGAGGCAGCCACCACGAACCTGGAGTCGGGGGCAGTGACCATAAGCCTGGCAAAGGGGGATCAGCTTACGGTGGAGCAGTGCTTGTATGCCCTGCTGCTGAAATCGGCCAATGAAGTAGCCAATGGCCTTGCGGAGCATATGGCCGGGAGCGTGGAAGCTTTTGCGGATATGATGAATGCCAGGGCTGCCAGCCTGGGCTGTACAGGAACCCATTTTGCCAACCCTAACGGTCTGAATAACAGCACCCATTTAACCACCCCTTATGATATGGCGCTGATTGCCAGGGCGGCTTACGCTAACCCGGTGCTGTCTAAAATATCCACTACTACGTCCTATCAGATGCCTGCCACCCAAAAAAGCGGGGCGAAGGTGATTACCATGGGGCACAAGATGCTTTACCCTACGGATTCCCGTTATTACCCCGGCATGGTAGGGGGGAAGACCGGCTACACGTCGAAGGCGAAAAATACGCTGGTTACTTGCGTGGAGCGGGACGGGGTGCGCCTGGTGGCCGTGGTGATGAAGGCTGAAGGGAGCCATTACACGGATACCCGTTCCATGCTGGATTACGGCTTTGCCCTGGCGGCAGCGGGAAAGCTCCAAAAAAAGCTGGGAGGGGCAGGGGCGGAGGAAAGCCAGGGCGGCGCCGGGCAGCCTGCGGCGCCTGAGGCTCCCAGCCCCTACGGACAGGGAACAAGCCCAGGAAACGCTGAGGAAAGAGGATGGGGGAAGGATGCCCAGGGCTGGTATTACGTAAAGGCAGACGGCAGGAAGGCGGCGGCGGAGTGGCTGACGCTGGAGGGCAAGGAATACTGGATAGAGGGTAACGCATATATGGCGACTGGGTGGAAGAAGTTTCCAGGAGAGAAATGGTGCTATTTCGGGACATCCGGGGCTCTGGCGAAAAATACTTGGGTAACATCCAGCGGGAAATGGTATTATGTAGGGCCTGACGGCGTTATGCTGGCAAGCACCACTACTCCTGACGGGTATCCTGTAGGGAGCGACGGAGCCTGGATCCAGTAAGGCGCGAAAATTGAAACGTAACGGAAAAAGGCTGCTGCAAAATGCAGGGGTTTTACAAGATATAGATGGAATATTTTGGCTGCCATGCTATACGATGTAAAACTTAACCATTTTGCAGCAGCTTTTTTGTATGGCTTTGCGTTAGTTTTTCCTTAGTTTTCCGTGCGTCCTATCTGCAGGATCCGGTTATTCGTCAATCTATGCTTTATCCTAATCCATGCTTTATCCGTCAGCAAGGCGCAGGCAGCTTTATTTTCCAACCTTCCCGTCAACTCTTTCCAGCATATCCCAGCAGCCCCACAGATACATGATTCCCAGGGCGCGGTCGTAAAGGCCGTAGCCTGGGCGGCAGGAGCTTTCCTCCCCCCAGATATGGCGGCCATGGTCAGGACGGGCATAACCGGTGTAGCCGCAGTCGTGGTAAGCTTTCATGATTTCCAGGATGCCGGTGTCGCCGTCGCAATCCCTGTGGGAAGCCTCCGTAAAGTCGCCGTTGGGATAGTGGCGCACGTTGCGGATATGGGCAAAGGCTATGCGGTCACAGTAAGTCCGCACAATGTCTGCCACGTTGTTTTTCGGGTTTGCGCCTAAGGAGCCGGAGCATAGGCACAGGCAGTTGTACTCGTCGTCTACCATGCTAAGGAAGCGGCCGATGGCTTCCTTATCGCACAGGAGCCTGGGGATCCCGAAGATATCCCACGGCGGATCATCCTGATGGATAGCCATCTTGATTCCGGTTTCGTGGCAGGTAGGCATCAGGGCTTCCAGGAAGTATTTTAAGTTTTCCCACAATTTTTCCTTCGTCACTGGCTTATAGGCTTCAAAAAGTTCATCCAGCTTTGCCATCCGCTCCGGTTCCCAGCCTGGGAAGGTCATGCCTTTTAAATTTTTTAAGATATAATCCGCCATCTCCCGGTAATCGTCCTGGATGCGGCTTTTTTCATAAAACAGGGCGGTAGAGCCGTCCTCTAAGGGATGGAACAGATCCGTCCTGGTCCAGTCAAATATGGGCATGAAGTTATAGGTGACAACCTTGACCCCAAACTTTGCCAGGTTCCGAAGGGTGGTTTTGTAGTTCTCAATATACTTGTCCCTTGTGGGGAGGCCGATCTTAATGTCGTCATGGACGTTTACGCTTTCCACCACATCCATGTTAAAGCCTGCGCCCTCAATCCTCTGGCGTACCTTCTCGATTTCCTCAACCTCCCATACTTCTCCGGGCTGCTTGTCGTGGAGCGCCCAAACGAGGCCGGTTACTCCTGGGATCTGCTTGATCATTTCCGGTGTGATGCTGTCGTTTCCTTCACCATACCAGCGCCATGTCATCTGCATAAATTATTTCCTCCTTATGTTATATTAACCCTGCTGCCATGGGCAAGCCTGTGCTCAAAAACGGCAGGTAAGTTACCAGCAGCAAGCCGACTAAAATTGCGGCGTAGTACAAAAGCATATAAGGGATTGTCTTTGCCAAAGTAGTATTCCCAACTTTTATGGCGACAAACAAGGTATTTCCTACAGGCGGCGTAATATTCCCGATGCACAGGTTATAAACCAGGATCAGGCCGAAATGCACCGGATGCATACCGAAGGTTTTTACAATGGGCAGGAACAGGGGCGTAAAGATTAAAATCGCCGGTGTTACGTCCATAAATGTGCCTGCAATCAGCAGAATCACATTCATAATCAGCAGGATTGCAATATAGTTATTAGTCAGGCCTAAAAGCGCCGCGGAAACAGCCTGGGGGATCTGCATAAAAGCCATAACCCAGCCAAGGATGTTGGACACGCCGATAAGGAAAACCACCATGCCGCTCATCTTGGCGCTGTCCACCAGGATTTTCCAAAAGGATTTTACCGTAATGTTCCGGTAAAGGATGCCCAGGATCAGCGCATACACCACGGCAATGGCCGAGCCTTCCGTGGCGGTAAACACGCCGATGACGATGCCGCCGATGACGATAACGATCAGGGATAAGGCGGGCAGGGCGCGGATGGTTGCCGTGCCAAGGTTTTTCCAGTTATATTTCCCGGGCGTGCCGCTGTAGCCTTTCCGCTTTGCGATGATTACGGCGACGACTACGCAGCATAAGGCCCATAAAACGCCGGGGATATACCCCCCAAGGAACAGGGCGGCTACTGAAGTCCCGCCGGAGGCCAGGGAGTAGGTGATCAGCGCGTTGGAGGGCGGGATCAAAAGGCCTGATGGCGCCGATGCCCCGTTGGTGGCGGCGCAGAGAGCCGGATCATAGCCCAGTTCCTCTTCACCCTCTTTGACCATGCTGCCTACCGCCGCCGCTGCCGCAGAGGCAGAGCCGGAGATGGCTCCAAAAAGGGCGTTTGCCCCGGCGTTTGTCACCAGCAGAGCCCCGGGGAGCTTTCCTAAGATTGCCATGACAAAATCCACAAGGCGCTTTGCGATGCCACCCTGGTTCATCAGGTTCCCGGCCAGGATGAAAAAGGGGATTGCCGTCAGGCTGAATTTGCTCATTCCCACAAAGGTTCTCTGTGCCGCAGTGACCACCGACACATCCAGGGGGACGGTCTGCAAAATCGCCGTTAACGCGGCGATGCCGATAGAATATGCAATGGGGACGCCAAATGCCAGCAGAACCAGCATCACAAGAAGGATGATCAGTAAGGATTGTATTGCCATTTACGCCGCCTCCTTTTCACTTGTTTGCCCTTTTAGGATGTCAGCTATGTTTAAGATGGTGTAAAACATATTCAGTACGCCGCAAAGGGGAAGGATAATATAGAAAACGCCAATGGGAACCCCAAGGGACGAGGTCATCTGCCCCATGGCCAGGGTGGTGATCTGGATGCCGCCAAATACCAGGATTGTGGCGGAGAATAAAAAGGCAATCACTTCCCCTAAGCAGTTTAACAGCCTTTGCCCACTGGCTCCAAATTTTTCCACGATAATAGGAATGTTCATATGGCCCCGCTCGCTGGTGACAATCGATGCCCCAAGCAGGCTTGCCCAGGCAAACAGGTATCCCACCAGCTCTTCCGACCAGGTAGAGGGATCCTGTAAGATGTATCTGGTGAATACTTGCCAACAGGTGAGGATAACCATGACCAGGAAGCTGATCCCGGCTAATCCATTTAAGATATGGGTAATTGTATTACGAAGCATTCTCATCTGCTGCACCTCCTACTCTGCTTCTGATGGATACTGTCCATTGTATGCCTGGATCTTCTCATAGACAGGAGCCAGGTCAGGGTACTGTTTTAATATGGTTTCATGCATAGGCAGGCAGATATCCTGGAACGGCTTGGTATCCGGGTAAAGGAACGTGACTCCTTGTTCATTTGCCGCCTTGTCCTTTGCGGCTTCTACTGCCTTTACCCATTCCTCCCTCTCTACCGTGTTAACCAGCTTAAACCCTTCCTCGAAGATTTCCCGCTCATCCTGGGGCAGATCGTTTAAGAAGCTGCAGTTGCCGATTAAAATATCCGGGATCATCTGGTGCATATCATAAGAGTAGTATTTGCATACGTCCCCGTGGCCGTTGGAGGTCAAGGCCATCTCATTATTTTCCGCCCCGTCGATTACCTTTGACTGCAGGGCCGTGTACACCTCGCCAAAGCCCATGGGGGTAGCGGAACCGCCCAGCAGATCCATCATCTGCACGTTCGTGGGAGACTGCTGTACGCGGATCTTTAAGCCCTTAAGATCTGCGGGCGATTCAATGGGCGTAGCTACGGTATAAAAGTTCCTGGTTCCGGCATCGATCCAGGTTACGGCCTGGAAGCCGGCCTGGGTGGTTGACTCAAAAATGGGATCCACCACTTCCGGGTCGTCCATGGAAGCGTGGTAGGCCTTTGCCGACGCGAACAAATAGGGCATATTAAACAGGGTATAGTTCTCTGAAAAGGTTTCCAGGATGGAATTGCTTGCCACGCAGAAATCAATCGCCCCGGTCTGGGTCAGCTGAACCATATCCGTCTGCGAACCTAAAAGTTCACTGGGATACACTTCTACATTATACTTGTCCCCCAGCTTGCTTTCAATGTACTCTTCAAAAGCCATCAGCGCAATGTTGGTAGGATGGTCGGTGGCCTGGTTGTGCCCCACCCTTATGATCCGGCGGTTGTCTCCCCCATTTGCACCGCAGCCGGACAGCGAGGCGGCCAATACACTTACACCGGCCAGTGCGGCAAGCACCCTGCGACATTGTTTCATGTTATCCTCCTCCTTGTTTATTGGAATGATGTTGGGGTCAAAAGGTTTTTTGGCCTTTTGGCCCTGGTATCTTGAAATTAACGAAACCGGTTTTGTTGATACTATCATACCAAAAAAAAATCTTCCATACTTTGTCATTCTTGCTTGAAATATGGTAAATCTTGCTATATTATATGGAGAGGAAAAGATTTTTTGCAAAAAAATATTGGTTTTCGGGAAAAGGATGTTGTTAAAAATGGATAAAGAAAAGTTTGATCCAAGGCAGATCATGCTGGAACGGAACTATGAATATCACCATGCCTACAATGAAACGCCGCCGGTGGTGGGTTTCCACCAGCATTCATTTTATGAAATTTTTTTCTTTTTGTCCGGGGACGTGGACTATATTATTGAAGGGAAAACTTATGCCCTGCGCCCTGGGGATATTTTGCTGACCAGCTGTTCGGATATCCACCGCCCGGATATCCGTCCGGGCAAGCCCTATGAGCGGATTGTGATCTGGCTGGAGGAGAATTTTTTTGACCATCTAAAGGAATTCTGTGGGGAAGATCTTTCTGCCGGCTTTAGGGACGCCGCCTTGAAGGATTACCGCCTGATTAGGCCCGACAGCGCTACCTTTTCACTGCTAAAGCAGCTATGCGCGAAAATATCCCAGGCAAAGTGCAGCAGCGAGGTGGGAAGCGGAACTCTTGCAGGCGTATACCTGACGGAATTTTTGGTGCACATCTGCCGTGCGTATTACAATCCCCCTGGTCTGATCAAAAATGACATCACGGAAAATAAAAAGATTAACCAGCTTATTGCCTATATCAATACGAACCTTGCCAGCGAATTAACCCTGGATCAGCTTTCCAGCCGGTTTTACACCAGCAAGTATCATTTAAGCCGCCAGTTCCGGCAGTTTACCGGCCTGTCCCTGTACCAATATATTGTGAAAAAAAGGCTGATTTTGGCCCACAACCTTTTGCGGGCGGGGCATCTGGCCACGGAGGCCTGCTTTGCGTCAGGGTTCAGTGATTATTCTAATTTCCTGAAGGTATTCAAGCGGGAATTTGGGAGGACGCCAAAGGAATGCCTGCAAAAATAAGCGGTGCGGACAGGTGTGGACGCAAAAGCCCGCCGGGGCTTTTGCTGCCGCGGCGGGCTTGGATAGGGGGCTGCCGGTTTGTCCCTTGGCAATTTGGCAGGCAAAAGGGTTATTTTACGGCAAAAACGGCTACGGATCTGGGACGCATGATAAATTCCCCGTCGATCCGGACGGCATCTTGGCCCTGGTAGCAGTACCGGCCGTTCCCGTCGCCGTAGGTATTGACGTATAAATGCCAGTGGCCCGCCGTCATGGGATCCGGCAGGGTGATGTGGACGTCGTTCCAGTAGGTGTTGACGGCCACATATACCAGGTCGTCCTCCCCTTTTTCCGGGTCGTATCCGGCAAAGCTGACGGCGAAGGTCCTGGCATCCCTGGGGATAGTGGTATCCGCCGCGTTGATATTATGGGTGCGCAGCGGTTCCATGCCGCATATAGCGTTGGAAAGCCGCTTGCGGATTACCGGGTGCTGGAAGCGGAATTTGATCATGAACTTGAAGAATTCAAATAAATCCCGGTTTTTCTCCAAAAGGCTCCAGTCCAGCCAGGAAATCTCGTTATCCTGGCAGTAGCAGTTATTGTTGCCGTACTGGGTGTTGCCGAATTCATCGCCGGCCAGGAACATAGGCGTTCCCCGGCTGCACAAAAGTACTGCGCAGGCATTGCGGATCATCCGGTTGCGCAGGAAAAGAACCTCCTGGTTGTCGGTTTCCCCTTCTGCGCCGCAGTTCCAGCTGCGGTTGTCACTGGCTCCGTCGGTATTGTCCCAGCCGTTTGCTTCATTGTGCTTTTCATTGTAGGAATAGAGATCATGGAGGGTAAACCCGTCATGGCAGGTAAGGAAATTAATGCAGGAATTGTAACCGGCATAATCTCCGTCGTAATCGGGGGAGAAGCCGCCGTATAGGTCGCCGGATCCGGATATGCTCCAGGTGGCGGCCCAGGATTCCCAGTTATCTCCTTTTAAAAATCCCCGGATGGCATCCCGGTAGCGCCCGTTCCACTCGGCCCACCGCTTGGCGGCGGGGAAGCTGCCTACCTGGTACATCCCTCCCGCATCCCATGCTTCGGCGATAAGCTTAACGTTGGCTAACAGCGGATCGAAGGCTAAGCTGCGCAGAAGGGGCGGGTTGTTCATCGGGGAACCGTCCTCGTTTCGTCCCAGGATGCTGGCTAAGTCAAAGCGGAAGCCGTCCACCCGGTAATTGATGGTCCAGTAGCGGAGGCATTCCAGGATCAGCTGATGGACTACGGGATGGTTGCAGTTTAAGGTGTTGCCGCAGCCGCTGAAATTATAGTAGTGGCCGTCGGGCGTCAGCATATAGTAAACCTTGTTGTCCAGCCCCTTAAAGCAGAAGGAGGGGCCTTTTTCGTTGCCCTCGGCGGTGTGGTTAAACACCACGTCCAGGATCACTTCGATGTTATTGTCATGGAGGGCGCGGATCAATTCTTTTAGCTCCTGGCCTTCCCGGTTCCGCTCCTTTGATGCGGAATAGCTGGTATTGGGGGCGAAAAATCCTACGGTGTTGTAGCCCCAGTAGTCTAAAAGCTTTTTCCCGTCAATTTCCCGGGCGTTCATGTTTTCATCAAATTCAAAAATGGGCATCAGCTCCACGGCGTTGATCCCCAGCTCCTTCAAATAGGGGATTTTTTCCATAAGTCCGGCAAACGTGCCCTTGTGGGTTACGCCGGAGGTATGGTGCTTGGTAAAACCCCGCACATGAAGCTCGTAGATGACCAGATCGCTTAACTCTTTAGTGGATTGGGGAGTCTCACCCCAGTCAAAGGTATCCTTTACCACCCTTGCATGGTAAAAGTGATCTTTCTTGACGCCCCAGTCCTTCTGACCGGTAACGGTGCGGGCGTAAGGATCTAAGAGGATGGAATTTTTGTTGAAAATCAGCCCGTTTTTCGGGTCGTAAGGGCCATCGATCCGGTAAGCGTATTCGAACTCTTCGATCTTTAAGCCAAATACAATCATAGAGTAAACATCCCCTACCCGGTAGGATTCGGGGAAGGGAATCACGGCGTAGGGCTGGTCGCTTCCCAAGTGGAAGAGGAGAAGTTCGCAGCTTGTGCCGTAACAGGTGTGGATAGTGAAATTGACGCCGTCCTCCAGCGCCATGGCGCCGTTGGTGTCAAATAGCCCCGGCCTCACCGGGAAACCTGCAATAACGGCCGTGGGCTCTACTGCAACAGGGTAGGTCAGCGCCACGGTTTGGGTAGATACTTTCATAGATGCCTCCTTTCAAGAAGTCAAATAATCAGTCGCGAGTAATCAGGCATCCTATATTGATAGCCAGCGATAAACGTTGTTCATTTTGCCGCTGACCGTGCCGATTTTGGCAAAAGGCATATTTTGCGCCCTTAATCAGATGGCAGTGTCATCCTTTGGAAGGAATGCTTCTGTTTATTTTAGTATACCATAGAAACGGCATGGGATAAAGCATATTTTTGTAAATTTGTGCAAGTTTCCATGAATTACCTGAATTTCCTGTATATTCTCCAAATTGTTCCAAATCCTTTGCCAAGGCTTCCGCCCGGATTATTTTGCTTTACAAGCCCGACGTACTCCATGTATAATAAATGTACCTTATGTACTTTTGAAATATGGCCGCTGCAGTCTTGCTGGCTTTGGCAGATGGGTTAGGTCAGGAGAAGGCAGCGGTTTGGCATTGGCCTTAAGGCAGTGTGTTCGCGGTAAGGCAAAGGGAAGAAGGGATGAAGATGAAAGAAAAGCTGTATACGATAGAGGTAATGGATGCGCTGAAAGAAAATGATGAATGCCCCTGCTGCTATTTAGAGCGGAAGATC
The DNA here is from genome assembly GCA_910575565.1 of Lachnospiraceae bacterium. Lineage (GTDB taxonomy): Bacteria > Bacillota > Clostridia > Lachnospirales > Lachnospiraceae > Caccovicinus. Next base: position 171,116 of record CAJTFL010000004.1, on the reverse strand, counting down.
GAGCAGGATACCATCAGCTTTGTGCTGGGAGCCTCCTACATGGAGGATGATATCCGGGGAGCTACGGACAGGGCCGGTTTCTGCCGCCGCCATACGAAGATGATGTATGATTACGGAAATTCCCTGGGGAATGCCTGGATCTTAAAAACCAGGATGGAGTTTATCCGGAAGCAGCTTTCGGCTCAGGCCAAGGGAAAGATGACCGCCCCGGCAGGGGTGAAAGGCCCGGTAGCCGGAATCCACAGCGCAAAGCCCTCCTTGATTGCCAAGCTTAAGGGAGGACAGGGGGCGAAAGGTATCGATGGGGGCAAAGATGGGGAAAACTGGATGAAAGCTTCGGAGCACACCTGCTATGTGTGCCAGAAGTTTGCGGACACTTACGGCAGGATCATTAAAACCTTTCTCCATCTAATCCGCACGGAGCCGGAGTTTTTAAACCAGCTTAAGGCGTCCAAAGGCTTCTGCGTGCCCCATTTTGCCGATCTGCTAAAGGCCTGCCAGGAGGAGTTTTCTCCCCAGGAGGAGGAGAGGGCTGTCCCGGCGCTGTATCAGCTGATGGAAGAAAATTTAAACCGGATCCAGGAGGATATTGACTGGTTTATTGATAAATTCGACTACCAAAACCAGGATGCGGACTGGAAGAATTCCAAGGATGCCGTCCCCAGGACGATGCAGAAGCTGGTGGGGACGTACCCGGCGGATCCGGTGTTTAAGCAGAAATGACAGCGGGGATGGAAAGCAGGATGTGGAAAAGGTTAGGGGCAGCGGCGGCGGCAGGCGCGGTGTGCCTGCTTCGGTCGGAGTATGAGAAGAACCATTTTACGGTGGAGGAAGAGACGGTTGTCTCGCCAAAGATCCGCCGGGAGAAAAAGCTGGTATTTATTACGGATGTCCATGACAAGGAATTCGGGCCGGGGAATGGGCGGCTGCTCGACGCCATCCGCCGGGAGGGGCCGGAGGGGATCCTGGTAGGCGGGGATCTTATGGTCAGCAAGGGAGTGGGGAGCTTGGATGCGTCCTTCCGGCTGCTGGAAGGCCTGGCCGCCATAGGACCGGTTTACTACAGCCTGGGAAACCATGAGCTGCGCTTAAGGCAGGAAAGGGAGGTTTACGGGGATGCTTATGAACGGCTGATAAGAAAGGCAGCCAGCTTAAACATCCATATGCTGCGGGATAAAACCCTGCCTTTGGGCGAGGTGGATATTTCCGGTGTGGATCTTCCCCGCTGCTGCTATAAAAAGCTGTTTTTGGAGAAACCGGCAAGGATGCCTGAAGGCTGCTTAGAAAGGAAGCTGGGTGCGGCAGACAGAAAGCGGTTTCAGATCCTGCTGATTCATTCCCCCCTGTACTTTGCAGAATGCAGGGGCTGGGGGGCTGATTTAAGCCTGGCAGGCCATTTCCACGGCGGGACGATCCGCCTGCCCTTAGCCGGGGGGCTGATGACGCCCCAGTATCAGTTTTTCGTCCCATGGTGCGCAGGGAGCTTCTGCCAGGATGGGAAGCGGATGGTGGTGGGGCGGGGCTTAGGAACCCACTCCATCAATATCCGCTTAAATGACAGGCCCCAGCTTTTGGTGATCCGCCTTGTGCCGGGAAAGGAACAGAATGGAAATTTCATATAAATTAGAGCATTTTGAAGGGCCGCTGGATCTTCTGCTCCATTTGATTGAAAAAAACAAGGTGAATATTTACGATATCCCCATCGTGGAGATTACCAGCCAGTATCTGGATTACGTTAACCGGATGGAGCGGGAGGACTTAAACCTGGTCAGCGATTTTTTGGTAATGGCGGCAACCTTGATTGACATAAAATCCCGTATGCTCCTGCCCAAGGATGAGGATAAGGGGGAAGAGGAGGGAGACCCCAGGGAGGAGCTGGTGGCCAGGCTTTTGGAATACAGGAAATTTAAGTATATTTCCCAGGAGCTGGCGGATATGGAAGGCATGGCAGGAATCCACTTTTTTAAACCGGCCACTGTCCCGCCGGAGGTGGCCAGGTATGAGCCGCCGGTGGATCTGGACAAGCTCCTTGATGGCCTTACCCTGGCAAAGCTGCAGGCTGTCTTCCGCCAGGTGATGAAGCGGAAAGAGGATAAGGTTGACCGGGTAAGAAGCTCTTTCGGCACGATCCGGAAAGAGCCGGTAAGCCTGGAAAAAAAGATTGGCGACCTGATGAACTACGCCAGGAAGCACCGGAAATTCAGCTTCCGGCAGATGCTGGAGGCCGGGGCGGATAAGCTGGACGTGGTCGTGACCTTCTTAGCCGTCCTGGAGCTGATGAAGATCGGGAAAATTGCCCTGACCCAGGAGCATTTGTTTGACGATATGCAGATGGAAACCTTGGAGCCGGAAGGCCAGGAGGAAGAGCTGGAGCTGGAAGGCCTGGAAGAGATTATTTCGTGACAGAATTAAGATAAAGGGAAGGATTGTAACAAAACAGTTACGAAGGATTTACATTAATGGAGTCAGAAAAGAACAATATGCCTGCAGCCGTCTTGGGGGAGGCTGAGCAGGAGGCGGTGGTTGAGGCGGTGCTGTTTGCCATGGGCCAGTCCGTGGAGGTGCGCCAGCTGGCGGCCGCCTTAGGGACGGATGAGGATGACGCCAGGAAGGCTGCCCTGCGGCTAAAAGCCAAATACGGCAAGAAGGGAAGAGGGCTGCAGATCATCCAGCTGGAAGAGGCTTTCCAGATGTGCACCAGGCGGCAGTATTACGAGAATTTAATCCAGGTTGCCGCGACGCCCAAGCGCCAGGCGCTGACGGAGGTCATGCTGGAAACGCTGTCGATTATCGCTTACCGCCAGCCAGTGACGAAGCTGGAGATCGAGAAAATACGTGGCGTGAAATCGGATCACGCGGTGAATAAGCTGATTGAGTATAATCTGGCCTATGAGGTAGGGCGGCTGGACGCGCCGGGGAGGCCGGCCTTATTTGCGACTACGGAGGAATTTTTAAGGCGCTTTGGCATCGGCTCCACGGTGGATCTGCCGGGGCTTAAGCCGGAGGTGGAGGAAGAGATTAAATCCCAGGTGGAGAAGGAGCTTCAGATGGAGCTTGAAGAGGAGGAAGGGAAAGAGGATGAAGCGGATCGCTAAATTTTATAAGGTAAGCGAGGAGCAGTTTGCCGCGGATTGGCAGGAAATTTTTGGGGATGGAGGAGGCTTAAGCCATCTGCATCAGCGGTATGAAGGGATACGGCTGCCAAGGCGCGCCACCGCCGGAAGCGCCGGGTATGATTTTTTCCTGCCCTGCCCCATTTCCCTGGAGCCGGGGGAGATGGCAAAGATCCCCACGGGAATCCGGGTGCAGATGGATGAAGGATGGGTGCTGCAGATATACCCCAGAAGCGGGCTGGGCTTTAAGTACCGCCTTCAGATGAATAATACAGTGGGCATCATTGACAGCGACTATTTCTTTTCCGACAATGAAGGCCATATTCTGGTCAAGATGCTGAATGACGGACGGGAAGGGAAGCGGGTGGAACTGGCCGCCGGGATGGCTTTTGCCCAGGGGATTTTTATGGAGTATGGGATCACGGAGGACGACGAGGCCGAAGGAATTAGGAATGGAGGGTTTGGGAGCACCAGCGGCTCCGTTTAAGCATGGAGATCAATAGGATGATAAATCGTTGCAGGCGTTTTAAGAAGCGCATTAGGATAAATCAAATACCCCGCTGCGAGCACGGCACTTGGCTCATCGCCTGCGGAAATAAAGCCCTGCTGCTTCTGTTGCTTTTTGCGTTTTTTGTCCCCGGCCTTGGGGGATGCAAGGGAAGGGGAGAGGAGAAGCAGGATCGGTATGCGCTTCGCTTATCCGGCATCGAGAAGATGGGCTTAGGGGATTACGCGGGGGCGGTGGCCGATTTTGACGGGGCAGTCCAGATGCCGGGAGGGAAAATCGGGGAATTTGAGATTGATGTATTAAAATACCGGGCTGAGGCAGAATACCAGTTAGGTGATTACGGTGCTGCCGCCCATACGTATGACGTTCTGCTGGAAATCGATGGGGAAAAGTTGGAGTACTGCTACCAGAATGCGGTGATGAAAGCCTTGTCCGGCGATACGGACGGCGCCCTGGCTTCCTATGCCGACGGAATCCGGCTGGAGCAGGAAGGGGAAAAGGAGAAGGACTTGCTTGGGTTTTGGAAGAAATTAAAAGGAGGGGAAGAAGACGGGGGGGAGTCCCAGGAGGCAGAGGGGCAGCCGGAAGTTTCCCGCAGCGGGAGCTTTGGAAGGGAAGAAGCCTTAAGCGCCGTGGGGGAGGCCTGCCTTGCGGCAGGGCGTCAGGAAGAGGCAAAAAGGCTGTTTGACGAAGCCATAAGGGACGGGACGGCTGGGCCGAAGATATTTTATGATCTGGGAATCCAGTATCTGGAAAATAAACAGTACGGGGAAGCCTTGGACGCCTTTGAGCGGGCGGCGCTGGCCGGGAATAAGATTTTATCCCAGGAATCCGAGGGGACAGCCAGGGCAGAGGAAGCAGGAAAAACCGTCAGGGATTCCCGTTTTAACCAGGCAGTGATTTACGAGCATCAGGGCCAGTACCAGAAGGCCTTAAACGCCTTTGAATCGTATGTGGCGGAGTTTGGGCCGGACGAGGCGGCGCAGAAGGAAATTACTTTTCTGCGGACGCGGTAGAGCGTGTTTGAAAAATGCTTTTCGCCAGATGGCGGGAATGATTTTTCAAACACGCTCTAGGAAAGCATAAGGAGTAATTGTGCATGGAATATGATTTTGATGATCAAAAGCTTCAGGAACGGGTGGTTCTGGTAGGGATTTCATCCGGGGAAGAGGGTGAGGGGGAAACCTCCCTTGAAGAGCTTGCCCAGCTGGCGGAAACTGCCGGGGCAGAGACGGTGGGAAGGGTGCTGCAAAACCGGGAAAGCGCCCACCCGGCTACCTATCTGGGAAAAGGGAAGCTGGAAGAAGTAAAATGGAAAGTGTGGGAAACCGAGGCCACCGGCATTATCTGCGATGACGAGCTGAGCCCGGCTCAGTTAAGGAATATGGAAGAAGCCCTGGAAACCAAGGTGATGGATCGCACCATGGTGATCCTGGATATCTTTGCCTCCCGGGCAAACACGAAGGAGGGCAAGATTCAGGTGGAATTGGCACAGCTGCGTTTTCTGGCGGTTCGCCTTGCCGGGATGAGGAAATCCTTATCCCGCCTTGGAGGGGGGATTGGAACCAGGGGGCCTGGGGAGACGAAGCTGGAGACGGATCGCCGCAGGCTCCACGCCCGGATCGGGCAGCTAAAGGCGGAGCTGGGCGAGGTAAAGCGCCACCGCCAGGTAGCCAGGCAGCAGCGCTCCAAAAACCAGATCCCTGTGGCGGCCATCGTAGGGTATACCAATGCGGGAAAATCCACGCTGCTAAATCAGCTGACCGATGCGGGAAGCCTTGCGGAGGATAAGCTGTTTGCCACCTTGGATCCCATTACCCGGAATTTACGGCTTAAGGACGGGCAGGAATTATTGGTGACGGATACGGTAGGGTTTATCCGCAAGCTCCCCCACCATCTGGTGGAAGCCTTTAGGAGCACTTTGGAGGAAGCCAGGCACAGCGACATTATCCTCCATGTGGCGGACTGTTCCAATCCCCAGATGGAGATGCAGATGTATGTGGTGTATGAAACCTTAAGGCAGCTTCAAATCCAGGACAAGGTGATCGTTACCGTCTTTAATAAGGCGGATAAGCTGCTGGAGGAAACCGCCCTGCGGGATTTTTCTTCCGATTACCAGGTAAAGGTTTCCGCGAAGACCGGGGAAGGGCTGGATGAGCTTAAGGAAATCCTGGCGGGGATTTTGCGCAGCAGGCGGGTATATTTGGAAAAGGTGATCCCCTACCAGGAAGGGGGGAAGCTGCAGGTGATTCGGAAAAAGGGCCAGCTTTTGTCTGAGGAATACACAGAAGAAGGGATTGCAGTCAAAGCTTACGTTCCGGCAGAGCTGTTTGCCATGTTTTTTTAAAAGGGACGTGTTTTGGATGAAGGAACGTTCATATGGATATGCTATTCTTTTTTGCCGCTTGCCTGGGGCTTGCGGAAACGGTTGATTTATTTATGGGGAAAGATTTCCTGATTTTTATGGGAAAACAGATGGATGAAAAGGATTACGATACGGAGAAAGTGTTTAAGGTAGAGCGGTGGCTGTTTGCCGCCGATGCCATCGGCTGCTTTATCCTGTCGAAAGGCTCTCTGGTGGGATTTTGGGGGCAGATGGCAGTCCTTGCCATCCTTTTTGCCACCTTGTTTCTCCATGCCTGGGTATTAAACAGCGAGAAATATATGACGGCGTCAGGGATTAAGAAGAAACAAGGGAAGAGGGCGGCGCGGGAGGCGTGGAGGAACCGGAAGAAAGGGGATGGTGGAAGGCAGCGGTGATTCGCTGCTCATAGCAGGCTAGTACTGCGTTGCGTAAATTCCAGTGAATATGCACCCGCTGTCTACGTCATCTGTAAATCCCACGAAACTCGACGTAGCACCACTACGCCTTCATTTCGCGGGATTCACATCTAACGCAGACATCAGACGCCTATTCACCGTTATTTATGCAACGCAGTACTAGTGTAGTGACTGGATTACATTTAGCAAAATTACGCAGGATATTTGTTCATCTGCAAGGCGAATTTTCGACGGCGTAGCGGTGGCTACGACTAGAAAATTCAACGCAGCAGATGGGCAAATAGACAAGTAAGTTTGCTGAATATAATCCGGTCGCTACACTAGTCATGTATAGAGCGTTTGCAATGGAAAAAGTAGGGGATTTCCACCAAGAGCATAGCGCTCCAGCCGACGGCACAGGCGAAGGCAATGCCGTCGATCCCGATCCGGGGCACTAAAATATACACGGAAATGACCCGCAGGGAGGTTTGGATAAATGTGCCCAGAAGGGTCATTTTCATATGCCCCATTCCCCGGAAAAATCCCTGGAAGCCATTAGTAAATCCGGGGAAAATATAGAAAACGGCCATAAGGCTTAAGTAGCTGCAGCCTAAAGCAATCACTTCCGTTTCGTCGGAGGTGACGAACAGCTGCATAAAGGGCCGCTTTAGCAGCCATGTTACGGCGCAGATCAGAATCCAGTAGGTGAATTCCAGGGTCAGCCCGGTGGCAAAGCCCTTGATGATCCGTTTATGCTTTTTCGCTCCCCGGTTCTGGGCGGTAAAAGTAGTAATGCCGTGGGAGATGCTTTGCTCCGGCAGGCAGGCGTAGTCGTCAATGCGGGTTGCGGCGTTATAGCTTGCGATGGCATTGATGCCCATGGTATTGACGGAGCCTTGGATCAGCAGCTTTCCTATGGGCTGGCAGGCCTGCTGGAGGGCAGTAACCGTTCCGTACCGCAAGGTTTTGGACAGAAACGCCGGATCGATAGAAAATTCCTTGCGGTCAAGCCTTAAAAGAGGAATGTTGCGGTACACGTAATGGATGCACAGGGCAGCAGATACCCCTTCCGCTACTACGGTGGTAAGGGCAGAACAGACGATGCCCAGCCGGAAGATGCCGATGAGGATGATGTCCAGCACGCCGTTTAATACGGAGGCAAAGGCTAAAAATTTTAACGGCGTTTTTGAATCACCGATGCTTTTTAAGGCGGCGGCAATGGCATTATAAAAATAGGTGAAGGGCGTGCCTAAAAAGACGATGCACAGATAAAGGGAGGCAATGCCGAGGATTTCCTCCGGAACCCGCAAAAGCTTTAGTAAGGGGCGGGAGATAAAAATCCCCAGGACGGCGACAGCCAGGGAAAAGTACAGCCCGAATACGGCGGTGGTGGCCATTTCTTTTTTGATGTTTGCTTCCTCGCCGGCGCCGAAGAACTCGCTCATCAGCACCGAGGAGCCGATGCAGATTCCGGAAATCCCTAGGATGGTGATATTCATCACTGGGTTAGCCGTGCCTACCGCCGCCAGGGCGTCCTTTCCGATGAAACGGCCCACGATGATGGAGTCTACCGCGTTGTAAGTCAGCTGGAACAGGTTTCCCAGGATTAAGGGGATGGAGTATGAGATTAGGGGCTTGGTAATGTTTCCTTCCGTCATGTGGACTGCTGCCATGGTTGATTTCCCTTTCGCTTGTAAGTGCTTACATTCCTTTGTGTTGATTATAATACAAAATTCGTGGGAATACAATGATAATTTTGTGCAGATTGGGGATTGCGTAGGTCAGTGCTGAAAAGTTTTGGAGGTTATGCAATTAGCGTAATCAATCGTATAAATTAAAGTCAAATATAGTAACAGCATTAGAGCATATAGAAATTGAAATCTATATGCTCTATTTTTGCCATAAGGAACGGAAAAATTGCACGGTCTGGGAAGAGAGTGTGCAGGCGTCACGCCGTAAATATGCATAAACAGCGATTATAAATCCATGTCAGGCAGGCGGAAATGGCTGTTTTCTTAAATTTATCCTGGAATCCATAATGGACAGAAGAAAACGGCCATGGTGGGATGATAAGAACAGTTTGCTAAATGGTGAAACTTCTGGGAATATAAGCCTTAACACCACTTATGTGGTAAAAGCATCATCGTTTAAAATATTTTTTATCATATTGATTTTTCAGATGGACTATGGTATTTTTAGGCAGGGGAGGGTTCCCTCCCCCAGAACCTATAGGATACTCTCTATAATCATTTTGATTACGGCGATGAGAGTTCCAATTTCTAAGGCAAGTTGTGTAAGTGCTTGAACCACTTTTATCAGCTTGCCGATTTTCTTTTCCATCTGTATTCCTCCTTCGTGGTATTTGTCTGTAACTGCTTGACAAAATAAGGAATCCTGTGTAATCTAATGGATGGTGCAGCAAAAACTGCATATTGCTCTAGGGAAAGCAAGAGAGGAGGATAAGGCGATGGAGATAAAGATTACGGAGTCTATCCACTATGTAGGCGTGGATGATAAGACGATTGATTTGTTTGAGAGCCAATATCTTGTGCCGGAAGGGGTTTCTTATAATTCGTATGTGATCCTGGATGACCAGATTGCGGTTATGGATACGGTGGACGGACGTTTGACGAAAGAGTGGATAGAGAAAACGGAAGGTGTCTTGGCAGGAAGAACCCCGGATTACCTGGTGATATCCCACATGGAGCCGGATCACTCTGGCAGCATCTGTGCTTTGGCAGAGAAGTATCCTCAGATGAGGCTGGTAGGCAATGCAAAAACGTTTTCCATGATGGAACGGTTTTTTGATTTGGATCTGGAAGGGCGGAAAGTGGTGGTAAAGGAAGGGGATACGCTGAATTTAGGAAAGCATACCCTTCAATTCTTCATGGCGCCTATGGTGCATTGGCCGGAAGTGATGGTTACTTATGAGCAGTGGGAAAAAGTGCTGTTTTCCGCAGATGGTTTCGGGAAATTCGGTGCTTTGGATGCAGAAGGGGATGAAGGCTGGGCCTGCGAAGCAAGGCGGTATTACTTTAATATCGTAGGCAAGTACGGCGCACAGGTGCAGGCACTGCTGAAAAAAGCGGCAGGGCTGGATATCCAGGTGATTTGCCCCCTTCACGGCCCGATATTAAGGGACAATCTAGGCTATTACCTGGGCCTTTATGATACTTGGAGCAGCTACCGCCCGGAGGAAGAGGGGGTAACGGTGGCTTACGCTTCTATCCATGGGAACACGGCTAAAGCGGCTAAAAAGCTGGCGCAAATCCTGAAGGAAATGGGGGCTGGGAAGGTGGAATTGTTCGATCTTTCCAGATGCGATATGGCGGAGGCTGTGGAATCGGCGTTTCAGCTGGATAAGATGGTGCTGGCAGCGGCGACTTATGACGGAGGGGTGTTCCCGCCTATGGAAGATTTCCTTCATCATTTAAAGGCTAAGGCATACCAGAACCGCCGCATTGGGCTGGTGGAAAATGGAAGCTGGGGGCCGATGGCGATAAAGGCCATGAAAGGAATTTTGGAGGGATCAAAGGATCTGTCGTTCTGTGAAAAGACCGTGACCATTCGGTCGGCCATGAAGGCGGAAGATGAAGTTAGCCTTCGGGAATTGGCGGAAGAGATTTTAGTATAAAAGTTCAGCCAGTGGGAACCGTATGGGTGAAAATCGTGCTTGCACGAATTTTCATCCATTGGTTTCCACTGAGGGAGCGCCCGTTTATGAGCAAAAAGGAGCTGCGCAAGCAGCGGAAAGCGCGTAAGCGCGGTTTTGCGAATGGCGCGGGCTGAACGGACGGCAGATTTTTAATAAAAATAACAGAAAATACGGGGCTGCCGAAAAATATCTGCTCCCTGCAATACATGGAATCGCTGTCAAAATCATGGTTTCCATATATTGAGGGAGCACAGCATTTTACGGCAGCCCCGCTATTCATAACCGGGTTTTGGATTATCAGCTTCGGGGGTATATTGGATAATGTCTTCCGGGCTGCAGCCAAGAAGCTGGCAAAGGTAGTCGAGGGTGCTGATATTGATGTTGCGCCCCTGCCTTAAGCTGTCTAAAGTACCTTTGGAAAAGCCGTAGTGGTTGACCAAGGAGTAGGTGCTGATTTTCTTTTCCTTTAATGTATTAAAGAAGGGTTCGTAAGATATCATAGTATTGAGAAGAAGCCTGCCCTCCTTTCTGGATTCAGTTCGGTACTCCAGGAGATTTTGTCTTTTGGCATCGCTGTTCAATTTTCAAGTCAAGCATATCAGGCGAAAGAGTTAATTCACAATCCCTACTTCTCGGGTACACAATGAATAGAGATATATAATCTCTGCAAAGGAAGGAATGGCAATGAAAAATTGGTTATTTCCTTGTATTCTAAAGGGCTTTGTACTATAATAGGAAAGATAAACCCAAAATTCCCATAGGTATGCTGCCGCCTTGCAGAAATGGCAGTGAATTTGTGCAAGGCAGCAGCAGGCATCCTGTGGGGAGGCTTGCTTTGCTTGCGTTTGCGTGCATCCGGCGGCAGCGCGGGCGTGAAGCGTGCTTAGAATGGAGGAAAAGATGCAGACGATAAAAAAGATAATTTCTGCGGCGATGAATATTGATATCAGCCAGTTTTCCCTTCTGCTCCTGCTTTTGTGGATTCTGGTAATGTACGGGCATTCCCTGACCCCCGCGGTGCTTTCGTCTCAGGAAAGCAGCCGTGCGCTGCTTTTGGTGCGGCACTTGTTTCAGTCCGCAGGGGTTGAGGCGGCGTGGCTGACGGAGCATATGGTACGGAAAGGGGCACACTTTGGCGAGTACTGCATATTTGGCATTTTATTAGTGTTTTACCTAAAAAACCGGCCGAAACGCCGATACGGCCACAGGCAATGGGAACTGGAGCTTTTTTGCCCGGCGGCATTGGCTGTGGTGCTTGTCCCGTTCATGGATGAAACGATCCAGCTTTTTGTGGCTGGGCGCTCTGCACAGGTTACGGATGTGTGGCTGGATATAGCCGGAAGCTGCTTTGGCATACTGCTATGCCAGATACCGGCGCTTCTTGGCATCCGCTTTAACCGCACAAAGCTGCGCAGGCCGCGGAAATGGTAGGAAATGCGGAAGGCTGGGAAATATTTTGGCTGTCTTAGGCCGTCCTGAGGGTTGGCTGGCACAGGAAATTAATTTTGCCAGCCTGGATGGCAGGGAGGAATTCTTATGACGGATTTTCTGGTGAAAATGCTGATCCCGGATTGCGGGAATACAGAAGATGGGGCTGTGCGTACCCGGTATGGGATGCTGGCAGGCGTTGTAGGGATATTCTGCAATCTGCTTCTTTTTGCGGCTAAGTTGTCGGTAGGGATGATGATCGGCAGCATTTCGGTGATGGCGGACGGCTTTAACAATTTATCGGACAGCGCCTCTTCCCTGGTAGGGTTTGTGGGCATGAAGATGGCAGGGAAGCCTGCGGATGAAGATCATCCCTTCGGTCATGGCAGGATTGAGTATATATCTGCCTTCGTGGTGGCTTTCCTGGTGATTGAAGTGGGATTTTCCCTGTTTAAAAGTTCCGTGGGAAAGATTTTCCATCCGGCGCAGCTGAATTTCAGCAGGGTTTCCGTGGTGGTTCTTTTGCTGTCCATTGGCGTAAAGCTGTGGATGGGGATGTTTAACCGGAAGCTGGGGAAACGCATCCATTCTTCCGTGATGCTTGCGGCTTCGGCGGATTCCATGGGAGATGTGGCGGCTACATTGGCTACATTGCTATCGATTTTGGTATTCCGGTTTGCGGGAAAGAATATTGACGGGCTGGTGGGGCTGGCGGTTTCCGCGGTGGTGATGATTGCGGGCGTGAATATTGCTAAGGATACCCTAAAGCCGCTGATTGGTGCGCCTATTGAACCGGGGCTGTATAAAGAGATTAATAATTTTGTCAAAAGCTATGAAGGCATTGTGGGAACCCATGATTTGATCATACATAATTATGGCCCCTCAAGGAGCATGGCTTCCATCCATGCGGAAGTGCCCAGCGAGACCGATATCCGCGTTTCCCATGAGATTATCGACCGGATCGAGCGGGCGGCTCTTAGCCGTTTCGGGATGTCTCTGGTAATCCATATGGATCCGGTGGAAACGAAGGATGAACAGTTTTTCCGGTATAAAGAGATGCTCTGCAGCGTTTTGGACGAAGTGGATTCACGGCTGGCATTCCATGATCTGCGGGTGGTGGACGGGGAAAAACAGGTAAACCTGATTTTTGACCTAGTTGTTCCCAGAGATTACCAGGACAGCCAATATGGGCAGGTAAAGGCCCGGATTATGGAGCAGGTAAAGGCGCGGGATGGGCGCTGCTACTGCGTGATCACGATGGAAAACAGTTACTGTGCGGAAATGTAAAAATTAGGATTTGTCTTTTTTTAAAGCAGATGCAATAAGCTTAAAAATTTCTGCATTAACTTAGTAGGAAAGGAATTCCATGGCATGGTACTTTTGGATGCTTTCGGCGTTTTGGATCTCCCTGACGGCGGCCAGACGGTAGATGAAGGGCTGCTGCCCAAGATAGCGGCGGGAGATCAGGAAGCCTTTCATCAATTATATCAGAGCACAGACAGAGCGATATACGGTTTTATTTTGTCGATTTTGAAAAACCCCCAGGATGCGGAAGAAGTGATGCAGGAAACCTACGTGAAAATCTGGACTTCTGCTTCCAGTTACCATGCCCAGGGGAAGCCGTTGGCCTGGATGTTCACTATTGCCAGGAATCTTTGCTACATGAAATTCCGGGAGCAGAAGCACTTGTCGGACATAGGGCTGGAGGAGCTTGGCGGGGCAGAGACAGGTGAGGTATGCCCACAGATTGAGCAGGCGGCGGATAAGCTGGTATTAAAGGCGGCTCTTGAGGCATTGAAAGAGGATGAGCGGCAGATTGTGCTGTTAAAGAATTCTTCCGGCTTAAAGCACCGGGAGATTGCGGAAGGGCTGGGGATGCCCTTGGCTACGGTTTTGTCCAAGTATAACCGTGCCATGAAGAAGCTGGAACAATATTTAAGAGAGGAGTGAGGCACGTGGAGCGGGAAAAACAGAACCATATTTTTACGCAGCAGGAAATTGAGCGCCATTTACAGTCTGCTTTGGCGGCCGAAACTCCGGATTTGTGGCCCTGCCTAAAAGAGGCTATTCATTCCGGCCAGTTAAATGCCCAGGCGCTGGAGGAGAAAAAAGCCGGGGAAAAGAAAGCCGGGGAAAAGAAAGGAAAAACCACAAGGATTTTCGGGAGGCTTCCTGTGGGAGCGCAGCTTGCCCGTTTTGGTGCTGTGGCAGCAGCCTGCATCTGCATATTTGCCGCAGGCGGCTGGTATCATTATGCCTATATCCAGATCGCCTCCCAGGTGGAGATTGATGTTAACCCCAGCCTTAAGTTTTCCCTGAACCGGAAAGAGCGGGTAGTGCAGGTGCAGGCGTTAAATGAGGACGGGGAAAGACTGGCGGGGGGAGCAAGCCTTAAAGGGAAAACGGTCCAGGCAGCAGTAAATCAGGTGGTTGATTCCCTGGTGGAACAGGGATATTTAAAGAAAGACGGAAAAGAGCACGCAGTCCTTGTGTCGGTGTCGGGGAAAAGCCCTGCGCTGGCAGAACAGGTGAAGGCTGCGGTGACTGTGGATATGGAAGCGGCTTTAACCCAGAGGGAAGTTAAGGCAGTGGTTTATGATCAGGTGATCCAGGTTACGGAAGAATTGGAAGAATTGGCCGAAGCATATCAGGTTTCCCTGGGGAAGGCGGAATTTATCGGCCAGCTGGTGCAGGAAAATGTTTCCTTAAGCCAGAACCAGCAGGAAGCGTATTCCAGGATGATGAGCCAGACTATGGAAGAGCTGTCGGTGGAGATTGACCGCAATTCTTACCAGGTAGGTTCCGGGGTCACGGTAGTGAAGACGGAGCAGGAGGAAGCCTTTGGCTGGGAGCGTTCCGATTCCTTTGCTGAGGAACGGGATAAGGATGAGGATAGCGGCGGCTTGTCCCAGGAAGGGGAAGAACGAAGGGAAGCTCCCGTTAAGCAGCAGGAGCGTGAACCGGCCGGGGAGGCGAAAACGGCAGAAAGCATAGAAAATCAGGATCTGAAGAATTTTTTCCGGAAACCAGGGCTAAAAGCCCCGGACGATCGGGATGATTGGGAAAAAGAAGAAAACGGCAGGACGGCGATGCCTAAGGATGGAGAAGGACAGAGTCCAGAGCCTAAGGAAGGGATAAAGGAATCGGAGCCGGAGGAACAGGGATCCGGGTCAGAAGCCAGGCGCCGGCCTGAGGAGGAAACTCAGGAATCAGAGGAGACGCCGGTACAGGTGCAGGGGAAGTTAGACGATGTGCAAGTGCCTGTGGGGGATTTCTCCGAAAAGGATGAGCCGGAGACGGAGCTGCCGTCTGAAGAGGCTCAAACGGAGGGAGAGCCGGAGACGGAGCTGCCGTCTGAGGAGGACCAAACGGAGGGAGAGCCGGAGACGGAGCTGCCGTCTGAGGAGGACCAAACGGAGGGAGAGCCGGAGACGGAGCTGCCATCTGGCGAGAACCAAACGGAGGGAGAGCCGGAGACGGAGCTGCCGTCTGAGGAGGGCCAAACGGAGGGAGAGCCGGAGGCGGAGCTGCCGTCTGAAGAGGGCCAAACGGAGGGAGAGCCGGAGACAGAAGCAGAAGAAGGGGAACAGGAAGAGAAGGCGGAGAAAGAGGCAGAAACAGAATCGGAAGGAAAACCGACGGCACAAGAGGAGACGGAAAAATTGCCGGAAGACGAAACGGAAGAAGCGCCGAAGCCGGAAGCGGAAGCCGAGGAAAAGCCGGAAGCGGAAGAAGCGCCGAAGCCGGAAGCGGAAGAAGCGCCGAAGCCGGAAGCGGAAGCCGAGAAGAAGCCGGAAACGGAAGCGGAAGCCGAGGAAAGTCTGGAAGGAAAAGAGGAAGTAGTACCGGAAGGAAAGCTCAAGGAAAAAGATGAGCCGAATGCTTTGCCGGAAGGGATAACGGAGGAAGTGCCGGAAGCTATAGTGGAAGGGAAAGAGGAAACACCAGCTTTAGAAACGGAAGGGAAATCGAAGGGGAACAAGGGTACAGGGGAAGAGAAGCCGGAAAGCAGCCGGATTATCCGCACCCATGAAGATGAAGCGGATACCTTTGAGCCAGGCGATATGGCAGGAGGGCAGAGGGACGGCCAGGCTGTCACCAGCAATGGGACGCAGATTATTTTTGAGGCGGTAGAAGAGAAACGGTGGGAGGAGCCGGTATATGCATCCCAGCTTTTGACCGGTTCGGAGCTTAGCCTGCTGCAGATGGGGCCGGGAATGTTTTTCGGCCAGTTCCCATTGGAGGATCAGAAAGGGTTTTTACCCTTAGGACCTGGTTTTTCCTGTCTTTACGGAACCAAGCTGACGGATTTGGAGGATGAGCCGTATTTATGGGGAGTCCGGCTTTGGCCGTTTAAAGGGCACATTTACTGCGTGGGAAAGGCCAAGGAAGATAAGCAAACAGAAAAGTAAGAGAAAATAAACGAAGATGCTGCAAAATAAGAGGATTTCGCGGTATATGGCATGGAAAAGCATACCGCCGGATATTGCAGGAATCCTGTATTTTGCAGCATAATTTTTGTGTTGATGTCTTGTTGCAAAATATAGAAAAAGGGCTTGACGAATCTTCCGTCCTATTGTATAATACAAATCGTTGCAGGAAATGCAGCAAGTTAGTTTTGGGCTATCGCCAAATGGTAAGGCAACGGACTCTGACTCCGTCATTTCAAGGTTCGAATCCTTGTAGCCCAGGTTGAGGGTCTTCTGGTGGGCAGAAGGCTCTTTTTTTGCGTTGCGGAAAGCGCGTAAGCGCGGTTTTGCGAATGGCGCGGGCTGAACGGACGGCAGATTTTGTATAGAAAAACTTTTATGCAGCAAAATCATCGCTCGGAGTTTTCTTGACAACTGATATGATTATTGATATGATTATAGTGATGGTGTGATTGAGCGCGGAATAAGACCAAGGGAAAATCAATGCGGGAAACGGATGAGGATTGGAGAACCAAAATGGAGGGGAAAATGAACGCACAATTAGAAAAAAGGGTGTATGACAATTACGTGACGATCTTAAAGGATGAGCTGGTTCCGGCTCTGGGCTGTACGGAGCCTATTGCCATTGCCTATGGGGCGGCAAAGGCCAGGGAGATCCTTGGGCAGATGCCGGAATCCATGGAGATGTGCTGCAGCGGAAATATCATTAAGAATGTAAAAGGCGTTACCGTGCCAAACTCCGGGGGGCTTAAGGGGATCGACGTGGCGGCTGTCCTCGGGGTAGTAGGAGGGGATGCCAAAAAGGAACTGGAGGTTTTGGAGCAGGTTACAAAAGAGCATATTCAAAAGACCAGAGAGCTGGTAGCCAAGGGGTTCTGCCGGTGTGCGCTCCAGGAAGGAGTGGAAAATTTGTACATCGTGGCGAAGGTGTTTGCCGGGGAGCACAGCGCCGAAGTGACCATTATTAACCGCCATACCTTGATTACCAAGATTGTCAAAGACGGGAAGGTGATCTATGAGCACAAGATCAGTGAAAGCGCTTCGGAAAAGGGGGATAAGTCCCTGTTAAACGTTAGGGATATCCTTAACTTTGCGGACACCGTGGATTTGGCGGACGTGGAAGAAGTGATTGGCGATCAGATTGAGAAGAATACCGCCATTTCCCGGGAAGGGGTGATCCATCCTTACGGGGCACAGATCGGGCGGACGCTTTTAGATGTATTTGGCAATGATGTGCGCACCCGGGCCAGGGCGAAGGCGGCTGCCGGTTCGGATGCCAGGATGGGCGGCTGTTCCATGCCGGTAGTGATTAATTCAGGAAGCGGAAACCAGGGCATGACCGTATCCCTTCCGGTGATTGAGTATGCCAAGGAGTACGATGCCACGAAGGAACAGCTGTACCGCGCCCTGGTGGTGGCGAACCTGATCTCCATCCATCAGAAAAAATATATTGGCAGCCTGTCCGCCTACTGCGGAGCGGTCAGCGCAGCCTGCGGCGCCGGGGCGGCCATCACTTACCTGAGGGGCGGCACTTATGAGGAAGTGAGCCTGACCATCATTAATACCATCGGGAATGTGGGCGGCATTGTCTGCGATGGGGCTAAGGCATCCTGCGCGGCTAAGATTGCCTCGGCGGTAGACGCCGCCATCCTGGCTCATTATATGGCCATGAAGCACGTATCTTTCCAGCCAGGGGAAGGAATCATCCAGGATGATCTGGAAGCGACCATTAAGAGCATGGGATATATTGGCCGTGTGGGCATGAGGATGACCGATACGGAGATTTTAAATATTATGATTGACCGGGTAGATGTAGATCAGATGTGAAGGAATAAGGCAAAGGGAAAATAAGGAAAAATAAAGGTAAGGGGAAATAAAAAGGGGCTGCCGCAAAACAGCAGATTCCCGCAATATCAAGCGGATATTTGGCAAATTCCGCGGGATAGTGTGGAAGCGCTAAGTTTTGCGGCAGCCCTTTTTGGCTTTTCCGTTAATGCGCTGTTGATGCGCTTAATGCACCCAAGCGCCATCGGCGCCTACCCAGTTGCCGTCGGGAGTGGCGCCGCCTTTCCACATGGCGCCGGTGGTTTCATCGAAGTAGTACCACACGTTCTGGATTTCCTTCCAGCCTGTTACCATGTAGCCTTTTCCGGTAAAATAATAAGTGTATCCGTTTTCATCGGTCCAGAAGGTATTGTTCATGTAGGTATCGTCATCTTTCTGATACCACCAGCCGATCCCGTCATGCTTCCATTCTCCGGCAAAGCCTGTTACTGCGCAGCCAAGAGCCATAGCCGATGCCAGCCCTAAGGCGGCAATGCGTTTTGTGATTGTTTTCATCATTATGCAACCCCTTTCACCTTTTCTTTTACTACAAGTTTAGGGCTTTTGGGGCGGGTTGTCAAGTGCTAGGATAAATTGGAGACGGTTATTTTACTTTGGCCAGTTAAATATGGAGGGAAGCCAGGATCTTAGCTGGACAAGCGGGCAGGAATCATATATAATGTTAATTATGCGGATCCCATGCCAGTTAGGGCATGGGGCAGGAAAAGGTTCTGGCAGCACAAGCTGTAGAAGGGGGCAGGGCAATTGTTGGCGCAGTACAAGGCTTGTGTACTGTGCCTTCTGCTTTGCGGCGGTTTTTTTGCAGCGTAAAACAGACGGAAGATGAGGGCGGGAAATGGCGGTTGATTACAAAAGCTATGATTTTCAGATTTATGAATATTTAATCCGGCTGCGGCAGGCACTGGAGCAGGCCGTGCCCTGCCGCGAAAGGGAGGCTTTGCTGGCCAGGGTGGCAAAAGAGCAGGAGCGCATTAAAACCAGGCGGTTCCGTGTGGCAGTGGTAGGGGAGTTTAAGCGGGGAAAGAGCAGCTTTATCAACGCCCTTTTAGGGCAGGCAGTGCTGCCGGTGGACGCCAGCCCCACTACGGCTACGATTAACCGGATTACCTATGGCGCGGTTCCCAGAGCCTGCTTATGCTATAAGGACGGGAGTGCCCAGGAGGTAGAGATTGGGCAGCTGGCGGACTATGTGACGAAGCTGACTGGGGAGTCCAAAGAACAGGCGGCCCGTATCCGGGAAGCGGTGGTGGAGTACCCTTCCGTATTCTGCCAGAACTATGTGGATCTTATCGATACGCCGGGGATGAATGACGACGACACCATGAACCAGGTAACGGTTTCCAAGCTGGATCAGATTGATTTGGCGATTGTGGCCGTTTCGGCGAACCTTCCTTTTGGGGATACGGAATGTAATTTTATGGTGCAGCTTTTAGAAAGCCCGGAGATCTGCCAGATTGTGGTGGTGGTGACGTATATTGACTCCGTGCGGCCCAGGGAACGGGAGAGGCTTCTTTCCTACTTGCAGGAGCGGATCTGTGGGAAGGTGAAGGAGAAGCTGGAAAAGCGGCATCCGCCGGAGGATCCGATTTTTGAAAAGTACCGGCGGATATTCGGGCAGCTTAAGCAGTTTGGCGTTTCCTCGGTAGATGCCCTGGAGGCAAGGGAGCTGGGGGATATGGAGCTTTTGGAAGAAAGCGGTTTCCTGCGCCTGAATAAAGAGCTGCCTAAGCTGATTTTAGGCAGCCAGAATAACAGCGCCATTGAAAAAGCCATGGCGGCGATTGAGGAAGTCTGCCGGGAGTATGAAGATTTGGCTGCTGGTATGCCGGTGCGGTTTGAGCAGAGGCAAAAAGCCTTAAGGGAGCAAAGGACGGCCTTTGCCAGGATGGCGGAGGAGGGGGCGAAGCTGCTGGCCGATTCGGCCAGGGTGCGGATGTACGGAACCGTCAACCAGTTTGCAAAGGAGGCAAAGGCCGAGATCATCCAGGGATTTATCCGCTGCCTGTCCGGGATCCGGCAGATGGATGCGGATGTGTTGGATGAAGCGCTGAAAAAACAGCGGATAGAAGCGTTCCAGGAAACCACCAAAATGATCCGGTCAAAGCTGGATCCGCAGCTGCGGAAAAGTTTTTGGGAGGAGATTGCCGACAGCAGTACACAGCTGTCCGGCAGGTTAAGGGGGGTTTTGGCGATGGCAGGCGTAAAATGCCCCCAGGCGGAAGCGCAGCTGGCGGCGCTGGTGACGCAAAACCCCGGAATCCGGCTGGAGGAACGGGCGCAGCCCTTCGGGTGGGATATTCCGCTGACCCCGGCCAAGGAACAGCTTTTGCAGGCGGACATTATCCGCTGGGTGAAGGCTTCGGCGGAACGTTCCCTTGACAGCTACGCCAGGCGCAGGAAGGAGGCCATTGGCGAACAGCTGGATGGGGCCTGTGCCAGGGTGTCTGCCTTTTTAAAGCCGCTGGTGCAGGAGGTAGGAGTTAAATGCCGGAAAGAAGAGGAGATTTGCGCCGAAAATATCCGACAGGCGCAAAGTGAGGGATACAGTGAGCGGCTGAAAGGCCTGCGGCAGGAGAATGCCGCTTTGCAGCAGGCGTTTCTTAAGGAGCTGTTGAGATAAGAAATAAGGAGGCAAAACGATGCAGAACGAAAATGCGGCAACCGATTATTCCACATACCAGAGTATGGTGACGCAGGTGAGCACCAGCCTGACGGAGCTGGGAAAGGTGTGCAGCCGGATGAACCTGGAGGAGAGCTTAAGGAGCGTGGAAAACAGCCGGGAAAAGCTGGCGACCCATAAGTTTTCCGTAGGCGTTATGGGTGAGTTTAAGCGGGGCAAAAGCACCGTGATTAATTCCATGCTGGAGAAGGAGATTATGCCGGCGGACATCCTGCCCTGCTCGGCGACCATGAACCGGGTGACTTACGATTTAACGCCCCATGTGGAATTAAAGCTCCAGGACGGAAGGGTGAAAAGCATAGGGGTGGATGAGCTTTCTTCCTATGTGACAAAGCTGACCCAGGAGAATGAGAGCCGTGCGGCGGAGGTGGAGGAAGCAGTGGTTTACTATCCCTGCCGTTTCTGCCAGAACGGCGTGGATATTGTGGATACGCCAGGGTTAAACGATGACGAGCGGATGAACCGGATCAGCGAGGAAGTGATCCCTAAGCTGGATGCGGTAATCATGGTGCTGACGCCGGATAATCCCTTTAGCATGAGCGAGGCGGAATTCGTCCGCAATAAGCTGATGTCCAGCGACTTAAGCCGCCTGATTTTCCTGGTGAATAAAATCGATATCGTGCGCCGGGCCGCTGACAGGGAACGTGTGGTGGAGGGCATCCGGGAGAAGATCCAGACCAGCGTTATGGAGAAGATGGAGTCAATCTACGGGAAGGATTCCCGGGAATACGCGGAAGCGAAGCTAAAGATCGGCAGCATCCGGGTTTATCCTATCTCGGCACTGGATGCTTTGGACGGGAAGCTGGAAGGCGATACGAAGCTGATTGAGCAGAGCGGCACGCAGAAGTTTGAGGAAGTGCTGACCCATATGCTGACGGAGGAAAGGGGGGCGCTGGAGCTGGGCAGTCCCTTAAGCATTATCCAGCGCACCTCCAGCGAGCTGGCGCAGGCGGTGGTGACAAGGAAAAGCGCCCTGGCATTAAACGCCGAGGAGTTTGGGCACTGCCAGCAGGAGGCCTTAGAGCAGATCCAGGAGCTAAGGCAGAGGAAGAAAAGCGAGAGAAAGAGGCTGCAAAACGGCGCGGCGGATGTGCGCCGCCAGCTGGAGGGCGAAGTGCTTCAGTTCTACCCCCAGCTGGAAAAAGAATTAAAGGAAGAAGTGGAACGGGTGGCGGGAAGCCTGGACTTAAAGGCGCTGACCACCAAGGAAGGCCAGGAGGCTGCAGGGGAACAGCTGCAAAAGGCAGTGTCCAATAAGATGGAGGCTTCCATGGCAATCCTGGCGGAAAAACTGCAGATGCGCATGGAAACGATTATCGGCCAGGAGGCCCTCCGCCTGGGCGAGTTCATTAATGACGTTTCCAGGCGGATCAATGATCTGCAGTTAAATATCAGCGGCAAAAGCAGAGGGTTTGATAAGACGGAGCTGCTGGCATACGGCATTGACACGCTGTTTGGCGGCTTAGGGATCGGCGGCATTGTGTCCGGTTATAAGAATGCCGGGGTGAAGGGAGCCATCAGCGGCGGCGTGGTCAGCTGGGTGGCCACTTACTCCATGGCGGTCATGCTGGCCTCTATGTCCGTAGCCGCCCTGCCCTTGATCGTCATCAGCTGCATCAGCGGCGGACTGGCCGGAAGGACGCTGACGGGAGTTTTCTTTTCAAAGGATATAGGGAAAAAAGAGCTGGAAGCCATGAAAAGCTCGATGATGGAAAATATCCGGAATATGATTTATGAGATGCGCAATGGCCGGGAGCTGGAAAAATGGGTGTATGATCTGGTGGACGGGCGCTTTAAGGAGCTGATCTCCGGCATGGAAGAGGAATGCGAGCGCCTCCTTAAGGATACCGAAAATACCATGGACAGCATTAAGAAGGACATTACGGAGAATGAAGTGCGCCGCAAGCAGATGGAAAAGGAATGCGACGAAGCATTGGAGATGGTAAAACGGCTGAATCAGAATCTGGAGCCTATCGTGGTGAAGGTGCGCCAGGTACTGGAAAGCGCGTAAGGGGGAAGGAGAGAGGATGGAGTATCAGAATCGCTTGCAGGGACGCGATCCCCTTATGGGGCTGCCTTCAGGATTCCGCTCTTATGTAAAGCAGCGGAAGGATATGGAAAGCGCCAGGTTATCCGGCAATGGCCTGCCCAACTACGCTTTTGCCATGGACTATGAGCTGCGGAAGAAACTGGATTCGATTCCCCAGCTCTACAGCCTGGGCAAAAAAATCTGCGGGACGGTAGCCAGCCGTTATATGCAGATGTATAACCGGGAAGCGCTTTTAGTGGGGCCGGATCAGTTTCCGGAGGTGTACCAGATCGGCTGCGACTGTGCCAAGCGGCTGGGGATCGGGATACCCAATATTTACATTATCAATGATCAGACCTTAAATGCCTATACTTACGCCATGGACGATGTGGAACCGATTATCGTGGTGCACAGCGGCTTATACGAGCGGTTTACCCTGGGAGAGCTGCGCTGCGTCATCGGCCATGAGTGCGGCCATATCCATAATCAGCACGGTGTCTACAATATGCTGGCGCAGCTTTTGTTAGTGGGAGGGCTGGCGGCGGCAGGGGGTGCTCTTTCGGCTCAGATCTTGCAGCTCCTAACCATGAGCAGCCAGGTGGCCCTAAGCGCCTGGAGCCGGGCTGCGGAAGTGACCTGCGACCGGGCGGGCATGATCTGCTGTGAGCAGGAGGAAGATGCCTACCAGGTGAACGCCAAGCTGATGTACGGGGCGGCTCTTGGGGAGCACACGGTGAACCTAGAAGCCCTCCGCCGCCAGCTGGAAATGCAGATGGGCAATATGGCCCGCTTGGACGAGCTTCTTGCCAGCCATCCTTCCTCGGTCCGCCGGATTGTGGCGGAGATGGAATTTGCAGAGTGCGAAGTGTTTTACCGCTGGCGTCCAGAATTAAAGAAGCCGGGACAGGTGATGCGCTCCCGTCAGGAGACGGATGAGAGATGCAGGCGCTTTGTGGATGTGATGAAGAAGGGGTAGGAGAAAAGTATGGGATTACAGGAGCGAATTACCTATGATGCCGGCGCGATTGTGCAAATGTTAGAGAGCCGGTTAGATCAGCTTAAAGTGTTCCAGTTTGATGGGCGCTACCGCAGCCTTTTGGGGGACGCGTTTGTCCGCAGGCTGGCGGACTGGGAGAAGAATATCCGCAGCCGGAAGGACGATCCCTTTACGCTGGTGGTCTGCGGTGAGTTTAAGCGGGGAAAATCCAGCTTGATTAACGCCCTTTTGGGGGAGGACGTGGTTCCCACCAATGTGACGACGGAGACCGTAACCTTAAACCGCATCAGCTACGGCGTACATTCCAACGAGGCGGTTTTGTCGGGCGGGCGCTGTATGCGCCTTTCCGACGAAGAGCTGCGCAGGGACAGCTTAGAAGCGCTGCAGCGCCAGATAGGCGAGCCCATCCGCCAGATTCAGCTGAAACGCCCTATCCCGCTGCTAAAGCAGGTGACGATCGTGGATACGCCCGGCTTAGGGGATTCCCTGAACGATTTCAGCCAGCAGGTAGCGGCGGCGCTGCAGCAGGCGGATGCGGTGGTGTATGTGTTTTCTGTGTCCTATCCCTTATCCCAGGGGGAGCAGCTGTTTTTAAAGACGGCCATCCTGCCTCAGAAGTATACGGATTTGTTTTTGGTGGGCAACTACGCGGATATGATGCGCAATGAAGATGAACTTAAGCGGATCCGCCAGATGTTAACGGAAAGGGTGCAGGGGCTTTTGCCGGGGCAGCGGTTTTGGCTGTTAAGTGCCTTGGATGAGCAGTGCCTTCAGATGGAGGAGGAGCGGCCTAATGAGCGGCTGGCGGACTGCCTTCACGGAAACTTTGAGGAATTTCGCGGGAATATTGCTCGGTTAACGAAGGAAAAGAAGGATACGGCAGTGCCGGACAGGATGCAGCGGATGCTCCGGGGGATGGCGGAGGATTTAGCGGGCAGCCTGGCGGCCATGGAGGAAGGCCTGGCTATGAGCAGCCAGGAGGTGCAGCAGGCCATGGAAACGCTGGAAAAGCAGTGTGAGAGGCAGGCGAGCGTGCATCAGGAGGCATCAGGGCGCATTGACGGCCTGGTAAAGGAGATGCAGGCAGAGACTTGCGGCTGGATAGAAGAGCTGCTGGACAGGCTCCGGAAGGAGACGGATACGCTGGCGGATATTCCCCCGGCGCAGCTGATTAAGTACTATTCCTTCTATTGCATCGATACGCTCCAGGAGGCGATGGATCGCTGCCTGGAACGCCATACCTTGGAGCTGTACGATCAGCTGGAGGAGATTTCCGAGGAGCTGACCCGCAACTTATCCCGCAATATGCAAAAGAACCGTTACCATTTTCGGTTCTCCCTGGACAATCAAACCTGGACAAAGGGAGATAACGTAAGCTATGTGATCTCTAAGCTGCCCTTTAACGCGTTTATCGGGCTGGTGGCCGACGGCATTGCCGGCACGATGCGCCAGAAGGAGATGGATGCCAAGGCCCCGGATATCCTGGAGAAAATCCGAAAGCAGTATGCCAGCCTGCGCCAGTCCGCCCTTATGGCGGTGGAGGATACCTACCAGAAAATGGCTGGGAAGGTAAAGGAGCAGCTGGAAGGGTATTACAGCGGGCAGGTGGATACGGCTAAGGAGCAGATGGAGCAGTCCGCCATGGTAGCCCGCCAGGATGAAGCGAAAAAGGATGAGATCCGGGCGGCGATCGCCCAGCTTCGGGAAGTTTTGTCCCAGCTGGAAAAGCCCTTGTCGGAGTAGGCGTAAGGGGAAGGACAAAAGAGGAGGAAGTGGCATGGCTGGATTTTTGATTAACGGCTGCGGGGCGGCCGACAGCTATTATAAACTTAAAAGTGTGGGGGAGGCATACTGCTCTTGCTGCAGAAAGCAGAAGCCATGGGAATTGGCGATGCTGAAGATGAAGATCCGGGTAGTGTTTATCCCTACGGTATCCGTCAGCACGAAATACGCGGTGATGTGCTCAGGCTGCAGGCAGGGCTATTACGTATCGGAAGAGCAGAAGAAGTTCATCCTGGACAATCCGCCTTCCTGCGTGGAAGTGCAGCCGGACGGCGTGGTGATCCACGGTATGGGCCAGGACATGAGCCAGGCAGCAAAGGAGCCGCAGACGCAGCAAAACCCCCAGCTGCCCAGGCAGCCCCAGCCGGAGGCTTCCGGGGAGCGGCCCTCTTTAGGATTTGCTCAGCCAGAGCCTTCCAGGGCGCAGCCGTCACCCAGGCCGGTGCAGCCTGCGCCTCCTGCGTCTGTCCAGGAAGGCCAGGCCTTTAAGCAGCAGGAACCCAGCGCGCTTTCCTCTGGCTTTGAAGAAAACGGACAGATGTGCCCAGGCTGCCGCCGCCAGGCGCGGCCGGGAGTGCGGTTTTGCGGATTCTGCGGAGCCGCCCTGCCTGTTTTGGGAGTTCAGGGACAGCAGAAGATACGTCATGGGGATGACGGCGCCCAGCTGATGCACCATGAGGATAACAGCGCCCAGCTGATTTCCAGGCTGGGGCGGCGGAAGGTATGTCTTAAATGCCAGATGGTTTTTTCGGCGGATAAGGAAACCTGTAATATCTGTGGCAGCAAGCTGGCGGATAAGCCTTAGCTTTTCGGGGGCGCAGGCTGCAGGGCAAACTGCGCAACAGTTCAGGCGGGGCATCTTCTTGTCCGTTTGCAAAGTCCGGCTTTTCAAATACGCTCTAGATCCCGTCTGGACAAGTGGGCGGGAATCATATATAATAGTAACGATACCGGTATTCTGCCTGGCCCATGGGCTGTGGGCAGTATGCCGCGCACGAAAGAGGTTTTTGTTGGATATGCGTCATATGCATTGAGGCTTGGTGCGCGGTTAGGCGGGCACATGGAGGTTTAAGAAGGAAAAGGATGATTGAGTTAGGAAAAGTACAGGAACTGATGGTAGTTCGGATAAAGGATTTCGGCGTTTACTTAAGTGAGGATGAGAAAAGCGAGGCCAGTGTGCTGCTGCCCAAAAAACAGGTTCCCCAGGGAACGGGAGTGGGGGATAAGCTGACCGTATTTATCTACAAGGATTCGGAGGATCGGCTGATTGCCACCACAGGCACGCCGAAGCTGGAAGTGGGTCAGTGCGGGGTGCTGGAAGTCAAGGAGGTCTCCAGGATCGGTGCGTTTTTGGACATGGGCTTAGAAAAGGATCTTCTCCTTCCCTTTAAAGAGCAGAGCCATCCGGTAAGGCAGGGAGAGTCCTGCCTGGTAGCCCTTTACGTGGATAAGAGCCAGAGATTGGCGGCCACCATGAAGGTGTATGCCCATATGAGCAACCAGTCGCCCTACCATCAGGATGACGAGGTGGCGGGACGGATCTATGAGATTAAGGAAAATCTGGGCGCGTTTGTGGCCGTGGATTATAAATACTATGGATTGATTCCGAAAAAGGAACTGTTTGAAAACTACCATGAAGGCGACGAGGTAATGTGCCGTGTTACCAAGGTGCGGGAAGACGGGAAACTGGATTTAAGCCCCAGAAAGAAAGCGTACATCCAGATGGGCGTGGATGCGGAGCAGGTGATGAAGGCGATCGACCGGTGCGAAGGTGTGCTGCCCTTTAACGATAAGGCCAGCCCGGAGATCATTAAGCAGGAATTCTCCATGAGCAAAAACGCGTTTAAGCGGGCAGTGGGGCGGCTTTTGAAGGAAGGGAAAATACGGATAACGGAGAAATCCATAGAACGGCTGTGATGCCCGGCCATTGGGGCGTGGCAAAGGGGCACAGAAAAGTCCGGCAGTGCTCAATGACAATTAGGAGGTTTAGGAGAAAAAAGTGGATCCGATAGATTATTACAATAAATACGCAGCGAATGTTTTTGAGGAGTCAGTAGGCTTAGACACGGGAGAACCCATCCGGGAGTTTTTGTCGTTTTTGGATGAGGGGGATACGATCCTGGATTTAGGCTGCGGTTCCGGCAGGGACAGCTTAAGCTTTTATGAGCAGGGCTACGATGTGACGCCCCTTGACGGCGCGGAGGAGATGTGCAGGCTTGCCCAGATACATACCGGGTTGGATGTGCTGCAGATGACATACGAGGAAATGGAGTTTGACGGCGCGTTTGACGGGGTATGGGCTTACAATTCCCTGATCCATATCCCTAAGCCAGAGCTTCCCGGCATATTTAAGCGGGTGGCAAAGGCGCTGGAGGAGGACGGCATATTTTTCCTGTCCATGCGGCTGGGGGATTCGGACGGTTTCCGGGGGGAGCGGTATTTTAACGCATTTTCGGAGCGGGAGCTGCGTTCTTTATTGGAACAAGACGGATATTTTAAGGTAGAAAAGGAATGGGTGTCCAACGATATCCGGGCAAACCATCCAAATACCAAATGGATTCATATATTAGCCAGGAAGCCTGGCGGCCAGGCATAGACGGAGAGGGCGGCTTACGGGAAAGAGCCGCCTTTTTGCTTTACCGAAAGCGTATCCGGGAAAGGGCTTCGTAAGGTTACGGTTTGCGTTTCGCCAGGCAGAAAGCATAATCAAAGGAATGGGCCGGGGAAATTAGGGAAAGCTGAGAAAAGGGCGGAAAGGATCTACCGGATTATATTTCGCTAAGGAAAAACGTTCACGGATAATTTCCGAAGAGTGCTTTCGGAAAAGAATGGAGGAGAAATGAATAAAAGGACGCCTATGGCCGATTACCTGATGATGATTGCAGGTTCATTTATCATGGGGTTTGCCATTAAAAATATTTATGATCCTGCCGGTCTGGTGACGGGAGGGGTCTCGGGTGTGGCGATTATCGCAAAGGATATTGCCGGGATTCCCCTATGGTGCACGAACACCGTGCTGAATATCCCGCTGTTTTTCGCTTCGCTGAAGATGAAGGGCTGGCGGTTCTTAAAGCGCACCTTTGTGGCCACAGCGGCGTTGTCTGTCTCCCTGTACATGATCCCGGAGCTTTCCCTGATCCCAGAGGAAGATATGCTTTTGGTGGCGCTGTTTGGAGGGTTGATCAGCGGAGTGGGCACAGGGTTGGTGTTTATGGCTCAGTCTACCACGGGAGGCACGGATATGCTGGCGGCTTTGATCCAAAAAAAGCTGCCCCATTACTCCATTTCCCAGATCATGCAGGTATTGGATGCCTTGGTGGTGGTGATAGGCGCAGCGGTATTTGGCATCCGTCCCGCCCTCTATGCGCTGATTGCCATCTACGGCCTTGCAAGGGTGTCTGATGGGATGATCGAGGGCTTAAAATTCTCTAAGGCCGTCTTTATTATCTCGGAGCGCGGCCAGGAAATCGCGGGGGCGATCATGGAGGAAATGGCCCGGGGAGTGACCGGGCTTTCCGCCACCGGAATGTATTCTAAGGAAGAAAAGCAGATGATTTACTGTGTGGTTTCCAAAAAGGAAATCAGCCAGTTAAAAGAACTGGTGCGAAGGTTCGACAAGCGGGCATTCGTTACCGTCAGTGATGCCAGGGAAGTGCTGGGAGAGGGCTTTATCGAATATTGACAACCCTTAATTCATATTTTAGGATGAATTTTGACAGATCGGATAGTTTTAATTTTAGGTATACAGATTAGACAAAAGAAAAAAATTCTTTTTGGCTATTTCAAGGGTAGCAAAAAAAAAAAAAATACAGTATGATTACAAAAGACACAAAAGTGGAACGGTGTGAACCGGGAAGCAGGTAGATCTATAATGTAAGAAGATTGATCATATTTCAATGAAAATCAGGAGGATTTGTTATGGCAAGTTTATCTTTAAGGCACGTTGAGAAAAGGTATCCAAACGGTTTTGTGGCAGTTAAAGATTTTAACCTGGAAATCGCAGACAAGGAGTTCGTTATCTTCGTAGGTCCCTCCGGTTGCGGTAAGTCCACTACTCTTCGTATGATTGCAGGCCTGGAGGATATCTCTTCCGGTGAATTATATATTGATGGCAAGCTGGTTAATGACGTAGAGCCGAAAGACCGTGATATCGCCATGGTATTCCAGAACTACGCACTGTATCCCCATATGTCCGTATATGACAATATGGCATTCGGCCTTAAGCTTCGTAAGACCCCGAAGGATGAGATCGACAAGCTGGTTCAGGAAGCAGCCAGGATCCTTGACTTATCCCATCTGTTAGACCGTAAGCCGAAGGCATTATCCGGCGGCCAGAGGCAGCGTGTTGCCATGGGCCGTGCAATCGTTCGTAGCCCTAAAGTATTCCTGATGGATGAGCCGCTGTCTAACTTGGATGCTAAGTTAAGAGGCCAGATGAGAATCGAGATCTCGAAGCTTCATCAGAGACTGGAAGCAACCATTATCTATGTAACCCATGACCAGACCGAGGCTATGACCCTGGGAACCAGAATCGTTGTAATGAAGGACGGCATCGTTCAGCAGGTAGATTCTCCCCAGAACTTATATGATAAGCCAGGCAATAAGTTCGTTGCAGGCTTTATCGGCGCACCTCAGATGAACTTAATCGACGCAACCGTAGCAAAGAG
This sequence comes from Lachnospiraceae bacterium, assembly GCA_910575565.1. Lineage (GTDB taxonomy): Bacteria > Bacillota > Clostridia > Lachnospirales > Lachnospiraceae > Caccovicinus. The sequence continues at coordinate 141,222 of CAJTFL010000004.1, read as the reverse complement.
CGGCAGCGATGTTACCTTGACCTTCGGCGGGAACAACACCATCGCCCTTCCGGCAGACAAGGCCAAGAAGTTAGAGGCAGCCGGATACGTTGGAAAGACCGTTACCATGGGTATTCGTCCGGAAGATCTTCATGATGACGAGGCTTGGCTGGCAGCAAATCCAAAGGCAGTCCTGACCACGACCATCCGCGTATATGAGATGTTAGGTGCTGAAGTATTCTTATATTTTGATATTGACGACACCAGCTGCACCGCACGTGTAAATCCGCGTACTACGGCAAGGCCTGGGGATACCGTTAAGTTAGCGATGGATTTATCCAAGATCCATATCTTCGATAAGGAAACCGAGAAGGTAGTTCTGAACTAATTTCTGAAAAGTTTGTAAAATTAAGCAAGCGGGTGTGATACTCGCTTGCTTTTTTTATCCTTTTGCATTAAGATATAATTGGGGCTAAAAATCTGCCCCAAATATGGCAGCTTAGTGTTTATTCCCGCAGGCATAAGCCATGTGCCGTGCTTGCACAAGCATTTGGCGGATGCCGCGAGGTTGTTGACTTTGACGAAAAGGAGAGAATTGGCATGATTTCAAATCAAATACTTCAAACCACTATCGAAGGGTTAAAGGGAATCACCAGGATTGATTTATGCATCTGCGATACGGAAGGCAAAGTTCTGGCTACCACCTTTAACGATGCGGAAGAATACGAAAGTTCGATCCTGGCATTTGTGGACTCTCCTGCGGACAGCCAGGTTATCCAGGGATATCAGTTTTTTAAAGTGTTTGATGAGCATCAGCTGGAATATATCTTGCTGGCGAAGGGCGGCAGCGATGATGTTTATATGGTAGGGAAGCTGGCGGCATTCCAGGTGCAGAACCTTTTAGTGGCATATAAAGAACGGTTTGACAAGGATAATTTCATTAAGAACCTGCTGCTGGATAATCTTCTCCTGGTAGATATTTACAACCGGGCGAAGAAACTGCATATTGAGACGAATGTAAAGCGGGTAGTTTACCTGATTGAAACGCAGCATGAGAAGGATGTAAATGCGCTGGAAACCGTAAGGAGCCTGTTTGCGGCCAAGACTAAGGATTTCATTACCGCGGTGGATGAGAAGAACATCATCCTGGTAAAGGAGGTTAAGCCAGGCGAAGGCTATGAGGAGCTGGAAAAGACGGCCAGCACGATTTTAGATATGCTGAATACGGAGGCCATGACGAAGGTTCATGTGGCCTTTGGAACCATTGTCAATGAGATCAAGGAGGTTTCCCGTTCCTACAAGGAAGCCAAGATGGCATTGGATGTGGGGAAGATTTTCTACAGCAATAAAAACGTAGTGGCTTATTCCCATTTAGGAATTGGACGGTTGATCTATCAGCTTCCCCTGCCTCTGTGCCGGATGTTCATCAAGGAAATTTTTGACAATAAGTCGCCGGATGATTTTGACGAGGAAACCTTAACCACTATCAATAAGTTTTTCGAGAACAGCTTGAATGTTTCGGAAACCTCCCGCCAGCTGTATATCCACCGGAATACCCTGGTATACCGCCTGGACAAGCTGCAAAAGAGCACCGGCCTGGATCTGCGGGTGTTTGAGGATGCCATCACCTTTAAGATTGCCCTGATGGTAGTCAAGTACATGAAGTACATGGAGAGTTTGGAATATTAGGGCGTGCTTTTTCAAACACGCTCCAGTATGCCTGCGGCGCTCTCTGCTATTTGCAGATGAAGAATCCTGCTTTTGCAGGATTCTTTTTATCCGCCTTTAAGGAGAGGAAATGACGGTCTTTTGCATACTGCGGGTGATTCAGGGAATATTATGAAAAGCAGCAGCATCTGTTAACGGTGCGAAATGCAGAGAAAGCCCCCGATAAAACAGATAGGAGATTAAAGCGTTGGAAAGTAAGAATAAATTTTGGAAGGGAATTTTGATCGGTTCCCTGGTGACCGCTTTTGCGGGCCTGGTGATTGTGGGAATGTCCGCCGGGATTTTTTTAATCGGGAGGAGCATGATCCGCAGCCAAGTTCAGGCTCAGAATGGCAGCCCTGCCGGGGAGAAGGATAATGGCTCCGGCATCCGCTGGAATGAAGTGGAGGTAAAGGCCAAGCGGCTCCAGGAGATTATTGATCATTATTTTCTGTTTGATGAAGATCAGGAAAATGTAGAGGAATTTATCTTTAAAGGGATGATGGCTGGCCTGGATGATCCCTATTCTGTTTACTATACAGAAGATGAATTTATGGATCTGATGGAAGAAACTTCCGGGGAATACTGCGGGATTGGCGCTATGGTATCGAAAAATATGGTGACGGGCATAATTTCCGTGGCTAAGGTGTTTAAAGGAACCCCGGCGGAGGAGGCTGGGCTTCGGGTAGGGGATATATTTTACCAGGTAGATGATGTGGAAGTCACTACGGATTTGGATTTGGATATCCTGGTAAAGCAGCACGTTAAGGGGGAAGAGGGCACGATGGTCCATCTAAAGATGTTCCGCCCCGCGGCTGAGGATTACGTGGAGATGGATGTGGTAAGGCGGCAGATCGAAGTCCCTACCGTGGAATATGAGATGAAAGCCCATAAGGCAGGGTATATTATCGTCAGTCAGTTTGACACGGTGACGACAGAGCAGTTTAAGTCGGCTTTAGATGATCTGGAAGGACAGGGAATGGAAGGCCTGGTGATCGATCTTCGGGGAAATCCAGGAGGCGTGCTGGATACGGCGGTGGCGATGATTGACTATATGCTGCCGGATGATTTAGATGAGTATTCCCAGGAAAAGGGAAAGACCCTGGTGGTATCAACCGCGGATAAGAATGAGCAGGGGGATAAATTTTACTGCGAGGACGGCCATAGCATAGATATCCCTACGGTTATCCTGATTGACGGCAATTCCGCCAGCGCTTCCGAAGTATTTGCCGGAGCCATGCGGGATTACGGCAGGGCAAAGCTTGTGGGGACTACCAGTTTCGGGAAAGGGATTGTGCAGACGCTCCTTCCTTTAGGGGACGGTTCGGCGGTGAAGCTGACTACTGCCCATTACTACAGCCCCAGTGGCTTCGATCTCCACGGCGTGGGCTTGGAGCCGGATGTGGAGATTGCTTATGAGCTGCCAAAAGAGGATGAGGATAAGGCGGCGGAAGGCAAAGGGCAGGAAGATGGGGAGGCGGCATCGGAAGATGGGAACGATGGCGCGGATGAGCAGGATGGCGCAGGCAGGAATGATGGGGCAGGTGAGCAGGATAGCGCAGGCCGGGATGATGGTCAGGGCAGTCAGGCTGCTTTGGATGGAGATGGGAATGGAAACAGCGGCCAGGCTGGAAATGATGGGGAAGCTGCAGAGGAGCTTTACGATAATCAGCTGGAGAAGGCGCTGGAGGTTTTGGATGAGATGATTGAGGATAAGGGGAAGGCTGGCGCCTTTGCCGCGTAGGCGGTGATGGAAGCGGCAAGGCAAATGGATGCATAGGCACGGGAGGGTGAACTCCCGTGCTTTTTTAAGCGGCTGCTTTTTTAAACGGCTTTTAAACGGCCATTAACGCCCGCAATCTTTTGCCAGCTTCTTAAAATCGGCCACAAACTGCCTTACCGCTTCTTCTTTCGTAGCCCAGGAGGTGACGAAGCGGACGGCGGTGTGGTTATCGTCGATCGCCTGCTGATCCTGGAATTGGTAGGATTTGCGCAGCTGGGCGATTAATTCGTTTGGCAGGATGGGGAACTGCTGGTTGGTGCAGGATTCCGAGAAGAAGGGGAAGCCGCACTGGGAAAACACGGTTTTTAAGGACGCGGCCATTTCATTGGCATGGGAGGCCATTTCGTAAAACAGCTGGTTTTGGAACAGCTCTTCAAACTGGATGCCTAAAAGGAATCCTTTGGCCAGCATGGCTCCTTTTTGCTTAATCATATACCGGAAATCCGGCTTTAGCTCTGGGTTCAGGATGACCAGGGCTTCGCCAAACAAGGCTCCGTTTTTCGTCCCGCCGATATAGAATACGTCGGTTAGCCGGGCGATATCTGCCATAGTTACGTCGTTGGCAGGACTGGTAAGGGCGGCGCCAAGGCGCGCTCCGTCTAAGAATAAGAAAAGTCCTTTTTGCCTGCAGAAGGCGGAAAGGGCTTCCAGCTCCGCCAGGGTATACTGCGTCCCAATTTCAGTAGTATTGGAAATATAAACCATTTTAGGCTGCACCATATGCTCGTCTGTATGCCAGTCCAGGGTTTTCCCGATTAGGGCAGGGGTCAGCTTCCCATCGGGCGCAGGCTGGGTTAATACTTTGTGCCCGGTTGATTCGATGGAACCGGTTTCGTGGACATTGATATGGCCGGTTTCCGGGGCAATTACGGCCTGGTGGGGACGGAGGGCGGCGCTGATGGTGATCATATTGGTTTGGGTTCCTCCGACGATTAGATGGATGTCTGCATCCTCCCGCTGGATTTCCTTCCGGATCAGCTCCTTGGCGTGTTCCGTATGGGTATCCAGGCTGTAGCCGGTATGCTGTTTTAAGCTTGCCTGGATTAGGGCGTTCATGATATTTGGATGGGCGCCTTCGCTATAGTCATTATTAAAGCAGTACATAAAAGTAAGTCCTCCTGTTTCGGATGTTTACCCATATCAAGGGTTTATATGTATCATAGGGGTCAAAAAACTTTTGCCCCTAACATCATAATATCTTATCATAATCCATCTGCCGGAGAATGTCCATAGGGGAGGTGCAATTCGCGGTTTTCCCGAGGCGCTTTATGGCAGATGGTATTTTGCTTTTATTAGTACTTGACAATACAAGGTAGTTGGTATAATATAGTATCACAAGGAGGGTTCGCATGAATGCGCAGTTGAAAAAGGGTGTGCTGGAGCTGATTGTTCTGGAGTCGGTGAGGAAGCGGGATATGTATGGATATGAGCTGGTGGAAGAGGTGTCAAAGGTGATTGACGTGAATGAAGGAACCATATATCCGCTGTTAAAGCGTTTGACCAATGAGCACTATTTTGAAACCTATCTGCGGGAGTCGAAAGAGGGGCCTCCCAGGAAGTACTACCATCTGACGGCTTCCGGCGTGCTGTACCGGGACTTGCTGGAGAAGGAGTGGGTTGAGCTTCAGACCAGGGTGTGCAAATTTTTAAGAGAGCAAGGTGGAGGATTCGATGAAGAAACAGGAGTTTTTGGATGAGTTAAAAGGTTATCTGGCGGTGCTGGAGGATGAGGAGCAGGAGGATATCCTTGGAGAATATTCCCAACATATTCAGATGAAGATAGAAAAGGGGATGAGCGAGGATGAGGCTATCCGTGATTTTGGCTCCCTCCAGGAGCTGGCGGCGGAGATTTTGGAGGCTTACCACGTAAAGCCCGGGTATGGGCGGGCCGGGACGGGCAGAGCCTTCCCAAGGCTCTTTTGGAAAAGGGCGGACAGGAGAGGGGCGGAGGAAGGCGGGGAGGAAGAAAAACGTCTGCTCATAGGATGGATAGGCAGGATAGGCAAGGGATTGCGCGGAGCCTGGGCCTGGCTTTTGCGGGCAGTTAAGGCTTTGGGCAGAAAGCTCGTTTGGCTGATTGCTTTGCCCCTTTGCCTGGGAAAGCAGGTGTGGGAAAGCGTTAAGGGAAGGGAGAAGGCAGGGCAGAAGGATGAGGAGGAGGCACAGTTAAACTTAGCCGGGGAGGAAGAGACTTTTTTTTCCGGAGATGGGGAAAAGAACCAGAAAGCAGAAAAGAACTGGAAAGCAGAAAGGAGCCGGAAAGCAGAAAGGAGCCGGAAAGCGGGCAGGGGAAAATGCGCAAGGTGCGCAGGAAGGCGTCTGGCCAGTTGGATCCAGGGGATTATCCGGTGGTCTTTAAGGTGCGTGATCTGGTGGTGCCGGCTGGGCTGGAATTTTTGCGTGGTGCTGGCAGCTGCGGGAGCTGCCTTTTGCGGGCTGGTGTGCTTGTATTTTCTTGGACTGTTAAGCGTACTTTGGTGTCAGGGTTATCCATTTTTGGGGGCGGTACTGGGCTGTTTTGGGGCGGTGCTTTGCTTCGTTTCCCTAAGCGTGTTAGGGTGCACGTTTTTTTGGGTTAAGCCGAAAAAGGAGTCGGAAGGAGGAGAATCCCGGAAACCGGATAAGGGAGGGGAAGAAGCCTTCCGGCAGGGAAAGCAAGATGGTTTAGAAATCGGCGCCGGGCGGTAATGGAGGAGAGAAGATGAATGGAAAGAACCGATTAAGAGGGATTGCAGCAGCAGTTTTCTGCGCAGGCGTGCTCCTTGGGGGGATAGGAAGCGGGATAGTGTTTGCGGATATTTCTGGCTTTTCCTACCAGGAGATCCCGGCTTCCCAGGAGGCGTTTGCCACGGAAACTTTTATCTGCAGCGTTTACCCAGAGGATGGGGATAAGATCTGGCTGATGGGTGATTTCGCCGGTTCCGAATGTGTGTTAAAGGAGCAGGAGGATGTCCCGGAAAATACCGTGGAAATTGAAGTGGAATATAATTCCCAGCTGTATGAGATAAAAATAAGAAAAAGGGAATATAGGGAAGATGAAACCTGGATTTGCCTGCAGATGAATCCGGCTGTCAGCGATTTGGGGATGGTGATGCGGCATAAGGATGAATTCCTGGACGGCCTGAAAAACCATAAGCTTTTGGAGTATAAGGAAGAGCATATTAAGCGGGTGGAGTATCGGATTAACCCTGGGGACAGGGACAAGTTCAGGCTGAACTAGTACTGTCCCCAGGTAAATTACGGCTTTTAGAGCATTAAAGGGGCTTGCCAGCCAAAATTTCCTGGTAATCCTTATAGTTGGCTTCCAGGAGGGCGGGCGTATCGATGCCATAGGGGCATTTGGCCTTGCACTGTCCGCAGTGGAGGCAGTCTGCAATCCTTGCCATCTTTTCCTGAGCCGAGGGGGTTAACTGGCTGGCGGAGGGGGAGCGCCGGATTAAAAGGGACATACGGGCACAGTTATTGATTTCAATTCCTGCCGGACAGGGCATACAGTACCCGCAGCCACGGCAGAAGTTTCCGGCCAGTTCCTTTTGGTCTTTGGCAATCAGCGCGGTGATTGCCTCCGTCATGGCCGGAGGGGTTTTTACATAGCATAAAAATTCATCCAATTCCTTTTCCCGCTGGATACCCCAGATAGGCAGCACATGATCAAACTGGGCCTGGAAGGCGTAGGCGGCGGCAGAATCGGTGATCAGGCCGCCGGATAATGCTTTCATGGAGATAAATCCCATGTGTTTTTCTTTGCATATCCTTACCAGCTCCAGATCGGCTTCGGCGGCAAGATAGCAGAAAGGGAACTGGAGGGTTTCATAAAGGCCGGATTGGATGGCTTCCTTTGCCACGGCCAGCCGGTGGTTGGTGATGCCGATATGGCGGATTTTCCCCTGGGCTTTTGCCTCTAAAGCCGCTTCATAAAGGCCGGAGCCGTCCCCAGGCTTGGGGCAGAAGGCGGGGTTATGGAATTGGTACAGATCCACGTAATCTGTTTTTAAATTCGCCAGGCTTTGTTCCAGATCCTTCCAAAAGCCTTCGGCATTCACGGACATGGTTTTTGTGGCAAGGTAAATATGTTCACGGACATCCTGGAAAGCCTTCCCTAGCTTTTCTTCGCTGTCGGTATAAGCGCGGGCGGTATCATAAAAATTGATGCCGCCTTTATAGGCCTTTTGGAGAAGGCGGACGGCTTCCTCTGTGGAAATCCGCTGGATAGGCAAGGCTCCAAAGCCATTTTTATTGACGGTAATGCCAGTGCTTCCAAGGGTAACAGTTTGGTTCATGCTGGTTCCTCCTTATGTAGTTGCCGGGTAAGGTTTGGCAGCGCCAGCCCAAGGCAAAAGGCCAGGCAGCCGCGTTAATTCTATTTTACCTGATTTTTTGGAAATTGCAATGCCGTAAACAGGAGTGGAGCCAAAAACCATAAGATTCCAAAGAAAACTATTGTCTTAGCATTGCCAAAAAGGCGGTGGACATGGTATACTATGAGCACTGGACATGGTATACGATGAGATGCAAAGGATTGCAATGCTTTACGGCGGAAGAGTGGGATTTGGGAGGTGCTTTATGACAAAAATCATTACCATCAGCAGGGAGTTTGGAAGCGGTGGGAGGCAGATTGGCTGCCAGCTGGCGGAGCGGCTTGGGATTCCATTTTATGATAAGGAATTGATTAAAATGGCGGCGGAGGATATCGAGATCGAAGAGCACATTTTTGAAATGTATGACAATGCTTTTATGGAAAAAGAAGAGGTGAAGTACACGCCCTTTTCCCATACATATGAGGCGTCTATGTCCGACCAGATTTTTATCGCCCAGTCCAGGGTGATCCGCCGTTTGGCTCATCATGGGCCTTGCGTGATTGTAGGGCGCTGTGCCGATATGGTGCTGAAGGACGAGCAGTGCCTGAACCTGTTTTTTTACGCAAATTTTAAAAAGCGGGTTCAGAGGATCTGTAAGCTGGAGGGACTGCCGGAATCCGAGGCGAAGCTGACAGAGAAGCGGGTTCGGGAGATTGACCAAAAGCGGAGGGATTATTACCAGTATTATACGGGAAACGAGTGGGGAAAGCCCCAGAATTACCATCTTTGCCTGGACAGCCATAAGGCCGGGATGGAAGCCTGCGTCGATGCGGCTGTGGCGTATATGGCTCATTTAGGGTAACTATTTAGCAGGTCTGCGCATTTACTGCGCTGACCGTAAGATAACTCGGCTAGAGGGCAAAAATCCCATTGCCGTAGGCAATTTTTAATGGATTTTTGCTCGTAACGGTGAAGGTACTGAACCGTTACCATTTAGGATAGGAGTTTAAACCTGCCAGGTATACGGCAAGCAGTGCCTGGCAGGTGTTTTTTATGTACGTTTTTGATAAGGGGGATAAGGATGGTTGTTCAGATCCCGGATATGGATTTGGGGAAGATTGAAGCCAGCGGCCAGTGCTTCCGGATGGAAGAGGGGAAACCTGGGCATTTTGCGGTGATTGCAGGGGAGCGTTTCCTGGAAATCTGTCATCAGGGGGAGTGTTTTGTCCTTTCCTGCAGCCAGGAGGAGTTTGGGGGATTTTGGAGCCGATATTTTGATCTGGGGACAGATTATGGAAGGATTCGGGAGAAGGCGGAAAAAGGGGATGAGTATTTAAGCCAGGCGGCGAAAGCCGGGCAGGGGATACGGATCCTGCGCCAGGATCCTTGGGAGATGGTGGCTACGTTTATCATTTCCCAGCAGAATAATATCCCAAGGATTAAAAAATGCGTAGGGCTTTTATGCCGGAGGTATGGCCGCCGCCTGGAAAATTTTCGGGGGGAGGCGTATTATGGCTTCCCCTCTCCGGAGGCTTTGGCAGGGGCGGATCTTGAAGGCCTGAGGGGATGTAATCTGGGATACCGTGCCAGGTATATCCTGGAAACGGCCAAGGCGGTTGCAAAGGAAGAGGTCTCGTTAAAGGCGCTGGAGGGGCAGGATCACGATAAGGTGAAAAAGGAGCTGATGAGGCTTTGCGGGGTGGGGGAAAAGGTGGCGGAATGCGTATGCCTGTTTGGCTTCCATCATGTGGACGCTTTCCCGGTGGATACCCATATCGCCCAGGTGTTAAAGGCGCATTACCCGGAGGGTTTTCCCTTTAAGCGTTACAAAGGCTTTGCCGGGATTTTGCAGCAGTATATGTTTTACTATGAACTGCACGGGCGGGGCAGTGGGATATGAGGGAAAAGATAAAAAGGGAAAAAGATAAAGAGAAGACAGAAAAGATAAAGAGGAGACAGGGAAGACAAAAGAGGGGATGAAGATGAAGATCATTAAAGCGAAATTATGGGATCTGCCGCAGATGATGGCAGTTTACGCCATAGCCAGGCAGATGATGAAGGATACGGGGAATCCTAACCAGTGGAAGGATTCTTTTCCGGAAGAGGAAGCAGTGAAAAGGGGAATCCTGGAAGGGAAGGCGTACCTTTGCCTGGCGGAAGAAGGGGACGAGGGCAAGGAAGGAGAAGGGCTGCAGCCGGGAGAACTTTTGGGAACCTTTTACTTTGCTGTGGAGGACGATCCCACTTACCGCCGGATTTACCAGGGGGAGTGGCTGGACCAGGAGCCTTACGGGGTGATTCACCGGGTAGCCGCTTCCGGGAGGGGCAAAGGCTTTGGGAAGGCCTGCTTTGACTGGGCGGGCAGGCAGTGGGGAAACCTAAAGATTGACACCCATCGGGATAACCGGGTGATGCAGCACGTCTTGGAGAAGAATGGATTCCAAAAATGCGGCATTATTTATCTGGAAAACGGGGAGGAGCGGCTGGCCTACCAGCGCCGGGGCGGCGAGGGGAAGGCGAAAGGGTAAGCATTGATGCCGCAGGGCGCAGCCGGGATGCCCCAGCATCAAAGAAAGGCGGCGCGGTCAGCGAATGCGGGCTGTTTAGAGGGATTAGCAAAAAGGATTAGCAAAAAAGGATTAGCAAAAAAGGACTGGCAAAAAAGATAGGGATGTTTGCAAACATCCCTATTTTATCATTTCTTGCTTTTTTCAGGTAAAGTTATTCGTTCCGCTTAGTATCCCGGAACGTAGATTCCGTTTGCGTCTACGTAAAGGTTATCCGGGGTGCGGGTGTTGGTGAGCATAGCGCCGTTGGGGCCTAAATAGTACCAGTTGCCGTCGGTGTGATGCAACCACTGGCTGGTCAGGCGGTATCCGCCTTCGTTAAAGTAATACCAATATCCGTCAATCATCTGCCAAGCAGATACAGGCCATGTGCCGTCGTAATTGCGGTACCAGATGCCGATAGCGTCCTGCTGCCAGCCGGTGGAGCCTGCAGGCGTGGCAGGCGAGGTTGGGGCGGTAGGCGAGGTGGGGGTGCTGCCGGTATTGGTAGCGCCGGTGGTATAGAAATTATTGGTTACGCCGTAAGCCGCCCTGTTTCGGATAAGCTGCAGGGTTTCATTATCCACGCTCCAGCGCTCGGAGCTGACCCATTTGCTCTTATTGGCGGATACATAGCGGTTAACGGTGCGCACCTGGAAGGAGTAATTGCCGGTCTGGGTAATCATGCCGCAGAAGTTAAACTGGGTATCGTCAATCTTCATGATTTCCCCGATTACCGTGCCGCCCCGGCGCAGCCGGACTTCATAGTAGCCGGCATTGGCAACTTCTCCCCAGGAGCCGCTTCCTTCGTAATCCCACTCTACATCATCCGGCACATCGGCCTGCGCCCCGCTGTAGTTCTTTAACTGCACAGTTACCACTACGGTGGCCTTGCTGTTGCGTAAATTGGCGCTGGAGTATGCCGCGCCTTCCCCAGCCAGGGTGAACAAGCTTCTGTTCGCGGAGGCGAAATAGTAGCCTTCGTCAGCATTCACTGTCACCTTTACCCTGGGGTACTTGGATGAGGAGGTATTGGAAAGGAATTCCACATCCTCCACGGAATAGGGGCCTGAGCCGGTATTTACCTCAACCTCCCCATACTCCTCGCTGTCGTCATAGGCCGTGAAATTAAGGGACACATTTTCAATCTTTGTGCGTTCCTCTGCGGCCATCCCAGGGATGGCCATGGCGCCGGCTAAAAGAGCCGGCAGAATAATGGCTGTAATTTTTTTCCACATCTTCATAAAGTTCCCTATCCTTTCTTTAAAATGAATTAGGATGAATTGGTTTCCTGTTAGTTTCTATTTTACCTGAAAATTACAAGTTTTGTATAACATATTTCCGTCTATTATCCTACGATTTTCTGACGATAGATGATTTTGCACCCTTTATTTCAGCATAGGACGCTTGCCGCGTTTGTCTTTTAAGTAGGCCGGGATAGGCTTGATGGAAATAATGATGTTGGCAAGGGGGGAGAATACGTTGATTTTCTCCGGATTTGAAGAGGTCAGGGTTTCGTGGATCTCCCGAAGGAAATCCGTTACGCTGGTGCATTTGGGAAGGCCAAGGATATTCAGGCCTTCCGGGCCGAACCGCTCAAAGGTTTCTTCCACGGTTAAGATTTCAATGGATTTGATTGCCCCGTACAAAACAATATTGGAGTATTCTTCCAATGCCACCTGCACCATGCGGCCTGCCAGCTCCGCGTGGCGGGCAGGGTCGGTGGATGTTATGGTGGGGGAACACCAGTAATCAATTTCGGTTAGCCCTTCCTTCTCGTAATTTCGGGCGGTTATAGCCCAGGATTCGTTCATGGTGGGAAGAGAAAGGACGTTAGGTCTGGTTAATGCCATTATCGTTACCTCCTTGTGTTGATTAAACCGTATTTATAATGGAAATAGCAGGAAATGCAGGCGGCCTTAAAGCTGAACGGGTTCGGTTTACAGGCCTTTGACGTTTCTGCACAGCCTTTTTGCTTTCTTAGCTATTATACCACGAACAAGTTTTTCTGTTAAGTGTATTTTCACCATTGAAAAATTTGCCGGACTGTGCTACACTGCTAAGACGGCGTTAAAGATTTAGGATAACTGGGCGGTAAAATACTGCTAAAAAAAGCAAATTCAACAAAATGGAAAGGGATTGGGGATTACAATGAAACGCTCATATGAGATGGATATGTGCAGCGGCCCTCTTTTAGGCAAGATTCTTTCTTATGCCATGCCGCTGATGCTGTCAGGCATTTTGCAGCTTTTGTTTAATGCGGCGGACGTGATTGTGGTGGGGCGGTTTGCAGGCCATGAGTCGCTGGCGGCGGTAGGCTCTACATCGGCGCTGGTTAACTTGCTGATCAATGTGTTCATCGGCCTGTCCATAGGCGCTAACGTGCTGGTGGCTCAGTACTTTGGAGCCAGGAAGGATCGGGAGGTAAGCGAGACGGTGCATACGGCGGTGACGGTCAGCCTGGTGTGCGGGGTGCTCCTGGTGGTGATCGGCACGTTTGCCTCTGCGCCTCTTCTGTCGCTGATGGAAACCCCGGCGGATGTGCTGGACAAGGCTTCCCTCTATATGCGGATTTATTTCATGGGTATGCCGGTGATCATGCTGTATAATTTCGGCGCGGCTATCTTAAGGGCTATCGGGGACACCAGGAGGCCGCTGTATTTCCTGATGACGGCCGGGGTGGTAAACGTGCTGTTAAACCTGATGTTTGTGATTGTCTTCCATATGGGCGTGGCTGGGGTGGCGCTGGCTACCGTGCTTTCCCAGTGCATTTCCGCGGCTCTGGTGTGCCGCTGCCTGGCAAAGAGCGACGGCTCTTACCGGCTGGAATTTTCAAAGCTTAGGATCAACCGGCGGATGTTTGGCCGGATCGCCAGGATCGGCCTGCCGGCAGGGTTCCAAGGGGCGGTGTTTTCCATCTCCAATGTGCTGGTTCAGTCTTCCCTGAATTCCTTTGGCTCGGTGGCTATGGCGGGCAGCACGGCGGCATCCAACCTGGAAGGCTTCGTTTACAATGCCATGAATTCCATTTACCAGACCAACCTAAGCTTTACCAGCCAGAATATCGGCGGCGGGAAATTCAGCCGGATTAACCGGATACTGATGCTGTGCCTGGCGGTGGTGACGGTGATCGGCCTGGTGATGGGAGGAAGCTTCGTCCTTCTGGGAAGCAATCTTTTGGGGATTTATTCTTCTGACCCGGCGGTAATCCAGAATGGCTTAAAGAGGATGATGGTGATCTGTGCCCCTTATTTTATCTGCGGGTGGATGGATGTCCTGGTGGGGAGCTTAAGGGGGCTGGGCTATGCCGTCCTTCCCATGCTGGTATCCCTTACCGGAGCCTGCGGGCTTAGGGTAGTATGGCTCTATACCGTATTCCAGTGGCATCCTACCCTGGAAACGCTGTATTTAGCCTACCCGGTGACTTGGCTGGTGACGGCTATCGTCCATCTGTGCTGCTTCCTCTTAGTTCGCAGGAAGTTCCCGAAAGAAGATCGAAGGGATGCCGCATGAAGCGCTGCGGCATCCCCTTTTTGTGCGCATTTCCCTGCAGAGGAAGTATGCCGCGGAAGCGGTGCATGGGGCACGGCGGGCAGGGGAAGATGGCTCTCTCCTGCCCGATTGCCGATTATGGAGGGGTATGGTGCGGTGAATCGCAATAGGCACTATAGTATGCAAAGAAAGCCTCAGCCATTGACGGTAAGCCGCCCAAGGGTTTATAATCATCTGTCAGGAGGAGGTTATTGTTCATGGTGTGAATGGTAACAGGAGGAAACGGATGAAAAATAACGACTTGACGGAAGGGAATATCCTGACAAGGCTTCTTTTGTTTGCCGTCCCCTTTTTGATTGCCAATATCTGGCAGTCTTTGTACGGGGCGGCGGATCTGCTGGTGGTGGGAAAGTACTGCGGCGCAGAAAGCGTGGCGGCGGTAGCCACCGGAACCCAGGTGACGCAGATCATTACCAGCTTGATTACAGGCCTGACCTTGGGCAGCACGATCTTAATCGGGAAATATATGGGCTGCGGGGATATTGAGCGGGTAAAGAAAACCATCGGAACCACATTGACGGTGTTTTTTCTGTTTGCCTTGCTGCTAACCCTGCTTTTAATTGCCTTTGGGAAGCCGCTTTTAAGGCTTTTAGACACGCCGGAGGATTCATTCGCTTTGACGTACCGGTATGTGGCGGTCTGCGCCGCAGGCAATGTGTTTATCTGCGGGTATAACGCAATCAGCGCCATCCTGCGGGGCTATGGGGATTCCCTGCGTCCCATGATTTTTGTGGGAATCGCCTGCGTGATCAATATTGTTCTGGATGTGGTGTTTGTGAAGGAATGGGGGATGGGGGTAGAAGGGACGGCCTTTGCCACCATCATTTCCCAGGGAATCAGCATGATCCTGGCAGTGGCTTACTTAAAATGGAAAAAGTTCATCTTTGATTTTAAGCCAAAAAGCTTTCGCCCGGTGGGGGCGGTGGCAAAGGAGCTGGCGGCCGTGGGGATCCCCATATCTTTCCAGGAGCTGATGGTTCGGATTTCTTTCCTGTACCTGATGGCGGTGATGAACCGCTGCGGCGTTTACGCTGCAGCCATCGTGGGGATCGGGAGCAAATTCGATGTGTTTGCCATGCTGTCCGCCACATCCATTGCCAATGCCCTGGCGGCTTTTACCGCCCAGAATATGGGAGCGGGGAAGCCAAAACGGGCCAGGAAGGCTTTATGGTACGGGATGGGCTTTGCCCTTTTTGTGGCAGCCTTGTTCTGGGGATGGGCGCAAGTTAACCCGGCTTCCATGATCCGGGTATTCAGCAAATCGCCGGAAATAGTCCAGGCAGGTATTCCCTTTTTCCGCTCCTGCAGCTACGATTACCTGATGGTTGCCATGGTGTTCTGCCTAAACGGATATTTGAATGGCAGGGAAAAGACGGTATGGACCATGGTCAGCTGCAGTGCGGGGGCGCTGCTTTTAAGGATCCCGCTGGTGTACCTGTTTGGGGAGCATTTTGCCGGTGATCTGGGGAAGCTGGGGATGATTGCCCCTACGGTTTCCGGGATTATGGCGGCCTACACGTTGGTTTATGTGCTGTATGAGGGAAGAAAGGGGAGATTAGGATGAAGGTTACGTATATCGGGCACAGCGGTTTTCTGGTGGAATTGGAGGAGACGGCATTTTTATTTGACTATTATCAGGGAGAGATTCCGAAAGTGGAGGAGGGGAAGCGGCTGTACGTTTGCGTCAGCCACCGCCATGGGGATCATTTTAATCCGGAGATTTTTAAATTGGCAGCAAAGTATTCGGATGTATGGTATATTTTATCTAATGATATCTGGAAAAGCCGCATTCCCCAGGACTGCCTTGGCCGGACGGTTTCCATAAGGCCGAAAAGCAAATGGGAGGATGGCGATATCCAGGTGGAAACGCTGAAATCTACAGATGAAGGGGTGGCTTTCTTAATCCAGGCGGAAGGGAAGGCGCTTTATCATGGAGGCGATTTGAACAACTGGCGCTGGGAAGGGGAGGCGGAAGAATCAAACCGCAGGATGGAAGAGCATTTTAAGCAGTTTTTGGAGCCTGTCAGGGGAAGAAAAATCGATGCCGCGTTCGTTCCTTTGGATCCCAGGCAGGAAGGAAATTATGCCTTGGGGATGGATTATTTTCTGGACCTTACGCAGGCAAAACGGGTTTATCCCATGCATTGCTGGGAGGATTACGGGATCATTGGACGGTGGCTGGATGAACATCCGGCGCATCCGGCACGGGATAGGATTGTGCAAATCAGCGGCAGGGGGGAGGAATTCAGGCAGTAAATGAGTATTCGGAAGGCGAAAATGGAGGTTCTGTCCAGGATAGCGGAAATATATGGATTTAACCTATCAGAGGAAGGCCCGGCGGAATATTTGGTTTGGCTGGTGCATTCTTTGGGACGGTTTGAAAACGATATGGCATAAATAGGATAAAATCAGGAGGAATCAGCGATGAAGTTTCAATTTGCCCATTATAACTACAATGTGATGGATCTGGATAAATCCATCCGATTTTACCAGGAGGCTCTTGGCCTTAGGGAGGTGCGCCGGAAGGAGGCTTCGGACGGAAGCTTTACCTTGGTGTATTTAGGGGATGGTGCTACTGGCTTTCAGCTGGAATTAACCTGGCTGCGGGATTGGGAGAAGGAACATTATGATCTGGGGGATAATGAGATTCACTTGGCCTTTACGGTGGATGATATGGAGGCTGCCCATAAGAAGCATCAGGAGATGGGATGCATCTGCTATGAAAATCCGAAAATGGGGATTTATTTTATTTCGGATCCCGATGGGTACTGGCTGGAAATCGTTCCGGCAAAATAGTGTGGTGGTTGAATGGATGATAGAGTTTCGTAGAAATATTCATTGAAAAGAAATAGAAAATTGGAGGAAGGAATATGAAGATTACATTAAAGGATGGATCGGTAAAGGAATATGAAGGGAGCCGTTCCATTATCGATATTGCATACGATATCAGTGAAGGGTTAGCCAGGGCGGCCTGCGCGGGGGAGGTAGACGGCGAGGTTTTGGATCTGCGGACGGTGGTGGATAAGGACTGTACCTTAAATATCCTGACGGCCAAGGACGAGGCAGGGCTTAGGGTAGTGCGCCATACCTGTTCCCATGTGCTGGCGGAGGCGGTGAAAAATCTGTTTCCCCAGGTGAAGCTGGCCATCGGCCCGGCTATTGACACCGGCTATTACTACGATTTTGATTCGGAGCCATTTTCCCGGGAAGATCTGGATAAGATTGAAAAAGAGATGAAACGGATTATTAAAAAGGGGGCAAAGCTGGAAAGATTTACTATGCCCAGGGAGGAAGCCATTCGGTTTATGGAGGAGAAGGGCGAGCCTTACAAGGCGGAGCTGATCCGGGATCTGCCCGAAGATGCGGTGATTTCCTTCTACAGCCAGGGGGATTTTGTGGATTTATGCGCAGGCCCCCATCTGATGAGCACCAAAGGGATCAAGGCTTTTAAGCTTACTTCTTCTTCCGGCGCGTATTGGCGGGGAAAATCGGAGAATGCCATGCTGCAAAGGATTTACGGCAGCGCTTTTCCCACCAAGGAAGAGCTGGAGGTATATTTGCAGCATTTGGAAGACATTAAAAAGAGGGACCATAATAAGCTGGGGCGTGAGATGGAGCTGTTTACCACCGTGGATGTGATCGGCCAGGGGCTGCCTCTTTTGATGCCCAAGGGAACGAAGATTATCCAGACGCTGCAGCGCTGGATCGAGGATGAAGAGGATAACCACTGGGGCTATGTGCGCACCAAAACTCCGCTGATGGCAAAAAGCGATTTGTATAAGATTTCCGGGCACTGGGATCACTATAAAGACGGGATGTTTGTGTTAGGGGATGAGGAGAAGGATAAGGAGGTGTTTGCCTTAAGGCCCATGACCTGCCCCTTCCAGTATTACGTTTATAAGGCCAGCCAGAAATCCTACCGGGATCTGCCCATTCGGTACGGGGAAACGTCCACCTTGTTCCGCAATGAGGATTCCGGGGAGATGCACGGCCTGACCCGGGTGCGCCAGTTTACCATCTCGGAGGGGCACTTGATCGTTCGCCCGGATCAGATGGTGGAGGAGTTTAAGGGCTGCCTTGCCTTGGCGAAGAAATGCCTGACCACCTTAGGCCTGGAAGGGGATGTGACCTACCATTTATCCAAATGGGATCCGGAAAACCGGGAGAAATATATCGGCGAACCGAAGGTTTGGGATGAGACGGAGCAGCATATCCGGAATGTGCTGACGGAGTTAGCGATCCCCTTTGTGGAGGATGTGGGGGAAGCCGCGTTCTATGGGCCAAAGGTGGATATTAATGCGAAGAACGTTTACGGCAAGGAAGATACCATGATCACCATCCAGTGGGACGCTCTCCTGGCGGAACAGTTTGATATGTACTATATTGACCAGAATGGGGATAAGGTTCGGCCCTATATTATCCACAGGACCTCCATCGGCTGCTATGAAAGGACGCTGGCCTGGCTGATTGAAAAGTATGCCGGGATGTTCCCCACCTGGCTCTGCCCGGAGCAGGTGCGGGTGCTGCCGATCTCCGATAAATATTTGGATTATGCGGGGAAGGTAGAGCAGCAGCTTAGGGCAAACGGGATTTTATGCACGGTGGACAGGCGGTCGGAGAAGATCGGCTACAAGATCCGGGAAACCAGGATGGCTAAGGTTCCCTATATGCTGGTTGTGGGGGAGAAAGAGGAAGAATGCGGAAAGGTATCCGTCCGCAGCCGGTTCCTGGGCGATGAAGGCCAGAAGGATCTGGGGCAGTTTATTGATGATATCTGCCGGGAGATCCGGACGAAGGCGATCCGCAGGATTGAGGTGCAGGAGTAGCAGGAGATTTGGAGAGAATTCGGAGAATTTAAGAAAGGCAGGCTGGAAAGATGTGGATATGGTTTGCCCTTTTGTCATCGGTATTTGCAGCATTGACCTCGATCCTTGCAAAGGTTGGGATCGAGGGGGTGGACTCTAACCTGGCTACGGCGATTAGGACGGCGGTGGTGCTTGCCATGGCCTGGGGGATGGTATTTCTCACCAGTGCCCAGGGCGGGATTACGGCAATCGGCAGGAAAAGCTGGGTGTTTTTAATCCTGTCCGGCATGGCCACCGGCGCTTCCTGGCTTTGCTATTACCGGGCGCTGCAGGTAGGGGAAGTGTCCAAGGTGGTTCCCATTGATAAGTTAAGCGTGGTGATTACGATGGCTCTGGCATTTCTTTTCCTCCATGAACGGTTTACGGCAAAATCTATTGCCGGCTGCCTGCTGATCGGGGTGGGGACGCTGATGATGATTTGATTTCCGGAAATGCCGCTGGGGGCGGGATGCCCCGCTTAACAGGCTGGTTGGTCAGGCCTTAATCAGGCCAGGACAGGTTGTACCATTCTCGGTAGGCCTGGTAAAGCGTGGTGATTTTGCCGGTTTCGATTTCACATACCCGGTAGTAGCAATATTCATCATCGCTTGCCCCACTGTCCCCATATTTGACTTCACAGTATAAAATGTATTTCTTATCCGGCGAATAAATTGACTGGCGAATCCAATTATCAATGGTGATGATATCTGCGTCGATGAGTTTTCTTAATTCGTCTTTAGAATCATCGGATTTTGGAGAACCGGCTGGGATTTCGCCGGTTTTTTTTAATCCCCAAAAACATCTTTGGTATAAATGGCCCCATCCGTTCCGCTCAAAGGTAATGTTTTCCACGCCCTGTATGTTTCGGTAGTCTTGGGAAAGGTCTATCGTGGCGATGGTAAACAGGGAGAATGAAATGATCATGATTAGCCATGTCAGGATAATCAGCACAAGGATGAGCGGGATGTAGATTAAAGGCCGTTTGAGGATTTTCATGGTTTGGGCTCCTTTAATTTTTTCATAATCGTTCAGCCAGTGGAAAGCGCATAAAGGAAAATCATGCTCGCGTGAATTTTCCTTTATCGCTTTTCACTGAGGGAGAGCCCGTTTATGAGCAAAGTTAGCTGCGTAAGCAGTGGGGAGTGCCTAGGCACGGCTTTCCCTAAAGGGATGCTCCGCAGTGCGAATGGCGCGGGCTGAACGGACAGCAGATTTTAACCTATCAAGGAAGTCACCGCTTCTAAGCCGTAAAGACGAAAGCGGTGGGTTGGGGGACTTGCCCCAGTCAGGTGGGGGGCAAGCCCCATCTGACTGGGGCAAGTCCCATCTGACAAGCTGCGATAGCAGCATAGGGAGATGAGGAAGCAGCACAGCGGAGGGTCTGCCCCGCTTTACCGGGCATTCCGAAATTCCTTTGACTAAAAAAATCATTTTATATGTTTCGTGTATGATCGGATCATATCTAAAATAAACATCTGTTCTTCTTCTGATAATTTCTGGGCTTGTTCATAAATTTCTGAAAGTACCTGAGCGCTTTGATTTTCTTCTTCGGGGATTTTCATAGAGCCAGAGCCGTTTAATAACCATTCTTTATAAATACCCAGTTCATTGCAAATGGCATTAATTACCATAGGCTGAGGCTTTGTTATCTTATCATGTTCTATATTGGTGATGACTCCTCGGGAAGCACCGATTTTCTCTGCCAGCATATCCTGGGACATTTTGCAGGATTTTCTGGCTTCTTTAAGACGTTGTCCTATGCTCACGACATACCTCCTGATTAAATGATTTCATATGATCTTTTGAATTCGATTATTTCTTGCTTTTACGAGTAACGAGCTAAGTGGGCATACTCGCATACACATTTAACCTTCATAAGCAATGGGCTTAGTAGTGCTTGCATTGCTTTTTGTCTGAACCTTCGTAAGACAGATCGTGTAAAAAAAGTGTAACATAGGCAAAATGTATTGTCAATACATCGGAAAAATGGAATATAAACCATGTGTCTTGACAAGACATAAAATGTCGGATATAATGTTTTTACAATACAATCTGTCTTGTTTATAACTGGAGTAGGGCGGAAGGAGGCACAAAATGCCAGAAAACAAAGGATTGGCTGAAAAAATTGTTAAAGAGGCAGCAAAAATTCCGTTAGAATCCCAGAAACATATTTTATCGGTGATAAACGCTATGCTCTTTACGCGGGAAACCATTAACCAGAAACAGGCATTAAAAAAAGGAAAAGCATAGTCCATACAGTTAGAAATAGTTTGATTATATGCGCTGCAAAAAGTTTTGATTAAGGAAAGGAGGGGGAGTGGTGGATAATTTGCCGACGCAAATTTTTGAGGATAAAACCAGGCGGCAAGTGGATGGAAGTTTGCCGGATGATGAAAAGATAGAAGGCTTTGTTGCCAGCCAGGTTATCCAAAGGGGTCTTGATAAAAGGACAGCCAATGCATATCGGTTTGATTTGCAGCAGATTTATTTATGGCTTGGAGAACAGCGGATACCGATATTGGAAGAGAGTGCAGCAGAGGATTATTTGGAGTATTTGATAAAAGAGAAAAAAAGAAAGCCCTCTACAGTTATAAGAAAATACAGGGTTTTGCAGTACTATTTGGAATATCTGTTCAAGCAAGGCTGCCTGGAAAGTTATCGCAAGATTACCCCTCCTGCGGCGAAAATACAGAATACAAAAGATGTGCATATTTTGTGTAAAAGGGAAATAGACGCATTTTTTGGTGTTATTGAACGAGAATATGAGAATTTGGAATATGGATTTCGGAAACGTGTCTGTTTGAGGGACAAGGTAATGATGGAGCTGCTGTTTTTTCATGGAATAGAAATCAGTGAATTGCTGCGTTTGGAGATTTCAGATTATCACGTAAAAACAGGATTGCTCAATATACGGGGAAAACGGGGGAAAGTGCGTCAAGAATATTTGTTTTCAAGGGAGCTAAAGGAAAGTATAGGATTATGGATAGATGAGCATGGATATTTTGAAAAAGAGAATGGATGCGATCAATATCTGTTTTTGTCAAAGGTGGGGAAGCCTCTTTCCATGAAAATGATAATCTTGGTTTTTGATAAATATAGGGTAATGGCAGGAATAGAAAAAGAGTGTACGCCAAAGGATTTAAAATCCAGCATGAAGAAATATGCGAAGGAATTATTGGTGGAGAGATGCAGTTAGATGCAAAGAAGATTAGGGAACAGGAATATTATTAGATGATGAATGGATCTTTTAGAAAACTATTTGATTTATTGTTTGCTATTGCATATAAAAAAAGAAAAATTGTTTTCAGGATTAATGAGGGAAATACAAATGGGCATGAAACAAAAGAAATTATGTTTTGCAGCATCATCAGGCGGGCATTTTGAACAGATATCGATGCTAAAACCGCTTATGGACAAGTATAGAAGCTGTGTGGTAACAGAAAGGACACAATATAGGGCAGTAATTAGTGGGCAAAAAATGTATTATTTGCATCAGGTTAATCGAAAAGAAAAACTATTTTTGCTTTGGATGGTCATAAATACCTTTGTTAGCATTTGGATTTTTATCAGAGAGAATCCAGATATAGTTATTACTACAGGAGTGTTAGCTATGATCCCGATATGTTTGTTAGCGAAAATTTTCAGGAAGAAGTTGATTTATATCGAATCTTTTGCCAAAGTGTCTTCATCGACTGAAACAGGGAAATTAATGTATAAGCTTGCTGATCAGTTTTATGTTCAATGGAAAAGTATGTTAAATATATTTCCGGATGCAATATATATTGGTGGAATCTATTAAGGAGATTTGGTATGATTTTTGTTACGTTAGGATCTCAAAAATTCCAATTTAACCGATTGTTAAAAGCTATCGATGATTTAGTGGAAAGAGGCGGGTTAAAGGATAAACTATTTGCCCAGATTGGGTACAGTGATTATAAGCCGATAAATTTTAACTATACAAAATTTTTGGATAGGAATGAATTTGCCATGAAAATGAAGGAAGCAGATATCGTTATTACCCATGGCGGGACAGGTGCAATTATAAACGCAGTAAAACAAGGCAAAAAGGTAGTTGCTGTGCCAAGGTTAAAAAAGTATGGGGAGCATATAGATGATCATCAATTACAGTTAATTAGTCAATTTAACGAATTGCAGTTAATTTGTTCTTGCCTTGATGTAAAGGATATTGGAAAAGCTTTAGAATGTGCTAGAAATATGCCTTGTAATATATATAAGAGTAACACACAGGAAATGATTAAACATATTGAAAAGTTTATTGAAGGCTGAAGAAATATGGTTCAAAGGAAGAACAGCATGGATAAAATAGCAGTCGTACTTGCCACGTATAACGGTGAGAAATATTTGAGGGAACAATTAGATAGTATACAAAGGCAAACCTATCCCGAAATTGAAGTATATATACATGATGATGGTTCTACGGATGGGACTTTGGAGATTATTAATGAGTATGTTAAAAATAAGCAGTCAAAAGTCAAGTTTTCTTTTGTGGGTCAAAGCACATTAAGATATCCACAGTGCTTCATTAGTACATTGCTTTCCATACCACGGGCTGATTATTATGCTTTCTGCGATCAGGATGATGTTTGGTTTGAAGATAAAATTGAAAAAGCAGTTAAAGCTATGAAAAGGTTTGGAAATGAATGCAAGGCATCGTTATTTTATTCTGCTGTGGACTATTATGATAGTAATTTAAATTATATTCGGAATGCCAGATTTGTCAATAAGTCATTGCCTTTGGTAGGAGCTTATTCTCTCCAAAGTATGCTTTTAGGGGGCGAGGCTATGGGAATGACCTTTCTATTTAACAATAAGGTACGCGACTTAATGAAACGTGTATCTGAGAATGGGAAATTCGATTTTAAGGACACATTTATTAAGATTTATTGTGCAGCCTGTGGGATAGTGATTTATAGTTCTAAACCATGCGCAAAGTATCGGAGGCACTCGGCTGCAACAACGTTAAAAATGAACCCGGCAGGAAAAATTCAACGTGCAATTAATATGGCAAAAAAAATATTTTTGGAAAAGGATGGATTGGAATCTATCCAGGCATCGGTTGATTATGTTCTTAAGGAACATCATGATGAAATTGAAGAAAAAAACAAAGCAATAATCAATGCTTTTGCCAGCCCAAACTCAATAATCAAAAAACTTAAAAAAGTTTTTTGGCCGAAAAGGTTCAGGTTGAGATTGATCGATGAGCTAGGTTATCGGGTGGCATTTCTGATGGGGAGAATTTAAAAAATAATGTGCTATTTAGCAACCGTTATCAGTGTTTATAATGATAGAAAGAAACTAAATGAACAGCTTTTAAAATCGTTAAGTAAGCAAAATGAAGTTTATGAAGTGATTTGTATTGACAATCGGGAAAATATCTTTGGATCGGCAGCTTCAGCATTAAATTATGGAGCAAGCCTTGCTACAACAGATATTTTGGTTTTTGCCCATCAGGACATTTATATAAAAGAAAGTAATGGGATTAAAAAGTTCGTTGAGCAAATAAAAAATGGTGAAGATGGAAATATTTATGGTTCGGCAGGAGCGAAGGAAAAGCAAAAAGAGAATATAGGGACATATACTTCAGGATTGAAATATAGTGGTAAAATAATTCGTACAGATTGGAAAAGCATGGAAGTATCTTGCGTGGATGAGTGTTTTTTCGGAATGAAAAAAGCAACATTTGACAATCATCCATTTGACGAAAAGCTCTGTGATAATTGGCATTTATATTGTGTAGAGATGTGTTTGAATGCACGCAAAATGGGAAGCAAGGTTATCGTTGTACCAATGCAAATGCATCATTTCAGCAAAGGTACAGTAACGTGGGAATATATGAAGTGTTTAAAGTTGCTATCCCAAAAGTATAATGTTGATTTTAAGTATTTATGGACAACAGTATATAAAGTGCCGGCTAATATGATATATATAAATGTGTTGTTGTGTTTATGGTTCTTAAAACATAAGATGTTTGGATAAGGTATTTAGATAAAATATTCAAGGTGATATATGAGTAATAAAGTTAAATTGATATTAAAAAAAGTATATTATTCGCAGATTTGCAGAAAATTAAGAGAATATCCAGAACAGAAATATTTTGCTTTAAAATGTACGGAGTGTAAAAATGCAATATATAAAATTAGTAAAAGGAAAACAAGTCAAAAAACGAAACTTAAAATAGTTTTTGTGTTGGAATATCCTGAAATATGGAATTCATTAAGAACTGTTTTTGAAGCATTTAATGAATCGGATATTGCAGATGCATTTATTTTAGCTTTGCCCAAATATCCGGATTGTTCTAATAATCCAGCATATGCATTTGCAAGTGATATATATAAAAATGTAATAAATGGTTTTGAGGTAAAGAATAGTAAATGGTTTGATTTAAAATCCTTTTCTCCTGATTATATTTTTTACAGCAGGCCATATGATAGGGAATATCCCAATATCCTAAAGCCAAAACAAACAGTTCATTATGCGAAATTATGTTATATTCCATATGGATTTGAGTTTGTTACAGGATACCATCTTGAAGTAGAGTACAATTTAAAGGTGTTTCCATACATATATATGGTATTTTGCGAAAGCAGGACAACTAAAGAATATTGTGTAAGCTTAATAAAAGGACAAGAAAGTAATAAAAAAATATTTGATGTCGGGTATCCTCGCTTTGATTTGCTTTACCAGATGAAGCAAAGCAGTATGAAAAAAAGCAGCAATGGTGTAATTTTGTGGACTCCAAGATGGTCGCTTGAAGGAGCGGTTAATGATGGAACCTCATATTTTAAATTTATTGATCCATTACTGCAGTATTTTTCAAAAAAAGAGAATAAGGATCTAAACCTGATTATAAGGCCACATCCCTTGATGTTTGATCATTTTATTAAAGAAGGCGTTATGTCCAAAGAGGATGTACAGAATTTGTTTCAGCGAATTAGTAAATTAGAAAATATAAAAATAGATTCTAATAAAGATTATTTATTAAGTGCGATTCAGGCGGATTTGATTATTTCGGATTTTTCCTCTATGCTGATCGAATTTTTAATGTTAAATATTCCAGTTATTTACTGTGGAAAAAGTGATTCCTTTGATCATATAGGAAAAGCAATGGATGCAGTGATGTATCACATTAATTCAAGTGATGAGTTAATAATCTGCCTGGAGCAAATTTTATATAAAGGTGATATTTTAAAAGAAAAAAGGGAGAAAATCATTGCAGGATTAAGTGGATGCTTTAGCGGAGGTGTTGGTAAAAAAATCGCAGATATTGTTATAAAAGATTATTTGGAGAATTAGTATACGTATATCTTGATGGTCGATGGGGTGTAAAAAGCATTGGAAGGTGGAAAATGATGAGAAATCAAATCGATAATCAACAATTTGTTATTTCATTATCGTTTGGAAACTACTTGAAAAGCGATGGGGGAGTGGATAAAGCAATATCTGAACAAAATAAAATGTTTAACGAAGCGAATATTTCATATTTACAAATAGCACCTATCGGTCTTGAAAATAAGTTGTGTATTTTTGGTAAATACAATGGAAAATTATATACTTTAGTACAAGATGGAAAATATTGCGGGGTGTTTGATGAATATGGTATTGGAATTTATTTGGATGAAACAAGCGTGAAGAGTAGATTGATTGCTATTTTTTTGCATCATATGAAGAAATTTGATATGGAATTTTTAATGCAAATAATAAGTAATACGAAAATACCAGTATATTTTTTTCTCCATGATTACTATTCAATATGTGAACATCCAAATTTGCTTCGAAATAAAAATAAGTTTTGCGGCGTTAACAAAAAAGATGCAGAACAGTGTAGGGGATGCATTTATGCTGATGAACTTGTTAAACATTACAATAATACAAAAAAGATTTTAAATAGCGCAAAAGAATTGTATGTTATTTCTCCTTCTGAAATCTGTCTTCAAATTTGGAGGAAAACGTATGGGGAATTTATTGATTTATCAAAATGCTTGATTTTTCCTCATCAAAAGTTATATGGAAGTTATGATAAATTTCCGCAATTATGTGGGAAGATAAAAATAGGATTTATTGGGAAGTATGGAGGAAATAAAGGAAGATATGAATGGGAGAAAATTGTAAATTACATCAATGAAAAAGGATTGCCATATGAAATGTATTATTTTGGCATCTCAGATTTAAAGTTAAAAAATGTGAAGAGAGTAGCAGTAAAAGTAACTTCTGATAAGCCGTATATGATGATCGACATGATGAGAAAGATGCAGATTAATTGTGCGTTCTTATGGTCAATTTGCCCAGAAACATATTCATATACTTATTTTGAGGCCTTTGCATCAAATGCATATATTATTACAAATCAGGATAGTGGGAATATTGCTGCGATGGTTGCCCATTATAATAACGGAAGGATATGCAAAAATATAAATGAATTTATAGAATTATTATCTAAACCAACGGTATTTAGGAATGAACTTATTAATTATTGTGAGCGAGGGAATAACGGGCCGAAAGGATATAAAATCAACCAAGATATTTTGCAGCTGACGATAAATAATCAAAGTGAACCTGAGGGTAGAATTAACCAATTTTTGAAAAGAAAAGTAAATGTTGTTATAAAGAATATTGTTGGGATTTTATACGCGATTAAGAATAGATGATAGACAGTATTAAATTATCTGTAAATGCAGAAACTGTGAGTGGAATAATATGAAAATTAAAACGGATAAAGTTATTATAATGTTTTTCTTTATTTTGATTTCATCTCAATCTTATTTTTATCTTATAGATGATAAACTAGAAATATTAAAAATTCAGCCTTCTGATCTTGCGCTGATTTTTGCTCTTTTTTGGGCAGCATTTATTTTAGGCAGTTACCAGAAATTGAATTTGAAAAGAATGCAGTTCGCAGGCTATATGGTGTTTTTTGCTGCATTGATCTTTCTGAGTAGTTTGCAAAGCCAGCTGCTGTTTGGCCAAAGTATAAAATATGGATTAATTCAGCAGCGCAGGCTGTTAATTTGGATATTTGTTTATTTTGCAATAGAATTGGCATTGATTAAAGGTAAATTTAATTATGAGCAGTTGGTTTCAATGATTAGAATTATAGGCAGGATAGAATTGGCCATATATATATCGCAGTATTTTTTATATGATTATATCCATTTTTTGTATGTTAGTGTTTCGTCAAGATACAATGATGTTCGATTTTACTTTACCCCTACTTTACTTGATTTTCTCTTTATGATCGAAATGGACTTTTTGTTAAATAAATACAATAGCAAAAGAGAAAAGATAAAATCAGGGATTACGATAGTGTTGATCTTGTTTGAAGTTATGATAGTGCAAAAATTCAGATTGACAACAATGGCGCTTATTTGTTGTTTTGTCCTTTGTGTTTTAATAAAACGATTCAGTAAGGCCATAAAATTTATATACGTTATGATTGCAGTGTTGGGAATTTGCATTCTCCTCAACACGACTATGTTTCGGGATATTATTGAGCAATTTTCTTTGGGATTTACGGATTATGGCCATTTCGGAATTAGGGCGGATGCAAGGAAGCTATATTTAGAAATGCTGGCTAAACATCCATTTTTGGGGGGAGGCTATCCATATATAGAAGATGCATTAGAAGCATCCGGATATTATAAACGAATGTATCTTGTAGATAATGGCGTGTTTGGCTTTATCTATATTTATGGCGGAGTTGGGATTATATGGATTGCCGCGTTATGGACTAAATTAATCAAAATGAGTAGGAAAGTATTTGAAAATAAAAATATTACATACTTTTTGCTTTTTTATTTGTTTTTTATTGTAACTTGCATTAATGAACTTCACTGGTATTACGATAGTGGGATAGGTGTTTTTATTCTTTCATTATGTATATTAGATGCAAAGTATAATGAACTTTATAAAATGTCAATATGTTAGGAGAAGATGATGAATTTTATGGAAAAAGCCAAAATAAAAAATATCCTGGAAGTAGGTATCATTAATACAATCAGAATTAATTTTTACTATTTTGGTATTAAAGGAATCATATGTCCATATATAATTGCATCGCGGAATCTGAAACTAAAAACATTAAAAGGAAAAGTTATTGTTAATAATAAAACTATCGGCGCAATAAAAATTGGCTTTGGATCTGTTGGTATTTTGGATAAGAAATATTGTAGGTCTTTATGGGAAAATAAAGGGATTATTGAGTTTCTTGGAACTTCTAATTTGGGAGCTGGATCAAGAATTGCTTGTATAGGCCATTTGATTTTGGGTGATAAAACTTTTATTAATGGAAATTCCAGCATCATTTGCAGGAAAAAAGTAATTATAGGAGATAATACAGTATTTTCATGGGAATGTTTAATTATGGATACAGATTTTCATGAGATTCGTGATATCGGTGATAGTATAATAAAAAATCCTGACAGAGATATTGTCATAGGAAAATATGTGTGGATAGGATGCAGGACAACTATTTTAAAAGGAAGCTTTATTGCGGATAATTCAGTTATTGCTGCTTGCAGTGTAGTAACTGGAATTTTAGGTAAAGAAAATACAGTTTATGTTAGCAACTCCCCAAAAATAAGCAATGTAAAGTGGAATTATTAAATTAGCCAACATATATGAATGATAAATTTATGAAAGAATAGGCAGAAATGAGGAAAGATTTAAAACAGAAATTCATTAAAACAGAAAAAAATTTAAATAGCAAAGAGAAATCTATAAGTAAAAATGTATTATTAAATACCGTTTTAACATTGTCAAATTTTGCTTTTCCATTAATAACGTATAGTCATGTGGCAAGGATTTTAGGGCCAGCAGGAATCGGAAAAGTTGCTTTTGTAAATTCTATATTACAATATTTTTCATATCTAGCTATTTTAGGCATTCCAGTATATGGGTTAAGGGAATGTTCTAAATTGAGAAATGATAAGGAAGCTTTGTCACATCTTGTGCAAGAACTTTTGGTTATTGCGATTATAGCAACAGTTTTTTCTTATATAGGGTTAATAGGACTAATTTTTTTTAGTGAAACGTTAGCTGAATACCGATCGCTTTTTATCGTGATGGGGGTACATATTTTTCTCAATTCGATAGGCGTAGAATGGATATATCAGGCATACGAAGAATATTTTTATATTACGATACGTTCTTTAGTATTTAAGTGCATATCGGTAATCTTAACATTTATACTAATACAAAATCAAAACAGTATTTTAGAGTATGGTTTTATAACTATTTTTGCATCTTCAGCTAATTGTATATTTAATTTTATCAATATAAGACATTTTATAAGTTTTAAGAAGAAAAAGAAATATAACTTGAGGCGTCATATTAAAGCTGTATTAATACTTTTTTCTGCCTCTATGGTTATTACTGTTTATTCAAATTTTGATGTTGTCATGTTAGGCATTATTAGCGGAGAAAATGAAGTTGGGATATATAATACAGCTTTAAAAATTAAAAATATATTACTTTCTTTATCTACGGCAGCAACATCAGTGTTAATACCAAGGATTTCTTATTATATTAAAAATAAGAGACTTGATAAGATAGAACATCTAATTGCTAATACAGTTAGGATATCGATGCTTTTATCGGTTCCAGCAAGTATATATATATTCATTTTTGCGCATGATGTTATTCTTTTTTTGTGTGGAAGGGAATATTTATCTGCAATTTCAACGCTAAGGGTTTTAATTGCTTGTATTTTTCCGTTGATTTTAACAAATTTGTTTGGGTGTCAGCTTTTAATTCCATTAGGAAAAGAAAAGCGGTACACGCAAAGTGTATTTGTAGGAATGTGGATTAATTTGGCGCTAAATTCTTTGCTAATACCACATTTTGGCGCATTCGGTGCAGCAATAGGAACTTTTATAACTGAAATATGGAATGTTTTTTGGATGGGAAATGGAATAAGTGAATATTTGAGCGTAATTTTTAAAGGCATTTGTTACGCTAAGTACGTTATTCCAATAGTTGTCTCTGGCATTATCGTAATGCCATTATGCTTTTTTGTGCAATATGCTAATTGTCTTGTGCGGCTTGCCGTAACATCAATTATATTTTTTGGTACATTTTATTTCTGTCAGATTTTGAATGGTGAACCATTAGTTAGACGTTTTATTAACAGAATAAGAAAAAAGCTTATGTGTGAATTCAGAGATAATGAATAATATCTTGCTTGCAAATAAGGTGAAGGGTTGAACTGTCTATGGAAAATTTTTTAATTTCGGTTGTTACAGTATGTTTTAATAGTGAAAGAACTATTTCAAGGACAATTGAGAGCGTATTAAATCAGTCATATCCAATATATGAGTATTTGATTGTTGATGGCAGATCTAGTGATAAAACAATGGATATTGTAAAAGAGTTTGAGCCATTATTTAATGGGAAAATGAAAGTTATATCTGAAGCGGATAATGGCATATATGATGCAATGAATAAAGGTATATTAATGGCCAAGGGGAAGTTAATTGGAATACTAAACAGTGATGATTGGTATGAACCGGATACATTAGAAAATGCCTATAAGCATTATACTGGCAATCAATATGAAGTGGTTTATGGTATGATGAAGAATTATATAGAAGGGAAGTTATATCAGATCTATATGATTAATCATGAATTTTTATTTAAAGCTATGATAACACATCCTACTTGCTTCGTAAGTTTAGAGACTTATAAGGATATAGGAATATATGATGTTTCGTATAGATCATCGGCAGATTATGACTTGTTTTTAAAATTTTATTATGATAAAAGAGTGAAATTTACTCCGGTTTATAAAGTGATGGCTAATTTTTCCTTAGGAGGTATTTCAAGCTCCACGATTTGTGGGATAGAGAATAATAAAATTTTGCTTAAGTATAAAATAATCAATAAACTAACATATGAAAAAAATAAAGTTAAGTATTGGTTAAAAAATATTTTTAACGTTTAACAAAATGATAAAGGAGAAAAAATGCAAGGACTAATTCTAGCAGCCGGAATGGGAAAAAGATTAAAGGATCTCACCCAGGAAAATACAAAATGTATGGTAAAGGTTAATGGGGTAACGCTAATTGACCGTGTTTTGCATCAGTTGGAAAAATTACATCTTTCCCGTATTGTTATTGTGGTTGGCTATAAAGGGGAAAAACTGATTGATTATATCCAAACATTGGGTATCCAAACGCCGATTTGTTATGTAGATAATCCGATTTACCATAAGACAAATAATATTTATTCTCTGTCGCTGGCGAAGGAGTATCTTTTGGCGGATGATACGTTATTGTTGGAGTCGGATATTATTTTTGAAGACAGCGTGTTGGAAATTCTGTTAAAGGATCCCAGGGAAACCTTAGCGTTAGTGGACAAGTATGAGAGCTGGATGGATGGCACATGCGTTAAATTAGGGGAAGATGATTCCATTGAAGCATTTGTTCCTGGAAAGAAGTTTGTTTTTGAAGATATTCCTGTATATTATAAGACGGTTAATGTCTACAAGTTTAGCAAGCAGTTTTCAGAGACCTACTATGTGCCTTTTCTTGACGCGTATTCAAAGGCGTTAGGCAACAATGAATATTATGAACAGGTGCTTCGTGTGATTACCATGCTTGATGAGCCTGTAATTAAGGCAAAAAAGTTAAATGGCCAGTTATGGTATGAAATAGATGATATCCAGGATTTGGATATTGCCTCTTCCATGTTTGCGCCGGATACCGATGAAAAAGTGGCGAGCATTCAGGCCAGGTACGGCGGGTATTGGAGATACCCCCATTTGTTGGATTTCTGCTATCTTGTTAACCCGTATTTTCCGCCGCAAAGATTAATCAATGAGATGAAAAGTAATTTTGAAACATTGCTTACTCAATATCCGTCGGGGATGAAGGTAAATAGCCTGCTTGCGTCAAAGAATTTTGGCGTATGCCCGGAGCACATATTAGTTGGAAATGGGGCGGCAGAACTGATTAAGTATTTGATGGAAGGAATAACCGGGAAGGTTGGTTTTATCCGTCCCACATTTGAGGAGTATTTTAACCGCTATCATGAGAAGGACAGCGTGGTTTATGTCCCACAGGATGAAAACTTCAGCTATGACGTAGAAGATTTAATGGAATATTTTGATGGAACCGGGATTGGGACAATGATTTTGATTAATCCGGATAATCCAAGCGGAAATTACATAAAAAGGGAAAATATGCTGCGCTTAGTAAAGTGGTGCGGGGAACGAGAAATCCGGATCATTATTGATGAATCATTTATTGACTTTTCGGAAGAAATGGGTACGCTTATCCAGGAGGAAATCGTTGATCAGTATCCCAATTTAGTGCTCATGAAATCCATTTCCAAGTCTTATGGGATTCCAGGGGTGCGTCTTGGCATTTTGGTATCATCGGATAAAGAATTGGTCGCAGGGATGAAAAAGGAGGCGGCTATTTGGAATATTAATTCCTTTGGGGAGTTTTATATGCAGATAGCGGAAAAGTACAAACAAGATTATTTAGATGCCCTAGGAAAATTAAAGCAGGAAAGGGAAAATTTAAGAAGAAAGCTTTCCGCGATTCCCGGGCTTAGGGCTATTCCATCACAAGCAAATTATATTTTGGCAGAAATTACTTGCGGGATGACGGCAAAAGAATTGACTAAGGTTTTGCTGCTTAAGTATAATTTGTTTATTAAGGATTTAAGTGGAAAAATTCAGTTGGATGGAAAACAGTTTGTCCGGTTAGCCGTAAGGAATGCCAGGGAAAATGATAGGTTGATCGAAGCGCTGTCTGAGGCATTGGGGATGTAAGGTAAGGCAAGTGAAATGATCTTGCGGTTTTATAAAAATGCAAGAAACCAAAAGTTTTCTATCAAAGCGGCATCAGAAGGGGGAAAGAGGCAAGAACAAAGCGTCTTGTCATTTGAAATTTTCTTTTGATTACAGAAAAAGGCGTATGGGCCAATCATACTTTATCGCCCCATGCGCCTTTTTTGTTTTCATTCCCTTAAAAATCCCTATTTCCCCTTCCGCGCCAAATGGAACTGGAATGCGGAATATTCCGGCACTTCCCGGTTAATGGGGAGGCCTGCGTTCATCAGGGCGGAGCCGGAGTGCAGCTCCTTGCCGCCGTTTACGGAGTACATGGCTTTAGGATCCAGGCCCTTGGCACGGATATACTCCTGGGGGCCGTTGAAGGTTAGGTTGGTGACAACCACGCTTAAAAGGGATTCCCTCTTATCCTTGGTGACGTGCTGCCAGGCGGTCATGTTCCCCGGCTTAAAGGGGTTGGTCAGGCGGTAAAAATCGCCTTCAAAGGTAATGTGGTAGTATTTGCGGAACAGGTCGCTTTGTTTTTTGCAAAGCTCCTGTTCTTTTTTGGATAGGTGGGTGGCATCCAGCTCATAGCCGAAGGTTCCGCACATGGCCACCACGGCCTTTGTTTCCAGGGGAACGAATTTGCCGCTGTCGGAAATATGGGCTCCCATGGTGCAGGTGGGGTAGACGAAGGAAGTTCCATAGTGGAGCTTTAACCGGTCAATGGGGTTATTGTTGTCGCTTACCCAGTACTGGGGATAGTAGTGGAGCATGGCCGGATCGTAGCGCCCGCCTCCGCCGCTGCAGCCTTCAAATAATATATCGGGATGGGTCAGGATGATTTCATCCATCACCCGGTACAGGCCTAAAATATAGCGGTGGTATACTTCCCCCTGCTTTTCGGCCGGAAGGACGTTTGACCAGATATCGGCCAGGGAGCGGTTGATATCCCATTTTACGTAATAGATATTGGCATCGTCCAGGATGGCGTTAATCCGTTCAATCAGATAGTCCTGGACTTCCAGGCGGCTCATGTCCAGGGCGATCTGGTTGCGGCTGCGCACGGCGTGCCTTCCGGGAATTTCCATAGCCCAGTCCGGGTGCGCCCGGTAAAGGTCGCTGTCTTCGGAAACCATCTCTGGTTCAAACCAGATGCCGAATTTCATTCCCAGCTGGTTAATTTGCTCCACCAATTTGTGCAGGCCGCATTTGATCTTGTTTTCATTGACGAACCAGTCGCCTAAGCCGCTGTTGTCGTCGTCCCGCTTGCCAAACCAGCCGTCATCCATGACCAGAAGCTCTACGCCCATGTTTTTGGCGGCCTTGGCAATCTCTACCAGCTTTACGTCATCGAAATCCATAAAGGCGGCTTCCCAGCTGTTGATCAGCACTGGGCGCTGAACATCCTTTACAAATTTGCTGCGGCAAAGGTTGGTGCGGTAAAAGTCGTGGTAAAGGTGGCTTAAGCCGGTAAAACCGTGCTCAGAAAAGGCCATAACGGCCTCGGGGCCTTCAAAGGTTTCCCCAGGCTTTAATTCATAGTAAAACTGCTTGGGGTTTATTCCCATGACCAGCCGGAGCTGATCGTACTGATCCAGTTCCGCTTCGGCCAGGAAATTGCCGCTGTACATCAAGGAAAAACCGTAGCATCTGCCGTAATCTTCTGAGGCTTCCCGGTCGCAAAGGATCAGGAAAGGATTCTGCTGGTGGCTGGAGGAGCCCCGGACGCTTCCGATGGCGTGGATATGGTGGGTCATGGGCTGCCGCTCTACCTGCCGCTCCTGGCCGTAACGCCCGGGGAGGCTGACAAGATCCATGTCTGCCCCGTTTAAGAAATCCAGGCAGACGGACATAATTTTCCTTAAATGAATGCTTCCCTGGCCCTGGTTAACGACTTTTACGGCCCGGGTAATGATATCGGCTTCCTCAAAGACGCCGTAAAGGAGAACGACCTTTACGCTGCTTACGGGATCAAAGAGAGTGATTTCTAAGCTGTCTGCCGTATCCTTGTCATTGGCAAAGACGCAGGGAAGGGTGTCCAGCTGGTACTTTCCCTGGGAAATTTTGTAATCTAACGCTTTTCCGTGGTAGGAGTAGCTTCCGTCGGTATTGACCACTTCGATGCTGGCCGTGCGGAAATCGCCCTGCTGCTGGGTGGAAAATTCCTGGGGCTGGGCGTCCAGGGAAAAGGTCCTGGCATTCCGGGATTCGTATGGATTGCCGGAAAAGCCCCGGTCGTACTGCATCACCTGGTAGTTCATGTCTTCATCCCCGATGGATGGGCCGTAATAAAGATGCAGCAAATAGCTTAAGTTTCCGATTTTCATCTGGTAGGAAGTGTTTTTCGTATGGAGGGTAATTGTTTTTGTCTGTTCATTAAAAATAATCGCCATAGGACACGCTCCTTTTGTGTTTTGGAAAGGAAACAGCGCATTCTGCAATGCCGCCTCCCGGTTAACACGGTATAGTTATTTTGCGCATACGTTTGATATGCATTTTTACGGCAAGATTATACTATAATTTTAGCTTAAATTCCATAGTACAATGTTAACTTTTGCAGAGATTTCGTTTAGAATTAATGCAGGAGCGTGGAGGAGCTTTATGCAGGGAATACTTTTCCTGAAAACCATAGAAAGGAGCATCTCTCATGGAAGAAAACCGCACATATATCGCCATTGACTTAAAATCATTTTATGCGTCTGTGGAATGCGTGGAACGTCAGCTGGATCCCCTTGCCACGAACCTGGTGGTGGCGGATGCCGAGAGGACGGAGAAAACCATTTGCCTTGCCGTCTCCCCTTCCCTGAAGGCTTACGGCATTTCCGGGAGGGCGAGGCTGTTTGAAGTGATTCAGCGGGTGAAGGAGGTGAATGCCAGGCGCAGGCACAAGGCTCCAGGCAAGCAGTTTGCCGGCTCATCTTATTTTGCCGGCGAGCTGAAAGCCCATCCGGAGCTGGAAGCCGCCTACATTATCGCCCCGCCAAGGATGGCGTTTTACATGGAATACAGCACCATTATCTATAATATCTATTTAGATTACTTTGCACCGGAGGATATCCATGTGTATTCCATTGACGAGGTGTTTTTGGATGTGACGGATTACCGGAAGATTTACGGCCTGTCTCCTAAGGAGCTTGCCTCAAGGATCATCTTAGATGTCCTTAGCCGCACAGGCATTACCGCCGCGGCAGGAATCGGCACAAACCTGTACCTGTGCAAGGTGGCGATGGATATTGTGGCGAAGCACGTCCAGCCGGATAAGGACGGGGTATGTATCGCCCAGCTAGATGAAATGAGCTATCGGAAGCTTTTGTGGGGCCACCGTCCCCTTACGGACTTTTGGAGGGTGGGGCCTGGATACCAGAAAAAGCTGGAAGCTGCCGGCCTGTTTACCATGGGCGATATTGCCCGGTGTTCCCTGGGAGGAAGCCAGGATTATTATAATGAAGACCTCCTCTACGGTATGTTCGGGGTGAATGCGGAGCTGCTGATCGACCACGCATGGGGCTGGGAGCCTACGACCATAGCCCAGGTGAAGGCCTACCAGCCAGAAGTCAGAAGCGTAAGCTCAGGTCAGGTGCTGCAATGCCCCTATGACGCGGAAAAGGGAAGGCTGATTGTGCGGGAAATGACGGAGCAGCTGGTTTTGGATCTTGTGGGGAAAAGGCTGGTGACGGATCAGGTCGTCCTTACTGTGGGTTATGATACCAATAACCTGGCGGATGGGAAAATTAAGGATGGCTATAAGGGGGAAGTGGCTACCGACCGCTATGGGCGGAAGGTTCCCAAGCACGCCCATGGGACGGCAAACCTTGGCTGCCCCACATCTTCTGCCCAAACCATTATGGCCGCCGTTATGGAACTGTATGGCCGCATCATTAACCCGGCATTGCTTATCCGGCGCGTATATGTGGCGGCAAACCACGTGGCGGATGAAAACCAGGCTGTGGGAAAAGGAAGCTATGAGCAGCTGGATTTATTTACGGATTATGAAGCGCTGGAACGGGAGCGGGAAAAAGAAGCCCGGCGCTTGGATAAAGAGAGAAGGCTGCAGGAGGCCATGCTGTCGGTAAAAAAGAAATACGGGAAAAGTGCGGTCTTAAAGGGAATGGATTTGCAGGAGGGAGCCACGGCGATGGAACGTAACCGCCAGATTGGAGGGCATAAGGCATGAGCTTAAGTGATGGACACCAATACGATGATATCATTATGCTTCCCCGCCACATTTCCAAAAAGCATCCTCCTATGGCAGCCTCAAACCGTGCGGCACAGTTCCTGCCTTTCGCTGCCCTTACGGGGTATGATGCGGCCATACAGGAGGCGGCGCGCCGGACAGATTCCTTCATCGAGCTGGATGAAAGCCGGAAAAGCCAGCTGGATATGCAGCTTCGGCTTATCCGCGAAAACCTGGACGCCCAGCCGGAAATCGAAGCCACATATTTCCAGCCGGATGAAAAAAAGAATGGCGGGGCTTATGTAACCGCGTGGGGGAGGGTGAAGGCGATCGACAGGCACAGCCGCAGGATCCTGTTTGCTGATGGAAAAGCCCTCCCCATAGAAAGGATTTTTTCCATCCGGGGAGAGCTGTTTAAGCATATGGACAGTTCAGGCGCATAGGCGGGAAAGATGCCATTCATGGGCAAAATAGCTGTACCAAAGGGTAAAGGTTTTCCTCCTTCCGTACAGGATTGCGGAGCAGGAGAAATTTATGCCTACCTGGTTGCGGCTTTGATCCTCGGACAGCACTTTATCGATAGTAACGGTGATAAGCTCCCCGTTCCTGTCCCGGAACCGGAACCGTATGGGCGTGATTTTTCCGTTTGTGTCCGTGCAGGAGATCATCTGCACCGGGATATTCACACATAGTATGCTTTCCATTGGCTGCACTCCTTTCCTGGCTGTGTTGTTTGCTGATCGTAGCATACAGAACATACGTTTGTAAATAGGCGGATGCAGGCAGTTATGGGATTTTTTGTTAGATGGGGGATAAATTGGCGTAAGTGGATGGGATGTGCACCTGGAAAAGAGGAGAAGCAATGATTGGCTATTTATTTAAATATTGGCGGAATAATTATGTTATAATACAATAAAAACAAACAGCATTGTCCGACAAAACCATTATTTTCTCGATAAGATAGAGAGGATAGGAGAAAAGAAAGTACATTGCCGCACTAAATCCTATTGGGATGAAAGGAGGGATTCCATGCCAGTTCATGTAACCAGTGAAATCGGGCCGCTGAAAAAGGTGATGCTCCACAGGCCGGGAAAGGAGCTGGAGCAGTTGGTTCCAAGGGAATTGGAACGGCTGCTGTTTGACGATATCCCTTACTTAAAAACAGCCTGCCAGGAGCATGATACCTTTGCGCGCATCCTTAAGGGGCAGGGAGCCGAAGTGGTTTACTTAGAACACCTGATGGCTGAGGCCATAGGGCAAAGCCCCGATGTGCGCAGAACCTTTATCTGGGAATTTATCGGTGAGGGCGGGGATGTGGCGCAGCTTTACCGGGAGCCGCTGTTTGAGTTTTTGGATTCCATAAAGGATGGTTTGGAGCTGGTGCTTAAAACCATGGCGGGGGTAAGGCTGGACGAGCTGCAGATAAAGGGATGCCATCCTTTGGTAAGGCTGGTTGGGGCGGATCACTGTTTTGTCCTGGATCCCATCCCTAATCTTTATTTTACCCGGGATCCTTTTGCCACCATCGGGGACGGGGTCAGTTTAAACTATATGTATTCCAGAACCAGGAGAAGGGAAGGGATCTATGGGAATTTCGTGCTGAACCACCATCCGGAGTGGAAGGGGAAAACAAAGTTTTACTATTCCAGGGAATATCCTTTTAGCATTGAAGGAGGGGATATCTTGAATTTAAGCCGGCGGGTGCTGGCTGTGGGGATTTCCCAGAGGACTACCCCCACGGCAATCGAAAGGCTGGCCTGGAATTTATTTGAAGATCCGGAATCGGCTATTGAGACCATCCTGGCTTTTGACATCCCCAATGTGCGTGCCTTTATGCACCTGGATACGGTATTGACCCAGGTGGATTACGATCAGTTTATTATCCACCCGGAGATCTTAAATAATCTGCGGATTTATGAGATTTGCCGGGGCGATGGCCGGGAAAGGCTCCGTGTATCGGAACTGTCCGGCAGCCTCCCGGCGGTTTTGGGAACCCATCTGGGCCTTGGCCGGGTGACGTTAATCCGGTGCGGCGGTATGGATCGGGTGGCTTCTGAGCGGGAGCAGTGGAATGACGGCTCCAATACCCTTTGCGTGGCTCCAGGGAAAGTGATCGTATACGACCGGAATTACATTACCAATGAAATTTTAACGAAGCATGGGATTAAGGTGCTGGAAATGCCCAGTTCTGAGCTGTCCCGGGGAAGGGGCGGCCCCAGGTGCATGAGTATGCCCCTTTGGCGGGAGGATGTGGGGATGCCGTGATGGGAAAATAGAAGTAAAAGTGGCTTAAGGAAAAAGATCTGCCGGGCGCTTATGCACGGCATAAAGGAAAGGAGTGGATCATTATGCTGTTTAATATGCCAAAGT
Organism: Lachnospiraceae bacterium; assembly: GCA_910575565.1. Classification (GTDB taxonomy): domain Bacteria; phylum Bacillota; class Clostridia; order Lachnospirales; family Lachnospiraceae; genus Caccovicinus. Next base: position 101,172 of record CAJTFL010000004.1, on the reverse strand, counting down.
ACCGTCACCCGGATTTTAACCTTCCTAAATTTAAAGAGGCGCCGGATGTGAAATGGGAGGCTGCCGGGAAGGACGGGGTCGCCCCCGCCAATTTCCACAGCACCTCCATGTACCCGGAGTATTTTAAGATCGACGGGAAATGGGTGCTGGCAGAGGAAAGCCGTATGGATTCCAGCGTGGTGATTTGTGATGACGGCCACCTGGAGGTGGTGGAGAACCGGAACCTAAAAAAGGGAGACAAAGTGATCTTAGGGCGAAGTGAAAACGGGGAGGAAGGCATTTATATGCACTGCAATGGCTTTGAAGATGAGCAGGGGCAGATAGCCGATCAGTTTGTGTTCCGCCAGGGCAGGAGCAGGGAGACCTCCTACGCCAGGGACTACGATACGCTGTTTGAATTGATGCGCCATGAGCGGGAGCATGGGAATATCGTGTGGGTAATGGGGCCTGCCTTTTCCTTTGACCATGATGCCAGGCACGCCATGCAGTCATTGATTGAGCAGGGATACGCCCATGGCCTGATGGCAGGAAATGCCCTGGCGACCCATGATCTGGAGGGGGCATACCTCCACACGGCCCTGGGGCAGGATATCTATACCCAGAAATCCCAGCCTAACGGCCATTATAACCATCTGGACGTGATTAATGAGGTGCGAAGGAGCGGCTCTATCCCCCGGTTTATTAAAGAGCACCGGATCGATAATGGCATTATCTACAGCTGCGTAAAGAACAATGTGCCCTTCGTGCTGACCGGCTCCATCCGGGACGACGGGCCTATGCCGGAGGTGATCGGGGATGCTTACCAGGGCCAGGGGGCGATGCGGGAAATGGTGAAAAAGGCCACCACGGTGATCTGCCTGGCGACCATGCTCCATACCATTGCCACAGGGAACATGACCCCTTCCTTCAGGGTGATGCCTGACGGCCAGATCAGGCCTGTGTACCTGTATACGGTGGATGCGGATGAGTTTGTGGTGAATAAGCTTTTGGATCGGGGAAGCTTGTCGGCGACCACCATCGTAACCAATGTCCAGGACTTTATCTCCATTGTGGCGAAAGGCTTAGGGGTGGTAAAGTAATCAGGTCAGTACACTAAGCTTTTTCTATGTCCGCGTAGTTTTGGCGGAATGCCTGGGGAGTCATGCCCTTGGTTTTTAGGAAGTTGCGGGTAAAGGTTTTCGGGTTTTTGTAGCCTACCTCATAAGCCACCTCCAGCACGGTTTTGGAGGGGATTAAGAGAAGCTCGGAAGCCCGGTTAACCCGCACCTGGTTTAAAAATTCGGAAAAATTCTGTTCCACCTGGTACAGCAGCAATTCATTCATCTGGGATACAGACAGGCCAAACTGGTGGGCCAGATCTTTAGCGTTTAAATCTTCAGCGTAATTCCGGTAAACGTAGTTGATGATGGTATAAACCGTCCTGGTTTCTTCGATCCGGCAAATGTTCTGAACCTTCTGGTAAATCTTGCGGTATTCCCCTATCTTTGCGCCGATGCGGGCGGTGAAAACCTTAGAAATGTGGGATTCGTCCACATACCCTAAAAATTCGGACATTTCTTTCAAGGTAAAATCCGTATACAGGATGAAGTTAATGGTTTTCCCGATTCGGATTTCATTTAACAGGTCGAAAAAGGAAAGGCCGGTGGTCTTTGCCAAGTAGGAGCTGATGGTGGAGGGGCTGCAGTAAAACAGGGAGGCCAGCTTTTCCAAGGTAAGCTTTTCGTTGCATTCTGGCGCAGAACCAGTATGCGGTTTTCCAGGGACTATAAGATCCTCCCCGACTATGAGATCGCCGACGCAAAGCACGGGAAGACCCTTAAAGATATTTTGGATGAGTCAGAATATCTGCTGAAAAGCTTAAGCCGGTATAAGGAAACGGCTGATCAGGAGGAAATGGCGCGGATAGGCTATTTGATTGACCATGTGCTTGCCTTAAACACCCGCACCAGGATGCTTTTAGGGGAAAAATTCCCCTTTAATGAGATGGCGAAGAAGCTGTACGATTTAACGGCTCCGGAATACGATTACCGCAAGTTTGGCCGGATTGTGGAGGAATTAAACCAGGCTCTCCCGGGAAGCGGCTCAGGGCGGGAGAAAATCCTGGAGTTTCGGAGGCGGATTTCCATCCCGGGGGATCGGCTCCTTGAGGTGATGACGAAAACCACCCAGGAGTTTCACGATATGTCCATGGACAGGATGACCCTTACAGGCAACAGCATACCCAGAGTCCGTGTGCGCAGGCTTCCTTCCCCGGACATGGCCTTTTTGTCCATCCTGTTTGGCTACGATTACAATCATTTGGAGTATGAGCGGAATTTTAACCTGGATTATCCCTGGACCGTGGATAATGTGATTGAGTGCATCGGCCATGAGATGGAGCCGGGCCACCTTACCTACTACGAGAAACGCACACAGACGTATATTGATACCTGCTGGCCGGAAATGGCGGTTGTGCAGCAGTTTTCTCCTTCCTCGGCCTTTACGGAAGGCTCTGCACGCTATGTGATTTCCATGTGCTTTGACCATTCTTCGGAGCAGAAAACCGAGTTTGAGCGCCAGGTGATTTTTAAGGCTGCCGGGCTGGATGCCGGATTGGCGGATTTGATGCCTTTATGGCATGAATATTGCGAGATTGCCGGATACGGGAAGCTGGAAGTTACCAGGAAGGTTTGGGATCAGGTGTGGAGCCGCAAGGAGGCGGCGGATTTCTTAAAGGATTACGGGATCATCAGCCCGGAAGCGGAGGATGAGAGCGTGCTTCATCTGGCGGCGGACGACGGCCATTTTGTGGCCCATGACTACGCCAGGGATGTGGTGAAAGCGTACTTTAAGCAGGAAGCGTCCACTGCGGATGAGGAGTGGAGGCTTTACGAGAAGCTTTGCTGCGGCCATATGTCCATGGGGGAGATGGAGAAGGCTTTGCGTTAAAAATTTAGGGATGAGATAAACAGGCAAAAGATAAAAAGATGGGAGATAAAAAGGCAGGAAAGCATTTTTAAAACACGCTCTGGCAAAGTAAAGCAGGCGAAAAAAGAGGCTATCGCAAAACTTGGCGTTTCCACAAGATATAGGGAGATTTACCGAAGTATTTAACCTATATATTGTGGAAAGCTGCTGTTTTGCGATAGCCTTTTTCATTAGCGGTTTTATTTTTGCGGGCAATGAGCCAAGTGCCGTGCTTCTATGGGCACTTGGCTCGCGTATGCTTAAGAAGTTGACTTATGGGCGTATGCCCTAAAGAAGTTACGGCATCCGGCTGTAAATCTGCCCGGCATTTAAGGGGATTCCCCGGTAGTAGGCCAGCTCGCTGACGGTCACTAACTGGAAGCCCTGGCTCACTAAGGCCGGAACCAGGATTTCGGTTGCGTCGGCGGTGGCGGAATAAAGCTCATGCATCAGCACGATATCTCCATCCTTAACCTTGCCCAGCACGGAATTTACGGTGGACTGGGCGTTCCTGGTTTTCCAGTCCAAGGTATCCACGTTCCACAGGATAATGGGCATGGTGACGTTAGCCAAGACGGTGCTGTTTTTATTTCCGCCGGGAAGGCGCATCAGTGTGGGGCGGACGCCGCAGATGGATTCGATGGTGTCATTGCAGGCATTTACCTGGGCGTGAATTTCCGCTGCGCTTACCCGGTTTAAGTACTTATGGTTCTGGGTATGGTTTGCCACCTCAAAGCCTTCATTTGCCATTCTCTGGACTTCCGCGGCGTGGGCGGGAACCCGCTCGCCTACCATAAAGAAGGTGCATTTCCCTCCGTACTGGTTCATGACATTCATAATCCGGTTGCCCACGGAAGACTGAGGGCCGTCGTCATAGGTTAGGGCGATCATAGGCTTTGAGGGATCCAATTTGCGGACAGCCCCCAGCTGAAGGTTAGCCTGTGCCGCGGCCAAAAAGGCGGCGATTTCCTCCCCTTTCCGGTTAGCCGTGGCAGAGGTTGTGGAAACGGCTCCGGCCATGGCGGACTGGATGGCCGCGCGGAATGCCGACTGTGCCTCTTCCTTAGCCTGGGCAGCCTCCGCTTCGGCCTGTGCCGCTTCGGCGATTGCTGCCTCCTGTGCCGCCTGCTGTACAGCCCCCGGCCCTGCCGCAATATCATCGTCTGTTGGTTCGTATGCGTAGCGAACGGCGCCCAAAGAAGCGGAGCCTGCTCCATAGACTGGCATCACGGCAAGGCTTGCCGCTATACCGGCGATTAATAGTGCTTTTAACTGCTTTTTCAAATCTAATGTTCCCCCTTTTTATTCGTCATCTTTTCTATTTTACAACGGAGAAAGGGAATATACAAGTACTAAAAAAGAAAATAATCCATATTCCTTTTAGGCTTTTTGTATGGTACACTAATTTAAAGATACCAGGGTCGAAAGATCTTTTGGCCCCAACATCATTTAAAGCAGTTTTTTCGGGAAAATAATAGTGTCTGTTCTCTCAGCGGAAACCGATAAATGAAAATTTGTGTCAGCATGATTTTCATCTGCCTGTTTTCGCTGGACGAGCGATTGATTAAAATGGAGCGAAAAGATATGGAAGGGACAGGGATTAAGCAGGAAGTTATTGGCGAAATATGCAGCCTGGCAGAGAAATATGGCTTGAAAAAAGTGATTTTATTTGGCTCCAGGGCCAGAGGCAGTTACCAGCGTGCCAGTGACATTGATTTAGCTGTGTTGGGCGGAAATATTGCCTCCTTTGCTTTGGATGTGGAGGAGGAAACATCTACGCCCTTAAAGTTTGATGTGGTGAATCTGGAGGAAAGCATACAGGCAGATCTTTTGGATTCCGTTAGGAGGGAAGGGAGGATTCTGTATGAAAAAGCTTGAGAATTACGTTTCCCATTTGCGGGTTTTACAGCAGGCCAATCAAGAGGATTTAGATAATGAATTTATCATTAGCGGTATAATCGATAAATTTTCCATACAGTTTGAATTGGGATGGAAGCTGCTGAAACAGTTGTTGGCTTACGAGGGTAGCGCTGCCTCGGCGACCGGCTCACCGAGAGGGATTATCAAGGAAGCGTATGCCGTATATCCTTTTTTTGACGGGGAGCTTTGGCTGGCTATGCTAAGGGACAGAAACAGCATGGCTTATATTTATGACGGTGAGGCGGCCAAAGCGTTAGTAAAGCGGATTTTGGAAGAATATATTCCTCAATTTGTGAGGTTGGAAAATGAATTGAAGCAGCAATACGGCGATAGCTTGGGGCAAATCTAAAGATAGGAACAGCAATACGGCGCTTTTTCTTATTTGATGGAGGAGCAGACGGATGGCCGTGTTTTGTGCTGCGGCTTATGCGCCCTTTCGGGATTGCCTGTTTTAAGAAAACGTGCCGGGTGCTTGTCGAAACGGCATACCGGCAGAAGTTCGCAGATGACAGACGGCAAAACCTGAGGCTGTCGTAAAACTTGGCATTTCCACAATATAGAGCAGGATTTGTGAAACATCCAGCGTATATATTGTGAAAATCTGCTGTTTTGCGGCAGCCCCGGGAGTATTCCTGGGAAAAGCCTTTGCGAGGTTCTTTTTTGTTAACCATTGTAGTCTTATCACGCGCTTATCCCTCGTTTATCCCTCTTTGCCCAGCCCTTCCTTAAGGGCATCCAAAACCCCTTTTACGCTTTTTTCCTTAACGGCCAAGGTTAAATTCGCCTCATGGATATGTTCCAGGTAATGGGCGTCGGAATTGCTGATAATCCGGCATTTTTCCAAATAAGGATGCTCTTTTTTCAGCTGGTGGAGTTTCCTTAAATCCTTTACCTCCGCAGTGGCAAACTTGCTGTCCGGAGGGATAAATCCTAGGTTTGCCATTAAGCTGTTTGCCGCCTTGTCCACGTGGGCGGGAAACATCACTCCGCCGTAGGAGTCCGTCAGTTCCCACAGCCCGTCAAAGGAAATTTCCGTCGCATTGATTAATAAATTGGGCACTGTGCCGCATATCTGATCCGCTGTGTCGTATATCAGCTGCCGCCCGAAGATTTCTTCTTTATTAGGGAAAGGCAGCAGCCGATGGTAGACGTAAGCGTCAAAATCCATGGCGGCGTTAAGATCCGGGAAAAGGCATACGGCGTGCACCTCCTCGGAGGTGTTGATTTCCATGCCAGGGATGGCAAGGATTCCGTATTCGGCTGCCGCCGCTAAAAGGGCCGGGCAGTTTTTGCTGGAATTATGATCGGTCAGCGCAATCACGTCCAGGCCTAAAAGGGCAGCCATCCCGGCGATATTGGCCGGTGTCATATCGTCATCCCCGCAGGGGGATAAGCAGGAATGAAGGTGCAAATCATAGGTAAGATTGATCATAAATCCTTCTCCTAATCAGCCTGGCTTTCGCCATCAGCCGGATCATTAGCGTCAGCAAAGGCATCTGGGTTTAATCGTTTATAGATTAACAGGGCAGCGTCAAAGATGGGGAGTCCCGTTTCCATCACCGTGATGCCCTGCTGCTTTGCCTTGTTTAGCGCGGCAGGATCTAAGTGGGCTCCCTCCGCCATAATCACGCAGGCGGCATCGGATAAGGAGGCCACGGCCAGGGTATTCATGTTTCCCATCACCGTAACCCAGGCGCAGCCTGCCGGGGCCTTGCTCATGGCAATGCTTAACAGATCACAGCAAAAAAGCTTAGTGATCTCCCTATCCATGTCATCCCCTTCATTTACCGGTTTTAATAATCCACTGTCCCATAATTCCTGAATACTCATCGTTTCTCCTCTCTGGAAAATTTTGCAAAATATGCGGTTCATTCAACCCATTTGGTTTATCGCTTGTCAATATGCCCCTGGCGCAGCGGGAAAGCAAGGTATTGACACCCATTTAAACGGTCATTATTTGCTGTTTTCCTGCGCCCCATCCTCTTCCCCATGCCGGTCAAGGTGGCTGATCTCATCGGAAATCCGCTGGATATATTCCTTTAACACCCGGAGAGTTTCCTGGCCCTCCTTGTTTCCGGCGGCCAGGTCAACGGCCAGGGCGGATACTTCCTCGGAAAGGTTGTGGAGGTTTTCACGCAGGTAATAAACGCAGTCCGTTTCCTTGGCGCAGCCCCGGACAATATCCTCGGCCAGGGCCTTGCAGGTAGGCGCGCCGCAGGAGCCGCAGTCCAGGCCGGGAAGTTTTTTGCACAGCCGCTCCACCTGGTTTAGGCGGGCAAAGCTTTCCATCATATTGTTCCCTAAGCGGAAAACCGGTTCGAACTGAACGCCGGTGGTCCAGGGGATCATCTCTTCCGCATCGTGGTTCATATGGGTGCGGGCTACGGGCATATAGCGGCGCAGCCGTTTCAGCTTCGTCTCTGCGATATACGGATTTTCCACCGTAAGGACGCCGCCTACGCAGCCGCCGTTGCAGGCATTCAGCTCGATAAATTCCAAGTTGGTAAACTTCTGATCCTCTAAATCCTCCAAAACCTGGATGACGTTTTCAATGCCGTCTGCCGCCAGGTAGTTTTCCGATAAAAGCCCGCTGGACTCCCCGCCGCTCCGCCCCCAGCTGATGCCGATCTTCCCGGAAGTGGCAATATCCGGGTAGTCGTTTCCTACGGCATTCATCCGGGAAAGGAGCTGGGGATAGATATCCTTAATGGCCAAAACCCCGTCCACCTGGCTGGTTTCATTGCCCAGGGGAGCCCTCACATAGGTAACTTTGGAGGGGCATGGGGAGATAAAGAAAATGCCGATTTTCTCCCGGGGAAGCCCGGTTTTTTCCATGGCTTTCTGGGCTGCCAGCATGGCCGCAATCTCAATAGGCGGGTTTAAGGGCAGCATATGGGGGATTAGGTTGGGGAAGCGGACGCGGATCAGCCGCACCACCGAAGGGCAGGCGGTGCTGATCATGGGGAGCTGATCCTTGTGGTCGGCTAAGTAAGCCCTGGTGGATTCGGAAACCAGCTCCGCCGCCGCGCTGACCTCAAACACGTCGTCAAATCCCATTAAAAGCAAGGCGTTTAAAACGATATTTACGTCGTCTAAATTATTGAACTGGCTGTACAGGCTGGGGGGAGGCAGGGCTACCGTATATTCATACTGCCGCATGGCATCCGCCTTGTCGTAAATCGCATATTTGGCATGGTGGGGGCATACCCGTATACATTCCCCGCAGTCAATGCAGAACTTACTGTTGATCTGGGCTTTTTTATTCCTTACCCGGATGGCTTCTGTGGGGCAGCGCTTGATGCAGTTAATGCAGCCCTTGCACAGGTTGGGATCCAGGCGGACAGAATGATAAAATTTATCCATTAAATATTCACCACCATCGTTATTTTCGTTCCGACTCCGATCCGGGTGTCGATTTCCATGGAATCGGTATATTTTTTCATGTTGGGCAGCCCCATGCCGGCGCCAAAGCCCAGGGAACGGACTTCGTCAGGAGCGGTGGAAAAACCGGCCTGCATGGCCTGTTCTACGTTAGGGATGCCGGGGCCTACGTCATCCAGTACCATGATGATCTTTTCCGGGGTAATGTCTACCCGGATCTCGCCGCCTTTTGCATGGATAACCATATTAATCTCGCCTTCGTACATGGCAATCGCCACTTTGCGGATGGCTTCCGGCCCGGCGCCCATTTGCTTTAATTTCTTCTTTACGTCACTGCTGGCTTCCCCGGCACGGGTAAAATCGTCCGGTGAGATCTCATAGGTCAGGCGGATAGCATCTTCCATCAAATCGCACCTCCTCTTAGACCGGCTTCATAAAGCATACCGCAGGCGGAAAACATCCGGTGGCCGGTAGCCAGGACCACAAGCCCCCGTTCCGATGCCATCTCAATAAGTGCCTCATCCGGCTTTTTCCCCCGGACGAAGATCAGGCAGACGATATCCAGCATTTCTGCGGTGCGGATTACCTGGGGATTGCACAGGCCGGTAAGGAGGACGGAGTGATCCTTGGAAAAGGCCAGCACATCGCTCATCATATCGGAGCCGCAGGCAGAACGCACCTCCTGATCCATAAGTTCCTCACCGGTTAAGACCCTGGCTTTCAATGTATCTTTTACATCCTTGACTGTCATAAATCACCTCTCCTTTATTCTTTTTGCATAGACTTATAATAAAGATACCATCAGATTTAGAAATAATCAACAATAATCTGGCGGTAGTTTTTGAAAATTCTGTTGACGGATTGGATGGGGGGTGGGGTATAATGGGGGGAGGACCGCGGCGGAAAAGCAAAAAGGAGGGCACATTTATGTCAGGAAAATGGGCAGTACAAGGAACGGCCTTTTACAGCGCGGATTGGGATAAGGCGGTCTGCATAAAAAACGGCTTGTTCTGCATCGATGAAAAAGGATTTATCGAAGGGGTATATAAGGAAGAAGATAAAGCATACAAAACAGTAAGGGAAAAATACCTTGCCGATGGATGCTTAAAAATCTTAGGGGAAACAGAGGCGATGCTTCCCGGTTTCGTGGATCTTCACCTTCATGCCCCTCAGTGGCCCCAGGCAGGCACAGCCCTTGATCGGCCTTTGGAAGTGTGGCTGGGGGAGTATACCTTTCCCCTGGAGGCGAAATACCGGGATTTGGAGTTTGCCTATAAGGTGTACCAGGATGTGGTTAAAACTACCTTAAGCCACGGAACCACAACCGCCCTGTACTTTGCTACGGTGGATCGGGAGCCTTCCGTCCTTTTGGCAAGGCTTTGCGGAGAGCTTGGGCAGCGGGGGCTGGTGGGGAAGGTGGTGATGGATGACCCGGCGGCAAACCCTGGATTTTACCGGGATGCCTCTTGGGAGGATGGCGTTAAGGAGACGGAGAGGTTTATTGACGAAGTCCTGGAATTTCAGGACTCCTTTAAGCAGAGGGTGTATCCGGTGATTACCCCGCGGTTTATCCCCAGCTGTACTGATGAGAGCTTAAAGGGGCTGGGGAAATTGGCGGGCAAATATGGCGTGCACGTGCAGACCCACTGCAGCGAAAGCGATTGGGAGCATCAGCTGGTGAAGGAGCGGTATGGGGTTAATGATGCCCAGGCATTGAATCGGTTCGGACTGCTGACAGATAAGACGGTTTTGGCTCATGCCGTTTTTTTGGAGATGGAGGATGTGAAATTGCTGGCGGAAAAAAAGGCCAGTATTGCCCACAGCCCCTTATCCAACGCTTATTTTGCCGGTTCTGTGCTTCCTTTTAGGGAATTTCGGGATCAGGGCGTAAATATTGGCATGGCTACGGATATTTCCGGCGGCTATAGTCCCAGCCTATACCATGCCCAGCGCCAGGCGGTAATTTCTTCCAGGATGTTAAATGAGGGGGCGGATCCTGGGCTGCCCGCTGGAAGCAGGGGAAGGAAGGATTCGGCAATCGCCTTAAATCATGCGTTTTATGCGGCTACGGTTGGAGGCGGGACGGCCTTAGGCCTTAAGGTGGGCAAGCTGGAGAAAGGGTATTCTTTTGACGTGCAGATTGTGGATTACGGGGAAGGGATCCCGAGATTTTGCCCGGAAAAAAGGGAGGAGGACTTGCTTCACAAAATCCTGTTATTAACGGAATCGCGCTCCATTAAGGAGGTATGGGTTCAGGGGGAAAAGGTGAAATAAGGGGATTTAAGGAAGCAGCGCCTTTTTTGGAAATCATCTACCGTTGACTTTTTCGGTTTTTTCCCCGATAATTCAATTTATGTGGACTTTTTTGGTGATGCATGGTAAACTATAGTCACATTGCACAAAGCATAACCAGCCTGAAACAGTGGCCATTAATCTTTAGTTTGGCGTATTCATTTTATGCTTGGCCGCGCAGGAAGGCGCCTGCCCAATAGGCGGGGAAGTAAATGAGGAGGTAATATATGGCTTGCAAAAAGAACACAGTCCCATTTTCTGGGACGAAGGAGCAGGAAGAGGCTTTGAAAAAAGTGATCTTGGAGCTCAAAGATACCCAGGGGGCCTTGATGCCGATTATGCAGAAGGCTCAGGACATCTACGGCTATCTTCCGATTGAAGTCCAGACCATGATTTCAGACGGGACAGGGATTCCCCTTGAAAAGGTTTACGGAGTGGCGACATTCTACTCCCAGTTTGCTCTTCAGCCCAAGGGCAAATATAAAATTTCCGTCTGTCTGGGAACTGCCTGCTACGTAAAGGGTTCTGGAAATATTTTTTCAAAGCTGGAGGAGCTTTTGGGAATTACGAATGGGGAATGTACTCCGGATGGGAAGTTCTCCCTGGATTCCTGCCGGTGCGTAGGAGCCTGCGGCCTTGCTCCGGTTATGATGGTTAATGGGGAAGTGTACGGCAGGCTGGTTCCGGAGGATATCCCTGGAATCCTGGCAAAATATAATTAGCTTATGATGCCGGAAATTTCCCTGAATGTATTGGATGTGACAGAAAATTCCACCCGGGCGGGAGCGAAGCTGGTAAGGCTTTTGATTAAGGCTGACCATGCGTCGGATCGGCTGACTATCCGGATTGCGGATGACGGCTGCGGCATGACAGCAGAGCAGATAAGCCAGGTGACGGATCCTTTTTTCACCACCAGAACCACCAGGAAGGTGGGTCTTGGCATTCCTTTTTTCCAGTATGCCGCAGAGAGTACGGGCGGAAGCTTTTTAATCGACTCCACGGTGGGGGAAGGAACTACGGTGACGGCGGTGTTCGGCTTATCCCATATTGACCGGATGCCTTTGGGAGATATTACCAGTACCATACATACCTTAATCGTCTATCATCCGGAAACGGATTTTGTGTATACCTACCAGGTGGATGAGCGTCAGTTTACATTAGATACCAGGGAGTTTAAAGAAATATTGGGGGAGGTTCCTTTTTCGGAACCGGAGGTTTCCCAGTACATTTTGGATTACCTGACAGAAAATAAAAGCGAAGTGGATCAAGGTGCGGTGATTTAGCCGGACAAGGTGAAGCACGCACAGAATGGAGGAAAACATGAAAACTCTTGCTGAGTTAAAGGCAATTCGGGAGAAAATGCAGAACCAGGTCGGCCTTCGTGCTGAAGACCACAACCATACCAGGGTAGTGGTCGGCATGGCTACCTGCGGGATCGCGGCAGGCGCAAGGCCGGTTCTGACCAAGCTTTCCCAGGAAATACAGGAAAGAGGTCTTACAGGCAAGGTGGCAGTGACCCAGACGGGCTGCATCGGCTTATGCCAGTATGAGCCGATTGTGGAGGTTATGGTTCCCGGCGAGCCGAAGGTAACGTATGTTCACATGGATCCGGAAAAGGCAGTTGAGGTAGTAAACCGCCATCTGGCAGGCGGCCACGTGGTGGAAGAGTACACCCTTGGCGCTACGGATATGAAGTAAGGAGGAAGACGTATATGTATCGTTCACACGTATTGGTCTGCGGCGGAACCGGATGTACTTCTTCCGGAAGCCCACAGATTATTGAAAGATTAAAAGAAGAGATTGAGCGGCAGGGGCTGTCGGAGGAGGTGGCGGTGATCCAGACCGGCTGCCACGGCTTATGTGCATTAGGCCCCATTATGATTGTTTATCCGGATGCCAGCTTTTACTCCATGGTAAAGGTGGAGGATATCCCGGAGATCGTTTCTGAGCATCTGTTAAAGGGACGTGTTGTCACCAGGCTGCTGTACGATGAGACTGTCACCAGCGCAGGCGTAAAGGCCCTGATTGACACAGACTTTTACAAGAAGCAGCACCGCGTGGCCTTAAGGAACTGCGGCGTGATTAACCCGGAAGTGATTGATGAGTACATAGGAACCGGCGGTTATGAGGCATTAGGCAAGGTGCTTACGGAAATGACCCCGGACGACGTGATCCAGGTGCTTTTGGATTCCGGCCTTCGCGGAAGAGGGGGCGGCGGCTTCCCCACCGGCTTAAAATGGAAGCTGGCCAAGCAGAATGACGCGGATCAGAAGTATGTCTGCTGTAACGCGGACGAGGGCGATCCCGGCGCGTTTATGGATCGTTCCGTGCTGGAAGGGGATCCCCACGTTGTACTGGAGGCCATGGCGATTGCAGGCTATGCCATCGGTGCAAACCAGGGCTATATCTATGTCCGGGCGGAGTATCCCATTGCCGTGGATCGTCTGCGGATTGCCATAGAGCAGGCCAGGGAGTATAACCTGTTAGGCAAGGATATTTTCGGAACCGGCTTTGACTTTGATATTGATCTGCGTTTAGGCGCAGGGGCTTTCGTGTGCGGCGAGGAAACCGCCCTGATGACCTCCATCGAGGGCAAGAGAGGCGAACCCCGTCCCCGTCCCCCGTTCCCGGCACAGAAGGGTCTTTTCGGCAAGCCCACTATCTTAAACAACGTGGAAACGTATGCCAATATTCCCCAGATTATCTTAAACGGGGCGGATTGGTTTGCCTCCATGGGCACGGAGAAATCCAAGGGAACGAAGGTATTCGCCTTAGGCGGCAAGATCCATAATACCGGCCTTGTGGAGATCCCCATGGGAACCACCCTTAGGGAGGTTATCGAGGAGATCGGCGGCGGTATTCCTAACGGCAAGAAGTTTAAGGCTGCTCAGACCGGCGGGCCTTCCGGCGGCTGCATCCCGGCAGAGCATTTCGATATCCCCATTGATTACGACAACCTGATTTCCATCGGTTCCATGATGGGCTCCGGCGGCCTGATCGTTATGGATGAGGACGACTGTATGGTGGATATCGCCAAGTTCTTCTTAGAGTTTACCGTGGAGGAATCCTGCGGCAAATGTACTCCCTGCCGCGTGGGAACCAGGCGTATGTTGGAGATCTTAACCAAGATCACCAAGGGTCAGGCCACCATGGAGGATCTGGATAAGCTGGAAGAGCTTTGCTATTACATTAAAAATAATTCCCTCTGCGGCCTTGGGCAGACGGCTCCTAACCCGGTGCTTTCCACTCTCCGGTATTTCCGGGATGAGTACGAAGCCCACATCAAGGAGAAGAGATGCCCGGCGGGCGTGTGCAAGGCGCTGCTGTCCTATGTGATTGACCGTGACAAGTGCCGTGGATGTACGCTGTGCGCCAGGAACTGCCCGGCAGGCGCCATTATCGGTTCCGTTAAAAACCCGCACATTATCGATACGGAGAAGTGCGTGAAGTGCGGCGCTTGTATGGAAAAATGTAAGTTTGGCGCTATCAGTAAGAGATAAGGGAGGGAAGAACAGATGGAGAATGTTACAATTAAAATCAATGGCATGGAAGTTACTGCTCCAAAGGGTTCCACCATCCTGGAAGCAGCCAGGCTTGCCCACATTGAGATTCCTACCCTGTGCTTTTTAAAGGAAATCAATGAAATCGGCGCCTGCCGTGTCTGTGTGGTAGAGGTAAAAGGAGCCAGGAGCCTGGTGGCTTCCTGCGTATATCCCATAAATGACGGCATGGAAGTATGGACCAATACGCCGAAGGTGTTGGATTCCCGCAAGAAAACGGTGCAGCTTCTTCTGTCCAACCATGACCGGAAGTGCTTATCCTGCGTCAGAAGCGGCAACTGCGAGCTGCAGCAGCTGGCAAGGGAGCTTGGGGTAGAGGATGAAGGATATTATGACGGGGCGAAAACGCCTTCCTGTATTGATGATTCCGCCGCCCATATGCTCCGGGATAATTCCAAGTGCGTGCTGTGCCGCCGCTGCGTGGCGGTCTGCGAGCACACCCAGGGAATCGGCGTGATCGGGGCCAATGAGAGAGGCTTCCGCACCAATATCGGCTCCGCCTTTGAGATGGGCCTTGGGGAAACCTCCTGCGTATCCTGCGGGCAGTGTATCGCTGTATGTCCCACCGGGGCGCTGACGGAGAAATCCTGCATTGACGATGTGCTGGCAGCCATCAACGATCCCAAAAAGCACGTGATCGTACAGACCGCCCCGGCAGTGAGGGCAGGCCTTGGGGAAGAATTCGGCTATCCCATCGGGACGGATGTGGAAGGCAAGATGGCGGCAGCCCTGCGCCGCATCGGCTTTGATAAGGTGTTTGACACCAATTTCAGCGCGGATTTGACCATTATGGAAGAGGCTCACGAGTTTGTCCAGAGGGTGAAGAACAACGGCGTGCTGCCGCTGATCACCTCCTGCTCTCCGGGCTGGGTAAAATACTGCGAGCATTATTTCCCGGATATGACGGAAAACTTATCCTCCTGCAAGTCTCCCCAGCAGATGTTCGGCGCTATCGCCAAGAGCTACTATGCGGAGAAGATGGGGATCGATCCGAAGGATATCGTATCTGTATCCGTAATGCCCTGTACGGCCAAGAAGTTTGAGATTGGCCGTCCCGACCAGGATGCAAACGGCTGTCCGGACGTGGATTACTCCATGACCACCAGGGAGCTGGCGCGGCTGATCAAGAAGGTGGGCCTGCGCTTTAGGGAGCTGCCGGATGAGAAATTTGACGAGCCTTTGGGCCTTGGCACGGGTGCAGCCGTGATCTTCGGCGCTACCGGAGGCGTTATGGAAGCCGCCTTAAGGACGGCTGTGGAAACCCTGACCGGGGAAGAGCTGCCCAGCGTGGACTTTACGGAAGTAAGGGGCACGGAAGGGATCAAGGAGGCTACGTATAAGGTAGCCGGCATGGATGTGAAGGTGGCTGTGGCTTCCGGTCTTTCCAATGCCAGGAAGCTGCTGAATATGGTAAAGAATGGGGAGGCAGACTACCACTTTATCGAGATTATGGGATGCCCCGGCGGCTGCGTAAACGGCGGCGGACAGCCTCAGCAGCCAGGCAATGTGCGCAATACCACCGACATCCGCGCATTGCGGGCGAAGGTGCTGTATGACCTGGATAAGGATAACCCCATCCGCAAGTCCCATGAGAACCCGGCCATTAAGGAGCTGTATGCTACCTATCTTGGGGAGCCTGGAAGCAAGAAGGCGCATCATCTGCTGCATACTACGTATGTGAAGAGAAGCGTGAATTAATGCGGCCTAGCCGGAGATAAGCGGTATAATCAGGAAAATTTAATTAAAAATGAGGGAAAATCCCCTGGCAGTTTTAGCGAGCTGCCAGGGGATTTTTGTTTGCAGCGGGGGGTTCCCGCCCGGTATTGGAAGCGCCTTGCGTTCCGCCTTTGTAGAGATAGATGCCGTCGCCTTCGATCAGCCGCCATGCCAGCAGATGATTCCTTCCCCACCCCGGCATTTGTCTGCAATTACTAAGGCGATAAAACAACTATATGTACATAATGCAATACCGTTAAGGGGATAAACTCTGCTGCATTGGGAAATAATGATAAAATATGGGGATAAAAGGAATAACATAGTCGAAATTTGTATACAAGTAGAATTAAATGTATAAAAATATAGGAAAATAATCACATAATTCCATGTAACCATCACATAATTCCATGTACGTAACTGTGCATATTTACTATAATATACCCATCAAATGCAATCAAAACAACTAAAATATATGGAAGTGGATGGTTCGGTTGTGCAAATGTGCTGAGGATCCACCGCATTTATACTAGTATGGATGATGCATTTTTTTCATGCCCCTTTTGCCGCATGGTTCAGGCAGGAGGAGGCGAATTAACAGGTAGTGGCTTGTTAAACTAAAAAGGAGGCTATTTATGAAAAAGAAAATTTTATCAACAGTTCTTGCAGGGGCTATGGTAATGTCGCTTGCGGCTTGCGGCGGCGGTGGAAACTCTGGCGGCGGAAATTCCGGCGATTCAGCAGGCGGAAGTTCCGGCGGCGATAAGGGCGGCAAGCTTGCGGTAGCGATTTGGGACAACGGCCAGAAGGCAGGCCTTGATGAGATTATCAAGGATTTCACGGAGGCTACCGGCATTCAGGCGGAGATCCAGGTAATTACCTGGGATCAGTACTGGACCCTTTTGGAAGCGGGCGCTTCCGGCGGCGATATGCCAGATGTGTTCTGGATGCATTCCAACGAAGTGCAGAAGTATATGGAAAATGACATTTTGATGGATTTAACGGATCGCATCGCGGCCAGCGACAAGCTGGAGATGGATAAGTTCCCCCAGGACATTAAGGATCTGTACTCTTGGGACGGCAAGACCTACGCTATCCCCAAGGATGTGGATACCATTGCGCTGTTCTACAATAAGACCATGTTTGATGAGGCTGGCCTTTCCTATCCGGACGATACCTGGACATGGGATGATTTCTATGACGCAGCGGTTAAGCTGACCAAGGATGACGGCAGCCAGTTCGGTACGGCCATGAACCCCTCCAACGAGCAGGACGGCTGGATGAATATTATCTATACCATGGGCGGCCGGGTGTTGTCCGAGGATAAGAAGTCTTCCGGATTTGACGATCCCAATACGATCAAGGCCATGGAATTTGTGCAGAAGTTAATCGACAATGTAATGCCTCCGGCAACTACTATGGCGGAGACCGGTACGGACGTGTTATTAGGCTCCGGCAAGATTGCCATGCTGTCCCAGGGTTCCTGGATGGTTCCCCAGTTCAAGGAGCATGAGTATATCGCAGAAAACTGTGACGTGGCCGTGCTTCCAAAGGATCCGGCTACCGGAAAGAGAACCTGCCTGTACAACGGCTTAGGCTGGGCAGTAAGCGCAAAGACTCCTAATCCGGATGCGGCATGGCAGTTAGTGGAGTGGTTCGGAACCAAGGATATGCAGTTAAAGCAGGCGCAGCTGGGCGTTACCATGGCGGCTTACGAAGGTGTATCCGATGACTGGAAGAACAATACCGATAAGTTTGATTTACAGCCTTTCCTGGATATGCGTGAAGATACCGTATTCCGTCCCGCTACCAGGGCTACGTTGACCTGGTGGAACCCGATGGTGGAAATCTTAAAGGAATCCTGGAATGGGAATAAGCCTATGGCGGATGCCTGTGCGGAAGTAGCGGCGGAAATGAACGAGGCAATCGCGGCAGAATAGGAACAGTAAGTTAAGGGATGAGGTAGGCCTGCAGCCGGCAAAGCCGGCTGCAGGCAGATAAAATGGGCGCGTAAAAGCCCCACAATAAAAATAGGAGGGGATCACATATGGCGAATGAATCAAAAAATGGGACGAAGAAAAAATGGACCAGCCAGGAAAAGAATGAGTTTATCTGGGGATGGGCGTTTATCCTGCCGACCATGATTGGTTTGATTATCCTGAATATATGGCCGATCTTTGATACGATTATTCAGAGTTTCTTTAAAACAGGCGATTTCGGTAAAGGCAATATTTTCATCGGGTTCCAGAACTATAAGACGATCTTAGGGGATCCGGAGATCTGGCAGGCGCTGTTAAACACCTTTAAGTATGCGATTGTGGAAGTTCCCTTTTCTATCGCCATCGCCCTTGTGCTTGCAGTGCTGTTAAACCGCAAGATGTTAGGCCGCGCTGCCTATCGTACCATCTTTTTCCTGCCCATGGTAGCTGCCCCGGCCGCTATCGCCATGGTTTGGAGATGGTTATACAATTCTGAGTTCGGTTTGCTGAACCACCTTTTAGGAACGAAGACCAACTGGATTTCCAATCCCAGCATTGCCGTATTCGCAGTAGCAATAATCGGTATCTGGTCGATCATGGGTTATAACATGGTATTATTCCTGGCAGGCCTGCAGGATATCCCCAGGGATTACTATGAGGCTTCCAGCATCGACGGAGCAAACGGCATCAACCAGTTCTTTAACATCACCATCCCGCTGCTGTCCCCAACCATCTTCTTCGTAGCCATCACCAGGGTTATCGGCGGACTGCAGGTATTTGACTTAATCTTCATGGTTATGGATAAGAATAACCCGGCTCTTTATAAGACCCAGTCCCTGGTGTACTTATTCTATCAGGAGTCCTTCGTAAACAACAATAAAGGCATGGGTTCTGCCATCGTGGTATTCCTGTTAGTGATCATCATGATTATTACGGTAATCCAGATGCAGATGCAGAAGCACGTTTACTACAATTAAGGAGGTATGAATATGGAAAGTATGGAGAAAAAGCAGAAATTAACCGCAGCGGGCATCCATATCTTGCTGATTATCGTGTCCATCACCATGTTAGTACCTTTCTTATGGATGGCATTGACCGCGTTTAAGACCATAACGGAGTCTACTTCCGTAGATCCTTTCGTTATCTTCCCCAGCAGCTGGAAGGCGGATAACTTTACCACCGTTATCAATAACATGAATTTCCCGGTTCTGTATGTGAATACATTACTGTTGATTTTAGGCCGTGTGGTATGCGCGGTGCTTACGGCAACCATGGCAGGATATGCCTTTGGCCGCCTGAATTTCCCGGGCAAGAACCTGATGTTCTCCCTGGTAATGTTCCAGATGATGGTTCCCGGCCAGATTTTCATCATTCCCCAATATTTGATGGTAAGCAAGCTGGGAGTCCTGGATTCGATTTTTGCGCTGATTTTCCCAGGTATGGTAACGGCATTCGGTACGTTCCTGTTAAGGCAGACCTACATGGGGCTTCCGAAAGACTTGGAGGAAGCTGCCAGGCTGGATGGCTGCAATATTGGCCAGACCTTCCTGTTTATCATGGCTCCCCTGACCCGTTCAGGCATGGTGTCTTTGGGTATTTTCACGGCGGTGTTTGCATATAAAGACCTGATGTGGCCTTTGATTTGTAACCGGAATGTAATGCCCTTGTCCGCGGCGCTTGCTAAGATGCAGGGTCAGTATTCCAATAATTATCCGCAGTTGATGGCCGCTTCCCTGTTAGCCTGTATCCCGATGATCGTTTTGTACCTGATTTTCCAGAAGCAGTTCATCGAAGGTATTGCTACCTCTGGCGGTAAGCTGTAAGCGAGTATAAAGGAGTTTTTGGCCAAATTTGGCATCCCCCTTAAGAAAGCCCGCCGGAAAATCCGGCGGGCTTTTTAAGATACCTGCTGCTTGGTTTTGCGGTAGTTCTGGGGGCTGCAGCCGTACTGAGCTTTAAATGATTTTGAGAAAGTCAGCGGGTTGTCATAACCTACGGAGGAAGCAATCGTCTTCACTGGCAGGCTGCTTTCCGCCAGAAGCTTTGCGCTTTCTTCCATTCGGAAGTTGAGCAGATATTTCTGTGGGGAAACGCCTACCAGCCTCTTGAAGATGGAGGTCAGGTAAGAGCGGTTAATTCCGATGTAGTCAGCCAGCTGTGAGACGGTAGCCTGGGCATAGTTTCGGTGGATATAGTCGATAGCCTGGGCCACGTAGGTTTTTGGCGAATAATCGTATCGGGGGGGGTGAAGAGGGATCCTCTTTAAGGCTCCGGGACTCTACCAGCAAGCCGATGGCCGTGTAAAGCAGGCCGATGCGTTTTAATTCGTTGGCATAGGTTAGTTCGGGAATGCTGAGGATTTCTTTTACCAAGGAGGAAAAGAGGTCTGGATTGACGGCGGAGTCGCGGACATAAAGGCCTTTGGGAAATCCCGATTTTTCCATATAGGCGGCGGCATTTAAGCCGTCGAACTGAATCCAGGAATAGGACCAGGGAGTGTCTTTATCTGCCCAGTAAGTATATTCCACGCCGGGCTGAAGAAGGAAAAGCTGCCCCCTGGACAGACGGGTCGTGACACCGTTTGCCGACAAGTAGCCGTGGCCGGAGGTGATCACGTGGAGATGCCAGCCGTCTCGGGTGGAAGGGCCTACTACCTTTGGCCGGTCAAAATATTCTTCTCCGCAGCAGATGATGTACAGGTCGTTGGTCTGGCGGAGCTCATAGTTCAACACCCGATACTGGGCAGTTGCAAAAAAACCGAGTTT
Organism: Lachnospiraceae bacterium; assembly: GCA_910575565.1. Taxonomy (GTDB): domain Bacteria; phylum Bacillota; class Clostridia; order Lachnospirales; family Lachnospiraceae; genus Caccovicinus. The sequence goes on along the minus strand of CAJTFL010000004.1, from coordinate 80,616 downwards.
TCGTTTGATTTCCATATACAAGTCTCCTTTTTATGCGATTGGAATCATGGAAAAACGTCAATTCTGTAAAGGGTAACGTAATGATTTTGATTTGTATAAACATAACCATTATAGAACTTTTATACGAAAAATTCAATCTTTTTTTAAGTAATTAAGTTAAAATTAACGAAAATTTCCAGAATTTTCCATTAAAATTTAAGTGCAAGCCGGAAAAACTAGACAAATAGCACAATATCGCTTGCACTAAGGTTCAGGAGGATAGAAATGGCAATTTTATTGAATCAGGAAACGAAAGTGTTTACGCTGCAGACCAAGACTTCCGCCTACCAGATGAAGGTGGCGGATTATGGGGTTTTGCTCCATCTTTATTATGGGAGACGGATTGGTGACTGTGATTTATCTTATTTAATCCAGCGCACGGATCGGGGATTTTGTGGGAATCCTTATGAGATGCAGCAGGATCGGACGTTTTCCCTGGACTATTTTCCCCAGGAGTATTCCTGCTTTGGCATTGGGGATTACCGGACGGACTGTGTGAAAGTGATCAATGGGGACGGGAGCTGTGCGGTGGATTACCGTTACCGTTCCCACCGTATCCTGGAAGGGAAGTATGCCCTGGAAGGGCTTCCCGCCCTGTTTGCAGGGGAAGGCCAGGGGGAAACCCTGGTGATTGAGATGGAAGATCAGTGTACAGGGATGAAGCTGGAGCTGTACTACGGAATCCTGGAAGAGGCGGATGTGATTACCCGGGCGGCGAAGATCATTAATGGCGGGGAGAAAACGGTGCTGCTGAAAAGAGCCATGTCCATGTGCCTGGACTTTAACACGGACGGCATGGATTGGGTGCATTTTTACGGAAAGCATACCATGGAGCGGGAGCTGGAACGGAACCGGCTCCATCACGGACGCCAGTCCGTAGGCTCTGAGCGGGGAACCTCCAGCCATCAGCATAATCCCTTTGTGATTCTTTGCGATCCGTCATGCACGGAGGAGACCGGGGAATGCTATGGGGCAGGGCTGATTTACAGCGGCTCCTTCCTGGCAGAGGCGGAGGTGGATCAGTTCCACCAAACCAGGCTGGTGATGGGGATATCCCCGGATCAGTTTAGCTGGATGTTAAACCCAGGGGAAAGTTTCCAGACGCCGGAGGTTGCCCTGATTTATTCCGGGGAAGGCTTTACGCCTCTTTCCCATAAGTTCCACCGCATGGCGTCGGAGCACTTAATCCGGGGGCAATGGGCGAAAAAAAGACGGCCGATTTTAATTAATAACTGGGAGGCGACCTACTTTAATTTCAATGGGGAAAAGCTGTTAAATATTGCCAGGGAAGCGAAAGAGCTGGGGATCGAGATGCTGGTGCTGGATGACGGGTGGTTTGGAAAGCGGGACAGCGATTACAGCGGATTAGGGGATTGGACCGTAAACGAGAAAAAGCTTGGAGGCAGCTTAAAGGAGCTGGCGGAAAAGGTAAATGCCCTGGGAATGAAGTTCGGCCTTTGGGTGGAGCCAGAGATGATCTCCGAGGACAGCAACCTTTACCGCAGCCATCCGGACTGGACCATGCGGATTCCGGGACGGCCAGGCAATGTGGCCAGAAGCCAGTTTGTCCTGGATTTTTCCAGGCCTGAGGTGGTGGACGGGATCCAGGAGATGATCTTTAAGATTTTGGACGAGGTGAATATTGAGTATGTTAAGTGGGATTTTAACCGGAGCATATCCAATTATTTCTCCACGGCCCTGCCGGTGAACCGCCAGGGAGAAATCGGATACCGGTATATGCTGGGGCTTTACCGTTTCCTGGAAAATCTGGTGACGCGCTATCCCCATATCCTTTTGGAGGGCTGCAGCGGCGGCGGGGGGCGTTTTGATTTCGGGATGCTGTATTACAGCCCTCAGATCTGGTGCAGCGATGATACCGATGCGGTGGAGCGGCTGAAAATCCAGTATGGAACCAGCTTCGGCTATCCGATTTCCGCCGTCGGCTCCCATGTGTCGGCTTCTCCTAACCATCAGACCGGGAGGAAGACGCCTTTGGAAACCCGGGGAACAGTGGCCATGGCAGGAAGCTTTGGGTACGAGCTGGATTTGCGCTGCTTAAGCCCGGAAGAGAAGGAGATTGTAAGGCATCAGATCCAGGAGTATAAGCAGCATTACGATTTGATCCATGAGGGTGATTATTACCGGCTGACGGATCCTTATGGGGACTGCCGGGGAGTGGCCTGGGCCTTTGTCTCTCAGGATAAGGCGGAATGCCTCCTTTGTGCGGTTTTGACCCGCCTCCAGGCAAACCCGGACGGGGTGATTGTAAAGCTTAAGGGCCTTAATCCGGGGAAGCGGTATCGCGCCGGAGACAAGGTATATACCGGCGAGGCGCTGATGTACGGAGGGTTTTTGCTGCCTCTTCCCCGGGAAGAATACCAGTCCTGGAGGTTTTACCTGAAGGCAGAGGAATAAAAGGATGCCTGGCTGGCGGCGCGGTGAGCTTCGCAGGCGTGCAGATGGCGCAGACAGCACACTGGCATGGGTCATGCTAGTCATTTAGTGAAATGTAATCGAGACAGCGCACTAGTACTAGGTTGACAGAGCCAAGGACTGCCGCTATAATCGTTGTAGAGAGAAATGCAGATGCTGCAAATTGGAGGGGTTTATATGGAGCAGGTAAGGGCGGCGGTAATTGGCTTTGGCGGCATGGGCAGGCAGTATGCGGAAATGATCCGCGACGGCAGGATCGGCGGCATGGTGCTGGCCGGGGTCTGCTGCCGCAATGGGCAGGGGCAGGAGCTGCTGAAAAAGGAGTATCCTGGCGTTTTGGTATACCGGGACGTGGATGAGATGGTTTCCCGCCAGGCAGAATACGATGCCGCGGTGATTGTGACACCCCATGCCAGTCACGTGGAAATCGGGCTTAGGATGGTGGAGGCCGGGAAGCATATCCTGGTGGACAAGCCGGCAGGGGTTTGCGCCGGGGAAGTGCGCCGTCTGGTAGATGAGGCAAAAAAGGCGGGGGTCAGCTTTGGCATGATCTTTAATACCCGGATGAATCCGGTTTTTCGGAAGGCAAAGGAGCTGGTGGAGGAAGGGGTTTTGGGCAAAGTGGGCAGGGCAGTGTGGATCTGCAATACTTGGTTTCGCACGCCGGCCTATCATCATTCTGCCCCGTGGAGAAGCTCCTGGAAGAAAGAGTGCGGCGGCCTGCTGATTAACCAAAGCCAGCATTATCTGGATATCTGGCAGTGGATCTTAGGGATGCCGGATCAGGTGTTTGCCACCATGGATTACGGAAAATACAATGAGATTGAGGTGGACGACAATGTGGATATCCAATTTTTCTATGAAAAAGGGCTCCACGGCACTTTCGTCTCTTCTACCGGGGAGAACCCGGGAGTGAACCGCCTGGAAATCTGGGGGACGAAGGGCAGGCTTACGGTAGAGGATACCAGCCGGGTGATTCTGGATGAGAATGAGATGCCCACAGATGAGTTTGCCCGGGTAAATCAGGAGGTTTACGGCGTATTAAAGCACCATGCCCGGGAAATCCCGGTGGAGGAAGGAAGCAATGGTTATCAGATGGTTCTGGAAAATTTCTCCAAGCATCTCAGGGAAGGGACTCCCCTTCTGGCGGACGGCTGGGAGGGGTTAAAGGCGATTATGATGACCAACGGGGCTTATCTGTCTTCCTGGCAGGAGAGAAAAGTTTCCCTTCCGGCGGATGAGGAGATGTTTTTGGCGGAGCTGAAAAAAAGGCAGGGAATGTAAACGCGGGGAAGTGATCAAGATGGATTTTTACCGCCGGGCGGAACTGGTGTGCGCTAAGATTCCCTGGGGAAAGGTGGCTTCCTATGGGCAGATTGCCCTGCTGTGCGGAATGCCGAAAAATGCCAGGCAGGCAGGGTATGCCCTTAAGCGGGATTTGGCCGGGAAGAAAGCCCCGGCCCACCGGGTGGTGAATGCAAAAGGGATATTAACAGGCGCGGCTTCTTTTGAAACCTACGATATGCAAAAGCTCCTCCTGGAAAAGGAAGGGGTAAAGGTAGATCGGGCAAAAGAGGGCTGGCAGGTGGATTTAAGGCAGTACGGATGGGAGCATACAGAGGAGGAGGCCATATCCTTTAGGCGGGAGTTTAAGCGGCTGGGGATATGATAAACGGATGGAAAGCAGCGAAGGCAGAAAAAGTTACTGCGCAGGCAGCGGCCCGGCATCGGGAAGCTGCCTGTTTTTTTGCTGGTTTTCCAATTGCTGCTGCCGCTTTTGCTTTCGGAATTGGGAGGGGGTAAGGCCCTGCTTGGCTTTAAAAATGCGGCCAAAGACCAGGGAATCCCGGTAGCCGCAGGATTGAGCCACCCCTTCAATGGGCAGATCGGTAAGGTCTAAAAGCTCCGAAGCCCGGGTGATCCGGTAGTTGGTCAGGTAATCCTGGGGGGAAACCCGCATATTTTCCCGAAACAAGGTGTACAGATAGCTTCGGTTAATGCAGACGTAATTGGCGATATCCGTAACATTGATGCCGTTATAATAATTATTCTGTATGTATTCCATAGCTTTCCGCACATACAGGTTTTCCGAGGCTCCCTGCCCGGGATGAGGGAGCAAAACCATGTCCTGGCTTAAGATGGAAAAAAAGGCGTACAGGCAGCTTTCCTGCAGGAACTGGTTGCTGGCGGAGATGGTGTTATTCTTCAGGACATTGAACACAAGCGCCTGCAATTCATCTTTCTTGGGGCAGCGGAATGTGAGCCGGCTGCCGGACAGGCCGATATCCCCTAAGTATTCCCGGACCCGCATCCCGTCGAAGCCGACCCACAGGTAAGTCCAGGGCGCATGGGAATCCGCCTGGTAAAAGGTGCGGACTTCCGGCTCAATTAAGAACCCTTGGCCTGCCTCCAGCTTATAGCTTTGGCTTCCCACCTGATACTGGCCCTGGCCTTCCAGGATATAGTGAAGCAGGAAGTGAGGGCGCACGGCGGGGCCGAAGCTATGCAGCGGTTCGCATTTGGAATAGCCACAGGTGCACAGGTACAGATCGGAAAATTTGCGATCGGGCACTTGCAGCACGTAAGAATCCTCCATAAAACGCCTCCTGACTGAAATGGGATGAAAAATGAAATAAAAATTTCCTACAAGCCATTATAGCGTTTTTTTCCTTGGATTGCAAGTGGGCGGAAGCCGGGCTATTTTTTCTTGTCTTTTTTGATCGTTCGCAAAATATAGGTACTTAGCACAAATCCCCCTGCCGCAAACACAGCCATAATGATATACACGATACGATAACCGGCAAGGCCTTTGAACTTATCTAAGATACCGCCGTACACGGCGTACATAAATGCTCCGGGGAGGTATCCGATAAAGGAACCCATGGACATGGCGGAACCGGTGATTTCGCGGGGAACGTGAACCTCATCCATCGGTGCAAAGAAGATGGCACGCATACTGTAAACGCAGGCGCTGATGGCAAGGGAAACCGCCATGCCCAGGATAATCCCCATGCTCTGGTGCGGCAGTAAGGAGAATACCACCAAAATTGAACCGACAATCACAAAGGCAATCTGAAGGTATTTGGTTGCGGAATGAAGAACTTTATCAGTGATAAACCCTCCGATGGGGCCGCCAAGCATTTTTAACCCGTATTGATTGATAATGCCGTAAACGCCTACCAGAGCCGCCGGAAGGGCATAAGTTTCCTCCAGGAACGGGATGAAATAAGTCAGGCCGCAGTAAACGCTGTAGACGAAAAATACATTAAAGGAGACAAGCCAGATATTTTTGTTTTTTAACGCCCGAATAACGCCTTCCCAGGCCCGCTTGTTTGCATTTGCGGTTGACGGTGCTGTTTCGGAGGCAGCCGCTGGGGCTTCATCCGGATCCAGCAGGAAATACATGATAATGCCGATGATGCCGGGAACGATGGAGTAAAATAAGATGGCCATTTTCAGCCCGTTTGCCGTGCTTCCCATTGCGGAGAAGATGCCCAGGGCGCCGAATGCCACAATGGTGTCCATAAGTCCGCGCCCGGCTTCCATAATTCCAAACATCCGTCCCTGTTCATCCTCGTTTCCCAGAAGGCGCACGGTTTTTAACATGGTCGGCCAGTAAAGCATATCCGCACAAATGGCCAAAAGGCAGTAGATCAAAAGGAACACTGGGTAGGGCGGAAAGGTGGAAAGGCAGATTCCGCACACGCAGATACTGACAAGGGACAGGGGGATCATGATCTTTTTTGAAACGCGGTCGGTCAGGTAAATGGAAGCCAAGAAGCCAAACGTGGAAATCAGTCCGGCAATACTCATCGCCGTTCCAATCTGTGTATGGGACAGGCCCATAAATTCCTGCATGGGTACATAAAAAGCATCTTTTAAAAATCCAAGCTTGTAGATAGTGCCGGCGCCCAGCATCAGGATTCCGAATGAAATCCATTTTTTGTCCATTTTTCCTTTGGTTTGTTGTGACATAAGCTTACCTCGCTCTGTTAAATTTTTGAAATGGATTTGACAGTTCTTAGTATACACACCTTGATGTGCAATGTCAAGCAAAAATGTGTAAAAAGTTGCAAAAAGTTGTAATTATGGGTAAAATACAAAGGCGTAATCTTAGGAAATAAGAGAAATACTTGCAAAAATGTGTAATTTTTAGCGGAGAGATATTGCAATTTGTGCAAAGATGTGTTATTATGATACCTGGAAAATGGATTTGGCAAGTAGAAGGAGAGAATAAAATAAATGTTGACAGAGCAAAGATATGAGGAAATTTATAATTTACTGGAACGGGAAGGAAGCGTGAGGACGATTACCCTATGCAATACCTTGCAGACATCCAGGGAAACCATAAGAAGAGATCTGGAAACGATGGAGGCAAAAGGAATGTTAAGGCGTATCCGAGGCGGAGCAATGAAGCTGGACGTATCCCAAAATAAAAATCAGACATATACTTCCTTCAGCAAGAGGCGGGACGAAAATCTTGATCATAAAGAAGAGATAGCCTATGAAGCGCTGAACTATATCGGCGAAGGACAGGCCATTGCCTTGGATTCAGGAACTACCTCCCTTTTTCTCGCCAGGGTACTGAAAAATAAATTCCATTCGTTGACGGTAGTTACGAATTCTTTTGCTGTAGCGCAGGAACTGGCAGGTGCAGAAGGAATCACCCTGGTTCTGACCGGAGGCGTTTACCGGGCAGATGAAGAGGCGTTTGTATCGGACGTGGCAACACTTATTTTTTCTAAAATTAACGTGGATATCTTTTTCCTTACCACCTGCGGGATTTCGGTGGAGCGTGGAATTACGTATCAGCGGATGGACGAGATTTCCGTACAGAATAAAATGATGGAAGCGGCGGATCGCACCATTGTCGTTGCCGACAGCTCTAAAATCGGGAATAATTCCCTGGTGAAGATGTGCGGGATTGAGGAAGTTTCCATGCTGATTACAGATTCCGGTGTTTCTGCCGGGCAGGTAAAAGCCTTTGAGAATGCAGGGGTAAGAGTTGCGATTGCCAGAGAAAGGAATGGATAAGATGATGACGACACCAAAAAACAAGGAGTTTAGACGCCCAAGCGTATTGCTTATTTCTGTAGATGCATTGAAACCGGAGTTTGTTTTTGAGCAGGAGCGGTTAGGGATAAAGCTTCCCAATATTACCCGCTATTTTGTGGAACGCGGCCTTACCGCAAGAAACGGAAGCAAAAGCGTGTTTCCCACCTTTACGTATCCCTGCCATCAAAGCATGATTACCGGGACAAATCCCGCGGTGCACGGGATTGTAAATAACGGGATATTTGACCCTACAGGTGAACATAAGGGAGCCTGGCACTGGTTTGCCAATGATAAGGTAAAAACCTTGTGGGAGGCGGCGAAAGAGGGCGGCTACTGTTCCGCCAGCGTAGCTTTCCCCACTTCGGTGGCAGCAAAGGGGGATTATATCGCGCCGGAATTCTGGTGGGACGGCTCGGCGATTGACAGCCGCTTTATCGATGCCGTAGCCAAGCCCCAGGGGCTGATTGCCGAGATGGAAAAGGATATCGGCACTTATGCAGGAGGCCTGGATCTTTCCGACGGAGGGGACGAACAGCGGGGCAGGGCGGCCATGTGGGTTTTGAAGAATAAACTTGCGCCGCAGATTTTTGAAAAACCGTTTTTTATGTCGGCTTATTTTGCAAGCTTTGACGAAAGCGCCCACCAGTACGGCGTTTACAGCAGGGAAGCGGCGAACAGCCTGGAAAAAATCGATGGTATGCTGGGAGAGCTGATTGGGGAGGCGGAAAAGATTACCGGCGGCGATTTGGTGGTCTGCGTGGTATCGGATCACGGAACCCTGGATAATACCCACAATATTTCCCCCAATATCCTCTTGAAAGAAGCCGGTTTGATCCAGACCGATGAGCAGGGGAAGGTGGTAAGCTGGAGGGCCTACAGCCAGAGGGCAGGCGGGACGGCGGAAATCCGCCTGGCTGACCCTAACGATCAGGAAGGGGCGGCGCTTGTAAAAGAAGTGGTGGATCGCCTGGCTGCCGATCCGGAAAGCGGGATTTTGGAAGTGGTGGATCGTGAGGGGGCAAAGGCAAGAGGCGGTTTTCCCGAAGCGATTTACGTCTTGGTATCGAAAAAGGGCTATGAGATCCGTGACGACGTGGAGGGGGAATACTGCCGCACGCGGCTGACCCAGAAGGCACAGCACGGCTATAATGAAGAATTCCCAGAAATGAGGGCTTCCTTTATGCTGACCGGAAAAGGGATTGCCCAGGGGAATATCGAAGATGCACGTTTAATTGATGTGGCTCCTACCCTGTCAGGCATTATGGGGGTGGATTTGCCGGATGCAGAAGGAGAAACTGTGCTTAAGTGAGGCTTAACTCATGGAAAGAATAGAATATTTGTGCAAAAGCCTGGCAGATTTTTTATGGGGTGACTGGATTTTAGCGGCACTGTTAGGCTTGGGAATCTTGTACACCGTAATTACCGGATGCGTACAGTTTAAATGCCTGCGGCTCCTGAAGAAAGGCTTCTTTTCGTTTTCCAAAAAGCAGGATAAAGTAAAGGATGAGAAGAAATGCTCGTCTTATCAGGCGCTGTGTGCAGCCGTTGCAAGCTGTGTGGGCAGCGGAAATATCGTAGGGGTATCGACGGCGATTCTGTCCGGCGGCCCCGGCGCGCTGTTTTGGATGTGGGCGGCGGCGTTTTTAGGGATGGCTACGAAATTCGGCGAGATTGTGATGGGCGTGAAGTACCATGGCCGTGACGAAAAGGGCGACATTGCCGGAGGGCCGATGTATTACATTGAGCATGGGATGCACTGGAAATGGGCCGGGGTTTTTGTGGCAGTCCTTTTGTTCATCCAGAATTCCGGCGGAACCTTAATCCAGTCCAACACCATTTCCAACGTGGTCAATGAAGCCTTTCATATGCCGTTTCTGTTGACCGGAATTTTGTTTGCCGCGGTGATGAGCCTGATTATCCGGGGCGGGTTTAAACGGCTGGTTCATGTGGCCCAGAACATCGTCCCGGTGATGGCAGGGATATACGTTATCGGCGGCCTGATGGTTTTGCTGCTGCATATGGGGCAGATACCGGCAATGTTGGTTTCCATTGTTAAGGAAGCTTTTTCCTTTAAGGCAGGCACAGGGGCTCTTGCCGGGATTACCATGAAAGAAGCCATGCGTTTTGGCGTAGCCAGAGGCCTGTATTCCAATGAAGCTGGTGAAGGCTCGGCAGCAGTTCTCCATGCTTCCGCCGAGGTGGATCACCCGGTGCGCCAGGGGATGTACGGCGTTATCGAGGTTTTTATCGATACCATGCTGATCTGCAGCACGACAGGGTTTACCGTGCTGATTACCGGGGCGGCCGGGGTTCATAAGAATGCTTCAACCCTGGCTGCCGCTGCCTTTAAGAGCGTATTTCCGGGGATGCAGTATATCATTTATATCAGCTTGGTTTTGTTCGCCTCCACTTCGCTGATGAGCCAGTGGTATTTCGGGCACGTCAGCCTGACTTACTTAAAAAAGCCGGGGCTGGCCGTGGCCTACCGCTATCTCTTTCCAGTATTGATTATCCTGGGGAGCCTTGGGAGCATCGATATGGTCTGGTACATTCAGGACTGTGCCTTGGGGCTTTTGATTCTGCCTAATATCGCGGCGCTCGTTTGCCTGGCTCCCCAGGTCAGGAAGCTGGTAAAAGAATTTATGGATACGAAAAACGGATACATAACTTAACCTTAACTTAAGAAGCGGCGAAAAGCGTTTAATGCTTCTTTGATGATGAAATAGAAAAGAGGAGAAACACTCATGGATTTGGAACTTAAACAATATATGGATAATATTCCGGCGGTAAACGATGCCGCTCAGTTAAAGGAAGTTTTCTGGCTGAATGATAAGCTGGTTCCCCAGGCAGAGCAAAGGATAACCCAGATAAAGCCGGAGCAGATTACGGATGCAAAAAACCGGCTGGAGCGTTTTGCCCCCTATTTGGAAGAAGTATTTCCCGAATTAAAGGAAACCGGCGGAATCATCGAATCGGAGCTTCGGGAAATTCCCGGGATGAAGCAGTTTTTAAATGCATCCTATCAAGGGGGGATTGAAGGGCGCCTTATGCTGAAGATGGACAGCCATCTGCCCATATCCGGCTCCGTAAAAGCCAGGGGAGGAATCTATGAGGTATTAAAACACGCGGAGGATCTGGCGCTGGAATCAGGTTTATTAAAGGAAACCGATAATTACCGCATTCTGGCAGAGCCAAAGTGCAGGGAGTTTTTTGGAAAATATACCGTGCAGGTGGGAAGCACCGGAAATCTGGGGATGAGCATCGGCATTATGAGTGCAAAGCTGGGGTTTCGCGTGATTGTCCATATGTCGGCGGATGCCAAGCAGTGGAAGAAGGATTTGCTGCGAAGCCGTGGGGTGGAAGTGATTGAATATGCCGATGATTACTGCGCTGCCGTGGAACAGGGGCGGAGGAACTCCGATGCCGATCCCATGAGTTATTTTGTGGATGATGAAAACTCCCAGAACCTGTTTCTGGGCTACAGCGTAGCAGGAGAAAGGCTGAAAAACCAACTGGAACAGCAGGGGATCCCGGTAGATGGGGAACATCCGCTGTTTGTCTACCTCCCCTGCGGGATTGGCGGCGCTCCGGGCGGGGTGACTTACGGAATCAAACAGATTTACGGGGATAACGTGCACTGCTTTTTTACCGAGCCGACCCATGCCTGCTGTATGCTTTTGGGAATGGCCACAGGGCTGCAGGATCAGGTAAGCGTAAAGGATTTTGGCATTGACGGGCGTACCGATGCGGACGGGCTGGCGGTGGGACGGCCATCGGCGTTTGTGGGGAAAGTGGTGGAGCCTATGCTTTCCGGTATTGCCACAATTGAGGATAAAAAGCTGTATGATTTAATGCGCGGGCTGATTGCCAGTGAAGATATTTTTATTGAACCCAGTTCCTGCGCCGCTTTTGCTGCCCTGATCCGTCCGGAAGAATTAAAGGGCTATATAGAAAAGATGGGGCTTGCGGACAAGATGAAGAATGCAACCCATATTGCCTGGGCCACCGGCGGAAGCATGGTTCCCGAGGAAACGAGGAAGGCGTATTTGCAGATGGGATTGCCGGAGTGATAGACAGGCAGTTTTTTGCAGAGATTTGTACAGGGAAGCTTAAAGTGTTGCGGCTTGCGGCATCGTATGCTATATTGGAAGATATGATGAAAGAAAATGCCTGAAGAAGAAAGGAAGGAAAATTTCATGTTAACGAGCCAAAAAATGCGTCAGCTTGCCCCGGAGATGGATCCTCTGCGCCTGGGAACCGGGTGGAAGCCGGAAGATTTAGCAAAGCCGCAGATTTTTGTGGAGAGCACCTTCGGCGACAGCCATCCCGGCTCCGGCCACTTGGATAAGCTGGTGGAGGCCGCCAGGGAAGGGATCGCCCAGGCCGGGGGCTACGGAGCCAGGTATTTCTGCACGGATATCTGCGACGGCGAGAGCCAGGGGACGGACGGCATTAATTTTTCCCTTGCCAGCCGGGAGATGATTGCCAATATGATTGAAATCCAGGCCAATGCCACGCCCTTTGACGCAGGGGTTTTCATGGCCAGCTGCGACAAAGGGATGCCGGGGAACCTGATGGGATTAGCCAGGGTAAACATCCCCTCGGTGGTGGTGACGGGGGGAACCATGGCGGCAGGGCCTGATTTGCTGACCTTGGAGCAGCTGGGGATGTACTCTGCCAAGTATGAGCGGGGGGAGATTGACAAGGAAACGTTAGAATGGGCCAAATGCAACGCCTGCCCCAGCTGCGGGGCCTGCTCCTTTATCGGCACGGCCTCCACCATGCAGATTATGGCGGAAGCCTTAGGCCTTGCCCTTCCCGGCAGCGCCCTTCTTCCTGCCACCAGCCCGGATCTGATGGAATATGCCAGGAATGCCGGGAAGCTGGCGGTATGGCTGGCTCAGAGGGAAAACATGAGGCCCAGGGATATTGTGACCATGGAAAGCTTTGAAAACGCCATCATGGTTCACGCCGCCATCTCCGGCTCCACCAACTGCCTGCTCCATATCCCGGCGCTCGCCCATGAATTCGGCCTTGAGATTACGGGAGACACCTTTGACCGGCTCCATAGGGGAGCACATTATCTGCTGGATGTGCGCCCGGCGGGGCGGTGGCCTGCGGAATTCTTCTACTATGCCGGAGGCGTCCCGGCCATTATGGAGGAGATTAAAAGCGTCCTCCACCTGGATGCGATGACGGTGACGGGAAAGACCTTGGGGGAGAACCTAGAAGAGCTGCGCCAGGGCGGCTTCTATGGCCGCTGCCAGAAATGGCTTGAGGAGGCCAATGAGAAATACGGCTTAAGCCTGACTAGGGAAGACATCATCCGTCCGTATGATCAGGCCATCGGCACAGACGGTTCCATTGCCGTGCTGAAAGGCAACCTGGCTCCCGAGGGGGCGGTGATCAAGCATACGGCCTGCCCCAAAGAGATGTTTTCCGCCACCTTAACTGCCCGCCCCTTTGACAGTGAGGAGGAATGCATCGATGCCGTCCTCCATCATAAGGTTAAGCCGGGGGATGCGGTATTTATCCGCTATGAAGGCCCTAAGGGTTCGGGGATGCCGGAGATGTTCTATACCTCAGAGGCCATTTCTTCGGACAAGGAGCTGGGGAAGAGCATCGCCCTCATTACCGATGGGCGTTTTTCCGGCGCTTCCACCGGCCCGGTTATCGGCCACTGCAGCCCCGAGGCTCAGGCAGGAGGGCCTATCGCCCTGGTGGAGGAAGGGGATCTGATCCATTTGGATGTAAGGCAGCGGATCCTGGAAATCGTCGGGGTTAAGGGGGAGAGGAAAACGCCGGAGGAAATGGAAGCCATCCTGGCCGAACGGAAGAAAAACTGGCAGCCTAAGCCGGTGAAATATAAGCGGGGGGTGCTGCGCCTGTTTTCCGATTTGGCGGCGTCGCCCATGAAAGGCGCTTATCTGGAATATGAGAAAGGGTGATTTGTGAAGTGACAGGGGATGCAGGGGCATCCCCTGTTTTTCGTGGTGCGAGCCTGGATCGGTTGTCTGGCGCTTTTTTTGGGTGCTTGCTTTTATGCCCAGCCGCCAGGCAAGGGCAAGGCCGGGGAAAGGGAAATACCGGCGGAAAAGACGGTGTTAACGGTTTTGTATTCCCGGGATGACATTACCTGGTCTTTGGCTATGGATGATCTGTGCAGCAAGTTTGAGGATGCAAACCCGGATATCCGCCTGGTGCTCCAGGAGCCCAGGAATGGATCTTACGAAGAAAGCCTGAAGGTAAAGGAGGCTTTGGACGAATTCCCGGATCTGTTTGAACTACAAAATGTGGAGCAGTACGTGGACAATGGCCGCTTAGGCCAGATTCCCTGTTCAATCAGCGGCCTGATTGAATCCCCACGGCAGATACAGGGAAAAATTTATACTGTGCCGGTGTATACGACCACCTATGGGATTATTTACAACCAGGCGTTGTTTAAACGGCATGGTCTGTCGATCCCGGAAACGTATGAAGAGTTTCTTAGCCTTTGCGGGATATTAAGGCAAAATGGGATAGCGCCGGTTATTTGCGGCGGGACAAAAGAGGACAGCATTATGTATTGGCTGAACTACTTTTACCAGAAGGATGTGTCCTTAAGGGTCAGGGAAAACGGGCCGGATATCCCGGATTTCCTTGAGCCGGAATACCAGGAGATGTTTGACGATTACCAAGAGCTGCTGACGGGGGAAAATGTGCTGAAAGATTCGGTTTATATGAATGACAGCCAGGTGATATCAAAATTTTTGGATGGAAAGGCAGCCATGTATTATGCTAAGCCTATATTTATTGCCAACCTTATCCGGTCAGATCCAGGCTGCATGAGTGCGACAAGCGAAGATATGGAAGATGAGGGGACAGGGGAGGAGGGCCAAGTCCGGCTGGCCTGGTTCTTTTTGCCCCGCAAGGAGGGGGAAACGGTGGCGGCTACGGAAATCGGCTCCCAGTTTGCCATATCAAAGGAATGCATGGAGGATCCTAAACGTTACCAGGCAGTGGAACGGTTCTTCCAGTTTTTGTTTGAGGATGAAAATTATCGGGAAATACTGAAATTGGTGTACGGTTTCCAAACAACGAAAAAAAGGATTTTATACCCTTCTCCTTTTGTGCAGCAGGAGCTGATTGTAGATTACCGGTATGCCCAGAAGGAAGAAGTATTTCTAAGCGCCAGTTATATGTCCAGGGAATTTAAAGATGAGCTGGCAAAGGTATTGTACCTTTTGGCTGGCGATTCTATGGATGCAGGGGAAGCCGGGGAGTATTTGAACCTTCGCTGGAGGGAATTGGGGGAATGAAAAGGGGCAAAACCTATATCAGTATTTTTACGAAATCGGTAATCGCTTTCTTGGTGTTGGGATTTTTGCCGTTTATGCTCATAAGCCTTGCAGTGTTTAGCAGGAATATCCAGTCAGTGGCAAAGTCGGCCATTGATAACAGCTATAAGACCACCAGGGGGATTCGTGATGATATCCAGGAACTCCTGGAGGATATTGGGGAATACAGCAAGTATCTTTATGAGTATGAGTCCAACGATTACGGGTATTTTTATGAGATCCTTACAGATGCCGGGATTTCCGATGTGTTAAGGGAAAATTTGGTAGAGGATGCCTTAAAGCAAATCTTATTTCAAAAGCATATTGAAAAAGTCTATGTTTCAGAAATACGGCAGAAAGAAGCCCAGCTTAACGCGCTGGCCGCACAGATACAGCCCCATTATCTTTATAATACCTTGGATTCCATACGGATGTCTGCCATAACCAATGACGATCAGGATACTGCCCTTATGCTGGAAAGCTTGTCGGCACAGATGAGGTATTTAAGCAGTGATAACCGCAGCCTTGTTTCATTAAAAGAAGAGCTGGATAATCTCCAGGATTATTTTAATATTATCAGGATACGGTATGAAAATGCCGTCCAGCTGGAGATGAATGTAGGTGATGATACGTTAATGTGCAGGATGCCAAGGCTGACCTTGCAGCCTCTTGTTGAAAATTCCGTAAAGCATGGGATTGCCCCTAAGGGGGAGGGGCTTGTAGCGGTCTATGCAGAACGAAAACAGGACAGCCTGGAGGTAATGGTGATTGATGATGGCGTTGGGATGGACGGGAAAGCCTTGGAGGAGATAAACGGCGTGCTTGATGGGAAGCCTGCCAGGCAGGGAAAGTGGGAGAAAAGTACGGGCATTGGCCTGAAAAATATAGAAGAGCGGATTAAGCTTCAATTTGGGGAAGGGTATGGGCTGTGCTTAAGCAGCAAGGAAGGGTTGGGAACGGTTGTAAGGTGCAGGCTTCCCATATATGATCAGGAAGGTGAGGCTGAATAAATGTATTCCGTGGTATTGGCAGATGACGAACCCTTGATTATTAAAGGGCTGCTGAAAATGGTCGATTGGGAGCAGCTGAATGCAGAGGTGGTGGGGACGGCAAAAAATGGGCAGCAGCTGATTGAGCAGATACAAAGGCTGGCACCGGATATTATTATTTCGGATATTTCCATGCCGAAACAATCTGGGATTGATGTTGTGCGGTATATTAAAGAGAATGGGTTAAGATCAAAGGTAATTTTTTTAAGTGCATACCAAGAGTTTGATTACGCGAAACAGGCATTAAAATATGGGGTAGTGGAGTATTTGCTTAAACCAGTAGCGAAGGATGAATTGGAGGGCGCGGTGGTTAAGGCGAAAGAAGCGCTGGAAGACAAGCTTTCCCTGGAATATTTGAAGGAAGATAAGGAAAGCCCCCAGGCAGTATTTAAAGCGGCAACATCGGAGTATGGGTTTAAGGAGCTGTATAAAAAGTTTGAGGATATGGGGATGCCGGTTTCTGGGGTCTGCTATGTGGGCGTTTGCTTTGCGGTTGTTGGAATGGAGAAAGAAAAAAGCAAAAGCCAGGGTGAACGGGAATTGCTGCGGTTTACCGTGTTTAAGCGGATTGAGGAATATGTTGCAAAAGAAAAACTGGGGTTTTGCCTGAAGCGGGAAGTCAGGTACTGCAGCATGATTTTATTTTATCCAAAAGAGGAAAGCAAACGATGCTATGGGGATGTTTCGTCCGTATTAGAACGTATAGAGCATAAATATGGGGTTTGCCTGGCCGCAGGAATTGGAAAAAGGATAGACAGCCTTTCACAGTTAAAATTTGCCTGGAAAACGGCGTCATTTGCCTGTAAGCTTTATTATTTTCAACCGGATAAAATTACGGTGTATGACCATATTAATAAAGAGTATGATAAATCTTTTGATGATTACAACGCAGCTTATCAGGAGCTTGTGCGTTCCATCCTTCACCAGGAACCGGGGTGGAGGGAAAAGCTGCCTGCCTGCATTGGCTTGATTGGGGAGATCCATTATGGGAACCGGGTAGTGGCGGAAAACCGGTGTGTTGCCCTTCTTATGGAACTGATGAGGGAGCTGTGCAATTACTGTCAGATAGGGGAGGCAGACAGAAGCCAGTATGAGCATTTTGTGTCCCAGGTGCGGGATTTGGAGACGTTCCATGAATTGGAGTCTTATGTTACAGATTATATCACCCAGTTTATTGAAAAGCGGGTGTTTCCCAATATGGGCGGCGAAAATGAGACGGTTCGGAACATTAAGCTGTATATCCGTGAACATTACGGCCAGGACATTAATTTAAAGATTCTTTCCAAGGAATTTTTTATGAACCCGTATTATTTCAGCGCGTTTTTTAAGCAGAAGACTGGGAAAAATTTTAAGGATTACTTGGCGTCGGTGAGGATGGAAAAGGCGTTGGAACTGCTGCTGGCGGATAATGGGCTCAGTGTCCAGGAGCTGGCGAAAAAGGTAGGGTATAACGACACGAAAGCGTTTTCGGAAAAATTTAAACAGTATTATGGGGAAAGCCCAGTTAGCTATAAACGGGTAAACCGGTAAGGGCTGTTTTGTTCAGGCAGAGGGGCATTTTTAATGAATAAGGGGGTGTTTTTAACAGACCCCCTCTTTTTTATTGCAGAAAAGCAGTGGCTGTGATAAGGTCGGGGTATCAAAGGGATATGCGCATATAACTGATGGAAATAAAATGGATTTTGTAGGAGAGAAAGGGGTAATTTACGATGAAAAAAGCGATGAGCTTAATGCTGGCACTTACTATGGCAGCTTCACTTGCCGCCTGCAATGGCACAGGCGGGGCAGCAGACGGAAAAACAGGCGGGGCGGCAAACGAGACAACAGGCGGGGACGCGCCTGCGCCTTCCCAGGCAGGGAATGGGGAAACGAAGAAGCCGGGGGAGGGGCAGACCATAGAGATATGGACCCAGTGGACTTCGGGGAGCGACAAGGAAACGTATTCTCTGGAAATGATTAAACAGTTTGAGGAAGAGACAGGATATAAAGTAAACTGTACGAATTTCACCTATGAAATGCTCCATGAAAAGATATTGACGGCAGCGGCAGGCGGGAATGTGCCGGACTGTGCCTATGGCCTTCCAGTTTTACCAGGATCTGTTTGAACGGGGAATTGTAAACCCAAGCGCAAAAAACTGGTCCTGGGAAGAAACGGATGATAATTTCTGTACCGGCCTTGTGGCTTCCCATGTGTCCGGGAACTGGCTGCGAAATAAGGAAAGCCAGTACGAGGATACCATGAAGGATGTGAGCGTACACCCGATTCCTTACCCGGAGGGCAGCAAGCCTTATACCTATATGGAATGCAAGCCGATGTTTGTGTTTAAGGACAGCAAAAATAAAGAGGGAGCCATCGCGCTGATGAAAGCGATAGCCGGGAAAGAATGGCAGGATAAGGTATGGTCTTACGGTTCCCCCAGAAGTGACGTATACGTGGAAAGCATCTGGAGCAAAGGCTTTTCAGAGCTTGAAGCGGAAGGGGTGTCTTTCCCGCCGGTGACATTGGCTGGCGTTACACAGGCGATGAGTGATTCCATTGCGAAGGTTTTGCAGGAAGGGAAAAGCCCCCAGGAGGCAGCGGCGTGGCTGGGCGACGCAGTGAATGCTTCCCTTTCCGATACCGGGGAATTAAGCAAATAAGGGGGAAGGTTTTTGGACATGAGAAAAACGGCCAGGAACAGGAGGAAGACTAGGACAGCCCTGGTGATGATCATTCCCGCATTGTTATTTTTGGTTTCCCTAAAAGGGTATCCGCTGCTTAAGGTAATCCACGATTCCTTTTTCCAGGTAAGCCTAATAAAGCCTGGGGAAGGTTTCGCAGGGCTGGAAAATTTTGGCGTTATCATGGCGGACGAGCGCTTTGGGCAGACGATTTGCAATACCATTTGCTATACGGTATTTTCGGTATTGGGCGAATACCTGGCAGGCATGGCGACGGCGGTTTTGCTGAACCGTGAATTTAAAGGGAGGTCTGTGTTTCGGACGTTAATTTTCATCCCTTGGCTGGTTCCGATTATTGTAGCCGGGATGACTTGGGACTGGATGCTGAACACGGAATTCGGGGTGGTAAATTACGCCCTGCAAAACCTCCATATCACGGATGCGCCCATAGATTTTTTGGGAGATTCCAGGTATGCCATGGCGACGGTGGTGCTGATCAATATATGGAGATCTTTTCCGTATTACACCATTTCCTTTTTATCTGCCATGCAGGCAATCTCAGGGGATCTTTTGGAAGCTGCAGCCATAGACGGGGCAGGCTTGGTTAAGCGCTTCATTTATATCACGCTGCCCCAGCTAAAATCCGTATCGCTGGTGATCGTATTTTTGCATATCATATGGACGGCCATTAATTTTGATTTTATCTGGATCCTTACGGAAGGCGGGCCTAATTACGCGACCCAGACGCTGCCCATTATGATTTACCGGTATTCCATGAAAAAATTCAATGTAGGCGCGGCGTCAGCCTTGTCTACCATGATGTTTGCGGTTATGGCGGTTATGTTTGTGATTTATTACCGGCAGCGGATGAAAATCAGCGAGTCCCTGGAATAGGAGGAGCCATGGTGAACAAGAAAAAGAAATGGGTTATTGATCTTATCTCCTATATTTTGTTGGCGGTATTTGCGTTTATCTGCGCCTTTCCTTTTTACTGGATGGTGGTGTCGGCAATAAAGCCGGATTCGGAGATACGGGCGGCCGTCCCTTCCCTGTTTACGGCGGCGCCCACGTTTAAAAGCTTTTCAAAGGTATTGTTTACGGCAGGGTTTTTGCGGTACATAAAGAACAGCTTCCTGGTATCGGTGGCTGCCTGCCTGATTTCCATGGTGATTGCGGTAATGGCAGGCTACGCGTTTAGCCGCTATTACAAGGAAAAGATGGTTAAGCTCTCGAATTTTGCCATGCTGGTATCCCAGATGATCCCAGGTGTGCTCCTTTTAGTGCCGCTCTATATGATTATGAGGAATTGCGGTTTTTTGGAATCCTATATCTCCCTTATCCTTTCGTATACCACGTTTGTGATTCCTCTGTGCACATTTATGATGAGCAGCTTTTTTGATACTGTGCCCATTACCTTGGAGGAAGCGGCAGAGATTGACGGAACCAATAAGTTCCAGATGATGGTCAAGATTATTCTGCCCATATCGATCCCCAGCCTGGTTTCCACTGGTCTTTACGCATTTATCCAGGCCTGGAATGAATTTATGTTTGGCTATATTTTTATTTCCACGGATAAATACAGGACCTTAACTCCGGCGATTATGCTGTTTAAAGGATCAAATATCATTGACTGGGGAGGGCTTATGGCTGCTTCCGTGGTAGCGGTATTCCCCGTCACCTGCCTGTTTTTGTTCCTGCAAAATTACTTTTTATCCGGCTTGATGAGCGGATCGGTAAAGGGATAGAGACTCTTGGAATAATGGAATGAAGGATAGGGAAAAAACATGAGAGGAACAGGTGCAAACCATGAAAAAAATTGAAATCAATGAAAATGGCCTTAACCTGGTTTTCGGGGTAACGGATGAGCAGGAAGTAAAGCTTCTGCATTGTTCTGCGCTGCCTTTTGAGGAAGGGGACATTACCTCCAGGACGGGAGTCCAGTCCTTTACCTTAGTGGAGCTGTCTGTGTCAGGGCAGAATAAGCTGGGAAAGCAGCATGGCTCTAATTATGTGCGAACTGCCCCGGGATGCCGGTTAAGATTTAAGGGGATGGAGGATGCCCGGAATGAGTTTGGAAGGAAGTTAAGGGTCATTACCTTTGACCAGGAAACCGGCCTGGAGGTTCACAGCCATATGCAGTTTTATGATGGGATACCGGTTCTGCGTTCCTGGACTGAGGTGGTGAATAAGGGGCAGGAAAGCCAGGGAATCGAGTATGTATCTTCCTTTGCCTTAGCCGGGATAACCAAGGAAGGGCTGATGGATGGGGATGAGAAGATGCGGCTTTATCTCCCAAGGAACGGGTGGCAGAAGGAATTTCATTGGAATGATTTTACCTTTGGCGAATTGGGAATGTCCTGTGTCCAGCCGGAAGATTACCACCGTTCATCCACCACCATAGGGATTGGGAATACAGGCGCTTGGTCTACCAAGGAATATCTGCCAATGGGGATTTTAAAAAATGAAGAAACGGAAAGCAGCCTGTTTTGGCAGATTGAACACAACGGTTCCTGGTACTGGGAAATCAGTGACGAGGACGGGCAGTATTACCTGAAATTAAGCGGGCCTACAGAGCTTCAGAGCCATTGGTTTAAATCATTAAAGCCAGGGGAAACCTTCGTCAGCGTAAAGACAGCGGTGGGCTCGGCAAAAGGGGGCCTTGATGAGGCCGTCGGGGCGCTTACCCAGTACCGCAGGGCGATCCGGCGGAAAAACCAGGACAATGAAAAATTGCCGGTTATCTTTAATGATTACATGAACTGCCTTTTCGGGGAGCCTACGACAAAGAAGGAGCTGCCCATGATCAAACGGGCGGCGGAGATGGGCTGTGAATACTATTGCGTGGACTGCGGCTGGTATTCTGCCGGGCATTGGTGGGACAGCGTGGGGGAGTGGATGCCAAGCATGGAGCGGTTTCCAGGAGGGATTAAGGAAGTGATGGATCATATCCGCTCCTGCGGCATGATCCCAGGCCTTTGGCTGGAAATCGAGGTGATGGGGATAAATTGCCCTATGGCTGATCAAGTCCCGGAAAGCTGGTATTTTAAGCGTCATGGGAAAAAGGTGGCTTACAGGAGCCGTTACCAGCTGGATTTCCGTAACCCTCAGGTAAGGGAGTATGCCACAAGCGTAATTAGGCGCATGGTGGAAGAGTACGGTGTAGGCTACATTAAAATGGATTATAATATTGAGCCGGGCATTGGCACGGATCAGGATGCGGACAGCAGCGGGGACGGCCTTTACGGCCATAACCAGGCATACTTGGAATGGCTGGATGGGATATTTAGGCGGTATCCGGATCTGGTGATTGAAAATTGCTCCAGTGGCGGGATGCGGATTGATTATGGAATGCTTAGCCGCCACAGTATCCAGTCTACCAGCGACCAGGAGGATTACATTAAGTATGCCACCATTGCGGCCAATGCGCCTTCCGGCCTTACCCCTGAACAGGCGGCAGTCTGGTCTTATCCCATGGAAGGCGGGGATGAGGAGGAGACCATTTTTAATATGGTTAACGCAATGCTTCTCCGGATCCACCAAAGCGGCCATATCCTGAGCCTGTCCGATGCCAGGGCAGGGTTAATCCGGGAAGGAATTTCCTGCTATAAGGCGATCAGGAAGGATATCCGCCAGGCCCTTCCCTTCTGGCCTTTAGGGTTTTCCCATTACCGGGATCCTTGGTCAGCTTTAGGCCTGCGCGTGCAGGATACTGCCTACGTGGCCGTATGGCGCAGGTCTTCAGATGATGTTTGCCAAAAGATACCCGTAGGATGCTTTAAGGGCAGGGAAGTGAAGCTTACCCAGGTTTATCCTTCTGGGGAAGATTTCCAGGTTCCTGCAAGATGGAGCAGGGACGACGGAAGCTTTACGGTAAAGATGGCCAGGGAATTTAGCGCACGGCTGTTTAAGCTGGAAGCTAAGGAATGCAGGAAGGATGGGGGGATGGAAAGAGGTGGATTGGATTAAGATCCCGGATACGGAATTGGCTATGATACGGAAGGGAACCGGAAGCTGGGGGAAGGGATATATGCCCTGTGTGCCAGGAAAGGCTGTACGGTTACGCAGGCGCTTTTAGGCTTCTTTGCCGTCCAGGGATTTCCCATGCTGCCTTTGGCCGGGGCGGATGATGAAAGCCAGCTTTTGGAATTGACGGAGGCCATGAGGATGGAGTTTGATGGGAAAGATTAAGGTTTCCTGGAGGATGGCAGTTAGGACAGCAGGGGCTGTGAAAAAGTTCTATGAAAGAAGTCCTATGAAAAAAGAAGGGGCTGTTGGGAAATAACGATTTATGTCCCTGATAGGTAAGAAAGAGACAGTCCTTTAGAAATTCAGGATTTTTCAAAGCCCTGGATTTGTACCGGACTGTTTCCTTCTTTTATTTCATGATGTTCCGGTTGATTGCATACAGCATACCGTGATAGTCTTTCAAGTCGGGCAAGGAGAAGTCTACGGAGAAGATTGACGGCGCGGTGGCGGCGATTATGGCGCTGGACCGAGCGGTGTGGAATGGTGGGAGTGGGGGGAGCGTGGATGATGAGAGGGAGATTTTGCGTTTTTAATGGATAAAAGCAAAGGCTTTCCGGTTAGGGAAAGCCTTTTAGAAAAAGCTGTGTGCCAATGCCCGCCTTGCGGGCTAGATCACGGTAACAGTATATGCAGATATGGAAAAAGAGTTGCATGAAACAACTCTTTTTCCTAGAAAAGCCTTACGGCCAATGTCCCTTGCGAGACTAGATAACTTATTTGTTTGTCTTTGCTCTAATTATAGCATTTTCCATTGGAAAGTCAATATGAAAATCTATAGCTCCAAGTGGTTTTTGAGCAGTTTTTCGGCTGCGGCAAGGCATTCAGGCGTTAAGCGGCCGATACGTCTGCCGAGCCGGGCTTTGTTGGGTGTTTGTATTGGTAATGTAAGCCGCTTATATCTGACACATACCATCCATCATTCTTTAGCATCCGATCGGCTTCTCTGAATCTCATGTATGTTTTCTCCCTACAATTATATAATAACACGTATTTCACGTATTATTAAGAGAAAAGCATAAAACTATACGTATTTTACGTAGATATTATATGCAGATACCAGGAAAGTATGCAGGCTGGCAGCAGGATGCGCTGCCAATGTTCGCCCACAAGTGGGGGAAACGCCGCTTGCTGCCTTATTCCATTTTATTATCCGGCACATATTGAAAATATAATGACAGAGCGATTTGGAAAAGATATGGTGATTGCACTGGCAACAGTAGAAAAGGGAGTTCCTTTCAAATAAAATAAAACATTTAGAAAACAATCCTGTGATTGCGATAGCCGGTGAGTGGTTTACCGCGTATGGCAAGGGGATAAATTTAGGTTATTTTGGAAAAGAAGAAAACCATAGGATTGCATTCTCTTGATTATCTACCAGCAAAGACGGGGGAATCAACGGCAGCACAAAGTGTTGTTTATTTTACCGTTGACTGCTCCGGCTGTCTTTGCTGCTTTCATTCATCTAAAAAGAAAATTTCGTCCACATGAAGATTTAATAGTTTGGCGATTTTCATTGCAAGCTCAAGAGTGGGATTGTATTTATCATTCTCAATCGCTATAATTGTTTGTCGGCTTACGCCTAACTTATTTGCCATATCTTCTTGTCGCAATCCTGCTTCTTTCCTAAGTTTTTTTACCACATTCCTCATAAAAGTTTTACGCTTTCATCAAAAAATATGTGCCGATAGAAAGCAGAATGGCAACAATTGCAATAACGCCAACGATAGTCCAAACAATTTTGTTCGGTTCGTGGTATTCTTCATCGTCAACAATCATTTTTCTTTTCATTGCCATTTGTGAAAAGCCTTGAATACATACCGCTAAGCAAACAATCAACCCCGGAAATGGGCTGTACTTTGCGTTATTTGCAAGAACCTGCCAGCAGTCGTAAAATGTCCAAACGGACAAAATCAAGAGTGTGACTTTGTAGCCGATTTCTTCCGAGCGCAACTGAATGTTTCTGTCCATTTTGTCCAATTTTTTCATGAGTTTATGCCTCCACTATGATTTTAAAGCGCCTTTAAAATGTTAAAAGTTCTTTACATTTTTAATTATACATTCAAAATAGTAAATGTCAAGAACTTTTAACATTTTTTCCAGAATAAACGCATGAACGAAAATAAGCTATGTTCCTGAAAATAGTGATGCAAATTGACAAAGGCATACTTTAAAATCTTCTTTCCCAGTCCGGGAACCAGGGTGTATACTTATGGTCAGAATGGATTGAATGACCAGGAAGGATAAGAGAGACAGTTATGCCAAAGACGGCTCAAAAGAAGGGCACGGAGGAAGGACAGAGCCGCAACCTCCATGAATTGAATGTGATGTCAACGGAATGGGGAATCTGCCTGTCCTCCACAAGGATTGATGAAAAGGGCAATGAAATCCCTGAAATGCAGAAAGCCATAAAGGGGATCGACTGCCGAGGCTGCATCCCCCGGATGTGGAGATGCTCGCGATTGCGGTAAGAAGGCATTGGCATATAGAGAACGGCCTATCTAATAGCTTGTTTAAGTGCGCCAGTTTTTGACCGTCCCCTACTTTCTTTCACACTAAGTTTCTGAAAAATGCCATAAAAAACAGGGAAACAGATCTGAATCACCAGTTATTTCCCTGCCTTATGGCTGCAATATAAAATTTGTATTCTTTACTTGCCGTTCTACACTGTCTGAAGTCCGGCGAGCTGCTCTACTTCGGAAACACTTAGACCTGTATCCTCCGCAATTTCTTCAACTGTCTGTTTTCCTCTTTTCAGCAGCTTAAGTGCCGTTTCCTTATTTGCTTCATTCATGCCTTTTTTCAAAATTCTTCGTGCTTCTGTTTCAATCAATGCTCCGCTCATTATATCACCTACGCCTTTCTGCACATTCTCATATTTCTGTGCAATCTCTTTAATCACATCACCGGAAAGCTCTATGATTGTGTGTTTGTCAAACGCTCCGATCACTCCCTGCTGTTCCAGTCCGTCAAGCTGTTCTAAAATTTTCTGATATTCTGCCTTTAATTCCACCAGTTTCTCTTCATTACTATTATACTCTGGAAAGCTGTTCTCATGTGAAAAAATGTAAAATGGGATTAACATCAGCAGGCGTTTTTCAAAAATATCAACAAGCGAATACGTCTGTACCTTCATAATCGGTATGTCATACTGAACCGTTCCACCCGGCGTAATAATAACGTACTTCATTTTGTCCGGTGTCTTTTTGTAAGTACGGAGATACAGAACCGCCGTATTGGGAAATGTCACTGTCAACGTTTCCTCTGTGACTTCACCCTCGTCAAGCGCTATTTGTGCGTCATATTCAAAAAGCCTTATGGTGATTCTTCCGTCCGGCAGGCTGCTTTCACACTCAACATGGTATTTCTTTGGCATCTTCCCGTAAACCGTAAAATTTGTATCCGTAATCCGTTCCTTGTCCGCTTCGTTCTGCTGGTCTAAAAAATGCTCGTTAGGGAAAAAGCGGATTTCTTCCTCCCCTGTGTATGCTTCCCCGAAAATTTCATTGATTACGGGGATAATCAACTTCCGGCAGTCATTGAGGATTGTCCTGAATGCCCCGTCATATATATTTGCCATATTCGGTTTCCTTCCTTTTTGTGTCTTTATCATATCATTTTTTCGCCTCAAATTCAACAGCCTTTCACTTTAATTCATCCCTCTCAATATGCTCGCAGCATTCTCCATGTTCTTCCTGCCTTTGTCTGTCCGGTAATTTTTCCATGAAAAAGCAACAGGAACACATTTCTCCATAATGCGGTCATAGATGCGCCTATGCTCCAAGTCTGCTGGATTCTGTAATCCATGCAATGACAGGTTGGTAGTGATGATAAACGGTTTTCCGCTTTTGCAGCGTTCATCAATCACAAGATAAACCGTTGCCAGCACATAGGGAGTGTCACGTTCCACGCCTAAATCATCAATGATAAGAAGTCTGTATGATTTTACAAGCGAGGAGCCATCGTATTTCTGAATCCCGACCTTCTGCCATTATTGTTTTTCACATCTGCCGTATCTCATTTTTCAGCATACTTTGGCATACGTTTGACTTTGCCGCTTATGGTTTCCTTGCTGGCCTTACGAAAATGAATCCTTGCCATGCAGGTAGCCTGGCCAATCTTCTTCACGGGAGTGTGTTTGGCAAACCAGCCATTCGTCCATGAAAACCGTCCGTTCGTCAGGATTTGGCCAAAATAACCGGGAAGTGTGGTAGACTTTGGCTATCAAAGGGAAGGGATGGAAAAAAGGAATGAAAAAAGCGATTCTTGTTGCTACGATGTTGATTACGATGGTTTTGGCTTCCAGAGCCAGCAATCAAACGACTGTGGCAGCTGCTATAGAGCTTGATCAGCCGGAGGCATTGGTACTGGAAAAGGAGGAGAAGGATATCCAGATAGTGGGAGAAGGAAGGGAAGCCCCTCTGGAGGAGATTGGAAAAATCCAGGCTGCCTGCGGGGAAACCCAGGCAAACTTAAGCAGCTACCGTCAGTCCGGCGGCAAGTATTACGCCGATTCCGGCTCGCTGGTAAAGGCGACGCTGTTTACCGGCTCGGCCCTGGATCGGGTAATGATGAAATACGGCTATTCCACCTACCAGGTTGACTATTATTACTGGAATCAATACGGGCATGATGTTGATGAGGGGCCGATTTATCTGGACATCCGCCTTGACGGGAACCGGCGTGAACAGTACTATTGCTGTGAAATGGGCACGTTTCAGAACCAGGCGGGAAGCTGGGTGGAACTTGAGTGGGATGATAGCGGCTGGAAAGATTTCATCTGGGCACTGGAAGGGGAAGGGGCGCTTATTTTACGGACATACGACCGCACTTACTCTTCTTCGGGCGGCGAGATGGTTGCTCCTACGGACTTAGGGGATGCCCAAAGCAAGTTTGTGGGCTGCTATGAAATCATGGAAGATGCGGGTGATCATATGATGAACCCCGAATGGGGCGGGGTTTTTGATATTACGAAAATCGAGAACGGAAAGATTTACGGGTCGTATAGCCAATACTCATCAGCAATAAGCGTACACGGGATTAAACTGGATTTTTCCCAGGGGGTGGCTTTTGAACATAACCGGTTTGTGGCGGAAGGCGTTTACACAAGGCCGGAAATGATTGAGGATTACACGGATCCGGAATTTCCTTACCGGGTAAAGGAATATCCCTGTCAAATTGAATGCTGGTTCGAGGTGATTAATGGGAAGGTGATTCTCAGGACGTGGGATTTAAACGAGATAGGGGCAGTAAACATTTACTATAAAAATCGGGATACGCAGTATTGGCAGGATTAAAGTTAAAAGGGTTAAAAAAGCTAAAAGGGTTAAAAGGGGAATGAGTATTTTTATAAAATATGGCAGGCATCGGGACTTGATGCCTGCCATATTTGTGCTTGTATTGTTTGCTTGTACCGTTTTGCGTATGTTCTGTACTTTAGCGCCTACTTTTCCCTCCAACATTTACATTGCTCCAGCCGTTTCCCGTTATCCCCCTGCTTCTCATCATAAGCGAATTGGTTCAGCAAATCGCAGGGGAAATCGCTGCATTGTCCGCAATGTTCATGCCCTTTTGTTTCGGCGCAGGATTTCACCGGGCAGCGTTCGCCCCAAAATGGTTTTTCGATATTCACGCATCCCTTACACCCTGTTTGCCCTTGATAAGAACATTCGCCGCATAAAATCCCGCATCTTGACTCAATCATAAACGGAACCCTCCTTTTCGACTGATGATAGCACAAGGAACCTGACATCTGTGTGTCATGTTGTCAGAAAGATTAAAATCGTCTGCTTTTTCTCCATACATTTTCATGATATTTTCCGCTTGCTTTTTTCTGTCCTCCTGCAGCTTATCCGGCGCTAATACAGAGACCTTATCGCCAAAGCTGAAAATCCATTCACGCATATTCTTATAGCTTGCAAAATCGCGTTCAAACAGCAATCGTCCATCTTGGCATACCGAATAACTGTCAATTCCGTACTCTTCAATCAGACGGTATTTTTCGCTTTGGGCAAATATGGCTTTTAAATGGAACGTACCTTCTGCAAGATAATCTCCAAATGATAATTCTTCTTCTGGGATTTCTCTTTCCGAAAAAGTTTCTTCGTCTGTTTGTAAATCCCAAAGGCGGTTTAATTTGAAAAGGCGGAAGGCCTGCCGGTCTAAGCAAAATCCGAAAATATACCATGCTGACCATTTAAAGATTAAGCGATATGGTTCTATGCGGCGTTTTGCTTCCACTTTTTCATAATAGTATTGAAAGGACAGAATGTGCTTTTCCCGGATTGCGTTTTTTAATTGTTGGATTTTTTGCGTGAGCGAAGGTTGGTAATGAGATGCTAAATCAATAATGATCATATCCTCCGCAATCACGCGTTGTCCCTTGCTGGAAAGTTTATCAAGGAGACTGGAAAGGGCGGATCCTTTTGATACGCTGTCCATTCCCCTAAGTCCCGCAAAAACGGCTTGCAGTTCGTCATTTGTAAAAAGCGATTTATCTAATTTATAGCCGTCAGCAATGGAAAAACTACCGCCGTAGCCTTGCGTGGAAATGACAGGTATTCCAGCCTTGCAAAGACCTTCTATATCGCGGTTGATGGTTCGCCTTGACACTTCAAAGCGTTTAGCTAATTCGGGGGCGGTTGTTTTTTCCTTTTGCAGTAATATGGTAATTATCCCAATTAAACGGTCAATTTTCATTTGCTCATCTCCAATTCTAAGAACAGTATAGCAGAAGAATATGGCAATATAAAGTCGTGTTTTAAGATTATTCGTTGGGGAGATGCTGCTGTGTCATGTGCTTTCTGGAAGATGCTCAAATAATTCTGGCTATTCATCTGATAAAACCGTCCGTCTGTCAGGATTTAACCAAAGAGATATGGAAGTATGGTAAACTCTGATTATCAAAAGGAACAGCAAAAAAATAAAAAAGAGAATAATTTTTGATATGAGGAGGAACAAAACATGAGGAAGACAAAAATGCGTTTAGGGTTAATTCTTGCAGCGGCGGTATCAATGATGGCATCAACACCAGCTTTAGCGGGACAGTGGATGCAGGGGCCTAACGGCTGGTGGTGGCAGGATGATGACGGATCCCACCCGGAATCCTGCTGGCGCTGGTTAGACGGCAATGGGGACGGATGGTCAGAATCCTATTATTTCGATGCCAATGGTTATCTGCTGGTAAATACCACAACCCCGGACAATTATCTGGTGAATGAAAACGGAGCATGGGTAAGCAATGGCATCGTGCAGACAATCCAAACGGGAAATCCGGTGCAGGCTGCGGGGAATGCAGGCACAGACAACCAGGAGAAAAAGGAAGTAAAGCCGGAATATGAGTGGAAAGAAACGACAGAAAAGTCTGTGTTAAGTAGCAGTAAGGTAATTGGTAAAAGCGGGTTGTCCAGTTTTACCGATAAAACATTATATAATGGCGAAAATACGTTTTGGAGTAAAGGATATGAGCTTAGGGGATACGAGCGTGCATACGTTAAGCTGGATGTGAAAAATACGGACGATTATCAGTGGGAAGAATTGGAATTTACCGTTAGCGGGACAATTAACTATAGTAATGATTTGTATCTGTATGGCGACGAGGATGAAGTGATTGAACATTGGGATTTGAGAGATCCGAAGGTAAGGACGATTACTGTTGATGTGACGGATCAGGATTTCGTTACTTTGAAATTGGATTATGGGACAAGCAACATTTATATTAAAGAAGTGAAGCTTATTGGGCAAAAAAGGGTGAAAGTAAATTAGCCATTTCGTTAAAATTTTGTATAAAAGCTGGCATCAAAATAAGATGCCGGCTTTTCATTGACATACCCGCCGTTCCCATTTAGACTATAGTAAAGGATTAAGATTTTTATCGGTTTACAGAAAGGAGTGCCTGGTATGTTTTCGGATTTGCAGTATTTGACGGTAAGTCTTCCGGAGGATATTGAGAAGTTAAAGTGGTATGGGGATTTTGAGCGGGCGAAAAAGCTTATTGATCTGCGCCTTCAAAAAGAAATCCCAAAGGCTTTGCGGAAGCGTTTGGAGCTGGAAAAGTGGGTTTTGGAACGTATGCCCCTGGATTACGTTTACACGAAGGAAGAGGCTTTGGCTCTGATGGAAGGGGCGTTGGAAAACGTTACGGAGGAGGAGCTGGAGCGGTTTCGGGATGAGGGGGCAGCAGAGTGGATTTTCGTCAACGGACAAGTGCGGTATAAGGATAATTTCCTGGAAAATTTGCTAAAAACCAGGAAGGAGCTTTGGCCCAGGCTTAAGGATGCTTCTATGGTGGAGGGCAGGATCCGGGGCGGCGAGCTTTTGGATAAGACCATTGCCTCGATGAAGGAAAAAGGAGGGCTGGCATACCGGATGCGTATCCGCGCCACCTTGGAGATAGAAAAAAGTGCCCAGAGACCGGGAAAGCTTCTTCGCGTTCATCTGCCCATACCGGTGGAGCAGGGCCAGGTGAAGAATTTTCGCCTTCTTGGGACATCCATGGAGCCGGTATGCATAGCGCCGCCGGATTATCCCCAGAGAACGGTGTATATGGAAACGCGGCTAAAGCCGAGGGATGTATTTTGGGTGGAATACGAGTTTGAAAATCATACCCGGTATTGCCGCCTGGAAGAGGAAAAGGCGGTTCAGGCCGCGATTGACGGGGAGCTGCGGGAGTGTTTGGAGGAGCTGCCGCCCCATATCTGCTTTACGCCGTATCTTAGGGAGCTGACACGGCAGATTGTGGGGGGAGAGGAAAATCCTTTGAGAAAGGCCAGGAAGATTTACGATTACCTGACTGTCCATGTGATGTATTCCTTTGTCAGGCCGTATGCAACCATTGCTAATCTTCCGGAGTATATGGCTTTGGGTCTTAAAGGGGACTGTGGGATCTATGCTTTGCTGTTTATTACCATGTGCCGGATAGCCGGTGTCCCGGCTAAGTGGCAGTCCGGGCTGTATGGGACGCTTTTGGAAATCGGGAACCATGACTGGGCTCGTTTTTACGTGGCGCCTTACGGCTGGCTGTATGCAGACTGTTCCTTTGGCGGGTCAGCCTGGCGGGATGGGAAGAAAGAACGGTGGGATTTTTATTTTGGGAATCTGGATCCCTTCCGCGTTCCTTTGTGCAGCAGGTTCCAGCATGAATTTACGCCGCCTGGAAAATTTCTGCGGGAGGATCCTTACGATAATCAGTCCGGGGAGGCAGAATATGAGGATGGGGGCTTGATTAACGAATTGGATTATAAAACAAAGAAGGAAATTTTGTCTATCGAGGAAATCACCCTTGCGCCAAGGTAAAGGTTTTAGTAATTGAGCCAGTACACTAGGTTATGCAAAGTTCTTTCTATCAGTAGTATGGATATTCCGCTCAGCGAGATTGTGGACTGTATTGACAACATTATAATAGACAGTGGCGGTAAAATCGTGGTAAAATGGGAATGCATTAAAAGGTGACGGGGCAACTTTTATAAAATTCTACATTTGTGCTATAATACTTTTAAAGCGCAAAAATTTTGATGGACTTCTGTTGATACAGTTTATGTTTATTAAGAAGCCTGGAATGAGGTATGTAAATATGAGTTATTTATCGAGACAGCGCTTTGATGAAATAAGCAAGTTGAGATTTGATGGCAATCTATCTGTAGCAATTGAACGCTGTCATGATGCCATATCCGTATATCCAGAAGATAACTTTTTCTACAAGGTATTGGGTGATTTGTATTTTCAAGAAAAAAACTACGTGGCTGCTTCCCAAGCATACTTAGAGCATTTAAAACGTCTATCAAAGAAGCCTGAGCATTTCAAAGCATTTGCTCGTTTTTACAAGCAATTTACCTCTGAAGCTCCTGGAGATTTACGCGTACATTTTCGCGAGGAAATTATCAAAGCAATCGAAGATGGAGAAATAGCACCTGGCATCCATCAACTATTGATGGAAACATTTGGAGATGCGTTTGTTATTGACAATCATTTGAAAACCATACTGTGCAAGAGTGATAGCGATCGCCATCTTGTAGAGATAAAACGGTTTATTGAGACGGCTTCCACCGACGAAGTGCGTTCCGTTATTTTTTATCAAATACACCAAGAGAATTATTGCGCAAATACAAAAACAAGAGAATATCTTATTTCGGTGGCAGAAAAGAAAAATCTATATTCAGAAGTACAGCAACTTGTGGGGAAAATAATTGCGAAGCAGGAGTCGCCCAATCCAACTCTGATTCGCACTCTTTTACGAATGAGCCGTAAGCAGCGGGATTATCATTTTGCGGAACAGCTCCTTACGATTGATGAAGGGCTTGTCGAAAGAAGTGATTTCAATATTCAGTACGAGCTCGTATATTACTTTGATAGCACTGGTAATAGCGAATTATTGGGTAAAACTCTTAAGAAAATGCGTAATAGTGCAGAGAGAAGCATTCCTATTGCAAGGACTCTTTATAACTTTTATCTCACATTTGACCGTTTTGAGGATGCGCAGCTTCTATCTGAGCATATCCAAAAACTCATTGACCGAAAACATACAGAAAAAAAGGGGGATCAGCAACAAGACCGTAGCGAGGAACAACTTGAGTCCGAGCAAATTGTGTGGCAGCGAGTAAAAGACCTTGTTTCCGAAAAAGAACATAATCGGCAGATGTTGGCACTAAAAGATTTGCTCAAAGGCTTTTCACATGAATTAGGTCAGCCAATTACGAATATTCGTTACAAGATACAGCTACAGCAGCTGCGTATAAAACGCGGAATAGGAACTATGGATGAGGTACAGGATTTGTTTGATATCATCTTAGATCAAACTGAGCGCATTGGCATCATGCTTGATCGTTTTAGGCCAATTGTATCAAGCAAAAGCGTACAAGAGTCTTTCTGCGTCAACGAATGTGTCAAGCAGGTATTTGCTGACTTATCTGACCGTTTAAGTCAATGTGGAATTACCTATAGCTTTAGGGAGACTTCGCAAATTAGCTTATTTGGAGATAGAATTCAGTTTTCTCAGGTTTTTTATAATTTGGTGCTTAATTCCATGCAGGCAATTTTTAACACTGGAAAAATTACCGTCAACATATCAACTGTTAGGAATACTATACAAATACTTTTTTCAGATGACGGTCCCGGAATACCAGAAGAAAACAGGAAAAAGATATTTGAACCTTTTTTTTCCACAAAGGATCCTACTTCTGGAAATGGCGGTGAGGGCCTTGGGCTGTTTGTCGTATGGAATATTTTAAAAATGTATAGAGGTACAATACAGTTGAATCATAAGTTCAAAAATGGCGCTCAATTTATCATCAGAATACCTATTAAGGAGGAAAACCATGAACCGAGTTCTAATAATTGAAGATGAAATTGTTACAGCAGAAGCTGTGAAAGAAGCATTGGCTTTAGAAAATATTTCAGCGGATATTGCATCCGATGGTAAGTCTGGGTTGGAAAAATTTGTTTCCCATAACTATGACTTAATTCTCCTTGATTTAAAAATGCCGGGACTTTCTGGAGATGAAGTGCTTAGTGAAATCCGAAAAAGAGATCCCTTTATTGACGTAATTATCTATACTAATTACATGGATTTTGCGGATATAAAGAAATTGACAAATATTGGAATAGAAGGCTACATCAATAAAGGGCCAAAAGCTGATTTGTCGGAATTAATCAGCGTAATTAAAGCAAAGTTAGCTCCGCTTGATGATGAGATAATCTCGGCTCTATTAAAGGATATTCCTAATGCAGAGGAATAAGCTATACAAAGGAGGCAGAGGTAAACAATGGATCAAGAGTTTTTGCTGGACACAAATGCCTTTTACAATTTGTTGAAAGCTATAAATCCGGGGGCAAGTGAACAAGGTTCATTAGTTGATTCGATTGCTGCCCTAAAGCACGCAAAGCTGGTTGTCTCGTCCATTACCGAAATTGAAATCATATCAGTATTAGGAAAGTATGCCAGAGGATCTCAGGGAAGCATTTCTAAATGTAATTGCAAAATTTCACCAGAAGGGCATATTTGTCAGAACAATCGGTATACAGCACCTCGAAAAAAATGGAATAAAAAGCGTATAAAGGCATGGCTTCAACTTATTAGTGATATTTTTGAAGGAAAATCAAAACTTTTAGCTGTGGACATTGAACCATTTGACGCAAAGACAATTGCAGAGGCAAAAAATGTGATAACATATGCATTGATACATAATTTTGCTTCTATGGATGCCATGATAGCTGCAACCGCAAAGCTGGCACGTGACAATAGTCGTGATGTAACAGTTGTAACTTCGGACAGAGGTCTAAAGGCGTGCCTTTCAAAAATAGATATTCCCTGCAACGATGTTTTTGCTACTAATGAAAAAGCAGAGCTCTAGACTATCAATTTGAATTAGTGGTTTGCGGTTCTGTGATTGGCTTCATTTTTCAAAATAGGAAACGGCGGTTTTGATGGTTATTTCAAAACCGCCGTTTGGGCCGGTTATATATTATTTCAACATACCGTCGTCTGATTTCTTAATATACTTTTTTTAAAATTCATCATAAAGTTTATACGCTATCTTTTTCGAAAAATGCAGTATGAATATCCTTATTTCACAATCACCGCACAGCCTTTGGGACACCGTATCAGAGTGATATCCCAAACAATACATATCTTCTTTTGAAAATTTACAGGTATCCCTTGGAAAACAGCCATAGCTTCAGCGCTCCTAAAAATTCAGCCAATAAGAATTCACAAAACTTTCACAATTTCCCCGCTTGCAGATCGGAAGAGAATCCATTATAATAACCTACGGAAAATGAATAGTTAGTTAACAATTAGCTGCCTAACCGCATATCTGGCGGAAATGAATCTTCAAATACGATCTGGGATGATCCAAACAGGATTTGGGATAATGCAGTTAGCGGCAAGAGCAAACGAAAAAAGCAGCTTGCAGAAATTTACTTACAGAAATCTGCACAAAGAAACTTGTTCACAGAGATTTGCACGAAGAAATCTATACAAGGAGGGATAAAATGGAAAACTGCTGCAAGGAGCCGAATACGCCGAACCATAAGGCTCTGAAGTCACTGATGAAGATATTCCGTCTCCACCGGTTGGCCATTGAACGCCGGGTGCGCCAGACGGGGGTTTACCGCAGCCAGCATCAGATTTTAATGTTTATTGCGGCAAATCCCGATGCCACCCAGAAGGAGATTGCAAGGCTGCATGAGACTTCCCCTGCCACCATCGCCGTTTCCTTAAAAAAGCTGGAAAAGGCCGGATATATCCGGCGGGTGGTGGATCAGGAGGATAACCGATGCAACCGGCTCCAGGTGACGGAAAAGGGCCAGCTGGTGGTGAATCAGAGCCATATAATTTTCCGGCAGATTGAAGAGGAGATGTTTGCAGGCTTTTCCCAGGAGGATTTCCGGGATTTGGATCAGCTTCTTGGCCGGATAAACGGGAATATAAACCGGATGAATGGGAATATAAACCGGATGAACCAGGAAGCCGGGGACATTTCGGATGTGCCGATCGAAGGAAGGGAGGAATTACATGAAACGGTATAAACCATATATCCGTCCGTACATCAGCGCCTTTATCCTTGGCCCCATACTGATGATTACCGAGGTTTTGGGGGAGATTATGCTCCCGAAAATGATGTCCTTGATCATCAATAACGGGGTGGCAAACCGGGATAAGGCCTATATTATCGGGATGGGGATTGCCATGGTCATTACCGCCGGGGTGATGGCTTTAGGCGGCATCGGAGGCGCTTATTTCAGTGCCAAGGCATCCATCAGCTTTACCAGCGATCTGCGCCAGGCGCTGTTTGAAAAGGTGCAGAAATTTTCCTTTAAAAATGTAGATGATTTTTCTACGGGCTCCCTAGTTACCCGGCTGACGAATGATATCCAGCAGATTCAAAATGTGGTGATGATGGGCTTAAGGATGATGTTTCGTGCGCCTGGGATGTTAGTGGGGGCGCTGCTCATGGCCTTTTTGATGAATGCCCGCCTGGCTTTGGTGATCCTGGTGGTAATCCCGCTTCTGACCCTGGCGATTGCCAC
The DNA here is from genome assembly GCA_910575565.1 of Lachnospiraceae bacterium. Taxonomy (GTDB): domain Bacteria; phylum Bacillota; class Clostridia; order Lachnospirales; family Lachnospiraceae; genus Caccovicinus. The sequence goes on along the minus strand of CAJTFL010000004.1, from coordinate 44,015 downwards.
GATCCTTAAGACGGCTTATCCCAGGTTTGAGCGGATGCAAAAGACTATTGATCAGTTGAATAATGGCATTCAGGAAGCGTTAACGAATGTGCGGGTGATCAAGTCTTTTGTCCGGGAGGAGTACGAGGAAGAGAAGTTTAAGAAGGCCAACCAGGACTTAAAGGATGCGGGCTTAAGGGCCTTGAATGTGGTGATTGCCACCATGCCGGTGATGACGCTGGCCATGAATGTTACCACGCTGGCGGTGGTGTGGTACGGCGGAAATATGGTTATCGCCGGAGAGATGGCCGTGGGAGATTTGACGGCCTTTACCACTTATATTGTGCAGATTTTAATGTCCTTGATGATGCTTTCCATGGTCTTTTTGCAAAGCTCCCGGGCCATGGCCTGCGTAAAGCGGGTGAATGAAATCCTGGACGTGGAGATTGACCTGACGGATGAGAGGAGCTTGCGCCCTGACCTTTTCGTTAAGGAAGGCCGGATTGAGTTTAAGGATGTTTCCTTTTCTTATGACGGGAAGGAAGAAAGCCTGGTGCTGGAGAACTTGAATTTCACCGTGGAGCCGGGGCAGACGGTGGGGATTATCGGCGCTACGGGAAGCGGGAAAACTTCCCTGGTGCAGCTGATCCCCAGGCTTTACGATGTGGTTTCGGGAAGCGTCCTGGTGGACGGGGTGGATGTGCGGGAATATTCCTTGGCACATCTTCGCAACGGCGTAGGCATGGTACTGCAGAAAAACGTGCTGTTTTCCGGCAGCATCGAGGAAAACCTGCGTTGGGGCGATGAGGAGGCATCTATGGAAGAGCTGCGGGCGGCGGCGGACAGCGCCCAGGCGGACGGCTTTGTCTCGGCCTTTCCTAAGGGATATGACAGTGAAATGGGACAGGGCGGGGCGAATGTTTCCGGCGGCCAGAAGCAGCGGCTGTGCATTGCCAGGGCGCTGCTAAAGAAGCCCAAGATCCTGATCTTAGACGACAGCACCAGCGCGGTGGACACGGCCACCGAGGCCAAGATCCGGGAGTGCTTTAACACCTCCCTAAAGGATACCACCAAGCTGATTATCGCCCAGCGGATCGGTTCCGTGGAAAATGCGGATAAGATTTTGGTTTTGGATGACGGGAAGATTGCCGCCATGGGAAGCCATGAGGAGCTGTTAAGAAGCTGCGAGCCTTACCAGGAAATTTACTATTCCCAGAGGGAAAAAGAGGAGGTGGGCGCCTGATGATGGACAGGGAAAAAAGAAGACAGAGCTTAAAGCGCAGGTATGGAAACCGCATGGCTGCTTACGGCGGGAAAGGCCCCGGCGGCCCAGGCCCGGGGCCGGGACATGGGCCTGGGGGAAGAAGGCGTGCCCAGGGGCCGAAGCGGATGCCGAAAAATGCAAAGCAGACGGTAAAGCGGCTTTTAAGCTATCTGAATGAAGACAAAGGGAAGATGGGGCTGGCGTTTTTCTGCGTGATTGTCAATACCGTCGCAACCCTGGCCGGATCCTATCTTTTGCGGCCCATTATTAATACGTATATTGTCCCCACGGATGGCAGCCGGGGGGATGCGGCGGGGCTTTTAAGGGGGCTTTTCGTGATGGCGGCAGTTTACCTTGCAGGAGTGGTGACGAACTATTTCCAGGCGAAGGTGATGCTGACCGTGGCTCAGAATGCCTTAAAAAAGCTGCGGGACGATTTGTTTGTGAAGCTTCAGTCCCTCCCGGTGCGCTACTACGACACCAACGCCAACGGCGATATTATGAGCCGTTTTACCAATGACGTAGATACTATCGGCAATATGTTAAGCAGCACCTTAGTGCAGTTATTTTCCGGGGCCTTAAGCCTTGTGGGAACCTTTGCGCTGATGGTTTATACCAATATATACCTGACGGTGATTACGGTGGTGATGATCCCGGTGATGATGAAGGCTGGGGGCGGCGTAGCCAGGAGAAGCCAGAAGTATTTTTCCGCCCAGCAGTATTCCCTGGGAGCCTTAAACGGCTATATCGAGGAAACGATTACCGGGCAGAAGGTGGTGAAAGTATTCTGCCATGAGGACGTGGCAAAGGAAGAGTTTAAGATCTTAAACGACGAGCTTAGGGATAACCAGGTAAAGGCTCAGTTTTTCGGCGGCATCATGGGGCCGGTGATGGGAAACTTAAGCCAGGTGAACTACTCCCTGACAGCCTGTGTTGGCGGCCTGCTGTGTGTGCTTAAAGGCTTTGACGTGGGAGGGCTTACGGTATTTTTAAATTTTTCCCGTCAATTTTCCCGCCCCATTAACGAGATTTCCATGCAGGTTTCCAATGTGTTTTCCGCGCTGGCAGGGGCGGAGAGGGTGTTCCAGGTGATGGACGAAAAGACGGAACCGGAGGATGAGCCGGATGCAAAGCGCCTTTCTCCTATGGAGGGGCACGTGGTTTTGGAGGATGTGACCTTTGGGTATGTGCCGGAGAAAACCATCTTGAAGCATATCAGCCTTTACGCAAAGCCGGGGCAGAAGATTGCCTTCGTAGGCTCCACCGGCGCGGGCAAGACCACGATTACCAATCTGGTTAACCGGTTTTACGATATCCAGTCGGGAAGGATTACCATCGACGGGGTGGATATCCGGAAAATTCCCATGGGGAATTTAAGGGAGAACATTGCCATGGTGCTTCAGGATACTCATCTGTTCACTGGGACGGTACGGGAGAATATCCGGTACGGACGGCTGGACGCCACGGATGAGGAAGTGATCCAGGCAGCGAAAACGGCTTCGGCCCATTCCTTTATCATGCGGCTTCCAAAAGGGTATGATACCATGCTGGAGGGAGACGGGGCGAATTTAAGCCAGGGGCAGAGGCAGCTTTTAAATATCGCCAGGGCAGCCATCTCCAAGGCGCCCATTCTGATCCTGGATGAGGCTACCAGCTCCGTGGATACCAGGACGGAAAGGCATATTGAGCATGGCATGGATCGGCTGATGGCTGATCGGACTACTTTTGTGATTGCCCATAGGCTGTCCACCGTCCGCAATGCCAATGCCATTATGGTTTTGGAAAACGGGGAGATTGTGGAGCGGGGAGATCATGATGAGCTGCTAGACCAGAAGGGACGGTACTATCAGCTTTATACCGGTCTTTCGGAATTGGATTAATTGTTTTTTCTAATAAATATTAATAAGTAAATAAAATAAATAGAAAAACGTATGGAAGAGAGCCAGGAAATATAGAATAGGAAATAAATAAAAATTTCACAAGCTAGGATAAAATCCCGCCCGGATTTTTTTGCAATGAACTGCCTGAATGTATAAATCCAAATACATAAGGCAGGAAGGTGATTTTATGTTTTTCCAAAAAAACAATTGGGAAAAAATAAGGTTTTTTCATTGTATATATTTTAACAAAATCCGGCGGGATTTTCCTTTGCCTTAAGGGCAAAAAATGGATAAACAGGAATAAAGATATGCCGAACGATAGGGAAAATTGAATTGTTTACCAAAAAAAATTGTGTTATACTGTTGAATGTGATTAGCTGGACAGGTCAGCAGCTTAATCAGAAAATAAGAAAAATGTTTATAGAAAGAGGGTTTGGTTAGATGGGTTTGGCTACATTTAAAGGCGGCATTCATCCGTATGAAGGAAAAGAGCTGTCAGAGAACAAACCGGTTCAGGAACTGCTCCCTAAAGGCGAGCTGGTATTCCCCATGTCCCAGCATATCGGCGCTCCGGCGAAGCCGCTGGTGAAAAAGGGCGACCGTGTGCTGGCAGGCCAGATGATCGGGGAGGCAGGCGGTTTTATCTCCGCCAATGTCCTTTCCTCCGTATCCGGCACGGTAAAGGCAGTGGAGCCAAGGCTTGTGGTAAGCGGCCAGATGGTGACGAGCGTGATCGTGGAAAACGACGGCTTGTATGAAACCATTCCTCATTTTGGGGAAGACCGGGATTACACAAAGCTTTCAAAGGAAGAAATCCGGGGAATCGTAAAGGAAGCCGGCATTGTGGGTCTTGGAGGGGCCGGTTTTCCCACTCATGTGAAGCTGACGCCAAAGGATGAATCCAAGATTGATTATATCCTGGTAAACGGTGCGGAGTGCGAGCCTTACTTAACCTCCGATTACCGCATGATGTTAGAGGAGCCGGAGAAGATCATAGGCGGCTTAAAGGTTATCTTATCCCTGTTTGACAACGCCAAAGGCGTTATCGGCATCGAGAACAATAAGCCGGAAGGCATTAAAAAGCTTATGGAGCTGGCAAAGGATGAGCCAAGGATCGAAGTGAGGGAGCTGCTTACCAAGTATCCTCAGGGTGGTGAGCGTTCCTTAATTTATGCCATCACTGGCAGGAGCGTAAATTCTTCCATGCTTCCGGCGGACGCAGGCTGCATCGTGGACAACATCGATACGGTTATTGCGATTTATAATGCGGTCTGTAAGCAGACGCCCCTGATCCGCAAGATTATCACGGTGACGGGCGACGCCATTGCGGATCCCAGGAACTTTAGCGTTAAGCTGGGGACGAATTACCAGGAGCTTTTGGAAGCGGCAGGCGGCTTTAAGGAAGAGCCGGAAAAGATGATCTCCGGCGGCCCCATGATGGGCATGGCGCTGTTTTCCATTGATGTTCCTGTGGCAAAAACCTCCTCGGCCCTTACCTGTTTCACGAAAGACTTAGTGGCGGCTAACGAGCCTACGCCCTGTATCCGGTGCGGGCGGTGCGTGGATGCCTGCCCCAGCCATATCGTGCCCCCCATGATGATGAAGGCGGCGTTAAAAAATGACTGCGAAGGATTTGAGAAGGTAAATGGAATGGAGTGCATGGAGTGCGGAAGCTGTACGTATGTGTGCCCGGCCAAGCGCCCCCTTACCCAGGCATTTAAGGATATGAGAAAACAGGTTGCGGCAAACCGCAGAAAAAAAGCGTAGGAGGGATTTGAACATGAGTCGATTGTTAAACGTATCATCTTCCCCTCACGTTAGGGACACGGTGACAACGAAAAGTATTATGTATGACGTGCTGATTGCCATGCTTCCGGCGGCAGCTTTCGGCGTATTCCAGTTTGGCTTCCACGCGCTACTGGTGATTATCATTACCATGGCAGCCTGTGCCTTGAGCGAGTACGTATATGAGTACGCACTGGGAAAGCCCATTACCATCATGGACGGCAGCGCCCTGGTTACGGGCATGATCCTGGCGTTAAATATGCCTGCCAATATCCCCTTATGGATCCCGGTATTAGGCGGCGTATTTGCCATTGTGGTGGTTAAGCAGCTTTACGGCGGCCTGGGGCAGAACTTCATGAACCCGGCTTTAGCCGGGCGGTGCTTCCTTTTGATTTCCTTTGCGGGGAAGATGTCAAACTTTACCTTGGACGGGTGGAGCGGCGCTACGCCCTTAGCCCAGTTAAAGGCAGGCCAGGCGGTGGATGTGACGGCAATGTTTATCGGGCGGATTCCCGGAACCATCGGCGAGGTATCCGTGATTGCCCTTTTGGTGGGCGCGGCTTATATGGTGGCTAAGAAGGTGATTTCCCTTCGGATCCCCTTAACCTATATCTTAACGACGGCAGTTTTCGTCTTTATTTTCGGCCAGCAGGATCTTGGCTTCGTGGCGGCCCATGTGTGCGGCGGCGGCCTGATCTTCGGCGCGTTCTTTATGGCTACGGATTACGTGACCAGCCCCATTACCCCTAAGGGGCAGATCGCATTCGGCGTGCTGTTAGGGATTTTAACCGGCTTATTCCGGTTGTTTGGCGGTTCGGCGGAGGGTGTTTCCTATGCCATCATTATCAGCAATATGCTGGTTCCGCTGATTGAGAAATTTACCCTTCCCACAGCGTTTGGAAAGGAGGGCAGGAAATCATGAGCAAAGGTGGATTTATGAAAGACGCCTTGATTTTGTGCGCCATTACCCTGGTAGCGGGGGCGTGCTTAGGCGGCGTTTACGAGGTGACAAAGGGTCCCATCGAGGTGGCAAACCAGAAGGCGAAGGCCGAGGCTTACCGGGCGGTGCTCCCGGAGGCGGCGGACTTTACCAGCGATGATCTGACGGAGCTTTTGGCCTCGGCAAATGCCCAGATCGCGGGCCTTGGCTACGGCAACGTGACGGTGGATGAAGCGGTTACGGCTGTGGACGGTTCCGGCTCCCCTGTAGGCTACGTGGTGACATCCACTTCCAATGACGGATATGGCGGTGCGATTACCGTATCGGTAGGCATCCAGTCCGACGGCACGGTAAGCGGCATTGAATTTTTGACCCTGGCAGAGACGGCGGGTCTTGGCATGAACGCTCAGAAGCCGGAATGGAAGGCTCAGTACGGCGGCAAGAATGTGGACGCCTTTGCCGTGACGAAAAACGGCGCGTCGGCGGACAATGAGATTAATGCCATCAGCGGCGCGACCATCACCAGCAACGCGGTTACTGGTGCGGTGAATGCGGCGGTTTACTTTGCAAAAAACTGCATGGCACAGTAGGAGGTGGGAATGATGAATAAATGTGCAGAGCGTTTATACAACGGCATTATCAAGGAAAACCCGACCTTCGTCCTGATGTTGGGGATGTGCCCCACCCTGGCTGTCACCACGACGGCAATCAATGGCGTGGGCATGGGCCTTTCGACCACGGCGGTTTTGGTGTTTTCTAATTTAATTATTTCCGCTTTGCGGAAGATTATACCGGACAGGGTGAGAATCCCGGCGTATATTGTAATCGTAGCGTCCCTAGTAACCATCGTCCAGCTGCTTTTGCAGGCCTTTATCCCCAGCTTATATAAGTCGCTGGGCATCTATATCCCGCTGATTGTGGTAAACTGCATTATCTTAGGCCGTGCGGAGGCTTATGCGGCGAAAAACGGCGTGGTGGAGTCGGCTTTTGACGGCATCGGCATGGGCCTTGGCTTTACGGTAGGCTTAACCTTTATCGCCATTTTCCGTGAGATCTTAGGCGGCGGTGCGGTGTTTGGGTTTGAATTTATCCCGGAGGACTACCGGATCACCATTTTCGGCCTGGCTCCCGGCGCGTTCTTCGTGCTGGCGGTATTAACGGCCTTCCAGAACAAGTTTAAAGCTCCATCGGCGACCAATGGCTCCGCGCCTAAGTCTGCCCTTGCCTGCGGCGGCAACTGCGCCAGCTGCTCCGGGTCAGCCTGCGCCGCGAACCATGCGGTTTTAGAGGATATCCGGGCGAAGGAAGAGGCGAAGGCGGCAGAGGCCAAGAAGGCGGCGGCTCTTAAGGCGGCTCAGGCCAAGAAGGAAGCGGAAGCGAAAAAAGCGGCAGAGGGCGCGGCTGCGCCGGTAGCGAAAGAATAGGAGGGCCGGGTAAATGAAAGAATTGATTTTAATTATAGTAGGTTCGGCTCTGGTGAATAACATTATCCTCAGCCAGTTCCAAGGTCTTTGCCCCTTCCTTGGGGTATCGAAAAAAGTGGATACGTCCATCGGCATGGGCGGAGCCGTAATCTTCGTCATTACGCTGGCCTGCATTGCCACTAACCTGGTGTATTCTTTTGTGCTGGTTCCCCTTAACCTGGAATATCTCCAGACCATTGCCTTTATCCTGGTAATCGCTGCCCTGGTGCAGTTTGTGGAGATGTTTTTAAAGAAGAATGTACCTTCCCTGTACCAGGCTCTGGGCGTGTTCCTGCCCCTGATTACCACCAACTGCGCCGTATTGGGCGCGGCCTTGACCAATGTGCAGAAGAGCTACAATTTTATCTACAGCGTGGCTAACGGAATCGGCACGGCAGTAGGGTTTACCATTGCGATTGTGCTGCTGGCAAGCATCCGCGAGAGCATCGAGGATAATGATATCCCCTTTAATTTTCAGGGGTCCCCAATCGTGCTGATTACCTCCGGCCTTATGGCGATTGCGTTCTTAGGCTTCTCGGGATTGATTTAACCTATCAAGGAAGTCCACGGCTTTTAAGTTGCGGGAACGAAAGCGGGAGTAGGGGACTTGCTTGTGCCAGGCGGGGTGCAAGCCCCATGGGCAGGCTGCGGTAGCAGCATAGGATATGAGGAAGTAGCGAAGCGGATTCCGAATTTCTTTAACTTAGGGAGGAAGACGAATATGACAGGTTTGCTTTTAGCGGCGGTCATCATCGGTGCGATCGGTATCATTATCGGTGTGCTCCTTGGGATTGCCAGTGAAGCGTTTAAAGTGGAAGTAGATGAAAAAGAGATTTTAGTCCGTGCCGAGCTGCCCGGCAATAACTGCGGCGGCTGCGGTTTCCCAGGCTGCGACGGCCTGGCGGCAGCCATCGCTAAGGGCACGGCAGCAGTAAACGGATGTCCCGTGGGCGGCGCTGCGGTGGCAGATAAGATCGCCGCCATCATGGGCGTGGAGAGCGGAAGCTCCGATAAGCAGGTGGCCTTTGTAAAGTGCAAGGGAACCTGTGATAAGACCAGAGTCCAGTATAAGTATTTTGGGATAGACGACTGCGGAAAGGTGGCCGTGGTTCCCGGGGCGGGGGAGAAGGCCTGCGCCTACGGCTGCATGGGCTACGGCAGCTGTGTAAAGGCCTGCCAGTTTGACGCCATCCATGTGGTGGACGGCGTGGCCGTGGTGGATAAGGAAAAATGCGTGGCCTGCGGCAAGTGCGTGCAGGCGTGCCCCAACCATCTGATTGAGCTGGTTCCCTATAAGGCAAAGCATCTGGTGCAGTGTTCTTCCCATGATAAGGGCAAGGATGTAAAGGCGAAATGCGATAGCGGCTGTATCGCCTGTACCCTTTGCACCAAGCAGTGTGAGGTGGGCGCAATTCACATGGATAACAATGTGGCGGTAATTGATTACAGCTTGTGTACCAACTGCGGGAAATGCGCGGCCAAGTGCCCGGCGAAGGTGATTCTGTAAGGCAGTGCTTATCTCGCTCAAGACATTGATAGATGAATTGGAGGAAGACAAGGAACTGAACTGTCTCTTGTCTTCTTTTTCATGTTCACAAGATGAAGATATTGAGCATTTTTTACATGACCGTGCGGTGGAATTTGAATGTTTATCTAAGTCAAGGACGCATTTAGTTTGTGATCAAGATGAATTGCTCACCAAAAGTATTACCGAATTAACCGCATATGGCTATATTTCACTGGCGTTAAAAATTTTAACTGTTCCAGCCGCGATTTCAAACCGTTTCAGGAAAGAATTGGATGGATTTAGTGCGAAAATCCATGGTGAGCAAATCGCACGAATTCCAGACAATGGGCAGCCGATGGTACAAATGATCCGAAAGATATAGTGAGCAAAAACAAAAAAACCTTGCCCATCCTTAACGTAAGTTAAAGAATCGCAAGGTTTTACTGGAGCATACGGGACTTGAACCCGTGGCCTCCACACTGCCAGTGTGGCGCGCTCCCAACTGCGCTAATGCCCCGAACAAAAGAGAGTATAGCATAAGATCCGGTGTTTGTCAACAAAAAGATCCGTGTCCTTCGCGTGTCCTTTAAACCTCCATTTTCCGATACTGGTTCGGGGTGATATGGTGGTAAGCCTTGAAGGTTTTGCAGAAATAGCTGCTGGTTCCAAAGCCGGTTTCCAGGGCAATTTCCAGTATGCTTTTGCTGGTGTAGCGCAAAAGCTCCTGGGCTTTTTGCAGCCGGGTAATCTCCATGAAATTCCTGGGGGTGATCCCTAAGATGTTTTGGAATATCCGGTAGCATTCCCGCTCGCTGATATGGGCGGTTAAGGCTAAGTCGGCCACGGTGATTTTTTCGCCGTACCGTTCCCGGATTAAGGACAGCATCTGCTTGATCCGCTCGTCCTCCGCAGGGTCGTAGGCTTTTTCGTTTCGTTTCTGCTCTTGCGCCCATGAATAGACGGTTTCCCACAATTCGGAGAAAATGCTGCGGATGCGCAGCTCGAAAAACGGCTCTTTGTTCAGGCAGATTTCCTCGCATTTCCTGATTTTTTCCAGCATTACGGCATGGCTCGGGTTATCTAAGTATAAGGGAGCGGCGTCTAAGGATTTTGCCTCCTGAACAGGCATGATGTATTTCACGTCGTAGATGCTTCCCGGATATCCGGCTAAAAAGGATTGGTCAAAGAATTGGGTGCGCAAAGCAGCCCCTGACGGAGACTCTAAGGGCTGCAGATGATGGAGCGTCCCAGAATTGATAAAGATCCCGTCGCCCTTTTTCAGGGTAAATTCATGGTGGTTGGTCTTGTACAGGATGCTTCCCTGGATGATATGGCCAAATTCAAATTCATCATGCCAGTGCCATGGAATATCCGTAAATGAGGCTTTCTGGGGGTCGGGGGTATACAGCCCGTAGTGCAGCATCTGGCTTTGGTAGGTGATGATTTCTTTTTTGTTTTTGCCGATACGGCACTTGCTTTTTGCCGGATTTTCCCCCTTGCGGCCTTCCCTTGCGGATAATTGGTGCATTTTATGGCTCCTTTTTCTCGAAATGGCAGGATTATGATATTTTTCGTCAGTATCATTATTTGTAATGTTTTTTCTTTGCAGTATAATTATATTGCAGCTGCACAATGCATTCACAGCTGTATTCTATGATGTTGGGAACCCAAGCGCAAAAATTCTTACGGAAGCTTGCGCTGGATTTTCGAACTTTTGATCCTGGTATCATTATATTCATTTTCATTTTGTCAGTCAAGTATAGGAGGAGTTATCTATGGTTTATTATGTATCGGCCGATGCATCCAGAAACGGGCGCGGCACAAAGGAACAGCCATTTTTGACCATCAGTCAGGCGGCCGCCATCGCCCGCCCGGGAGATGAAGTGATCGTAGCCCCAGGCGTTTACCGCGAGTATGTAAATCCGGCATTTGGGGGAACGGATGAGGATCATCGCATCACCTACCGCAGCGAAGTTCCTTTGGGCGCAGTGATCACCGGCGCCCAACCGGTAAAGAACTGGATCCAGTATGAGGGCAATGTGTGGATGGCCAGGATCCCAAACGGAGTTTTCGGCGGCTATAACCCTTACGCCACCGAGATCAAAGGCGATTGGTATACTGCGGTGACGCCGGCCCACACCGGGGAAGTTTACTTGAACGGCAAATCCCTGTATGAGGCTACCTCTCTTGAGGAAGTGAAGGATCCGAAGGTGTACTTAAGCTCATGGGATCCGGATTTTACCGTATACCAGTGGTTTGCCCAGGTGGACGATAGCTTTACCGTGATTTACGCTAATTTCCAGGGCCTTTGCCCCAATGAGGAAAATGTGGAGATAAATGTGCGCCGCAACTGCTTTTATCCGGACAGGACAGGCATCGGCTACATCACCTTATCCGGCTTTGTGGTAAAGCAGGCCGCCACCACATGGGCTCCGCCTACGGCTTACCAGGAAGGGATGGTAGGGCCTCACTGGTCCAAGGGATGGATTATCGAAGACTGTGAGATCTCCCATTCCAAGTGCTCCGGAATTTCCCTGGGGAAATATCTGCAGCCGGAAAATGAAAATAAGTGGACGGTCAAATTATATAAGGACGGAACCCAGACCGAGCGGGATGCCATCTGCCAGGCGCAGCGGGAGGGATGGATGAAGGAAACTATCGGCTCCCATATCGTGCGCCGCTGCAATATCCATGACTGCGGGCAGACCGGTATCGTAGGCCATTTAGGCGGCGTGTTCTCCATCATTGAGGACAACCATATCCACCATATCAATAATAAGCAGAACCTGGCAGGAGCGGAGATCGGCGGGATCAAAATGCACGCCGCCATCGACGTAATAATCCGCCGCAACCATTTCCACCACTGCACCAGGGGGCTTTGGCTGGATTGGCAGGCCCAGGGAACCAGGGTGACGCAGAATTTGTTCCATGACAACGTTCCGCCGGTGGGGACGAAGATTGCAGACCGGATCTCCATGGGTGAGGATATTTTCATCGAAGTGTCCCATGGCCCCACATTGGTAGACAATAATCTTCTCTTATCCAACTGCGCGGCCCGCATCAGCACCCAGGGGACGGCTTTCGTCCATAACCTGATTGCCGGATCCTTTACCTGGGTAGGGGACGGGGTAAATAACGGAGGCGGCAGGTTCCCGTCGCCCAGATATACGCCTTATCATGTGCCTCACCGCACGGAGGTCGCCGGGTTTATGACCATCCTCCACGGGGATGCCCGGTACTACAACAATATTTTCGTGCAGCAGGAAATCCGCCAGGATTTAATTGATTTTGCCCAGGAGGAAGGGGCCTACGGCCTGAGCCAGTACCAGTTTGTCTGCGGCACAAAGCCATATGACGGATACCAGTCCCCAGAGGATTATTTTGCCCGGTTTAAAGCCGATATCAGCCGCTGCCACGCCACAAAGGAAGTTTACTATGACCATCTTCCCGTTTATTCCGGAGGCAACGTATTCTTTAACGGCGCTAAGCCATACGACGGCGAGAAGAACTACAAGGAAGATACGGAGCATAGGATAGAGCTTTCCATAAAAGAAGAGAACGGCAGCTACCGCCTGGTGACAAACCTTTATGAGTTCGTTCCCAAGTTTGAGACGCCCTTTATCAGCACGGAAATGTTAGGCGAAGCCTTTGAGCCGGAACAGCGTTTTGAAAACCCCGACGGCTCCCCAATCCTCTTTAACCAAGATTACTTCGGAAAAAATCGCGACATGATGCCCCTGCCAGGGCCATTCGCCGATGGATGCGAGGCAGGCGAAACGCTGGCATAGTATAGTCAGTAGATGAAAAGGCAGATGTATATAAGAGTAAAAATACAGATGAAAATCAAGGAATGAACATAAGAATCAAAAAAGCAGATAAAAATCAAGAAATATACATAAAAGTCAAAAATAGATGAAGCTCGAGAAATACCCAAAAGAATAAAATATACATAAAGGATAAAAAAACTGCCGCAAAGAGGCTGCTCCTTAAGGAAACATTGCAAAACAGCTAATTTTGCAATCTCTTCCTTAGGAAGTCCGATTTGCGGCAGTTTTTATTTGTTGACAAAAATTATCGTTCATTCAGCCCGTGCCATTTCCAATTTGCTGACAAAAGTTATCCCTCCCTCATGAGCTTTACCCAGCTTGCCAATCCAGCAGCGGAAAAGCATCCTCCCAATCACCGAATCCTAAACCGGCTAAGAAGTCCATTCAACGTCCGTGCCTGGCCAGAAAGTTCCTTGGAAACCTGGGCGCTTTCCTCTGCAGCCGATGAATTGGCCTGCACTACCTTGGAAATTTCTTTGATTCCGTTTTCGATGGAAACAATCATTTCCGACTGCTGGACGCTGGAAGCAGAGATTTCATCCATCAGCGACTTAATCGTCTGAATGCAATCGCCAATTACCTGCATAGCAGAAACAGCCAGATCGGTAGACGCCGTCCCGGTTTTCACATCGTGGATAGAATGGTTGATCAAGGCATCGGTATTCTGGGCAGCTTCGGCGGATTTTGCCGCAAGGTTGCGAACCTCGTCCGCCACCACGGAGAAGCCTTTTCCCGCAGAGCCTGCCCGGGCGGCCTCCACGGAGGCATTTAACGCCAGGATATTTGTCTGGAAGGCGATATCCTCGATGGTTTTAATCACCGTGACGATTTTCGCGGAAGACTGCTCAATATTTTTCGTGGCATTCATCAGCTGTCCCATTTTTTCATCGGCTTCCGACGCGTATCCGGCAGCTTTGCCCACCTGTTCGCTGGCGCTTTGGCAGCGAAGGGTGCTGGTTTGGATCTGGGAGGTGATGGCCGTTACGTTAGAAACCAGGCCGTCAATGGAAACCGCCTGTTCATTCGTGCCTTGGGACAATGCCTGGGCGCCTGCAGATACCTGATCGGCACTGGTATCCACCTGGTTTGCCACACGGGAGATATCGCGGATAACATTCACCAGGTTGGTGTGGATGGATTTTAAGCTTTCGGACAGGGTTTTAAAGTCGCCGATATAATAAGCTTCATTTTGGGAAACGTCCACCGAAAGATTCCCTTGGGCAATCTCGCACAAAATCCGATCCACGTCGTCGATGGTCTGCCGCAGGCAGCTGCAGACGTGATGGGTGGTCTGGGCAATCATGCCGATTTCATCCGAACGGCCATAGAAAGCTTCCAGTTCCCGGTCGGCGGAAAGGTTCAGTTCCCCCAAGTGTCTTATGGCCTTTTCCACGGCCATAAGCTCCCTGCCCTCCCGGGACAGCATGAAAAGAGTGATTAGGATAATGGCGGCAGCCACGATAGCGCAGAGAATGCCTACGATGACGCGCACAACCGTTACGGAGCCGTACACTTCCGCTGCGCTGTCGCGCACCATGAAAACCCAGCCCCGGTCTTTTAAATATTTATAAACAACCAGAAGTGACATAGGCGTTAATGATGGCGGCCCTGGATTCCACGGCGTCAGTCATCTGGTTGGTGATATCGTTTTTGACCATGGAAGAAGCATTGGCGGATACGATGATCCAAAGCAGGAGCATTCCTGTCAGAATAATGGTGGTGGTAGTGATGCCAATCCGTGTGGCAAGTTTTTGGTTTGTTAGAAATTTCATAAACTTTCCTCCGCAATAATGGTGATGTACGGTATGGATAACCGATTTATTTTAACATATCTTTCGGAAGATGTCGAGGTGCAGGCAGTTATAATTTTGGAAAAATTTTGTTTGGTTTTATGAATGGCGGGGCTGGATGAATCGTATATTTTGGATAAAAACATTGCAAAGCTTCTTTGAGTATTGTACAATTTACTTAGATTTAGTGAAGTAAATACATTTTAAGGAGGTAGCAAGATGAATCAATGTTACGGATGCAGTACCTGCGAAAGCGCGGACAAGCCCTTACAGGAGTATATTGCAGGGCTGCCAATGGAAACATCCCATCACCGGGTGGAAGGGCAGAGCACGAAATGCGCTTTTGGGCTTCAGGGTGTGTGCTGCAGGCTGTGCGCTAATGGGCCGTGCCGGATTACGCCGGAAGCTCCCAGGGGGATCTGCGGGGCAAACGCCGATACGATTGTGGTCAGGAACCTTTTGCGGGCGGTGGCCTCCGGCTCCGGCTGCTATATCCATGTGGTGGAGAATACGGCGTTAAATGTGCGGAATGCGGCCAGGACGAAGGGGGAGATCAAGGGGATCGGGGCCTTGAACCGCCTGGCTTCCCTGTTTGGGATTGAAGAAGAGGATGTACATAAGCGGGCGGAGGCCGTGGCGGACGCGGTGTTAAGGGATCTGTACAAGCCGAAGTATGAGAAGATGGAGCTGACCAAGGCCTTAGCATATGAACCCCGCTATCAGAGGTGGGAGGAGCTTGGGATCCTGCCTGGGGGAGCGAAGTCGGAGGTGTTCCACGGGGTGGTAAAATGTTCTACCAACTTAAATTCCGATCCGGTAAATATGCTGTTAGACTGCCTGAAGCTGGGGATCTCCACGGGGATTTACGGGCTGGTGCTGACCAACCTGTTAAACGACATTGTGCTGGGCGAGCCCCAGATCCGCTTGGCTCCGGTAGGGCTTAGGGTGATTGACCCGGATTACATTAATATTATGATCACCGGCCATCAGCATTCCATGTTTACCTATCTGCAGAAGCGCCTTGGGGATGAAGACGTGAAGGAAAAGGCGAGGAAAGCAGGGGCAAAAGGCTTTAAGCTGGTGGGATGTACCTGCGTGGGGCAGGACCTGCAGCTTAGGGGAGCCCATTACACGGAAGTGTTTGACGGCCATGCAGGCAATAATTATACCAGTGAGGCTATCCTGGCTACAGGGGCGATCGATGGGGTAATCTCCGAGTTTAACTGCACCCTTCCGGGGATTGAGCCCATCTGCGACCAGTTAAAGATTAAGCAGATCTGCATCGACAATGTGGCGAAAAAAGCTAACGCCCAGTTAAAGGAATTTGATTTTGAAAGCCGGGAGAGAGTGACGGAGGAGATTATCGATGAGATGGCGGAGGCTTACCGAAACCGCCGGGGCAGCGTGTCCATGAACCTTTTGGCAGATCACGGCAATGACCGCACATTGACCGGGGTAAGCGAAGGCTCCTTAAAGGCCTTTTTAGGCGGGAGCTGGCAGCCGCTGATCGATTTAATCGTATCCGGGGACATTAAGGGCGTGGCAGGGGTAGTGGGCTGCTCCAACTTGACGGCGAAAGGCCATGACGTGCTGACCGTAGATTTGGTGAAGGAGCTGATCGCTAGGGATATTATCGTGCTGACTGCCGGTTGCTCCTCAGGCGGGATTGAAAACTGCGGGCTGATGACGCCGGAGGCGGCGAATCTTGCAGGGCCGAAGCTTCGGGCCGTCTGTGAGAAGCTGGGGATCCCACCGGTGCTGAATTTCGGCCCCTGCCTGGCTATCGGGCGGCTGGAAATCGTGGCGACGGAGCTTGCGGAAGCCTTAAAGATTGATTTGCCGAAGCTTCCCCTGGTGCTCTCCGCTGCCCAGTGGCTGGAAGAGCAGGCATTGGCGGACGGCTGCTACGGCCTTGCTTTAGGGCTTCCCCTCCACTTAGGGCTGCCGCCGTTTGTGACGGGAAGCAAGGTGGCGGTGCAGGTGCTTACGGAGGAGATGAAGAAGCTTACCGGCGGCCAGGTGATTATCAATGGAGACGGGAAGGAATCCGCAGATATCCTGGAAGGGATTATTCTGGAAAAACGGCAGGGGCTTGGGATCTAGAAAGGGGTGGCGAAGATGAAACGCATCATGATTGATGCCCAGAAATGTGACGGCTGCAAAAACTGCTCTGCCGCCTGTATGCAGGCGCACCGGAAAACGGACGGAACCATCTATGATCTGGATTTAACGGATCCGGCCAATGAATCCCGGAATTACATCCTTAAGGATGGCAGCGGGAATTACCGGCCTATATTCTGCCGCCACTGCGACGATCCGGAATGTGTGAAATCCTGCATGAGCGGGGCGCTTTACAAGGATCCGGAAAGCGGCCATGTATTTTACGATGAAAACCGGTGCGGTTCCTGCTTTATGTGTGTGATGAACTGCCCCTTTGGGGTGTTAAAGCCGGATCGGCTGGAAAAACGCAGGGTAATTAAATGTGATTTCTGCGTGAATGCAGGGGGAGAGCCTTCCTGCGTGGCGGCCTGTCCCAAGAAGGCCATTCAGGTGGAGGAGGTGGAAGGATGAAATACGTGATTATCGGAGCCGGGGTAGCCGGGGTGGAAGCGGCGAAAGTAATCCGCGCCCAGGATGGAGACGGGGAGATTGTCATGGTTTCCGCCGATACTCAGGTTCACTCCCGCTGTATGCTGCATAAGTTTATTTCCGGTGAGCGGGACGAAAAAGGCCTGGACTTTACGGAAGAAGATTTTTTTGCCAAATACCGGATTGACTGGAAGAAGGGGAGCCGGGCAAAGGAAATCGATACCGAAAACAGGAAGGTTTTCCTGGATACGGGGGAAGGGATCGATTATGGCAGGCTGCTCCTTGCCGCCGGTGCGGACAGCTTTATCCCGCCGGTAGGCCAGCTTCGGGAGGCTTCCAATGTGTATGGGCTGCGAAATCTTTCGGATGCCCAGGCGATTGTGGCGGAGGCGAAAGAGGCTAAGAAGGTGCTGGTCATCGGCTCCGGCCTGGTGGGCTTAGACGCCGCATACGGCCTTCTGGAGCTGGGGAAGGAGATTACCGTCGTGGAGATGGCTGAACAGATCCTTCCGGTGCAGCTTGACGCAAACGGGGCAAAGGCATACCAGGAACGGTTTGAACAGGCAGGCGTCCGGTTTGTGCTGGGAAGGAAGGCTTCCCAGGCTTTGTGCAGGGAGGACGGCAGGATCCATGAAGTGACCTTGGATAACGGGGAGTCGATTCCCTGTGACATGGTAATCGTGGCGGCAGGCGTCCGCCCGGCGCTGGCCTTTTTAAACGGCAGCGGCATAGACTGCGGACGCGGGGTTACAGTGGATGCTTCCATGAAGACTTCGGCAGAAGACGTGTATGCGGCAGGAGACATTACCGGCCTTTCCGGCATCTGGCCCAACGCGGCGGATCAGGGGCGGATAGCCGGAAGGAGTATGTGCGGGATTAAGGATGAATACACCGATACGTATGCGATGAAGAACACCATTAATTTCTTCGGCTTAGTAACGCTGTGCGTGGGGAAGATCCGGCCGGAGGAAGGGGACGTGATCCACATCCGGGAAGACAGAAACCAGTATAAACGGGCGATTGTAAAAGACGGGAAGGTGGAAGGGATCCTGCTCCAGGGCGATATTGCCCATGCAGGCATTTGGCAGTACCTGATTAAGAACCGGATCGATATCAGCGGGATCCGGAAGGATATTTTCCAGCTCAGCTATGGGGACTTTTACCAGGTAGGTGAGAGAGGGAAGTATGAATGGCGCGTTAGGGCTTGATGGGAGTGGCTGGATGGGAACTGGCTGAACTTTTGTGTTGACAAATTATCCCGGATAATGATATGATAGGTAGTGCGTGAAAGAGGCATGGACATAAACTGCCTCTTCCATGCATTTGCGGATATGGTGGAATTGGCAGACACGCCAGATTTAGGTTCTGGTGGGAGACCGTGCAGGTTCGAGTCCTGTTATCCGCACCAGATAATGATAATCCGAACCCGGTTCCAATCGGGGACGGCTTCGGATTTTTAGTATATCTTGAGTGCTAAAGCAAAATCGGCGGTATCGTGAGTGATACCGCCGATTTTGTCATATGCTCCTTTCCTTTTACGTTTCCTTTGCCCTCTGTGCTTTCCATTCTTCAAATTCTTTTTTACCTTCTGTGCTTTCAAAGAATTTTTGAATTTCGGGAAGTAAGCACTGGGCAAGGTTTCCTATTTCATACTGGGGGATATTTGTGTCCGGTTGCTTTTTTGCCATATATCGCCTTTCTCTGTATTCAGTTTTCGACGAAAACTATGAATCTCATAACCCCTTTACTTTCTTCACGAACACCAAAGAAAAAGCCTTAGAACCTCAAGAATCTGAACCTCAAAACATAACTATCCCACAACATAGTTCAAGCACAAATAATTCTCCAAATTTTGACAATCATACAGATAATAAAATCTGCATTAGAAAAAAGGATCTATACCATCCTGTTAAAAAAAGAAAATCATCAATAACACAGGAAAAAGAAATCCTGTTAAAAAATTTGAAGGAGAATTTACAATCAAAGAATTATCAGATAAACTAAATCATTCTGCTTCTTCCCTTTATTACTGGGCAAAAAAAATCATTATCAGACAAAAAATGGAAATTCGCACACGTCCATTTCCAATGAATTAGGCAAAAAAATTTTAACACAGCTAAATACAATGAACATAGCGGATCTGGCAAAAGAATACCATCTTCCCTATCATGTACTTTATTACTGGATAAAAAAGCAGGGACTATGTACAAAAAAATCATCTGTATTTCCAAAGCATATTCAGCATGAACTTCGTGAAAAATGCCATATATTTTCTCTTAAAGAATTATCGCAGGACTATGAATTATCCATTCAAACTATGCGCACCCGTTTGAAAAACATCGGATGTTTTTCAGATGGACAAAATGGATTTTTAATCATAGATGAAGTAACTGCTGAAGAAATCAAATCCTTCTATGATGAAAATGGTATAAATAAAACAGCAGAAAAATTTCACACCACGAAAATAGCAATTAAAAGCTTTTTCAAAAAAACAAATATCATAAAGTAATATTTTCTATGCCCATAATTAATACATCTTTTTTATAACAGTTCCCCGATTATCTACAACAATCGGGGAACTGTTCCATTCATTATTGATTTAATTTACTGGCATATTTAGGCTTATCTGCTTCTGGTACTTTTAATGCATCCATAGCCTGCTCAGCAGATAATTTTAAGGTTTCCATTAAATTTTCTATCGACTTTAATATGCCCTGTTCGATACCAATCGCAATTCCTTTTTCTTCCACACCTTTACTTAAATTGCACACTTCACGCACCTCACTCTCTAATGTCTTTGTCATTTTAATTCCAAAATCATTCTGGAGTATTTTCTTCTTTTCTTCCGGTTCTTTTTCCGAAGAAAGCAGTACATCCAACAATTTCAATATCCCTGTATAATTATCATTTTCTGAAGAGCCCAGGCAGATCATAACAACGGTAATTAAGTCATAATTTTCCTTCTTTTCTTTAACCTTCCCAATGACGTTTTTTTCCTCGATGAAATATCTGGACACCGTATTTTCACGGTACTTGGGCGGGTTAGCACAGATCCAAATCGAATAAATTTTGCGGATTTTCTCATAATGGGAATCCGTAAATTCTACCCCGTATTGTGAGGAAATCATTCGGCTTCCATAATAAATCCCCCGTTTAATTAATGGATAGCCAGGATAAAAATCATTTTGGGACTCTACATTGATAATTAATTTTATACTTTCTTCTATTCTGGGAACTATCGCACAAAAACGGATATCATAGGTAATCGTACCTTCATTAATCGTACTATCCTCTGTTTTATCTCCCTTTATCTGTTCACCGCTGCAATCTGCTGTCTCATCTGGATTTACCGCAATTTTGGTAATCTGTGGTTCCCCTTCAATATATTTATCTGCAATCTCCTCTACGTCAAAATCCTGATATTCTTCCAGGCAGCTTTTCATCAGCCATGCCAGGATAATTTTATTGGCTAAAAGCCGTTTGCAGGCAGCATCATAAGCCGCTTTCTCGCCAGCCGCATCGATATTTTTTGCAAGTATCGTTTCCGCTTCCATCTGCTGTACAAGTCTCTCCTGTCTGTTCTTTTGCCTTTATTTTATCATAGTTTCTATAAATAATCCATATTTTTCTGTATTTCTGGGTTGTTTCCCGTAAAATAGCAAAAACGCACAGGATTGTCAACGGCAAGATGAACGGCGCTATCGCGCCGCCGTTGACAATCCTGCACGTTTTCGCTGAAAAGTAATCAAGGCATGATTGCCTATCTGCGGCAATCATGCCCTGACCTTATAAATCTCCTCCAACTTAATCATCCGGGAAATTTTCTTTTGATTTGCCGTGATAATATCTGGCCAGAAACCAATGGAGAAGAATTGGTTACTTCCGGTATCCTTCAAGGCGTTGCTTTCTGGAGAGAACAGATCCGGAAAGCCATCCCTCCCCACCCGGAAAATGCCGATGAAGTATCTATAGCCAACTATTTTAACGTCATCAGCGAACTGCGTGACCAGGTGGTGTTAGTATATAAGTGTGGACAGGAAAAGTTGAATAACTTATAGGATCAAGTGAAAAGCAAAGGAGATGAAAGGCATGGCGAAAAACCAGAAATCCTACACTCCGGAATCCAAGCAGCAGCTCGTGGAACTGTATAATGCCGGAGGAGCCTCGTATCCACAACCGGAGCGTGAATATGGCGTAAATCGGAGTACACTCAGCAACTGGGCAAAACAGCTCTCCCCCATCAAAGCATCAGATGGGGAGACGGTCACCCTTAAGGAGTATAAGGCTCTCCAAAAAGAAATCCAGCGCCTTAAGATCGAGAATGAAATATTAAAAACACGGCCGCCATATTCGCAAAAGAACAATAGCCGAGATTGTTTCCTTTATCCAGAACAACTTAACCAGCTACTTGGTATCCCAGCTTTGCAGCGCTCTGAAATTCCCAAGGAGTACCTATTACAAAGCCCTGGTTTGTGTACCCTCGGATAAGCGGAAGTCATATGCAGAATTCAGCAGGAAAGTGAAACAGGCATATGATGACTCAAAACAAAGGCATGGGGCTGTTAAAATATGCCGTGTGCTGAATGATAATGGCACGCCTTGCAGCGTCAAGAGGGTGGAATGTTAATTCACATTGGGGGAGATTTTTCTTGCTCAGGGCGTAGCGTGCAGCTTCTAATTCTGCTTTTTGCGCCCTTTAGTAGAGGGAGCGATACACGTAAATGACCGGTAGTGCCGCTTCCCTTCGGAATCGGTGTAATCGTACACCTGTGCCCGCCAGCTCCCTGACGGCAGTTTCTTTGCTTTTGCCATGGTATCATCCTTCTTTGGATTTATTTATCAAGAACGCCTGGCAATGGCGCTTTGACCAGTTTTAGGGCATAAAAAATATCAGTGCAATATCCGCAGCTTCTACGGCTATATCACTTCCCATGCTCCCCATAGCCACACCAACGTCCGCAGTTTTGAGTGCGGGTGCGTCATTGACACCGTCACCAATCATACAAACCAATCTCTTGTCTGTTTGCAGCTTTTCTATGCTCTGAACCTTTTCCTCCGGCAGTAGTTCCGCATGAACCTCTGCAATTCCTATTTGTCCCGCAAAATAATCGGCAGTTTTTTTGTTATCGCCAGTAAGCAATACAGTACGGGTATTCATAGCAGTTAGTCGGGAAACCATATCCTTTGATTCAGTACGCAGTATATCGGACAGTGCAATAATACCTACACATTTTTTTCTTTCGCACAAACAACAACCGCTTTTCCTAAAGGGTGTTCACTTTTTGCTTCAGCGGAAGCCACAAGGGAAAGCAGTTCAGTATCATTCCCTGCTTTATGAAAGGATATAATGTCGCTGGCTTCCAAACGCCCATAAGTCAAAGTTCCTGTCTTATCGAAAGCAATCGTGTCTATATGCCCCATTTTTTCAAGGGCTTCACCCGACTTTACAATGACGCCATGTTTGGTCGCCTGCCCAATGGCTGCCATAATAGCAGTTGGTGTAGCCAAAACCAATGCACACGGACAGAACACCACAAGGACAGTAACCGCCCGGACAATATCTTTCGTGGCAAATCCAGTAATTACAGCAATGATTAGCGCAATAGGAACAAGAAGGCTGGCACATTTATCTGCAATCCGCTGCATAGGAGCTTGTTTCTTTTCTGCTTTCTGCACCATTCGGATTAACTTTTACAAAGAACTGTCCTCCCCGACTTTTGTGGCTGTAATATCTATCGCACCAAAACGGTTGATTGTTCCACAAAATACTGTTTCGCCAATCCCTTTGTCTACTGGCAGTGATTCTCCTGTCATGATAGATTGGTCAACAGATGTTTCGCCAGTTACGATTATTCCGTCTACGGGAATTGTTTCACCGGGCAAAATACGCAAAATAATTTTTTTAACATAAAGCAGACCTCCATTCTTTCTTGACATCTCTCTAAAACCGCCGTATACTTTGTATGTTACAAAACGCTTTGTTCGTTATCTATTGTATCAATTTCTATTGTGAAAACAATAATCAAATCAATCACAATGTAAGATACGGAACATTTTTAAAAATTTGTACGGGGGACATTATGGATAGACGACAGCAAAAAACAAGAACAGCTATTTTTAAGGCTTTTGGCACTTTGTTAGGACATAAAAATTATAACAACATTACAGTTCAGGAAATTATTGACGAAGCAAATATAGGGCGCAGCACCTTTTACGCCCATTTTGAAACCAAAGATGATTTGTTAAAAGAACTTTGCAAGGAATTATTCGGTCATATTATCGACAGTGCTATTGATTGCAGTCATACACATGGTTTATACTCTGATAACAGTGTGCCAAACTCTGTATTCTGTCATCTTTTACAGCATTTAGAGGAAAATAACAATAATGTTCTTGGTTTGCTTTCCTGTGAAAGCAGCGAAATCTTTTTGCGCTATTTTAAGGACAGCTTAAATGAATTAGTGCAGACACAATTTGTTAATCAACGCCGGGAAAAGAACATATTGCTACCCAACGATTTTTTAATCAATCATATTTCCAGCGGTTTTGTTGAAATGATTCTGTGGTGGATAAAAGGTCATATAAAACAGTCACCAACTGAATTAGACCAATATTTCCGTGCGGTTATTGAACCTATTTTGTAAGTAATCAAGATAAAAGGAATGAGAGGGATTCCGTAGCAGTCGGCATTGTGGTAAAATCCAAAAGTTTAGATTTTACCATAATGCTTATCTTTTGGTCTTTGGTTCGGAATAGTGTGGTGCTGGCGGTCTATCCCTTGTTTTCGGTTGCTTGCTTCTTTACCGTACATGAGCATTAGTCCAGGGAAAGAAGCTTCTGGGGCAGGAAGGGAAGACCCGGCTGGCCTTATGTATGTGCTGACGAACACGATTAATATAAGGGGAGCAGCGGCTATCTTGTACCCTGGTATCTTAAAAGAAATAGCAGGACAGCTGGGTGGTGACTTCATCATCTTCCCTTCCAGCATCCATGAAACCATCTTGGCGAAAGCAGAGGGGTTTTTGACTGGGAGGCAGCAGAAGCAATCGTCAGGGAGAACAATCGGAAGGAAGTAGCACCGGAGGATGTTTTGTCGGATACGGTATATTATTATCATCAGGTAAAAGACTGCATTATGGTGGCTCGGGAAATGGGGGATGAAACCGGCAGCATATTATGGTGATGGGCAGCCGCAGATAGGCCACAGATATGAGCCTCCATGGAGGGAAATCCACCTGCCATATATAGGGACAGGCGGATTTTTGAATTGCCCTTGAAGGGCATAAATTTTTTGTATAATGGGGTTAGGAAGGCAGAAGGGGAAAGGACATAAATAAGGGCAGGAAATTGACTGCCCTACAGCAAATGAAGAAGGGGAACCGGATGAAAGGGAAATCCTTATCGCTGTTCCATTTAAAAGTAATTTAAAGGTAGTGGATGTAAGACCCATGAATATCCCTATCGTTCAGGCCAGGGAGCTTAGGATGGACAATTTGTTCGAGCTGGAAGATGGAAGCTTCTTACCTGGCAGGAGTTCCGTCGGAGGAATAGATGGAGGATGCTAGGAAACGTATTGAGGAAGGTAATATAACGGACGAAATGCTGATGCATCTGGTGATCCTTCCCTTGACCTATAAAGGGGAAGAAAAGAAGCAGAAAGCCATTAAAGATTGTGTAGACCTGGCAAAGCAGATATCAGATAAGGAGCAGGAAACGTTTGCGCTGGCAGGGATACTGGCCTTTACCGATAAGATAATCAGTGATGAAATGAAACAATATATCAAGGAGGTTCTGGTGGGCTTTCCGTGCAGGTTCGAGTCCAGTTATCCGTACTCGGTGCATGGGTTTAAAAACGCTGAAAATCCTGGTTTTTCTAGTAAAATCAATGGGTTTCAGCGTTTTTATGGTACAAATATAAATCCCTTCCATCTTATTCCAGGAGCCGGGTGTGGGCAGAGCCCACAAGCCCTTATAGATGCTGGGTTTCCGGCTGATTATAGTTGGTAAAAATCTGCCAAGGAAAAAGCTGAATCTTATCTCCGGCATTAATCATTGGAATCATCGGGCTGTTGTCCGTCATGTGCTTTCCACACACATTCTATCAACTGCATATCCGTAAAAACCGCCGTAAAGCTGGAATCTTCCGGGCTGCAGGCATAGACTCCAAAGCGAATTTTCCCTGCCCCCTCCCACATATGACAAATGCGCATCTGTGAAAACTTCTGCCCATCTTGTGAGCATTCGATACGATAATCATCCTGTCTTCGGCTGAATCGATACCACATACTTTTTATATCTGCGGGAATTTCTGTCGTAGCCCAATCCGAATAACCATGATTTGTTACAACTGAACCAAGATGCTGGAATTTTTCATTTTCAAATTCAACCGAGGCTTTCAGCCAGTTTTCCGAATCAAGATACATCACAATTCCACATTGATCAAAACGGTGATTGCTGCTGCTAAAATCTGTTTTGACAATAAATGAGAAAAATTCCTCGTCAGTTTCTATTTGTAATACAGGTGCGTTATCATTACGGAAATGATAATAGGTGCGCTGCCATAAATCTGTGTGGGGTTCCGTCGTTATTTCAATATTCTTATCACCAAGCAAATATTTTTTGGGTTCTCTTATCCATTGGAATTCTTTTTTGTTCATAATAATCTCCTTTATTGTTCTTTTGTATTTTTCATAGAATTTCTAAGCCGAATAATAATCTTCTTTTTCCTTTGTTATAATCTCATATCCGGCTGATTTAAGAATTTCCAATCCTCGCTGGTAATTTTGGCTTTTTACAAAAACATAATTTGTATTATAAGTGGATGCTGCAAAAATGGAGATATCGTTATCTGCCAAGATTGCGGCAATCTTAGACAATATTCCAATTAGAGAAAAATCTAAAATTCCTTGAATGCAAAATGCTTTCCAGCCATCATCACGTTTAATTACATTTGAAGGGCTTCGTCTGTGATACATACAAGAGATTTTTCCATATCTGTCTTTCCGATAAAGCAATATTCGGATTCTATATTTACGAGTGAGTAATCCTCTACCTGGCACACAGAGAAATTTTGATGAATCTTCTTTAATTCCACAATAAAACATCTTCCCAATTTCGATTTTCTTAATTCTTCAAACAGTATATTTAGCTCTTTTTCGGTCAGCGTAGCCCACTACCCCTCCCTTATTCGAGCTAAATCTTCCATAAATTGTGACGCTCATTTCAAAATCCCAGCCGATTATGGACTGCCCGGAGACTTTTTTTGGCCTGTAGATTTAATTCTCCGTTTCCGGCAGGCAATGAACTGAGGGCCGCAGCTGCCAAAAAGCGATGGCGCTTGCGGCCGCCACATTCAGGGAATCCACCCCGTGGGACATGGGGATGCGCACGGTATAGTCGCACCTGGCGATGGTCTGCTTAGACAGCCCGTCCCCTTCGGTTCCCAGGATGATGGCCAGCTTTTCCTCTGCCTGAAGGCGGGGATCCTCTATGGTGACGGTCTGGCCGCCAAGAGCCATTGCGGCAGTCTTAAAGCCCATGCCTTTTAAGAGACGGATTCCGGAGCCTGGCCAATCTTCCGGGGAAGAACCGATAAATGTCCATGGAACCTGGAAAACGGTTCCCATGCTGACCCGGATAGCGCGGCGGTACAGGGGATTGGTGGAGGCCGGGGTCAGCAGTACGGCATCCATCCCTAAGGCTGCCGCGGAGCGGATGATCGCGCCCATGTTAGTGGGATTCATTACGTTTTCCAGCACGGCGATCCGCCTGGCGTTGGCTAAGATGTCTGTGGGACTTGGCAGCGGCGGGCGCAGCATGGCGCACAGCACCCCGCGGGTCAGCTGAAATCCGGTAAGCTGGGTCAGAACCTGGAAATCGGCAGTATAGACGGGAATATCCTTGCACCGCTTGATGATTCCTTTGGCCTGCCCGGCAATATGCTTTTTTTCCAGGAGAAGGGAGAGGGGAGTGTACCCGGCATCCAGGGCGCGCCAAATAACCTTTGGGCTTTCCGCGATAAATATGCCCTTTTCCGGTTCGTGGCGGTTTAACAGCTGGTTTTCATTAAGGCGGGCGTAAATATCCAGCTCAGGGGCTGAAAAATCCGTAATTTCAATAATATTTGCCATAGCTTCTCCTATGCTTGGTTGCGGGATAGCAGAATCACTCAAGTTCCCCGTAAATCATCCCCATTAGTTCCCAGGCAGCATCCCGTTCTTGCTTTTGCTCTTCCGTTAATTCTTCATAAGGGCGCAGCATCGGATGCTGCCTTTCGGTATCGTCGCGGATTGAGCCGTAACTCCAGTTATAAAAAGCATAGAATCTGTACGACCGCATATGATCTAATTTGCGGTACATTTCCCTTATTTCCTGGGAGGACTTGGTCTCGCAATATCGGTTATAGGCTTCCTTTACCGCGGAGGCGGTTAGGTTGGTAATGGTTTCATCCTTCAAAAGGATCCTGGTTTTCATTAAAAGATGATCCGCGGCAACAATCTTTGACTGCCGGTGAAGATCATCCAGCCTTTCCCAGCTTAAGGCGGAATAAGTGACGGATCTTAAGAAAATCTCATTAATCATAACCGCCGCCTTATTTAGGTCAGTGCGGATAATCTGCTGTGTGGTATAGATATCTTCATTCGTCCCAAAACAGGATATCCCTGGGGCTTTCCAGCTGTTACGCAGATCAATCCGCCCAAAGAGCAGATAATATTTGCGCAAGGTCCAGAAAATACTCCAGCCTTTCTGCTCATCATCTTCACAGATGATAATGCGGTCAGCCCGCCCCAAAAGTTCATGGTGCTTTTCCCAGGCCTCCTGGTGAAAAATTAAGGAATCCCTCCATACCGATTCTTCATTAATGGAAAACAAATCCCCCAGGCAGTGATGGACATGGAGAAATTCCTGGGCATTGCCAAAAATATGATAGGCTACGTGCTGATCCACGGAAATAATATTGGTCATAATCGCCCTCTCCAGGATGCGGTGGCCATAATTTCCAAACCCTATCAGCACAATGGTCGTTTCATAGCTGCACAATGGTTTTGAACGCCAATACTGTCTGGCGCAGCATTCATAGCTGTTAAAAAAATGAATGTTGTCCGAAAGATTATCCTGGCCGTTAGTGGTTCTCGCATAAACCTCCACAGGCAGTTCATGTAAGTTAACTGCACGCCGGTTAATGCCGATGTCATTTTCCTTCATTAGGAAAACCTTGCATTTCGCGCCCTCATTTTTCTTTTTGGCAATAATCTTATCCGGTGAGGAACTTAAGTACAGGCAGGGGTAGCTTGGGCTTTCGCTTTGGCTGCTCCGTTTTTCCCCGAAAATAATCAGCGCATTTGGATCTTCCTTATAAATATTTGCCGCAAGGGTATTTGATTCTACGCCATAATCCGCAAAATAGTACCAGTTTTTCTTCTTTTGCAGACAGAGCAAAAAAAGGGGCATCCCTTCGCTGGCGATAAAGGAGAGCAAGCCCCCAAGCAACGTCACCATAATACCGGCAGACAGCAGCAAAAAGATTATTCCCACCATATGCCCTAAAGGCGTCACCGGCACAAGATCGCCATATCCCACTGTAGTCAATGTCACTAAGGAGTACCATAATGCATCTCCAAATGTCCGGATCATTGATTGATCATTTGCCGATTCTGAACAGTAAAGGATGGTCAGCAAACCGATATAAACAATGACAAGCATTACAATTACGCTTAAATAAAGATTCTTTTTTGCCTTCATGCTCTTTCCACCGGCTGAATTTTTTAATAACGGTTCAGGCCTGTCTTCACCTTTTCCTAAAAGTGAAAGGTTTCCCCAATCCCGGCCATCACCTGATCCTTGGCACTCATGTTTAGGGGCGTCCCATCGTCCATCCGGTAGCCCTCTGCCGAGGCGCTTCCCGGATAGTCCCCCGAAACCTTTGGCCAGGCAATGCCGATCTTCGGGTCATTCCAGGCCAGGCCGCCTTCATCCTCCGGGCGGTAGAAATCGGTGCATTTATAGCAGAACTCGGCGATATCGCTCAGTACCAGAAATCCGTGGGCAAAGCCTTCCGGGATGTAAAACTGCTTTTTGTTTTCCGCAGTCAATTCAACGCCGAACCATTTGCCAAAGGTCTCGCTGCCGCTGCGCAGATCCACGGCCACGTCAAAAACGGTTCCGCTGATTACCCTGACCAATTTCCCCTGGGGGAACTGCTTTTGGAAGTGAAGGCCCCGAAGTACGCCTTTGGTGGAGCGGGACTGGTTATCCTGGACGAAAACCATGTTTAGTCCGTTTTCTTCCATATCCCTTTGGTTATAGGTTTCCATAAAATATCCTCTGGCATCTCCGTGGACGGCAGGCGCGATGACACAAAGGCCTTTTATCCCACCCACATTTTTTTCTACGCTTATCTGTCCCATTTGTCCTGGTTCTCCTCCTATGAAAAGTCTGCCTGAATTTCTTTAAGGTATCGCCGTAGGGCGTCTTTCCAATCCGGCAGGGGGGCAAATCCCTGGCGGATAAGTTTTTCCTTGTCCAGCCGGCTGTTAAAGGGCCTGGGAGCTTTGGAAAGGCCGTACTGGGCCGTGGTGACAGGGATAACCTGTAAGTGCTCCTGGTCATATTCCTGGTGCCCCATGGCGGATGCCTGGCGGAAAATTTCTGTGGCAAATTCGTACCAGCTGATGTAGCCGCCCTCGTTGGTGGCGTGGTAGAAGCCGTACTTATCCGTTTCTATCATATCCACCAGGAGCCTTGCCAAGTCAAAGGTATAGGTGGGCGTGCCGATCTGGTCGTCCACTACTTTCAGGGTATCCAGCTTTTTCCCGATGTTTAGCATGGTGCGGATAAAGTTTTTCCCGTTTTTTCCAAATACCCAGGCGATGCGGACGATAAAATATTGATCCAAGGTGCTGCTTACCGCCAGTTCGCCTTCCAGCTTTGTCTGCCCGTAAACGTTTAAGGGGCGGTAGTCCTTGCAGTCCGGATCCCAGGGCTCGCTTCCCTGGCCGTCAAACACGTAATCCGTGGAAATATACATCAGCTTGCAGCCGTGCCTTTTGCAGGCGTCTGCCACGTGCTTCGTCCCCGTCCCATTGACCAGCCGCACCTTTTCCCGGTTTTTTTCATCCTCGGCATCATCCACGGCAGTCCAGGCGGCGCAGTGGATTACCCCGTCAGGCTTTGCCTGGCTTACCGCCTGCTCCACGGAACCTGGGTCTGTGATATCCATCTCTTCGATATCCACCCCTATGGCCTGGTGGCCCCTTCCGGTTAGCTCGTTAACCACGTCATGACCAAGCTGGCCTTTTACGCCAGTAACCAATATTTTCATGATTTTTGCCGTTTCCTTTCTTTCTTGCCGCATTTAGGCGTTACTTTCCTGATATTTTCCCATTCTTTTGGCTCCATGGGAATGCCTTTTGCAGCGTTAAGCTCATTGTTAAATCACTGTCGGGATTGTGCCATGTACAGCACTTCAATGTCCCTACCGGTTCCCATACATTTTCTCATAATAATTCTGGTATTCGCCGGAAATGATGGTTTCCCACCACTTGCGGTTTTCCAAGTACCAGGCGATGGTTTTTTTAATGCCATCGGCGAATTTCGTTTCTGGCAGCCAGCCCAGCTCATTGTGGATTTTGGTGGGATCGATGGCGTAGCGCATATCATGGCCTTTCCGGTCGGTAACGTAAGTGATCAGGCTTTCCGGCTTTCCCAGCTCCTTGCAGATCAGCTTTACGATGTCAATGTTTTTCATTTCGTTGTGGCCGCCGATGTTGTAAACTTCCCCCACCCGGCCTTTATGGATAATTAGGTCAATAGCCTTGCAGTGGTCTTCCACATACAGCCAGTCCCGGACATTTTCCCCTTTTCCGTAGACGGGAAGGGGCTTGTCATTTAAGGCGTTGGCAATCATTAACGGAATTAATTTTTCCGGGAAATGGTAGGGGCCGTAGTTGTTGGAGCAGCGGCTGATGGACACGGGAAGGCCATAAGTCCTGTGGTAAGCCAGCACCAAAAGATCCGCCCCGGCCTTGGAAGAACTGTAAGGGCTGCTGGTGTGTATGGGGGTTTCTTCCGTGAAAAACAGATCCGACCGGTCAAGGGGCAGATCGCCGTAAACCTCGTCGGTGGAAACCTGGTGATACCGTTTAATTCCGTATTTCCGGCAGGCATCCATCAGCACGGCAGTCCCTTTAATATTGGTATCCAGGAAAATTTCCGGATTTTCAATGGATCGATCCACGTGGCTTTCTGCCGCAAAATTTACCACCATATCTGGGCGCTCTTCCTCAAACAACCGGTTTACCCCTTCCCGGTTGGTAATGCTTTCCTTGACAAAACGGAAATTCGGCTTGTCCATCACCGGTTCTAAGGTGGACAGGTTTCCCGCATAGGTCAGGCAGTCTAAGCAGATAATCCGGTAGTCTGGGTAACGGTTTAACAGATGAAAAATAAAATTGCTTCCGATAAATCCGGCTCCGCCGGTAACAATAATGGTCATAATAAATCCTTTCCCTGAAACGTATTTAAAATTAAGCAGCCGTTTTCTGGCATACTTTGCCAAGAGTGCCGGTTAATGCAAAACGTCCATATATTTCCCGTCCAGCACATCCTTCAAGTATTGGCCGTACTGGTTTTTCTTCAGTACCTCATAAACCTTCAGCACCTCTTCCTTGGAAATCCATCCGTTTAAATAGGCGATTTCTTCCAGGCAGGCTACCTTGCGGTGCTGGTGGGTTTCCACGGTTTTTACGAAATTGGTGGCATCCACCAGGCTCTCATGAGTTCCCGTATCCAGCCAGGTAAAGCCCTGCCCTAAAAGCTCCACGTTTAAGTTTCCTTTTTCCAGGTAAATCCGGTTTAAGTCGGTGATTTCTAACTCGCCCCGGGCGCTGGGCTTTAGGTTTTTGGCGTATTCCACCACCCGGTTATCATAGAAATACAGACCGGTTACGCAGTAATTGCTTTTTGGCTTTTGGGGTTTTTCCTCGATGGAGACGGCTTTGCCGTCCCGGTCGAATTCCACGATGCCAAACCGTTCCGGGTCGTCTACATAGTACCCGAAAACCGTGGCTCCTTTTCCCGTTTCTGCATTTTCCACGGCAGCCTTTAACCGCTTTTTTAAGCCGTGGCCTGCGAAAATATTGTCCCCTAATACCATGGCAGCCGTGTCATTGCCGATAAAATCTGCGCCGATGATAAATGCCTGGGCCAGGCCGTCAGGGCTTGGCTGTATGGCGTAGGATAGGGTGAGGCCGAACTGATGCCCGTCCCCTAAAAGCTCCTTAAACCTGGGGGTATCCTGGGGGGTGGAAATAATCAGGATATCCCGGATCCCCGCATTCATCAGCACGGACAGCGGGTAATAGATCATGGGCTTGTCATAGATGGGGAGGAGCTGCTTGGATGTCACCATAGTAAGAGGGTAGAGGCGTGTGCCGGAACCTCCGGCCAGGATAATTCCTTTCATTGCTTCAAATCTCCTTTGGGTTGATTTTAATCATGGCAGGAAGCCAATATGCCCTCTGGCACAAAAAAGCACTGCAAGCTGTGCCTTGGCAGGCGAATTGCTCCCGGTTAGCCATAGTATAAAAGATGACCTTACGTCATGTTCAAGATCTTTTTTCAATTTTTTTGAAGTTTTTCCGGATTTTCTTTATGGCAGAGGAAAATTCCGGCATCCTTGGTGATGAAAAATCCTTTTTTGGTCTTTTTTTTGACGAAGGCGGAAAAATCCTGGTAGGAATCCAGCAGATACTGGTTTTGGTTGCCATGGCAGGAAAGAATGTAGGAAATCAGCGGCTCCGGTTCAGTCACCGTCAGGGAGTCCGGGTAAGGCAGCCACTGGGAGGGGCCAAAGACGGGGGAAAGGAGTTCAGAGCCATTTTCCCGGCCAAACCGCTGGTAAAGCTTATTGGCAGAGAGCATAATCCGGTCATTAAACTCCTGCACCAGCCGGCTGATTTCTTTCATATGCAGTTTTCCGTAGGCGCTGCAGAGGAAGGTTCCCCCAGGCTTTAATACCCGGCAGGCTTCCTGGCAGGCTTTGGGGATATCCTGGCAGTAAAACAGCAGATGGTTGGCGATAACCAGGTCAAAGGTGTTATCGGGAAAGGGGATCTGATGGCAGTCAAAAGCCTGGAAGCAGAAACGGGGATCCTCTGATCCTATGGAGCGCCTGGCATCCCGGAGCATCCCTTCAGAGATATCGGAAAGGATGATAGAAATTTTTTCCGGCATCCGGGAAAGGTTTGCGCTCCACAGGCTTCCGTCCCCGCATCCGATTTCTAATATATGATCGCTTGGAGAAATATGCGCCTGCTCATAGATCCAGGAGAACCACCCTTTTGGGTTTTGGGAGTACAGCCGGTGCAGGTTAATTCTGGCGGAAATATTGGACGCGTCCTGGTACTGCTTGGTCAGGCTTTTTTCCATTCCCGTCAAATGGATCAGCTTAAGCATCCGGCTCCAGTCGATGGTATGCTCTTGGCGGATAGCCTTTGCCGTATCCTGGATGGCGTGTTCCACCAGCTGAAGCTGCTCCATCCGATCCTGCACCAGCTTTAGCTGGATGGTTAAAGAGTCTAACATGGCTTGGACATCGAAATCCCCGGCCACCATCTGCCGGATATCCTTTAGCGAAAAGCCCAAAGCCTTTAACAGCAGGATCTGCTGTAGGCGGGCAAAGTCCTTATCCGTATAAAATCTGGCTCCTGAGGGCGTGGTTAGGGAAGGCTTTAAGATATTTTGCTTGTCATAATAGCGGACAGTCCTAAGGGTGATATGGGCCATTCTGCCAAATTCGCCGGAAGAGTAATAACCTGGCTTTTTCATGTTTTCCTCCATTTCGTGCACGCGATGTTTTTCTTTTTTGCCATTAGGAAAACGCTGCCCGGGAAAAGGATATGAGATCCTTTTGCCCAGGCAGCGCCCGTTCATGCGTCAGATGAAAAACCATCTTCTGCCAGTTATTCAACGTTAATGCCGGCTAAGAATTCTTCGGCGGTTTTCCCGGATGCAACGAATGCGTCCACCACCTGCTGCCTTGCTGCTTCATCAGCCCTGGAAACAGCTGCTTTGCGCTGCTTCTTTAACTCGGAAATCTGCTCCTGTAAATCAGCAATTTTTTGGTCAATCATTTCGATTTCTTCTGACGGGTTGGTAATGGCTTTTTTTCTTCCACGTGGCATATGCTTTCCTCCTTTATATTAGCCGTTATAACGGCTTGCTAAAAAGAGTATAGCATCTTGTATAAATCTTTTCAAGAGGATTCATGAAGTTTTCTGTATTAATTTTGCCCAATTATTAAATATTTTTTCAGTGGCGTAAAGCTAATTGCGGTTTTCCTTAGGAAATTCCGGCAAACTGGTTTTTTACCTTTGTCAGTTTTTCCGGTTCTGCCTGCTGCTGTTTGTACCAGCCTTTTTGGGTCATTTTCTGGTAAATGGATTCCTGCATATCCAGGCTTTTATTTAATGCGGAATCAAAAGCCTGGTGGACATTTGCCGTGGAGGATTCGATGGTTCCGTGAAGATATAAGTCGCATACCCCTTTGGTGGTCAGGAGCAGGTTTTCCATAGTGCATTTCTCATCCATTGCTGTGCCTCCTTAAATTATACAAGCCGGTATAAGCTGTCAAAAATTTGCTGATGGGTTTCCTTTAATTCCTTGACGCAGGAAATTAACTGCTCATCGTTTAAGGCGTTCATTGCCGAGTCGCACTGGTTCTTTAAAAACTGCTCATGGCTTAATGCGTCTTCCAGATAAGATAATTCTTTTGGGCTCATGGGATTCACCTCCGGTTATTATTCGCATAAATCTATGCGTCCCCCATATTATCTGCAAAAGCCCAAAAGAATATACCGGGTTTTTATGATGCCAGGCCGGGAAGGCATTTTGGCTTTAGAATCGTTTTATGCTTTACGCAAAGGCAGGGGCGTATATTCCTTTTCCTCCAGGGGAAGAAGGCTTTGGTAGGCGGGGCGGATGATTTTGTCCACGTTAATCAGCTCCTCCAGCCGATGGGCGCTCCAGCCTACGATCCTGGCGATGGCAAATATAGGGGTGAACAGTTCCGTGGGGATATCCAACATGCTGTAAACAAAGCCGCTGTAAAAATCCACGTTGGCGCTTACGCCTTTGTAGATAGCCCGTTCCCCGGCGATGATTTTCGGGGCAAGGGTTTCGGTCATGGAATAAAGGGCAAAATCTTTTTCCCGATGCTTTTCCATGGCGAGCTTTTCCACAAATTCCTTAAAAATAAGCGCACGGGGATCGGATATGGAGTAAACGGCATGGCCCATGCCATAGATCAGCCCTTTTTGGTCAAAAGCCTCTTTATGCAGAAGCTTGGTTAAGTAATCCTTTACCTGCTCCTCATCGCTCCAGTCGGATAAATGGTTTTTCATGTCGGCCATCATCTCCACTACTTTTATGTTTGCGCCGCCATGCTTGGGACCTTTTAAGGAGGAGAGGGCAGCGGCAATTACGGAGTAAGTATCGGAGCCTGCGGACGTTGTAACCCTGGTGGTAAAGGTGGAATTGTTTCCGCCGCCGTGCTCCATGTGCAGCACCAGTGCCAGGTCCAGCACACGGGCTTCTAAGTCAGAGTATTTCATATCCGGGCGGAGCATACGCAGCAGGTTTTCCGCCGTGGAAAGGTTGGGATCCGGGCGGTGGATATAAAAGCTGTCCCCGCATTCATAGTGGTTGTAGGCATGGTAGCCGTATACCGCCAGCATGGGGAATACGCTGATTAGCATCATGCACTGCCTAAGGACGTTGGGCAGGGAATTATTGGCAGCCTGTTCATCGTAGGAAGCCAGGGTGAGGACGCTTTTGGTAATGGAATTCATAATATCTTTCCCCGGGGCTTTCATGATTACGTCCCGGACGAAATTGGTGGGGAGAAAGCTGCTTTTGGTCAGGGCTTCATGGAACTGGGTCAGCTGGAGCCTTGCGGGCAATTCCCCAAATAAAAGCAAATAGGTAATTTCCTCAAATCCAAAATGCCGGGGGGAGGAAGCTAAAAAGCCTCTTACCAGGTCATTAATATTATAGCCGCGGTACAGCAGGCGGCCGTTGCAGGGAACGGATTTTCCGTCCACTTCCTTTTTGGACTGGATCAGGGAAATATTGGTCAGCCCGGCCAATACTCCTGCGCCGTTTTTATCCCGAAGCCCGCGCTTTACGCCGTAGGTATGGAATAATTCCGGATCGATGGTGCTGTTGGCCAGGCAAAGATCCATTTGGCTATTGGCAAAGTCCTCTACAAATTGTCTGTTATCTTCCATAAAAATACCTCCTTGGATGTAATGGTTAATGTGCCGTCTGCAGAAATGAGATTCGCAAAGTTAGATGAAAAGAAGTTGAATGTACCTGGAATAAAAATGACGTGGTTTCTTAGTTATACCATAATTTATTGACAAATGTCAACTATTAATCTTTGTCAATGGTTGACTTATGCGGATTTTGACCGTATAATGATCTTAATTGACAGACATGGAAGAGGCGGGAGATTATGGAACGATGGGCCAATGAAGATGGCGTACAGGGGCTGTTTGAGATTTTTACCGTATCCCAGCATTTGATTTTAAATTCCCTGGATTTCCATCAGATGCGGCTGACCAGATACCAGATGTTTTTGATGATGGTGTTGGCCAGGAAGGAAAAGATGACTATGGGGCAGGCTGCCTCCAGCATCGGCTGCTCCAGGGAGCAGGCTACGCGCCTGGTGGCGGCGTTGGTAGAGGATGGCTACGTGGAACGTATCCACAGCCGGGAAAACCGGAAGCTGGTGTATGTCTGCCTTACGGAAAAAGGGGCTTTAGTGATGAAGCATGAGAAGGCGGCGGCCAGGGAAAAGCTTAAGGAGGATTTTGGCTGCTTAAGCGACGAGGACAGGGATACGTTTTTCCGATCTATGGAGCAGTTCGGCAGTGTGTTAAGGAAGCTGGAGGCCTACCAGGAAAGGCAGAAGGCCGAGGCATAAAATGGAGTGGGGCAGCGCCTCGTCACCAGGCGGCTGCCCCACTCCATTTGTGGTTCACAATCCTAATTGCCAATTAGTTTGTCGTTTGTGGCGGAATATGCCACTGTAATTTTGAAAATCTCTACCAAACCAAGGGGAAGGGCGTGTGATGGAAGTTGTAATGCACCAAGGAATCTCTTGATTGGTTTGCCCCGTTTGCCCTTGCTTTGATATAACATCTTCATCCGTTCAATAGATTAATGCAGGATGGGGAAGTTTTATTGCAGGGGTTTTAAAATTTTTTTGAAAATAAGTAGTAAACTCATCGTATGAAACACCAGATAACTCCTTTCACCGCCTTCCCCGCTTGAAAGCAGCGAAAAACTATGCTATCATGGGTAGTACATTTGCAGGCAGGGAAAAAGGAGTACACATTGGACAGGAAAGGGATAAAGCAGATATGAAATGGAAAAAATTTACACTCCATACCACCACGGAAGCGGAGGACCTTATCAGCGGCATGATGGATGGGATTGGCATTGAAGGGATTGAGATTGAGGATAATGTCCCATTGACCGAGAAGGATACCAAGGGAATGTTTATCGATATCCTTCCAGAGCTTCCCGCTGACCAGGGAAAGGCGCGGATCAGCTTTTACCTGGATGAAGGCGCAGATGTGGAGGCAATGCTTAGGAAGGTGGAGGAAGGGCTGGATGAGCTTTCCGCGTTTGTGGATTTGGGGGAGCGGCGGATCGAGGCTTCTGAGACGGAGGATAAGGATTGGATTAATAATTGGAAGGAATTCTTTAAGCCGTTTACCGTGGACGAGCTGCTGATCAAGCCTACCTGGGAGGAAATTCCGCCGGAGCATAAGGACAAGCTGCTGATCCAAATCGATCCGGGGACGGCGTTTGGCACGGGAAAGCATGAAACCACCCAGCTTTGCATCCGGCAGCTGCGCAAGTATGTGACGAAGGAAAGCCTTGTGCTGGATGTGGGGACGGGAAGTGGGATTTTAGGCATAAGTGCCCTGGTTTTAGGGGCGAAGGAAGTGTGGGGCACGGATTTGGATGAAAATGCGGTGACGGCGGTTTTGGAAAATCTGGAGGCCAACAGCATCCCGCCGGAAAAATTTCATGTAATCCAAGGGAATATTATTGACGATAAAAGGATTAAGGATTGGGCTGGATACGGCAAATATGACCTGGTAGTGGCCAATATTCTGGCTCCGGTGATTATTTTGCTGCAAAAGGAGATCGCTGTCCATATGAAGCCGGGCGGCATGCTGATTACCTCCGGCATCCTGGATCAGAAAGAAAACGCGGTGATGGAGGCGTTTTTAGCCAACCGTCAGTTTGAGGTGGCGGAAGTTACCCGTCAGGGCGAGTGGGTCAGCATAACCGCCAGGAAACGGTAGGGGAAGGTATGCATCATTTTTTTGTGAAGCCGGAGCAGATAGAGGGGCGGCTGGTTCGGATTACCGGTCCGGATGTGAACCATGGAAGGCAGGTGCTCCGCTTAAAGGAAGGGGAAAACCTGTTAATCAGCGACGGCGCAGGCCGGGATTATGTGTGTGCGGTTAAAGCTTTGGAAAAGGACTGCATTACCGCGGGCATTCTTCGGGAGGATGAGGAAAACCGGGAGCTGCCTGCCGCCATTACCTTGTACCAGGGGCTTCCCAAACAGGATAAGATGGAGCTGATTATCCAGAAGGCAGTAGAGCTTGGGGCGGCCCGGATCGTGCCGGTGGCTACGGAATACGCGGTGGTAAAGCTGGATGGGCGCAGGGAAGAGGCAAAGCTTAAGCGGTGGCAGGCTATCGCGGAGAATGGGGCCAGGCAGTCCAAGCGCAGCCGCATCCCCCAGGTAGGGGAAGTAAGAACCTTTAAGGATGCCCTCTTAGAAGGGGGGAAGGCCGGGCTGTGCCTGTTTGCCTATGAGCATGAGGAAGGGATGGCCGGGACGAAAAGGGAGCTTGCCAAGGTTAGGGCGGGGCAGGAAATTGCCCTTTTTGTAGGGCCGGAGGGCGGGTTTTCCCAGGCCGAGGTTAAAATGGCAAGGGAGGCTGGTTTTGCGCCCATATCCTTGGGAAAACGGATTTTAAGGACGGAGACGGCAGGGCTTGCCCTGCTTTCCGTTTTAATGCTTAAGCTGGAAATGTGCAGCGAAGGGTGCACGGATGGAGGAGAGGATGGAAGCATATTTAGATAACGCGGCCACCACAAGGGTGCTGGATTCCGTCAGGGAAAAGATGGTTAAAGTGATGGAGGAGGATTACGGCAATCCTTCTTCCCGGCACAGGAAAGGGATGGGGGCGGAGCGCCAGGTAAAGGAAGCCCGGGAGGTGATCGCCAAAACGCTGCGGGTGCAGGAGAAGGAGATTATCTTTACCTCCGGCGGCACGGAGTCCAATAACATGGCCCTAATAGGGGCGGCTCTTGCTAATCACCGGGCAGGGAACCATATTATCAGCACCAGGATTGAGCACGCTTCTGTGTACCAGCCTTTATCCTTCCTGGAAAACCAGGGCTTTCGGGTAACGTACCTGGATGTGGACAGGGAAGGCCATATTTTTTTGGAGCAGCTTTCTGAGGCTATCGGGCCGGACACCATCCTGGTTTCCGTGATGTATGTGAATAATGAGATTGGGGCGGTGGAGCCGGTGGGGGAGATTGGCCGGTTAATTAAGGAAAAAAATCCTGCCGCCGTCTTTCATGTAGATGGGATCCAGGCATATGGGAAATATGAGATCCGGCCTAAGAAACAGCAGATCGACCTTCTTAGCGTCAGCGGCCATAAAATCCACGGGCCGAAGGGCACAGGCTTTTTGTATAAAAACGAGAAAGTTAAGGTAAAGCCCATTATCTATGGCGGCGGCCAGCAAAAGGGTATGCGTTCCGGGACGGAGAATGTGCCGGGGATTGCGGGCCTTGGGCAGGCGGCGCGGGAGATGGAAGAGGGGTTTTCGGAGCGCGTAGGGCGGCTTAGGGAGCTTAAGGATTATTTAATCGACCGGATGTGCGGCCTTGAGGGCGTGGCAGTCAACAGCGATAAGGGGGAGGAGTCAGCTCCGCACATTGTCAGCGCAAGCTTTCAGGGCGTTCGGGGCGAGGTGCTGCTCCATGCTTTGGAGGATCGGGGGATTTACGTATCCAGCGGATCGGCCTGTTCCTCAAACCATCCGGCCATCAGCGGCACATTAAAGGCCGTGGGCATAAAAAAAGAATTTTTGGATTCCACCCTGCGGTTTAGCTTAGGGATGTTTAATACCAGAGAACAGTTAGATTATGCCGTCCGGACACTTGGGGAGCTTTTGCCTGTGCTCAGGCGGTATCAGAGAGGATAAGAACATGAAACGTCAGTCGTTTTTAATTAAGTATGCGGAGATTGGAGTAAAAGGGAAAAACCGGTATGTGTTCGAGGACGCGCTGGTGAAGCAGATCCGCCTGGCCTTAAAGGCAGTGGAGGGAAGCTTTGAGGTGCTTAGGGAATCAGGCCGGATTTACGTCAATGCCTTGTCGGAGTTTGAGGAGGAGGATGTGGTAGCGGCCTTAAAATGCGTATTTGGGGTGGCGGCCATCTGTCCCATGGTGCAGATAGAGGATCTGGGGTTTGAGGAGTTAAAAAGCCAGGTGCTTGCCTATATGGAGAAAGTCCATGGGGAAGGGTCGTTTACCTTTAAGGTGGATGCCAGGAGGGCCAATAAGCAGTATCCCAAAACATCCGAGGAGATTAACCGGGAGCTGGGGGACGTGATTTTGCAGGCTTTCCCTAAGCTGTCCGTGGATGTGCACCATCCCCAGGTGATGCTCCATGTGGAGATCCGCAGCAGGATCAACTTATATTCGGAAATTATCCCAGGCCCCGGCGGGATGCCTGTGGGAACCAATGGCCGCGCAATGCTGCTGCTTTCCGGCGGGATCGACAGCCCGGTGGCGGGCTATATGATCGCAAAGCGGGGGGTAGTGATCGAAGCTGTCTATTTCCACGCGCCGCCTTATACCAGCGACCGGGCTAAGGAAAAGGTGGTGGATCTGGCAAAGCTGGTTGCCCGGTATGCAGGCCCCATAAAGCTCCATATCGTAAACTTTACCGATATTCAGCTTTATATCTATGATCAGTGTCCCCACGAGGAACTGACCATCATCATGCGCCGCTATATGATGCGGATCGCGGAGCGGATTGCAAGGGACAGGAAATGCTTAGGCCTGATTACTGGTGAAAGCATCGGCCAGGTGGCTTCCCAGACGGTGCAGTCCTTAGCGGCCACCAATGAGGTGTGTGCCATGCCCGTATTCCGTCCGGTAATCGGGTTTGACAAGCAGGAGATTGTGGATATTTCCCAAAGGATCGGCACATATGAGACGTCCATCCAGCCTTTTGAGGACTGCTGCACCATATTTGTGGCCAAGCATCCAGTAATCAAGCCCAATATCCATATGATCCATAAATCTGAAGGGAAATTAACGGAGAAGATTGATCAGATGGTAAAGACAGCCGTGGAGACGGCGGAGACGGTGCTCTGCCAGTAGCTGAAGACAGCCGTAAAAGCGGCGGAGACGGTGCTCTGTTAGCAGCGGCGCAAGTGCAGGGTCAGCGAATGAGGATGAAATGAAAAGGAAAAGCCCGCACCGCGAATAAAACCTATGCCCGCATCGCGAATAAAGCCTATGCTTGCTGCCGAAAAAGGGGCCGCCGCAAAACTTGGCGCTTCCACGATATATATTGGAATTTATGGAAATGTCCAGCTATATCCTGTGGAAATCCGCTGTTTTGCGACAGCCCAAACTGGCAAGGTTATGGAAACAAGAATAGGTTTTCGGCGGCAAAGGCTTACTGGATCATATAGGGAGCCAGCGTATTTAAGATTTCGTCGATCCCATTTTCTGCATGGATGTTTAAGTCGATGGGCTTGGACAGATCCAAACTGAAGATGCCCATGATGGATTTTGCATCGATCACGTATCTTCCCGATACCAGGTCAAAATCTACGTCAAACTTGGTTAAATCGTTGACAAAAGATTTAACTTTATCGATGGAATTTAATGAAATGCGAACAGTCTTCATGTGAATGCCTCCTTGAATTGGTATGTAAGTAAAACGCTTGCTTCGCTTTTCGCTTACTTCCATACTACAAAGAAGGCGAGGAAAAGTCAATAGTGAGTTTGCATAAAAGATTGGAGAATTTTGTATGGAAAGAAAAGCTTCGTTGCATAACCTGGGCTGTAAGGTAAATGCTTATGAAACGGAGGCGATGCAGCAGCTTTTAGAGGAAGCAGGGTATGTGATTGTGCCTTTCGGGGAAAAGGCGGATGTGTGCATTATCAATACCTGCT
Source organism: Lachnospiraceae bacterium (assembly GCA_910575565.1). GTDB lineage: Bacteria > Bacillota > Clostridia > Lachnospirales > Lachnospiraceae > Caccovicinus. Next base: position 1,692 of record CAJTFL010000004.1, on the reverse strand, counting down.
CCGTCACCAATGTGGCGGATAAGAAATCCAGGCAGATGCTCCACCGCGCCCGCGCCAAAAACCCGGAAGCCGTGGTGGTGGCGGCAGGCTGCTATTCCCAGGCCAGCTATAAGGAGCTGGAGCAGGATCAGGCGGTGGATATCATTATCGGCAATAACCAGAAAAAGGATTTAGTCAGCCGATTGGAGGCATATTTTCAGGAAAACCGGGAAAATAAAGGCGGAAGCCAGGGAGGCAGCCAGGGCAGTTACCCAAATACTTATGTGATCGATATCGGGAAAACCGGGGAGTATGAGTCCCTCCATATTGAAAAGGCCGGGGAACATACCCGGGCGTTTATTAAGATCCAGGACGGCTGCAACCAGTTTTGCAGCTACTGCATCATTCCCTATACCCGGGGAAGGGTAAGGAGCCGGGGGGCAGAGGAGGTGCTTAAGGAGGTTGGCGCACTGGCGGCGGCAGGCTGCAAGGAGATCGTGCTCACCGGAATCCACCTAAGCTCTTACGGTAAAGATTTAGGAGAAGGGGAGAGCCATCCTTTGCTGGCGCTGATCCAAAAACTTCACCGGATTCCCGGCCTTTGCCGGATCCGCCTAGGCTCCTTAGAGCCAAGGATCATCACCCGGGAATTTGCCGCCAGCCTGGCCGCCCTGCCAAAGGTCTGCCCCCATTTCCATTTATCCCTCCAAAGCGGCTGCGAAGCCACCTTAAAGCGGATGAACCGCCATTACACCCCAGAGCAGTACTTGGAGGGCTGCCAGATCTTAAGGGAAGCATATCAAAACCCGGCGATCACAACGGATGTGATCGTAGGCTTCCCAGGGGAAACGGAGGAAGAATTTTCCGTTACCTGGGATTTTTTGCAGAAGGCGGCGTTTTACGAAATGCATATATTCAAATATTCCAGGCGGGCATTTACCAAAGCAGCTTCCATGGCGGATCAGATCCCGGAAGAGGTAAAAAGCAGGCGGAGCGATATCTTGCTGGAATTGGAAAAGCAGATGTCCCTGCGTTACCGCCGGTCTTTTTTGGGGAAGGAAAATCAGGTGCTTTTGGAGGAAGAGGAGATTATCGGCGGGGAACGGTATTTGACGGGATTTAGCAGGGAGTATGTGCGGATGGCGGTTAACATGGGAAGGCTTCTTCAAAGGGGGAGCTGCGGGGAGGTAGTGGCAGGGAACCGCAAAGAGGTAGTGGCGGGGAACTGCAAAGAGATAAGGACGGGGAGTTTAAAGGCTGGAGACTGGAGAAAAATAGAGGCTGGGGAATGGAGAGGGGAAATCTTTAATGGGCAAGGGGGCAGGATGCTTACGCCGGAGGTAGTGGAGGTTGATTGGTGAGTGTTTTTGGGGGTTTTGGGATAGTGATTCTTTGGCAAAAGTTTATTGGCGTAAGATAATAAACGAAAAGTGAAAACCCATCCAGATGGTGAAAAAGATGTTCATTTATTCATTTTCTAATCATTTGCTGAAAGTAATCAAGACAGCACACTAGTGCACCGACCTGTTGATATTTAGCAATACTACCACCTCGTTAAGAGGCAGTAGTAAATGTGGGATACAACGAGCTAAGCTTCGTTCTGGCATCGCTGGTTCTAAAATGCCAGTTGACCTTCGCTGCCAGTGTATTCCGTTCCGTTTCCCATGCGGATAGTTCCCTGCGTAATAGCCCTATTTCAGCGATGCGGCGGCT